>NZ_FTOQ01000022.1 GCF_900156805.1 Roseivivax lentus | reverse complement strand
ACCAGCATTGACCCCATCATGAACCAGCAAACATAACGAAAGGGCGGGTCAGTTCTCGGTGACAATGCCGGGTCAGTTCTCGGTGACATCCAACAACCAAAGACGAAGAAACTTAAAGGCGCGTAGTTCCCGGGGGCCAGAGATCGAAGTCCTGGCTCGTTTCCAAAAAGGGAGGGGCAGAGTGATGGGCGATTCCCGCAACGTCGTCTCTGCGGTGCAAAGGCTACGGTCCTTGCACGTCCAGACGGAGCGCGACGTAAAACTCCGCCGTCAGCTCGATCGTCTTCTCACTGTCGATCACGATGGAAATCAACTTCCAGTGCCCGTTCGCGACGGGCACACTCAGGAGACCAAGGGGATCGCTTTGATTGAGGCTCCTGGCGGTGGAAAGACGACTGCCGTCAGGTACGTCCTCGAGGAAACATCTGTTTTGGGGTTCAACCCTGAAACCGAGAGGCCGCGATACTTGAAGGTCGAAGTTCCAAGCCCGGCCAGTCTCAAAAGCGTTGGTCGAGCCATTTTGGCACAGCTTGGACTGAGCGATGTGCGGGATAAGACGCCTACCGCTGATATCTGGGATCTGGTGCGCTTCAGGCTGGCGCGTGAGGGCAAGGTCGTCCTGTGGATTGACGAGGCCCATGACCTCATCCTGGCAAAATCTGCGAGTGAGACGGAACACACACTCCGGATGATCAAGTCATTGATGCAGGGTCCCGGAGCAGTAATCCCAATCCTGAGTGGAACTGAGCGCCTTGCAGAAATCACGAACTTCGATGTTCAGGTCGACCGGCGTTTCACAAAGATCATGCCTGGCGATCTCGAGTTTGGTGCGGACGAGGGAAACGTCACAGGCCTGATCGAGGATTACTGTGACGCGGTCAGCATGCGTCTGAAGCTTCCAGATGACCTCCCAGCCCGGCTTATCCATGCAAGTCGAAAGCGCTTCGGTAGGGCCGTGGAGACGGTGATCAACGCGATCGAATGCGCGCTCTACGACGGTGATCGCACGCTTAGTCTCAGCCACTTTTCTGAAGCCTGGGCAATGCAAGAGGGGTGTTCCCCGGAAAACAATGTTTTCTTGGCGCACGACTGGCTCGATATCAGGCTCGACCAGCAAGCCGACGAGTATGAATCCGCTCGTATTCAGCGGCAGCGCAAAAAGCTGGATAGGGGGTGACACAATGCACTTGGTGCCCGTCCTTCCCCTTATGCCCCACGAGACGCTTGTCTCATGGACAGCGCGGATCGCGCGCTATCACGCCAACATGAGCAGCCACTATTTTCTGAGTTTGATTCAACTGAGCAGGCAAGACGTCGTCGATGGTACGGAATATGGCGTGACGCGGCTTGCCGACCTGACCGGTGTCCCGGAGGCGCGTATTGAGAAGTGCTGCATCCGGAGAGAAGGTGACCGCAATCTGTCTCACCGCGGGGAGTGTTTCAGTTCGCTGTTTATGTGTCGCACGCAAGTCAGCTATTGCCCTCAGTGCCTTCTTGAAGACCGTGACACAGAGGGTGCAAGCCTTGGAATGCGTGTCGGTCGCTTGAGCTGGATGTTCCGTACCGTTCGGGCCTGTCATCGTCATGGCTGTGAGGTTTTACGAAGACCCCGGGAAAACTTTTCCGAGCAGTTTCAGGACATGGAGATAGTTGCACCCGAAGATTGGGCTCTGAAGCAGCAGGTGCCGGCCGCTGGGGCAATGATGCATTCAGAGCTTCAAGAATATGTGGAGCGCCGGCTTGCTGGCGCGTCGGGCCCCATGTGGCTCGACGAGCAGCCCATCGATCAAGCGGCGAAAGCATGCGAAATGCTTGGTGCTTGCATGGAATATGGGGCGCATTGCGACTTGGATCGTTTGGTCCCAGCCGACTGGCACTGCGCTGGAGCCGTCGGTTTCGAGGCGACCTCACAGGGCGTCAAAGGTATCAGGGCCGCACTTGATCAGATCCAGAGAAAGTCAGCCGGAAAATATGCACGTGGCGGAGGGCCGCAGGCGATTTTCGGTCGACTCTATCAATGGCTTCAATTCAACAAAGGTGGACAGGACCGAGGCCCGATCCGGCACGTTCTCCGGGAACACATTCTCGATGCGTTTCCGATTGGACCAGGAACACGGCTTTTCGGAGAGTGCGTAACGCAGCGTCGACGGCATTCAGTGTCGAGTCTTTCCCGAGAGAGTGGATTGCATCCCAAGACGCTCAGTCGTGCGCTTGTTCGGAGCGGCCTTATTCAGGAGCAGGAAGAGCAAGACGTCGACCCATGGAGCACCGCAGACGCCAGGCAGGCTGGAATTCTTGTACAGAAGATCAAGCACTCAATCCCGGTGAAGCAAGTCCCCAAGTACTTGAACTGTAATCGCAGGCAGGCAGAGCTCCTGGTTAGGGAGGGGATCTTGCCTCAGCTCGTCACATCGGAGCGGTTTCATGGTGGCGTACTAACCAATGTCGCGATTGAGGATATCGAAGCATTCCTTTCGAAGTTCCGACGTCACGGGCGTGAAGTTTCGGCCCCTGACCAGCAGATGATCGACGTAATCACCGCTTCAGAATTGGTTCGGGTACCAGTCGTAGACATTGTGCGCATGGTCCTTGATGGTCAACTCTCGAATATCGAGCTTCTTGACCTTGAGAATGGCTTTCGTTCGGTTCTTGTTGATCCGTCTGAGGTAAGAAGTGCCGTCGATAGGGCGGACGAACAATCCGGTCTTTCGGCCAGAGAGGTTGCAAACGAGCTGGAGATTTTCTCTTCAGGCCCTTCCCAACTTCGCAAAAACTTGGATCGGGATGGCCAACCTTTCCTGAAAGCGGTCGAAATTAGGAACTCAAAGGGCAAGGCCAAGCACCGCTACGCACCTGCCGAGGTTGAACGCTTCAAGAAGCGTTATGTGAAACTCGGAGATCTCGCGAACGAACGAGGAATATCGGCGAAGGCGATGAGTAAGCGGCTCCGCGAGAATGGAGTCTCAACAATTGTTCCGCGCAATCTCCTGAACGCAGCATTCTATCGTCGGGCTGACTTGTAGACTTTTCACTACATAAATGAATGCCAAGAAGCCGTCCCTCGGGGCGGCTTTTTTCATGCGTGGATTTTGCGGCTTCTCCCTCCAGTTTGCTCGGCCAGAAAAGTTTGGCGTTCTGATACCCGACTCTTTGGCGAAATACGCCGCCAAAAAATAGAGGCTTGCCAATGCCGCATTGATTTAATTGTATTTTTCAGCGCGAAGATTGGGATCTTTGTCAAAAATTGGCCGCTCCGACAGCCTTTCGTTAGGGCGCTGCCAGGCGCGGGCCTGCGGCGCGCCCGGTGCCCGGCCACAGCTTCACAAAGCGACGTCGCAGACGAAGATGCCGTTGGTCCCGCCCTCAAGGCTGGCCAGGAGCCGCGCGCCGATGGTCTTATGGGTCTCGTTCGCGAGATAGGCATCGCGCGCCGCGGCGTCGCGGAAATCGATCCAGAACATTTCGGACAGGCCATGCGTGAGCGGCGTCTCCGGCGATATGTTCGGCCGCGCGCAGAAGGCCTCGATGCCGTCGAGTGCGTCCGCAAGAGCCGCGAGATCGCCCATCAGCGCGTCTTTCGCGTCCTGCGAAACCGTGTCGGCGTATTTCAGAAAGACGAGATGTCGGATCATGATCGGTCCTCGATGTCGGCCGCGCCATCAGGCGGTCGGAATGCCCACGGGGCGGGCCAGGGCACACGCGATCCAGCGCCAATCGCCCGCGCTGGGGGGCGCCCCTGGCCTGCGAGCCCCCGGTCGGTGCCGCGTCTTCGAACGTCACCGGGCAGCACAGCGTCACATCATGCGGTAGGAAAAATCCGCCGTGGCGCTGGTCGCGACTTCCTCGGCGCAGCTCTGGATCTCCGCATGCAGAGGCGATTTGCGGCAGACCGGATCGGTCGCGGCGGGATCGCCTGCCAGCGCCATGGCCTGGCACCGGCAACCGCCGAAATCGACCTTCTTCAGATCGCAGGACCGGCAGGGCTCCTGCATCCACGCATCCCCGCGATAGGCGTTGAAGGCGGCGCTGTCATACCAGATGTCGCGCAGCGGTGTCTCGCGGATGGTCTCGAAGCGCAGATGCGGGATGGTCTCGGCGGCGTGACAGGGCAGCACGGTGCCTTCGGGCGTGATGTTCAACCCCACCATGCCCCAGCCCCCCATGCAGCGTTTGGGTTTCTCGGTGTGGTAATCCGCGGGCACGTAATCGAGCACCAGCTTGCCCTTCAGCCGCGCGCGCGCTTCGGTCACGATCCGCGTGGCCTCGTCCGATTGCGCGCGGGTGGGCATCAGCGCGGCCCGATTGGGCAGCGCCCAGCCATGGAACTGCACCACTGCCACCTCGATCCGCCGCGCGCCCATCTCCTGCGCCATCTCGATGGCGCGCGGCAGTTGGTGCAGGTTCTGCCGGTGCAGCACGGTGTTGAGCGTCATGGGGATCCCGCGCTCCTTCATCCAGCCCGCGACCTGCATCTTGCGGTCGAAGCCGCCCCGGTAGCCGCCGATCCGGTCGGCCATCGCCGCATCGGTGCCCTGTAGCGACAGCTGGACGTGGTCGAGCCCCGCCGCCTCCAGCGCATCGAGCCGCGCCTCGCCGAGCCCGATCCCCGAGGTGATGAGGTTGGTATAAAGCCCGGCCGCCCGCGCACCCGCCACCAGCTCGGGCAGGTCGCGGCGGCTGACGGGCTCGCCGCCCGACAGGTGCAATTGCAGCACGCCCAGCTCGGCGGCCTGGCGGAAGGCGTCGAGCCAGTCCCCGGTCGTCAGCTCCGCCTCCTTGCGGGTCAACTCCACCGGGTTCGAACAATAGGGGCAGGAGAGCGGGCAGCGATGCGTCAGCTCCGCGAGCATGGCCATGGGTGCGGGAATGCTCATGGCCGCAAATCCACGATGCGCCGGTCCGCGAGCCCCTGCAGGAACTCGCCCGCATCGGTGGCGATCTGCGCGGCGGGGGCGCTGTATTTCGCGGCCAGCGTGTCGACGATGCCGCCGAAAGGCGTCGTGCCGTCGACCTCGGACAGGATCGCATGGCCCACCGGATCGAGGCTGATCGTGCGTTCCGGCGCCAGCAGCACCCAGCGGTCGCGGACATGGTCGTGGTGCAGGCGCACGCCGCGCGGCAGCGCGGGCACGGTGTCGGCGGAGAGGCTCATGACGCGCGCGCCTCGGGCACGCGCAGATGGGTGCCGGGCTGCCAGGCGCCGGGCGGAATGCGCGCGGGCGTCACATAGGCCGAATAGAGCGCGTCGAGCTGCGCCCAGAGCACGTCGGTCTTGAAGATCAGCGCCTGCGCCGCGGCATCCTGCTTTTCCGCCGTATCGGCATGATCGAGAACCCAGCCCAGCCCGAAGGCCACGTCCTTCGGGGCCTCGTCCAGCCGCTTGCGGAAATAGGACAGGCTGGTGTCGTCGGCGAACTCGTAATGCGCCAGAAGGCCCTTGATCCGGTCGGCATGGATCTTCGGCGCGAAGAGTTCGGTGAGCGAGGCCGCCACGGCCTCCAGAAGCGACTTGTCGCGGACGAAGCGCACATAGGCCTCGACCGCGAAGGTGGTCGCGGGCAGGATCCCGGTCTTGACGGCCACGTAATCCCGGTCGAGCCCCACCGCATCGGCCAGCCGCAGCCAGCGTTCGATGCCGCCCTCGTTCTCGGCGGTGCCGTCGTGATCCTCGATGCGGGACCGCCAGGCGCGGCGCAGCGCCGGATCGTCCACGCGGCTCATGAAGGCCGCGTCCTTCCGGGGGATCGCCGATTGATAGGCAAAGCGGTTGATGACCCAGGCGCGGACCTGATCCGGCGTGCAGCCGCCCGAATGCAGCATGGCGTGAAAGGGGTGCTTGTCGTGATAGCGCTCCGCGCCGATCTGGCGCAGCCGCGCCTCGAATTCTGCTTTCGTGGCTGTCACAGCTCGCTCTCCCACCCGTCCTCGGCGATACGCCAGCCCGCGGCCTCGGCCTCCGCGCGCTCCGGCGAGGCCGGGTTCCAGACCGGGTTCGTGTTGTTCATGTGGACAAAGATCTTCCGACCGACGCGCAGCCCCGCGAAGGCCGCGATGGAGCCCTCGGGCCCCGACATGGACATGTGTCCCATCCGCGCGCCGGTCTTCTGGCTGAGCCCCGCCGCGATCATCTCGTCGTCGCGCCAGAGCGTGCCGTCGAAGAGCACCGCATCCGCCCCGTCGAGCCGCGCCCTGAGATCGTCCCGCAGCGCCGCGCATCCGGGAATGTAATGCACGCTGGAGGCCGCGCCCTGCAGCGCGACGCCGACGGTCTGCTCGCCCTCGAGCTCGGTCTCGACGGTGTCCCCTTCGAGGTAGAGCGGCACTTTGCCCGGCACCGCATAGAGCGTGGCGATCACCCCCGGCACCAGTTCGAAAGGTGTGTCGAGCGCGATGGTGGTGCGGGTCACGAAATCGGGGTTCAGCGCGTCAAAGACCGGGTTGGCGGCCAGGACGGCATGGATTTCCCGCGTGGCGAACAGCGTGAAACGCTGCTGTTCGCGCAGGGTCAGAAGCCCCGCGATATGGTCGATATCGCCATTGGTGACGAGCACCGCGCGCACGGGGCTTTCCCGCAGACCGGTCGGATGCAGGGCCGGGGCGCGGGCCAGCTGTTCACGCAGATCGGGCGAGGCGTTGATGATCGCCCAATCGGCCCCGTTGGCCGAGACGGCGATGGAGGATTGCGATTGCGGCGGGATTTCGCCGCGCCGCGCGAGATTGCACATCTCGCAACCGCAATTCCATTGGGGCAGCCCACCACCGGCGGCTGCCCCGAGAATAATGGCGCGGAGGCTCATGGAAATTCTCCGCGATGGCCGTCTCAGAACAGCGGGTCGGTGCCGCGGTCTTCGCCCTCGGGGCCGTACATGTTGATTTCCATGCCGCACTCGATTTCGCGGATGACGGGTTTGGTCCAGGCCATTTATTTCTCCTCCGGGATTGTTGTCCGATCACGCTACGCGCCGCGGGGCGGGGCGTCTGTGGGACTTTGGTCTGGGGCGCGGGAGGCTGCGGCGGGCGTTGGGCGATTCGCCGCCGGAGGGGCCGGTCCGTGCCGAATTCCGGTGCCGAATTCCCGTGCCCGTTTCCTAACCCAGATAGGCGCGCAGCGTCGCCTCGCAGCCATCCCGCCAGAGCGCGGTAAGATGCCGCCCGAAGGCCTCCGCGAAGGCGGGCGCCTCACCGAGGGTGCCGTAATACTGCGTCTGCGCCAGCCACTTGCCCGGATCGTCGCGCGCCGCCAGCGCCGTCGCCTGCAGGACGTCCCAGTCGGGATCGTTGGGTTCGATCACGGAGCCGTCGGCGCGCGTGCCCGCGCACATCCGCGCCCAGAGCGCCTCGACCAGCGCGAGGCCCTCCGCCGGCGTGCCCGCCGCCACCGCGTCGCGCAGCGTCGGCAGCACGAAGCCCGGATGCCGCGATCCGCCGTCGAAGGCCACGCGGCGCACGGTGTCGCGGATCTTGGGATTGGCGAATCGCGCGGCGATCAGCTCGATATAGGCCTCGGGCGTCATGCCGGGCACCGCGTGCACATGCGGCGCGACCTCCTCGGTCAGCACCTTGGCGAAGTAAGGCCCGATCAGCGGATGGGCCATGCAGCCCGAGATCGTCTCGACGCCCAGCACCTCGCCCGCGTTGGACAGGACCTGGTGCCCGGCATTCAGGAGCCGCAGCTTCATCGATTCGTAGGTGTGAACGTCGTTGGTCAGCGTCGCGCCGGCCTCTTCCCAGGGCGGGCGGCCCGCGCAGAAGGCATCCTCGATCACCCATTGGCGGAAATTCTCGTGGGTGACGGGGGCGGCGTCGTCGATCCCCAGCGCCTGCGCGCGGGCGATTTCCGACGGGCCGGTCGCGGGGACGATGCAATCGACCATCGAGTTGGGGAAGGTCGCCTCTGCGGCGATCCAGTCCGCGAGCCCCGGATCGGTGCCGCGCGCCAGCGACAGCACCGTGTCGCGCACGATATCGCCATTGCCCTGCAGGTTGTCGCAGCTCTGCACGGTGAAGGGGCCGTGGCCCGCCGCCCGCCGCTGGGCAAGGGCGGCCACGATGGCGCCGAAGGCGGTGCGCGGGGTCGCGGGGTGCGCGATATCGTGCACCATGTCGGGATGCGCCGCGGCGAAGCTGCCATCGGCGGCGTCGCGGTAATAGCCGCCCTCGGTCACGGTCAGCGACACGATGCGGATGGCGGGATCGGCTATCTGCGCGATCAGGGGCGCGTTGTCCACGGCGATGGGCAGGAAGTCGATCATGCTGCCGGTGACCTCGGCGCGGATGCCTTTGGGGTCGAGTTCGATGAGCGTGGTCAGGCAATCCTGCGCCAGAAGCTTTTCGCGCATGGCGGCGTCGGGCGCGCGCACGCCGGCGCCGATGATCGCCCAGTCATGCGCCAGGCCCGCCTGCATCAGCCGGTGCAGATACCACGCCTGGTGCGCGCGGTGAAAATTGCCGAGCCCGATATGCACGATGCCGGGGGTCAGCCCGGACCGGTCGTAGCGCGGCCCCTCGATGCCGTCCGGAAGGTCTTTCAGGGTGTCGTTGCTCAGTCGCATCGCGCGCGCCTCCGTCTTCAGCTCATCCACTGGCCGCCATCCACGTTATAGGTCTGCGAGACGATGTAATCGGCCTCGGACGAGGCGAGAAAAACCGCCATTCCGGTCAGATCGGCGGGCACCGCGAAGCGGCCCGCGGGCACGCCGGCCTCGACCTCGGCCTTCTTCTGGCCGGGTTTCTTGCCCTCGAGCTTGGCGAACATGCTGTCCACATGCACCCAATGCTCGCCGTCCACCACTCCGGGCGCGATGGCGTTCACGTTGATGCCGTGCTGGATCAGGTTCAGCCCGGCCGATTGCGTCATCGAGATCACCGCCGCCTTGGTCGAGCAATAGACCAGCACCAGGGGCTCTCCGCGCCGCCCGGCCTGGCTCGCCATGTTGATGATCTTGCCGCCCTCACCCTGCGCGATCATCTGCCGGGCCGCCGCCTGCATGGTGAAGAGCGTGCCCTCGACGTTCACCGCGTATAGCCGGTCATAGCTGTCACGGGTGATGTCCACCGTCTCGGCGGCATCGAAGAGGGCCGCGTTGTTGATGAGGATGTCGAGCTTGCCCGCCTCCGCCACCACGCCCGCGACGGCGGCGTCGATGCTTTCCTGCCGCGTCACGTCGAGCGGAACGACATAGGCGCCCGGGCCGATCTCTTCGGCGGCTTCGCGCGCGGCGTCCTCGTTGATATCCCCGATCGCCACGCGCGCGCCCTCGTTGACATAGGCCCGGGCGAATTCCTTGCCGATGCCGCGGGCGGCGCCGGTGATCAGCGCGGATTTGCCCTCCAGCCGCCTCATGCGATGCGTAGGCCCTGCGCGTCGAAGCGGTGGATTTGCCCCTCCTCGGGTTCGATATGGATCTTGTCGCCGTGGCGCAGCCCGACCTCGCCGCCGGCGCGGATGGTCACGGCCTCCTCGACGCCCTCCACATCGACGTGGAAGAAGGTGTCGGAGCCCAGATGTTCGGACACGATGACCTTGCCGGTGAAGGTGCCGCCGCTCTCGACGATGCGGAAATGCTCGGGCCGGATGCCGATATGGGTGGCGTCGTGCTTGGCCGCGGGCGCGCCCGGAATGAGGTTCATCTTGGGCGAGCCGATGAAGCCCGCGACGAAGAGGTTGCGCGGGTTGCGGTAAAGCTCGAGCGGGCTGCCGACCTGCTCGATATGGCCCGCGCGCAGCACCACGATCTTGTCAGCCATGGTCATCGCCTCGACCTGGTCGTGGGTGACGTAGATCATCGTGGTCTTCAGCCGTTCATGCAGCTCCGAGATCTCGAGCCGCATTCCCACCCGCAGCGCCGCATCGAGGTTCGACAGCGGCTCGTCGAAGAGGAAGGCGGAGGGCTCTCGGACGATGGCGCGCCCGATGGCCACGCGCTGGCGCTGGCCGCCCGACAGCTGGCCGGGCCGCCGGTCGAGGTAATCGGTCAGGTTCAGCGCGTCGGCGGCCTTCTTGATCCGCGCCTCCTGCTCTTCCTGGCTGAGCCCCGCCATCTTCATCGGGAAGGCGATGTTCTTGCGCACCGACATGTGCGGGTAAAGCGCGTAGGACTGGAACACCATCGCAAGGCCGCGCTTGGCGGGCGGCAGGTCCGTCGCCGGCGTGCCGTCGATGGTAATATCGCCCGAGCTCACATCCTCCAGCCCCGCGATCAGCCGCAGCAGCGTGGACTTGCCGCAGCCCGAGGGGCCCACGAAGACCGTGAATTCGCCGTCCTCGATGGTCAGGTCCAAGGGCGGGATGACCTCCACCTCGCCGAAGCGCTTGACCACCTTGTTGAGTGTGATGCGTCCCATGTGTTCTTCCTTTTTGCGCTACCGCTTCGCTACTCGAGCGCGCGTGCTTCGTTACTTGACGGCGCCGAAGGTCAGGCCGCGGACGAGTTGCTTCTGGCTGAACCAGCCGAGGATGAGGATCGGCGCGATGGCCATGGTCGAGGCCGCGCTGAGCTTGGCGAAGAACAGACCCTCGGGGCTGGAATAGCTGGCGATGAAGGCGGTGAGCGGCGCCGCATCGACGGCGGTCAGGTTCAGCGTCCAGAACGCCTCGTTCCAGGCGAGGATGAAGTTCAGAAGCACTGTCGAGGCGATGCCCGGGATCGCCATCGGCGTCAGCACGTAAAGGATCTCGTTGCGCAGGCTCGCCCCGTCCATCCGCGCGGCTTCCAGGATCTCGCCCGGGATTTCGCGGAAGTAGGTATAGAGCATCCAGACGATGATCGGCAGGTTGATGAGCATCAGGATGATCACCAGCGCCGCACGGTTGTCGAGCACGCCCAACTCGATGCAGATCAGGTAGATCGGGTAGAGCACGCCGACCGCGGGCAACATCTTCGTCGAGAGCATCCACAGCAGGATGTCCTTGGTCCGCCGCGAGGGCACGAAGGCCATGGCCCAGGCGGCAGGCACCGCGACGATCACACCCAAGAGCGTGGAGCCGCCCGCGATGATGACCGAGTTCCACAGGAACCGCATGTAGTTTGAGCGTTCCTGCACGACCGCGTAATTCTCCAGCGTCCAGTCGAAGAACAGGAACACGGGCGGATCGGCGATCGCGGTGCCCTCGGTCTTGAACGAGGTCAGGATGGTCCAGAGGATCGGGAAGAAGATCAGGAACCCGATGGTCCAGGCGATGGCGGTATTGATCGCCTTGCGTTGTGATGTGACGGCACGTGCCATGGTCAGGTCCTCCTCACGCGTCCATGTTCTTGCCGACGATGCGCATCAGGAAGATGGCAACGATATTGGCGAGAATGATGGCGTAGACACCCCCGGCAGACCCGAGGCCGACATTCTGGCTTTCCAGCACGCGCTGGTAGATCAGGTAGGTCAGGGTCCGGGTCCCGAAGGCCCCGCCAGTGGTCACGAAAATCTCGGCGAAGATCGACAGTAGAAAGATCGTCTGGATCAGCACCACGATGGTGATGGCCCGCGCAAGGTGCGGCAGGATGATGTAGAAGAACCGGCTGAGATGCGGCGCTCCGTCCATCTCGGCGGCCTCCAGCTGCTCGCTGTCGAGCGACTGGATCGCGGTCAACAGGATCAGCGTCGCGAAAGGCAGCCATTGCCAGGACACGATCATCACGATGGATGTGGTCGGCACCTCCGAAAGCCACGCGACCGGTTCGGCCCCGAAAAAGCGCCACAGATGCGACAAGAGCCCGTTCGTGGGATCCATGAACATGTTCTTCCACACCAGTGCCGAAACGGTCGGCATGACGAAGAAGGGCGCGATGACGAGGATACGGACGATGCCTTGGCCCCACATCGGCTGGTCGAGAAGCATGGCCAGAAGGATGCCCAGGCAGACGGTGATGACGAGCACACCCCCCACGATCACCAGTGTGGTGATCACCGACGGCCAGAAGGCGCTCGACGTGACGAAGCGGACGTAGTTGTCAAAGCCCGTCCAGCCCAGATCGCCACCCCTGAGCGGCAGATAGCTCTTGAACGAGAAGTAAAGCGTCATCGTCAGCGGCACCAGCATCCAGCCCAGAAGCAGGATAACGGCTGGGGCCATCATGAAGCGCGCGGCGGATCGGGAATGTTGGGTAGCCATGACGCAAGACCTCTCTGTTCGGGCGGAATGTACCCGTGAGGAAAAACAACGGTGATACTGGTCACGCTGGGGAAGGGGGGGCGGAAGGCCGCCCACCCCCGGGAAGTGCCGGGTTTAGTAACCCGCGGCTTCCAGTTCTTCGGTCATGATGGCCTGACCTTTTTCGAGCGCTTCCTCGATCGACTGCTGACCTGCATAGGCAGCCGAGAATTCCTGGCTCACCTGGCCCCACATGCCGGCCCATTCCGGGATCGCGGCGAACTGGATACCGGTATAGGGCACCGGCTCGACGGTCGGGTTGTTGGGATCGGCGGCGTTGATCGAGTCGAGCGTCTTCTGCGCGAAGGGCACTTCCTGATACTCGGCCGTCTCGTAAAGCGAGGTGCGCGCACCCGGGGGCACGTTTGCCCAGCCTTCGTTCTCGGCGACGAGCTCGATGTAATCCTTCGAGGTGGCCCACTCGATGAACTGCTTGGCCGCATCTTCCTGCGCGGTGCCCGCCGGGATGGCGAGTGCCCAGGCCCAGAGCCAGTTGGCCTTCTTGTCGACACCGTCCTTGTTCGGCGCCAGCGCGAAGCCCACGCTGTCGGCCACTTCGGAATCGTTGGGGTTGGTCACGAAAGAGGCCGCGACGGTCGCGTCGATCCACATGCCGCACTTGCCCTGCTGGAACAGCGACAGGTTCTCGTTGAAGCCGTTGGTGGCGTAGCCCGTGGGGCCGGATTCCGCCATCATCTCGGTGAAGAAGGTGAGCGTCTCGGCCCATGCCTCGCTGTCGAGCTGCGGCTCCCAGTTTTCGTTGACCGGACGCGCGCCGAAGGAGTTGGCCATGGTGTTGATGAAGGCACCGCCTTCACCCCAGCCGGCCTTGCCGCGCAGGCAGATGCCGTTGATGTCGGCGTCGCGGTCGGTCATCGCTGCAGCCGCTTCGCGGATGAATTCCCAGGTGGGTGCGTCGGGCATTTCGAGGCCCGCTGCTTCCATCAGGTCGGTGCGATACATGATCATGGAGGATTCGCCGTAGAACGGTGCCGCGTACAGCGTGCCGTCATGGCTGAGGCCCGAGCGCATGGCCGGGAGGATGTCGTCGACGTCGTATTCCGCGGACAGGTCGTCCAGCGGCACGAGCCAGCCGTTGGCGCCCCAGATTGGCGCTTCGTACATGCCGATCGTGGTGATGTCGAACTGGCCACCCTTGGTGGTGATGTCGGTGGTGACACGCTGGCGCAGCACGTTCTCCTCGAGCGTGACCCACTCGACATTGATGCCGGTCTGCTCGGTGAAGGTGTCGGTATAGCCCTGCATGCGGATCATGTCGCCATTATTCACGGTCGCGATGGTAATGGTGGGGCTGTGAGATTCGGCGAATGCGCCGGTGGCCGTCAAAAGGCCGAGCGCCGTGGCCGCACGAAGTGCGTTCTTGATGGGCATCCGGATGTCCTCCCTTGGTGAATGCTTGACGATCATGAGCTACTTTCTATCGCGCGGTCAATCAAAAATTTACGCGCGATAATTTTGGTGTCAGGTCATTGGTTCCATTCGTATATTTCCGGTCCTTCAAGCCGATTGCCGCAGCACGAGCCGTGCCGGAACCAGCGTTTCGGTGCGCTTCTCCAGCATGCCGCCGGAAAGAATCAGTTTCAGCAACATCTCCACCGCGAGGCGCGAGACAGCTTCGTAATCATGCGCGGCGGTGGTCAGGGCGGGGCAGGTATAGCGCGCATAGGGATGATCGTCGTTCGAGGCGACCCGCAGGTCGCAATCGGCGCCGTGTCCGACCTTCAGCCCCAGATCGTAGCAGGCCGACAGAAACCCGATCGCCAGCCGGTCGTTCGAACAGAGCACGGTCCGGGTGGGCAGCGCATTCGCGCGCAGAAGCTTCAGCGCGCCCCGCTTGCCGATTTCCTCGAAGGCCCAGCCGGTGCCCTCGGCCTGCAGCACATGCGGGGTCAGCCCGATCTCGATCATCTTCGCCACATAGGCGTCCCGGCGGCGCACGGCGTTGGGGTTGGCGGGTTGCGCCATCTCGAAGAAACACGGCGCGTCGCCGGTGCGGTGCAGGTAATCCACCGTCTGCGCGACGAAGCTCGCATTGTCCGACCCGACGAAGGCCTCGCCCAGGCCCTCGATATTGCTGTCGAACAGGATCGTGGGCACGTCGCGGCAGAAATCCTCGATGATCTTGCGGTCCGAACTGCGCCGTCCCAGCGGCGCCAGAAGCACGCCCGCGGGCTTCATCGCGCGCAGGTTGTCGAGGATCGCGTTTTCCACCTCGGGCTTGCCATAGGGGCTGAAGAGCGAGGGCTGGAAACCGGCCTCGAGGCAGCGTTCCTCGATGTTGCGGGCGATCTCGGCGAAGAACGGATCGGCCAGGAACGGCACCACGATGCCGACATTCTTGGTCAGTTTGCGGTTCTGGTTCACCGCGTAGATATTCGGGCGGTAATCGTAGGTCTCGAGCGCCGCTTCGATCCGCGCGCGCGTCGAGGGCCGCACGCTGTCGGGGTCGTTGAAATACTTCGACAGGGTCGGCCGCGAGATGCCGCTCGCCGTGGCGAATTCCTCCATGTTGCGCAGTTTGATGTGGCTCATGCCGGCTCCCGGGCGGAAATCTTTTTCAAAGTATTGCTGATTTCTTTACGCGCGCAAAGGATTTTTCGGCGCCATGTCGGAGAAGTGCTGTGCCGGGGGCGGGCGGCGCGATTCCGGGCGCGACGGGCCGCGGAGGGCCGTGTTTCGCCAGATCTTAAGACTTGTGGCGCTTGTTTGGCCGGAAGGTTGTTAGGAAAAACGGCGAACGAATCATGAATGCACCGAAATCCCTGTCGGAATTCTTCACCCGCACGGATCGCACGACGCTCGACAATTGCGACAGCGAACAGATCCATTTCTCCGGCATGATCCAGAATATCGGTGCGCTGATCGCGCTCGATCAGGACAGCTATCGCGTGGTGGCCGCGTCGGAAAATATTTCGGATTTTCTAGGAGTTGCGCCCGAGGCGATGATGTCGATGACGCTCGCCGACCTCGATCCGGAGCTGCACAGGGAACTCGCGCTGCTCAGCAACGGCCCGCAGCTTCTGCATGAGGTGCTGGATTATATCGTGACGCGCGAGGGTGTCAGCTTCGACACCGTCACCCATTGCCATGCCGGGCTGCGAATCATCGAGTTCCTGCCCAACAACATGCCGTCGCCGCGCGTGTCGCGCACCAATATGCGCCTCGTCGGCAAGACCAGCGCGCAGATCCTGCATTCCGACAGTTTCGAGGACGCGATGCAGATCGCCGTGGACGCGGTGCGCAGCTTGACCGGCTTTGCGCGCGTCAAGATCTACCGCTTCCTGCCCGACTGGTCCGGCGAGACCATCGCCGAAAGCCGCGTGCCGGAGGTGGATTCCTATCTCGGGCTGCATTTTCCCGCCGGCGATATCCCCAAGCAGGTGCGCGAGATCATGACCATGGTGCCCTACCGCGCGATCGGCTCCGTGTTCGACGACGCCATCCCGATCCGGGTGCTGCACCGCACCGGCGGCCCCATCGACCTGACCTGGGCGGTGTCGCGGTCGGTCTCGCGGATGCATACCGCGTATCTGCGCAACATGGGTCTGCAGGCCTCCTTCGGGTGCTCGCTGATGCATCGCGGCGCGCTTTGGGGCCTGATCGCCGCGCATCACACCGAGCCGGGCATCGTCCCCTTCGATTCCTGGAGCCTCATACACGAGATCGGCACCGCGCTGATGCTGCGCCACGACCAGCACGAACGCACCAAGATCGCCGACAAGATCACCGAGTTGCGCCGGATCGAGAACGCCTTCGCCGCGGCCCTGCGCAATTCCGGCGAGGTGGAGGATGTGGTCGCCACGCTGGTCCCGGTCCTGCAGGAATTCCTCGATGCCGACGGCTTCGCGTTCCAATACGGCAGCAACCTGCATTTTTCCGGTCGGACCCCGCCGCCCGACATCATCCGCGAGATGATCCAATGGGCGATCAAGCAGCGCGAGACGTCCGACCAGTTCCAGACCACGGCGTTCCACCGCGATTTTCCGCCTGCGCGCGATCACATGGACACCGCCTGCGGCGTGCTGATCCAGCCGATCGCCACCCACCGGGTCTGCCAGCTGATCTGGTTCCGCGGCCCGATCACCCAGAAGGTCGCCTGGGCGGGCAAGCCGCGCAAGGCCGCCGTGATCGTGCCCGACGCCGATCCCGTCGCGCAGCTTCTGCCGCGGCAAAGCTTCGCCCGCTGGGAAGAGGAGCATTGCGAGGAAAGCAAGCCCTGGATGCCCGACGAGCTGGAAAGCGCGCGGGAAATCTTCAAGGAATTCCTCGACATCGTCACCGCGCAACTGCTGCTGAAGGATGAAAACGCCACGCTGAAGAAATTCGCGGCGACCGCCGCCCATGACCTGCGCGCGCCGCTGCGCGGGATCAGCAACGCGCTCTCCTTCATGCACGAGGACGGGTTCGAACCCGAGGCGGTGCGCGAGAACCACGCCATGGCCAAGATCTACGCCGCGCGCCTCACGGATTTGACCTCGGGGCTGCTGGAACTCGAGATGGTCACCGGACAGAAGCACAGCTTCACCGATGTCGATCCCACGCGCGCGGCGCGCGACGCCCGCGACCTGCTGGGCGTCCAGATCGAGGAGGCGGAGGCCGATTTCGAAATCGCGCAGATGCCGCTTGTGCGCGGCAACCTCCATCTGCTGATGCGGCTGTTTCTCAACCTCGGCAGCAACGCGCTGAAATACCGCGATCCCGACCGCGCGCCCCGGGTCCGCATCGGTCCGACCGAAGGCCCGGCGGGGTTCCAGAGCGTCGAGGTGTGCGACAACGGCATCGGCATCCCCGAGGAATACGCCAAGCGGGTGTTCCAGGCGATGCAACGCCTGCATCCGCAAAGCAAGATCGAGGGCTCCGGGCTGGGCCTGTCGATCTGCGAACGGATCGTGCAGCAGCATGGCGGGAAGATATCGCTCGACACCGCCTATTCCGGCGGCGCGCGGTTCGTCGTCTCGCTGCCGAACCCGGTCCGGGCGGAGCATGCGGCATGAGCGGCCCCGACGGTCGGGATCGCGGCACGGTGCGGGCCCGGATCGCCGCCGCCACGCGCGCCGCGCATGAGGCGCTGCATGTCCATCCCTGGCTTTGCCGCCTGCAGGCCCCCGACCTGACGTTGTCCGAATACGCGATGCTCCTGCGCGGCTATCTGGTCTTCTTCGAGGCGGTGGAGCAGCGACGCCGCAGCCTGTGCGTGTTCGAGCCGCTGTCGCTCGACCGCGGACTGGCCGCGCTCCGGGCCGATCTGCGCGGCCTGCAGGCCTCCCTGCGCCTGCCGCCGGGACTGCCGCTGCCGATGCCCGAGACGCCGCGCGCGGCGCTGGGGGCGCTTTATGTCCTGCACGGCGCCCGTTTCGGCGCGGCGCTGATCGACCGCGATATCGCGGCGGCGCTGCCGCAGGCGCCGCGGCACTTCTTCGGCGCGGGGCACGACCGTCGGCTCTGGGCGGCCCTGACGGGCGAGCTGGACCGACACGGGCAGGCGGCGGAGGGATATGTTGCGCTGGTCTCGGCGGCGGATCAGACCTTCGCGGCCTTCGGTCGCGTGATGACGGCCATCTGCACGGGCCCGCACGCGGATGTGTCCGCCGCCACGCCCATCACCCCGCGGCGCCTGTCCGCCCGCGAAGAGGCCGGCCCCGGCCGATGAGCCATGCCCCTGACGCGCCACGCGCCTCAGGCGGCGGGCGCCAGTCCCAAGATCGCGCGTGCCTCGGCGGGGCTGGCCACCGGGCGCTCGTATCTGGCGCAGAGATCCACCGCCCGCGCGATCAGCGCGGCGTTCGACGGCGCCAGCGTGTCCCGGTCGAGCCGGATATTATCCTCGAGCCCCGCACGGGTATGGCCCCCCGCCGCGATCGCCCATTCGTTCACCACCACCTGGTTCGGCCCGATCCCCGCGGCACACCAGGCCGCCTCGGGGGCGCGGGTCCGCATCATCCGCACGTAGAAGTCGAACACCTCGCGATCCGCGGGCATGGCGTTCTTCACGCCCATCACGAACTGCACGTATAGCCGGCCATGCAGCAGGCCCGCCTCGTGCATGCGGATGGCCTGCAGGATATGGCTCAGATCGAAGGCCTCGATCTCGGGCGTGACCGCGTATTTCCGCATCTCGTCGGAGAGCCACGCCACCAGGTCCGGCGGGTTCTCATAGACTCGCGTGGGGAAATTGTTCGAGCCCACCGAGAGCGAGGCCATGTCCGGCCGCAGCGGCAGCATGCCGCCGCGCGCCTGCCCGGCCCCTGACCGACCGCCGGTCGAGAACTGGATGATCATACCCGGGCAATGCTTCTCCAGACCCTCCTTCAGCGCCGCGAAACGGTCGGGGTCCGAAGACGGCGTGCCGTCGTCGTTGCGCACATGGGCATGGCAGATCGCCGCGCCCAGCTCGAACGCCTCCTGGGTCGATTCGACCTGCTCGGTGACGGTGATCGGCACCGCGGGATTGTCGGCCTTGGTGGGCACCGAGCCGGTGATCGCCACGCAGAGAATGCAGGGTTTGCCGCTGACATCAGACATCGAAGAACACCGTCTCTTTCTCGCCCTGGAGGTGGATATCGAAATGGTAGACGCCGTCGCCCCGGGCCTCGGCGACAAGCGTCCGGGCGCGCGCCGTCTGCTCGATCCGCCCCAGCACCGGATCGGCGGCGTTGGCGGCGGTTTCGTCGGGGAAATACATCCGCGTATGGAGCCCCAGATTGATGCCGCGCGCCACGATCCAGAGCGTCAGATGCGGCGCCTGGATGCGGCCATCGGGGCCTGGCACGGCACCCGGCTTGATGGTCTCGAGCCGCCACAGCCCGGTCTCGGCATCGCTGGCCCGGCGCGCGAAGCCCGCCGCGCCGCCGCCTGCATAGCGCCCCGCCGCATCGGCCTGCCAGATCTCCACCATGGCGTCGCGCAGCGGCGTGCCGGTGCCGTCGAGGAGGCAACCCGTCACAACCACCCGCGTGCCCGGCGCGTCGTCGGCGAAGGGCCGGGCGCCCAGATCCTCGGCCCAGGGTCCGCCGAGGCCCGCATGGTTCGGCAGGCAGCCGATATGCACGTAGGGCCCGGCCGTCTGGCTCGGGCTTTCCTTGAGATCGGCGGGTCGATCAGCGGCGCCGGACATCGCTCAGCCCCCCTCCATGCGGTTCTCAAACAGGGTCTGGCGCCGCCCGCGCAGGACGATGTCGAAGCGATAGGCGAGGCAATCCATCGGCACCGACGCCCGCATGTCGAGCGTCGCGATCAGCGTCTTCACCGCCGCCTCCGACGGGATCGCCTGCAAGATGGGGCAGCGCCAGATCAGCGGATCGCCCTCGAAATACATCTGGGTGATGAGCCGCTGGCCGAAGCCCGACCCGAAGACGGAAAAGTGGATATGGGCGGGGCGCCAATCGTTGCCGCCATTGGGCCAGGGATAGGCGCCGGGCTGCACGGTGCGCAGGTGATAGGCGCCGTCCGCGTCGGTGATCACGCGCCCGCAGCCGCCGAAATTCGGATCGAGCGGCGCGATATAGCCCTCCTTGCGGTGCCGGTACCGCCCGCCCGCATTGGCCTGCCAGACCTCCAGAAGGGCACCGGGCACCGGGCGCCCCGTCTCTTCGGTCACCCGGCCATGCACGATGATGCGCGGCCCGATCGCGGCCGCGCCGGGGGCCGCGAAATTGTGGATCAGGTCATTGTCGCGCGGTCCCGGCAGATCGTGCCCGAAGACTGGCCCCGTGGTTTCCGACAGGGTCTGGGGAAAGCTGATCGGCGCGTGCCGGGGCGAGCGGCTGACAGAGGTCCGGTAGGCCGGGCTCAGCGCCGGCGGGTGCCAGGCCCGGTCCCGGGCGACAAAGGGCGCGTCACTCATCGCCGCGCTCCATCTCCGCATAGGTCGCCCGGGCCAGCTTCAGCGCGTGGTTTGCGCGCGGCACCCCGGCATAGATCGCGACATGCTGGAAGACCTCCATCACGTCCTCGCGGGTGGCGCCGGTGCGGGCCGTGGCGCGGATGTGCATGGGGATTTCCTCGAAGTTTCCGGTGGCGGCCAGAAGCGCCAGGGTCAGCATCGACCGCTCGCGCAGGCTGATCGCGTCGGAGGCCCAGACCGTGCCCCAGGCGCTTTCGGTGATGAGGCTCTGGAACGCCGCGTCGAGCGGGGTCTTCTCGGCCTCCGCGCGGTCCACATGGGCATCGCCCAGAACCTGACGGCGGACGCGCATTCCGGTCTCGTATCGCTCGCTCACCCTGACCACCTCTCTTTCCTTAAGGTCATATCGGGCCGCCGGCGAATTGCCAACTGCGGCGACGCGGCGCGGGCGGTCGCGCAGCGGGCCATAGAAGCGCGCTGCAGCCCCGCAAAGACGGCCCCGGCTCGGCGCTTGGCTCGCATGCACAATTCGGACGGGACAACGAGATGCGCCGCCTGGAGGTCTGTCCAAACGCCGCTGCGCGGGCAATACGGATTTTCCGAGCGCTCGCCGAGAACGATCCGTCGCCGCCGCGCGCGTCCATGCCGCGCTTGCCTCCAAGAGAGATGCAGACTGCAAGTCAACGGTTGCACTCGATAGCCGGATCTGCCCAAGTGGCCGCGGTTTCCGGAGGCGCGGCTGAGGAATTTGAGATGAAAGTTTTGGTGACCGGCCCGACCGGTGCCGTCGGTCAATATGTGCTGGAAGCGTTGATGCGAACCGATCACGACGTCCGCGTCTTCACGCTGCCCGACTCGATGCACCGCATCAATTATCGCGACCGGATCGAGATGGTCCCGGGCGATCTGGCAGATCGCGATGCGCTGGACGAGGCGCTCGATGGGATCGAGCTGGTCTTCCACACCGCGCTCATCAGCCCGCCGCCGGCCATTGATCCGGACATGTTGGAGCACGTGAATGCGCGCGGCACGCGCAACCTGGTGAAGGCATGCCGCGGCGCGGTCTCGCGCTTCGTCATGGTTTCGTCGAACAATGTCTACGTGCCGCACCGGATGCCGAATCTCTGGCCGCTGACCGACGACGCGCAGCGCGAAGCGCACGGCAACCCCTCCCAACAGGCCTTGGGCGAAAGCCTCATCCGGGCCGAAGACGCGGTGTTTGAGGCGGCCGAAACCGGGGCCTTCGATTTCGCGATGCTGCGCCCCTCGATCATCTCCGGCCGCAAGAGCCCCTTCGTCGACAATCTCGTGACCCAGCTAATCCGCAATCCCGAGGCCGCCGACGGGCTGCGTCGGATGTGGGACACGATGCAATGGACCCACGGCACCGATATAGGCACGGCGGCACTCCTGGCCGCCGACCATCCCGACCTGCGCAATCAGTCTATATTGGTCGCTGGCGAAGAGCCGATCACCGCCTATGACGTGTTGTCGCTGATGTGGGAAATCATGAATGTCGGGCGCGAGGACAATCCCTATGCCGAGCTCGCCGCGCGCCACAATGTCGGCGTGCCGAAGTTCTATCCCGCAAAGCTGCGCGCCGCCGGATGGCGTCCGCGCATGACGGCCAAGAACTGCATTCAGGAAATCCTGGGGCGGTTGGAATTCTACGCGTCCACCTCGGTCAACTTCCCGGCCTACATGCCGGTCGAATGAACACAGCGAGCCTGCACGCGACACTCGGAGGGATGCAATGAAGGGCATAATAACGAATGCGGGATGCGGGATCGGGGCCCGGCTGGCCGACGCCCTGGCCCAAATGCGCTGGGAAGTGGAGGCGCTGGATACGGGCGTCGCGGAGGTGGGCGACGCCGCCGCGCTCAAGGCCCGGTTGCGCGATGCCGATGTGCTTTTCGTTCTGGAACTCCACGCCGATCTGCCCCGTGCTGCGCGGGAGGACCGGATCCGTCAACGGCTGGCCGCCGCCGAAGCCGCGGGCGTCTCTCGGGCCGTGCTGTTGTCGAGCGCAGAGGTCTATGCCGACGCGGCGGGCAGCCGCGGTCCTGTGCGTGAAACCGCACCGCTGTATCGAGACGAGGACGGCGTGCCTGAAGCCGCGCGCATCGCGCTCGGGGCCGAGCAGGCTTTCCAGGCGGGTGCGACGACCGCGACCGAACGGGTGATCCTGCGGGTGCCGGACCTCTACGACCGGACCGATCCGGCGGCACTGGCCCCTTTGCGCGCGATCATGTTCGAAGGCACTGCCGCCGCTGCACCGCTGCCGCTGCAGCGGCTTCATCCCGACGATTTGTCGAGCGCTTTGATCGCCGCTGCTCGCGTGCCCGCCGCGGGCGGTCATGTCTTCAACATCGCGGACCCGATGGGGATTGGCCCCGATGTTCTTGCATACGAGCTCCAACGGCTCGGCCGTCTCTTGTCAGAAGAGGACCCGACCGACGACCGTGTGCGCCCGGAATACCCGCTCGAGCAGCCAGTTCTGGCCACTGACAAGGCCAGCCGTCTTCTGGATTTTCGACCGCGGCGATCGGCCTGGATAGGGCTCGCTGAATGCGCGCAAGAGATCGTTTTCGGCCTGCGCGCCGACGGGCTGGTGCCCGACAACACCCCGAAAGTACCCGCGGTGATCGCCGCGCTCGAGAGCCGCTCGCGTCCGCTTGCCGGCAAGGTCTGTGTGGTGACCGGCGCGACCTCCGGCATCGGGCGGGAACTGGCGGTGATACTGTCGCGCTGCGGGGCCCATGTGGTGGCAGTGGGCCGGAATGCCACGGCGGGGGCCGAATTGCTTTCGGAATTGGAGGAACGGCCAAGCTGCATGCCGGGCGAGTTCATCGCCGCCGATCTGTCGGCGATGTCAGAGGTGCGCAAATTGGCTGATACGATCCTGGCGCGCCATGCCCGGGTGGACGCCCTGATCAACAATGCGGGTGCCGTCTTTGCCGCGCGAAAGACCACCGCCGACGGCTACGAGGCCACTTTCGTGGTTAACTACCTAGCCCCCTTCCTGCTAACGAAACTGCTTGTCGATGCGATCCCTGCGGAGGGGCATATCGTCAATCTCAGTTCGGAAATCCACCGCCGATCCGGGCTGGATTTCTCGGATCTCTTCTCGAGCCGGAATTATCAGCCACTCGAAGCCTATGCCCGGGCGAAATTCGCCAACATGATGTTCTCCAATGCTTTGGCGGATCGCCTGGGCCCCGAGGGTCCGCGCGTCGCGACGATCAGCCCCGGCATGGTTCGCACCGAGATCCTGAACCGCGAGGGTGCCAAGGACCGCCCTGAGCTCGCGGCGATGAACCGGGCTCGCAACCGCATGATCTCGCCCGAAAAGGCCGGGACCTACGTGGCCAGCATGCTGATCGATCCGAAACTGAGCGGACTGACGGGGATCTATGTCGACCAAGATTCACTGAGCGATATCGCCCCCGCTACTGCCAACCGCGAGGCCGGGGCGTATCTTTGGTCGGTGAGCGAGGCGCTGGTGGAAATGGCCTAGGCCGCCCGGTCAGCCGCGCGGGCTGACATGGTAGCTGCGCTGGAAATCGTCCATCGCCGCGAGGGTGTTGGGATTGTCCCACTGGACGAACTCGCCGTTCAACGTGGCGGTTTCGGGCGCGCAGAGCCACAACAGCAATTGCGCGGCGAGTTCCGGCGGGCGTCCCGCCGGGCTCATGCCGCCGCGGCTCAGCACGCTGGAAATCTGGCCGTAAAGTGGCGTGTCGACAGGCCCCGGATTGAACGCGTTGACTGTCACTCCGCTGCCATTCAATTCCAGCGCCAGCGTTTGCACGATCTGGTTCACAGCAGCCTTTGTCGCGGCATAGGCTCCGGTTTCCGGTTGCGGGTTGAAGGTCGCTGGCGAGGACAGGAACAGCAAGCGTCCGCCATGCTGCGTCTGCATGACCGGCACCACGTGCCGCAGAACATTAAATACGCCCGTGATGTTGGTGGCGTTCAGCCTTTCCACGGTATCGACCGGTATATTCCACAGCTTTGTGCCGATCCCGTCGGCTAGACCAGCGATATTCACCAACGCGTCGATCCTGCCCCCCGCTTGCGTAGTGGCCGCGACCAGAGCCGCCACCGAGGCATCTTCGGAAAGATCCGCGGGGATCGCGACCGCCTGCGCCCCTTCGCTGCGGATGTCCGCGACGACCGCATTGAGGGCGTCGCCATCGCGCGCGGTGGCCACCACATGGGCTCCGGCCCGCGCCATGACCCGCGCTGTGCCTGCACCGAGGCCCTTGCTGGCGCCGGTAACCAGAACGACACGGCCCGTGAGAAAAGGCTTCATGTATTCGACTTCCTGCCTGGAATGCGCGTTTGATCGCTGAGAAATGGTTTCTCATATGGAACGCAGGGATGATCAAGGGGCCCTGCTCCGAGCCGGAGGCGCGTTCCGCGCGCGTGCGGCGGCGAAAAGAAGTGCGGTATGCAAATTTAGCATGCTCATTGCGCCATAGAATTGTTAGGACTGGGCCGTTATTACACGCAGCGGAGCAGGACATGGCCGACGAAAATCCCACTCAGACGAAAGCCGGAGACCGGAACTTCGACCGAGAGGCCTTGCGACAGGGCAATGCGGGTGCCGGCTTTGTCGGCTTCGACAATCGTTCCGCGGACAGCGGCGGGCGCGTTGGCGGCCAAGGCGGCGCGATAGGCGCGGGGCGCTTCGGCGGTCAGCAGGGAGCCGGTCGCGGTCCCGGCGCCGGCGGTCAGTTCGGCGGCGGCGCGGTCGGCGGCCAAGGTGGCGCGATGGGTGCGGGGCGTTTCGGCGGCCAGCAGGGAGCGGGTCGTGGTCCCGGCGCCGGCGGTCAGTTCGGCGGCGGTGCGTTTGGCGGCCAAGGCGGCGCGACGGGCGCGGGGCGTTTCGGCAGCCAGCAGGGAGCCGGTCGCGGCCCCGGCGCCGGCGGTCAGTTCGATGGCGGCGCGTTCGGCGGCCAAGGCAGTTCGATGGGCGCGGGGCGTTTCGGCGGCCAGCAGGGAGCGGGTCGTGGTCCCGGTGCCGGCGGTCAGTTTGGCGGCGGCGCGTTTGGCGGTCAGGGCGGCGCGATGGGCGCGGCTGGGCAACGCGGCATGGCGCTGGCAGGTGCGGGTCAAGCCGCGCCTGGCGCCGACCCATTGATGCGGCGCGCGTTTCTCATGGGTTTGATGGCCGGACAGCGGATGGCGATGGGCAACGAGGGCCCGGCAGCGAGCCCAGGCGAACCGGCAGCTGGTCAGGATGTCGCTCCCGGCGGCTCGGCCCAAGCTCCCCGCTTTGGTGCTCGCGGACGGCCGAGCGACTTCGAGGATCAGATCATCGACGGCACGCTCGACAATTGAGTTTGTGCGCTGCCGCCGGTGAGATTTGCGCGACATCGAACCATTTGCGTTCGTCGAAACGTGATTTCGGCGCTCGGTATTCGCCGAGTTAACTATTAGACCTTGATGCGCGTAGGCGCTTCCGTTTGTGTCTGAATAAGCGCGGCGGACGTGCTCCGCCCCATACGGCTCGAAAAGGGAATACGCATGTTTCGACAGTTGATAGCCGCCGCAACCCGGTCCTTCGCCACCTCCCTGAACCGGGCGACCCCGATGCTTCTCGCCCTGAGCCTGCTGACTGCGGGGACGACCGCCTCCGCCTGGCAGAAGACCGAAGTCAGCATGCGCATCGGATCGATGAACCGCACCGCGACTGTTTATCTGCCTGACGTGCCGTCCGCGAGGGATCGCTGGCCGGTGGTGATGGTCCTGCATCCCGGTTTCGCCACCGGCGAGGATATGGCCCGGATCAGCCGACTCCATCTGCAGCCCGGCTCCGAAAACTTCGTCTTCGTCTATCCCGACGGGTTTCGCCGCAGCTGGAATGCGCGCGAATGCTGTGGTCGGGCACAAGCGCGCAATATCGACGATGTGGGCTTCCTCACGCGATTGGCCGACCAGATCGGAACGATGGTCCCGACGCAGAGCAAGATGTTCGTCGCAGGCTATTCGAACGGTGCACTGATGGCCTACCGGCTGGCCTGCGACGTGCCCGAGCGACTGGCTGCCTTCTCGGTCTATGCCGGGGCACCGAGGCTCTCGACGAGCACTTGCAGCCCGGCGCGCTCGGTGCCGCTTTTGCACTTGCACGGGGAACTCGATGCCGTCGCTCCCCTCGAGGGCGGAGAAAGCTCGATTGCATCGGCGGGCACGCGGGTTTCGGTGCTGAACAATATCCAGTGGTGGTCCCAGATGAACGGCTGTGCGCGAAGCCAGCCAAGCAACTTCATTTCCCGGGCGCAATGTACCGAATACAGCGGGTGCCGAAATGGCAGTCAAACGCTCTTCTGCATCTATCCCGGCCAAGGCCATTATTGGCCCGGATCGGAAGCGAGCGGCTTCGGAGAACGCCGCGGTCTCGGCCCGGCCCGATCCGATTTGAATGGCGGTCAGCATATGATCCGCTTTTTCGAAAAGTACAGGTGAGGCGTCGACACTGGTTGGCGGTGCAGAGGAGCTGAGGTGACAAATTCGTGACCTCTCCGTTGGTCAGTTTTTTTATTAAGATATTTCAGGCGGATACGATGCGCGAGCCAATTTTCATTCTGGGTCCAGGGCGCTCATTCACCTCTGTGATCGGGTCGATGATCGGACAGCATCCCGAGTTATTCGGCCTGCCTGAAACCAACCTCGCGACCTCCGACACGGTAGGCCGGTGGTACAACACCTTGCCGGGAATGACGGCGTTCCGGGCAGGGGTTCTGCGGATGCTCGCCTACCTGCATCACGGGGTGCAGACGGCCGCAGCCGTCGACGATGTCGACCGCTGGCTGCAGGCGCGGGGCCATATGACCACCGGGCAGCTTTACGATCATGCCGAGCGGCTGGTCCATCCCCGCAGGCTCGTCGACAAGAGCCCGCTGCACGTTATGACCGACACCTCTCTGGCGCGGCTGCCGCAGATCTCGACCGGGGCGAAATACCTGCGGATCGCGCGGCACCCCTATTCCAACGGCAAGTCCATCGTTGCGACGGGCTGGTATCTGGCTGGTCTGCGCGCTTGGGGCGGCAGCGCGTGGGACCAGTGCACCAATCCGCCGACGCTCGATCCGCAGTTTCACTGGCTGGATATCCACGACCGGATCGACCGCTTCTTTGCATCACTGTCGCCCGACAGCCATCGCACTATCCGGGGCGAGGACCTACTGGCCGACCCGCGGAGGGTCTTGCGGAAAATCGCACTTTGGCTGGAGATCGATGATTCTGACGCTGCCATCGAGGCAATGCTACATCCCGAACGTTCGCCCTTCGCGACGCCGGGGCCATATAATGCCGAACTCGGGAACGATCCGGGCTTTCTAGAAAGCCCCGAGCTACGTCCCTTCACGCCACCCAAGGTTCCGCTCTCGGCGCGCCTACCGTGGCGGGGAGACATGGAAGGCTTCACGCCCGAAGTCATCCACCGCGCCCGGAGATTCGGCTATACCGACGACCCGATGCCCGCGCCTGCGCTGCCTGAGGGCTTCGACGGGAGCTGGGGCAAGCTGACCGCAATCGAGCCCGACGGCGAGGGCTTCCCGATGGCCCATGGCTCGCTTCTGGATAATTCCTGCGTCGGGCTCCCGCCGCTGCGCCGGGTCAATTCGGTGCAACATAAGCCCGAGCCAAGCTATGGCGGCGGCAATTTCGGGGCGTTCACAGCATCGGATTACGCGGTGGCGGTGTTCGACAGCGCGCAGGAGCCTGCGCTCGAAGGGATCGACCTGAAATCTGGCGAGGTTCTCTGGCAATCCGAACTGGACCTATTGCCGATGCCGTCGGACGGCCTGCCGGGGCGCTTTCTCGGGGGGCTGTTACTGGTGCGACTGATCTTCGAGAATGGTCGGACGCGGCGCTGCATATACGCCGGAAATCGCGTCGAGATTGTGTGTCTCGATCTGGACGGCAAGGTGATCTGGCGCAGGCCGACGTGCGACATCGTTTCGGTGTTCGGCGCTGCCGCACGCGACCACGGCACTCCGCGCTGCCTGCGCTACAGCCGCGACAATGCCTTGGTTTACGGAAGTCGCAACGGCTATGTCGGCAAACTCGACCCATTGACCGGTGCGACGCTCGATATCCGGGACCTCTCGACCCGGCTTTATCACGCCGGAGACTGGATCCCGGGCTTTTTTAAGGTGCGCCAGTCGATCGTGCTGCATGGCGATCACGCCTATTTTCAGGGCAAGTTCGCCACCCACGTCGATGTGTCATTCTCCGACGCCTTGCCGACCAGTCTGTTGCGCCTACAGGTTTCGGGCACGGCGGACAGCCGGATCGAGCAACTGCCGGAACGAATCACCTTGGACACGATGCCCGCCCACCAGGTGATCGGGGCCGTGGGCGACGGTAGGGTGGGCGGCTCGCCAGTCTCGCGGCTGCGCGAGGACGGCAAGCTCGTGGTGTTCTGCAACTCCTTTCCGGAAGATATCGGCCCGTCTGAGGACGGTGCGGTCTATCAATTCACCGCCACTCGGGACGAGGGCGACCGGCTGGTCCGGCAATGGCGTTGCGTGGCCTTTCATCCCGACGACCCAAAAGTTACTGCGGCACCGGCCATCGACCAGCTCACCGACACGCTTCTCGCATGTCATCGCTTTGCGATGATGATCTTTGCGCAGGCCACGATGCGGGAGGGCGAGATCGTGCCCGACCTTGTGCTGTCCCCACTCGATTGCTTGGTGCCGGAGATTGCCAGCAAAGCGACCACGGCAGAGTTTTCCTCCCCGATCACCATCGCCCGCGACCGCGGCGACCGGAACTTCGTCGCCTATGTGGCTCTCGCGGTCTGGGAGGCATCGTCCATGCGCTCCTTTCCGTTCCTTACTGCGTTGGAGGTCCGGACAGAGCCGGAGCTTCGCGTTGTGCCGCTCTGGGGTCATGCGCTTCGTGTCGATCAGGAAGGAGCCGCCTTGCCCGGCGCGCGCAGCTTCGCGCAGCCCGCATTGTTTTCCGTTACCGAAGGCGGCCATACGCAGTCCGGTCTCGTGATGGGGATGATGATGCACGGGCTCTCGATCTTCCGCTGAGACCGGAATTGGCGTGTATGGCAGGCTAACGTTTCCAAAATGGGTAGCCCATGCACGGGCAATGTGTTGCTGCAACGCGCCGCATCGCGGCAATTTTCACCGCTGCGATGTTCAGCATGAGAGATTCTAACCCAGGTTTATGGACAGGGCGCAGGCCGGGCGGATAAGCTAGGACACAGATTATTCAGTTTTTGCCTGTACGTGGGAGAGTTCGAGGGAGCACGGGGAAGAGGCAGCGCAGTTTCGGTGAGATTGAGGCACAGCGCTGCACAGCTTGGGTTCGAGGCCCCGTGACCGCTGCGGTCGCGCTGCCTTTCGGGATAGAACGTGGTATTGCGCCGCGGCCCGTGCGAGCACTCTTTCCACAGCGCACCCGACGCCGCCTGCGGATGCGAGGAAGTGGACAGCATGTCAACCCAGTCGAGCGAATCGTCCTTCGCCATCGTCGCCGCGACGGTGCCCAATCTGCCGGGCGCATCGCTGACGGTGGCCGCGGCCCGGGCAGGCCATCTCGGCCTGGTCGATGCGCAATATCTGTCGCTCGACACGGCGGCGGCCGCGGATCTTGCGGCGCAGCTTTCTGCCGGCGCGCCCGCGGGCTGGGGCCTGCGGGTCGATGCGATGCAGCTCCCCGCACTTCTCGACTCGCCGTTCCCGAGTGCAGCTGGCTTTTCCACGCTCTTGATTGCAGGCGATGCGGACAAGGTCGGAGCCAAGACGATGCGGGCTCTGCGCAAGGCAGCGCCGGGCTTGTCTGTCTGGCTGGAAGTCACTTCCGAGGCGGATCTTGCCTCGGTCAAGGCCATCGCGCCCGAGGCTATCGTCGCCAAGGGCAGCGAATCCGGCGGGCGTGTCGGCGACGAGACGAGCTTCATCTTGCTGCAGCGGCTTCTCAGCCGCACTGATCTGCCCTGTTTCGTGCAGGGTGGGGTCGGGGCCGACACCATCGCGGCCTTCCGCGTGGCCGGGGCCGCCGGTGTGATCCTCGACTGGCAGCTGACCCTTTTCGAGGCCGCGGGTGCTCCGGAGGACATGACCCGCATTCTGTCGCGCATGGATGGCAGCGAAACCCGCGTGCTGGCGGTCGACTCGGCCACCGGCTACCGCATCTTCTGGCGCGCCGATCATAAACCGGGACAAGCGCTCGAAGCGGTGTCGCACAGCGCGCCCGAGAAACTCGGAGCCGAAATCGCCGGGCGTCTGGCCGCAGATCCCGCCGCAGGGCCGTGGCTCACCGGCCAGGATGCCGCCCTCGCAGCCGGGCTGCTGCGCCGTTATGGCCGTCTCGGCGCCGCGCTTCGCAGACTCGAGATGCGTTCACGCAGCCAGATCGAGATCGCCGCATCACTTGCGCCGCTCTCCCCGGAAGCCCCGCTCGCCCGGGCGCATGGCACGCGCTTCCCGATCGTTCAGGGCCCGATGACGCGCGTCAGCGACCGCGCCGAGTTCGCGCTTGCGGTGGCCGAGAATGGTGCGCTGCCCTTTCTCGCCCTAGCGCTCATGCGTGGGCAGGAGGCGCAGGAGCTCGTGCGCGAGACCAAGGAAAGGCTGGGCGACAAGCCCTGGGGTGTCGGCATTCTTGGCTTTGTCGACGATGCGCTGCGTGAAGAGCAACTCGCGATCATCCTCGCGGCCAAGCCCGATTACGCCCTGATCGCGGGAGGACGCCCGGAACAGGCGCTCGCGCTCGAGAAAGCGGGCATTCCGACCTACCTGCACGTGCCCTCGCCGGGCCTGCTGACCGCGTTTTTACAACAGGGCGCGCGGCGATTCATCTTCGAGGGCCGCGAATGCGGCGGCCATGTGGGGCCGCGGACCTCGGCTATTCTGTGGCAACAGGCGCTCGACAGCCTGCGCGACTTCTACGGCGACAAGCCGATGGATTGCGACTTGCTGTTCGCAGGCGGTCTGCATGACGCGGCCTCTGCGGCGATGGTGTCGGTGCTGGCGGCCGATGCCTCACAGCAGGGCGCGCGGATCGGGGCTCTCATGGGCAGCGCCTATATTCTTACGCAAGAGGCCGTGGCCGCCGGGGCCGTGGTGCCGAAATATCAGGAACTGGTGCTCGGCATGTCCGGAACGGTGCTTCTGGAATCCGGGGTCGGCCATGCCACCCGCGTTGTCCAAAGCCCTATCGCCGAGGAATTCGCTCGCGAAAAGGCGCGTATGATCGGCGAAGGACTCGACCCCGACACGATCCGCGACAAACTCGAGAACCTCAGCATTGGCCGCTCGCGCGTTGCGGCCAAGGGCATCGACCGCAACCCCGATTTCGGCACCCGCGAGGGCGTCGAGAAATACATCGTCGTGTCGCCCGAAGATCAGCTGGCCTCCGGCGTCTACATGATCGGTCAAGTGGCCGGATTGCACCATGCCGACCTTTCGATGGCCGCGCTACATCTGGATGTGAGCGAGGCCTCGACCGACATGTTGCGTTCCGCCGCCAAGGCGCTCGGGCCCGAGACCGAGGTGCAAGAGCCGAGCGAGGGACTGCGCATCGCCATCACCGGCATGTCCACGATCCTGCCGAAAGCTCCGGAGCTGTCGCAATACTGGGAAAACATCCTCGACAAGGTGGATGCCATCGACGAAGTGCCCGAGCGGCGCTGGGATTGGCGGCGCTATTTCGATGCCGACCGCGATGCCGCCGACAAGGCCTACTCCAAGTGGGGCGGTTTCGTGGACGAAATCGCCTTCGACCCGATACGCTACGGCATCCCGCCCAATTCGGTCGCCCAAATCGAACCCCTGCAGATGCTAGCCCTAGAGATGGTGCGCAAGGCGCTCGAAGATGCCGGGTTCAAGGACGGTGTCATTCCTGACCCCGACCTGCGCCGGCGCACCTGCGTCGTGATCGGCGTGGGCGGCGGCGCGGCGCCTATGGGGCAGCAATATGCCGTACGCTCCTCGCTCAGCGCGCTTCTGGGTGAGCTGCCGGATGTGGCGCGTGACAAGCTGCCGGAATGGACCGAGGACAGCTTCCCGGGCATCCTGCTCAACGTGATCGCGGGCCGCGTGGCCAATCGCTTCGATTTGGGCGGCGTGAACTTCACCGTGGACGCCGCCTGCGGCTCGTCGCTCGCCGCTGTCCTCGCGGGCGTGCGCGAAATGGAGACGGGGGCTGCCGACATGGCCATCGTCGCGGGCGTCGATGCCTTCATGTCGCCATTCGACTTTATCGCGTTCTCCAAGACCCGGGCGCTGTCGCCGCGCGGGCGCTGCCGCACCTTTGACGAGAGCGCCGACGGCATCGCGATCTCGGAAGGGTTGGTGAGTCTCGTACTCCGGCCCCTGCCGGCGGCTGAAGCCGCGGGCGACCGGATCTATGCCGTCCTGCGCGGTGTGGCCGGGGCGTCCGACGGGCGCGATCTGTCGCTGACCGCACCGCGCCCCGAAGGCCAGCAGGAGACTTTGCGCCGGGCCTACGCCCATGCGGGCATTTCGCCAGCCTCGGTCGAGCTGGTCGAGGCCCATGGTACCGGCACCGTGGTCGGCGACCGCACCGAGATCGAGAGCCTGTCAGCGGTCTATTCCGAAGCCTCGGAGAACAAGCAATTCTGCGGCGTGGGCTCCGTGAAGTCGATGATCGGCCACACCAAGGCCGCTGCAGGTTGTGCGGGCATGGTCAAGATGGCGCTCGCGCTTCACCATAAGGTGATGCCACCCACGCTCAATGTCGAATCTCCGAGCCCTACGGCGAACTTCCCCGAAAGCCCGTTCTACGTTCTGGGCGCGGCGCGGCCCTGGCTCAAGACCTCCGATGCGCCGCGGCGCGCGGGCGTCTCGGCCTTCGGTTTCGGCGGCACGAATTTCCACGCCGTGCTCGAGGAATACCGCGGTGGCTACCTGCCGAGCCACCAGGAACCCTTCCGCAAGCACTGGTCGCATGAGCTACTGCTTTTCTCGGCTGCGGATAATGAGGCGCTGTCGCAGGCGCTCGCCCGCGCCGCCGAAGCGCTGGGCAGCACCCATGGCGACACGCCCCTGCACGATATCGCGGCAAGCCTCTCCAAGCGCTACGATGCCTCGGCGCCTGCGCGGTTCGCGCTTGTGAGCGGTAGCCATGCGGACGCGGCCGCGCGGCTTGCCCGTGCCGCAGGCACGCTTGGCGCGGGCGGCGATCTGCGCGAAGTCGACCCTCTCGGGGCCTTCGCGGCAACGGGTACACCGCTGACCAAGGATCAAGTCGCGTTCCTGTTCTCAGGGCAGGGTTCGCAATATCCCGACATGGCCGCGGGCCTCGCGATGCACTTCCCGCAGGTTCGTGCGTCTCTGGAAAGGGCTGGCCGGGAGCTTGAGGGCAAGCTTGACGCGCCCCTCTCCGAGGTGATCTTTCCGCGACCAGCCTTCTCCGAGGAGGAGAGCAAGGCTCATGCAGCCCGTCTGAAACAGACCGACCGGGCGCAACCTGCCATCGGCGCGGTGTCGCTCGCGATCCTGTCGCTCTTGCGTGATCTCGGAGCCGACGCCGGGGCCTATGCGGGCCACAGCTTCGGTGAGCTGACCGCGCTCTGCGCCGCCGGAGCCATGGACGATGCGGCGCTGGTGCGCCTTGCCCATGCGCGCGGCCACGCGATCATCCGCGAAGGGGGCGACGATCTCGGCTGCATGACCGCCGTGAGTGCCGATGCGCCGACGATCGAGGCGGCGACGTCAGGTCTCGAGGGCCTGACCATCGCCAATCTGAACGCGCCGAGCCAGACGGTGCTCGCAGGCTCAGACGTGGCCCTTGCCGCCGCCGAAGAGAAACTCGCCGCGGCGGGTATCCGCACTCGGCGTCTGCCGGTGCATTGCGCGTTCCATTCGGATTTCGTGGCCCCTGCGCGCGACCGGCTGGCCGAGGCCATCGCTGCCACGCCGCTCGCCGCCCCCGCCGCGCCGGTTTTTTCGAACGAGACCGCCGCGCCATATCCCGCTGATCCAGCGGCGATTTCGGAGCAACTCACGCGCCACCTCACAAGCCCGGTAAACTTCCAGGGCGAGGTCACGGCCATGCACGAAGCGGGCGCGCGGCTCTTCATCGAGGTTGGGCCCAATGCGGTCCTGTCGCGTCTCGCGGGACAGATCCTCGAGGGCAAAACGCATCTGGCGGTCGCCACCGACATCAATGGCCGCGACACGATGCAGCAGCTTCTAAGCGCGCTCGGCGCGATGTCCACCGCGGGTCTTCCGCTCGCGCTCAGCAAGCTGTTCGCCCGCCGGGCCAAGGACGATCTGGACGTGGTCAACTGGACCGCACCGAAATCCAATGCGCCCGCCCACAAGATGATTTGGATGCTCGATCCCGGCGGGGCACGGCCCAAGGACGGAGCGCGTCCGCGGATCGGCTTCTCGGCCAGGATCGAAGACGACGTGCCGTTGGCAGCCAAACACGAGGCTTCGATGACCCAGACTCCGCCTGCCGCTTCGGCCGCGTCTCCGGCATCCTCCGCGGTACCGGAGCAGCCCGGCCCGGTCGCGGCGGTGACACCGCCCGCCGCGCAGCCGACCGTGCCACTGCCGCAGGCCGCCGAGATCATGCAGCGCCACCACGAATTGGTGGGCCGTCTGCTCGACACCCATGCCGAAACGATGCGCCTCTTCCTTGCTGCGCAATCGGCGTCGTCAGGTTCCACACCGATATTGGCCGCGCCTGCCGCGTCGTCTCTGCAGACCACGCCTCAGATGGCCGTTCCGGTCCAGCAACCGGCTCCGGTCGCCGCACCGGAAACGGCCGCCGCCGTAGCACCGATCGCGACCCCCGAACCCGCAGCGCCCGCCGCGGCCCAGGTCACAGCCGGCGAGGCCATGCCCACCCGCGAGTCGGTCACCGCAAAGCTCCTCGAACTGCTCGCCGACCGGACCGGCTATCCCGCCGACATGCTCGCCCCCGATCTGAACCTCGAGGCCGACCTCGGCATCGACTCGATCAAGCGGGTCGAGATCCTCGCGAGCCTGCGCTTGGCCTTCCTCGCCGATGCGGGTGAGGCGGCGCATGAGAAGATGGGACCGGTCGCCAAGGAAAAGACCATCGACGGCATCGTTGCGCGGTTCATGGACGTGGCCGAGGCGGTCTCCGGTCCGGCGCCTGTGGCGTCGCCCGTTGCCGAAGCGGCACCCGTCGCACCCGCCATGCCCTCACGCGAGTCGGTCACCGCGAAGCTCCTTGAACTGCTCGCCGACCGGACCGGCTATCCCGCCGACATGCTCGCCCCCGATTTGAACCTCGAGGCCGACCTCGGCATCGACTCGATCAAGCGGATCGAGATACTTGCGAGCCTGCGCTTGGCCTTCCTCGCCGATGCAGGTGAGGCGGCGCATGAGAAGATGGGACCGGTCGCCAAGGAAAAGACCATCGACGGCATCGTTGCGCGGTTCATGGACGTGGCCGAGGCGGTCACGTGCAAGTCCGGCTCGGTTGTGCCTCTATCCGCACCGAAAGAGACAGAGGCCCCGATGCCTTCAGGCGATGCGCGCTATGTGATGGTCCCGGTCAAGGCCACGGTCCCGGTGCCGCAGGCCTGGGTAACAAAGGGCGGTCGCTACCTTCTCACCCGCGACAGGCAGGGCGTTGCCGACGCGCTGGCGGTTCGGATCGAGGCGGCGGGCGGCAAGACGCTCTGCCTTGATCCTGACGCGCTAAAGGATTCCGACAGCATTACGCGTGTTATTGGAGATATCTCTGAAATCGCAGGGATTTTCCATTGCGCAGACCTCCAGAGCGCCACCGGGTCCGGGCTCGATGCGGATGGCTCCATTGCCGCAATCCGTGGGGGCACGCGGACGCTTTATGCGCTGCTGACGTCGCTCGGTGCGGTCATCTCGCAGAGGTGCGGGCTGCGGGTGGTCGCGGTGACAGCTATGGGCGGCCAATTTGGCTTCGGTGCCGAAGCCCCTGCCGATCCGACACAGGCCGGCGCGCCGGGCGTGCTCAAGACGCTGGCCAAAGAATGGACCGACGCGCATGTTCGCGCGGTGGATCTGGAGCCCGGCCTGCCCGCATCCGCCGTGGCAGAGATCCTCTTCGACGAAGCGGGCCGTGGCGACGACCATGTGGAGATCGGCTGGCGCGCGGGCCAGCGTTGGCATCTCGCCGCCGAACGGCGCGCGGTGACGTTGCCCGAGACCCCGGTCGGCGCGGGCTTTCTGGACGACGGCGCGACGGTTCTGGTCACAGGTGGCGCGCGCGGAATCACCGCGACATGCGTCCTGTGGCTCGCCGAGCGCTACAAGGCGCGCTTCGTCATCCTCGGCTCCTCGCCCTTGCCGGAAGGCGCTGAATCCCCCGAAACCGCGGTGATCACAGATCCGGTGAAGCTGCGCGCTGCGCTGGCGCAGATGCCCGCAAAGGGTGGCGGTCGCCGCGCCATCGCGGAAATTGAGAGCGAGCACCGCGCCATTCTCAAAACCCGCGAGATCCGCAACACCTTCGCCCGGATCAAAGCCTTCGGCGGGCAGGTGGAATACCATGCCTGCGACGTGCGCGACCGCGCGGCGCTCAAGGCGGTAATCGACGATGTCTATGCCCGCCACGGTCAGATCGACGGCGTCATTCACGGGGCGGGGATCATCGAGGACCGATTGATCGTCGACAAGACGCTCGACAGCTATGACCGCGTGATGACCACCAAGGCGCATAGTGCGTTCTATCTGGCCGAGGCGCTCCGCCCAGATGCGCTGCGCTTCCTTGCCTTCTTCACCTCGGTCGCCGGACGTTTCGGCAATCGCGGGCAGAGCGATTACGGTGCGGCGAACGAGATTGTGTCGAAATTCGCCCGCACGCTCGACGCGGTTTGGCCCGGCCGCGTGGTGGCGTTGAGCTGGGGGCCTTGGGACTCCGGCGGAATGGTCTCGGATGAGATCAAGAAGCAGTTCACCGCCCTAGGGATCGAGGCGATCCAGCCCGATTTGGGCCGCCGCGCGCTCGAGGCCGAGCTTTCCTCGGAGCGCGACCGCGTGCCCGAAGTGGTCTGGGGCAATGGCCCCTGGGCCTGGGATTTCGACGGGCTGTCGCGCAGTGACAAGGATATCCGGGCGGCGGAATAATGACCGAACAGAGTGACATCTCGGCATCCGAGGCAGTGACCCCTCCGGAGCCTATCGCCATCGTCGGCATGGGCTGCGTCTATCCCAAGGCGCCCAATGTCGTGCAGTTCTGGCAGAACATTGTCGGCAAGGTCGATGCGGTGACCGACGCGCCCGCCGATTGGCGCAGCGATCTGTTTTTCGATCCCGACAGTTCCGAAAACGACCGGACCTATACCAATCGCGGTGGCTTCCTCGGCGATCTGGCGCGTTTCGATCCACTGCGCCACGGGGTCATGCCAAATTCGGTCGATGGCGGCGAGCCGGACCAGTTTCTAGCGCTCGAGATCGCTGCGGATGCGGTCGACGATGCCGAATTCGACGCCCGGCCCGTGCCGGGAGACCGGGTGGCGGTCATCCTCGGGCGGGGGACCTACATCAACCGCGGTTTCTCGAACGTGGTGCAGCACGGGGTGATGGTCGACCGGGTGCTGGCGATCCTGAGGCAGATGCATCCCGAGACATCCGACGCCGAATTGGCGCAGATCCGCGGCGAACTGAAAGCCTCGTTGCCGCCGTTCAATTCTGAGATGGCCGCGGCACTGGTGCCGAACCTCGTGACGGGCCGGATCTCGAACCGGCTCGATTTCCGCGGCACGAATTACATTGTCGATGCAGCCTGCGCATCGTCGCTGATTGCGCTCGAACGCGGCATCGCAGATCTACGCTCGGGCCAGTGCGATATGGCGCTTGTGGGGGGGGTACACGCCTCGACCCCGGCTCCGATCTTCCAGATCTTCAGCCAGCTTGGCGCGCTGTCGCGCAAAGGCCAGATCCGGCCCTTTTCGGCGGATGCGGACGGCACGCTTCTGGCAGAGGGGGTGGGCATTCTCTGCATCAAGCGGCTGTCGGATGCCGAAGCGGCGGGCGACAAGATCTATGCGCTGGTGCGCGGCGTCGGTGTGGCCAGCGACGGCAAAGGCATGTCGATCCTGGCCCCGCGCCTCGAAGGCGAGCGGCTGGCGATCCGGCGCGCCTATGAAGGGGCCGGGGTCGATCCGGCCTCGGTCGGCCTGATCGAGGCACATGGCACTGCGACCAGCGTCGGCGACGCGACCGAGATCGAGGCTCTGACCGCCGAATTCGGCCATCTGGACGGCCGCTGTGCGCTCGGCACGGTAAAATCCATGATCGGCCATTGCCTGCCTGCGTCGGGGTCGGCAGGTCTCATCAAGGCCGCGCTCGCCCTGCATCATCGGGTGCTGCCGCCGACGCTGGTGGACACCCCGTCGGACAGCCTCGGGATAGAAGGCACCGACTTTTACCTCAACACCGAGACGCGGCCATGGGTGCATGGGGCCGAAACGCCACGGCGGGCCGGCGTGAATGCCTTCGGCTTCGGCGGGATCAATGCCCATGCGGTGCTCGAGGAATACCGCCCGCAGGCCGAGCCCAAGCCTGCCGCGGCGCGCGAAACCGAGATGTTGGTTATCTCCGCCGCCGATCGCGATGCAGCCCCGGCGGCCATCGCAGAGCTTCGTTCCCGGATAGAAGCAGCGCCCAGCCTTGCCGCGCTGGCCCGGGAACTGGCCGAAGCGCCGCAGGAGGGCCGCTGCCGCATTGCGGTGGTGGCTGGCGACAAGGCGACCGCGGGCGATAACCTCGACCGTATCGAGACCGCGCTCGGCAAAAGCCGCGACCGGCTCCGCGACCGGCGCGGGGCTTATTTTTCCGCCGATCCGCTGGCCGAGACCGGCAAAGTGGCCTTCATGTTCCCCGGTGAAGGCAGCCAGTTCCGCGACATGCTTGCGCCGCTGATGCTGCATTATCCGCGGATGCGCGACTGGTTCGACGTTGCCGACGGTGTGCGCTACTCGGACCCGGCGCGCAAACGTCTCAGCGACGTTTTTTTCCCGCCCCCCCTGCAAGCAGAAACCGACGATGCGGTCTGGCGTATGGATGTAGGGCCCGAGGCGATCTTCTCGGCCAACATGGCGATGGCAACGCTCTTCAACCAGATCGGCCTCGCGGCCGATATGGCCGTGGGCCATTCGACTGGGGAATATTCCGCGCTATTCCTGGCAGGCGTGACCCGTCGCGATGACCCGGCCCAGCTGCGCCACGAGATCGCCGCGCTGAACGAAGTCTACGCCGCTGCCGAGACCGCGGGCGAGATCGCGGGCGGGGCGCTTTTCACCATCGGTCCCGTCGACAGCGAAACGCTGGCCGTCCGGATCGAGGGGCGCGCAGGTATCCATCTCGGCATGGACAATTGCCCTGGCCAGCAAGTTGTGGCGACGACGAGCGATGATGCCGCCGCCGAGGTCGAGGCGATGGCCCGCGAGCTTGGCGGTTATTGCGAACGGCTGCCCTTCGAGCGCGCTTATCACTGCCCGGCTTTCGCCGATTTCAGCACCCGGATGCGCGGCTTCCTTGACGGGCTGGATGTCCAGCCGCCCGCCTTGCAGGTCTATTCCTGCATGCACGCCGCCCCCTTTCCGCACGACCCCTCCGAGATCCGGGACTGGACCGCCGGGCAATGGGCGGCGCGAGTGCGTTTCACCGAGACGATCCAGCAGATGTACGAGGACGGCGCACGGATCTTTGTGGAATGCGGCCCGCGCAACAACTTGACGGCCTTCGCCAATGACATTCTGCGCAAAACCCCGCATCTCGCGGTGTCTGCGGACACGCCCGGCAGGACCGGGCTCGCGCAGCTTCACCACATGTGCGCGCAGCTTGCGGTCGAGGGTGTGGCGCTTGATCTGCTGGCGCTTTGCGATTGCGATGAACGAGCGGCTTCCGTGTCGCGCGCGACGCCGCTCAAGACCGGGCTGCAGCCGATGACGCTCAGCGACGAGACTGCCGAGCGACTGCGCGCCGCCCGGCCTGCGCCGGCCGAGCGCTCCGGGCCTCCTGCAAGCCCGCCGCCTAGCCCTGAAGCACCGCCTTATCCTGATGCTCTCCAACCGGCAGCAGCGGCGTCCCGGGTTGCGTCGGGGGACATGGACCAGCTCATGGCGAGCTATTTCCAGACTATGGAGAAGTTCGTATCGACGGAACGTGCGGTCATGTCGGCATTCCTTGGTGGGGCGGCGACGGTGCCCGCCGCACCGACGGCTCCCGACGCACCAAGTACCGCAACCGCCAGCACCCGCTTCCCGATGCTGTCCGAGATCACCCACGGCCCGGACGGGCGGACGCTCTCGGCCATCGTGTCGCTGACCCATGAGCGTGCGCTGTACCTTGCCGATCACTCCTTCGGGCGCGCCGTGTCCGAAGCGGACCCGGACCGCCACGGCCAGAGCGTCGTGCCACTGACCTTCACCATGGAGATCCTGGCCGAGACTGCCGCGGCGCTGCGCCCCGATCTCGTGGTGATAGGCATGGACGAGGTGCGCGCATCGCGCTGGATCACGGTGCCGGACGGGGCCGAGACTCGGCTCGAGGCGACCGCCGAGATGCGCAGCGACGGGGCAGAGACCACGATCCGCGCCCGCGTCCGCCGCGTCGGGTCCGAGGCCATTCGGCCCGTCATCGCCGAGGCTGATATCCGTCTCGCGCCGCGCCGCGCCGCCCCGCCCATCGCGCCGCTGATGCCGCATGGCACGGTGCGCAACGTGCGTTGGTCGCAAGCGGAGATCTACGAGCGGATCATGTTCCATGGACCCAAGCTGCAAGCGGTCGCCAATATGGACCTCGTGGCCGAGGATGCCGCCGAGGGAGATCTCGTGGGTATGGCCCAGGACAAGCTCTTTGCGGGCATGCCCGCGCCCGCCTTCGAGATCGACGCAATCACCCTCGATGCGGTGGGTCAGCTCGTCGGCGTCTGGTCCGCCGAGATGCTCGATGAGGCGTTCCACATCTTCCCGTTCCGGGTTGAGGCGCTGGAGATCTTCCGCGACCGTCTCGCGCCGGGCGAGGTGGCGCGCTGCCGGTCGGCGATTACGCTACTCGGCAATGACGAGATGCGCTCGGATATCGACGTGGTGACCGCCGACGGACATCTGCAATGCCGCATCTCGGGCTGGTGGGACAAGCGCTTCGACCTGCCCGAGCGCTTCTTCGCCGCGCGGCTCGATCCGGCACAAAACGCCGTCTCCGAGACATTGAGCGCCCCTGCAGACCTGCCCGGCCTTGCGCTGACGCTGACCGATTGCCTGACCGAGGATCTGCTCGACGGCAGTGGCGGGATCTGGACCGACGTTGTGGCAGGGCTGACCCTCTCGCCGGAAGAGACTCAACGCTGGCAGGCGCAGGCGGGTAACCCCGCTGCAGCGCGCTTCGGCTGGCTGCGCGGTCGCGTAGCGGTCAAGGATGCGGTCCGCGTCTGGCGCGACGGGGCGGTCTTTCCGGCCGATCTCAACATTGCCAATCACGATAGCGGCGCGCCGTATCTGGCGGCGGGCTGGCCTGCGGATTGGGGTGCGGCTCCGCGAATCTCCTTGACCCATACCGGCGCCGTTGCGCTCGCCGTGGCCGCCGATCCCGCGCGCTACGCGGGGATCGGCATCGATGCCGAATATATCTCGCCGCGAAACGATGCTTTTATCGCCACGGCCTTCACATCGGCGGAGAACGACGTCCTGACGGCGCTTGAGCTTCCCCGGGATCAGGCGGTAGCGTACCTATGGACCGCGAAAGAGGCGGCGGCCAAAAGCTTGGGCGAAGGTATCGACGCGATGTTCGACCGGCTGCAGGTCCGCCACGTGGATCGTGCCGGCAAGGCCGTCACGGTTCGGGACGGGCAGACGGGGCAGAACGTGACCGTTCGCCTGATCGAGGGATTGAAAGAGGGACTCGTCGTCGCCCTGGCCACCCGGCCCGCGACGGCTTCGCATTAAGGGAACATGTGTATGGCAATCACCATCGAGACAGCCGAGGCTGCGCTGCGTAGCATTTTCGAGGATCTCGCGGAGGATCTCGAGGCGGATGTGGTCGAGTTCGACCGCGACACCAAGCTTCTCGATCTCGGCATGGAATCGATCAGCCTCATTTACCTGATCTCGGAGCTGCAGCAGCATTTCGAGCTTGGCGACCGGTTGTTCCAGCACCTGCGCGAAAGCGACCGTTTGCTCAAAGACATGGATATGGGCGACATCCTGTCGGGCCTCGTGGCGGTCAGCGCCGAGGAGCCCAGCGATGCCTGAACACAGCGTCAAAACCCTTCTGATCGGCCTCGACGGCGCGACCTACGACATTCTCGATCCGCTGGTGGCCGAAGGGCACATGCCCAATCTCAAGCGCATCATGGTGGGCGGTTGCAGGGCGATCCTGCGCTCGACAATGCACCCCCTGACCCCGCCCGCCTGGGCCACGCTGATGACTGGCCGCACGCCGGGGAATCACGGTATTTTCGACTTCATCAAGGTTGACCGGAAGGCGGGCAAGCCGACCTACACGCTCGCCACCTCGGCGGACCTCAAGGTGCCGACCATCTGGCAGATCGCCAGCGAGGCGGGCCAGCGCGTGACCTCGCTCAATTATCCCACGATGTTCCCGGTCAAACCCGTGGACGGTGTGGTGATCCCCGGCTACGTGCCGTGGTCCTATCTCGGTCGCGCGATCTATCCGAAAGCCGCTTTCAAAATGCTCAAGGAAAAGGGCGTCTTCAAAGCCCGCGAGATGTCCACCGATTGGCAGCATGAGCGCAAGGCGGTGCAGGGCCTGGCCGAGAACGACCTGCAGGACTGGGTGCAGTTCCACATCACTCGCGAGAACCGCTGGCAGGAGATCCTGATGACGCTGATGGACGAGGAGCCCGCGGAGCTGACCTCGGTCTTGTTCGACGGCGTCGATCGGATTCAGCATCTCTGCTACCACCTGATCGATCCCGAGACCCGCGACGATTATGACACCGAGGCATCGAGAAAGGCCAGCGATCTGGCGTTGTCCTATTACCGCGATGTGGACCGATATATCGGCGAGATGATCGAGAAGGCTGGACCCGAGGCGCGGGTGCTCATCGTGTCGGATCACGGATTCACCCGCTCGGGCAAGCGGATCTTCTATGCCAATACCTGGCTCGAGGGCCTCGGTCTGTTGCAGTGGAAGCCCGATGTGCCGATGGACGATCAGGGCCGCGTGGCGCTCGACGAGAACACCGAGGCAAGCACGCTGATCGATTGGGACGCGACCAAGGCTTACTCGCTGTCCTCCTCGTCGAATGCGATTTTCATCCGTGTCGCCTCGGAGGACGATCCAGGTGGCGTTGCGCCGGAGGAATACGAGACCTTCCGCGACAAGCTCACCGTGCAGCTCAAGGCGCTGCGTGACCCCGAGACGGGCCGGGCGGTGGTCAAGGACGTCTTCACCCGCGAACAGGCCTTCCCCGGCACCGAGATGGCCGGCGCGCCGGATCTGACCCTACAGCTTGCGGACTACTCCTTCCTGTCGGTGCTGCGCGCCGATGCGCCGATCAAGGATCGCAAGATACCGTATGCGACGCATCATCCCGACGGCATCATCATCGGCTATGGCCCGGGGATGCGCGCGGGCGAAGAGGTCGCGCCGATGTTCATCGCGGACGTGGCCCCAACCGTGCTCTATTCCATGGGACTCGAGATCCCACGTTCGATGGAGGGCAAGCTGGCACAAGGGCTCTTTGCACCCGAGACGCTCGAGGCAACGCCGCCGGCCTATACTGCCGACAAGACCGGTGCAGGCGCGGGCAAGCAGGAGACCCTCTCGGCCGATGCCGAGGCACAGATCCGCGAGCGTCTGAAGGCGCTGGGCTACCTCTGAGCCCGCCATGCCCCGGATCGAACTCAATGGAACGCGATTTCACTACCAGCAGATGGGCGAGGGGTCGGACATCGTCCTGATCCACGGCCTGTCGAGCAATATCGCGTTCTGGTGGGGGGCGATTGCGCCGCGGCTGGCGCAGCATTTCCGGGTCACTGCGGTCGATCTCAAGGGCCACGGCTTTTCCGGCATGACCGAACGCGGCTACGGAGCCGCGAATCTCGGGCAGGATGTGCTGCACCTGCTCGACCATCTGGGCATCACCCGGGCAGCGCTGGTCGGCCACTCCTATGGCGGCGCGATTGCCCTTGCGGTAGCCGTCGGACAAGGCCGCCGCGTCGCACATCTGACGCTGGCCGATGCCTGGGTGCCAAGCCTGCAGGAGCAGTTCCACAGCCCCAATCCGCGCGCCTGGGCCGCTCTGCGCCGGCGGCTCAGCCTCCGCGGCATCCATATCGAAAGCGACATGCCGCGAGTGATGATGGCCTTCCTCGAAGAGCTCGTCGACATGCCCGAGGGCGAGACCGGGGCCCGCGAAGCGCTGCAGCGCTTTGCCGACTGGCAGCCGGGCCAGCCCGCGCCGCACGGCATGCGCAAATGGCGCAGGCTGATGGCCTCGACCCATGCCTGGAAAGAGGTCAACCAGACGACCGATCTCGAACCCGAGCGCATCGCAGCGCTGCCCATGCCGGTCACGGTGATCTATGGCCAGCGATCGCGCTATACCCAAACGCGGGATGCGCTGCGCAGGCTTCTGCCCAAGGCGCGCTGCCTGGACGTGCAGGGTGGTCATTATTTCCCGGTCATGCGGCCGGATATGCTGACGAACGCAATCGTCGAGGACGCCGCGGTGATCGACCGTGCCGTCGCGCTGGACGCGCCAGCGTCGCGCGCCATCGAACAAGAACCCGAAGAAGAAGGTTACATGAATGGCTAATGATGGCGGAAACGGCAAAAGGCCGGGCCAGGGGACGGGTCTGACGAGCAGCCACTTTCGCAAGATCGCCAAGAACGGCGTCGGCGATCCGGACAACGCCTATGTGCACGGCATGGAGTTCTTCGAGGGTCGGCTTTATTGCGGCATGACCCGCAATTCCTTCAAGCTTCTCAAGCTCTTCCCGCCGATTGACCCGCCCGCGCTCGATCCCTGGCCGGTCGATGTGCCCGACAAGGTGCAGGATCTCGACATGCAGGGTCAGATCTGGCGTTGGACGCCCGGCGAAGACAGCTGGGAGATGGCTTACCGCTCGCCGATGATCCCCGGCAAGCAGGGCGAGCCCGCCCCGCGCGATCTCGGCTACCGCGGCATGAAGGTCTTCCAGGGGGCCTCGGACAGCAAACCGAACCTCTATGTCTCGACCATGTCCACGGTGCTGCGCGGCTGCGCGGCGCATGTGCTGCGCTCCGAGGACGGCTTGAATTTCGAGCCTGCCTCCGAGCCCGGCATCGGCAATGACCGGATCTCGACCTTCCGCGAGCTCGTCTCCTTCGACGGCTATCTCTATGCCCCGCCCGCGGGCGAGGGCATCCAATTCAACTCGAACCGCACCGGCGTTCTGATGCGGTCGAAAGACCCCAAACCCGGCAATTGGGAAGTGGCGGGCGATCTGGGCTTCGGCGATCCGAACAACAACGGCATCTTCATGATGACCCAGGCGAACGGCCAGCTCTACGCGGGCACTTTCAACCATTTCGAAGGCTACCAGATCTGGACCACGCCGCCCTGCGGTGACGGCCCCTTGCAATGGCGCAAGGTGATCGACCGCGGCGCGCATCGCGGCCCCCTGTCCGAGATTGCCATGGGCATGTGCGAGTTCAACGGCGCGCTCTATGTGGGCTCCTCGATCCAGAACGGCGGCTATGACCGCACCAACCTCGTCGGCCCCGGCGCGGGCGAGATCATCCGCATCTGGCCCGATGACAGCTGGGATCTGCTGGTGGGCATGCCCCGCGACACGCCGGACGGGATGAAATACCCACTCTCGGGCCTTGGCCCCGGCTTCGACAACATCTTCGCGGGTTATACTTGGCGGATGTGCGAGCACGACGGCTGGCTCTATGTCACCACCTTCGACTGGAGCGTCTTTTTGCAATACGCGCACCGCCCGTCGCCCACATCGCGCCGCCTTCTGAACGGGATCGGTTTCGATCAGCTGACGGAAGTGGGCGGCGGCTTCGAGATGTGGCGCACCAAGGACGGCGTCAACTGGATGCCGGTCACGCTCAACGGCATGGACAACCCTTACAATTACGGCGGCCGGACCATGGTTTCGACGCCCGAAGGCCTCGCCTTGGGTAGCGCCAACCCGTTCGGCGGCCCGAGTCCTGCGAAATTCGCCTCGCGCTGGGAATACCACCAGAACCCCGATGGCGGCACCGAGGTGTTCATCGGCAATGCCGAGAAGGAGGCCTACGAGCTGCCTGCGCCCAAAGCCGCCGAGACCGAGGTCGAGAGCAAGGCCCAGGATAAAGGCTGCGACATCGCGATCACAGGGGCCACGGGTTATATCGGCAAGCATCTTCTGCCGCGGCTTCTCGACCGCGGTTACCGGGTGCGGGTGCTGGTGATGCCCGGCACCGAGACCGACCTCGTGCGCCGCGACGAGGTCGAGGTTGTCACCGGCGGGCTTGAGGACACAGATGCTCTGGCGGCGCTGGTCAAAGACGCGCGCGTGGTGCTGCACATGGCGGCACGGCTCGCCGGGACGTGTTCGGTGCCGGATCTGCGGCGCACCAACGTGCAGGGCACCCACGACCTGCTGCGCGCCTGCGACGGGTCCGAGACCCTCGAACGGGTGGTGTTCTCGAGCTCGGTCGCGGTCTACCAGAACCAGTTCAACGAAAAGGAATGGCCGATCCACGAAAGCCACGCTTTGCGGGTCGATGGCGGCCACGACCTCGCCGATTACGGAATGTCCAAGATCGCGGGCGAGAACCTCGTGCGCCACTACGCCAAGCGCGGCAGCTACGAACACGCCATCCTGCGCTTTGCGCTGGTCTACGGGATCGGCGATCCTCTGTTCGACCCGATCGTGCGCGACCGGGCTCCGAACCCCAGTTTCGGCAAAGGCCAGCAGGGCGAGCAGCACCGTCAGTTCGTCTATGTGGACGACGCGGTCGAGGCGATACTGCGTACCTGTTTCGAAGCCGGTGCCAAGGACGGAACGTTCAACGTGGCCGGCCCCGACACGGTGACCTATGCCACGGTCGGGCGGCTGACCCGGATCGCAATCGGCAACGCCACCCATGACGACCATACCCCCGACCAGACACGGATTTGGGGGCGCTACATGCGCCAATACGAGATCGGCAACGCCAAGGCGCATCTGGGCTTCACCCCGTCGGTCAACGTCTTCGAAGGCGTCCGCCGCCTTGTCGAGGCGGCCCAGAAGGACGGCGCGCTGCCCGATCCGGGCCATGCCAGCCGCACCATGCCGGTGCCACCGGCGCTTGCACCTTCTGAGCCGACCGTGAGCCCGAGGCACGCGGTGCACGAAGCGATCGAGACTGCCTCGCAGGAGCCCGACAAACTTTTTTCCGCGACTTGATCGAAACGAAACGCTCTAAGTCGCAATAATTTAAGCTCGAAAACTCAGAAACGGGTTCAAAGCATTTTCAAGGGAGGTGGCGGCGATGCCAAACACAGAAGAAGCGCAACAATGGCGGCCCAATGTTTCGCAGGTTGCCCAGGATGACAGCGAGCGCATGAATTTCGTGCGGGGGCTTATGCGCGACGGGCGCACCGCAGAGGCGCAGGCCGAGCTGACCGATATGCTCGCACGCGATCCCCAGAATACGCGGATCATGCTGACCCTCGCGATCAGCCATCTGCGCAGCAACGAACTCGAACAGGCCGCGGCCGTGCTCGAGCAACTGATGCGGGTCGATCCCAAGAACCGCATGGGGCCGCTCTTGGCGGCGAGCGTGGGGCTACGCGGCGGCAATGCGGAATACGCCGAGACGCATTATCAGAAGGCGCTGCAGGCCGACCCGACCTCGATCCCGGCGCTGACGGGGCTTGCCTCGCTGCACGAGCAGCAGAACCATCTCGATCAGGCGGTCGAAGTTCTGAGCCACGCGATCTCGCTCAATCCCGAATCCGCCGCCATCCGCCGGCAGATGGCGCGGCTCCTGGCCAAGCGCGACGATCCGGGCGGTGCGGCGGTGCATCTGCGCCACGCGCTCGACACGCATCCCAAGGACGTGCGTACGGCGACTGCGCTCGCGCGGCTGCATTTCCAGAACGACGAGACCGGTGCCGCAATCAAAGTGGTCGAAGAGACCCTTGTTCATTCGCCGGACAGCCGGCCGCTCTTGCAGCTTCTCGGCACGCTCAAAATAGCCACGCGGGATTACGCCGCCGCAGAGATGGCGCTCGGCAAGGTGCTGGAGGCTGCCGAGCCGCAGCGCGGGCTCAGCAATGTGCGCATCGCCATGGCCCGCGCGCTCATCCCGCAAAAGAAGCTGACCGAAGCGCGGGCCATGCTTGCTCAGGTGAACCGGCGCAACCTTCTGCCGGTGGTACAGCGTCTTTACGGCGATGCCTTTGCTGCAGAGAGCCGCTTTGAAGATGCAGAGAACAGCTACCGCTCCTCGATGATCCACATGCCGGAGGGCGAGGAAGCAATAGCGCGGGTCGAGCAGGCCAAGGCGGTGCTGAAATCGCCCGATGGCAAGGCGGTTCTGCAGATCTACGAGGCCGAATTCGCCAACTTGCGCGAGAGCTTCCACGCAAAAGCCCAGAAGCGCCGCGAGGAGGGGGTCTCGGCCGAGCAGCTCAAGGACATGGCCGAGCGCCGCCAGCAGCGTCGCATGCGGCGGCGTCAGATGATGATGGAGCAGCTGCGCAACCGTGGCGCTCAGGGCTTCGGGCGCGGTGGCTTCGGTCGCCAATCCAACTGACAAGTCGACAGTGGGGCCGCAACGCGCGGCCCCGTTTGGAGGACGGTCGAGACTGTCGCCAATCCGCCGAACGGTCCTGCTTGGGCGACGGGCAGCCCCATCCGACTTGAGGCCGCGCGACTGCGGGCAGAGTACCTGTCGCAAAGCGCTTCCATTTTCCGCTTGCCGTCAAACGGATGCGCGGGCCCTTAGAGCGAGTTGCGTTCAATCAGTTTCATAGCCTGCGGCCTTGAAGAAGTTGTAGCACTCTTCCTCAGTGAAGAGATCGCAGACATTGCCAACG
>NZ_FTOQ01000002.1 GCF_900156805.1 Roseivivax lentus | reverse complement strand
CGTCCCGCGCATCACACCCGCCTCCGTATCCGTGACAGGGGTGAATCATGTTCTCGAAAGCGCGTCGAGACCGGCCTTTTTCAGCAACCTGTTAATGCGCAGCAACAGGCTGAGCCGTCGAAGGCTGGGATCGATGGCGGGACGATCACAAAGCTGGATGTCTATAAAGACAATAAGCTGGCGATGCGCTTTGATCAGGAATGGCAGCTGCAACCCAAAACGCCAGAGCAGAAAGAGGCGCTGCATCGTATCCGCAACGGTCTCGATGATACGCCGCAAAAAGACTTCAAAGGCTTTGATCGGAAAGACGACAAAGATCGCGGTTTCGATCGATAAATCAGACCCTTAGAAACGGTTCCTAATCAGCAGGGTAGCAGCATAAGCGGCTACCCTGTTTGCGTGTCCGCCCCACGGGTTTGACGGGCGGGATTCATCCAGATGCTGTTCCAGAAGAACATCGAGCAGGGCAGCGGACTACGCATCCTTCACAATCGGCAGGGTTTGCAGATGGGCATCAATGGCCTCGACCACATCCGCGCTCATCGGCAGATTGGCTTTTTCGCTAGACCATTTCTCCAGGAAGAGGGCAACGGTCTCCTTTGCGGTGTCCAGCACCAGCTTTTGCGGCAGCGCAGCTTTGGCGGCGAGATGCTCCAGCTCGTCTTTTATCAGTCCGGCGAAGGTGCGCGTGCGACTGTAGTTCAGCGCAAACTGATCGCCGGGAATATAGGGGATGGTTGAGACGAAATCATAGGCGGGCGCGAGCCGGGCGGTATGCCCGTCCGGGTAGATGAGCGACCAGTTTTTGAGGTGCATATCGCCATTGCCGATGAGTGTGTTGAAGACCAGGCGGCGGATGAGCTCAGCGGTGTCCTGGCCTTCAGATTCTGTTGCCACCACATTCGCGATATTGGCCAGGCTGGCTTTCTTGTACTTGTCTTCGGCAAAGACGCCAAAGACTTGCGCAAAGTCTTCGATATGGACGGAGCCGCCTTCCGTGCGATCAAACCGCTCGATGATGAAAGCATGCTGGCCCAGCCTGTCCACGCCTGACGGCAGGTTGCCGATATCTGCGACATTGACCAGATCGATGGCGGGCACGGATATGCCGACCATGCGCGCCAGGCTCATCATCGAGAATTCATTCTCGGGCACGCCTTGGAATTCCTGCGATGGTAGCTTGACGATCCAATCGCCCCCGACCCCACTCGCGGGAATGGTCAGCCCGCCGCTGGCATCGCTGATCGCGGAGAATTTGAGCTGCACGCCAGCAAGGGAGAAGCGCAGGATATCGTCATGCGCTTGGGCTTGCTCTTCCGGCGTGAGCTCGCTGTCATCAACCGGTGGCCAGGCCTCGCCGTCTGCGGGCTCAACCGTGACCGCACCAGGCAAGTCGCGGCCCAGAACCCACATGAGGAAGAACTCACGGGTCGGGTGGAGGTCTGCTTTTTCGGCTAGGTATGTGCGCAAATGCCCTTCCGGGAGCAGGTTTGAGAAGAACGGCATCAGCTTGATCTTAAAGCTGCGGTGATCGGTGATCAGATCGCCAAGCTGGTCCTTGAAGCTCAGGCTGAGCGTTGGGCGGTTAGGATCACTGATATAGTCATCGGTAAAGGCAAAGACCGTTTTCTCCCCGCCAAGATAGGTGAGGGTTCCGATTTTCTGCCCGTAGAGCAGGACATTGAGGATCGAGACATCAGGCATCGTCATCCTCGTCGAGCGAGTAAGCTGGCTTCGGGCGATCCTCGGCCTGGGATGCGAGCGGCTGATGCGCGAGCTGGTTACGAAGCCCTCGAATGCTATTCAGGCTCCGTTCGATGGCTTCCTGCTGATCGGATGTGTCTGGCAGCCTTTCCATCGTTTTACGGATGTTTCTGAGCACGTCCGGATCGATGTCGAGAGACTGGAAGCGCTCCAATCCGGCAAAGCTCTTTTGCAGCTGCGTAATCCCCTCAAGCGCGGGCATCTTGATTTGAAGATTGCGCAAGGTCTCGGAGATGCGGTTCATCTCTTTGAGCGAGGCTGCGATGGATTTGCTGCTAGGTCCGATAGCCTGACGCGAGATGGACCGAACTGCAGGGACGGCCTTGCGCGGAACGAGCGCCAGCTCCATGTCGAGCGCGTGTGCAAGCGCGACGAGACTGGTCGTGCGTGGATCAACTGTGCCTGCCTCGATCCTTGAGATTTGCGCTTGCGGGACGCCTGTCATCGCGCTCAGGACACGTTGACTGAGGCCCTTGGCGGTTCGCGCCTCTCTAAGGCTGGCGGCTATGGTTTCCGTGTTATAGCTCATTTTCGATGTTCTTTTCTGCATCAGACGCCATGCCTGATGCGTTAAAGTATATCATATTTCTGCAGATTTTCAAGTTTGATGTCGGTATCAGCATCACAGTGAATAATTGATATATTATTCGACATCATGCAGCATGAGCCGCGTAAGCCGAACGCCAGGCATCCGCTACAGCAGCGAGAGGCGCGCTGGCTGCCCCAACCGTTTTGCATTTGAGATCAGGGGCTTAGGATTATGTTCTCATGGCAGCCAAGCTGCGAGAGCTGCTATTCTAACGCATGTCGCAAGTTGAATTTATGCAGTATTTACAGTCCCGCTCTTCCGATCATCCGGATCACAAGCCGGTTGGGCGTCCCTATCAGAACAAGGCCGGAGCCAGCATGCTCATCCATCTGCCCCAAAATTATTGGGCGTATGTGGATTGGCTGGAAGCACGCGGTGACATCGATTTCCAGGCGTGGGTTTTGCACGTTGAGGAAAACCCGTTTGAAGACTGGCCGATGCCGCAGCTCCTCATGTACTGGCTCTGGCTTGATGAGACCCGCCGCCATCGCAACGGCGATCCGGCTCCAAGCGCCGCGCCGCCAGAGGGCTTTACGCGCTACGGCGAGCCCTCAAACGATCTTTAACGTGATCGCACTAACGAGTGCTTTTGCGCACCGCATGAAATTTTCGCCAAAATTAACTGCAGCAGAAATTTCTGAAAATTTTAATCACGTAATCGATAGGGCGAGGTAATATTTGCTCACTACATACAAGCCTTACTAATATAATAATGACCGATATCGTTCATTGTGATATTATTCATTAAATTAATAGAATAAGTCATAAGCAATGGATAACAAATTACTTACAAAGTCCGAGTTCAAAAAAGTTGTCAAAGATCTGAAAGATGAAATTGACGATAACTGCGCAGATATTGATTTCCCTAAGGCATACGCTGGGTATTTACAACTATCCAGAATATTTGGCGACGTGCGCCTTGCTGTGACCAATCGAGGTGATCGAAAACGCGTGGAAATGGTACCACAGTTCTAGTCGCTCTATCTGATAACATAGACCTTAGGAGCCAAAGCTGCCGCGTTATGCGGCAGCCTCTCCTTCTTCATCAGATGACGGCTGGAACCCATGCAGGAAATCCGCCGCCCGCTGCGCATGGGCTGCGGCTGCAAAGATGGCCCGCTTGTCGTTTTTGAGGACCTTCAGCCAGCTCTGAATATAGGCGGCATGGTCTGTACCTGCCTCGGGGGTCTGCGCAAGCGGCGCGCAACGATTGAATGCCTCAACTTCAAGTTTGAGGAGACACCCGAAGGTGAGTTCATTGAAACGATCATGGCAGCGCAAGGCGCACTGGAGCGGAAGCAAAACGGACGGCAGGTTGCTCAGAAGATGAAGGCGAGGATGCAGTCTGGATATTGGGTCCACAACGCGCCAGTCGGCTATCGCTACAAGTCTGTCAAAGGGCACGGCAAGCTCCTCACGCCCGACGAGCCACACGCGAGTGTCGTACGGGAAGCGATCGAGGGATTTGCCATCGGTCGTTATCAATCGCAGGTCGAAGTGCAGCGGTTTCTGGAGACGAAGCCGTATTACCCTCACAATAACGGCGGCAAGGTTCTCGCTATGCGTGTTACGGACTTGTTGAAGAACCCGATCTACACAGGCCACATTTGCAGCGAGGTCTACGAACTGAACTGGCTCAGAGGACAGCATGAGCCGCTGATTTCGATGGAAACGTACGACAAGGTGCAAAAGCGCCTGGCAAGCACGGGCTACGCGCCAGAACGCAAGAACACTGGAAAAGACTTCGTCCTGCGCGGATTTGCGACGTGCGGCGACTGTAGTACGCCGCTTCGGTCTTCATGGTCGAAGGGCGCGCGCAACTACTACGCGTATTATTCCTGCCATACCAAAGACTGCGACAGTTACGGCAAGTCGATCCCGCGCGATAAGATCAAGGGTGCGTTCGAGCAGATCGTAAGAACGCTGCAGCCAAGCCCGAAACTGACTGCGCTGGCGCGGGTGATATTTGCCCAAGCTTGGGAAGCCAGACTTGCCCAGGCTAAGGATACGAAGCGCTCCATCAAACGGCAGGTCGTCGAGATTGAGAAGCAGATCGAGAAACTGGTTGCCCGTATCATGGACACATCCAACGAAGCGGTCATCAGCGCTTACGAGAAAAGGATCAAAGCGCTTGAGCAGGACCGGGTTCGGATGAAGCAAAATATTGACAGAATCCTGCCAAAAGCGGGGACAGCTGAGGAGATTTTAGAACTCTCGCTTCAGCTCCTCTCAAACCCTTGGAAAATCTGGAAAAACGGCAATCTGACCTTGCGCAGAACACTGCTCAGATTGGCATTTACTGAAGGATTTTCGTACCATCGAAATTCCGGACATAGAACACCGGAAATATCGTTGCCGTTCAAGGCTTTGGGGGTGTTTCAGACTGGTATGAAAATGAATGGTGCTGCTGGAGAGAATTGAACTCTCGACCTCTCCCTTACCAAGGGAGTGCTCTACCTCTGAGCTACAGCAGCGCCGGGGTGCCGATCTGGGCGGCGTGGCGGGTCTCTACTGGCAAAAATCCGAAGGCGCAAGCACGAATCTGGACCCTGTTTGCCCGCTGCGATAGAGAGCGGGCATGGAGCAGAAACCGACATCGTCGAAACCCCGCGATGCGGGCCGCGAGGACCGCCTGAAGGCCGCGCTCAAGGCCAATCTCGCACGCCGCAAGGCGCAGGCGCGGGCCCGGGACCGGGCCGCGGGGCCGGACGACGCGGACAACAAAGACAAGGATTGAGGCCATGGATTCCATCATCGTCACCGGAGGCGGGCCGCTTTCGGGCCAGATCCCCATCGCGGGGGCGAAGAATGCCTGCCTCACGCTCATGCCCGCGACGCTGCTCTCCGAAGAGCCGCTGACACTGACCAACGCGCCGCGGTTGTCGGATATCCGCACCATGACGACGCTGCTGCAATCGCTGGGGGCGGAAGTCTCGAGCCTGCAGGACGGGCATGTGCTCGCGCTGTCGAGCCACGACATCCACAATCACAAGGCCGATTACGACATCGTCCGCAAGATGCGCGCCTCGATCCTCGTGCTGGGTCCGATGCTGGCGCGGGACGGCCACGCGGTCGTGTCCCTGCCCGGCGGCTGCGCCATCGGCGCGCGGCCGGTGGATTTGCATCTGCGCGCGCTGGAGGCGATGGGCGCCGAGCTCGATCTGCGCGACGGCTACGTGCATGCCAAGGCACCGGGCGGGCTCAGGGGCGGGACCTTCGAGTTTCCGCTGGTATCGGTGGGCGCCACCGAGAACGCGCTGATGGCGGCGACGCTGGCCAAGGGGACCACCGTGCTGAAGAATGCCGCGAAGGAGCCCGAGATCGTCGATCTGGCCGATTGCCTGCGCCGCATGGGCGCCCAGATCGAGGGCGACGGCACCGACACCATCACCATCCAGGGGGTCGAGCGCCTGGGCGGCGCCACGCACCGCGTGGTCACCGACCGGATCGAGCTTGGCACCTACATGCTGGCGCCCGCGATCTGCGGCGGCGAGGTCGAGTGCCTCGGCGGCGAGATCCGGCTGGTCCAGGCCTTTTGCGAAAAGCTCGACGCGGCGGGCATCACCGTCGAGGAGACCCAAAGCGGTTTGAAAGTGTCCCGCAAGAACGGCCGCGTGCGGGCCGTCGACGTAACCACCGAGCCCTTCCCCGGCTTTCCGACGGATCTTCAGGCGCAGATGATGGCGCTGCTCTGCACCGCCGAGGGCACCAGCGTCCTGGAAGAGAAGATCTTCGAGAACCGCTTCATGCACGCGCCCGAACTCATGCGGATGGGGGCGCGGATCGAGGTTCATGGCGGCACCGCGACGGTGACCGGCGTCGAGAAGCTGCGCGGCGCGCCGGTGATGGCCACCGATCTGCGCGCCAGCGTGTCGCTGATCCTCGCGGGGCTCGCGGCCGAGGGCGAGACGCAGGTGAACCGGGTCTACCATCTCGACCGCGGCTACGAGCATGTGGTGCGCAAGCTCTCGGGCGTCGGCGCGAAGATCGAAAGGATCAAGGAGACATGAGCCAGGACGCACGTTTCGAGGATGCCGCGCCGAAGCCGCTGAACCTCGGCGCGATGGACACCGACGATCTGGCGGTGCTGTCGGCGCTGGTGCAGGACGCGGTGCTGCCCGCGACCGAGATCGTCTTTTCGCGCAAGGAGCGGCGGCTGGCGCTCTTGATCAACCGGTTGCGGCACGAGGACGACACCCCGCAGGTGGAGCGGGTGCAATCGTTGCTGGCCATCGAGAACGCGCTGGGCGTGAAAAGCCAGGGCGTGACGCGGGGCGATGCAGAGACCATCCTGCAGATCCTCGCGATCGCGTTCGAGCCGGGCGCAGACGGCGCGGGCTTCGTCGAGATCACGCTGGCGGGCGACGGGGCGATCCGCGCCGAGGTCGAGGCGCTGGAGGTGCGGGTCAAGGACGTCACGCGGCCCTATCTCGCGCCCTCGGGCAAGCGGCCCGATCACCCGCTGGAGTGAGGCCGCGGGGGCGAAGATCGCACGCGATCTTCGCGGCGAAATCCGACGCGGATTTCGGGGCGCGCGCCGGCGCCGTTGTGCGAAAATCGCGCCGATTTTCGCGCAGAATTCCGCGCCGGAATTCTGGGCCTTGCTCAGACGGTGGCGTCCGGTTCGCGCGCAGGCTCGGTTGCCCGGGCCAGCATGTCGACGCCCAGCGTCTTCCAGAAATGCAGGAAGTCGATGAAGACCCAGTTCTCGGCCAGCTTGTCGCCCGCGCGGCGGTAGATATCCACGACGCGGAACTCGCCGGTCCGGTCGCTGGCGGGCATCCCCATGAAGCCACCCGTCGGGCGCACGGTGAAATTCGGCCAGCCGAAAAAGCCGCCGTAATGCCCCTCGGCCAGCCGGGCGACGTGGCGCGTCGGCGAGCGGTCGGCGAAGCCCGCACGAAAGGGCGCGGCATGCTGCTGCGCGTAGCGCGCGATGGTGTAGGTCGCGCCGATGCCGGCGGGGCCCCACCAGATCATGTCCTCGGCCCAGTTGCGCATCAGTTCCTCTTCGAGCGGCAGATGCGATTGCCACTGGCCGAGATCGGCGATCATCCGGTCGATGAGCGCTCGCGTCGCCGCCCCCGCCTCGGGCGGCTGGGCATCGAAGAGCAGCCCGTCATGGGTCAGCGGGCCGGGCTGCACCAGATGCGCCGCGCTCTGCCCCGGGAACGGGTTCTGGCCCGCCTGCTCCATCAGGTGCGGGATATCGCAGAAGAACGCGGTCTCGGCGATGCGCCCGGCCTCCACCCGGTAGAAGCTCGCGTAGCGCAGGAAGGCCATCTTGCCGGTGGGCCGGATGCTGAGCCAGGGCGCGTCGAAAAGCCCAACGAGATGGCCCATGGACACGACCCAGAGCCCTGTCCCGCCATCCATCTGGTTGGCGCCCGCGAAGAAGATGTCCTCGCGGCGATGCAGCCGCGTGAAGGCCCGCGCAAGCGGCGCGAGCACATGGTCCGCCAGCGCTGCGGGGCCGAGATGTTCGCCCAGCGGATCCACCCCGCGAAAGAGATGCGCCGCGCCGAGAGACCGCGCCGTGGCCTCGGCCAGCGCCTCCGCCGCGCGGCTGGCATCCGGCACCGCGAAGGCCGCGTCCAAAGCGCTTTGGAAAGCGCGCACGACGCCTTTTTCCTCTTGTCCGTCCCTCATGCCAGTCCCGCCCCCGGCAATTTTGCATACGCTTGCAAAAAGAGCTTGCCAAATCCCGGAGCCGCCGTCTAGCGTTTCGATGTCCTGAGCCGCAGGGCACCGGGTCTGGGGGGACGCATTGGCCGAAATTCAGCTGAAGAACGTCTCCAAGCGCTGGGGCAGTTTCGTCGGGGTCGACAATTTCAACCTGACCATCGCGGACCGCGAATTCCTGGTTCTGCTGGGCCCCTCGGGCTGCGGCAAGACCACCACGATGCGCATGATCGCCGGGCTCGAGGACCCTTCGGGCGGCGAGATCCGCATCGACGGGCGGGTGGTGAACGACCTCGAGCCCAAGGACCGCGACGTGGCCATGGTGTTCCAGAGCTACGCGCTCTACCCCAACATGAACGTCTACGAGAACATCCGCTTCCCGCTCCGGGTGCGCGGCACCGACCCGTCAGAGCACGAGGCGCGTGTGATGCGCGCCTCGGCGATGGTGGAGCTCGACGATTTCCTGCACCGCAAGCCTGCCGAGCTCTCGGGCGGCCAGCGCCAGCGCGTGGCGCTCGCGCGTGCCATCGTGCGCGAGCCCAACGTCTTCCTGATGGATGAGCCGTTGTCCAATCTCGACGCCAAGCTGCGGGTCTCGACGCGGGCGCAGATCAAGAATCTCAGCCACGAGCTGTCGGTCACGACGATCTACGTCACCCATGACCAGATCGAGGCGATGACGCTGGCCGACCGGGTCGTGGTGATGGAAAAGGGCATCGTCCAGCAGGTCGGCAGCCCCACCGAGATCTACGACAGGCCCGCCAACACCTTCGTGGCGAGCTTCATCGGCAATCCGGCGATGAACCTGCTCGAGGGCGAGATCCGGGACGGCACCTTCCGCTGCGAAGCGACCGAGATCGACGGGCTCGACGCGCCGGACGGGCCCGTCACGCTGGGCTTCCGGGCGGAGGATTCGGAGGTGTCGGCCACCGACGGTCAGATCACCGCGCCGATCTACACGCTGGAGCTTCTGGGCGACGCGACCATGGTCGCCGTGCGCCTCGGGGGCGCGCTGGTGACCGCCAAGACCGACAAGAGTTTCCGCGCCCGGATCGGTGAGACGATCTCGATCCGCATCCCGCGCGACCATTGCCATCTTTTCGATGCCCATACGGGAAAGCGCCTCGGCGGGTGAACCGCGAAACCCACCCGGCCCCAAGGGCGCAGGCCGGAGCGACAGAGAGGATGCGCGATTGCAAGGCGCATCCGCCAGGACATGAAAACAGGGAGTGAGATCATGTTTTTGAAGACCTTCACCGCCGCGGGCGCGCTCGCGGTCCTGACCACAAGCACTGCCATGGCCTGCGAGATCACTGCGCGCGTGTCGATCGTGGGTAACGAGTTTCCCGCGATCCAGACCGTGGGCGCGGGCGCCAAGGCCTGCGCGGGCGCGGAGGTGACGACCAACCTCACCGCCGATCACCAGACCATCAACCTGCCCGGCATGCAGGGCAACCCGGCGGAATACACCTCGGCGATCATCGCCAATTCGTCGATCGTCGCCCTGATGAACGAGGACGTGATCCGGCCCCTGGGCGATCTGGTGGAAAAGCACGGCCAGGGGCTGCAGCCCACCCAGCTCATCACCATCGGCGGCGAGGTGATGGCGGTGGCCTTCATGGCCAACGCGCAGCATCTCGTCTACCGCGCCGACGTGCTCGAGCAAGTGGGCGTCGAGCCGCCCACCACCTACGAGGACATGCTGGCCGCGGCCGAGCTGATCCGCGAAGCGGGCATCATGGAGAACCCGGTGGGTGGCGCCTATGCGGCGGGCTGGAACCTCGCGCAGGAATTCAACAACATGTTCCTGGGCTATGGCGGCCAGCATTTCGAGCCGGGCACGGCCGAGCCCAACGTCAATTCCGAGGCCGGCATCAACGCGCTCAACATGATGAAGGCGCTGTCGGATTACATGAACCCCGACTACCTGACGCACGATTCGAACGCCACGAATGCCGAGTTCCGCGCGGGCAACGTCGCGCTGATGAACATGTGGGGCAGCCGTGCCGCGACCCTGACCGAAGCCGAGGGCGTGCCGCAGGAGGTCATCGACGGCTTCGCCATCGCGGGCCCGATGACCGTGGGCGGCGGCGACATCCCGGCCTCGACCCTCTGGTGGGACGGCTGGACCGTGGCCAAAAACATCTCGGACGAAGAGGCCGAGGCCACCTTCATCGCGATGATGAACGGCATCGACCCCTCGATCCTCGAGGATGAGGAAGTCGCCAGACAGGCGGTCTGGCTGATCGAGGGCTACGAGCCCACCGAGGCCGCCGTGGGCGTCTTCGCCGCGGCCAATTCCGGCACCATCCCCTACCCGATGCTGCCCTATATGGGCCTGATGCACACCGCGCTCGGCAACGAGCTTGCGGATTTCATGCAGGGCAAGGAAAGCGCCGAGCAGGCGCTGGCCGACGTGGAGGCCGCCTACCGCGCCGCCGCCATCGAAAGCGGTTTTCTGCAGTAAGCCCAGCGCGCGGGGGCGCCGGCCGTCCCCGCACACCCGGCCCGCCCGCGCCCTTGAGGCGGGCGGGCCGACCAGCCCCCGCCCCGCGGATGCGCCGAGCATGAAAACGCCATGAAACACCGCACCTTCTTCTGGTTCTTCCTGCCCACGGGCCTTGCGATGATGCTGTTCATCGCCGCCCCGCTGGTGTCGATCATCATGCAGTCGATGTTCGCCCCGCACGAGGCGGTGCTGGTCACGGTGGAAAATTGCGGCCCCTTCGGCTGCCAGCAGGAGACCATCGTCGACCAGGAGGCCACGCGCGCCTTGCGCGACGCGCAGCCGCTGGGCCGGTTCGTCGGGCTCGACATCTATTTCGACCGCGGCCATCTGGCGGTCGCGGAAGTGGCCCAGGCCTGGCGCAACGCCGATGATCTGGGCGCTTTCTGGACCCGGCTGCAGAACCTGCCCTTCTACCGGGCCATGGCCTTCACGCTGACATATACCTTCACCGTGACGCCGCTTCTGATCGTGCTGGGGCTGATGATCGCGCTCGGGGTCAACGCGATCAATGCCCGGATCAAGGGCGTGGTGATCTTCTTTTCGCTCCTGCCAATGATCGTGACGCCGCTCGTGGGTTCGCTCATCCTGTTCTGGATGATCGACAGCCGGGGCATCCTCGGCACGGCCATCCAGTGGCTGGCCGACGATCCGGACCTGTCGCTCAAGGCCTCGACCACGCTGACCTGGGTGATGCTGATCGTCTACGGCGTCTGGCATTCGGCGCCCTTCGCCTTCGTGGTCTTCTATGCCGGGCTGCAGACCCTGCCGATGGACCAGATCGAGGCGGCGCAGATCGACGGCGCGACGCGGTGGCAGCAGGTGCGCTTCGTGGTGATCCCGCATCTCATGCCGCTGGTCACCTTCGTGGCGCTCATCCAGCTGATGGACAATTTCCGCGTGCTGGAGCCGATCGTGGGCTTCAATGCGCAGGCCCATGCGACTTCGCTTTCGTGGACCATCCTCAACGATCTGGGCGGCGAGACGCGGCAGCTCTCGGCGGCCTCGGCCACCTCGGTGATGACGGTGATCGGCGTGGCGATCCTGCTGACGCCGGTGCTCGTGCGGACCTGGCGCGATTTCAAGGGGAAGACCTGATGGCATCGAAAGCCCAACAAGCCTCCCTGCGGCTGCGCATCGCCACCTATGTCTTCGTCGGCATCTGGCTGATCCTTGCGGCTTTCCCGTTCCTCTGGACGCTCTGGGGGTCGTTCAAGGTCGAGCTCGACTTCTTCTCCATCGCCGACTGGACCAACGCGCTGACCGGCAAGAACACCGAAGAGACCTATGGCCGCCCCTTCACCGGCGCGGGATATCACGGCGCCTGGGTGCAGGAGGAGTTCTGGCGCGCCGTCCTCAACACCTTCATCGTGTGCTTCTTCGTCGTCTGCACCTCGCTGACCATCGGCACGCTCGGCGGCTACGCGCTGTCGCGCTCGGGCTTTCGCTACACGTTCTGGCTTCTGATCGCGGCACTGATGTTCCGCGCGCTGCCGCCCATCACGCTGGTCGCGGGCTACCTGCTGCCGTTCTTCGAGTGGAATCTCTGGGGCATCCTGCCGACGACGATCATCGTGCTGGTAGCGATCAACCAGCCCTTCACGCTCTGGATGCTGCATTCGTTCTTCCAGAACATCCCCAAGGAGCTCGACGAGAGCGCCAAGGTCGATGGCTGCACCCAGTTCCAGGCCTTCCGCCACGTGATCGTGCCGGTGATGTGGCCGGGGGTCATCACCACCGGGCTCTTCAGCTTCCTTCTGGCCTATAACGACTTCGCGGTGACGACGATGCTCCTGTCGGAGAGCAACCGCACCATGGTCCCTGAGATCGCGGCCTTCCTCGGCACGACCTATACCGAGGGCAACGTGATGTTCGCCGTGGCTGCGGTGGTGTCGGCGACGGCGCCGCTTTTCATCCTGGTGATGTTCTTCCAGCGCCAGATCGTGTCGGGCCTCACAGCGGGGGCGGTGAAGGGATGAGCGATCCACGGCACAATCCGCCCGCCCCGCAAGGCAAGGGCGCGCGGCCCGAACAGGCGGTGCTGACCCGCGACACGGACCTGACGAAGACCGAGGCCACCCGCGCGGTGATCGAGGATATGGTGGACGGGCTCAACGATCATCGCATCGACGATATCGGCGCGTTTTTCGCCGAGAATTTTCGCTGGATGGGCAATACGGGCTGCGGCACCAAGCAGGGCCTGAGGGAATTCCAGGACAATTGGCAGCGCCCGTTTCAGGCCGCGTTTTCGGACAAAGTCTGCATCGACGAGGCGCGGCTTTATATGGGCGAATGGGCGGCGGCATTCGGGCGGCAGGAGGCCACGCATTCGGGGCGCTTCATGGGCGTCGCGCCGACCGGCAAGCGGGTGGAGATCCGCTACATGGATTTCTGGAAAGTGGTCGACGGCAAGATCGTCGACAATTGGGTGTCGGTGGATTTCCCGCATGTGCTGGCGCAACTCGGCGTGGATGTCTTCGACGGCGAGGGCTGGGAAGCCTTCGACCGGGGCGCGCGGGTGCCGCCGCGGCCGGACGCGGCCCGGGAGGATCCGTCATGAAGCTGCCGTCCCGCCCTTCTATCGGAACACACGAGCGACGCGCCCGGAGCGCGGTATCGAGGCGGCCTTCAGCCACCGCGCCAGAAAAGCTTCGCGCTTCGATGTTGCGGTCGCACAGATGCGCGCATGGCCCAATCGGCGGTGCTGCGATCCCGGAGCGCGGAGGCAAGGCTGCTTGCAGCCGCCGCGCTCCGGCGTCGATCCGGCCCCACCGGATTGGCGCTTTGGTGCCGGGCCGTCCTGCGTTCCTGCGGTGCGATGATGTGACCTGGATCAAGCACCTGCGTTCGAAGGTTGCCGCGCGAACCCGCCGGACCGGCGCGCGGGCTTGGCGCTTTCGGAGAGCCGCGCATGGCCTGCGCCTCGCAGCGCCCTTCTGCGGTGAGACGCTGCAATGGAGCGCCGATGACGCCGCATCCCGCGGCACGACCACGCTGATCGCTGACTGATCGAAGACGCCTCCGGGCAGGAGAAAACAGACATGACCATCACCCATCTCAAAGCCGGCAAACCCGAGACCGAACGCGCCGAGGATGACGCGAAGGTCCGCGCCACGGTCGAGGCGACGCTCGCGGATATCGAGGCGCGCGGGGATGCCGCCGTGCGGGAACTGTCGGAGAAGTTCGACGGCTATGCACCCGAGGCCTTCGTGCTCAGCGCCTCCGAGATCGAGGCGGCGATGCAGAAGGTCTCAACCCGCGACATGGAGGATATCAAGTTCGCGCAGGCCCAGATCCGCGGTTTTGCCGAGGCCCAGCGCGCCTCGATGACCGATATCGAGGTGGAGACGCTGCCGGGCGTGATCCTCGGGCATCGCAACATCCCGGTGCAATCGGTGGGCTGCTACGTGCCCGGCGGCAAGTTCCCGATGGTGGCCTCGGCCCATATGTCGGTACTGACGGCGTCGGTCGCGGGCGTGCCGCGCATCGTGGCCTCGGCCCCGCCGGTGAAGGGCGCACCGCATCCCGCCATCGTGGCGGCGATGCATCTGGGCGGCGCGCACGAGATCCTATGCCTCGGCGGCATCCAGGCGGTGGGGGCGATGGCGCTCGGGACCGAAAGCCTCGATCCGGTGCACATGCTGGTCGGGCCCGGCAATGCCTTCGTGGCCGAAGCCAAGCGGCAGCTTTACGGGCGGGTCGGCATCGACCTTTTCGCGGGCCCCACCGAGACCATGGTGATCGCCGACGACACCGTCGATGCGGAGCTCTGCGCGACCGATCTTCTGGGCCAGGCGGAGCATGGCTACAACTCGCCCGCCTGCCTCATCACCAATTCCCGACGCCTCGCCGAAGAGACGCTGGCCGAGATCGACCGCCTGCTTGGCATTCTGCCCACCGCCGAGACCGCGTCGGTCAGCTGGCGCGATTACGGCGATGTCATCCTCTGCGACAGCCATGACGAGATGCTCGCCGTGGCCAACGACATGGCCTACGAGCATGTGCAGATGATGACCGACCGCGACGATTGGTATCTCGAGAACATGCACAGCTACGGCGCTCTGTTCCTCGGGCCGCGCACCAACGTGGCCAATGGCGACAAGGTGATCGGCACGAACCACACGCTGCCCACGAAGAAGGCCGGGCGCTACACGGGCGGGCTCTGGGTCGGCAAGTTCCTGAAGACGCACAGCTATCAGAAGATCACCACGGATGCGGCGGCGGCCGAGATCGGCGCCTACGGATCGCGGCTCTGCATGCTCGAAGGTTTCGTCGGCCATGCGGAGCAATGCAATATCCGCGTGCGCCGCTATGGCGGGCGGAACGTGCCTTACGGCGAGGCGGCGGAGTGATCGACGCGCCGGATATCCATGCGCGGCAGAAGGCGGCGCTCGGCCCCTTCCGGGCGGCGCTGGACATGGGCGACGCGGCGGCGATCCGGGCCGCGCTGGAGGCGCTCATCGCGCCGGACGCGGTGCTGCATCTGTGCCACCCCTTTGGAGATGTGCAGGGACCCGGGGCGTTTTACGACGCAGCACTCGGGCCTTTGCGCAAAGCCCTGCCCGATCTGGAGCGCCGCGACTGGATCGTGATGGCCGGACATGACGGCGACGGCGCGGCCTGGGTCGGCTGCGGCGGGCATTACATGGGCACCTTTGCCGCGCCTTACTGCGGCATCCCGCCCACCGGGCATCTGGCGCATCTGCGGTTTCACGAATTCTACCGCTTCGCGGCGGGCCGCGTGGTCGAGATGCAGCTTCTCTGGGACCTGCCGGAGCTGATGATGCAGGCCGGTGTCTGGCCCATGGCGCCGTCCCTGGGCCGCGATCTCTGCGTGCCGGGCCCGGCGAGCTGCGATGGCCTCTCGCCGGCGCCGCGCGATGCGGGCGCCAGTGCCCGGAACTGCTATCTGGTGCAGGACATGCTGGCGCACATGATCCACCACCCGGCGCAAGGCGGACCGGAAGTCATGGAGATGGCGCGGTTCTGGCACCCGAAGATGACCTGGTACGGGCCTGCCGGGATCGGCACGGCGCGGGGCATCGCCGGGTTCCGGGCCTGGCACCAGAAGCCCTTCCTCGAGGCGATGCCGGACCGGGGGCAGAACCCCGACGGTCTGGACGCGCATTTCTTCGCCGATAACGCCTACGTGGCGGTCACGGGCTGGCCCAACATGCGCCAGACGATCACCGGGGATGGCTGGCTCGGCATCGCGCCCGCGGGCCAGGAGGTGACGCTGCGCAGCCTCGATTTCTGGCGCATCGAGGGCGACAGGATCCGCGAGAACTGGGTGCTGATCGACCTTCTCGATCTCTTCCGGCAACTGGGTGTCGACGTTCTGGCGCGAATGCGGGCACTGGCCGCGGCGCGGGGCGGTCTTGCGGGGGAGGCGCCGTGATGGAGCTGCCGAAGACGCCTTCGATGCGATTGGACGGAAAGCGCGCGCTCATTGCGGGCGCGTCCTCGGGGATCGGGCTCGCCTGTGCTGTGGCGCTCGCCGAAGCGGGGGCCCAGGTGACGCTGGTCGCGCGCCGGGCCGACCGGCTGGCCGAGATCACGCAGGCGATGACCGCGCGCGGCTGGCAGGCCCGCGCCCTGCCCCTCGACATCGCCGATATCGCGGCGACCGAGGCCGCGGTGGCCGAAGCGGGGCCCTTCGACATCCTGCTGAACGCCGCGGGGCTGGCGCGGCACACGCGGGCCACCGACACCACGCCGGCGGATTTCGACGCGGTGATGGGGATCAACCTGCGCGCGGCCTATTTCCTGACGCGCGCCGTGGCGCAAGGCTTGCTGGCGGCGGGCAAGCCCGGCAGCCTCATCAACATCTCGAGCCAGATGGGCCATGTGGGCGGGCCGGACCGGGCGGTCTATTGCGCCTCCAAGCACGGCCTGGAGGGCATGACCAAGGCCTTCGCGCTGGAATGGGGGCCCGCGCGGATCCGGGTGAACACGATCTGCCCGACCTTCGTGCTGACCGATCTGACGCGGCCCACCTTCGAGGATCCGCAAAAGCGCGCCTGGATCGAGGAGAAGATCAAGCTCGGCCGCCCGGGCGCGGTCGAGGACATCATGGGCGCGGCGCTGTACCTCGCCTCGGACGCGGCGGCGCTGGTCACCGGGACGGCGCTCATGGTCGACGGGGGTTGGACGGCGGAGTGATGGCGCAGCTCAAGGTGACATCGGCGGATGTGGCGCGGGTGGCGGGGGTCAGCCAGTCGGCGGTCAGCCGCGTCTTCACGCCGGGCGCCTCGGTGTCGCAGAAGACCAAGGCCAAGGTGCACGCGGCCGCCGAGGCGCTGGGATACCGCCCCAACGTGCTCGCCCGTGCGATGGTGTCGGGCAAGAGCCGGATCATCGGGCTCGTCGTGGCCTATCTCGACAACCAGTTCTACCCGGTGGCGCTGGAGCATCTGTCGAACGCGCTGCAGGCGCAGGGCTATCACATCCTGATCTTCACCGCGCCTAACTCCACCGACGGGATCGACAAGGTCATGCAGGATCTCATGGCCTACCAGGTCGACGGGATCATCGCGGCCTCGGTCTCCATGGGCTCGGATCTGGCGCAGCGCGCGCGGCAGCAGGGCATCCCGGTGGTGCTGTTCAATCGCGGGCAGGATGGCGAGGGCCTGTCGAACGTGACTTCCGCCAATGTCGCGGGCGGCGCCAAGGTGGCAGAGTTCCTGATCGCGGGCGGGCACCGGCGCATCGCCCATATCGCGGGCTGGCAGGGCGCGTCGACCGGGCGCGACCGGCAGGCGGGGTTTCTCGGCGCGCTCGAAGCCGCGGGGCGCGCGCCCTTCGCGGTGATCGACGGCATGTATGACCGGGCCGCGGCCATCGCCGCCACCCGCAGCCTGTTCGCCGCGCCCGAGGGCCCGGACGCGATCTTCGTCGGCAACGATCACATGGCCTTCGCCGTCATCGACACGCTGCGCGAGATGGGCCGCGTGGTGGGCCAGGACGTGTCGGTCGTGGGCTATGACGACGTGCCGATGGCGGCCTGGGGCAGCTACGCGCTGACCACGCTGCGCCAGCCGGTGAACCGGATGGTGGAGGCGACGGTCGCGCTGATGCTCGAACGGATCGAGGGCGGCCCGATGCCGCCCGCGAAGATCGAGATCGAGGGCGCCCTGATCGTACGCAGCTCGGCCCGCATTCCCGAAGGATGGACACAATGAAGGGTTTCGATCCGAAATTCGCCGATTTTCCCGATTACATCATCGGCATCACCCGCGAGATCTGGGAAGAGCGCGGCATCGCCACGCTGCACGCCTATTACGCGCGCGATATCGTCGTGCGCTCGCCGGGATCGGTGGTGATCGGCAATGGCGGCGTGATCGCCGCGACCATGGCGACACTGGCGGAATTTCCCGACCGGCAACTTCTGGGCGAGGACGTGATCTGGTCGGGCAGCCCCGAGGCGGGCATGCTGTCGTCGCACCGGATCCTGTCGACCGCGACCCATGCGGGCGAAGGGGTCTACGGCGCGGCCACGGGCAAGCGGCTGCAATACCGCATCCTCGCCGATTGCCACGCGAAGGATAACCGGATCGACGACGAATGGCTGATCCGCGACCAGGGCGCGATCGTGCGGCAGATGGGTTGGGACCCGCGGGACTATGCCCGCGACCTGATCGCGCGCGAAGGCGGCCCGGAGCGCGCGGTGAAGCCCTGCACGCCCGCAACCGACGTGGCGGGGCCCTATACGGGGCGCGGCAACGACAATGAATGGGGCGCGCGGCTGGCAGATCTGCTGGGCCGGATCATGGGCGCGGACATGGCGGCGATCCCGGATGTCTACGACCGCGCGGCGCATCTGGAATATCCCGGCCATGTCACGGGCCACGGCCACGCGCCCGCCGACCGCTTCTGGATGGGGCTGCGCGCGGCCTTTCCGTCCGCGGTCTTCGAAGTGCATCACGTGATCGGGCGGGAAGACCCGACCATGCCGCCCCGCGCCGCCCTGCGCTGGAGCCTGACCGGCCGCCATGACGGCTGGGGCGCGTTCGGGCGGCCCACGGGCGCCGAGGTGCATGTGATGGGGATCACCCATGCGGAGTTCGGCACGCTGGGGGCCGCGCCGGTGACGCTGCGGCGCGAATGGACGCTATATGACGAGACGGCTCTGTGGAAGCAGATCCTGCTCCAGACGGGGGATCTGTGATGGCGGATCTCTGCGGGCGGGGCTTTGGGTGCGCGATATTTTGGGCGCCAGGGTTGCGCGGGATCGTGCCCGCGCGATGCGCCTTGGAGCGCGGAATCAAGCACGCTTGCGTGCGCCGCGCTCCAGCGCCTGCCCGCCCGGCCGGGCTGGCGCTTTGGTGCCGCAAGCGCGACGTTCGATCTGCGCGGCGGTTTGGCTGGCATAAAGCGCCCACATTCAACCGGTGCGGCGCCACCCCGCGGGCAGGCGCTCCAGCGTGCGGACACTCGGATGTGGGCGCAGCCGCGGCGGCCGATGCGCATGTCGCCAGACCAGCGGACGCCATGCAGTGCTGGTGCGATTCACCTGCTTCAGACTAGGGAGACACCTGACATGACCCCCGAAGACATGGCCCCCCGCATCGTCCGCTACGGCGAGCTCAAGCCCTGCAAGACCGCCTTCATCGACGCCCACACGCCGGGTTCGAACCAGAAGGAGAACTTCACCATCATCGGCGGCGGGGTCTCCGAAAGCCCCGACCAGCATGTCCACATCGCGATCCCGCACGGCTTCAATATCGGCGCCGCAGGGCAGCCGCCGCGCTGCCGCAACAGCCTGCACAGCCATCGCACGGCGGAGGTGTTCTTCGTCCTGTCGGGCCGGTGGCGGTTCTTCTGGGGCCGCCGGGGCGATGCGGGCGAGGTCACGCTCGAGAAGGGCGATATCTTCGACATTCCCACCGGCATCTTCCGCGGCTTCGAGAATATCGGCGAGGATTACGGGATGATCATGGCCATTCTCGGCGGCGACGATGCGGGCGGCGGCGTCATCTGGGCGCCGCAGGTGATCGAGGATGCGCGCGATCACGGGCTGGTCCTGTCCGAGAAGGGCAAGCTCTACGACACCAAGCGCGGGCAGGCCCTGCCCGAGGGCGTGGGGCCGATGCCGGTGCTGACCGAGGAAGAGCTCAAGGGCTTTCCCGAACCCACCACCCGCGAGGTCGTGGGCGGCTATGTGCGCCGCTACTGGGACATGGTCGCGCTGGCCGACCGCAAACCCTGCAAGGTGATCGGCGAGACCGGCATCATCCGCGACAAGCCGGGCTTCGAGGTCGACCTGATCACCCGCGGCTCGGCCACCGAGGCCATGCACAAGCACGACATCCCGTCGGTGCTGATGCCCGTCACCGGCCATTGGCGCGTCGATTGGGAGGGCGGCAGCACCGTGCTCGCCCCAGGCGACACGATGAGCGTGCCCGAAGCGCTGCCCCATTCCGCCGTACCCTCGATGAGCGGCGACGCGACGCTGTACCACGTGGTGGCGACCGGCGACCCGGCGGGGCCGACATGGGGGCGGTGACCGCGATCCGGCACGTTCCCGCCATGCGGGCGCGGCCGCGCGCGAAGTTCCGCGCAAGCTGTTGCATGGCGGGAACCCACACGACATTCGCGACGTTCGGATACACGTTTTCCCAATGCACGAAGGTCTTCCCCCATGCCCGCACTTCTTCTCGGCTCGATCGGCGTTCTGGCCGAAACCTCGGACATCCAGCGCCGGGCGTTCAACCAGGCCTTCGCGGAGGCCGGGCTCGACTGGCAATGGGACCGGGCCGAATATGCGCGGCTGCTGACGCAATCGGGCGGGCGCGACCGGATCGCGCGCTATGCCGAGACGCGCGGCGAAACGGTGGATGCCACGGCGCTGCATGCGCGCAAGTCGACCTTCTTCCGGGCCGCGCTGGAGCGGGGTCTGCCGCTGCGTCCGGGCGTCGCGGACACCATCGCCGAGGCCCGCACCAAGGGCTGGCGGCTGGCCTTCGTCACCTCGACCTCGGCGGCCAACGTGGATGCCATCCTGAAGGCCACGCATCTGGGGCGCGAGACCTTTCAGCTCGTGACCACGGCGGCGGATGCCACCGCCTCGAAACCGGCCCCCGACATCTACGTGCACGCGCTTCTGCAGCTCGAGACGCTGCCGCAGAACGCCATCGCGGTCGAGGACAATCCCGACGGGCTGCGCGCGGCGCAGGCGGCGGGCATTCCCTGCATCGCCTTCCCGGGCGAGCTGCACACGGCTTCGACATTCACCGGGGCGACCGACCGACTGGAGCGGCTGTCCCTTCCCCACGACCTGAAGGTGGCCTGACCCGGCGGGGACCGGCATGCGGGCGCCTCGAAAAGGAGGCGCCATCATGCCCGTGAAGACCAGCCATGTGGGCAGCCTGCCCCGCAGCCAGAACGTCGTCGATTTCATCTTCGCCCGCGAACGGGGCGAGGCCTACGACCCGGATGCCTTCGACGCCGCCATGACCGAGGCCGTGCACGCCACGGTCGGGCGGCAGAAGGAGGCGGGCGTCGACATCGTCTCGGACGGCGAGACCTCGAAGATCAGCTACGCCACCTACGTCAAGGACCGCTATACCGGCTTCGACGGCGACAGCCCGCGCAACGCGCCCGCCGATCTCAAACTGTTCCCGAGCTTCCTCGAACGGCTCGCCAAGGAAGGCGGCACGCCGAAATATGCCCGCCCCATGTGCGTGGGCGAGGTGCGCTCCAAGGGTCAGGGCGAGCTGGAAAAGGACATCGCCAACCTCAAGACCGCGATGGCGGCGCACGGGATCGAGCGCGGCTTCATGAACGCGGCCTCGCCCGGTGTCATCTCATTGTTCCTGCAGAACGATTTCTACCCGACGCGCGAGGCCTACCTCGCCGCGCTCGCCGACGCGATGAAGGCGGAATACGAGACCATCGTGGCCGCGGGGCTCGACCTGCAGCTCGATTGTCCGGACCTCGCGCTGTCGCGGCACATGCTGTTCCAGGACCTCACCGACGCGGAATTCGTGAAGGTCGCGGGGGCGCATGTAGAGGCGCTGAACCACGCGCTGTCCGACGTGCCCGAGGACCGCGTGCGCATCCATATATGCTGGGGCAATTACGAGGGCCCGCATGTCTGCGACATCCCCATGGCGCAGATGTTCGACACGCTGATGTCGGCCAAGGCGCGCTACGTGCTCTTCGAGACCTCGAACCCGCGCCACGGCCATGAATGGACGGTGTTCCGCGACCGCAAGGACGATATCCCCGAGGACAAGGTGCTGGTGCCGGGCGTCGTCGACACCACGACGAATTTCGTCGAACACCCCGAGCTCGTGGCCCAGCGCCTCGAACGGTTTACGGGTATCGTGGGGGCCGCGCGGGTGATCGCAGGCAGCGATTGCGGCTTCGGCACCTTCGCGGGATTCGGCGCGGTCGATCCCGAGATCGCCTATGCCAAGCTCGCCTCCCTGCGCGCGGGGGCGGATTTGGTCTGATGCTGCCGCTCGTGCTTCTGCCCGGCATGATGTGCGATGCGCGGCTCTTCGGGCCGCAGATCGACGCGCTGTCCGGGGCGCGCGACGTGCAGGTGCCCGGGATCGGGGCGGCCTCGGACATGGGCGCGCTGGCCCGGGCGGTGCTGGACGGGGCGCCGCCGCGCTTCGCGCTCGGGGGGCTCTCGATGGGCGGCATCGTCGCGATGGAGGTCGCGCGGCAGGCACCCGACAGGGTGGCGGGGCTCGCGCTGATGGACACCAACCCGCTGGCCGAGGCCGAGGCAATCCGGGCCCGGCGCGCACCCCAGATCGAGAAGGCCCGCGCAGGGCATCTGCGCGCCGTCATGCGCGACGAGATGAAGCCCAATTACCTGACCGACGGGCCGTGCCGGGACGCGATCCTCGATCTCTGCATGGACATGGCGATGGATCTCGGGCCCGAGGTCTTCGTGCGCCAGTCCGAGGCCCTGCGCGACCGGCCCGACCAGACCGACAGGCTGCGCGCCTATGCGGGGCCGGCGCTGATCCTCTGCGGAGAGGACGACGCGCTCTGCCCGCTCAAGCGACACACGCTGATGCACGCGCTGATGCCGCGTTCGACGCTGATCGTGGTGCCGGGCGCGGGCCACCTGCCGACGCTGGAACAGCCCGAGGCCGTGAGCGCCGCGCTCGATGCATGGCTGAAGGAGATCGACCATGAATCCTGACCTGCTGCAGCTTCTGCGCTCTGTAGACACGCCGACCGTCTGCAACGCCATCGAGGTGATCGAGGGCAAGCGCGGCTTCAATGCGTTCACGCGCGGCACGATGCTGATGAACACGCCCGGGGCGGGCGCCATCGTGGGCTATGCGCGCACGGCGAAGATCTCGGGCCTGGCCCCGCCCGAGGAAGCCCCGGAGGTGATCCGCGCGCGGCGCATGGATTATTACCGCCACATGGCCACGGGCGACGGCCCCGCCCTCGCCGTGGTCGAGGACGTCGACGGCGCGCGGGCGGTCGGCGCCTTCTGGGGCGAGGTGAACACCACGATCCACAAGGGCTTCGGCCTTGCAGGCGCGCTGACCAACGGCGCGATGCGCGATCTGGGCGACATGGCGCCGGGCTTTCCGGTGATCGCGGGCAGCATCGGGCCGAGCCACGCCTTCGTGCACGTGACCGAGGTGGCGACCGGGGCGCGCATCTTCGGACTGGAGATCGTCGACGGCGCGCTCGTTCACGCCGACCGGCACGGCGCGCTGGTGATCCCCGAGGGCTACGCGGAAGAACTGCCCGCGGCCATCGCCAGGATGCAGGAGACCGAGCAGATCGTGCTTTCGGCAGCGCGCGCGCCGGGCTTCGATTTCGACGCTTTCGAGGCGGCCTGGACCGCGTTCGAGAAGGCGCGGACGTGATCCTGCGGGCCGATGCGGCCCCCTGCCCCGGTTGCGCCCGGCGCGCATCCCGCTAGAACCCCGGGCAACAGGCTAGAGAGGTCGCCGTCATGCCCGTCTTTCTGAACACGACCCAACCGGATTTCGAGGCCGCCTTTGCCGCGCTGCTGACCGCCAAGCGCGAGGACAGCCCCGATGTGGACGACACCGTCGCCGCGATCATCGCCGATGTGCGGGCGCGGGGCGATGCGGCGCTTCTGGACTACACCGCGCGGTTCGACCGGATGGAGATCACGGCCGACAAGATCGCCGTCAGCCGCGCCGAGGTCGATGCCGAGATCGCCAAGGTGCCGGAAGCCGACCGCATGGCGCTCGAGACCGCCGCCGAGCGCATCCGCGCCTATCACGCGCGGCAATTGCCCGAGGATCAGCGCTGGACGGACGAGACCGGCGCCGAGCTTGGCTGGCGCTGGACGCCCGTCTCGGCGGCGGGGCTCTACGTGCCCGGCGGCATCGCCTCCTACCCGTCCTCGGTGCTGATGAACGCGGTGCCCGCGAAGGTCGCGGGCGTGGCGCGGCTCGCCATCACCGTGCCGACGCCGGACGGCGTGATGAACCCCCTGGTGATGCTGGCCGCGCGCATCGCGGGCGTCGACGAGATCTACCGCGTGGGCGGCGCGCAGGCCATCGCGGCGCTGGCCTACGGCACCGAGACCATCGCGCCCGTGGACAAGATCACCGGGCCCGGCAACGCCTATGTCGCCGCCGCCAAGCGCCGCGTCTTCGGGCGCGTGGGCATCGACATGATCGCGGGCCCGTCGGAGATCCTCGTGATCGCGGATGCGGATAACGATCCCGACTGGATCGCCCTCGACCTGATGAGCCAGGCGGAGCACGACGAGAGCGCGCAGTCGATCCTCATCACCACCGATGCGGCCTTCGGACGGGCGGTCGCGGAGGCCGTGGAGGCGCGGCTCACGACGCTGGAACGCCGCGCAGTCGCGGGCGCCTCCTGGCGCGATTTCGGCGCCATCGTGGTGGCGCAAGACCTCGAGGAGGCCGCCGCGCTGTCCAATCGCATCGCGCCAGAGCACCTGGAACTTTGCGTCGGCGATCCCGACGCACTCTCCGAACAGATCACCCATGCGGGCGCCATCTTCCTCGGGCAATGGACGCCCGAGGCCATCGGCGATTACGTGGGCGGGCCCAATCACGTGCTGCCCACGGCGCGCTCGGCGCGGTTTTCCTCGGGGCTGTCGGTGATGGATTTCGTCAAGCGCACGACGCTGGCCAAGATGACGCCCGACGCCCTGCGCGCCATCGGACCCGCCGCCGAGACGCTGGCGCGCGCCGAAAGCCTCGAGGCGCACGGCCTGTCGGTGACCGCGCGGCTGGAGAAGCTGAACAGATAACGCGCCGGGCCCAATGCGCCGTTGCCCGGCCCGCGCTTTGCCGCTAGGCAGGAAGCACGATATCCCGGACCGTTTTACATGAGTTACATCGCCGAAATCGCGCTCGACGACGCGAACCTGCCGCCGCCCACGCCCGAGATCGAGCAGGAGCGCCGCGTGGCGATGTTCGACCTGATGGAGGAAAACACCTTCACCCTGCCCGATCGCGACGGGCAGGCGGCACCGGCCGGCCCCTATATCCTGACGCTCGCGATCCGCGACAAGCGGCTGGTCTTCGACGTGGCCACGGAAGACGGCACCAAGGCCAGCGAATTTCACCTGTCGCTGTCGCCCTTCCGGCAGGTGGTGAAGGATTACTTCCAGATCTGCAAAAGCTATTTCGACGCGGTGAAATCGCTGCCGCCGAGCCAGATCGAGACCATCGACATGGCCCGGCGCGGCATCCATGACGAAGGCGCGCGGCTGCTGCAGGACCGGCTCGAGGGCAAGGCCAGCATCGACGACGACACCGCGCGGCGGCTCTTCACGCTGGTCTGCGTGCTGCAATTCGGCGGCTGAGATGCCGCAGCCGCTGCCAAAATCGGTGCTGTTCTGCTGCGATCACAACGCCGTCCGGTCGCCCATGGCCGAGGGGCTGATGAAACAGCTTTATGGCCAGGAGCCCTACGTGCAATCGGTGGGCGTGCTGGGCGATCTCGATATCGACGGCTTCACCATCGCCGTCTGCAAGGAGCTGGGCGTGGAATTGTCGCGCCACAAGTCGCGCAGCTTCGAGGAGCTGGAGGAGATGGGCGAGGCGCTGTCGGATTTCGACCTGATCGTCGCCATGTCGCCCGCCTCCAACCGCCAGGCGCTGGAGCTGACGCGGAAATTTCACCTGTCGGTCGAATATTGGCCGATCATGGACCCGACCGGGATCGGCGAGACGCGGGAGGTCAAGCTCGAAGCGTATCGGCAGACCCGCGACCAGCTGCGCCGGCACATGACCGAGAAATGGGGCACAAGATGAGCAAGACGACCCTTACCCGCTATTTCGACGCGTTCAACCGCGGCGATACCGATGCGATGATCGACTGCCTCGCTAAGGACGTGGCGCATTACGTCAACGAGGGCGAGGTGCGCATGGGCCGCGACGCCTTCCGCGATTTCTGCGGCCACATGGCGCGCTGCTACGACGAGAAGCTGACCGAACTGGTGATCTTCGAGGCCGAGGACGGCGCGCGGGGGGCGGCCGAATACATGGTCAACGGCACCTATCTCGAGACCGATCCGGGCCTGCCCGAGGCGCGCGGCCAGACCTACCGGCTGCCCGCAGGGTCGTTCTTTTCGCTCGATCAGGGTGTGATCACGCGCGTCGTGACCTATTACAACCTTTCCGACTGGCTGCGACAGGTATCGTGATGCGGGTGAAGGCGCTGACCGGCGAGGCGCTGGAGGCGGTGCTCGACGATGTCGCGGCCCTGCGGATCGAGGTGTTCCGGGAATATCCCTATCTCTACGACGGCAATCCCGCCTATGAGCGCGATTACCTCGCGCATTACCGCGGCAATCCGGGCGCCATCGTCGTCGGCGCCTTCGACGGCGACCGGCTGGTGGGGGCGGCGACCGGGACGGCGATGGAGGATCACGCGGACGATTTCGCCGCCGCCTTTTCCAATACCGGCCACGATCTGGGCGATATCTTCTACTGCGCGGAATCGGTGCTGCTGAAGGAATATCGCGGCCAGCGGATCGGACACCTGTTCTTCGATCTGCGCGAGGATCATGCCCGGGCGATGGGCCGCACCCATGCGGCCTTCTGCGCCGTGATCCGGCCCGACGACCATCCGCTCAGGCCCGAAGGCTATCGCCCGCTGCATGGCTTCTGGCGCAAGCGCGGCTATGCGCCGCTGCCCGGAGTGGTCGCCGAATTTTCCTGGAAGGATGTCGACCGGGAGGCCGAGACGCCGCACGAGCTGCAGTTCTGGATGCGCGAGCTGTGAGCGCTCAGTCCGCGCGTCGCTTCTCGCGGCGGCAGCGATCCGAGCAATAGCGGACCTCGTCCCAGACATCGGCCCATTTCTTGCGCCAGTTGAACGGCTTGCCGCAGGTCGCGCAGAGCTTCTGCGGCAGGTCCCCCTTCTTGCGCATCTTGCCCATGCCGACCCCGAGAAAGGCAAAGAAAAGGGACGGCCAAAGGGCCGCCCCGTCTGTCTTATTCGCCCTGAAGCGTGACCGTGCCGGTCGAATTGCCGCCCGGCTCGTAGCCGTCGGCCTCGTAGCCGTCGAGCGCCGTGCCCTCGGTGTCGCCCGAGATCATCGAGGAGCCGGCCGTGTCGGGCCCGGCGACGCCGCTTTTATCCTCGTTCGAGGCGGAAATCACCCAGATCGTGAAGATCGCCAGCAGGCCCACGCCGTAGGCCAGCGAGGCGCGAATGCCCAGAAGCGCGTGGCGGTGCCGTTTTTCTTCTTTTTCGACGTTGGTATCCGGTGCGGACATCTGATTACTTCCCTTCGAATCGTACTATGGGGCGGGCGCAGGCCCGTCCTCCGTCAGGGACCAAACGAGCCGTGGACGCCGAGGGTTCCCGAAACACATTACAATACTCGGCCCGAGTGAAACTGAAGGAGCATGCCCGGTGAAGGATGCGAGCCCGCAAACCATCTATCTCAAGGATTACACCCCCTACGGTTTCGTCGTGGAGGCGGTCCATCTGACCTTCACGCTCGATCCCGACGCGACGCGGGTGAAAAGCCGGATCGCGTTTGCGCCGAACCCCGACGCCACGGACCGCACCTTCTTCCTGCATGGCGAGGACCTGACGCTGCTGTCGGCGCGGATCGACGGCGCGGAGGTCACGCCCAGCCTGACCGAGGCCGGGTTGACCTGCGACGTGCCCGACGGGCCCTTCACCTGGGAGGCCGAGGTCGAGATCGCGCCCGACGCCAATACCGCGCTCGAAGGGCTCTACATGTCGGACGGCATGTATTGCACGCAATGCGAGGCCGAGGGCTTCCGCAAGATCACCTATTATCCCGACCGGCCCGACGTGATGGGCGTCTTCACCGTGCGGATCGAAGGCGACTTGCCGGTCCTGCTGTCCAACGGCAACCCGCAGCAGGCTGGCGAGGGCTGGGCCGAATGGCACGATCCCTGGCCGAAACCGGCCTATCTCTTCGCGCTCGTCGCGGGGGACCTGGTGGCCCATTCCGATCAATTCACCACCGCCTCGGGGCGCGACGTGGCGCTGAACCTCTGGGTGCGGCCCGGCGACGAGGGCAAATGCGCCTTCGGCATGCAGGCGCTGAAGAAATCCATGCGCTGGGACGAAGAGGTCTACGGGCGCGAATACGATCTCGACGTGTTCAACATCGTCGCCGTGGACGATTTCAACATGGGCGCGATGGAAAACAAGGGGCTGAACATCTTCAACTCCGCCGCGGTGCTCGCGAGCCCCGAGACCTCGACCGATGCCAATTTCGAGCGGATCGAGGCGATCATCGCGCATGAATATTTCCACAACTGGACCGGCAATCGGATCACCTGCCGCGACTGGTTCCAGCTCTGTCTGAAAGAGGGTCTCACGGTCTTCCGCGACAGCGAGTTCACCGCCGACATGCGGTCGGCCCCGGTCAAGCGCATCTCGGACGTGATCGACCTGCGCGCACGCCAGTTCCCCGAGGATCAGGGCCCGCTGTCGCATCCGGTGCGGCCTGAAAGCTTTCAGGAAATCAACAACTTCTACACCGCGACCATCTACGAGAAGGGCGCCGAGGTGATCGGCATGCTCAAGCGGCTGGTGGGCGACGAGGCCTATGCCAAGGCGCTGGCGCTCTATTTCGACCGCCATGACGGGCAGGCCTGCACCATCGAGGACTGGCTGGCGGTCTTCGCGGACGTGACGGGCCGGGATCTCGCGCAGTTCAAGCGGTGGTATTCGCAGGCGGGCACGCCGCGCCTGTCCGTGAACGAAGAGTGGGACGCGGAGGCGGGCCGCTACACGCTGAGCTTCCACCAGCACACGCCGCCCACCCCGGGCCAGCCCGACAAGGCGCCGCAGGTCCTGCCCATCGCAGTGGGGCTGCTGAATGCCAATGGCGACGAGGTCGTCGAGACCACGCTCCTGGAGATGACCGAGGCCGAGCAGAGCTTCACCTTCGAGGGGCTGACGGGCCGCCCGGTGCCGTCGATCCTGCGCGGCTTTTCCGCGCCCGTGGTGCTCGACCGCGATCCCGGCCCGGAAGAGCGCGCCTTCCTGCTGGCGCACGACACCGATCCCTTCAACCGCTGGGAGGCCGGGCGGCAACTGGCCCGCGAAAGCCTCCTGGCGCAGATCACCAAGGGGGCCGCACCCGACGCGGCCTATCTCGACGGGATCGCGACGCTGGTGCGGGACGACACGCTCGATCCCGCCTTCCGCGCGCTCATGCTCGGCACGCCCACGCAATCCGAGATGGCGCAGGTCCTTCACGAGCGCGGCACGGTGCCCGACCCGGATGCGATCCATGCCGCGGCGGAGGCGCTGGCCGAGGCCAAGGCGCTGCGCCTCGCGCCGATCTTCGACGCGCTGGCGATGGCCTGCCATGTCGAGGGCGCCTACGCCCCCGATGCGGAGCAATCGGGCAAGCGCGCCCTGGGTTCGGCGGTGCTGAGCCTGCAGACGCGGCGCGACGGCGGCGTGACCGCGCGGGCGCAGTTCGAAAGCGCGGACAACATGACGCTGCAGCTTGCCGCGCTGACCTGTCTCGTGCGCGCCGGGCAGGATGCCGAGGCGCTGGCCGCGTTCGAGGAGCAATGGCGGCACGACCGGCTGGTCATGGACAAGTGGTTCGCCATGCAGATCGCCGCCACCGCGCCCGACAACGCCCTGCCTCGCGCCGAGGCGCTGACCGCGCATCCGGCCTTCGACATGAAGAACCCCAACCGCTTCCGCGCGGTGCTGGGGGCCTTCGCGATGAACCATGCGGGCTTCCACCGGGCGGATGGAAAGGGCTACGACTTCGTGGCGGACTGGCTGGTGAAGCTCGATGCGAAGAACCCGCAGACGACGGCGCGGATGTGCGCGCCGTTCCAGACCTGGCGGCGCTACGACGCGGGGCGGCAGGAGAAGATGCGCGCGGCGCTGCAGCGGATCGCCGACACGCCGTCGCTCAGCCGCGACACGACCGAGATGGTGTCGCGCATGCTGCAGGGCTGACGGCGGGCGGGTGCGGGTGGTCGCGCGCCGGTGCGGGGCGGCCCGCCGTCGGCCTGCGGGGCCGCTATTGCTTTTGGGTGCCCCGACCTGCCCCGTGCGGCATGGCGCGTTGCTGCGGTGGCCCTGTCTTCCATGAGCTCTGCGGGGGCTCTGCAAGCCCGTCCCGCCCGTCCGGCACCCCGGGTTCCGCGCCCGGGATGCACCTTTGCGATGTGAAAAACCTCCCGCGTCCGCAGGCTATCGGACCGGCCGAATCCCTGTCAGATCACGGGCTTGCCGGGCGTTCCGGAGGCCTGGAGGGAACTCCACCCTGACATTCCGTGTTCAACCGTGCTAAGTTGACGTATCGGCAAGCAACTGCCGTTTTGCGGGCCGGGTGACGTCTTCCCTTCCCGCATGCGTCGTGCGATGGGAAGCTGCGGGTACGGGAACACAGGAAGATTACCGCCATGAAGGAGCGTATCGACCCCCTGATCGAAGAGCGCGCACCCTGGCTCTTCAGCGACCGGCTTGGCACGCGCCATGCCCGGCGGGTCCTCAATTTGCTCCTGGGCTATCGCAAGACGATCGCGCTGGCCGAGCAGTTCCGCGACATGCCCTCGGCGGAGTTCATGACCATCCTGGGTGAGATGCTGGCCCGCGACGTGGAGGTTTCGGGCCTCGAACACATCCCGCGCAACGGCCCGGCGCTGGTGGTGGCGAACCATCCCACCGGCATCGCCGACGGGATCATCCTGTTCCACCTTTTGCACAATATCCGCCCCGACCTCTATGTCTTCGCCAACCACGACATCCTGCGGGTCATGCCGCAGATGGAGGACATGATCGCCCCGGTGGAATGGCGCAAGGAAAAGCGCAGCCACGGCAAGACCCGTGAGACGATGGCCTATACCCGCCGCGCGGTCGACGAGAACCGCCTCGGCATCATCTTCCCCTCGGGGCGGCTGGCCAAGCGGCGCGGGCTCAGCCTGCATGAACGCGAATGGATGCCCTCGGCGGCGATGCTGGCGCGCAAGTTCGAGCTGCCGGTGGTGCCGCTCAACATCCGAGCGCGCAATTCGGTGCTGTTCTACCTGTTCGATTTCATCCACCCGACGCTGCGCGACATCACGCTGTTCCACGAGACGCTGAACAAGGCGCGCCAGCCCTACCGGGTGAGCATCGGCGAGCCGATCTCGGCCAGCGCGCTGCCGCAGAAATCCGAGGACGGGATCGAGATGCTGCGCCGCGCGACGCTGGAGCTGGGCGGCCATCGCGCGCCCGCCGTGTCGCTTCTGGACAATTCGCGCAGGCCCTCGTGGCTCAAGGCGCTGAAGGCGACCTGACGCGCGCCATTCGGGGCGGATCGGGATGACCTGCGGGTGTTCCGCGCGCGCGGGCCGGGATCAGCCGAAATCGCGCGGACGCGGCTTGGGCCGGGTGGAGATCAGCGGCTTGCAATAGCTCTGCGCCTGAATCCAGGATTTCATGTCGTCGCGCTTGGCGCGGGAATGAAACGGCCCCCAATCGGCGGCCACCCCGCGCATGCCGCGGCTGACCACCCCGTCGCGCGAGACCGTGCGCGCCATGATCCTCAGCCCGCAGGCAAGGTTGGACGGCCCGTGCTTCAGCGCCTCCCCCGAGCCCGCCTTGCAGCCATAGCCGCGCGCGGTGGAGGGCAGGATCTGCAAGAGCCCGTACCAGCGCCCGCCGCCGCCCACCACGGCCGGGCGATAGGTGCTTTCGTGCTTGGCGAGCGCCGAGACAAGCCCGACCCAGAACGCCTCGCGATCCGCGCGCGGCGCCTCGGGATAGGCGGGGCACCAGTCGGTGATATCGGCGGGGACCATCTCGGGCAGCGCATCGGCATGGCCGCGCAGCGCCGAGACCGCCGCCCGGGTCCAGAGCGCGGGCCGCCCGGTGGCGCCCCAGCGCGCGGGCGGCAGCACGTCGAAGCGCGGCTTGGGACGCAGGGAGCGTGTCACCGCCTGCGGGCTGTCGAGCGCCGCCAGATCGAGCGGAAGGGAACGGGCCACGGGATGCAAGGCCGACGCGGCATCGCGCTCCGCCGCGAGGGGCGAGGCCAGGCAGATGAGGGCGAGTGCGGCAGCACGGAAAAGCATGCCCGACAGGATGCGCGAAGCCTGACCCGCCGCGCAAGTCGGGCTTTGGTACCGGGGGTATTCGGGCGGCTTGCCGCCCATGGGGCGCAGGGTCGGTGGCGCGTTTTTGCGGTGGCTGGGGCGGTTATTTGAGCTGCATGGTCTTGCAGACGCACGAGACTTTGGTCTGCGCGACGTCGCCGCCGCAAAAGGTCCGCGCCCGGCCCGAACAGCACCGCAGGTGCCGGGTCAGCATTTGATCGAGAAGCATTCCATCGGCATGGCTCGGCCTGAACGCGCCAGTGTTCTCGGGACCCATGGTGGATTTTGTTCGAGGCGAGACCGGGAGAGGGCCAAGTTCAGAGCGACACGGTCGGCATGCCGGGCCAGCGCCGGATCGGCGGGCGGGCGCTGCACCGATTGCGGTCTGCGTTTTATTTCGTCACGCCATGACACCGCCCGGGCGACGCGCTTGCGTCACCAATGCGCCAGACCGGTCGGGCCGATCTGGCGCTGGCCCGGCACCTGCGGTGCTGTTCGGGCCGGGCGCGGACCACCTGTCCGGTCAAACCTCACGTCTCCGCAACCCCGCCCCTCGCACCACCCGCCGCGCACAGCCCGGAACCGGCCGCCGACCGGCGCCACCCTCTTGCCCCGTCCCCGCCGCTCGCCTAAACCGCGGGGGCAAACCGACACGCATAAAGGACACGGGCGCATGCTGGATCTGACGTTCGAGGCCCCGAAGCCCAAGGTCATCGCGGGCGCGAAGCACGATTGGGAGCTGGTGATCGGCATGGAGGTCCATGCCCAGGTCGCCTCCAAGGCCAAGCTCTTCTCGGGCGCGTCCACGCAATTCGGCGCCGAGCCCAATTCCAACGTCGCCTTCGTCGATGCAGCCATGCCCGGCATGCTGCCCGTCATCAACGAGTTCTGCGTCGAGCAGGCGGTGCGCACCGGGCTCGGCCTGAAGGCCAAGATCAACCTGCGCTCGGCCTTCGACCGGAAGAACTACTTCTATCCCGACCTGCCGCAGGGCTACCAGATTTCCCAGCTCTACCACCCGCTCGTGGGCGAAGGCGAAGTGCTCGTGGATATGGAGCCCGGCATCGCCCGTCGCGTCCGGATCGAGCGCATTCACATGGAGCAGGATGCGGGCAAGTCGATCCACGACATGGACCCGGCGATGTCCTTCGTGGACCTCAACCGCACCGGCGTCGCGCTGATGGAGATCGTCTCGCGCCCCGATATTCGCGGGCCGGAGGAAGCGGCGGCCTATGTCGCGAAGCTGCGCCAGATCCTGCGCTATCTCGGCACCTGCGACGGCAACATGCAGAACGGCAACCTGCGCGCGGACGTGAACGTCTCGGTCTGCCGGCCCGGCGCCTACGAGAAGTACATGGAAACGCAGGATTTCTCGCATCTCGGCACGCGCTGCGAGATCAAGAACATGAATTCCATGCGGTTCATCCAGGCCGCCATCGACTACGAGGCGCGGCGCCAGATCGGCATCCTCGAGGCGGGCGGCGAGATCGTTCAGGAAACCCGGCTCTACGACCCGGACAAGGGCGAGACCCGCTCGATGCGCTCCAAGGAAGAGGCGCATGACTACCGCTACTTCCCCGATCCCGACCTGCTGCCGCTCGAGATCGAGCAGGCCTGGGTGGACGACATCGCCGCCAACCTGCCCGAGCTGCCCGACGCCAAGAAGGCGCGCTTCGTGACCGAGTTCGGCCTGTCGGAATACGACGCCTCGGTACTGACGGCGGACCTCGCCAATGCCGCCTATTTCGAGGCCGTGGCCGCCGAGGCGGGCGACGGCAAGATGGCCGCGAACTGGGTGATCAACGAGCTTTTCGGACGGCTGAAGAAGGACGACCGCGGCATCGAGGACAGCCCCGTGGCACCCGGTCAGCTGGCCGCGCTGGTGGGACTCATCAAGAAGGGCGACATCTCGGGCAAGATCGCCAAGGACGTCTTCGAGATCGTCTATACCGAGGGCGGCGACCCGGCAAAGATCGTCGAGGAGAAGGGTCTGAAACAGGTCACCGATACCGGCGCCATCGAGGCCGCCGTGGACGAGGTGATCGCCGCCAACCCCGCGCAGGTGGAGAAGGCGCAGGCCAACCCCAAGCTCGCAGGCTGGTTCGTGGGTCAGGTCATGAAGGCCACGGGCGGCAAGGCCAACCCCAAGGCGGTGAACGAGATCGTGACGGCGAAGCTGGGCCTCTGAGGCGCGGCTCCGCGCGGCGCGCAGTGCCTCGGGGGCGGTGAGCGCGCGGCTTCGTGCGCCACGCGCTGCGAGATATCACTGCCGCCTGATCCTTATGGGCGGCAGGCGCCGGCGGGTCGGAGCGATCGTGGCCTGCCGACCGGAAAGGCCGCAAAGGTCCCGCCCGCCCCCCTGCAAGGCGCAACCTTCGCGGCCCCCCGCCCCGCCGCGCAGGCACCTCCCACCTCGGCGGGGCGCGCTCGAGATCGAGGCCCCGGCGCCGACATCCACCTTCTCGAAATCCCGCAGGACCGTCAGCCCCGTTGCCCGCGGGGGCTGGTCACCGCCGCCCGGCGTGATAGGGTCCGGCGCCTGACCCAATCAAGCGCCGGATCCCGCCCCATGCCGCATTACGAATACCGCGTCCTGCCCGCCCCCGAAAAGGGCCAGAAGGCCAAGGGGGTCAAGGGGCCCGCCGCGCGGTTCGCCCATGGCATCGAGGCGCTGATAAACGAGATGGGGGCCGAGGGCTGGGAATACCTGCGCGCCGACACGCTGCCCTCGGTGGAACGGGCGGGGCTGACCTCCACCACCACCGAATGGCGCACGCTTTTGGTGTTCCGCCGGGTGCGGCTCGATCACGCCGAAGCCTTCCAGCCGAAGGAGCTGCCCGCGCCCGACGCCGCGTCTGCGCCCGCAAGCGCTCAGGCCAGCGCGATGCCCGACAGCGCGCCCGGCACCCCGCCCGAGGCGCTCCGGGAAGACGCGCCCCGGGAGGACGCGCTCGACAGGCTCCTGCAGGACCGCGCGGAAAGCCTCGTGGCGATGCCCGCTGATCTGGGTGGCCCCGACAACCCCGCCGACAGCCACGCGGCGGACGGCGACAAAACGTCACCGGGCCGGCCCGCCGCGGGCGACTAGCTATTCCCCGAGATCCAGCGACAGCGCGTGGATCGCCGCCACCAGCTCGGGGCCGAGCGCGCCATGCACCGCCCGGTGCCGCGCGATCCGGCTCTGGCCCTTGAAGGCCTCGGAGCGCAACACCACGTGGAAGTGGCTTTCGCCGCCTTCCTGGAACCCTGCATGACCGCGATGCCGTTCGCTGTCATCCCGTACCACCAGTTCGCGCGGCGCGAAGGCCTCGCGCAGACGTGTCTCGATCATTTCAGTCCGGGACATTTTTCCTGCCTCTCCCCCTACAAACCGCTGGGGTTTTGTCTAAACTCTGGCGTCCGAGTCGAAAAGGTGTCCGATCATGAGCAAACCCGATCCCTTCGGTTTCGACATGTCCGTCAAATCGTCGAAGAAGAAGAATCCGCGTGGACGGCGGGGTATGTCCGGCGAGAGCGAGACCTCGACGCGCGTCTGCGACCACGAGGGCTGCGAGGAGCCGGGCAAGTTCCGCGCGCCGAAAGCGCCGGACGTGCTCGATGATTTCTACTGGTTCTGCAAGGACCATGTGCGCGAATACAATGCCAAGTGGAGCTTCTTCGACGGCAAGACCGAGGCCGAGATGAACGCCCAGAACACCGCCGACAAGGTCTGGGAACGGCGCACCAAGGATTGGCGCGACCCCGAAACCCGCGCCTGGGCGCGGCTCGGCATCGAGGATCCGCACCAGGTGCTGGGCGACAACGCGACGCGCAACCCGGGCCGCAACGGCCAGACCGCCGCGCGCCGGCTGCCGCCCACCGAACAGCGCGCCGCCGATATCCTCGAAGTGCGCGCGGATGCCACGAAGGCGGATGTGCGCGCGGCCTACAAGGCGCTGATCAAGGTGCTGCACCCGGACATGAACGGCGGCGACCGCAGCCAGGAGGAACAGCTGCAGCAGGTCGTCTGGGCCTGGGACCAGATCAAGGACAGCCGCAACTTCAAGTAACGGCCCGGAAAGACGAAAGAAACGGCGCGCTCCAACCCCGGAGCGCGCCGTTTCCTTTGCCGTTTGCCGATGCGCGTCCCAAGCCGGGCGGAGGCGCCCGCCGCGGGATCACGATCGGACCAAAAATACCTCCGGGGGTATTTGTAACCCATTTGTGAACGGTCCACAAAATCCTCTCTGCTTCTCGCCACGTCTCATTCTCAATGAATACCGAAGCAACTTCAACACCTTATGGATTGACGCCACTTTCTCCAAGGTCTCTCTAGAAGGCCACCGGCAACGCAGACGGTCGCCACGAATGGAACGTCTAGCGCCCCTGCAACGCCCCCTTGGAGAATGCAACAATGGCTGAGAAACTGTCAGATCGGAAGTTGAAAGCGATCCTCCCCCAGTACCCAGATCGCATAGAGGTCGCGGACGGACAGACCAAGGGACTTTTCATCCGCGGATCGCGCAGGAACGCCCAGTGGGTATTGAGAAGGACGGTGAAGGGCAAGCGCCAGCGAGTTAGTCTTGGCGAGTGGCCGACTGTAAACGTTGACGCGGCGCGGGCCAACGCCGCGTCGGCCGTTGCCGCTTGGCGCGCGACGGGGGCCGCGCCGACAACGGGGACCACCGTAACGCTCGCCGATCTGGTGGAAGAGTGGGCCAAGGCCCATCAACACCTGAGAGCGACCGAGATTCGGGCACAAGGTGTGCGCCGGTGCCTTGAACCGCTGCTTGGGCGGGATGCTTCAACCTTAGATGACGCAGACTACCTACGCGTCCTCGACCGGGTCCTTTCTGCAACCCCCTCGCAAGGTGTGACGGTTACTAAGAACCTGAAGGCCATCTTGCGATGGGGGGCGGAGCGGCGTTTGTGTCCGTCTGGCACGTTGCAGGCTGTGCGGGTGAAACGAATGCCTTCGCGGGAACACGTGCCCACCGTTGATGAGATGCGGACCAGCTGGGAGGCGCTGGGGGCGATGGAACACTATTCAGTGCCGATGGTGAAGTTCTTAATGCTCACAGCATTTCGCATGAACGAGGCGCGTACGTTGCGATGGGAGTACGTGAACCTGCGGGACGGTACCGCGACGATCCCGGCCTCGGTGTCCAAGACGAAAATGGAAGTGACCCACCCCCTGAACGATGCGGCGCTTGAGGTGATCCATACCCAAGGGCCGGACATCAGGGGGCTTGTCTTCCGACGACCAGACGACAGAGCCATAGGACACATGGGCGAGTTCAACAAACAATGGACAAAGGCTGCGCAACGATTAGACCCTTACCACAGGCGGCATACATTCCATGATCTGCGGAGAGCATTCGCCAGCGGGTTGGCCGATGCGGGTTGGGATGCGCACTGCATAGAGCTGGCGTTAAGCCACTCCCCTGCGTCCATTCTGGGTCCTGTCGGAGCCACGTATAACCGAAGCAACAGAATGGAAGACAGGAGACGGATGGTCGAACATTGGGCCAAGCTGATAGCGGGAGACAACGTGAAAAGGAAAGCGCGCGATATCGCGTGAATCTGCTTCAACTGATCGTCAAGTATGAAGCGCGGCCCTCTGGTGATGCCACAAACCCAGAGGACCGCGCTAAACAACGTGAGGAAAGACCCTATCGCTTCGTCGACTTAAGTGTAGTGAAACTCAAAGACCATGCTTTTTTGAAGTCTAAGCGTTAAAAGGCTGTCGAGAAATCAAGGGAGTGATTTCTAAGTGCTATTTGTCTTGGACTAGTGTTAACAGGAGACCGAGAAATGAATCCGCTCGACAGGGGCAACTTTGCTCTAGGCTTTTTCTTAGGATTTATCGTTGCTGGCAGCTTGGCATTCGTCTTTGAGATGCTTGGTACTACAGTAGTAGAAGCCAATGATGTTATTGCATTCGCTTCTGCAATCATTGCGCTAGCAGCGGTTATCTTCACATTTCTCCAGCACCAAAGGAGCATACATCAGTATGATGCAGAGTTCATTTTTTCTAGCGAAAGAGAGTACGGGCAGCTATTTGAAAATCTACGAGATATTGGTGATTGGACAAAAAAACCAGAAAACCAAGCGGTACTCACCAGAATTCCAACGGATAGAATATTGGACGATTACTCGGAGTTTACGTCGAAACGGTTTCCTCCAGATGAGATATGGGAGAAGGCAAGGCCGATCAAGTCACACTTCAAGAGCATCGCTCTACTCCGCCGGGAGGGTGTTATCACAAAAAGGGCTGCCAAAATTGCCATACAACAAGCAGGTTTTGATTTGTTGATTGACCACATATGGAAGATGGATGTTGGGAGTTATTACTACACTTGGCGTCAGGATGAAAAGCACCTAAGCACGCAAGCACTTAAGAAAACGCACTCATGGTACGAAGATTTGATTGCTCTCGGGCGGGTCATAGAGATCGACTCAAAATTACCGAAGACGCGAACGTAAAAAACGCAGTAGGCCATTGACAGAGATGCATAGGCACTTGCTTCAATTGTAATGCTGGAACAGTTGCCGAAAGCCTCCTGGACTTCCGCTCTGGACTCTAAGCCGGCATTCGCTGCTTTTGGCTTGAAGGTCCGTTGTCGGCAAACCGCCCAAACTTTGCAGACTCCGCTATCTACGCACAGCCGACGCTCATGGCAGTCGGGGGCACACCGATCTCTCGACACATCACCCGAGCAACGGAAGCAAGACGACAAGCACAGTGGGAACCTTTTGTCAGGTGGCGAACACTAGCTCCTTGGCACTGTCAGGGCTTACAGTCCGACAAAGTCCAAGCATTGACATAGATGAATTTCGCGCCTCTACAGCTTCTTCCAGATAAGCGATAGCCTCGGGTGAAATGTTTTTAAGCATCCTGCCGCCCCCCCTAGCTCCGCATCGATTCTGAAGGCTGGGACGCTACTTTCTCCAATTCCCTTGAAGCAGCGCATCGATAAATTTCTTCCGGTGGACCAATGCGAACAGGCGTCGGCAAGTCACCTGCTGGCTGTAGATTGGAGATCATCTTCTCCAGCAAATCACCTTTGACACCGGACAATGAAGCTTTAGCGACCAGAGACGCAGGAACGCCAATAACATCTGCAAGTTGCTTGCAGTTTATGGCATAGGTGCCTTCTTGATTCGGATCAGCGTCAGCAACGATTTGTTCCAATACTTTATTCCTGTGCAGCCAATTAGCGACTACATAGCAAACGACCGCTGTTATCTTATCGGCTTGTTGATTGCTACGCATAACGCGTTCGAAAGCTTTGGTGTCTTCTGGGCTTGCTTCTGTACTGGTTAGCTTGCCTTTGTTTTCGGCAAGTTCATGGAAGATTGGCAACAATGTGGAGATGTCTCCATTTGCATCAAGCGCAAATCCTGTTTCTTCAGAGACGGACATTAGAAGCTGTGCTTCGTCAGGCCAATTTGGTTCCTGCCCCTGTAGCTTGATGTTGGTCACGTATCCAATTTGGTGACACACCTCGTGGGCAAGCAAAGTTTTCATTGAAAGGGTTGTGGCATTCATTTTACTTATCCAATTCAGCTGCGATTATGGGCACGATCAGCCAGCGCCTTAGCGGGCAATCGTTCACGATCCCGCTCCGAAAGTTCAGGGGGCGTTGGCGAAAGGATTTGCTGAAGCTCTGCCTTGGCTTTCTTGTACGCCGACACTGCCATTGCCTTTTGGACGATGTCCTCCAATGGCCAGCCGTCCTCTGGGACGAGACCCTGATTGCTGGAATCGCGTAGACGCTTGGACAACTTCCTGAAGCGGCTGATGCCAAGCTTCTGCTCAAGAACCAGTGCACCGAATGCGATTAGTACAGGTGTGGTGTTGGGACCGAGCCAGCTTTCGTGCAGCTGAACATCTTTATCTGAAAGGTCACCAAGGGATTTAATGGAGTCCTCCCCCATGCTCATGAATGCCCGGTGAATGGCGACAAAGTCACCAGCTTTTGAGACGGGTGCGGCGGATGAGAGATGCGCGACTTCATGCGATAATTTTGACTTGCTCGTAAGCACGGCCACTTCACCTCCTTTACCATCGATACTGAACAACACCTTCGCGCTGTCGTATTCAGATTCATCAAGCGCTATCAATGCGATAGCTGCACCGAATATGTGGCGGGTCTCATGTTGGGAAATCTGTGCAGGAGTCATTGTCCACCCCCAGACTGCAAGCCCTTAGCAAAATTGGGTAGCGTGCCATGAAGGTGCTTGGATTTGCGCAATAGGACATTCTCTGCATGGTTCTTCAGTGCAGCCAAGTTCGCATCAGCTACAGCAAAGGCTGCCGATTTGATCAACACATTCCCGTCGATCTTCTGAAGGTTATCGCTGATGGTCTTCAGGTTTGATTGAAGATCGCCCTGAACTTCCTGAAGCTTGCCATCGTTACGTTGCCGCTCGTCCTTCAGGATTTTGGCAAGTGCATCCATTATTGCCTCTGGTTTCATGTCCACAGCTCCTTGATCTCACGGCGGACTTTCTTCCGGCTTTCTGCCTTCTGTGCTCGCTTGTTAGCTGTTGCTGCGTCGGCTTCATCTTGGAAGTATTTGGCGGCTGCTTTCTGGCAGTCTTCGCGCCATTGCTGCGTTGAAGATTTGCCTTCGCCAAGGATGTTCAGCTTCCCTTGAATTGGCAGTTCAAAGTCTTCTGGGAGTTCATATTGATGAAGTTCGAGCGGATCGACACCTTCAGCCATAGCCTTCAATACTGCACGTCTGCACTGGTTGTCGTGCTTGATCCTGCGGGACTTCAAGACGGATAGGTCGGCATAAAGCGCATCCGCAACCTCGCGCAAAGTCTTGGCTGTGTCTTGGAGTACGGATGTGTCGTATTCATTGTCGATTGCCGATAGCGTGTCGAAGGAAGCGCGAGTGACGACTGCCAATTCGATCAATGGAGACGTGCCCTCTACGACAGTGCCTTCCAAGGCATCGGCAGCGGCGCTGAAGTCTTTGGCCTCGTCCTCAAGCTGCTTTTGGAGAGATCGAAGCTCATCCCAATCTTTGTGAATTTCCTCGACGGATGCGAGGGGATCATCCTCGTTATGGAATGCCTTGATCGTGGCAATGCTCTTATCGATTGCTGCTTGCGCTACGAATGAACAGACTTTCTTGGAGAGGGTGATTGCGCCACCCCCCAAGTGGATTTGGGAGGGAGGTAACTTACGAGCTAACATTCTGCGTTCCTTTCTTCTGGTGCCTGCCTGCGGGCGAGGACTGCGGTGGGGTGATGAATTAGTGGATAGGGTTTAGGGGCGTTACGGTGATCGAGAATCACGGAATCAAAGCGGGCGTTGCCATGGGCGGCGGACGGGCTTAACGCGCCCTTAGCACCCTGCTCCGGGGCGCTAAGGGGCCGTTGGCGGCGGGCGGCGCGGCGGGCGGCGGCGGGGCGGGCCGGGAACGGGTCGTTGAGGGTCGGAAGAGCGCGTAAGCTGGCTTTTCCTTGCTGGTAGGGCCGTTCGTGGGCCCCGGTAAGGCAACGGGCGTTGAGGGGCGCAAAAGCGTGCAGAGGCACCAAAATGGGGGCCTTAGTTGCTGTGGCTTCTCCACCATCAATCGCCGCGAAGGAGACGGATGGATGAAATGATTTGCCGCACCCCCAGAGGCTCGCAATGGATTGGATTCCACCAAAGGGGATGCGGCGAGAAAGCGACATTTATGCAGCTTCCTTCCGGCGCAGAATATCGACTTCCTCGTCGAAAACTTTCTTCTGAATGTAGCTCACGCGTTGGCTCTGCTTCATGCGGAAAAATGCCCAACCCAAGAATCTATACTTATCGATCTCCGGAATCTCGTAGCGAATGAACATAGCTGCGATTGCTCGGATGTGTTGTTCTGATGTGCCGTCGCATTTCTTGCCAGACAGACCGGTGATTTCGCGGAAATCGGCTTTCAATCTGCGGGCACGACAGATTTCATACGATGCGTTTGATTGGCCTTCTGCTGGTCCACCCCACATCTTGGCATTCTTCGTAGACGGATATTGAGAGGGATCGTTTTTCACTTCTTGATCTCCAGATCGCGGACGGTCTTGTATTCATCAACCACGTCAATGAACTCTTGGGATAGCTTCATGAATGAATCTGAATCCAAACCGTCTGGGATCATTGCCATGCGACGAGTGATGACTTCGGAAAGGTGCGCCAGCTCAACAGAGGATCGTAGATTTGTTTTGCCCTCCCCCTGCATCGGCTTCCCGCTATTCTTTGCTTTGAGGCTTTTCATTTTCGGTTCCTTCTCTTTTGTTTAGCATCTTTGTGCTACTGGGTTTTGTATGAGGGTGGCTTTGCGAGCAGGCCGCCAGCGGGGCTATTGAAAACTCGATTATCTTGAATGTGCTTGGTTTCTTGTCTGATCGCATTGAGCTCTTCGCGGAACTTTGTAAGCTCTTTGTTCTTCGAAGCGGTCAGAGATAGCGTCTTTGCCAACGCCATGATTTGACGGAGGTTATTGTGGTAGAGACGGACGGATGCGCGGATGGCTTCTCCACCATTGCTGAGGTTGACGGTCTCACCCATACCGTCCATGGTCCATTCCACTTGGAGCCGCCTATTCATGCATATGAGAGTGGCCATCTGCGCGACGAGTTCCAAATCTACGAAACTCCAGTCTAGAGGACCGCGCTTCTGCAGGATTTGTTCGAAGGTAAACTTTTCATCTTCCTCAAGATGCGGAGGAGCATCTGGATACGGAGTATCCGAGGCGAAAAAATCGTCCTTAGCCATGCTGTTTTACTGCCTCGTTTTGGTTAAAATTTGAGGTCGGCCATTGAAAATTCAGTCCCCCGAGCGGCCTGACCCCCAACACTGACGCGGAACATACGCCCCCCGCCCCAATGAGGCGCAACATTTTGGAATCGCTAGGGAATACTGTTGTGTCTTCGCGATTGGTGAAGGCAAACGCTTGGCCGAACGCTGGCTCTGAATGTGCGGGACCCAACCGAGATGTGTGACACAAATTCGCTCTTCGACAAACGCAATGCCGCAAGGAATTGAACGATAGCCGAAGGAAAGAACCAACGTGAATGTTCTGTGTGCGATGCTGTGGGTCGGGGCTCTGCTTCCCACAACTACCGTAGGGGGTACCTGTGGTACGGTAGGGGAATGTTTTGGGGAAAGCTTCAGAGAATGTTGCGAGTGCAGCTAATAGCAGAACGAAAGTTGCGAGAAGAAGTATCTCAAGCATTGGTCAAAGCTTCCGTGGCAGTCTGCGGTTGCATTCGAAGTTCCGGCCCGTACCCAACAGAATTGAAAGAAGGCGCAGGGCGGGCATTATGATAGCAATGATTATCGCGCGTTCCGTCCGCGAGAAGTGAATCAATTAAGAAATGAGATTGCAGCCCTACTGTCCACTAACTTTTGAATAAGAATCCACCAGAACTTTTCTTCATAAATTTATTAATTAAGTTGCAGAAGTAGTTGCGGTTGGAAGTGTTGAAAAATTGGAGTGGTGTCCGCCGGGGAATAGTATAACCCCTCCCCCCTGTAAAAGGCAGGTGGTGCCGTGGCAGAGAGACGGGGGTGAAGATACGGCTGGGGCTGTGGCGCTGTGGTGGCGCTGTGGCCGTGCCTGTGGCGCTGTGGCTGCGGAGGACCGCCCCCCGGTATTGAACGCAGTGCAGGCTGTGCCGTGGAAGAAAGACGGGAGGTGTAGGCGGAGCGAAAGGTCTCCCAGTTGCACCGAAGACCGTAACCAGCGCCACCAGTTGACAGAAAGCAGAGCGCGATATCGTTAACGGTGGATTTTTTGAGTTCCGTAAAGTTTTGGTGTGAATTCTTGCCGCTTAACAGAAGCTCAACGGGAACGCCTCAAAACGGCCAAAAACCGGTTGAGCAACGGAACTTCTTCCAAAAAAGAGAAGAAGACGGGAAAGTAACGTGTAAAACCCGATGAAAAGCGAACTTGACCCATGGACCGCCCATGGTTCCCATGGAAACCGACCCGTTCTTGCCGCTTGGAGGCGTTTTCAAGCGTTGAGCGTTGAGCGCCTCAATCCTCAATTCTCAACGGCGGGAACGTCAACCACCGGGGTAAGGGGTTTTCCATGGGTTCTATGGGAACTGGGTTATCAATCAGTGAAAAGTTGAGCAATTACAGCGACATAGGGTCGCCCATAGAAAAAACGGTTCCATGGGCTTCTATGGGGCTTCCATGGGCCGAAATACTGCGCGAACACGACGAAGGTCTCCTCTCCGTCTTCTTTCTTCACAGAGGAATTTCATCGTTACCCTGAACAACGACCACCCTGAAACCAACCTTGTTCCGGCTTTTCCCGTTCTTTTCCCGGAATTGACTCTGTTCACTAACTATCTTCACTACTCCCAATTCAGTCGTGCAGCGTTGATCACCATGAAGCTTTTGCAGACTTCTTGAATGCTTCGGATTCATGGAAACGTGCTCCGCCAAATCAATCGCTTCCCTTAGTTCAGGCCCACACGCCTGCACAAGTTGCGACCAAGTAAAGTAGCCGTTCTGCTCTTTAACAAGCAGGCGCAAGTCCTCCAATTCAGCATCCACTTGCTCGTACTCAAGGAAGTCGGTCATGGCGTTGACCAAGTCCTTGCGCACTTCAATCAGCGGATCGTATCGGTCGGCACCGGCATACATACCTTCGAAAAGGTTGTCGTCGCCGCTTACCTTGGACAATGGCCCCCCTACAAGTTCCCACCATCGATCAAATCTGAACTCTGCCGGCTTCTTCGTAGCTTCCACAGACAGGATTTTAGCCATAGCCCCTATCAACCGTCCTCTATGTTCGCTGACGAGACGTGTAGTGGCGGCCACTGCCTCCATGTCCGTCTTGGACTCTTGAAAGAGTTCAATAACGCAGAACCTTGTAGCGGCGTCGTCCTGCGAGAACGTGATCTTGTTGCCCGTAAGAACTGGAACGAACGAAGCCCGAATGTCTTTGGTTTCCGACTTGCCCAAGATGCGGTCAGTGATTGAGCCAGACGTGATGTATTTGTCGAGGTCCGGTTGGTTCCAGCTAGTGCCATTGGCAACGTTGTCGTAGAACAGAATGTCCGGATCACCGAGCGCGTAAGCGAACAGTTGCTTCCTGAACTCTTCTTCGTTCTTCGTGTAAGCCAGTGATCCGATCTTACGATCCAGAACGATTTGGCACAGCATCGTTGCCAAGTGCGTCTTAAACGAACCAGCGACGGATGCTCTGAAGAGGAACGCTGGGCTGTATCCATCCGTCAACATGATGCGCCGGACCAGCAATGTCATTGGTAAGGCGAGCGCCCTCAAGCGATCCCTTCTAGACGTGAAGGGGAAGGGACCGAGCAGTTCATTCTCCAGCAGGTCTAAAGCTTCCTCTGCGGTGCCATCGAAAGAGACGTCGAGTTCACCCGTTCGCCAGTACATCTTGGTTTTCGGGTCATAGCCTTCATTGCCTGAACGTATGCCTTGGGACGTCATCATTGGATAACGAGCTATGCCCATCAGGCTTGGCAGACCCACCCCCCTGCCATTGATTAGGTGCTTCTTGGCCCACTGAGGGACCGGCTTCTGTATCTCTTCACCTTCAGCGTTGACGGAGTACCACTGGGTTACCTTCTCCAAGGCGAAAGTGGCGAAGGTTTCGTTGAGCTCTACTGGGGAGAACATCGTCTCCTTTTCCTGCGTACCGTCTTCGTACGCGATCACAGCACTGGTTTCATTCTCGATGACCATCACAGGCATGTCTGCGTAGCGGAACAAAGTTCTGGTCTCGTTCAACATGGCAGAGAACCCAAAGAAGATTTCGGTGTGCCTTGATGAATTTGATTGGAACGACGCAAGACCATCGATGGGTTCAAACGAGTTTGGGTGTCTAGACACCGTCCCGCTAATTGCTGTTTGCCCAACGTCATAAGTTGTTTCTACAGCCTCAATGAGACGCCTGATGGCCGTTTCATCGTCCTTGTTGGCAACCCACCATGCGTTGAGGTCCTTAGCGCCCTTCAGAATGCTGAACCAATTTGAGACGAGGCCAGAGCCGAGCCTTGCAGCCTTCTCTGCTCGCTTCAGCCATTCAGGCTTGCCGTCCTGGCTTGGCTCTTCGCCATCGATGTCGGGAACAAGCACTGCGTTCCTGAACTGCCTCGCAGCACCCTTAAATCGGCCTGTTCCAAGCGTAGAGATGATCGTGGGTATGTCCTCTCTCCCGTCTCTTAAATAGACGGTGAGGAGAGTTAGCGCGTCCTCGGCACCATCGAAAACGAACACCGGAAGATTGTCTCTGCCTCGGTGCGCAGTGAAGTAAGCTTGTTGTCCATTGTGACCGAAGCCGCCCAAAGCCTGCTTCTTCAACGGCGGACTGTTATGTTTGCGATCAATCAGCAGCCTTTCATTGTTCAGACCAATCAAGGAACGCTGAACGCCCATAAAGTCACCGTGAGCAATGAGCCCGTATCGGAACAGAAGCTGCCAGTCTTTCTCGTCGCCGGGCTTTAGTACGCCCAAATCCCTGCATGCCTTCATAGCCGAGATACTGATACCACGGGCCATTAGGTATTTGACCGGAGGTTGATTGATTTTTATCTCTTCTTCCCTGCTGTTCCACTTTCTAAGAGCGGACCCCCTCTGGGGCGTCACTTCTGGCCTATCAACGTCCGGCAGGGCGTGGCCTTCTGGCAGAGGCAACCACCCATGCTCATCTGTCTCGTACGAATACCAAGTGCCGCGCTTGTACTTTTCAGTTTCCATAATGATCTGGACAGATTCACGTGTTCCCACTCGGGCGTCCTTACTGCCACGCTCATAATTGACGGTGTCGGCATCGAACTGCGTCTTGGCTGCCTCAATCAGAAGTTCATCAGGCGCATTAGCCCAGAAAACTTCGAGCGCCCGAATGTCGATAGACGATTTCTTTTTGGTGTTGTCGCTCACGTCCCTGCCTCCTTCCGTCTCACCAGCCCACTCTGGCCCTCATTTTCGTTCACGCTTTGTTTCATAAAGTTCATTGCAGATCCCCTTTGCTTCCGAACATGGTCTCGTCCATCTGCTTGAGCAGAAACTCATGTGGCATCTCCCCCTCATCAACGATGCGTTGGTCACAGGGGAAGGTGTTGGCGTAGTGCTGTGGGACCTCGAACAAGGTTCGACTGTTGAGGAAGTCCGAGGCTGCAATGGCTTGATCCAGCGATGCCATCCCCCCGATGCCAACATCGAACGGGAACCTTCCGAACTGCTCCCAGAAGTGACGGAGATCAGGATCGAAGCAGTGAGAGGGATTTTCGCCTGTGGTAGGTTCGCCCAACTCTGCGACCATGTGGCCGTGCAAGCGCAGGACGTAGTACATGAGGTCATGCTCGTGGCGCAGCTGGGCGACGACAAGCGGATTGAGCGGCCGACACAGCCCTAGGCGATAGGCACTGCGGAATTTGTCGTAGGGGGTGACGGCTTCTGCTTCTTCATTGTGAATAGTGAACCGGCCTTGGTCACCCGTAGCAACGACCAGCCGATACTCCAACGTCTCTGTGATCGCCCGAATGTAGTTGATGCCCAGGTCTTCAACAGGCTTGATTACCTCGCGCGTTCGGCAGTAATGTCGCCACTTGTGGCGCGACCACTTCCCTGCGGGAATGAAGTTCCCTTGCCGCCATTCGGTGAACAGCTTCGGTAGCGGGACGTTCAGCGCATCCATGCAGTCTGCAAGCTTCTCGTAGGCGTCGATGGCCTCGGAGTAAGCTTCCATATCTGATTTTTTAAACATTGGTATTCCTTTCTTTGTTTGGGCAGCCGAATAGCAATCTCACGTGAAAAATAGTTCACGTTCGACCGCTGTTTCGGGGCATAATAAGGTTGAAGACTTCTTTGACTGTCCAGTAGAGCTGCACACTCGAGGATCGGATAGTCTTTGAATCTTCGGGTTCTACTTGTTTTGCCTTTCCAAGTCAGACTTGCCCCCGGTGTAAAAACTGGGGGCAAGTTGTTTGACGGATAATGAATCCAACCCCCGTCCAATGCTGTCACCTTTGACAACGGACGCAGCAAAACATTCCCCGCATAACGGAAAACATTCTTGGCGCAGGGGGCGGGTATGCTGTGAAATGAAGGCATGGGTTGTCTATTTGTTTTGCCATTGATAAATCAGCCGCCACGCCTAGGCCCATTGCACTTTGGTAACCCGGTCGCAGTTCACACTGATTGCGCACATAAACGCGCCCGATCATTATCGGCTGCATTCGACACATTGAGTGAACTATCGCTGCGGAACACACAAATGGGATTGCTGCAGCTCTATTGCTCGAAAGCTTTAAGCGGCGCAGCGCCGGGAGTGCCAACTACCGTCTCCGATTGCTCTAGCAATCCTTTGAACAGTGCTGCGGCGCACGAATAGCAGTAGCGCCGCTTGCCGAGGACTAGACGTGAAGGAATGGGGATACGCTCGATTGATCTTGGCGTAACGTCGATCAGTTCAGCACTGATACGTTCGGCAAGCTCAGAACGGGAAAGCCAGGGGGCGTGTGTTTCGCAGCAAGACATGATGCATCCTCTCGCCCAATAGGGCGTTGATTTTCAATGGGATGCCTTCGAGGTGGTCTTTCGTGCTACGAGACTCGTCCAGCGCAAGGCTATGGCTCAATCAAGCCATGATTCTGTGGGGCAGTCAACTGGGACGGCGATCACTCACTCCATCCCTCCCCCGTCCTCGCTCGCCAACGCCAGCAACCTCAAGCAGCCGCCAGTTCTCATTGTAATTCAATGGGTTGACGGGAGTTGGAAGTTACGCAAAGGTGAATGTGAAGACAGTTCACACGATCTCGTTCAGTGGGACCATTTGAATTGGCTTCCGTTGAACGGGATTGGTCAACGTTATCGGCGCAACCGGGCCGCCGAGATCGGCCAACCGCGCAACGCCGACCGCGCCAACCGGGCCGCGCCAACTGCGACCGCGACATCGGCGACCAATTCGCGCTCAATCGCCCAGCTTCATTCAGTAATAATTCACCAATTAATTCGAACCGAGTTAAAATTAGGTAACCTCCCCCTGATCCGGGGGGCGGCAAACACTGAACAATGAGTCATTCCCAAGGAGCACCCAATGCCACTACCGCTTCCAACGATAAGGATCGTCTGCAAGTCGAACGAAGACAAGTTTACATTCTTCATTGTCATGGTCCGCGACAGAAAGGATTACAAAATCGATAAGATTATCTATGGGAAGGGATTTGGAAAGTATTCAAACCTGTCAATGCAATGGAAGCAGAATAAGCCGCGAAACCTTGATCGCTGGGAGAGGAGTATTAAAGAGAGATTCCCAGAATACGACTATGCGGCGATTGTTGCAGAATTGTTGTCGATGTGTGCGGAAGGCCATAGACGTTGGATGCTCTGCGAGGACCCGAAGGCGATTGCGGCAGACCTCAGCGCCAAGGGCAAGAAGTACAAGCCGCTTCTTCAACAGATCGCTGAACTCAAGAGTGCGGAGTGATGGCTTCACGATCTGTATGAAATCCTATTTCAGGCCCGCGATACTTAGAAGGCGCTTCCAGCTATCTTCCTTTCCTAAGCTTTCAAGGCCAATACTGTGAGTCACGTCTGCAATCGCAAACCAGCCGTGCTTAATGCCTACTATAACATCTTCATATTTAATATTATCGACAGCATCTAAGTCCGACGGCTCATCACCGTGTATCAAAGGATTCCGCATATTTATGTATATATCATTGTGGTATTTTTGGAAATCTGCATCCGCAATGCCCAAGTGAGAAAGCGCGGATAGCCACTCGTTTTTGAAGCCGCCACCCCCGGCTTCAATTGCTGCCAATGTTGCTGCATCCATATGCTTGAGATTTGACAGCATTATTTCCATGCTTGCTTGGAAGGAGATGACCGCGGCATAGAGCTCTCTGTGTGCAAGCTTGCCATATCTAGCTGCCTGCATGGCGCCCTGCACGCCTTCATCAGTCTTCCAAGCTTCTTCATCTGAGTGAACGGGCGCGGCTTTTTTGATTAATTCTTGGTATCTCCTCAAGCAATCAAGTGCATTATAAGCATGGCTCTCTGCCAGGTCATAGCGTCGAAAATTGTCTCGGTCTGGCATCTTTGAACTCCACAATTTGGTAAGCAATGCAAGCTCATTGTAAATCTTTATCAAGCAGTCCTCTTAGATAAGGGCTAGCTTCTTAGCGATCACCTTCCCAGAAATGCTCAGACGAAAATTAGTACCTTTGCCTCCATAAAGTTTATCTAGGAATGGATGTTTCCCAGATAGCGTTCGGCTATCAACCAACTCTTTTACTTGCTCTTGCAGCTTTTCAATTACCGAATCTAGGCTGGGCGCGTCCAATTTAAATCCATCGTGAAATGGGTTGCTGTCAAAGTAGACAGGGATTTCTTTTCGTTCAATTAAGTTCAAGCGCATTAGTTCTGCTTTGGCAATTTCTAAATTTGCCTCTACGAGCTCACTGGATTCATGGATTCTATCCCACTTGTTCTTTAATTCAAGCTTGAGGCCCGTTAATTCTTTTTTCAACGCTTCTTCGTCGATCTTTTCTTCCTCGGCGCTCAGAGGAAACAATTCCTTCGCACCGAATGCGTTAAGCTTTCTTGTAATATTCTCTAGTTTTTCTTCCTTGGATAGCAAGAGGAAGACCCTTGCAGAAGCAGGACTCATTTGCTCTATAACCGAAGCTACAGATCTAGCAGATAAAGACGCAGTTTCGCCTTCGGTCATTTCCTCTGCAATCAAGCGTGCCCACATGTCAGACAGGTCTTCGTCTTCCTCTTTAGATATTCCATCGAACAATACCAACATATCACCATTTGGGAGTTGCCGCGCGTCATTCAAATTGACTCCTTTTTGGCGTATATGATCTGCGGTCTTCTCAAGCCCATTGACCCAATTTCGATACCTCCACGCCTTAAGCCTGTCCCCGATTAATGCCCCCCAGACGTCACCTGAACTATCGCTTATCCCAGCAAGCAGACCGCCAGTTGCAGCTTTTGCTACGTCTAAGGCAATCGGAGACAAATTGTTTGCAAGACTGTCCTGCGAGCCGTCATCATCGTTCATTTAAGTATTTCCTAACTAGCCGTAGGCGCAGACAAAATTATAATCTAGGCAGGGTCAACTGGAGATCCAGTTGCAGCGGTTGTCCAATTGGCGTAACTGCCGACCCCGTCAACCAAAAACAAGTTATGGAGAAACCCAATGAGCGTCGACCTTTCAAAAATGTCGCTGGAAGACTTGAAGCAACTGGAGAAAGACGTTGCTAAAGCGATCAAGAGCTTCGAAGCCCGCAAGAAGGCTGAGGCCATGGCCGCTGCTGAGGCTGCTGCAAAGGAATTCGGATTCTCACTGAACGAGTTGTCTGGCGGGACTAACGCGAAGACCGTATCTGTTCCTAAGTATCAGCACCCTGAAAACCCAGAGCTTACTTGGACGGGACGTGGCCGGAAGCCAAAGTGGTTCGAAGAGGCTCTTAAGGCAGGGAAGAGCGAACAGGACTTGCTAATCGCTTAACGCGGTAGCGGCAGAATCTGCGTCGCATATTTTGATAACGGGCGGGCGACCTTCCTTCGCAAATGGGACAGCCAGACCCGCTTCAAGAACTTCTGTCCAACCGTACTTTTCTAGCAGCGATTGTTCTTGAGTTACGGCAAGAAGTTCCGGCATCAACAGTAGGAGCTTTGAATGCGACACCAACTCAACTCGCCCCCAATGCGCCCCCTTCAAGGAGAGACGTGGGGGCAAGGAGCCAGATTCTCAAGTGAAAACTTGTGCTTAACCAGCGCCCCCAAACAACGCAGAATCCTCTCCGGGGGTCTGGGGGCAGCGCCCCCAGCGGATCGGCGCGGTCACGCGTCGATCCGGCAAGATCAGCCGCCCGTTACGCCGCGACGAAGGTCAGCGACACCCCGTTGATGCAATGCCGCTTGCCCGTGGGCTGCGGCCCGTCGTCGAAGATGTGGCCCAGATGGGAGCCGCAGCGCGCGCAATGGCACTCGGTGCGGGTCATGAAGAGCGACCGGTCGGGCTTGGTGCCAATCGCGCTGTCCGACACCGCGCGCCAGAAGCTCGGCCAGCCGGTGCCGCTGTCGTATTTGTGCGCCGAGGAATAGAGCGGCAGATCGCAGCCGCGGCAGACATAGGTCCCCTCGGCGGTCACGTCGTTCAGCGGCGAGGTGAAGGCGCGCTCGGTTCCCTCCTCGCGCATGACGCGGTATTCGAGGTCGCTCAGCATGGCGCGCCATTCGGCCTCGCTGCGGGTCACTTCGAAATTGCCCTCAACGGCGCTCGCGCGGCTGCCGAGGCCCAGGGCCGCGGCGGTGGTTCCAAGAAAGGTACGGCGGTTCATCTGGCATCTCCCGGCTGCGTGGCGGATGGGTGGAGGCCCGGCCGACGACCGGCCGGGCCCCTGCTTTCATCAAGGTAAGTGCCCAAGGGGCGCTTTTTAAGGGTTCAGCCCGCCTGGCCCGCGGGCAGCATCACGCGGTCGATCACGTGGATGACGCCGTTCGACTGGCGCACATCGGAGATGGTGACGCTGGCCGAGCGGCCATTCTCGTCGGTCAGCACGATCTCGGAGCCCTGCATCTTCGCCTGCAGCGTGCAGCCGCCCACGGTCTCGACCGGATGGGTGCCGCCGTCATCGGCGATCATGCCCGCGATGGCGTCCGACATGGCGTTGGCCGCGACCACATGGCAGGTCAGGATCTGCTGCAGCTGGCCCTTGTTCGCGGGATCCAGAAGCGCGTTGAGGCTCGCCTCGGAGATCATGCCGAAGGCGTCGTTCGTCGGCGCGAAGACGGTGAAGGGGCCGGCGGAATTCAGCGTGTCCACGAGGTCGGCGGCCTGCACGGCGGCGACGAGCGTGGTGTGATCAGCGGAGTTCACCGCGTTCTCGACGATGGTCTTCGAGGGGAACATCGCGGCACCGCCCACCATGGGGTTGTCCTGCGCGGCGGAATTGCCCGCGACCAGGATCGCGGTTGCGGTTGCGAGGGCGCCGAGGGTGAAAGTCGTGTTCATCTTCATCTCTCCGTTCTGGGTCATCTCCGCCGCCCGTCTGCGGTGGAGTTGCCCGAAGCCACGCGGCGCGCGGGCGCGGAGTTTCAGGAAGGGGTCTTTTTTCTGCCTCACGTCTCCGTGAAGGGCAGGACCGGACCGATCGCGCGCACATCCGACGGCACGCCGTCCGGGGCGCCGCCCGCGGGCTCTTCGGACACCGCAAGCGTGCCGCCCTCGAGTGCCGCGACCAGCGCCGGCGGCAGGACCCGGCGCGAGATCACGCCCGTTTCGCGCGGCACGAGGCCCAGCGAGATGGGCGCGCCCTCGCCCGGCACGAGCCACAATTCGTTGTCCCGCCCCTCGGGCACGAGCCCCGCATCGCGGCGAATGAGAAGCTCGTTCGTCTCGGCGATATAGCCCGCATGCACCAGCAGCGGCGGGCCTTCCGCAGCCTCGAGATCGGCCACGTAAAGCGGCTCCGGCAGGTCGGGCACGAGGAAGCCCGAGATCATCACCGCCCAGCCGAAGACCGCCGCGGCCACGGCGCCCAGCGCGTAGGGCAGCAGGCTCCGCCACCAGCTGCGCCGCGGCGCGTCGCCGAAGGCCAGCACCTCGATGCGGCGTTTGAGCTGCGGCGCGGGCGCTGTTTCGGGCAGGCTTTCGGTCAGCGCGGCGAAATCCTCGGTCCAGCCGACGACGCGCGCCACGAGACGGGGCTCGACATCGAGCCGCGCCTCGAAGGCCGCGACCTCCTCGGGCGACATCAGGCCGAGGACGTATTCCGCGGCCAGCGCGTCGTCCTCTCCGGGCCCGTCCGGCCGATCTGTCTGCGGCCCGCTCATCGCGACAGGCACTCCTTCAGTTCGATCAGGGACCGGCGCAGCCAGGTCCGGACCGTGTTCAGTTTCACGCCCGTCGCCGCGGACAGATCCGCATAGCTCCAGCCGTCGAGATAGACGCGGGCGACCATGTCCGCCCGGTCCGGTGCCAGCCCGTCGAGACAGGCATGCAAGGCCCGCGCCTCGGAACTCATCTCCGCCTGGGCCTCGGGGCCCGGGGCGGCATCGGCCACCAGATCGGCCGCATCGAGCCCTGCGCCCGGTTCGGGCACGCGCCGCCGCCGCCGGTCGATGGCGACGTTGCGCGACAGGGTGATGAGCCAGGTCATCGGCGAGAAACCGTTGGCGCGGTACATGTCGGCCCGCCCCCAGATGCGCAGGAAGGCCTCCTGCAAGGCTTCCTCCGCCTCGGCGCGGTCCCCCAAGACACGCAGGCAGATCGAGAAGAGTTTCGCGGAGGTGCGATCATAAAGCGCGGAAAACGCCTGGCGGTCGCCCATGGCGATCCGCGCCAGAAGCGCTTCGATCTCGTCCTGCGCTGTGCGGCTGGCGCCCGGCTGCGCTTGGCTGGCCTGTCTCACGATGCGGCATTCGCCCTTTTTTTCCCGGATCGCAGTGCCGCAGGCCCGGGCTTTCCCTTGCCCCTCCGCGCGATATGTTGCACCAGAGGCGCGACACGAGGATCGACCGAAAGGACACGGAAAAGCATGGCGGACGGATCGATGGATATCAATGCCAAACCGACGGTCGAACATTCGGTGCGCGAGGTCTTCGGCATCGACACCGATATGGTGGTGCACGGCTTCCCCGAAGCGAGCGACCGGGTGCCCGATATCGATTCGACCTACAAGTTCGACCCCGACACCACGCTGGCGATTCTCGCAGGGTTCGAGCACAACCGCCGGGTGATGATCCAGGGGTATCACGGCACCGGCAAGTCGACCCATATCGAGCAGGTCGCGGCCCGGCTGAACTGGCCCGCGGTGCGCGTCAATCTCGACAGCCATATCAGCCGGATCGACCTCATCGGCAAGGACGCGATCCGCCTGGTGGACGGCAAGCAGACCACGCAATTCCAGGAAGGCATCCTGCCCTGGGCGCTGCGCAACCCGACCGCCATCGTCTTCGACGAATACGATGCGGGCCGCGCCGACGTGATGTTTGTGATCCAGCGCGTGCTCGAGGTGGACGGCAAGCTGACGCTTCTCGATCAGAACGAGGTGATCCACCCGCATCCCTATTTCCGCATCTTCGCGACCTCGAACACCGTGGGTCTCGGGGATACGACCGGGCTCTATCACGGCACCCAGCAGATCAACCAGGGCCAGATGGACCGCTGGTCGCTGGTTGCCACGCTGAACTACCTGCCGGTCGATGCCGAGGTCGAGATCGTGATCTCGAAAAACCCCGCCTACGACACCGAGAAGGGCCGCCGCCAGGTGCGCCAGATGGTGACCGTTGCGGAACTGACCCGCACCGCCTTCATGAACGGCGACCTGTCCACGGTGATGAGCCCGCGCACGGTGATCGCCTGGGCGCAGAACACGCAGATCTTCGGCAATACCGGCTATGCCTTCCGCGTCTCGTTCCTCAACAAGTGCGACGAGCTGGAGCGCCAGACCGTGGCGGAATTCTACCAGCGCTGCTTCGACGAGGAACTCCCCGAAAGCGCCGCCAGCGTCGCGATGAAGTAAGCCGCCCGGGCAGGACGCCCGGCGGCGCATCCCGCGCAATCGCCTGCCCGCGCCACCACCTGAGCGGCGCGCACCTTTCCGATGCGCCGCGCCACCAGGCGGCGCCCGCCCCGCGCCCCGTCACTTGCCCGCCGCAAGCGTCTCCGCCCCGCCGACATCCGCGTGTCCCTGATCGGGCAGGCGCGCCGCCGCCCTGTCACGGCCGGACCGAAAATACCTCTCGGGGGAGCGCGAGGGGGCAGACAGCCCCCTCGCTTTCTGCGCGCGCCATTGATCCAAGGATAATGGCGGTGGGGCAGACAGCCCTCTCGCCTTCTGCGCGCGCCATTGATCCAAGGAAAATGGCGGTGGGGCAGACAGCCCCCTCGCCTTCAACGCGCGCCATTGATCCAAGGATAATGGCGGTGGGGCAGACAGCCCCCTCGCCTTCTGCGCGCGCCCCTCGCCCTACTCGACGAAAGCAGAGCCAAAAGCCCCCGCAGCCTGCCGTCGCTCAGCCCGCCCGCAGGCCGATCACCTCGCGCTCGGTCACGATCATGTCGAGCGGCGCGTCGGTGGGCTCGAGCGGCAGCCGCGCGACCTCCTGCGCGGCATAGGCAAAGCCAACCGCCAGCGTGGCGCGCGCGGCGCGCAGTTCCGCAAGCGTGCGGTCGTAGAAGCCGCCGCCATAGCCCAGCCGCGCGCCGTCGCGGGTGAAGGCCAGGAGCGGCACGATCAGGATCTCGGGCACGAGAAAGTCCTGAACCTCGGGCACCTGCGCGCCGAAGGGGCCCGGGACCATGGCGCAGCCCGGCTCCCAGCGGGCAAAGCGCAGCGGGCGGCCCGCGCCTTCGATCACCGGCAGGGCGACGGGGCCGTGGGCCGCGGCCTCCTCCATCGCGGGGCGCGGATCGATCTCGGTGCGGATCGGCCAATAGCCCGAAAGCGGCACGCCGCGATAGCCCGCCAGCACCTCAGAAAGATGCCCGGCGCGGCCCGGCCCATGCGCCGCATGGGCCGCGGCCCGGGCGGCGAAGGCGGCCTCGCGGGCGGCGGCCTTGGCCTCGGCGAGGCTCACAGCAGCACGGCCGAGGCGAGGCCGAGAAAGGCGAAGAAGCCCACCACATCGGTCACGGTGGTCACGAAGGTGCCGGAGGCGAGCGCGGGATCGACGCGCAGCTTTTCCAGCACGATCGGGATGCCGATCCCCGCCAGCGCCGCGGCCAGCATGTTGATGATCATCGCCGCGAAGATCACCCAGCCCAGCGTCGTCGAGCCGAACCAGATCAGCCCGACGATGCCCATGACCACGGCGAAGGCGACCCCCATGATGAGGCCCACAGCCGCCTCGCGCCGGATCACCCGCCAGGCGTTGGAGCCGGTGAGGTCGCGCGTCGCCAGCGCCCGCACCGCCACGGTCAGCGATTGCGTGCCCGCATTGCCGCCCATCGAGGCGACGATGGGCATCAGCACCGCGAGCGCGGTGATCTGGGCGATGGCCGCCTCGAATTGCGCGATCACCAGCGAGGCGAGGATCGCGGTGGCGAGGTTCACCGCGAGCCAGGGAAACCGCTGCCGGGTGGTCTCGAGCGCCGTGTCCGACAGCGAGCTTTCCTCGCCCACACCGGCCAGGCGCAGGATGTCCTCTTCGTGTTCCTCGTCGAGGACCATCATCGCGTCGTCGATGGTGATCACGCCGACCAGCCGCTCGTTCTCGTCCACCACCGGGGCCGAGATCAGGTGATACTGGTTGAACGCATAGGCGACATCGGCCTCGGGCCGGGTCACCGGGATGACGTGGAAGCTCGCATCGGTGATGTCAGACAGCTTGACCGGGCGCGGCGAGGACATGAGCTTGCCCAGCGCCACCTTGCCCACGGGTTTCATCCGCGGATCGACCAGGATGACGTGGTAGAACTGGTCCGGCAGGTCCTCGGTCGCGCGCATGTAGTCGATGGCCTCGCCCACGGTCCAGTGCTCGGGCGCCATGACGACCTCGCGCTGCATCAGGCGGCCGGCGGAATAATCCGGGAATTCCAGCGATTGCTCGATGGCGAGGCGGTCGCGGTCGGTCAGCGCACCGAGGATCGAGTCGCGCTGCTCGGCCTCGAGATCCTCCAGCAGGTCGACCACATCGTCGGAATCAAGCTCGCGCACCGCCTCGGCCAGCACCTCGGGCTTGAGGATGCGGATGACCTCCTCGCGGATGCCCTCGTCGAGCTCGGTCAGGATCTCGCCGTCGAATTCGCGGTCGTATAGCCGGATCAGCGCGGCCCGGTCGGCGGCGTCGATCTGTTCCAGCATGTCGGCGATGTCGGCGGCATGCAGCGGCTCCATGAGCGCAACCAGCGTCTCGCGTGCCCCGGCCTCGACCGCCTCGAGGATGGCGGCGATGGTGCGCGGCGACAACGCGTAGGCGTCGTCATCCTCGGTCTCGGGTTCGGGGGCGATATCGGGCTCTTGCACCATGGCGGGGTCCTCGTGCGCATTTCGTCGGAGACTAGGGCAGCGCCCGGGAAAGCAACAGGGCGGATCGACAATTTACCATGGCCGCGGAGGCGCGTAGGGTCGCGCGCGGCGGAGACTGGAAACGGGCCGCGCGGCGGGGATTTGCGCGCATTCAGAGGCGGCCGGTGCGGGCCGCCGGGACCGCGCGGGCGCGGCCCGCAGGACGGCCATGGGCAGGGAGACAGGCGAGATGCAGGACGCGGCATTGCTGAGCGGGCGGGTGCTGATCTGGGACGGCGCGCCGCTGCGCGAGGGGCCGGGTGCCGCCCGGATCGAGGACGACTGGGCCGTCGCGATCCGGGACGGCCGGATCGCCGCGCTCGGTCCTGCGGGCGAGCTGCGCCGCGCCCATCCGGACCTGCCCGAAACCCGCTATGGCCGCGACCTGATCTGCCCGGGCTTCGTCGATGCCCATGTGCATTATCCCCAGACCCGCATCATCGCGAGCTGGGGCAAACGCCTGATCGACTGGCTGGAGACCTACACCTTCCCCGAGGAGATGCGCTTTGACGACCCGGCCTATGCCCGCGCCGTGGCCGACAGCTATCTCGACCTGACCCGCGCGGCAGGCACCACGTGCGTCGCGAGCTATTGCACGTCGCATCCCGCTTCCGTCGATGCCTTCTTCGAGGCCGCCGAGGCGCGCGGCCAGCGGGTCTTCGCGGGCAAGACCTGCATGGACCGGAACGCGCCCGAAGCGCTTTGCGACACCGCCCAAAGCGCTTTGGACGACAGCGCGGCGCTGCTGGCGCGCTGGCATGGCCGCGGTCGGGCGTCGTATGTGATCACGCCGCGCTTCTCGCCCACCTCCTCGCCCGAACAGCTCGAAGCGCTGGGAGCGCTCTGGGCGCAGCATCCCGATTGCCTGATGCAGACGCACCTATCCGAGCAGACCGACGAGATCGCCTGGGTGGCGCAGCTCTTCCCCGAGGCGCGCGACTATCTCGACACCTATGAGCGCTTCGGCCTGCTGGGTGCCGGCGGGCTTTACGGCCACGCGATCCACCTCACCCCGCGCGAGGTGGACCGGCTGGCGGAGGTGGGCGCCGCAGTGATCCATTGTCCGACCTCCAACACCTTCATCGGATCGGGGCTGTTCGACATGGCGGGGCTCGTGGCGCGCGGCCTGCGCTTGGGGCTCGCCACCGATACCGGCGGGGGGTCGTCCTTCTCGATGCTGCGCACCATGGCCGCGGCCTACGAGATCGGGCAGTTGCGCGGCCACGCGCTGCACGCGGCGGAGCTGATGTGGCTGGCGACGGCCGGGTCGGCGGAAACCCTGGGCATGGCGGGCAAGATCGGGACGCTGGCGCCCGGGGCGGAGGCCGACCTTTGCGTGCTCGACCTCGCCTCGACCCCGGCCATCGCCCAGCGCGCGGCCCGCGCCGAAGATGCCTGGGAGGAGGTCTTCGCGACGATCATGCTGGGCGACGACCGCGCGGTGCGCGACACCTGGATCGGCGGACGGCGCGGCTGACCGCGCGGCGCGCGCCCTGTCCGCCGGAGCCATGCGTTTTCTGGAAAGGTGAACCCGGGGGGGGTGGCGCGGCCTGCCGGAGCGCGCCGCGCGGTCGATGCCGCGGGAGCCGAGGGCGGTCAAGGCGGGCGCGCCGCGCCGTCAGCTCTGTGCGGCGAGCGCCATCGCGCGGCGGTTCTGCGCGGCGATGGCGGCGGGCAGATCGATCGTGACCAACGTGCCGCCGGTGACGACCGGTCGGCCCTCCACGAAGAGGTCGCGCACGCGCATGGGGCCTGCGAGCAGAAGCGCGGCCTTGTCCCAGCTGCCCGCGGCCTCGATGCCGGTCATGTCCCAGACCGCGATATCGGCGCGCGCGCCCAATGCGATCCGGCCGCATTCCGGGCGGCCCAGCACCTCTGCCCCGCCGCGCGTCGCGATCCGAAGCGCCTCGCGCGCGCTCATCGCATCGGCGCCGCGGTCGACGCGCTGCAGCAGCATCGCCATCCGCGCCTCGGCGACGAGGTTGCCCGCGTCGTTCGAGGCCGAGCCGTCGACGCCGAGCCCGACCCGGACGCCCGCATCGCGCATGGCCCGCACCGGCGCGATGCCCGAGCCGAGGCGGCAATTCGAACAGGGGCAATGGGCGATGCCGGTGCGGGTCCGCGCGAAGAGGTCGATCTCCTGCGCGTCGAGCTTCACGCAATGGGCGTGCCAGACATCGTCGCCGGTCCAGCCCAGATCCTCGGCATATTGGCCGGGCCGGCAGCCGAAATGGGCGAGACTGTAGGCCACATCCTCGTCGTTCTCGGCCAGGTGCGTGTGCAGCATCACGCCCTTGTCGCGCGCCAGAAGCGCGGCGTCGCGCATCAATTCGCGGCTGACCGAGAAGGGCGAACAGGGCGCGACGCCGACGCGGATCATCGCGCCCGGGAGGGGGTCGTGGAAGGCGTCGATGACGCGGATCGCATCCTCGAGGATCGCCGCTTCGGGCTCCACCAGGCTGTCGGGCGGCAGGCCGCCGGCGCTGCGCCCGATGGACATCGCGCCGCGCGTGGGATGGAAGCGCAGCCCGATGTCGCGCGCCGCGTCGATCGTATCGTCGAGCCGGGCGCCGTTGGGATAGAGATAGAGATGGTCGGAGGTCAGCGTGCAGCCCGACAGCGCCAGTTCCGCAAGTCCGACCAGCGCCGAGAGGCGCATATCCTCAGGGCCCATCCGCGCCCAGATCGGGTAGAGCCGGTCGAGCCAGCCGAACAGGAGCGCATCCTGCGCGCCCGGCACCGCCCGGGTTAGGGTCTGGTAGAGGTGGTGATGGGTGTTCACGAGGCCGGGCGTGACGAGGCAGCCGCGCAGATCGTGCACGGCACCGCTGGTCTCGAGGTTCGGGCCGATCTCTGCGATGACACCGTCGCGGATGCGAATATCGCTGCCGCTCAGCTCAGTGCCGGTATCGTCCATCGTGAGGATCGTGTCGGCGTTGCGCAGGAGCCGTTCGGCCATCGGCTCAGCCTTTCAGGAGCACCAGCGCCGCGCGGTGCAGCTCCGGCGTGGCCGCGGCCAGCGCCGTGCCGCCCTGCAGCGCCGGGCCGCCCGACCAGTCGGTGACGATACCCCCCGCCGCCTCGATCACGGCAATCGGCGCCTGGATGTCGTAGGCGTTGAGGCCGGCCTCGATCACCAGGTCGATCTGTCCGCAGGCCAGAAGCGCATAGGCGTAGCAATCCATGCCGAAGCGGGTGAGTTCGACCCTGGCCGCGACCCGGTCGAAGGCGGCGCGCTGGCTTGGCGTGCCGACCTCTGGGAAGGTCGTCATCAGCCGGGCCCGGGCGAGATCGGTCGTGGCCCGCGCGGCCAGCGGATAGGACCCTTGCGGGCCGGTAACCTCGGCCTGCCCCATACCGCCCCGGAACCGTTCGCCGGTGAAGGGCTGATCGATGACGCCGTAAAGCACCCGGTCCGCGGTCGACAGCGCGATGAGCACACCCCAGGTGGGCGTGCCGCAGAGGAACCCGCGCGTGCCGTCGATCGGATCGAGCACCCAGGTCAGACCGCTTTCACCCGGTTGCGGGCCAAACTCCTCGCCCAGGATCGCATCCGCCGGGCGGCGGGTGGCGAGGATGTCGCGCATGGCCTGCTCGGCTGCGCGGTCGGCCTCGGTGACCGGATCGAACCCCGCCGCATCCTTGTTGTCCGCGCCAAGCTCCCGGCTGCGGAAATGCGGCAGGATGACGTCGCGCGCCATATCGGCCAGCAGATCGGCCGTGGCGAGAATATCGGCGCGATCCGCGTCGGTGAGAGCGAAATTCATGGACGGCTGGTCCGCAGGAAGCTGCGCCGGATCGCGGCGCGTGGTGTCGGGCTCACGCGGTGCCGGACGGGGCGCGCTCTTGCCGCGCGCCTCGTCGACCAACCGGGGCTTTCAGGCGACGTCGGAAAGCACCCGCGCCAGTTCGAACAGGCGCCGGCGCTGGTTTTCCGGGATCGCATAATAGGATCGCACGAGATCGAGCGCCTCCTTGTCACCGAGGATATCCGCGGGCACCTTGGCACCGGAGGCCGCATCCTCGGCCTTGTCTTCCGCCTCGTCGATGCCTTCGAAGAAGCAGCTGACCGGCACGTCGAGCGCATCGGCGATGTCCCAAAGACGCGATGCGGAAACGCGGTTGGCGCCGGTTTCGTATTTCTGGATCTGCTGGAACTTGATTCCCACCTTTTCGGCGAGCTGTTGCTGGGTCATCCCCACAAGCCATCGGCGATGGCGAATTCGTTTACCCACATGAACATCGACGGGATGCGTCATAACCTGTTCCCTTTGTTATGCGCCAGACGACCGCAGGGCACATCTTGCGGATATGCGTCTATCGGCGCGTCGGGTTTGAACACTCGTACCTAACACAGGCGATGGTCTGCCCAGCCAATCAGTCCCGCAAGGTTATAGCGAAATGTTATTACCATACAAGACGCAAGAACGTGTGCGGCAGTCGCGATACCGCCCATGGAAAGGCCGATTCGTGCCGACCCAAGCCGATTTTTGCGGCACCTCCCGGCGCGCTTGACGCTCGGGACCCGGACGCGCATCACGGGCATGCCCATTTGTCGAAGGATCCGAACATGCGCGCGTTGATCGTTGAAAGCCACGACACCCCTCCGCATCTGGCCGACGCGGTCATGCCGGAGCCCGGCCCCGCCGAGATCCGCGTCCGGATCGCGGCCTGCGGTCTGAACTTCGCGGATCTGCTGATGATGAAGGGCACCTACCAGGACACGCCGGCCCTGCCCTTCATCCTCGGCATGGAGGTCGCGGGCACAATCGACGCGGTGGGCGCCGATGTGACCGGCTTCGCGCCGGGCGACCGGGTCGCGGTCTTCGGCGGACGGGGCGGGCTGGCCGAATACGGCGTGTTCGAGGCGCGCCGGGCGGTCCACCTGCCCGATGCGATGAGCGCCGTGGACGCCGCGGCCTTCCAGATCGCCTACGGCACCAGTCACGTGGCGCTCGATCACCGGGCGCGGCTGCAGCCGGGCGAGACGCTTCTGGTGCTCGGTGCGGCGGGCGGAGTCGGCCTGACCGCGGTCGAGATCGGCAAGCTGATGGGTGCCACGGTCATCGCCTGCGCGCGCGGGGCGGACAAGCTCGCCGTGGCCGAACGGGCCGGTGCGGATCACCTGATCGACGCCGAGACCGCCGATCTGCGCGCCGAGGTCAAGGCGCTGGGCGGCGCCGACGTGGTCTACGATCCGGTCGGCGGCGAGCAGTTCGAAGCGGCGTTCCGCGCCTGCAATCCCGAGGCGCGGCTTCTGCCCATCGGCTTCGCCTCCGGCGACGTGCCGCAGATCAAGGCGAACCACCTTCTGGTGAAGAACCTGTCGATCATGGGGCTCTACTGGGGCGGATACCTGGCCTTCCGCCCGGAGGTCATCACGGACAGCCTGTCCACGCTGATGGGCTGGTATGCGGAGGGCCGCCTGAAGCCCCATGTCAGCCATGTCCTCCCGCTTGCGGAGGCCGCAGACGGGCTCGAACTGATGCGGCGGCGGAAATCCACGGGCAAGGTGGTGATCGAGATTGGCTGATCCGGGCGGCGCAGCCGCGCCCCGCCACAACTCGGCCAGCCATGCCGGTATCCGCGCGCCCATCCATACCCGCCATCGCGTCACGACCGACCTCTCCTCACGGCTCTGCCGGCAGGAGTACCGCCAATACCTTGCGCCTTTCCTAACGCCCGTGTGAAATCCGCCGGATCGCGTGCCGCACATCCCGCACGCCCCCTTCGAAGGACGCATCATGACCGACACGACCTTTACCCATGATGCCGAGGAGGATGCGCGCAACGACGCGCTCCTGCTGTGGCTGAACGGCGCGATGGTGCCGCGCGCGGAGGCCCGGGTGTCGATCTATGATTCGGGCTTCATGCTGGGCGACGGGGTGTGGGAGGGGCTGCGCCTCTACAACGGCAGATGGGCCTTTCTCGACGCCCATATCGCCCGCCTTTTCGAAGCCGCGAAGGCCATCGACCTCGAGATCGGGCTGACCGCGGAGGGCATCGTCGACGCGCTGGAAAAGACGCGCATTGCCAACGAGATGCAGACCGATGCTCATGCGCGGCTGATGGTGACCCGCGGGGTGAAGGCGCGGCCGTTCCAGCATCCCGGGCTGTCGCGTTCCGGCCCCACCGTCGCGATCATCATGGAGCATTCGCGCCCGCATCTGCCGCGTCCCATCCGGCTGGCCACCGTGCCGCATATCCGCGGCCTGCCAATGAGCCAGGACCCCAAGCTCAATTCCCATTCCAAGCTCAACTGCGTCCTCGCCTGCATCGCCGCCGAGAAGGCGGGCGCGGACGAGGCGCTGATGCTCGACGTGCATGGCTTCGTGAACACCACCAATGCCTGCAATTTCTTCATCGTGCGCCGGGGCGAGGTTTGGACCTCGACCGGAGATTATTGCATGAACGGCATCACGCGGGCGCAGGTGATCGATATCTGCCGCAGCGAAGGCATCCCGGTATTCGAGAAGAATTATTCCCTGACAGAGACTTACAGCGCGGAAGAGGCCTTTCTCACCGGCTCTTTCGGCGCCCAGACCCCGGTCTCCGAAATCGACGGGCGGCGGATCGGCGACGGCACGCTCGGCCCGGTGACCGCGCGTATCCGCGCGGCCTACATGCAGCGGGTCGGCGCATGAACATCGCGATGTGGTCGGGGCCGCGCAACCTCTCGACGGCGCTGATGTACGCCTTCGCGGCGCGGGGCGATTGCGCGGTCTGGGACGAGCCGTTCTACGCCGCCTACCTCGCCTGCACCGGGCTGGATCATCCGATGCGCGACGCGATCATCGCCGCGGGCGAGACGGATGCCGAGGTCGTGGCGCGGGACTGCACGCGAAATACGTCCGACAAGCCATTGTTTTATCAAAAACATATGTGTCAGCACATGGTGCCGGGCGTGCCACGGGACTGGCTCGGAGCGGTGCGCAACGTCTTTCTGATCCGCCATCCTGCCCGGGTGCTGGCGAGCTTTGCGTCGAAATACGAGGCGGCGCGGCTCGACGATATCGGATTCGTGCAACAGGACGCGCTTTACGATGCCGCGGCGGAGATGGGGCGCGAAGCGCCAATCGTCATCGATTCCAGCGACATACTGGCAGATCCTGATGCGAGCCTGCGCGCGCTTTGTGGCGCGCTGGGGATCGAATACAGCAAGTCCATGCTGCGCTGGCCCGCCGGTGCGAAACCCTATGACGGGGTCTGGGCGCCGGTCTGGTACGGGCAGGTCCATCGCTCCACCGGGTTTCAGCGCGGTGAAGCGGCCCTGCCGGTGCTCGCGCCACCCTATGATGCGGTCGCGGAGGCGGCGATGCCCTATTATACGCGCATGAAGGCGCGCGCCCTGAAGATCGCGGGCTAGAGCGCGGCGAAGCCCGCGCGCAGCAGTTCCGCGAGGGCGGCGGCGGGCGCCTCGACCGCGCGCTCGGCATAGAGGTTGATCTTGGTCGTGCCGAGATCGGGCAGCGCGCCGCCCGCCTCGATTTCGGCCAGTTGCGGGGGCGCATGCCCCTCGATCAGCGCGACGACCCCCAGATCGGCGGACACCGCCGCCTCGATCGAGCGGTCGCTTTCGCTTTCGATCACCTGAAACCACGCAATCTCCGAGGCGTCGAGGGCGCGGATCACCGTGCCGCGGAAGGCGCAGTTCCGGGTCTGCGCATAGGGCAAGGGGCGCTGGCGCCAGGCATTGCCCCCCGGCGCGCCGTACCATCGCAGCGGCGCCTCGGTCAGCGTCTCGGCGCGCCGCTCTTCCTGGGTGGTGAGAATCAGATCGAGCTCACCTTTGTCGTACATGTCCAGCAGCTTGACCGTCGGATGCGTGACGAGCTGCAGGCGCATGCGCGGGAAGCGGACTGCGAAATCCTGCATGGCGCGGGGCACCACCGGATAGAGAATGTCCTCGGGCACGCCGAGGGTGATCTCGCCTTCCAGCGCATCGGCGGTCAAGAGCGCGTAGACCTCGTCATTGAGGCCGATCATGCGCCGCGCGTAACTCAGAAGCTGCTCGCCCGCCGCGGTCAGTGCCACGCCCCGCCCGGCGCGCTCCAGCAGCGGGACATTCAGCGTCTCCTCGAGGCGCTTGAGCTGCATCGACACTGCCGATTGCGTCAGGTTGAGCATCCGCGCGGCCCGGGTGACGCCGCCATGATCGGCCACGGCCGCGAAGGAGCGCAGGGCGGTCAGATCGAGATTGCGCATGACCCCTCCAATTCATCACGTTTCGTGATGCAATACCTCAAAAACATTCGTTTCACAAATGAACACCGGACCCTCATATATCACCCATACAGATCAATAGATACGATCCGATCACGAATCCTGAAAGGTTGCCCCATGGCCCTCACCGATATCCTGCCCCGCGCCCTGTCCCGCCGTCCCCGTCCGCTGGGCGAACGCCTTGCGCGGATGACCGCGCTGGCCCGCCAGCGCCGCGCCCTGGGCGATCTCGATCCGCATCTGCTGCGCGATATCGGCGTGAGCCGCGACGAGGCGCTCGAAGAGGCTGCGCGCCTGCCCTGGGATGCGCCCGCGCATTGGCACGGCTGACCGTTTCGGCTGACCGCGCGGGCAATGACACGATTGTTTCCCGCAAATGCACCGGAAATTCTTGAAAAGCCTGTTTGGAGCCCCGATATTTCGTCAGAGTTCCGGCGCCCTGCCGGATATGCACAATTCGGAGGAAAGAATGGCTGAATACGGAACCGTTCGGACTGGCGCCGCCGCCGGCGCGCGTACGGCTCAGATTGATGAGGGCCTTCGCGCCCATATGAACAAGGTCTACGGCACCATGTCCGTGGGCATGTTCCTGACCTTCCTTGTGGCTTGGGCCGTCGGCTCCAGCCCGCAATTGCTGGGTATCTTCCGCGACCCCGCCACCCTGCAGCCCAATATCCTGGGCTGGATCGTGATGTTCGCACCCCTCATCATGGTGTTCGCCTTCGGTGCCGCGATCAACCGGCTCTCCGCAGCCGGTGCGCAGACCTTCTTCTACGTCTTCGCCGCGGTGATGGGTCTGTCGCTGTCGTGGATCTTCGTGGCCTTCACCGGCGTCTCGATCGCGCAGGTGTTCCTGGTGACCTCGATCTCCTTCGCGGGTCTGTCGCTCTTCGGCTACACCACCAAGAAGGATCTGTCAGGTTGGGGCACCTTCCTGATGATGGGCGTGATCGGCCTCGTCGTGGCCTCGATCATCAACATCTTCCTGCAGAGCCCGGCGATCATGTTCGCGGTCTCGATCCTCGGCGTGCTGATTTTCGCGGGTCTGACCGCGTATGACACGCAGTCGATCAAGAACGAGTATGTCGAGCATGCCCGCCACGCCGATCAGGAATGGCTCGGCAAGTCGGCGATCATGGGCGCGCTGCGTCTCTACCTCGACTTCATCAACATGTTCATGTTCCTGCTGCAGCTGTTCGGCAATCGCGAATAATCTCAGCTGGAACTGACAAGACGACGACCGCCGGAGCCTGCGCTCCGGCGGTTTTTTCATGCGCGGACGCGGGGTCATCTGCCGGGGCGTGCGACGCGCGCACAGCTGCCGCACGCGCATACCGAAGCGGCTTTTAGCCTGATGATTTCAAACGAAAACCCAGTCCGATCCCATCTGCCGAAGCGCCGCCCGTCTCGGGCTCAGGGAAAGAATGGTGCGGTCGAGAAGACTCGAACTTCCACGGGAGTTACCCCACAGCGACCTCAACGCTGCGCGTCTACCAATTCCGCCACGACCGCACTGTCTGTGACTTGGTGGCGTGCGTATAGATGAGGCGTCTGACCTTGTGAAGGGGTCTTTTGGCGATTTTTTCGGGGCCTCCCGGACAGCCGCCGGACGGGCTTGGATGCGGAGGGGACGGCGGGCCCGGGGGGCGGCTTTCCTCCGCCCGCGCGGCAGGATATGAGCGGGCCAGCAGGCAGGGAGACGGCCATGGTGGAGTGGCGCATCGCGGATGGACTGACCGGGTATGCCGAGGCCGTGGCTTTCATGGAAGCCCGCGCCGAAGCCATCGCGGCGGGTGAGGCCGAGGAGCTGGTCTGGCTCGTCGAACACCCCCCGCTCTACACCGCGGGCACCTCCGCGCGGCGCGAAGACCTGAAGGATGCCGACCGCTTTCCGGTCTATGAGAGCAAGCGCGGCGGGCAATACACCTATCACGGGCCGGGCCAGCGCGTGGCCTATACCATGCTCGATGTGGGCCGCCGGGGCCGCGACGTGCGCCGCTTCGTGGCCGATCTCGAGGCCTGGGTGATCGGTGCTCTGGGCGAGTTCGGGCTCACGGGCCATATCCGCGAGGGCCGCGTCGGCGTCTGGATCGAGCGGCCAGAAAAGCCCCGGACCGTCACCGGCGCTCTGGCAGAGGACAAGATCGCGGCCATCGGCATCCGCCTGCGCCGCTGGGTCAGCTTTCACGGCGTGTCGATCAACGTGGAGCCGGACTTGAGCCATTTCGACGGCATCGTTCCCTGCGGCATCACCGAATACGGCGTGACGAGCCTCGTCGATCTGGGCCTGCCGGTAACGATGGACGATGTGGACGTGGCGCTGCGGCGATCCTTCGACGCGGTCTTCGGGGACGCGCCCCCGGACTAGCGCGCCGCGCGCCGCAAAATGCGACACCTGGTCCTGCACCTGCCTTCGTTCCAGGCACGAAACCCCGGTCATGCACGGATTTCACCTTGCACCCGCAGCATCGAGCCGCATGTTAGCGCGAACGACCCCCCGGCGACCAAGGAGAGTCCGATGTCCGAATGGTGGAAAGACGGCGTCATCTACCAGATCTATCCGCGCAGCTTCCAGGACACGAACGGCGACGGCGTCGGCGATCTGAAGGGCATCGCAGCGCGGCTCGACCACCTCGTCGATCTGGGCGTCGATGCGGCCTGGATCTCGCCCATCTACCCCTCGCCGATGAAGGATGCGGGCTACGACGTGTCGGATTACACCGGCATCGACCCGACCTTCGGCACGCTCGAGGATTTCGAGGACCTGATCGCCGCCGCCCATGGGCGCGGACTCAAGGTGCTCCTGGATTTCGTGCCGAGCCACACCTCGGACCAGCATCCCTGGTTCCTCGATGCCTGCGCGTCGAAGGACAGCCCCAAGCGCGACTGGTATGTCTGGCGCGACCCGAAGCCCGACGGCAGCCCGCCCACCAACTGGATCAGCGAGTTCGCCGGCCCCGCCTGGACCTTTCACGAGGCGACCGGGCAATTTTACATGCATATCTTCCTGACCGAGCAGCCGAGCCTCAACTGGCACAATCCCGAGCTGCGCGCGGCCATGTACGACGTGATGCGCACCTGGTTCGACCGGGGTGTGGACGGGTTCCGCGTCGATGCGGTGGAGAACATGGTCCCGAACCCCGAGGCCGGGGACAATCCGCCCAATCCCGAATGGGTGGAGAGCATGGGACCGGCGCGCAGCCATCTCGGCACGAACACCAAGCACCAGCCGGAGATCTTCGAGATCGCCCGCGAAATGCGCGAAGTGGCCGAGGAATACGACCCGCCGCGCCTGTTGGTGGGCGAAGCCTACGGCGAGACCGAACAGGTCATGCGCTATTACGGCGAGAAGCTCGACGCCTTCCAGCAGCCCTTCAACTTCATGCTGATCGAGACCGAATGGGAGGCCGACAACCTCGCCACGCTGATCGCCGAATACGAGGCCGCCCTGCCCGAGGGCGCCTGGCCCAACTGGGTGCTCGGCAACCATGACCGCGCGCGCATCGCCAGCCGCATCGGCCCCGACCGCGCCCGCGCCGCCGCGCTCATGCTGCTGACCCTGCGCGGCACGCCCACCATCTACCAGGGCGAGGAGCTGGGCATGGAGAACGTCCCCGTCCCCGCCGACCGCGTGCAGGACCCCTGGGAAAAGAACGTGCCCGGGCAAGGGCTTGGCCGCGATCCGGTGCGCACGCCCATCGCCTGGGAAGACGCCCCCCATGGCGGCTTCTCGGACGTGACGCCCTGGCTGCCCATGGACCTCGCGCCGGAACGGATCGTCGCCCGGCAAAGCAACGACCCGGGCTCCATGCTGGCCTTCTACCGCCGGCTTCTGGCGCTGCGCCGCGAACGCGACGCCTTGCGCCGGGGCGATCTGGAGGGCCTGCGCGCCGAGGACGGCGTGCTTTACTATTCCCGCCGCGCGGGCGAGGAGATCGCCCATGTGGCGATCAACTGGGGCGACGCACCGGTGGACGCGCCCCTGCCCGGCTCGGTGGTGCTGGCCACCGACGACGTGGAGGACGGGCCGCTGGCGCCGGGGGCGGGGCGGTTGTCGCTGGGCTGACCTCGCTTGGCGCGCGCATTCTCGAAAGCTGATCGGATCGACGCGGGCCCTGCCCGCGCCGATCCGCTGGAGGCGCTGCCTCCAGACCTCCGGAGGTATTTTCGGTCCGATCGTGACAGGGGGCGCGCCCTGCCGGGTTCGGGACACCCCGGGCGGCGCGGTCGGGGCGTTGGCGCGACGAAGCGGCGGGCCGGAAGCGCGCGGCGGGCGCGCCCCGGGGTTTCGCGCAATCTGCCCCGGCCCGGCCGGGCGGCCTTGACAGCGCGCGGCCCGAAACTGTCAGGCGAGAGTGACAGCTTTCCGGGAAACCGGACATCTGCGACAAAAATGACCGGCCTGCGACGAAAGCGGTCATTGCCCGTGCGGATCGCTTTGCCTAAACAGGCCTTTGACGCGGCGGGCGAGTCTGTCCCGTCCGATCGGATAACACCTTGAGGAGGCTTACATGGCAGACGCCGCCATCCACGGCCATGAGCACGAAGACAACCGGGGGTTCTTCACCCGGTGGTTCATGTCCACCAACCACAAGGATATCGGGATCCTGTACCTGGTCACGTCGGCCCTGGCAGGTTTCATCTCGGTCGCCTTCACCGTTTACATGCGTCTCGAGCTCATGGAGCCGGGCGTTCAGTACATGTGTCTGGAAGGCGCGCGGATGTTCGCCGCGGCCCCGGGCGAATGTACCCCGAACGGCCATCTCTGGAACGTTCTGATCACCGGCCACGGCATCCTGATGATGTTCTTCGTGGTCATTCCGGCGCTCTTCGGCGGCTTCGGCAACTATTTCATGCCGCTGCAGATCGGTGCGCCGGACATGGCGTTCCCGCGCCTGAACAACCTGTCCTACTGGCTGTATGTGGCGGGCACGACGCTCGCGATCTGCTCGGTCTATTCGCCGGGCGGCAACGGTCAGTTGGGCTCCGGTGTGGGCTGGGTGCTGTATCCGCCGCTCTCGGTGCGGGAAGGCGGCCTGTCGATGGACCTCGCGATCTTCGCGGTCCACGTCTCGGGTGCCTCGTCGATCCTCGGTGCGATCAACGTCATCACGACGTTCCTCAACATGCGCGCCCCGGGCATGACGCTCTTCAAGGTGCCGCTTTTCGCCTGGTCGATCTTCGTCACCGCCTGGCTGATCCTCCTGGCGCTGCCGGTTCTGGCGGGCGCGATCACCATGCTGCTGACCGACCGCAACTTCGGCACGACCTTCTTCGATCCGGCCGGTGGCGGGGACCCTGTGCTCTACCAGCACATCTTGTGGTTCTTCGGGCATCCGGAAGTCTACATCGTGGTCCTCCCGGGCTTCGGCATCATCAGCCATGTGATCGCGACCTTCTCGCGCAAGCCGGTCTTCGGCTACCTGCCGATGGTCTGGGCGATCATCGCGATCGGGGCCCTCGGCTTCGTCGTCTGGGCGCACCACATGTACACGGTGGGCATGTCGCTGACCCAGCAGAGCTACTTCATGCTGGCCACGATGGTCATCGCGGTGCCGACGGGCGTGAAGATCTTCTCCTGGATCGCGACGATGTGGGGCGGCTCGATCGAGTTCAAGACGCCGATGCTCTGGGCCTTCGGCTTCCTGTTCCTCTTCACCCTCGGTGGCGTCACCGGGATCGTGCTGAGCCAGGCCGCCGTGGACCGCGCCTACCATGACACCTATTACGTGGTCGCGCATTTCCACTACGTGATGTCGCTCGGCGCCGTCTTCGCCATCTTCGCGGGGATCTACTTCTACTTCCCCAAGATGACCGGCAAGATGTATCCCGAATGGGCCGGCAAGGTGCATTTCTGGACCTTCTTCATCGGGGCCAACATCACCTTCTTCCCGCAGCACTTCCTGGGCCGTCAGGGCATGCCGCGCCGCTATATCGACTATCCCGAGGCCTATGCCCTCTGGAACTACGTGTCGAGCTGGGGTGCGTTCATCTCCTTCGCCTCGTTCCTGTTCTTCTTCGGCGTGATGTTCTACGCGCTGTTCAAGGGCAAGCCCGAGACCCGCGAGAACCCCTGGAACGAATATGCGGACACCCTGGAATGGACCCTGCCCTCGCCGCCGCCCGAGCACACGTTCGAGCAGCTGCCGAAGCGCGAGGATTGGGACAAGGGCCACGCCCATTGATCCCCGGGTTTCCGACCTGACATGACGAGAGGCCCCGGATCAGCGTCCGGGGCCTTTTGCATTGAGACAAGACACGCGCCGGCGGCACGAGTCCCGCGGCGCATCATCGACCGATCCCGACCCGCCTGAACAGAGTGACGACCGGACCCATCCCATGCCCTACCGCTGGACCCCCGACGACCCGACCCGCCCCGATCAGGAGCTGACGCTCTGGCCGCATAATTCGCTGCCGCCGAAGGGCTTCGCCGCCTTCATCCTCGGCACCTTCACCCTTGCGACGATCCCGCTATACGGGTTGCTCGGCACGGCGCTTCTGTGGGGGATGCTGCCCTTCCTGCTGCTGGCGCTCGGCGGCATGTACGCGGCCTTGCGCAAGAACGAGGCGGATCGCCGGATCCTCGAGATCCTGAAGATCGGCCCCGAGGACGTGCACCTGACGCGCTACAACCCCAAGGGCGACGCGCAGGACTGGCATTGCAATCCCTACTGGGCCAAGGTCGCCCTGCACCAGACCGGAGGCCCCGTGCCGAATTACGTCACCCTGAACGGATCGGGCCGCGAGGTCGAGATCGGCGCCTTCCTGTCCGAGGACGAGCGCAAGGCGCTCTACGGGGAATTGTGCGACCGGCTGGCACGGCACAGCCCCGCCTGATGGCGCAGGTTCCCGCCACGCCGAAGCCTCGCCGCTGGGCGCATCTTCTGCGGGCGGCCCTTCTCGGCTCGGACCGGGCCTCGGCACGGGCGGATCTGCAGCGCTCCGAAACAGCGGCACTGGCCTTGCGGGCGGCGCGGCGCGGGCCCGGTCCAGCGGCGGAAAAGGTCGTCTTTCTCATGCCGCTCGTCTCGCCCGACCATGTGGGCGACTGGGAGGCGGTCACGGCCCGGCTTGCCCGCACGCTCGAAAGCTTCCGCGCGCAGGACAACCCGAACTGGGAGGCGGTGATCTGCTGCCAGGCGGCCCCGCCGCTGCCGCAGGATGCGCGCATCCGGCACCTGCCCTTCGACGATCCTGCCCCCGGCAACGACAAGTGGCGCAAGCTGGCGGCACTTTGCGACGACCTCGCGGCGCGGGACGGCCCGCCCGCCTACGTGATGTCCTTCGACGCCGATGACCTGCTGCGGCAGGGCGTCGTGGCCGAGATGCTGGTGGGCGGCGGCGATGGCTGGCTGGTCGAGCGCGGCTTCGTGCGGGACGTCGCGACCGGGCAGGTGGCGCTGGCGGCCCCCGCATCGCTCAGCGCGCCGCGGCAGCGGGCGTTCTGGAAGCTCTGCGGCTCCTGCATGGCGGTGCGGCACGACCCGACCTTGCCCGAAAGTGCCGCCTTCCTGCGCGAGATGACCCAGCACGAGCACCGGATGTTTCCCTATCTCGCCCGTCTCGCCGGGCTGCGATTGCGCGCCCTGCCCCGGCCGTCGGTCATGTACGAGCTGAACCACGGCGAGAATTTCGGCGCCCGGCGCGGGCGGGTGTCGTTCAAGACCCGCTTCGTGGAACGGTTCCGGGTGACGAATGCGCAGGTGCTGGAAGAGGTGGCGCGGGAGTTTCCGGGTTAGGTTTGCGGCGGCGCTCACCCGGGTTGAACCACGCGCATGCGGCGGAACCACATGCGCCACGCGGTGCAGCCCCTGTCTGCGGAAGGGCGCTGGCGGTGGGCGTCGGGAAGTGCCTTCTCGTTTCGCCCGCGCGCAGGATGCGTGGAGCGCGGCGGCCGCGGGCAGCCTTTTTCCGCGCTGCGGGTTCTTTGCACGACGGGCGGTTGTGATTTCCTGCTGACGCGCGCGGCGCGAAGGCCCGGGGTGTTCAAGGGTGCATGCAGCGGGGCGGCGCTGGCGCGGGATCTAAAGCACCGCGATTGCTCCGCGGGTCAGCACAAGGCCCTCAGGGGATGCGCATCTGGCTGGAGGTCCTCGGGTCGCGCCCGAGGATGACCTTTCATCCTTCGGTCGCAGCGACCGGGCCCTAGCCTGCGAGGCGGTCCTTCACCCGTGCGCCGGCGGCGCCGAAATCCATCTGGCCCTGGTATCTCGACTTCAGCACGCCCATGACCCGGCCCATGTCGCGGATCGAATCCGCGCCGACCTCGGCCACGGCCTTGTCGATGGCTTGGGTCACCTCGGCATCGGACAGCTTCTTGGGCAGGTATTCCTCGATCACCGCGATCTCGGCCTCTTCCCGCGCGGCGAGGTCGAGCCGTCCACCCTCTTCGTAGGTCTTCACGCTCTCGATCCGCTGCTTGACCATCTTCGACAGGATGGCCAGCACTTCGTCGTCGCCGACGCCGTCTTCGCGGCCTTCGCCCCGTGCGGCGATGTCGCGATCCTTGATGGCGGCGTTGATCAGACGGAGCGTCGACAGCCGGTCGGCATCCTTGTCTTTCATCGCCTGTTTCATGGCGGTGGTGATCCGCGAGCGCAATTCCATGGCCTCTCATCCCTCGATTGGATAGAGACCGATAGGTAGGGCGTTGCCGGGACGGGCGCAAGCCTTGACGAGAATCCGTCAAGGCATTGATATACATACGAATTTCCAAAATCAGCCGGTCTTGACCCGGAAAGCCGCCGGACTTAGACAGGCGCGACACCCGAAAACACCGGAGGCTCGCCCATGACCGCCCCTACCGCATGCCTCGCCCTGGCCGACGGCACGTTGTTCTACGGCATGGGCTTCGGCGCCACCGGAGAGACGGTGGCCGAGCTTTGCTTCAACACCGCGATGACCGGCTACCAGGAGATCATGACCGACCCCTCCTATGCGGGCCAGATCGTGACCTTCACCTTTCCGCATATCGGCAATACCGGGGTGAACCCGGAGGACGACGAGACGCAGGATCCGGTCGCCGCGGGCATGGTCGTCAAGTGGATGCCGACGCAAAGCTCGAACTGGCGCGCGGTCTCTGAACTGTCGGATTGGCTGGCGAGCCGGGGCCGCATCGCCATCGGCGGCATCGACACGCGGCGCCTGACCCGCGCGATCCGCCAGCAGGGCGCGCCGCACGCCGCCCTCGCCCATGCCCCGGACGGCGTGTTCGACACCGCGGCATTGGTCGCCAAGGCGCGCGACTTCGCCGGGCTCGAAGGGCTCGACCTCGCCAAGGACGTCACCTGCGCGCAGAGCTACCGCTGGGACGAGATGCGTTGGGCCTGGCCCGAGGGCTATACCCGGCAGACGGACCCGGTGCACAAAGTCGTCGCCATCGATTACGGCGCCAAGCGCAACATCCTGCGCTGCCTCGCCTCGGCGGGGTGCGACGTGACCGTGCTGCCCGCGACCGCCACCGCCGAGGACGTGCTCGCGCTCAACCCCGACGGGGTCTTCCTGTCGAACGGGCCCGGCGATCCGGCGGCGACCGGGGAATATGCGGTGCCGATGATCCGAGAGGTGCTGGCCCGCGACCTGCCGGTCTTCGGCATCTGCCTCGGCCACCAGATGCTGGCCCTCGCGCTCGGTGCGAAGACGGTCAAGATGAACCACGGGCATCACGGTGCCAACCACCCGGTGAAGGACACCGAAACCGGCAAGGTCGAGATCACCTCGATGAATCACGGCTTCGCGGTGGACAGCCAGACCCTGCCCAAGGGCGTGCTCGAGACGCATGTCTCGCTCTTCGACGGGTCCAATTGCGGCCTGCGGGTCGAGGGCAAGCCGGTCTTCTCGGTGCAGCAGCACCCCGAGGCGAGCCCCGGCCCGATGGACAGCTACTACCTGTTCGAGCGCTTCGCCGAGGGCATGGCCGCGCGCAAGGCCGCGACGGCTTAAAACCCGGTTAACGTTAAGCGCTCATTAACCCTCTGAGGCGTAACTGGTTCTCCAAAGACATTGGAGACCAGCATGCTTTCGGGCAAGGTCGTATCCCAGCCGGGCCGTCCCGCGGCCAGCGTCGATGATCGCGGCCGCTCGGTCGCGGGTCTGATGGTCGACGCGCGCCAGGTCTCCGCATCGCAGATGGTGGAGGCCCTGGGCGAGGCGGTCGCGACCGGCGCGCCGCTGCGCCATGTGCTGCTGGCCCAGGACCTCGTGGACGAGAGCGAATACGTCTCGACGCTCGCGCGGCGCTACGGGGTCATGGCGCTCAACCGCGAGGAACATCCGCCCGATCGCGGGCTCGACCGGATCCTGTCGGCCGAGATCTGCATCACCCACGGCGTCCTGCCCTGGATGTGGATCGGGGCGACGCTGGTCGTCGCGGCCACGGCCCGGCAGGGTTTCGAGGCGGTGCGCGGCGGGCTGGAAGCGGCGGGGTACGCGGTCGTCATGGCCGTCGCCTCGGAGACCGACATCCATGCGGAGATCGGCCAGCGCCACGGACAGCAGCTGATCGCAGAGGCCGAAACCTCGGTGCCCGATGCCGAGGCCTGCCGCGACCTGGGCCATGCGGGCGCCGCGCGGGTCGCCGTCGCCAGCGCGCTCGCCATCGGCAGCGTGGGGCTTCTGGCGCTGGCGCCGGTCAGCTTCTTCGCGGCCCTTCTGGCGCTGTCGGTGGTGACGCTGATCGCCACCCAGACGCTGAAATTCGCCGCACTCATCGCCAGCCGCAAACCGGTGCCCCTGCCCGGCCCGCCGACGCATCCCCTGCCCCATGTGACGATCCTCGTGCCGCTCTTTCGCGAGGCGGCCATCGCGGGCGCCCTTGTCGAGCGGCTGCGGCGGCTCAGCTATCCCAAATCCTGCCTCTCCGTGCTGCTCGTGCTCGAGGATATCGACGCCGAGACCGCCCGCCTTCTCGCCGCGGCAGAGCTGCCGGGCTGGGTCCGCACCATCGTCGTGCCGGGCGGCACGATCCGCACCAAGCCGCGCGCGCTGAACTACGCGCTGCGCTTTTCGAAGGGCAGCGTGATCGGCATTCTGGATGCCGAGGACGCCCCGGCGGTCGACCAGATCGAACGGGTCGTCGCGCGCTTCCAGACCGCCCCGCCCGAGGTGGCCTGCCTGCAGGGCATCCTCGATTTCTACAATCCGCGCGCGAACTGGCTGTCGCGCTGCTTCGCCATCGAATACGCCACCTGGTTCCGGCTGGTCCTTCCGGGGCTCGCGCGGCTGGGCGTGCCGATCCCGCTCGGCGGCACGACGGTCTACTTCCGGCGCGAGGCGCTCGAGGCGGTGCGCGGCTGGGACGCCCACAACGTGACCGAGGATGCCGATCTGGGCCTGCGCCTTGCGCGGCACGGCTTTCGCACGGAGATCGTGCAGACCGTCACCCGCGAAGAGGCCAACAACCGGCTCTGGCCCTGGATCAAGCAGCGCGCGCGCTGGCTCAAGGGCTACGCCATGACCTGGGCCACCCATAGCCGCGATCCGGCTGCGCTGGTGCGCGATCTCGGGCCGTGGCGCGCGGGCGCGGTGCAGGTCCTGTTTCTCGGCACGCTTCTGCAATTCCTGCTGGCGCCGGTGCTCTGGTCCTTCTGGCTGCTGCTTGCGGGCGCGCCGCACCCGGTGGCGGGGCTCCTGTTGCCCGAGGCGCTGGCCGGGCTTTTCGCGATCTTCATCGCGGGCGAGGCGGTGACGGTGCTCGCGGGCCTGATCGCCGTGGCGCGCAGCCCGCATCCGCATCTGATGGCCTGGGTGCCGGGGCTGATCCTGTATTTTCCGCTGGGCACGATCGCCATGTACCGCGCCGCCTGGGAACTCGTCACCCGGCCCTTTCACTGGGACAAGACCCAGCACGGCCATTCCGCCCCCGACCGGCCCGACGCGGATCGCGTGCCGGACTGAGCCTTCGGGACCGGGCGTCTTGGACGGGATCAATCGGCGCGCTGCGGGCGGATCAGCGCTCGGTGGCGGCGTCGAGCTTCAGGCGCGTGACGAAGGCCACCGAGATATGGTCGCGGAGCGCCTTGTAGGCGGCCTCTTCGTCGCGGCGGCGGATCGCGTCGACGATGGCGCCGTGTTCCTCGAGCGCGCGGGTGCCGCGCCCCTCCGCCGCCAGCGAGGTCGTCGCCATCAGCGCCATGGAGCGGTGCACGAGGTCGAGCTGCTGCACGAGGTAGCGGTTGTGCGAGGCCAGGTGGATCTGCTTGTGAAACCGCCGGTTCGCCCGCGCCAGCGCCTTGGGATCGTCGAGCCGGGCGCGGTCCTCCTCGACCATGTCGGCGAGCACCGCGATCTCCTCCTCGGTGGCGTGGCGCGCGGCCAGCCGCGCGGCCAGCCCTTCGAGCTCGGTGCGCACCGCGTAAAGCTCGGCCATCTGGTTGTGATCGAGCGAGGCCACGATCAGCGAGCGCCCGTCGCGCGCCAGCAGCGACTGCGTCTCGAGGCGCTGCAGCGCCTCGCGGATGGGCGTGCGCGAGACGCCGAAACGCTCCGCCAGATCGCTTTCCACCAGTCGGTCGCCGGGCTTGAAGGTGCCCACGTCGATCGCCTCGAGGATCAGCGAATAGGCGTCGCGATTGGGGGTGGCGCGGTCTCGCATGACGGTATTCCTTTGTACGCAATACAAAAATACGCAGGTTCGCAGCACTCTGGCAAGCCAGCCATTGCCCCGGGCCGCCGCGCGCATTAGCTCAGCCCCATGCGCGACAGTTTTTCCCATATCCGCCACTGGGTCTTCGACCTCGACAACACGCTCTATCCGCCCGAGGCGCGGCTCTTCGACCAGATCGAGACGCGCATGACCGATTGGGTGATGCGCGAACTCTCCGTCGATGCCGAAGAGGCGAACCGGCTGCGCAAGGTCTACTGGGCGGAATACGGCACCACGCTGGCCGGGCTGATGCAGGTGCATGGCGTCGATCCGGACGGCTACCTGCATGAGGTGCACGACATTTCCTTCGCGCCGCTTTCGCCCGATCCGGTGCTGGCGGAGCGGATCGGCGCCCTGCCCGGGCGGCGCATCGTCTACACCAACGGCTCGGCGCCCTATGCGTCGCGGGTGCTTGAGGCGCGCGGGCTCACGGGGCTTTTCGACGCGATCTACGGCGTCGAGCACGCGGGCTTCGCCCCGAAACCCGAGCGCACCGCCTTCGAGCGGGTCTTCGCCAAGGACGGCACCGACACCGCGCGCGCGGCGATGTTCGAGGACGAGCCGCGCAACCTCGCGGCGCCGCATGCGATGGGCATGCGCACGATCCACGTCGCCCCCGAGGCCCGGCCGGCGCCGCATATCCACCACCATACCGACGATCTGTCGGAGTTCCTGTCGCGCGTGCTCTAGCCGCGCGCGGGGCTGCCGCGACCAAGCGCCCACTGGCACGGGCGGCCCGCCCGCCCCATCTTTGGACGCGAAGACCCGAAGGAGGCGTCACGAATGGACTTCGATATCCTGATTTCGGGCGGCGGGATCGCCGGGATGACTGCGGCGGCGGCGTTCGGGCGCGCGGGCTTCTCGGTGCTGATCGTCGATCCGGCGCCCCCGGTCACCGAGCGCGACGCCGAGGGCGCCGATCTGCGCACCACCGCCTTCCTGCAGCCCGCGCGCGCCTTTCTCGACCGGGCGGGATTGTGGGACAGGCTGGCGGACCACGCGACGCCCTTGCAGGTGATGCGCATCGCCGATGCCAGCCAGTCGCCGCCCGTCACGCGCGATTTCGACGCCTCCGACATCTCGGACCTGCCCTTCGGATGGAACCTGCCGAACTGGCTGCTGCGGCGCGAGATGGCGGCGGCGCTCGGTGCCATGCCGGGCGTCGATTACCGCCCCGGCACCGCGACCACGTCGCTCTTCACCCGCACCGGCGAGGCGCGGGTCGGGCTGTCGGACGGCAGCCGCGTGAAGGTGCGGCTGGTCATCGCCGCCGACGGGCGCGGCTCGCCAATGCGGCAGGCGGCGGGCATCGGCGTGAAGACCACGCGCTACTGCCAGAAGGCGCTCGCCTTCGCGGTCACGCATGACGCCCCGCACGGCAATGTCTCGACCGAGGTCCATCGCGCGGGCGGCCCCTTCACGCTGGTGCCGCTGCCCGATCACGACGGGCGTCCGTCCTCGGCGGTGGTCTGGATGATGGAGGCCCGCGCCGCCGAGCGGCGCGCGGCGCTCGACGTGGCGACGTTCGAGGCCGAGATGACCGACCGCTCCGCGGGGCTGTACGGGCCGCTACGTCTGGCCTCGAAGCGCAATCTCTGGCCAATCATCACGCAGGGCGCAGACCGGCTGACCGCCCAGCGCCTCGCGCTTGTCGCCGAGGCCGCGCATGTCATGCCGCCCATCGGCGCGCAGGGGCTGAACATGTCGCTGCGCGATCTCGAGACGCTGCTCGACCTCGCGGTCGCGGCGCCGGAACGGCTGGGCGACCAGCCCATGCTGGACGCCTACGAGAAGGCTCGCGGCCCCGATATCCACCTGCGCATGTCCGGCATTTCCGCGCTGAACCGCGCCTCGATGCAGGGCGCGCCGGTGCTGCAGGCCGCGCGGTCGCGGGGATTGAGCCTGCTGCACGACCTTGCACCGGTGCGCCGGTCGGTCATGGAGCTCGGCCTCGGGGCGAAGGCGCGCTGATCGGATCGACGCGGGACAAGCCCGCGCCGATCCGTCGGGGGCTCCGCCCCCGAACCCCCGGAGGTATTTTCGGTCCGATCGTGAGGGGGGCCGCGCCCTTGCCCGTCCCCTAGTGGTAGGAAAACTCCCCGGTGATATGGCGCCATTCCCCGGGCGAGATCATCTTGCGGTGGGTGAAGCGCACCGAATGCAGCGGGCCCTCGATCTCGGATTGCCAGAAGTCGATGAAGTCGAAGAGCTTGGGGTGATCCGGCGCCAGGTCGTAATCCTGCCAGACGAACGTGTTGAGCACATTCCGGTAATCCGGCATGCGATAGAAGATCTCGGCCGTGGTCAGACCGTAGCCCTTGAGCATCAACTCCGTCTCGCTTTGCGGCATCGTGTTTTTCTCCTCGTTTGCCTCGGAGGAGAATCCTGCCCGATCTTCATTAAAAATCAACAAAAACAGGTTGTTATCAATGCGCCCCGATGGCTGCCAATCCGCGCGCCGGGCGGCTCCGGCATTGCGCCTCTCTCTTGCGTTCTGTTATAGTCCCGGCAACAACATATAGAAAAACGACAGGCGGACCTACCCGTGACCGATACGCCCGAACCCCCTGAAAACGCAGACGATATGCCGCCTCCGCCGGCGCCGAAGACCGGCCCCTCGATCTCGATCGAGCAGGAGATGAAATCCTCCTATCTCGATTATGCCATGTCGGTGATCGTGAGCCGCGCGATTCCGGACCTGCGCGACGGTCTGAAGCCGGTGCACCGGCGCATCCTCTACGCGATGCACGAGACCGGCAACACGCATGACAAGTCCTACCGCAAATCCGCCCGCCCCGTGGGCGACGTGATGGGCAAGTATCACCCGCATGGCGACAGCGCGATCTACGACGCGCTGGTGCGGATGGCACAGGATTTCTCCATGTCGTTGCCGCTGCTGGACGGCCAGGGCAATTTCGGCTCCATGGACGGGGACAACCCCGCGGCCATGCGCTACACCGAAGTGCGCATGGACAAGCCCGCGGCCTATGTGCTGGCGGATATCGACAAGGACACGGTCGATTTCCAGGATAATTACGACGGCAAGGACCGCGAACCCACGGTCCTGCCCGCGCGCTTTCCGAACATGCTGGTCAACGGTGCGGGCGGTATCGCCGTCGGCATGGCCACCAACATCCCTCCGCACAATCTGGGCGAGGTGATCGACGCGACGCTGGCGCTGATCGACGAGCCGGATCTGAGCTCCGAGGCGCTGATCGAGTATATCCCTGGCCCCGATTTCCCCACCGGCGGCATCATGCTGGGCCGCTCGGGCGCGCGGAAGGCTTACCTCGAGGGACGCGGCTCGGTCATCGTGCGCTCCAAGACCCGGATCGAGGAGCTGCGCAAGGATCGCTATGCCATCGTCATCGACGAGATCCCCTACCAGGTGAACAAGTCCGCGATGATCGAGAAGATCGCCGAGGCCGCGCGCGACAAGAAGATCGAGGGCATCGCCCATGTGCAGGACGAGAGCGACCGCAACGGCGTGCGCGTCGTGGTCGAGCTGAAGCGCGACGCGACGCCCGACGTGGTGCTGAACCAGCTCTTCCGCTTCACCCCGATGCAGACCTATTTCGGCTGCAACATGCTGGCGCTCAATGGCGGCAAGCCCGAGCAGCTGACGCTGCGGCGCTTCCTCACGTCCTTCATCGACTTCCGCGAGGATGTCGTGGCGCGGCGCACCGCCTATCTGCTCCGGAAGGCGCGCGAGCGCAGCCACATCCTCTGCGGCCTCGCGGTCGCGGTGTCGAACGTCGACGAGGTGGTGGCCACCATCCGCGCCAGCCAGGACGCCGCCGAGGCGCGCGAGAAGCTGATGACCCGGCGCTGGCCCGCGGGCGAGATCGCGCCCTTCATCCGGCTGATCGACGATCCGACGCACACGATGAACGACGACGGCACCTACAACCTTTCCGAGGCGCAGGCGCGCGCGATCCTCGAGCTGCGGCTGCAGCGCCTGACGCAGCTCGGCGTGAAGGAAGTGACCGACGAGCTCGAGGAGCTGGCGGGCAAGATCAAGGAATACCTGGAGATCCTCGGCAGCCGCGAGCGGATCATGGGGATCATCTCCGACGAGCTGCGCGAGGTGAAAGAGCTCTTCGCCGTGCCGCGCCGGACCGAGATCGTCGACTGGTCGGGCGACATGGAGGACGAGGACCTGATCGAGCGTCAGGACATGGTCGTCACCGTGACCGCCGGCGGTTACATCAAGCGCACGCCGCTTGCGGATTTCCGGTCGCAGAAGCGCGGCGGCAAGGGCTTGTCGGGCGGCACGCTCAAGGATGACGACGCGGTCACCACGCTCTTCGTCGCCAACACCCACACGCAGCTTCTGGTCTTCACCACAGAAGGCATGGTCTACAAGCTCAAGACCTGGCGTCTGCCCCTGGGCGGGCGCACCTCGAAGGGCAAGGCCATCGTCAACATCCTGCCGATTCCGACGGGCGTGTCGATCGCCGCGATCATGCCGGTGGACCGTGACGAGGAAGACTGGGACGATCTGCAGATCGTCTTCGCCACCTCGGCGGGCGATGTGCGCCGCAACGCGCTGTCGGACTTCACCAACGTCAAGCGGAACGGCAAGATCGCGATGGATCTGAGCGAGGGCGTGAGCCTCGTGAATGCGCGCATCGCGTCCGAGGATGACGACATCATGCTGGTCACGGATTCGGGCCGCGCGATCCGCTTCCGCACCACCGATGTGCGGGTCTTCAAGGGCCGGAAATCCACTGGCGTCCGGGGCATCAAGCTTTCGGGCGACGATCATGTGGTGTCCATGGCGGTGATCCGCCATTCGCGCTACACGCCCGAGGAACGCACCGCCTATCTCAAGATGCGCCGCGCCATGGCGGGCCTGTCGGACGAGGCCGAGGCCGGCGACGAGGAGGGCGTGGTCGCCGATCCCAACTTCTCGACCGAGCTCTACGCCGAGATGTCGGCAGCGGAGAACCTGATCCTGACCATCACCCGCGAGGGCGCGGGCAAGCTCAGCTCCAGCCACGATTACCCGATCCGCGGACGCGGCGGCATGGGCGTGCAGGCGATGGACAAGGCGATGCGCGGCGGGCCGGTCGTGGCCTGCTTCCCGGTCGATCTCGACGACCAGATCATGCTGGCCACCTCGAAGGGCCAGTCGATCCGCGTGCCGGTCGAAGGCATCTCGTTCCGGTCCCGCTCCGCGGGCGGCGTGCGGGTGTTCAACACCGCCAAGGGCGAGGAGGTCGTCTCGGTGGCCTGGATCGCTGATCAACCGGAGGATGAGGTCGGGCTGATCGCCGATTCCGACGGAGACGACCCGGACGAGAGCTGAGTCGGACTGCGCGACCTTCCCGCACGGCAATTCCGAACCGTATTGCGCATGCGCAATTTCGCATTTACCTTTTTCGAATGCGGCGGTTCGGAAGACGCCGATGCCGGATGCGCAGTCCCGACCCGGAGCCGCGCCTGTCGCCGGGACCTGTCGGCATCGCGGATGGTGGGACGAGATGGACAATTGGGACGACCTGAGATTTCTCGTGGCGCTGTCGCGCACCGGGACAATGACCGCCGCGGCGAAGATGCTCGGCACGAACACCGCGACCGTGTCGCGTCGGATCGACCGCCTGTCGGAGACGCTGGGCGAAGCGGCCTTCGTCAAGACCGCGTCGGGCTGGCAGCCCTCGCCCTCGGTGACCAAGCTGATCGAGCTTGCGCAGACCTTCGACGGCGAATTGCAGAGCACGCTCAATGCCCGGGATCTGGAAAATCCGTTCACCGAGGCCGCGATCAGCCTCGGCGCGCCGCAGATCGTCACGACCCAGGTGCTGGTGCCGGGCTACGCCAGATCCCTCAATGAGTTGAACGGGATAACGCTGACCTTCAGCGACAGGCTTCTGCGCGAAGGGCTGGGCGAGCACGACATCGTGGTGCAGATGGGCGCCCCGGAAGCCGGGCGCATCATGACCCGGAAAGCCGGCACGCTGAACTTCAACTTCTTCCGCACCGTCTCGGCGGACAGCGCGCTCGACGACTGGATCGGGCTGTCGGAGACCTTCGAGAACGTCCCCGCGCAGCAGATGGGATTCGAGCGGTTCCGCCGCCCGCCCCGCGTCCGGGTGGAGAATTTCGCCGCCGTCAACGCGCTCGTGCACGCGACCGGATTGCCCGGCCCCCTGCCCGATATCATGGCGTTGCGCGATCCGGAACTGACCTATCTCGACCAGTCGATGCCGTCCTATCCGGCGGAATTCTGGGTGATGTACCACGAGACGCGCCGCTCCGATCCGGTCATGCGCCGGGTCGTGGACTGGATCATGTCCTGCTTCTCCGCGCTCGAGCGGGAGCAGCGCACGAGCGTTCCGAAATCCGCCTGAGCCGCGACGTTTCGCGAAAAATGCAAAGCCGAGATTGATGCGCGGATGCTTGCGAAACGCCCGCGCTCGTGTTCCAGTATTCCCCGATAGGTTGTAGGGGCGCCGCTGCTCTCGTCGCGCGCCCGAACCGCCCTCGCCGTGGTGTTTCCCTCTGCAGCGGGCGCGGTGCAAGCTTTTCGGAGGCCGCTCCGGACCCTCATAGATGCCACGGCATCGCAACGGGCACACCGTAGACTGCGCGGCCTCAGGGCCGCGCTTTTTTCATCCGTAGATCGCCGTGAACTTCTCTTCGAGATAATCGAGAAGCGGCCCCTCGTCGGGCGCGCGTCCGGTCGCCCGTTCGATCAGGGCGCGCGGCTCGTAGAGCCCGCCATGGACCTGCACGTGCGCGCGCAGCCATTCCGTCGCCCCGGCGAGGTCGCCCGAGGACAATTCCGCGTCAAGCTCGGGCCGCGCCGCGCGCAGGGCCGCATGCAGACAGCCCGCATAGACATTGCCCAGCGTGTAGGTCGGGAAATAGCCGAACAGCCCCACCGACCAATGCACATCCTGCAGCACGCCATTCGACGCGCGGTCCACCTTGTAGCCGAAATCCGCCTCGAACCGGTCGTTCCAGGCCGCCTCCAGGTCATCGACCTCGAGGTCGCGGGCAATGAGCGCGCGCTCCAGGTCGAAGCGCAGAAGCACATGCAGGTTATACTGCACCTCGTCCGCCTCGGTGCGGATGAAGCCGCCATGCACCCGGTTCACGGCGCCGTAGAAGGCCTCCGCATCCGCGATGCCGATATCGCCGAAGGTCTCCCGCATCTGGCCGAAGAGGTAGCCGCAGAAGGCCCGGCTGCGGCCAAGCTGGTTCTCGTAGATGCGGCTCTGGCTTTCATGCACGCCCATCGACACCCCGGCGCCCACCGGCGTCAGCAGATGCGCGGCGTCGATATTCTGCTCGTAGCTCGCATGGCCCACCTCGTGGATCGTCGAGTAGAGGCAGTTGAACGGGTCCTCGGCGGCGGTGCGCGTGGTGATCCGCACATCGTTGCCCGAGCCGGAGGAGAAGGGATGCACGGCCTTGTCGACCCGGCCCCGGCTCATGTCGTAGCCGAAGGTCCGGGCGATGTGGCGGGCCAGCTTCATCTGCGCCGCCTCGTCGAATTGCCCGCTCAGCGCGGCGGGGGCCGGACGGCCCCGCACCTTGTCGCGCAGGGCCACGAGCCGCGGGCGCAGCGCGCCGAACATCGCCTCGAGGCTCTCGGCGGTGGCGCCCGGTTCGTAATCGTCGAGCAGCGCGTCGTAGACATTGCCGCCATCCGCCAGCGCCGCGCCCTCCTCGCGCTTCAGCGCCAGAACCTCGCGCAGGGTGGGTGCGAAGGCCGCGAAATCGTCATTGGCCCGCGCCTCGGCCCAGACGCCCTGCGCCACCGAAGTGAGCCGCGCCAGCGCCGCGGCCAGCTTCGCGGGCACCTTCATGGTGCGGTCGTAGCTGCGGCGGATATGGCGCAGATTGGCCTGCCCCGCTGGATCGAGCGCGGCCCCGTCGATCGCCGCCAGCCACTCGCCCACGCGCGGATCGGTCCGGCGGGCATGCAGCACGCCCTCGATCGCCGCCATCTCGTCGGACCGCTGCGCGGCGGCCCCGCGCGGCATCACCGTTTCCTGATCCCAGGAAAGACGCCCCGCGACCTGTGACAGCGCCTCCGTCTCGCGCTGGAAGGCCATCAGGTCGGAAAAGGGATCGCTCATGCAGGGCCTCGCAGGGATTGGGATTTCGGATACCCTGCGCCGAAGCGCGCCCGGATGACCAGCACCCACAGCAGCACCGCACCAAGCTGGTGCACGATGGCAATCTCGAGGGGCGCGCCGTAGATCACCGTGACGATGCCGAGGACCATCTGCACCACCATCATCGCCAGCACCGCGTTGAACCGGAAGCGCGTCTCGGCATTGGGCGAGCGGCGCGCGCGCAGCCAGACCACCACGCCGAACGCCATCAACAGGTAGCCCGCGACGCGGTGCATGAACTGCACCGTGCCGGAATTCTCGAAGAAATTGCGCCAGAGCGGCTCGATCTCGAACGGGGTCGGCGGGAAGATTCCGCCCGCCATCAGCGGCCAGTCGGTGTAATTCCGCCCCGCATCGATCCCCGCCACCAGCGCGCCGAGCAGGATCTGCAGGAAGGTGAAGTGCATGAGCCCCGTGGACATCGAGAAGAGCTTGCCCTCCCGCACGCGGCGCTGCTGCATCAGGTCGCCCTCGGACCGGCCGAGCTGGAAGGTGAACCAGGCGATGACGCCGAGGATGACGAAGGCGAGGCCCAGATGGGTGGCCAGCCGGTAGCTTGCCACGTCGATCCGGTCGCCGGTGAGGCCCGAGGCCACCATCCACCAGCCGATCGCCCCCTGCAGTCCGCCCAGCGCGCCCAGCATCAGAAGCCGCCCGGTCCAGCCCGGCGGGATCTTGCGGGTCACGAGGAAGCCCACGAAGCCCAGCGCCCAGACCAGCCCCACGAAGCGGCCAAGCTGCCGGTGACCCCATTCCCACCAATATATGACCTTGAACTCGGCCATCGACATGCCGACATTCTGCAGCCGGTATTCCGGGATCGCGCGATACTTGTCGAATTCGGATTGCCAGGCGGCGTCGCTCATCGGCGGCAGCGCGCCCGATACCGGTGCCCATTCGGTGATCGACAGTCCGCTATCGGTCAGCCGCGTCAGACCGCCCACCACGATCATCGCCATCACCAGCACGAACAGCATCATCAGCCAGATGCGGATCGCACCGCGCGCGCCGCGGCGGCCCTTGTCGATCAACCCGGTCTCGCGGGGGGTCCGGGCGGGCGTCTCTGCGCCCACCTCCTCGAACAGCTTGCGGGATTTGCTCATGCGGCTTGCGCACCTCTTGTCGTGTCGCGCCAGACACTATGCCTCGCGCCGGGGCGCTTCAAGTCAGCCGCCCCGGTCTTTCCACCGCACTATTTGACGCAGCATGCCGTGGAAGGTCTGCACGTCCGACCGGGTCAACGGCATGCGGCTCCAGAGGTTGCGCAGGTTGCGCTTCATGGTTTCGGCCTTGTGGTCGGGAAAGAAGAACCCGGCCTCCTCCATGCGCTCCTCGTAATGGCGCGACAACGCGTCGATCTCGGCCTGGTTGGCCCATTCGGTTCCGGCCATCTCGACGGTCCGGGGCGTAACCTCGCTTGTCGCGCGGCGCCATTCATAGCCCGTCAGCAGCACGCATTGCGCAAGGTTCAGCGACGGGAAATCGGGGTTCACCGGCACCGAGATGATGCCGTTGGCCAGCGCGATATCGCTGTTCTCGAGACCCGCGCGTTCGGGACCGAAGAGCACCGCGGCCTTCTGCCCGTCCCGGATGCGCGCGGCGATCTCGGCCATGGCCGCCTCGGGGGAATAGACGGGTTTCGTCAGGCCGCGCGGCCGCGCGGTGGTGGCCAGCACGAAATCGGCCTCGCCCACCGCCTCGGCGGTCGTCTCGAAGACCTGCGCCGCGTCCAGAAGCCGCCCCGCGCCCGAGGCCATCGCCACGGCCTTGGGATTGGGCCAGCCGTCGCGCGGCGCCACGAGGCGCATCCGGTCGAGCCCGAAATTCCACATCGCCCGCGCCGCGGCGCCGATATTCTCGCCCATCTGCGGCTCAACGAGGACGAAGGCGGGCTGGGATGCGGGTGGGGTGGGCATGACGGCTCCTTGCGGCTTGCGGCCCGCATCTACGGCGCCGCGCCCGCGCCCGCAAGATCGCAGGCGGACCCCGGTCGCGGCGTTCCGCGAAAACGCGCGCGGTCCCGGGCGGCGTGCCGCCCTTGAGGATGCCACGGCTCCCCACCCCGCCGCCCGCGCCCTGCCGGCGATCCCGGGGACGCCCCTTTGCGCTTCACCTTTCCGAAAAAACGCGACCGCGGCGGCGCAATCCCGCGCCCCGGCAGGCCAATGCGGCGACGGCCCCGCTGGCATCCGCGCCAAGCCTCGGATATGACGGCGGAAACGAACGAAGGACCCCCGCGCCATGGCCGAGGACGACCGCCCGCAAATCTACCTCGTCACCCCGCCCGATATCGACCTGATGGCCTTCCCGGACCGTCTGGCGGCGGTTCTCGATGCCCATGCGGTGGCCTGCCTGCGCCTCAGCCTCGCCACCCGCGACGAGGACACGCTGCTGCGCGCCGCCGATGCGGTGCGCGAGGTCGCCCATGCCCATGACGTGGCGCTGGTGATCGACACCCATATCGTTCTGGCCGAGCGGCTGGGCCTCGACGGGGTGCATTTTCCCGATGGCGGCCGGTCGGTGCGCGCCGCCCGCAAGGAGCTTGGCCCAGACGCCATCGTCGGCGCCTTCTGCGGCACGTCGCGCCATGACGGCATGAATGCGGGCGAGGCGGGCGCCGATTACGTGGCCTTCGGGCCGGTGGCGGAGACCGCGCTCGGCGATGGCTCGGTCGCCGAACGCGAGCTGTTCGAATGGTGGTCGCAGATGATCGAGTTGCCGGTCGTGGCCGAAGGCGGGCTGACCGAGGCCGTCATCCGCGACCTCGCACCGGTCGTCGATTTCTTCTCGGTGGGCGAGGAGATCTGGCGCACCGAGGACCCCGCGGGGGCCCTCGGCGCCCTGATCGCGGCGATGGATCAGGGATAACAGGGCGCGAACATCAGCCCCGTCGTCTCGGCGATCCCGAGCATCAGGTTGGCGTTCTGCACGGCCTGGCCTGACGAGCCCTTGGTCAGGTTGTCGAGCGCCGCCACCACGATGGCGCGGCCCGGGATGCGGTCGCCCGCCACCCCGATATGGCAGAAATTCGAGCCGCGGACATGATGCGTCGACGGTGTCTCGCCCATGGGCAGCACCTCGATGAAGGGCTCGTCGGCATAGGCCGCGGCAAGGGCCGCATGCACCGCCTGCGCCTCGCCCGACACGTAGCCGGTGGCGAGGATACCGCGGTTGATCGGCAGCAGATGCGGGGTGAACTGGATTTTCACATCGCGGCCCGCGAGGGCGGAGAACTCCTGGTCGAACTCGCCCAGATGCCGGTGCGTACCGCCCACCGCGTAGCCATGCGTGCCCTCGGAAAGCTCCGCATGCAGCAGGTTTTCCTTCAGCGACCGCCCTGCCCCCGACACCCCGCATTTCAGATCGAGGATGATGTCGTCGAGCCCGATCACGCCGCCCGCGATCAGCGGGCGCAGCATAAATTGCCCCGTGGCCGCATTGCAGCCGGTGCCCGCGACCAGCCGCGCCGCGGCGATCTCGGCGCGGTAGAACTCGGTCAGGCCGTAGACCGCCTCTTTCTGCATCTCGGGCGCGGCGTGATCGTTGCCATACCAGCGCTTGTAGGCGCCCGGATCGTGCAGCCGGAAGTCCGCCGAAAGATCGACGATCTTCAGATGCCCGGGCAGCCGGGAAATGACCTCCTGGCTCGTCTTGTGCGGCAGCGCGCAGAAGCACAGGTCGATCTGCGAGAAGTCGATCTCTTCCCAGGTCACGAGGGTCGGCAGGTCGAGATGGCGCAGATGCGGAAAGACCTGGGCCATGGTCTGCCCGGCCTTGGAATTGGCGGCGAGGGCCGCGACCTCCAGCTCGAGATGGGTCGCGATGATGCGCAGAAGTTCGGCGCCGGTATAGCCCGAGGCTCCGATGATGGCGATTTTGTACGGCATGGCGGGGCTCCTGTCAGGAACGAAAAGAAAAAAGGGTTGGATGGATCGGGCGGCTCAGGCCGCCTCGAAGGCGATCCGTCGTCGCAAAAAGGTCGTGGCCTGGCCCGAGACCTTGCGCGGATCGCCGGTGGTCAGGAATTTCGTCTCCGCGCCCTTGCCGGCCATTTCGGGATGGCGCGCGAGGTAATCGGCCAGGCTTTCGGCCACCACCGAGGGCTGGGAATAGACCGATACGTCGGGCCCCAGCGCGTCGCGGAAGACGTCTTCCATCAGCGGATAATGCGTGCAGCCCAGGATCGCGGCGTCGGGTTCGGGCATCTTGCGCTTGAGCGCGTCCACGTGGGAGCGCACCAGCGCCTCGGCGAGGATCATGTCGCCCTCCTCGATCGCATCGACGAGCCCGCCGCAGGCCTGCGCCTCGACATCGACGCCCACGGCGCGGAACGAAAGCTCCCGCTGGAAGGCCCGGCTGCGCACGGTGGCGGGCGTGGCAAAAAGCGCCACGGAATTCACCGCCACCTCGCGCGGGGGCGAATTGTCGCCCCATTGCCGTTCGGTGAGCGCCTCGATCAGCGGCACGAAGACCCCGAGCACGCGCTTGTCGCGCGGCACCCAGGATTCCTGCATGCGCCGGAGGGCCGCCGCCGAGGCGGTGTTGCAGGCGAGGATGACCAGATCGCAGCCCTCCTGCCAGAGCCGCTCGACACCCTTGGTGGTCAGGTCGTAGATGTCATCGGCCTCGCGCACGCCGTAGGGCGTGTGGGCATTGTCGCCGAGATAGATGAGCGGCGTGTCCGGCAGACGCTTGCTGACCGCGTCGAGCACGGTGAGCCCGCCCAAACCCGAATCGAAAACCCCGATGGCCATGGCCCGTCCCTTTCACGCGGCAGATCAGGGGCTTAGCCCGCATGCGCGCCTGCGGCTTTCCGTCCCGCCACGGCGCGCCTGCAGGAGGCCCCTGCGGCATTGGTTTCGCTCTTACGGCGGATCGCGGGAAAAATCCATGCGCCTTGAGGGTTTACTCCGCCGCCTGACGCATCGGTGCCGCCGGTTCGGAGAGGGCCGCCAGCAGCTCTTCCCGGCGCTTTTCGGCGCGGGCGAGATTGGCCATCTTCACCGGCCCGAAACCGCGGATCTGCAGGGGCAGCTCGGCCAGTGCCACCAGCGCGTCCATCCGCGCGGCATCGGCCTGCGGCAGCCACTCGGCCATGTCGCGTTCGTATTGCCGGATGAGCGCGCGTTCGGCCCGGCGTTCGGCGGTATAGCCGAAAGGATCGAGGGGCGTGCCGCGCAGGCCCTTGAGCTTTGCCAGAAGACGGAAATTGCGCAGCATCGACGCGCCGTATTCCTTCTTCTGCGGGCGACCGTCGGGGCCCGTCTTCGACAGAAGCGGCGGGGCGAGATGGAAGGTCATGGTGATATCGCCGTCGAACTGCTCGGCGGCTTTCGCCCGGGTCGCGAGATGCAGGCGGGCGACCTCGTATTCGTCCTTGTAGGACAGAAGCTTGTGGTAGCCCTTGGCGACGGCCTCGCGCAGGCGCGCCTCGCCGGCCTGGTCCACAAGCTTGCGGTAGCGCCGCGCGAGCCGCGCCGACTGGTAGGCGGTCAGATGGGCCGCGCGCACCTCGATCCGCTCTTCGAGCGTCTTCGGCTTCTGCACGACATTGGCGGCGACGCGCGCTGCCGCCTCCTCGGGATGCAGCGCCGCCCAGCGCCCGATGGCGAAGGCCTCGAGGTTCTTTTCCACCGCGGCCCCGTTGAGGCGCATCGCGTCCTCGATCGCCTGCTGGGGCAGCGGGATGAGCCCGTTCTGCCAGGCCGCGCCAAGGATCATCGTGTTGGAATAGATCGAATCGCCCATCACCACGCGCGCGAGCTCGGTCGCGTCGAAGAAGGTGGCGCGCGCGCCCATCCGCCGCTCGAGCGACAGGCGCAGCCGGTCTGCGGGCAGCGTGAACTCGGTGTCGCGGGTGAAATCGCCGGTGATGATCTCGTGGCTGTTCACCACGGCACCGGTGCGGCCCTCGGCGGTCAGTCCCAGCGTCTTCGCCCCCGCCGAGACCACCAGATCGCCGCCGATGAGCGCATCGGCCTCGCCGGTCGCGACCCGGATCGCGCTGATGTCGTCGGGACGCTCGGCGAGCCGCAGGTGGATATGCACCGCGCCGCCCTTTTGGGCCAGACCGGCCATCTCCATCATGCCCGCGCCCTTGCCCGCGATCTGCGCGGCCTGCGCCAGCACCGCGCCCACGGTCACGACGCCGGTGCCGCCGACGCCGGTTACGACCATGTTCCAGGTCTTGTCGATCTGCGGCAGCTCGGGCTCGGGCAGATGCGGCAGGTCGAGCCCGGTGCCGCCGCCCTTCTTGCGATGCGCGCCCTCGAGGGTCACGAAGGACGGGCAGAAGCCCTTGAGGCAGGAGAAATCCTTGTTGCAGGACGATTGGTCGATGGCGCGCTTGCGCCCGAACTCGGTCTCCACCGGCACGATCGAGACGCAGTTGGACTGCACGCCGCAATCGCCGCAGCCCTCGCAGACATCGGTGTTGATGAAGACGCGCCGGTCGGGGTCGGGAAACTGGCCGCGCTTGCGGCGGCGGCGCTTCTCGGCCGCGCAGGTCTGCACGTAGATGATCGCCGAGACGCCCTTGGCCTCCCGCAGCTCCTTCTGGATCGTGTCGAGATGCTCGCGGCTGCTCCATCCCACGGTCGGGGGGAAGCCGTCGCGCAGCGGCTCTTCCTTCTCGTCGAACACCACCTCGATCCGCGGCACGCCCATCGCCTCGAGCTCGCGGGCGATGCGGTCGGGGGTCAGGCCGCCTTCGTTCTTCTGCCCGCCGGTCATGGCGACCGCGTCGTTGTAGAGGATCTTGTAGGTGATGTTGGTGCCCGCCGCGAGGGCCGCCCGGATCGCCTGCACGCCCGAATGGTTGTAGGTGCCGTCGCCCAGGTTCTGGAAGACGTGCTCGGTCCTCGAGAACGGCGCCTCGCCGATCCAGTTCGCGCCCTCGGCGCCCATATGGGTGAAGCCCGTCGTCTGGCGGTCCATCCACTGGACCATGTAGTGACAGCCGATCCCGGCATAGGCGCGGCTGCCCTCGGGCACCTTGGTCGAGGTATTATGCGGGCAACCCGAGCAGAAATACGGCAGCCGGGCCGCGATCTCCTCGGCATTGTCGGCGCGGCGGGCCTCGGCCAGCTGCGCGAGCCCGGCCTTGATGCCGTCCGTCTCGCGGCCCTCTTCCAGCAGGATGCCGCCCAGCTTCTCGGCGATCCAGACCGGATCGAGCGCGCCGCGGGTCGGGAACAGCTCCTCGCGGTGCATGCCGCCCGCGCCGCCCTTGTACCAGCCATAGACGCGGCGGCCACGGCGGTCGTCGAAGATCGCCTCCTTGACCTGCACCTCGATGAGCTTGCGCTTTTCCTCGACGATGACGATCAGATCGAGCCCCTCGGCCCAGTCGTGAAAGCCCTGCATGTCGAGCGGGAAGGTCTGCCCGATCTTGTAGGTGGTGAGGCCCAGCCGCTCGGCCTCGGCCTCGTCGATATTGAGAAGCGACAGCGCGTGCACGAGGTCGAGCCAGTTCTTGCCCGCCGCGACGAAGCCGATCTTGGCCCCGGCCTTGCCCCAGACGCGCTTGTCCATCCGGTTGGCATGGCTGAACGCCTCGGCGGCGAAGCGTTTGTAGTCGATCATCCGCGCTTCCTGCGCGTGCGGCGTGTCGATCAGGCGGATGTTCAGCCCGCCTTCGGGCATGGCGAAATCAGCCGGCGTGGTCAGCGCGACGCGGTCCACGCGGCCATCGACCACCGCCGTCGCCTCGACCGTGTCCTTCATGGTCTTGAGACCGACCCAGAGGCCGGAATACCGCGACAACGCGTAGCCGTAGATGCCGTAATCGAGGATTTCCTGCACGCCCGCGGGCGAGACGACCGGCATGTAGGCATCGACCATCGCCCATTCGGACTGGTGCAGCACGGTGGAGGATTCGCCCGTGTGATCGTCGCCCATGGCCATCAGCACGCCGCCATGGGGCGAGGTGCCCGCCATGTTGGCGTGCCGCATCACGTCGCCCGACCGGTCGACCCCCGGCCCCTTGCCGTACCAGAGCCCGAAAACCCCGTCATACTTCCCCTCGCCGCGCAGTTCCGCCTGCTGGCTGCCCCAGAGCGCGGTCGCCGCCAGATCCTCGTTCAGGCCCTCCTGGAAACGGACATTGGCGGCCTCCAGGTGCCGGGCGGCCTTGTTCATTTGCAGGTCGACCGCGCCCAGGGGCGAGCCGCGATACCCGGTGACATATCCGGCGGTATTCAGCCCCGCAGCGCGGTCGCGCGCGGCCTGTGTCAGCATGAGCCGCACAAGCGCCTGCGTGCCGTTCAGCAGAACCTGCTCCGATTGCAGGTCGAACCGATCTTCAAGAGAAATCCGATGCTTCGACATTCTGCGCCTCCAGTCGCCAAATGTGCGGGCTTCACGACCGATTTTAGGTCAAAATATCTGACCCGCATAGCGTTTTCACTGGAACTTTAACAGTTTTGTGCACTAGGTCCGTACCATCCAACAAAGTTTCGACATCAGACGGCAAGACAACCGAAAGCACGACGCATGGACTGGGATAAGCTCAGAATCTTTCACGCGGTTGCGGATGCGGGCAGCCTCACCCATGCCGGGGATGCGCTGCACCTGTCGCAATCGGCGGTGTCCCGGCAGATCCGGTCGCTGGAGGAATCGCTCGATACCACGCTGTTCCACCGCCATGCGCGCGGGCTGATTCTCACCGAACAGGGCGAATTGCTGTTCGATGCGACGGTCGCGATGGTCAAGCGCATCGACGCCGCCACCGCGCGCATCCGCGACAGCGAAGAGGAAGTCTTCGGCGAATTGCGCGTGACCACGACGACGGGCTTCGGGTCGCTCTGGCTCGCGCCGCGCCTGTCGAAGCTCTACGACAAGTATCCCGACCTCAATATCGACCTGATGCTCGAAGAGCGCGTGCTGGACCTGCCCATGCGCGAGGCGGATGTGGCGATCCGCATGAAGGAGCCGTCGCAGGCCGACCTCATCCGCAAGCGGCTGATGAACATCCGCATGCGGCTCTACGCCTCCGAGGAATATATCGAGAAGAACGGCGCGCCCAAATCGCTCGACGACATGGCCTCGCACCGGCTGATCTGTCAGAACACCCGCTCGGCGCAGGTCTCCGCGGGTCTGCAGCTCGTCCAGCAATTGCTGACGCACGACATCCAGGCGACGCTGTCGGTCAACAACTATTTCGGCGTACTGCAGGCGGTGATGTCCAATCTCGGCATCGGCGTGTTGCCCGACTACATCATCGAGGATTTCCCCTCGGTCGTGCGGGTTTTGCCCGACGTGGAGAGCATCGAGGTGCCCGTTTTTCTGGCATATCCGGAAGAATTGCGCCATTCCAAACGCATAGAGGCCTTCCGTGACTTCGTTCAGGACGAAATCATCGCCCATCGCAAGACCCGCAAGGCCATGGGAGCCATCTGACCTGCAGCCATGACGCCACAGCATAGCGGGCATGTTGCACCTGCGGCATGTTCTGGCTTGATCGACTCAACCCTGCCAACTATTTCATCGTTATGGCGATGAGACGCTGCACAGCGCATCATCTTCATACCTCCCTGTTGGACTTCGGCCGAGCTTTGTGCTCGGCCTTTTTTTTTGCCGCTGGCCCAAGCGGTTGACACCCCGGCTGCCGGACCGGGGCGGGCTCAGCCCTTCGCGGGCGGCAGGGAATAGGTCAGATTCGCCCGCGCCACCGGCGCCGCCTGCCCCTCCGAGAACAACAGCACATCGCAGACCGACAGCGCCCGGCCCAGCTTCAGCACGCGGCATTCGGCCAGCACGTCCTGCCCCGCCACCGGCTTGCGCATGAAATCGATGGAGCAGTTGGTGGTCACCGCCAGCGCCTCGCGCCCGATCCGCGCCATGGTCGCGACGTAGGCCGACACGTCCGCGAGGCTGAACATCGCGGGCCCCGACACCGTGCCGCCCGGGCGCAGATGCCGCTCATGCGCGAAAAGCCGCATCACCAGCAGCTCCTCGTCCAGACGGTCGATGCCGAACATGCCCCGCACCTGCGGAAAGACCTCGTCCAGAAACACCGCCATCTCGTCGGCGGAAATCTTTATCGTCACCCGGCTTTCCTCCCGTCTCTCGGACCCTTAAGCTGCCGCCGACACGAGCGGAGGGCAAGATGGCGCATCTGTTACGCAACGACATCGGACCGGTGGCGCATCTGACGCTGAACCAGCCCGACAAGCTCAACCCCCTGTCCGACGCGATGCTCGCCGCCCTGTCCGAGGAAATCGCCCGGCTGGCCGAAGATCGCAGCATCCGCGTGGTGGTCATCAAGGGCGCGGGCCGGGCCTTCTGCGCGGGCCACGACCTCAAAGAGATGACCGCGGCGCGCGCCGGCGACGACAAGGGACGCGCGGCCTTCGCCGATCTCTTCGACCGTTGTGCGGCGATGATGCAGAGCCTGCAGCGCCTGCCGCAGCCGGTGATCGCGCAGGTGCACGGACTGGCCGCCGCCGCGGGCTGCCAGCTGGTCGCGACCTGCGACATGGCCGTCGCCGCCGAGACCGCGCGCTTCGGCGTGAACGGGGTGAATATCGGCCTCTTCTGCTCCACGCCCATGGTCGCGCTGACCCGCAACATCCCGCGCAAGCACGCCTTCGAGATGCTGACCACCGGTGCCTTCGTCGATGCCTTCCGCGCGCAGGAGTTGGGCCTCGTGAACCGCGTGGTGCCGGAGGACGCGCTCGACAGCGCCACGACCGAGCTTGCGGAGACGGTCGCGGCCAAGCTCGCCACCGCCGTGCGCATCGGCAAGGAAGCCTTCTACGCCCAGGCGCGGATGCCCCTCGACGAGGCCTACCGCTATACCGGCGACGTGATGGTGACCAACATGCTCGACCGCGACACCGAGGAAGGCATCCAGGCCTTCCTCGAAAAGCGCGCGCCCGCCTGGTCGCAGGAGTGACGCGCGCGCTGACCACCCCGTGACAAGGTCCGCGCGAATGACTATCTCGGCGCCATGACAGAGACATTGCATATCGTGGGCGGCGGCATGGCCGGGTCCGAGGCCGCATGGCAGGCCGCCAATCTGGGGCTGCGCGTGGTGATCCACGAGATGCGCCCCAAGGTCGAGACCTTCGCGCACAAGACCGGCAAACTGGGCGAGATGGTGTGTTCCAATTCGTTCCGGTCGGACGACCATGAACAGAACGCCGTGGGCCTTCTTCATTGGGAAATGAAGGCGGCGGGCGGTCTCGTGATTTCAACGGCTTACGATCACCGCCTGCCCGCCGGCGGCGCACTGGCCGTGGACCGCGAGGCATTCTCGGAACAGATCACCGCGGCGCTCAACGCCCATCCCAATATCGAGGTCAGCTACGAGGAAGTGACCGAGCTTCCCGATCAGGGACAGTGGATCATCGCCACCGGGCCGCTCACTTCCGAAGGGCTCGGCGGTGCCATCGCGCGCGCCACCGGCAAGGAAAGCCTCGCGTTTTTCGACGCCATCGCGCCGATCCTCTATGCCGACAGCATCGACATGTCGAAGGCCTGGATGCAGTCGCGCTACGACAAGGGCGAGACCGAGGAAGAGCAGCGCGCCTACCTGAATTGTCCCATGGACAAGACCACTTACGAGGCGTTCATCGACGCGCTGATCGCCGCCGACAAGACCGAGTTCCACGAAGGCGAGACCGCCGGCTACTTCGACGGCTGCCTGCCCATCGAGGTCATGGCCGAGCGCGGCCGCGAAACCCTGCGCCACGGTCCGATGAAGCCCGTCGGCCTGACGAACCCGCATCAGCCGGATGTGAAACCCTGGGCCGTCGTGCAGCTGCGCCGCGACAACGCCTTGGGAACGCTCTATAATATCGTGGGCTTCCAGACCAAGATGAAATACGGCGCGCAGAAAGAGGTGCTGCGGATGATCCCCGGCCTCGAAGAGGCGCGCTTTGCCCGGCTGGGCGGCATCCACCGCAACACCTTCCTCAATTCGCCCACCTTGCTGGATGTCCAGATGCGGCTGAAATCGCAGCCGAATATCCGCTTCGCGGGCCAGATCACCGGCGTCGAGGGCTACGTGGAAAGCGCCGCGATGGGGCTTCTCGCGGGCCGCATGGCTGCTGCCGAGATACTGGGCCAGCCGCTCGCCACCGTGCCCCAAGACAGCGCCCATGGCGCGCTGGTCCACCACATCACCGGCGGCGCTGAGGCCAAGACCTTCCAGCCGATGAACGTCAATTTCGGCCTGTTCCGCCCGCTCGACGACAGCGCCGGAATCAAGGGCGGGCGGCGCGGACGCCGCGAGCGCTACAAGGCCTATACCGACCGCGCGAAATACGCGTGGCAGGGCTGGTTGTCCGATCAGGCGGGCGCGCCCGCCGCCGCCGCGGAGTAACGCCCATGAACTACGTCCTCGCCCTTTTCCTGCCGCCGTTGTCGATCCTGCTCACGGGCCGGATCATCACCGCCATCGTGGTCTTCATCATCTGGGTGCCCGCGATCATCTTCTCGGGCGGGCTGACCCATCCGATGTTCATCCTGCTGGCCTGGATCCTGATCTATCAATCCGGCGAAGAGGCCCGCGCGCGCCGCCGCGACCCCTGATGCGCACGCGCTTCGCGCCGTCGCCCACGGGTCCGCTGCATCTCGGCCACGCCTATTCGGTGCTTCTGGCCCATGACATGGCGCAGGCCGCTGGCGGCACTTTTCTGCTGCGGATCGAGGATATCGACCAGAGCCGCGCGCGCCCCGAATGGGAGGCCCTGATCTACGAGGATCTGCGCTGGCTCGGTCTGGACTGGGAAGCGCCGGTCATGCGCCAGTCCGAGCGCCTTCCGGCCTATCGCGCGGCGCTCGAAACCCTTTGGTCCCGAGGGCTTCTCTATCCATGTTCATGCACGCGGCGGGACATCCAGGACGCCGTATCCGCCCCGCAGGAAGGGGCCGAACCCTCGGTCGGGCCGGACGGGCTCGTCTATCCCGGCACCTGCCGCCCGGAGGCGCCACCGCAAGGTCCGATGCCCGACCGCGCGGTGCTGCGGCTGGACATGGCCCGCGCGCTCTCGGTGCTGGATGCGCCTTTGCGCCATGAGGAAACCGGCCGCGGCCCCGGCGGCGAAACCGGGCAGATCGCCATCCCCGGCGACAGCCTGCTGCGCGCCGCCGGAGACGTGGTTCTGGCCCGGCGCGACATGGGCACGTCCTATCATCTGTCGGTGGTCGTGGACGACGCCGAGCAACGCGTCAGCCATGTGGTCCGGGGCGAGGACCTGTTCGAAGCAACGCCGATTCACGTTCTTCTTCAACGCCTTCTGGGCTTTACCTCACCCATCTACCACCATCATCGCCTGATCCGCGACGCCGCCGGCAAACGGCTTGCCAAGCGCGACGATGCCCGTGCCATCCGGACCTATCGCGACGAGGGCCTGACCCCTGCGGATATTCGCGCGAAAGTCGGCCTCTAATGGCCTGATATCATTCGACCATCGGCGTCATCAACTCGCGTTCCGCGCCGTGTTCGATGGCAGTATAGAAGCAGCTGCGCCGGTTGGTGTGACAGGCCGGGCCGCTTTGTCGCACACGGAGCAGCAGGCAATCACGGTCGCAGTCGACGCGCATCTCGACCAGTTCTTGCGTGTGGCCCGAGGTCTCGCCCTTCACCCAGAACGCTTTTCGCGATCGAGACCAATAGGTTACGCGGTGTGTTTCAAGCGTTTTCGCCACCGCCTCGGCGTTCATCCAAGCCAGCATGAGGACCTCGCCCGTTTCTGCATCCTGCGCGATGGCCGGCAAAAGGCCGCGCTGGTCATAGACCAAGGTCTCGGGATCGAAGGTCATGGCAAGAAACCTTTTTGCACAAATGGGTCGAACGCCTATTTATGGAGGAAGCACGAAAAGGGAAAGCCATGTCGGCCGAACAGGATCTCATCAAGCTCTATTCCGATCGCATCCTCGCGCTGGCGGCGGATATCCCCTGCACCACGCGGCTGGAGGCGCCGGATGCGACGGTCAAGAAACGCTCGCCGCTCTGCGGGTCAACCGTGACGGTCGATCTGAACGTCGCGGACGGGCGCGTGACGGCCTATGGCCAGGACGTGAAGGCCTGCGCCCTGGGCCAGGCCGCGGCCTCGGTCGTGGGCGGCGCGATCGTCGGCTGCGACGCGGACCAGATCACCGCGGCGCGCGATGCGCTCAAGGCGATGCTGAAAGACGGCGGCCCCGCGCCCGACGCGCCGTTCGACGGGCTCGAAGTGCTGCGCCCGGCGGCCGCCTACAAGAACCGGCATGCCTCGATCATGCTGGCACTCGATGCGGCGGCGGAGGCGATGGAAATCGTCCGCGCGCGCGAAACGGCTTAACCGGATCTTTCGAGTTACGGCGTCAGGAAGGGCAGGTCCGCCTGCCCGGAATGCCGTTTGCGCGCAGCGCAATGCGGTCAGGGACTGGCCGGCAGGAAAGCTCAGGCGCGTCGCTGGCACGTCAGCATGCGGCCCCGCCGTCATGGCAAGAAAAAACCGCTGCGTCTTGGGGGACGCAGCGGCCAGTGGCGTGTCTTGCGGACAATGGGGACGTTCGGGATCGCGCACATGGGGGACAGGCAGTGTCGGTGGCGATGCATCGGGGACAGTGGATGCGGTCGAACAGGGGTCCGGTACAAGCTACGCAGGCAGAAACAGAAGACTCACGCGCCGAAATGCAGCCCCGCCACCAGCATGACGACCAGCGACAACACGCCAAGCGTATCCATCCACAGCGTGTCCTGGGAGCGGCGGATCGTGGTCTTGATCTGGTGGATCATCGGAGCATCCTTTCGTTCTGGTTGCTCTTTTGTTCTCACGTATGGTCGATTCTGTAAAGAACTTTTTAAGAACATTCGTGAACACTGAGGAACAGGCGCCGGTTCAACCCACGGAAATCAGGCGGATCGCGCGATCCTGCCGCATCAGCCAAAGCAGCGTTCGCGCCGCCTGTCCGCGTGCGGAGGTCAGCGTCGGGTCCTCTGCCAGCAAGAGCCGCGCATCGCTCTGGGCGATGCGCATCAATCCCGCCTGCGCCTCCAGGTCGGCGATGCGGAACCGGGGAAGCCCGGATTGCGCGGTGCCGATCAGATCGCCCGCGCCGCGCATCTCGAGATCGACCTCCGCGATGCGGAAGCCGTCCTCGGTCTCGCGCAGGGTGGTCAAGCGACGCTCCGCCGCCTCGTTCAAGGGCGGACGGTACATCAGAAGGCAGGTCGATTCGGCCGCCCCCCGTCCGACCCGTCCGCGCAACTGGTGCAATTGCGCGAGGCCGAACCATTCCGCCCGCTCGATCACCATGATCGACGCATTGGGCACGTTCACCCCCACTTCGATCACCGTGGTGGCCACGAGAACCTGCGTGTCGCCCGCAACGAAGCGCGCCATGGCAGCGTCTTTCTCCGCCGCCGGCATCTGGCCGTGCACGAGGCCCACAACGCCCTCGCCCAGGGCTGCGCGCAAATGCTTGAACCGGTCCTCCGCCGCGGTCAGGTCCACCGCTTCGCTTTCATCCACGAGCGGACAGACCCAGTAGACCTGCCGCCCCTCCGCCACTGCATTGGCAAGATGCGACACGACCTCGTCCATCCGCCCGGTCGAGACGAGCGCGGTGCGCACGGGTTTGCGCCCGGGCGGTTTCTCGTCGAGAACCGAGATGTCCATATCGCCGTATTGCGCCAGCGAGAGCGAGCGCGGGATCGGCGTCGCGGTCATCACCAGAACGTCCGCGACAGGCCCCTTTTCGCCGAGCTCCAGCCGCTGATTGACGCCGAAGCGGTGCTGTTCATCGACGATGGCCAGCCGCAAATCGCGGAACGCCACGTCCTTCTGAAAGACCGCATGGGTGCCCACGAGGATGTCGATGCGCCCCTCGGCCAGCGCCGCGAGTTTCTCCGCGCGCTCGCGGCCCTTGTCGCGCCCGGTCAGGATTTCCACCGTCACGCCCGCGCTTTCGGCAAACGGCCGCAAGCCGTCCAGATGCTGCCGGACGAGGATTTCGGTCGGCGCCATCATCACGCCCTGCCCGCCCGCCTCGACCGCGATCAGAAGCGCCATGAAGGCCACGAGGGTCTTGCCGGAGCCCACGTCCCCCTGCAAAAGCCGGCTCATCCGCTCCGGCGCGGCCATGTCGGCGGCGATTTCGGCGATGGCGCGCTCCTGCGCCCCGGTCGGGGTATAGGGCAAGGCGGCGCGCACCTTTTTCGCCAGCCGATCATCGCCGCGCGTCGATTGTCCCGGCCGTTTCCGGCGGTCGGCGCGCGCCAGCGCCAGCGTCAGTTGATGCGCCATGAATTCATCATAGGCGAGCCGCTGCCGCGCCGGGGCCTCCGGGGCGAGGTCGGCGGCGGCCCCGGGCGCATGCGCCGCCTGCAGGGCCGCGCGCCAATCCGGCCAGCCCGCCTTGGCCTTCTGCGCGGGATCGATCCATTCGGCCAGATCCGGCGCCCGCGCGAGGGCCGCGTGCACGGCCTTGACCATGGTCTTCTGCGTGACGCCATGGGTCCGCGGATAGACCGGCTCGAAGCCCGGCAGATGCTCGGCCTCGGCGCGGGTCAGGACGTGGTCGGGATGGACCATCTGCGCCCGACCGTCGAACAGCTCGACCCGGCCCGAGACGATCCGGCGCTGCCCCGTGGGCAGGATTTTCTGCAGGTAATCCGCGCGCCCGCGGAAGAAGACCAGCTCGAAGCTCATCGCGCCGTCCCGCACCTCGATGCGGTAAGCGCCGGTGCGCGAGCGCGGCGCGCGATGCAGGCCCACGGTCACCTCGACGGTCAGGGTGGCGGGCAGGTCCGCGCCCTGGATGGTGTCGCGCAGGCTGCGATCGATGCCAGAATAAGGCAGCAAGAACAACAGGTCACGCGGCGCCTCGACATCGAGCCCCTCCAGCGCCTGCGCGGTTTTCGGCCCCACGCCCTCCAGCGCGGTCAGGTCGCCGAACAGCGGAAACAGCGCCTCGGGCCGCGTGCTCATGCGGCGCCGATCAGGTCGAGCCAGCCATCCTCGTCGAGGATCTCGATGCCCAGATCGCGGGCCTTTTTCTCCTTTGAGCCCGCCCCGGGCCCCGCCACCACGAGATCGGTCTTCGACGAGACCGAGCCCGAGACCTTCGCGCCGAGCGCTTCGGCGCGGGCCTTGGCCTCGGCGCGGGTCATCTTCTCGAGGCTGCCGGTAAACACCACCGTCTTGCCCGCGACCGGGCTGTCGGTGGTCGCGGGCCGGGCGGCCTCCTGCACCTCGAGATGCGCAAGCAGCCGGTCGATGGAGGCGCGCTCCGCCTCCTGGTTCATCGTGGTGACCAGCGAGGTGGCCAGCGTCCGGCCCACCCCGTCGATGCCGATCAGCGTCTCCCAGGCCGGCCCATCGCACTGCGCCGCCTCACGCATTGCCGCATCGAAGGACTCCCAGGTGCCGTAATGCCGGGCGAGCAGGTTCGAGGCGACCTCGCCCACGTGGCGAATGCCGAGCCCAAAGATCAGCCGGCCCAGCGGGATGCGGCGGCGCGCCTCGATGGCGGCGAAGAGGTTCTCGGCCGATTTCTCGCCCCAGCCCTCGCGGTTCTTCAGTTGCTGCAGGCCGGTGCCGTAATTCTCGCGCAGTGCGAAGATGTCGGCGGGTTCGCGCACCCAGCCGTCCTCGTAGAATTGCTCGACCTGCTTGGCGCCGAGGCCCTCGATGTCGAAGGCCGCGCGGCCGACGAAATGCTTGAGCCGCTCGACCGCCTGGGCCGGGCAGATCAGCCCGCCCGAACAGCGCCGGACCGCATCGCCCTCCTCGCGGATGGCATCCGATCCGCAGCGCGGACAAACTTTCGGGAATTCATAGGGTTGGGCGTCGTCTGGCCGCTTTTCCAGGTCGACATCGGCGATCTTCGGGATCACGTCACCGGCGCGGTAGACCTGCACCCAATCGCCCTCGCGGATGTCCTTGCCGTCGCGAATCGGTGCCCCGTTCGCGTCGCGACCGGCGATGTAATCCTCGTTGTGCAGCGTGGCGTTCGACACGACGACCCCGCCCACGGTCACCGGCCGAAGCCGTGCCACCGGCGACAGCGCACCGGTGCGGCCGACCTGGATGTCGATTGCGTCGAGCCAGGTCCAGGCCAGTTCGGCGGGAAACTTGTGCGCGATCGCCCAGCGCGGCGTGGTCGACCGGAACCCGAGCCGCCCCTGCAGCGCGAGGTCGTCGACCTTGTAGACGACGCCGTCGATATCGTAGCCGAGCGTCGCCCGGGCCTCCTCGATCCTGCGGTATTGCGCGATCATCTCGTCCGGGCCGTCGCACAGCCGGGTCAGCGGATTGGTCTGGAAACCCAGTGCTTGCAGCCGGTCGATGGCCGCTTTCTGCGTCTCCGCGAGCGGTGCGGACAGCTCTCCCCAGGCATAGGCGAAAAAGCGCAGGGGCCGCGAGCGGGTGATCTCCGGGTCCAGCTGGCGCAGCGATCCGGCCGCGGCGTTGCGCGGATTGGCGAAGGTCTTGGCGCCTTTCTCGGATTGGCGCGCATTGAGATCGGCGAAATCGGCATGGCTCATATAGACCTCGCCGCGCACCTCAAGGATGTCCGGCACGCCCTCGAGCCGGTCGGGAATATCGTCGATGGTCCGGGCATTGGCGGTGACGTTTTCACCCTCGGCACCGTCGCCGCGGGTCGCGGCCTCGGTCAAGCGCCCGCCCTCGTAGCGCAGACTGAGCGACAACCCGTCGATCTTGGGCTCGGCGGTATAGGCCAGGCTGTCCTCGGGGCCGAGCCCGAGATAGCGGCGGATACGCGCGTCGAACTCGGCGATCTCCGCATCCTCGAAGGCGTTCGAGAGCGAGAGCATGCGCACGCGGTGACGCACCTTCTCGAAGCCATCGGAGGGCGCGGCGCCGATCTGTTCGGAGGGCGAATCGCTGCGCTTGAGATCGGGAAAGCGCGCCTCGATCGCGGCGTTGCGTCGTTTCAGCCGGTCGTATTCCGCGTCGCTGAGCGTGGGCGCGTCCTGCAGGTAATATTCGTCATTGGCCGTGGCGAGCCGTTGCGACAGCAGCGCGAGTTCCTGCGCCGCCGCCTCCTTGGTCAATGCCTCGACCGCGATCTCTTGCCCGTCCGCTTGCCCGGCCATGCTGCCCGTCTCGTTTCGTCACAGATGGGCCAAGTGATAGGTCGCAGGGCGTCGGGGGTCCAGCCCGGGCAGTGCGGCGTCCAGCCTCGGATCAGGCGCCGATGGCGATGGGATCGGCGGTCTCGCCATTGGGTTCGGGATCGCGCAGCACGTAGCCGCGGCCCCATACGGTCTCGATATAGCTGTCCTCGCCGGTCGCCACTGAGAGTTTCTTGCGCAACTTGCAGATGAACACGTCGATGATCTTCAATTCCGGCTCGTCCATGCCGCCATAGAGATGGTTGAGGAACATCTCCTTGGTCAGGGTCGTGCCCTTGCGCAGGCTCAGAAGCTCGATCATCTGGTATTCCTTGCCGGTCAGGTGCACCTGGGTGTCGCCCACTTCGACGGTCTTCGCGTCGAGATTGACCGAGATCTTGCCGGTGCGGATCACCGATTGCGAATGCCCCTTGGAGCGGCGGATGATCGCGTGAATCCGCGCCACCAGCTCGTCGCGGTGGAACGGTTTGGTGAGGTAATCGTCGGCGCCGAATCCGAAGCTTTTCAGCTTGCTTTCGGTATCATCGTCGCCCGACAGGATCAGGATCGGCGTGTTGATCCGCGCCGTGCGCAATTGCCGCAGCACGTCATGACCGGTGATATCGGGCAGGTTGATATCGAGCAGAATGAGGTCGTAATCGTAAAGCTTCGCAAGATCGACGCCCTCTTCCCCCATATCCGTCGCATAGACGTTCAGGTTCGCATGGGTAAGCATCATTTCGATGCTCTTGGACGTCGTCAGATCGTCTTCGACGAGTAGAACACGCATTTTGGTGTCTCCGATTGAGCTGTCCCGGCTATGCTCAATCTGCGACGAAAAGAGTTAACCACTCCTAAACATACCCGCAAAAGCATCAAATACAACCTAAAGTTGTCGATATTTCTGCAAAGCTGTTGTTTTCAGGGCATCCGGGCCGTGCATCCGCGCAGCACCGATCCATTCCTGCAACTCTTCCTCGGACAGCGCATAAAGCTCCTGCGCCTGGGCCTCGGTGATCAGCCCGAACAGCACCGCCTTCACCACCGCCAGCTTGCGCGAGGCCACCCAGCGCTGCGTATCGCCCGGCGGCAGGTCCGCCCGTGTCATCGTGCTGCCATCCGGCAACCGCACCGCCCGCGGCCCATCGATCCTTTTGAGGTACATCCGTCTGATCCCTTGTTCGTCCGGATCAGACCCTCGCGCAGCCGCGCTTAACGCTGCATGAACCGCGCCCTTGAGAATAGGTTGGATTTTCATATATTCCGCCGGTCTTACCCAACGCTCCAGCTGGCAGGAAGAACATGGCCTTCGACGCATCGACCCCGAATTCCCTCGGCTTCGCGAAACCCCCGTCCGAGACGCGCGTGGTGGTCGCCATGTCGGGCGGCGTGGACAGCTCGGTCGTGGCCGCCCAGCTGGCCGAGGAAGGCTACGACGTGGTGGGCGTGACGCTGCAGCTTTACGACCATGGCGCGGCCCTGGCCAAGAAGGGCGCCTGCTGCGCCGGCATCGACATCCACGACGCCCGCCGCGTGGCCGAGGAGATGGGCTTTCCCCATTACGTGCTCGATTACGAGAACATCTTCCGCGACGCGGTGATCGACGAGTTTGCCGAAAGCTATCTCGGTGGCGCGACGCCGGTGCCCTGCATCCGCTGCAACGAGCGGGTGAAGTTCAAGGACCTCCTGGCGACCGCCCGCGATCTCGACGCCGATTGCATGGCGACCGGCCATTACATCCAGCGCAAGATGGGTGCGGCGGGGCCGGAGCTGCATTCAGCCGCCAATGCCAATCGCGACCAGTCCTACTTCCTGTTCTCCACGACGCCCGAGCAGCTCGACTACCTGCGCTTCCCGCTGGGCCACCTGCCCTCGAAGGACGCGACCCGGGCGCTCGCGGCGAAATACGGGCTCACGGTGGCCGACAAGCCCGACAGCCAGGACATCTGCTTCGTGCCCGACGGCAATTACGCGGCGGTGATCGAGAAACTGCGCCCGGGTGCTGCGGAGCCGGGCGAGATCGTGCATGCCGATGGCCGCGTTCTCGGCAGCCACAAGGGCGTGATCCATTACACGATCGGCCAGCGCCGCGGCCTCGGCATCGGCGGCCTCGACGAGCCGCTCTACGTCGTCCGGCTCGACGTCGACGCGAAACGCGTGATCGTCGGCCCGAAAAGCCTGCTCGCCACCCGCACCATCCCGGTGCGCGAGATCAACTGGCTGGGCGATGCGGCCTTCGAGAGCCGGGCCGAATGGCATGTCTCGGTCAAGGTCCGCTCCACCCGTCCCCCGCGCGAGGCGGTGATCCGCCCGCTCTCGGCGACCGAGGCGGAGGTCGAACTTCTCAGCCCCGAGGAAGGTGTCTCGCCGGGCCAGGCCTGCGTGTTCTACGAAACCGGCGGCAGCCGCATCCTGGGCGGCGGATGGATCTGGCGCGGGCATTGACCTCGCGCCACCCCGGGCCCGGGCGCGCCTCGGCCCCCGCGCCGGGCGGGACGGCCGACAGGCGCGCCAAGCCCCCTTGCGCTTGCCTCTTGGACAAATACCGCCGGGAGTGAATTGGCCGAAGGCCAAGAGGGGGCAGCGCCCCCTTCACCCGAGACCGGGGCCATAGGCCCCGGGCGAGACGCCATGCGCTGGCGGCATGCCCGCACCGCGGGATCGGCAAATCCGGCTCAGACCCGTGCGAAGGCCAGCACCGCGTTGAGCCCCCCGAAGGCGAAAGCGTTGGAGAGCACCGCCTCGACCCGCGCCTCGCGCGCCTCGTTCGGCACCACGTCGAGCGCGCATTCCGGATCCGGCTCGTCGTAATTGATGGTGGGCGCGATCACGCCCTCGCGCAACGCCATGAGGCAAGCCAGCGCCTCGATGGCCCCGGTGCCGCCGATGGCGTGGCCGTGCATGGATTTCGTCGACGAGATCATCAGCCGGTCCGCATGCGCGCCGAACACATCCGCCACGGCGGAGCATTCGGTCTTGTCGTTGGCGGCGGTGCCGGTGCCGTGGGCGTTGATGTAGCCGATGGTCTCGGGCGCGAGCCCGGCATCGGCGAGCGCCCCGCGCATGGCCCGCGCCGCGCCCTGTTTCGACGGCATGACGATGTCGGCGGCGTCCGAGGACATCGCCGCCCCCACCACCTCGGCCAGGATCTCGGCGCCGCGCGCGCGGGCATGTTCGTATTCCTCGAAGACGAAAATGCCCGCCCCCTCGCCCTGCACCATGCCGTTGCGGTTGGCCGAGAACGGCCGGCAGCCGTCCTTCGACATCACCCGCAGCCCTTCCCAGGCCTTGATCCCACCGAAGCAGAGCATCGATTCGGAGCCGCCGGTGACCATGACCGGCGCCATGCCCGACCGGACGAACCAGAAGGCCTGGCCCATGGCGTGGTTGGACGAGGCGCAGGCCGAGGCCACGGTGAAGGACGGCCCTTTGATGTTGTATTGCATCGAGACATGCGAACAGGCAGCGTTGTTCATGAGCTTGGGCACGATGAACGGATGCACCCGGTTCTTGCCCTCCTCGTAGACCGCCCGGTAATTCTCGTCCTGCGTGGTCAGCCCGCCGCCGGAGGTCCCCAGCACCACGCCCGAACGCGCGGCAAGCTCGCCCTCGAAGCTGAGGCCCGACTGGCCGATGGCCTCGGCGGCGGCGAGCAGGGTGAACTGCGTGTAGCGGTCGTAAAGCGCGATCTGCTGGCGGTTGAAGCGCGCCTCGGCCTCGTAGCCGGTGACCTGCCCGCCGATCCGGATCGACAGCCGGTCCGCGTCGCGGATATCGAGCGGGCCGATCCCCGACCGGCCCTCGCGCATCGCGGCACAGGTCGTGGCCACGTCGTGCCCCAGCGCGTTGATCGTGCCCGCGCCGGTGATGACGACGCGCTTCACGCGTGCTGTTCGGCGACGAGCCGCTCCACCTCCGCCACGATGCGCGAGACCGAGGAGATGTCGAAACCGCTCTCGCCCGGAGCGTTGGCGTTGAAGGGCACGGAGATGTCGAAGGCTTCCTCGATGGTGAAGATCGATTCCACAAGCGCCATCGAATCGATGCCCAGATCCTCGAGTGTCATGTCCATCTCCACGTCGGACGGCTCGAGCACCGCCTGCTCGGCCAGGATTTCCACAACCTTCGTCTTCACATCCATGGGGCGTCTGTCCGCTCTGTCACGCATTCGCCTGCGATTTAGTCATTCCCCGAAGACTTTGAAACCGCTTTCCGCAGCGCAGCGACGTCGCGGAAGAGCCGCGGCAGGCGGCGCAGTCCCTTATAGACCTCGATGTTCTGATCCATCTTCATTGCCGGGTAGCCCATCATCACCCGCCCCTCGGGCACGTTCGAGAGCGCGATCGTGCCGCCGCCCAGGATGACGCGCGCGCCGATCCGCAGGTTGTCCGCGACCCCCGACGCGCCGCCCAGCACGCTGTGATCGCCGATCACCGTGGACCCGCCGATGCCGACGAGGCCGCAGAGCAGGCAATGCTGCCCGATCACCACGTTGTGGCCGACCTGCACGTTGTTGTCGATCTTGGTCCCGGTTCCGATCGCGGTGTCGCGCACGGTGCCCCGGTCGATGGACGAATTGGCGCCAACCTCGACATCGTGGCCCAGCGTGACCGCGCCCAGCGAATGGATGCGCGCCCAGCTTTGCGCCTCTGTCCCGCCCTGATCGCCGAGGCTTTCGCGGGCGCGCTCGACGCCCGAGACTTCGGGGGTGACGAAGGAAAAGCCGTCCGAGCCGATCACCGCGTTGAACTGCGCGATGAGCCGGTCCCCGGCGGTGACGCCCGCCCCGATCCGCGCGCCCGCATGGATGAGCGCGCCCGCCCCGATCCGCGCGCCGCGCCCGATGAAGACCTGCGGGCCGATCACGCTGCCCGCGCCGATCTCCACCTCCGCGCCGATCATGGTAAAGGGCCCCACGGCGACATCCGGCGCCAGCTTCGCGCTGGGATCGATCACCGCGCTTTCATGCACGCCCGGCCCGTAGCCCTGCCCCGGATCGAAGGCCGCCGAGACGCCCGACAGCGCGTAGCGCGGCCGCTTCGCGAGGATCGCGGCCTCGAGGCCGAAGCCCTGCCAATCCGCGCCCTCCCACAAAAGCGCCACCCGCGCGCCGCCCTGGCCCAGCTGTTCGGCGAAGGCGGGCTTCAGCGCGATGGCCAGCCGGTCGGGCGGGCAATCGGCGGGCTCGGCCACGCCGACGACCGCGATGCTGCCGTCGCCCACGGCGTCCAGTCCCGTGGCACGGGCGATCTCGGCGATGGTGTGGCGCATGGCGGTCTCCGGGCAGATATGCCCGGAGTGTTAGCTTTGAAGGTCGCCCAGCGAAACCCCTGCCGCTTCCAGCGCCCGCCAGATCTGCGCATCGCGCCCGTAGATGTCGTCGCGGAACTGGGTGCGGCCCTTGGCGGTGGTGAAGGCGGTGCGGTAGATCAGGTGCACCGGCACCTGCTTGTCCAGCACCACCCGCTGGGTCACGCCGGTGCGCAGCTTGGCCTGGAAGAAGCTCTCCGGATCGGCCTCCTGCGGGGCCAGGAGCGCATAGGCGAAGTCATGCGGATCGTTCAGCCGGATGCAGCCATGCGAGAAGGCGCGCACATCGCGGCTGAACAGGCTCTTGGCGGGCGTGTCGTGCAGGTAGATGTTGTAGCGGTTGGGGAACATGAACTTCACGGTCCCGAGCGCGTTTTTCGGCCCCGGCGGCTGCTGCATCGAGTAGGGGAAACTCGAGGCCGAATATTGCGAGAAGCCCCGCCCCCGGTTCACCGTCCGGCCGCGGCTGTCGACAATGCGCAGATGGCCCGCGGCCCCTGGGTTGCGCCGCAACGCGGGCAGGTATTCGTTCACGATGATGGAGCGCGGCACGTACCAGCTCGGATTGATCTCCATATGCTCCATCACGTCGGAAAACTCGGGCGTCTGATGCGTCGAGAGGTTCTTGCCGATGACCGACCGGGTCTCGAAGGTGACCTTGTCGTCGTCGTAGATGCGGGCCACGAACTCGGTCAGGTTGACCTTGATGTGCCGGTCGCCGAGGCCCCCGGGCATGTTCATCCAGCGCTCGCGCTCCATCGCGACGATCACCGATTTCAGCCGTTCGTCGATGCCGACATTGATCGCCTTCAGGGTGGCCGCGCCCGCGACGCCGTCCTCCTCCATGCCGTGATCGCGCTGGAAGTCGCGCACCGCCGCCTCGATCGCCTTGTCGTAGAGCGCGGTCGAGGTATGGCCGAGATAGCCCATCGCGATGAGCCGGTTGCGCAGGTCGACCACCGCCGCACCGGACTGGCCGGGCTCGAGGCTGGAGGCGTTGACGGGCTTGCCCCAGCCGCCCCTCGCGCGCCGCGTCTCGAGCGCTACGCGGGTCGCCATCAGGCGGATGTATTCGGGGCTTTGCGGCGCGAGCGAGCGGAAAAGCGCGCGCGGGTCCTCGTTCATCAGCCGCGCGAGCAGTTCCTCGGGACTGCGCTGCTGCGGGTCGCGCTTGATGCCGCTGGCGGCCTCGCGCGGATCGAGGATGCCGGTCTGCAGGTCATGGGCCAGCCGCAGGTAAGCCTTCGACAGCGCGATCTCGGCCAGGCCGCGATCCCGGGGGGTGCGGGCGTCGCGCAATTTCCGGTAAAGCGCGTCGGCATCGTGGCGCGCGGCGGGAATCCCGTGGGACGGGGCGCGGCGCATCGCGTCGAGAAGGAAGGCCCGGCGCTGGCGGTCGAGCTCGCCGGGGCCGGTCCAGACCGGCTCGAAGAGGCGCGTCCGGTAGAAATCGCTGAGCCCGTCGTGATCGGCCACCGTTTCGGCCACGGCCTGCTTGAACGCGGTGACCTGCGCCGTTGCGGGTGCCGGCGCGACCGCGACACCCAGGGCCAGCGCGCCCGCCATGGCAAGGGGTTTCAGCGCGCGGGGAAGACGGACGGACATGCGAGGCACCTCAAAAGACTTTGACACAAAGGGGTTACCCCATCAGAAGCCGGAAAGTTCCTGCTGTCCATTCACAAATGCATGCACGGGCCGCCTCTTTTGCGCTGCGCCGCCTCGCTGCACCGGGTCTGTGACATGACTGCGACAATCCGGACACGGCGCGATACTTTGGGCAACTTTTCGCCGAAAAGTATTGTACGCTTCGTGAACATCCCCGGGCCGGGTTTCGGTTAGATTCGGTTTATGCAATAAAATTTAAGACATCTGGGGATAGATGGCAGGCGTGCCCAACGAGGCGCGCGATACAGGACAGAACAACGGGACAGGCTTCCGATGACTCAAGCACGCTTTGGCGGCATTACGCGCCGTGGGCTTTTACAGGCCTTCGCCGCGACGACGATCACAGCCGCACCGACTTTCGCGAACGCCGCGGGGTTCCTTCGCGGGGGCGGCGACATCCGCCGCATCAAGATGTATTCCGGGCGCACCGGAGAACGCATCGACATGATCTACTGGGTGGATGGCGATTACATCGCCGACGCCGTGAACGAGATCAATTACTTCATGCGCGACTGGCGCAACAACAAGGTGAAGTCGATCGACCTGCGCACGATCGACATCATGGCGGCGTCGCACAACCTGCTCGACGCGTCCGATCCCTACATGCTGATCTCGGGCTACCGCAGCCCCGAGACGAACGCGATGCTGCGCCGCCGCTCTTCGGGCGTGGCGAAGAATTCGCGTCACCTGCGCGGGGAGGCCGCGGATCTGCGACTCAATTCCCGCTCGGTCAGCCAGATCGCCCGCGCCGCCGCGGCCTGCCGCGCGGGCGGGGTCGGGCGCTATTCGGGTTCGAACTTCGTGCATATGGATTGCGGCCCGGTGCGCAGCTGGGGCGGATAAGCGCCGGAACCGCAGGGGATTGTGAAACGAGGCGCCGGGTTCGGCGCCTTTTTTCGTGCCGCATGTCCGGGCCGGCGCGGCGCCTTCAGACCGGCTCGGCGGCGGGCGCGTCCTGCGGCCGCGTTGGAGGCGCTGCCTCCAAACCTCCGGAGGTATTTTCGGTCCGGCCGTGACAGGGGCGCGGCGCTTCCCGCAGAGGTGGGACGCCCGGCGGCGGTCGGGGCGGCGCGCAGAATATGCGCGGGATTTTCGGAACATCGAGGGAAAGTGGCGCGGTTGACGGGGCTCGAACCCGCGACCCCCGGCGTGACAGGCCGGTACTCTAACCAACTGAGCTACAACCGCGCATCGCGTGCGGGGTGGATCGGGACGGGACAGCGGTGGCGCGGTTGACGGGGCTCGAACCCGCGACCCCCGGCGTGACAGGCCGGTACTCTAACCAACTGAGCTACAACCGCTCGCTGCCCGCCCGGGTGCCCCGGACGTGTCGGGCGTTCTATGGCCGGTCTCCTGCCCCGTCAAGCGGAATTGGCGGCGAAACGCAGATCATCGGCACGCCCGGCGGCGTTTTTTCCGCGCCCCGCGCGGCGCTCCGCTCAGCGGTCGGGCAGCGGGATGAATTCCGCGTCGTCGCCCGGGGGCAGATGGAAGCGGCCATCGGCCCAATCCTCGCGCCGCCAGGCCTCTTTCGCCTCCTCGATCCGCTCCTTCGAGGAGGCCACGAAGTTCCACCAGATATAGCGCGGCCCCTCCAGCGTCTCGCCGCCCAGCAGCATCACCCGCGCGCCCTGCCCGCCCGCCTTCAGCGACACCCGGTCGCCGGGGCGGAAGACCATCATCTGCCCGGCCTCATAGGTCTCACCCGCGATCTCGACCGCGCCCGAGACCACGTAGACGCCGCGATCCTCGTGATCCTCGGGCAGCGGGATCTGCGCGCCCGGCTCAAGCACCGCATCGGCATAGAACATCTCGGAGGCGGTCTTGACCGGCGCGGTCTCGCCCCAGGCGGAGCCGAGGATGAGCCGCACCTCCTTGCCCTCGCCTTCCATGAAGGGCAGCGCCGAGGCCGGCGCATGTTCGAAGTCCGGCGCGCGGTCCTCGTGATCCTTGGGCAGCGCCACCCAGGTCTGGATGCCGAAAAAGGGCATCGGGTCGGTCTGGGTCGCGTCGTCGGTGCGCTCGGAATGGGTGATGCCGTGGCCCGCCACCATCCAGTTCACCGCGCCGGGCTCGATCCAGGCATCGGTCCCGAGGCTGTCGCGATGGTGCATCCGCCCCCGGAAGAGATAGGAGATGGTCGCGAGCCCGATATGCGGGTGCGGGCGGACGTCGAGGCCCTTGGTGGGCAGGAATTCCGCCGGGCCCATCTGGTCGAAGAAGATGAACGGCCCGACCATCTGCCGCTTGGGCGCGGGCAGCGCGCGGCGCACCTTGAAGCCGCCGAGATCGCGGGCGCGCGGGATGATGACGGTGTCGATGGCATCCACATCGTCGCCGGTGGGGCAATGCGGATCGAGGGCGGGGTTCCAGCTCATGGGGTGACACTCCTTTGGGTTCCACCCCGATATTGGCAGAGATCGCCCGTTCGAAAACCGCCACCGCCGAGCGGCTTCTGTGCGAAGATGCGCAGACCGACCCGGCCACTGCGCCACCTGACGCGCATTGGCGTCATTGTTGTCTCAATTTTGCGCCTTCCCGACCGCCTCTGCTGCACTCAAAAGACACTTTCCTGCGTGAAATGTTGCCGCCGTGACCGAGTCTGCGTTCAACCCGAAGCCCGAATGGCACATCCGCGACCTTCTCGGCCGGGTGCATGTCTGCGAATCCGCCCGGATTCGCCGCTGCCTGCTGTCGCCCAGCGGGCAGATCTTCCTCGGCTTACTGCTGATCGTGGTCATCATCGCCGACCCGTTGCGGATCGCGGGACTCCTCGGCGGGCCGGCCACGGCGGTGGGCTACGCGGTGCTGCTTTGGGTCTATGCGCTCTGCCATTGGGCGATCCTGCATGGCAGCCGTTGGCTGCGGCAGGCGGGATTGCTGGCGCATTGGCCGATCCTGCTTTCCTCGCTGATCTCCGCGGTGGCGGTCACGACGCCGCTCCTGCTCTGGACCGGCGAGGTGAGCTGGGCCATGACCGCCAGCCGGGCGGTGCTCTACGCAATTCTTCTCGGCGTGTTCGAGACGCTGTTCCTGCGCTTCGTCCTGCCGCAGGAGACCCGCCGCGACGCAGCAACCGACGCCGACGCGGAACCTGCCGCCGAGCCCGCCCCCGGCGAGGGCGCGATCGTCATCGACGGCATCGCCTTCGAGATCGACCGGCTCATTGCCATCGAGGCGCGGCAGCATCACCTCCGGATCATCGAGGAAAACGGCAAGCGCACGCTGCGCGGGCGGCTGCGCGACGCGGTGGCGCAGGCCCCCCGCGACAGCGGCATCCAGCCGCACCGGTCCTGGTGGGTGGCGGCGCGGGCGGTGGCCGAAATGCGCCGCGAGGACGGCAAATGCGTGCTGCGTCTGGTCGATGGCCGCGATGTGCCGGTCGCGCGCGGCCGGATCCGCGCCATCGAGGACTGGCTTGCCGCGCGGGCGCCTTTGCCTTGACGCCTGCCCCCGCTACCTCGGTCTCACGACCGAGGAGTGCTTATGCTGACCGTCCGCGATATCGAGAAAAGCTTCACCGGCGCCGACCGTGCGCATGCCGTCCTGCGCGGCGTCTCGCTCGAGGTGGCGGGCGGCGAAAGCGTGGCGCTGACGGGCGAATCGGGGTCCGGCAAGTCGACGCTTCTGCATTGCATCGGCTGTCTTGATACGCCCGACCGGGGTGAGGTGACGCTCGATGGCACCCGGATCTCGGGCCTCGACGAGGCGGGCCGCGCGGCCATGCGCCGCGACCGGATCGGCGTCGTCTTCCAGAGCCTGAACCTCATCCCGTCGCTCGACGTGCGCGCCAACCTGTCGTTCCAAGCGCGGCTCTCGGGGCGGGCCGATCCCCAATGGCAGGCGGAATTGTCCGAACGGCTGGGCCTTACCCCCTATCTCGACCGCTACCCCGAGGAGCTTTCGGGCGGCCAGCAGCAGCGCGTCGCAATCGGCCGGGCCATCGCCAACCGCCCGTCCCTGCTGCTGGCCGACGAGCCCACCGGCAATCTCGACGAGGAAACCGCGGGCCGCGTGCTGGACCTGCTGCTCGAGCTTGCCCGCGAGACCGGCGCGGCTTTCCTGATGGTCACCCATTCCGACCGGCACGCCGCCCGCATGGACCGGCGGCTGCATCTCGAACAGGGCCGCATCGCATGATGATGCGCACCGGGATGTCGGCCCTGCTGGCGCATTGGCGGCGGCATCCGATCCAGCTGGCGACGCTGCTGATCGGGCTCGCGCTCGCCACCGCGCTCTGGTCCGGAGTGCAGGCGATCAATGCCGAGGCCCGGGCGAGCTATGACCGCGCGGCGGGGGCGCTGGGGCAAGGCACGCTCGACCGTCTGGTCTCGGCCGAGGGCGTCACGCTGGGCGATTTCGCCGATCTGCGGCGCGCGGGCTACGTCGTCACGCCGCTTGTCGAGGGCACGCTGGCTTTGGGCGAAACGCGCCTCACGCTGCGCGGGATCGACCCGCTCACCGCGCCGCCGGGGCTCGGCAACGCCGCCATCGCGGGCGACGACACCGCGCTCGACGGGCTTCTCTCCGAAGACGGCCTGCTGCTGGTCGCGCCCGAAACCGCCCGTGGCCTGCCGCGCGACGGCCTGCCGCCCCTGCGCCTCTCGGGGCAGGTCGACCAGGGCACGGCGCTCACCGAAATCACCACCGCTCAGCGGCTCCTGGGCGTCGAAGAGCTGACCGCCCTCGTGCTCGCGCCCGAGCAGCCTTTCGGCCTGCCCGCAATCGAGACCGCCACGCGCCTGACCCGGATCGAGGGGCAATCGGGCGGCGATCTGGCGCGGCTAACGGATTCGTTTCACCTCAACCTCACCGCCTTCGGCCTGCTGTCCTTCGCCGTGGGTCTTTTCATCGTGCAATCGGCCATCGGGCTCGCCTTCGAGCAGCGCCGCGCGACCTTTCGCACCCTGCGCGCCCTGGGCCTGCCGCTGTCGCGGCTGATGGTGCTGCTGGCGGCCGAGCTGTCGCTGATCGCGCTTCTGGCGGGGATCGCGGGCATCGCGCTCGGCTATGCCATCGCGGCGACGCTGCTGCCGGGGGTCGCGGGCACGTTGCGCGGGCTCTATGGCGCCGATGTGTCGGGCCAGCTCGGTTTCGATCCGCTCTGGGCGCTGTCGGCGCTCGCGATCGCGCTTCTGGGGGCGGGGCTGGCCGGGGCGCAGGCGCTGTGGCGGGTGGCGCAGATGCCGCTTCTGGCCCCGGCCCGGCCGCGCGCCTGGGCGATGGCCAATGCCCGCGCGCTGCGGCTGCAGGGGGCTTTCGCCGCGGCGCTGCTGGGGGCGAGCCTCGGGCTCGCGATCTGGGGCGACGGGCTGGTTCTCGCCTTCGCCTGCCTCGCCGCCCTGCTGATCGGCGCCGCGCTGGCGCTGCCGCCGGTGCTGATCGGCACGCTGCGCCTGCTGCGCCCCTTGGCGCGCGGCCCGGTCGGCGGCTGGCTTTTGGCCGATGCGCGCCAGCAGGTGCCCGCCCTGTCGCTCGCGCTGATGGCGCTTCTCTTGGCGCTGTCGGCCAATATCGGCGTCGGCACGATGGTGGGCTCGTTCCGCACCACCTTCACCGGCTGGCTCGATCAGCGGCTCGCGGCGGAGCTTTACGTGACCGCGCGCACGCCCTCTGAGGCGCAGGCGATCCGCGCCGCGGTGGCGCCCGAGGTCGACGCGATCCTGCCGGTCTGGTCGGTGGACGTGACCGTCGCCGCGCAACCGGCCGAGATCTTCGGCATCGTCGATCATCCCACCTATCGCGACAACTGGCCGCTTCTGCGCGCCGAGCCGCAGGTCTGGGACCGGATCGCCGCGGGCGACGCGGTGCTGGTCAACGAACAGCTCTTCCGGCGCGAGGCGCTGGCCCTGGGCGAGCCCATCGCCATCACCCCCGACTGGACTCTGCCCATCGCCGGGGTCTATTCCGATTACGGCAACCCGGCGGGCCAGCTCATCACCGGCATTGAGGCGCTGGACCAGCGCTTTCCGAACCGCCCGCGCCTGCGCTTCGCCCTGCGGGTCGACCCCGAGGCGGTGCCCGACCTCGTCGCCATGCTGCGCGACCGGTTCGACCTGCCCGCCGCCAACGTGATCGACCAGGCGCAGGTCAAGGCGCTGTCGTTGCGCATCTTCGACCAGACCTTCCTCGTCTCGGGCGCGCTCAACGTGCTGACGCTGGGCGTGGCGGGTTTTGCCATCCTCACCAGCCTGCTGACGCTGTCGACCCTGCGCCTGCCGCAGCTGGCCCCGGTCTGGGCGCTGGGGCTGACGCCGGGGCGGCTCGGGCGGCTCGAAGTGGCGCGCACCGCGCTTCTGGCGCTGCTCACCTGGGCGGTCGCGGTCCCGGTGGGCCTGCTGCTCGCCTGGGTGCTTCTGGCCATCGCCAACGTGGAGGCCTTCGGCTGGCGCCTGCCCATGGTGCTCTTTCCCGCGCAATGGCTGTGGCTGGCGCTCGCCGCGCTGGCGGCGGCGATCCTCGCCTGCCTCTGGCCGGTCTACCGGCTGACGCGGCTGCCGCCCTCCCACCTTCTGCGGGTCTTCGCCAATGACCGTTAAAGCGCGCCTCACCGCCCTGTCCGTGGCCCTGTGCCTCGCCCTGCCCCTGTCCGTGCCGGGCCCCGCGACAGCGCAGGGCTTTGCCGGGCTCGGCGCCGAGGCGGAGAGCTTCGCCGTACCCGACCCCGACACCGAGTTCGCCTTTCCCGCCGATCACCTGCCGCATCCCGATTACCGCATCGAATGGTGGTACCTGACCGCCAACCTGGAGGCCGCGGACGGCACGCCCTACGGCGTTCAATGGACGCTCTTCCGCTCCGCCCGGCGGCCCGGCACCGCGCCGGGCTGGCAGGCGGATCAGCTCTGGATGGGCCATGCCGCGCTGACCTCCGCCGGGCAGCACCGCGTCGCGGAGCGTCTGGGCCGGGGCGGCACCGGGCAGGCCGGCGTGACCGAGGCGCCCTTCGAGGCCTTCATCGACGACTGGACGCTGCGCTCCCGGGCCGCGGACGGGGCCGATGCGCTCTCCTCGGTGCAGCTGACCGCGCGGGGCGCGGATTTCGCATACGACCTCGCGCTCGACGCGACCGGGCCGCTGATCTTCCAGGGCGATGACGGCTATTCGGTGAAATCGCCCGAAGGCCAGGCCAGCTATTACTATTCGCAACCCTTCTACGAGGTGGCGGGCACGCTGTCCCTGCCCGAAGGCGACGTGGCGGTGACCGGGACGGCTTGGCTCGACCGGGAATGGTCCTCGCAGCCCCTGTCCGAGACGCAGACCGGCTGGGACTGGTTCTCGCTCAATTTCGACAGCGGCGACAAGCTGATGGGCTTCGGACTGCGCTCCACCGATGGCAGCCACTTCACCTCCGCCACCTGGATCACGGCCACCGGCGCGACGCGGCCCTACGGCGACGGCGCGCTCAGCGTGACACCGCTGGAGACGGCCGATGTGGCCGGGCGCGACATTCCCGTGCGCTGGCGCGTGACGCTGCCCGAGGAAGGGCTCGACATCACCACCGAGCCGCTCAATCCCCAGGCCTGGATGGACACGCTCTTTCCCTATTGGGAAGGGCCAATCAGCCTCTCGGGCAGCCATCCCGGGCGCGGTTATCTGGAAATGACCGGCTATCCGCCGCGCGAGTGACGGCGCAAGGCTTCGCCGGGGGGCATGGTGGGCGGTGAGGGGCTCGAACCCCCGACATCTTCGGTGTAAACGAAGCGCTCTACCAACTGAGCTAACCGCCCCCGGCCCGCTGTCTAGAGCGGCGCCGCGTGGCCTTCAAGTCCTCTCGCGGCCTCGATCGCCACGAGAAAGGCGCGCCCGGCCGGGACGCGCCTTCAGGAATTCTGGTGGGTGATAAGAGATTCGAACTCCTGACATCTTCGATGTGAACGAAGCGCTCTACCACTGAGCTAATCACCCGGTGCGGGCGTCTTTAGCTTTACTCCGCCGCCTGCGCAAGGGGGTCGGGCGCGTCCTTTTCGGCCTCGGCAGGCTGGCGCACCTTGGTGACCAGAACCTGCCCGTTGCCGGTGTCGCGCACGCGCTGCACCTTCATCTTGCCGAAGGGTTTGACGTTCAGCTCGCGGCCCTCGGCCAGCGCTTCGCCGAGGATGGCGAGCACCGCCTCGACAGCCGGTTTCGCGTCGCGTTTCTTGACGCCGGAGCGGCGCACGACCTTGTCGATCAGCTCGCGCTTCTTCAGTTCGGGCTGCATGCCGGGCGGCAGAAGCGTCGGATCGAGCGTGGCCGCCACCGCGGTATGCAGCGCGTCCTCCGCCGCCAGGGGCGCCCGCGCAGGCTGCGTCGCGCTCGATTTGGCCGCGTTTTTCGTTTCGGATTTCACCGCCGTCTTGGCAGGTTTGCGCGCGGTCTTGGCGGACCCGGTCCGCGTCGAGGATTTCGAGGAGGTCATGCCTGTTTCCTTGCTCTGGGGCCATTGACGGCCTTCTGTCGGGCACAGGATAGCAGGTTCTGCGCGTCAAGCCAAAACCTTGTCGCGCCCCATTGGTATAGGGGCGGAGGCGAAACGGGTCGGATCCCGCCTCGGGCGGCGGTCCGGGCGCGCCATGGGATCACCGCAGAGCGCAGCGTCGTCCTGCCCGCCTGCCGGGCCCGGCGCCCATGAAAAACGCCGCGGGCCAGAGACCCGCGGCGTCGTTCGTTCTCATCTCGCGCGATGCGCTCAGTGCGCGATGGCACCGGGCTCCTCGCCGCGCTTCTCGGCCAGGGCCTGCGCCGCGGCCTCTTCCGCCGCCTCGTCCCATTCGATGGGCTCGGGCTTGGAGACGAGCGCCCGGTCCAGCACCTCGAAGACGTGGCTGACCGGCACGATCTCGAGCCCGTCCTTCACGTTGTCGGGCAGCTCGGCGAGGTCCTTCTCGTTCTCCTTCGGGATGAAGACCGTCTTGATCCCGCCGCGCAGGGCCGCGAGCAGCTTCTCCTTCAGGCCGCCGATGGGCAGCGCGTTGCCGCGCAGCGTCACCTCGCCCGTCATGGCGATGTCGCGGCGCACCGGGATGCCCGTCAGCACCGACACGATGGAGGTCACCATCGCGAGACCGGCCGAGGGGCCGTCCTTGGGCGTCGCTCCCTCGGGGACGTGGACGTGGATGTCCATCCGCTCGAATTTCGGCGGCTTGACCCCGATCTGGGGCGAAATCGAGCGCACGTAGCTCGACGCCGCGTCGATCGATTCCTTCATCACGTCACCGAGCTTGCCGGTGGTCTTCATCCGGCCCTTGCCCGGCAGGCGCAGCGCCTCGATCTGCAGCAGATCGCCCCCGACGGAGGTATAGGCGAGGCCCGTGACCACACCGACCTGGTTCTCTTCCTCGGCGAGACCGTATTTGTGCCGCCGCACGCCCAGGTAATCGGACAGGTTTTCCGGCGTGATGACGACCTTGTCGGCCTCTTTCTTGACGATCGTGGTGACCGCCTTCCGCGCGAGCTTCGAGAGCTCCCGCTCGAGGTTCCGCACGCCCGCCTCGCGGGTGTAGTAGCGGATCACGTCCGTGAGCGCCGCGTCGGTGATCTCGAACTCGCCCTTCTTCAGGCCGTGGTTCTTGATCGCTTTGCCAATCAGGTGACGCTTGGCGATCTCGGCCTTCTCGTCCTCGGTGTAGCCCGCAAGCGGGATGATCTCCATCCGGTCCAGAAGCGGGCCCGGCATGTTGTAGGAGTTCGCCGTGGTCAGGAACATCACGTTCGAGAGGTCGTATTCCACCTCAAGATAGTGATCCACGAAGGTGGCATTCTGCTCGGGGTCGAGCACTTCGAGCATCGCCGAAGCCGGATCGCCACGGAAGTCCTGCCCCATCTTGTCGATCTCGTCGAGCAGGATGAGCGGGTTCGTGGTCTTGGCCTTCTTCAGCGCCTGAATGATCTTGCCCGGCATGGAGCCGATATAGGTCCGGCGGTGGCCGCGGATCTCGCTCTCGTCGCGCACGCCGCCCAGCGAGATGCGAATGAATTCGCGCCCCGTGGCCTTGGCGACCGACTTGCCGAGCGAGGTCTTGCCCACGCCCGGAGGACCCACGAGGCACATGATCGGCCCCTTGAGCTTCTTCGAGCGCTGCTGCACCGCGAGATACTCGACGATCCGCTCCTTCACCTTCTCGAGGCTGTAATGGTCGTCGTCGAGGATCTTCTGGGCGCGGCCCAGATCCTTCTTCACGCGCGACTTCGTGCCCCACGGGATCGACAGCATCCAGTCGAGATAGTTGCGAACGACGGTGGCTTCCGCCGACATCGGGCTCATGTTCTTGAGCTTCTTGATCTCGGCCTCGGCCTTCTCGCGAGCTTCCTTGGACAGCTTCGTCTCCGAGACACGCTTTTCCAGCTCGGCCACTTCGTTCTGGCCGTCCTCGCCGTCGCCCAGCTCCTTCTGAATGGCTTTCATCTGCTCATTCAGATAATATTCGCGCTGGGTCCGCTCCATCTGGCTCTTGACGCGGGTCTTGATCTTCTTCTCGACCTGCAGGACGGACATTTCCCCCTGCATGTGGCCGTAGACCTTTTCCAGCCGCTCGGAGATCGACAGCGTCTCCAGAAGCTCCTGCTTCTGGTCGACCTCGATGCCGAGATGGCCCGCCACGAGATCGGCAAGCTTCGCCGGCTCGTCGGTCTCCGAGACCGCCGACAGCGCCTCTTCCGGAATGTTCTTCTTCACCTTGGCGTAGCGCTCGAACTCGGCCTCGACCGTGCGCACCAGCGCCTCGATCGCGGTGGCGTCGCCCGGCATCTCGGTCAGGTATTCCGCGGAGGCCTCGAAGAAGGCCTCGTTGTCGGTGAAATGCTCGATCCGCACGCGTGCCTGGCCCTCGACCAGCACCTTCACGGTGCCGTCGGGCAGCTTCAGCAGCTGCAGGACGTTGGCCAGAACGCCCGCCTTGTAGATGCGATCCGCGGTCGGATCGTCGTCGGAGGCGTCCATCTGGCTGACAAGCAGGATCTGCTTGTCGTCGTTCATCACCTCTTCCAGCGCGCGCACCGACTTCTCGCGGCCCACGAAGAGCGGCACGATCATGTGCGGGAAAACCACGATATCGCGCAGCGGCAGCACCGGATAAGATGTGTTGAGTGGCTGTTGCATGCTTGTTCCTTGTACCTGGCAGAACGGTCGCGGCCCCGGCAATCGGCAGCCCCATCCGTCCCCGTCTGGACTATGTAAGTGGGGCGATCCCCCGGCCAATTCAAGCTCCCGGGCGCCCCGCATCCCCTGCAGAATGACCAAGCCGCCCGGCCGGCGCAAGACGCGCCGCGCGACAGATCCGCGCCCGCGGTGGAAAACCGCTGCGGGCGGCCGCCCGGTCGGGCGATCGGGCGGTCAGGCGGTGGTCAGGTGATGGTCAGGCCGCGGGCCGGTGCCTCGGTCAGCGCCGAGACCGACATGATCTCGGTGATCACGCCCGTGCGGTCCGGCACGCCGATCACGGTGACGTCCCAGCAGGCCGGGCGGCCTTTGGCGGTGGGGCATTCGGCCACGAAATTCACGCAATGGCCTTCGCTGGCCTCCTCCACCGCGCGGGTCAGCATGCCGCGCGCCGAATCGGGCCAGAGCGACCACCACTTCTTGCCGAGGATGGCGTTCAGGTCGTCGATTTCCATCACGCAGCGCCCGTTCCGGCTCATGTAGCGCAGGCTGCCATTGGGGGTCATCAGCTTCACGCAGTCGCGCGAACAGGACATCAGCATCGCCGTGCGCGCATCGAGCGCCACGCCGGTGGCGCGGGCCTCGTCGATGTCTTCGAGGGCGGTCTTGAGCGAGTCGAGCATGGCCAGGTCCTTTCGCAGCTTCGGCCTGGAGGGGCGCCATGGTGTCCAGCTAAACGAATCCGGCGAAAATGAAAGCCACGGGGCCGCAAGCCGGGCCTTGCCGGAATTGAGGGTGGCGCGCGCGCGCAACGCCGCGCCTCGGCCTCGCTCGCGGCTCGCGACCGCGCAGGAAAAAGGGCGCCGCGTGCGATGCGGCGCCCTTCTGCGGCTTGATCGTTATGCCGCGCTCAGTAGCCCGGCGGGCACGGTGCGGGCTGGCCGTTGGGATAGACGCAGCGCACCGTCGACGTGTTCTGGGCCGGTGGGCCGGAATTGGCGGCAATCGCCCCGCCCGCAGCGGCGCCAACGAGCGTGGCCACGGCGCGGCCGGTGTTGTTCTCCTTGTTGGCATCCGCCGCGGCAAGGCCTGCAGCGCCCCCCACCAGCGCGCCCGTGGCGTAACGCTGATCCGAGGACATGTTCGCGCACCCCGCGAGGAACGCGGCGCCAAGCGCCAATGCGGCAATCGATGATCTCTTCATGATGGACCTTCCTTTTGTCCGTTAGAATTTTCTCATCCGGTATATCGCCTAACGCATGAAAGGCGATTTCGATTGATTGTTATCAGATAACCGAGCCGTTCGGGGCAGAACCGGCGGGATATCGCCGTTTCTGTCGCGCCACCTCGGCGGAATGAAGCGCAAGCGCGCAGGTCCTGCAAAGCGCGGGACATGCCGTCTGGGCGGCGCGTCAGGGCGCGGTCGCAGCCCGGTCAGAGCGGCGGGATATCCCCTTCGGCGCGCTGCGCGTGAAAGGCCGATTCGAAGGCGTCGAAGGCATCGGCGGCGATGGCGTCGCGCATGGCCTGCATCAGCTCTTGGTAGTAATGCAGGTTGTGCCAGGTCAGCAGCATGCCCGAGATCATCTCGCCCGCGCGGTACACATGATGCAGGTAGGCGCGACTGTAATGGCGGCAGGCCGGGCAGCTGCACGCCTCGTCGAGGGGCCGGGAGTCGTCCATGTGCCGGGCATTCTTGATGTTGACTTGGCCCCGCCGGGTCCAGGCCTGCCCGGTGCGGCCCGAGCGGGAGGGCAGCACGCAATCCATCATGTCGACACCGCGTTTGACGGCGCCGACGATATCGTCGGGCTTGCCCACCCCCATCAGGTAGCGCGGACGGTCCTCGGGCAGAAAGCCGGGCGCGTAATCGAGGCAATCGAACATCGCCTCCTGCCCCTCGCCCACCGCGAGCCCGCCGATGGCATAACCTTCGAAGCCGATCTCCGTGAGGGCGCGGGCGCTTTCCTCGCGCAGGTCCTTCTCGAGCCCGCCCTGCATGATGCCGAACAGGGCGTGACCGGGCCGGTCGCCGAAGGCGTCGCGCGACCGCGCGGCCCAGCGCATCGAAAGCTGCATGCTCTCGGCGATCCGGTCGCGCGACGCGGGCAATGCGGGGCATTCGTCGAAGGCCATCACGATGTCGGAGCCCAGCAGCCGCTGGATCTCCATCGAGCGTTCGGGCGTCAACTCGTGCTTGGAGCCGTCGATATGGCTCTTGAAGGTGACGCCCTTCTCGGTGAGCTTCCTGAGCCCCGCGAGGCTCATCACCTGGAAGCCGCCCGAATCGGTCAGGATGGGCTTCGACCAGTTCATGAACCGGTGAAGCCCGCCCAGCCGGTCGATGCGTTCCGCCGTCGGGCGCAGCATCAGGTGGTAGGTGTTGCCGAGCAGGATGTCGGCGCCGGTGGCCGCGACGCTTTCGGGCAGCATCGCCTTCACGGTCGCGGCGGTGCCCACGGGCATGAAGGCGGGGGTCCGGATGGCGCCGCGCGCGGTGTCGATCCGGCCCAGCCGTGCGCCGCCCGACCGGGCCTCGAGGGTGAAGGAGAAAGGTGTCATGGCGCGTTCCATGCCCCGGAACGGACCTCCCCCGCAAGCCCGGCCGGCCCGCCTCCCCCCGGACCTGTCGGGCCACCCCGCGGCGCCGACGCGCCCGCCCCGCCCGACCGGAGCCCACCGCAACGCCCCATCCCCGCGCAGTGCCCCGATCCCGCCCGCGCACGCCGGTCGCCCCCTCACGATCGGACCGAAAATACCTCCGGAGGTCTGGAGGCAGCGCCTCCAGCGGATCGGCGCGGGCCCGCCCCGCGCCGATCCGACATCACGTGCCCGGCCGGAACCCACCGCAACGCCCCATCCCCGCGCCGCGCCCCGATTCCGCCCGCGCGCCCCTGTCGCCCCCTCACTATCGGACCGAAAATACCTCCGGAGGTCTGGAGGCAGCGCCTCCAGCGGATCGGCGCGGGTCTGCCCCGCGCCGATCCGACATCAAGTGCCCGGCCGGAGCCCATGGCCACTGGCCGCCGCCGACACCGGCTGTTAGGTCTCCGCGCAAATCCGACAGGAGCCGTTGCCCATGACCGAAGAGACCGATCCCGCCACCGACCTCATCCGTTTCGGATGGGAGGAATGGGTCTCGCTGCCCGATCTCGGCCTGCCCGCGCTGCGCGCCAAGGTCGATACCGGCGCGCGGACCTCCGCGCTGCACGCCTCGGATATCGAGACCTTCGGCCCGGCCGGGAAACCCAAGGTGCGCTTCACCGTGCACCCGGTGCCCGAACGGCAGGACCTCGTCATTCCCTGCTCGGCCGAGATCGTCGACCGCCGCGTCGTCACCTCCTCCAACGGCGAGGGCGAAAGCCGCTACGTGATCGGCACCACGATCAACGTGGGCGGCGAGGCCTGGCCCATCGAGATGACGCTCACCAACCGGTCCGGCATGGCGAGCCGGATGCTCCTCGGCCGCGAGGCGCTGAAGGATCACATCGCCATCGTCGCGACCGACCGCTTCCTGCAGCCCGAGCTCAGCTACGACATCTATGCCTCCACCAAGGTCCGCTCCGCCGCGCCGAAACGCGCGCTGCGGATCGCGGTCCTGAGCCGCGAGAACAATTACTCCACCCGCCGGCTGGTCGAGGAAGGCGAGGCGCGCGGCCACACGGTCGAGGTGATCGACACCACGCGGTGCTACATGGCGATCAACGCCATGGCCCCGGAAGTGCATTACGACGGCAAGCGCCTGCCGCGCTACGACGCGGTGATCCCGCGCATCGGCGCCTCGGTCACCGCCTATGGCACCGCCGTCATCCGCCAGTTCGAGACCATCGGCACCTTCTGCGTGAACGGCTCCGAAGGCATCACCGCCTCGCGCGACAAGCTCTATGCGCACCAGCTTATGGCGCGCCACAAGATCGGCATGCCCAACACCGCCTTCGCGGCAAGCCCCAAGGACACCGACAGCCTGATGCGGCTCGTGGGGACGGCGCCGCTGATCGTGAAACTGCTCGAATCGACGCAAGGCAAGGGCGTGGTGCTGGCCGAGACCAAGAAGGCCGCCTCCTCGGTGATCGACGCCTTCCGGGGGTTGCGCGCCAATTTCCTCGTGCAGGATTTCGTCAAGGAAGCCGCGGGAGAGGACATCCGCTGCCTCGTGGTGGGCGGCAAGGTCGTGGCCTCGATGAAGCGCACCGGGGCCGAGGGCGACTTCCGCTCGAACCTGCATCGCGGCGGGTCGGCCACGGTGGTGCGCATCTCGAAGGAGGAACGCGAGACGGCGCTGCGCGCGGCCAAGGCCTTTAGGCTGAACCTCGCGGGCGTCGATCTTCTGCGTTCCGAGGCGGGACCGAAGGTGCTGGAGGTCAATTCCTCCCCCGGGCTCGAGGGGATCGAGGCGGCGACCAGCAAGAACATCGCGGGACGGCTTTACGATCATATCGAGGAGCGGGTCCGCCCCACCCCGGTGCGCAAGCGCAAGCTTCTGGGCTGACGGGCGCAAGCGCCGCGGGCCGGGGTTGCTTAGGGCATGACCCACACCGTCCCGGCGCGCGGAAAACCTTTCGCATGCGAAAGGTTTTACCAATCTTTACAATGCTTTGCGCAAGAGCCCGGTGGAGTCACCCCACCGGGATAGAGCTGTCCTTGGAAAAGAAGGCCGGACGGAAGATCCGGTTGGTGATCGCCCCGATCCCGGTCAGCACCAGCGCGAGGACGAAGATCCAGCCGAAGAAAGGAATGAGGCCCAGAAGCCCCGCCGCGAGCGCGCCCACCGCCCCCGCCAGCGCCCGCGCGCCGATGCTGCCGGGCTCGTCGCGCCCGAAGGCCAGCAGAAGGCCCACGCCGAAGGAATAGGCGGCGACCACGTAGCCCGCAAATCCCGCGGCAAGGGCCACGGCCACGATCGCGGGCAGCAGCAGCAGACCGATCAGGGTCATCGCGAGGATGATGCCCGACCCGATCAGCGCCGATTGCACGAGGAAGCCGGACCAGAGCGTGAAGAAGGGCCGTGCCAGCACCTGGCGGCGCATCTCGGCCAGGCGCTTCGGCACCAGCGCTGCGATGAGTGCCGCGATCGCCGTGATGACCAGAACCCCCATCAGGAAGGACAGGATCACCTCGCCCCAGCTCGGCGCCTCGATGCCTTCCCATTCCGCGATGTCGCGCCGCTCGATCCGCTCCACCGGGATGCCTTCGGGCACCGCGATGCTGCCCGGGCGCTCCTCGTAGAGCACGAGCTGGCCGTCAATGCGTGCGTCGGGCCCCCATTCCACCCGTTCTCCGGTCAGGCGGACATCGCCCGCGACGACGCCCTCGATGCGGATATCCTCGCCCGCGATCATCGCGTAGCCGGCGATATCGCCCAGAAGCGTCACCTCGGAGCCCATGACGCGCAGATCGCCGCCGAGCGCGCGCACGCTCACCGCCCGCCCGGCCAGCGTCGCATCGCCGGTCACCGTGCCCTCGAGGGTCACGCTGTCGCCGGCCGCAAAGACATCGCCGCCGACATCGCCCGCGACGCGCACCTCGCGGCCCGCGAGATAGGCCGATCCGGCAATCGCGCCGCGCGCGGCGACGGTTTCCCCGGCCATGAAGAGATCGTCCGCGTCCGAGCCGTCGTAAACGACATCCCGTCCCGCGCGGAACACGTCGCCGCCGAAATCGAGCAGGGCCTCGGTGTCTTGCGCCAGCGCTGGCAGCGCGGGCAGCGCGAGGAATATGGTGAAAAGGCATGTGAAAATGCGCGGCATGGCGGCCTCCTGAATCAAAACGGGATCAGGGTACGCTGTCCGCAGCGCGCGGTGATTGCGGCAGATCATGGAAGACGCGGTTTTCCTCGAGCCCGGGCGCGGCGCCCGGCGGCGAAGCGCCGGTCAGACGAAGCGCGTCAGCACGTAGGCCATGGCGGCGATCTGCGCGAGCCCCAAGCCCACCGAGAGCCCGTGCAGGCGCCCGAAGCGGCGCTTGTCACCGGCATCCGTGGCGGCGTTGATCGCGGGCATGAGCATCTGCCGCGCGGGGATCGTGCTGAGCGAGATGGCCGCGAGGATGCCCGCGGACAGCATGTCGAAGGGCAGAGCGAGCGCGGCGGCGAGGGCCGCGACACCGATCACCAGCGTGTAGAAATGCGGGAAAGCGGCGCGCAGAAGGCGGCGGGCCTCTCTCTCTTCGGTGTGTTTCAGCAGGAAGACCGCGAAACCGAAGGAATAGAGCACCGATCCGCCGAACAGGAGCGCGGTGACGAGAAGTGCGAGGGTCGTCATGCCGGCTTCTCCGCGATGCCCATGTATTGCACGGTTTTCAGGGGCAGCGGCCCGAAGGTCAGATCGCCGCGCCGGGTGATGCCGCGCGGTCCGAGCCCGGTCATGTCGACGTCGTCGAGGCCCGCCGCCTTCATGCCCGCCCGCAGTTCGGCGGGGGTGATGAACATCTCCGGATCATGGGTGCCCTTGGGCAGGATGCGCACCACGTCCTCGGCCATGATGATCGCCATCAGCCGCGCGATCGGGTTGCGGTTGATCGTGTCGTAAAGGAAGTGCCCGCCGGGCCGGAGCACGCGGGTCACCTCCTCCAGCGTCTTCTGCAGGTCGGCCACGTGTTCCAGCACGTCGACACAGACCACCGCGTCGAAGCTTGCGTCGTCATAGGGCAGCGCCTCGCCCACGCCGGTGTCGTAGCGGATGGACAGCCCCTCGGCCTCGGCGTGTCGGATCGCAGCGGCGATGGCGTCGCGGGCGGGGTCGATGCCCGTCACCTCGGCGCCGCGCCGGGCCAGCGCCTCGGCCATGAAGCCGCCCGCGCAGCCCAGATCGAGGACTGTCTTGCCGGTCCAGTCCACGTGGCGGTCGAAATAGCGCAGGCGCCCGGGCACGAGGTTTTTCAGGGTGCGGACCCAGCGGATCTCGTCCGACCACCACTTGTCGGCGACATCGTCGTAGATCCTCAGGTTGTTGCGGTGCGTCTCAGCCATCGTCGCCTCTTTTCGGGAACATGTAGCCCGTTCGGTCGCGCCATTCGGTGAAGCGGGCGCCGTGGCGCTTTGCGTAGCGCTTTTCCTTGAGCTTGCGGGGGGCGAGGACGCAATAGGCGGTCAGGCCCAGCGCCAGCGCCAGTTGATCGGGCGTCCATGTGGGCACCGTCCAGAGCGTCAGCGCGAAGCCCAGATAGATGGGCTGGCGGATATGGCGGAAGATGCCGTGGGTCGGCATGTCGGGATAGCGCGGCCGGATCTTCTGCAGGAGCGACATCCAGCCCAGCGCGCCCGATTGCAGCTCCGCCCCGGCATCGAGATTGGATTTCATCAGGAAGCCCCAGGCCGCGAGGTTGAGCGCGGTCATCGCCCAGAGCGCCCAGCCCTCCGCCTGCCACCAGACGATGCCCGAGGGCGTCCAGAGCGCGAAGAGCGCCAGAAGCTGCAGCGAGGCGAAGATCGTGTAGGAGGTCGAGGCCAGCACCGATCCGTAGGGTTCGGGGAAAAGCCGCGCGGGCAGCTTCGCGCCCGGCCCGTTCAGCAGGAGCGAATGCAGGACCGGGAATTGCGCCAGAAGCAGCAGGTTCGCGAGCCCCGCCCAGGGCCAGGGCAGCGTGCCGAGCCCGGTCGTCATGCCATTGTAGAGCGTCCAGAACATCCAGATCACCGCGACCGCGAAGATCAGGTGACACACGAGCCCGTAGACAAGGGCGAAGGCGATCCGGCCCGCCCCGGCAGGCGCGTCGAAATTGCCCAGGACCAGCTTGATGAGCCTGGCGATGGGATGTTCCGTGCGGTGCTCAGGGAGGTGCTCGGGGGGGCGGGACGTGTCTGTCATGGCGCACGAGATATGGCCCTGCCCCGGCGCGTCCAGCCGCGCGGCAGGGTCATTTCGTCTCAGTAAAGCGCCACCTCGCGGATATCGAGTGCGGCGGTGTAATCGGCGCCGTAGGCCACGATGCCGAGCGCGGTCAGCGTCTCGGGCGCGGGGGTGGCCGAAAGCGGGCGGCCCTGCGCGGAGAAACTCGCGAACGGGAGGCGCACCTCGCCCCAGTCCGGCCCCGCGACGAAGCCCGCGCGGTAATGCTGCCAAGGCAGGTACATCGCCTCGGTGCGCAGGTGCACGAAGTAGCGTTCGCCGTTGCCGCGCACGACGAGACGCACGCCCTCGGCCCCGGGCGGCACGTCCGACAGGGCCCGGCGCATCTGGATGAAGCCGCCGTTATTGGCGGTCGACACTTCGCCCGACAGGCGCGCGATGCGGCGCCCGCCCTCGGAGAGGAAGGTTACCTGCCCCGAGGAAACGCCGCCCATCACGCCATCGGTGAAGAAGCGCCAGCGGGTTTCGGGGCGGTCGTCAAAACTGTCCTGCATCAAGGGGCCTGCGGTTGCCGGAGCGGCGGCAAGAAGGGCAGCGGCGGCTCCGCCGAAAAGGGCATTGCGTCGGTTCATGCCCGCAAGGTAGCGCGACATCACGGTGCGGCCAAGAACGGCACGCGCCCTTTACCCGCTCGGGGCTATTCCTTATATCAATTGTCGGAATTGATGCGAAGGGACGCTCCATGAACGATCAGAGCCCGCAACTCGAAGGCGCACCGCTGATCCAGCCGTCGAGCACGGACCACCCGCTCTACGACCGGATCGTCGAGGCCTGTCGCGGTGTCTACGACCCGGAAATCCCTGTGAATATCTACGATCTGGGCCTTGTCTACACGATCGACATCTCGCCCGAGAACGAAGTCAGGATCATCATGACGCTGACCGCGCCGGGCTGCCCGGTGGCCGGCGAGATGCCGGGCTGGCTGGCCGATGCGGTCGAGCCGGTGGAGGGCGTGAAGCAGGTCGACGTGGAAATCACCTGGGATCCGCCCTGGGGCATGGACATGATGTCGGACGAGGCGCGGCTCGAACTGGGGTTCATGTAAGCGCGGCGGCACCGGGCCCGCAGGACGGCTTCCTGCGGGCCGCAAAGGCGGTTACGGAACCGTCACAAGACCATCACCTGCCCGTTACGGAAGCGGTTCAAGCGGAAGACATCTGTCACGCTATTGAGGGTCTTCCATGACACGATCTTTTCTTCTCGGCGGCGCGCTGACCGCGCTTGCCGCTCCGGCCTTTTCCGCCGGGCATGAAAACGCCGCCGATACCGGGCTCAGCTACGGTCAGCGTCCGGCCTTCCTGATCTCGAAGATGGCCGACGGCCCGCTCAAGGACGAGCTGGCGGCCTGCATGGGCCAGACGCCCGCGCGGACGGCGTTTTCCATCGGCCATCGCGGTGCGCCGCTGATGTATCCCGAACACACGGTGGAATCGAACCGGGCCGCGGCGCTGCAGGGGGCTGGCATCCTCGAATGCGACGTGACCTTCACCGCCGACAAGGAGCTGGTCTGCCGCCACGCGCAGAACGACCTGCACACGACGACGAATATCGTCGCGACCGATCTTGGCGCGAAATGCACCCAGCCCTTCAGCCCGGCCGAGGGGGATAGCGACGCCCGGGCGGAATGCCGCACCTCCGATCTCACGCTTGCGGAATTCCGCAGGCTCGCGCCGACCATGGATGCGGCCAACGCTGCCGCCACCACCCCCGAGGATTATATCGGCGGCGTCGCCCCGTGGCGGACCACGCTCTACGAGGACGACGCGACGCTGATGACCCATGCGGAGTCCATCGCGCTGTTCGACAGCCTCGGGGCCGACTTCACCCCGGAGCTGAAAGGCGCCTCGGTGGACATGCCCTTCGACGGGTTCAGCCAGGCGGATTATGCCCAGAAGCTGATCGACGAATACAAGGCCGCCGGGATCGACCCGAGCCGCGTCTGGGCGCAGAGCTTCAACCTCGACGACGTTCTCTACTGGATCGAGAACGAGCCCGAATTCGGCGCGCAGGCGGTCTATCTCGATGACCGTTACGAGGCCGAGGACGCGGATGAAGGCCTGATCGACCCGATGGATGCCGCGACCTTCAAGCCGACCATGGCCGAGTTGAAGGCGATGGGTGTGAACTACATCGCGCCGCCGCTCTGGATGCTTGTCACGTTGGACGAGAGCGGCGAGATCGTGCCCTCGGTCTATGCCGAGGAGGCAGCGGCGGCAGAGCTCGGGATCATCACATGGACGCTGGAACGCTCCGGCCCGCTCGGCGGCGGCGGCGGCTGGTACTTCCAGTCCGTGACCGATGCCATCGACAGAGACGGCGATTACTACGAGGTGCTGGACGTGCTGGCGCAGGATGTGGGCGTCGTCGGCGTCTTCTCGGACTGGCCCGCGACGGTCACCTATTACGCCAATTGCAAAGGCCTTTGATCCGGTCCACCGTCGCCGCCGGTGCGCGGTGACGGAGGCCTGGGATGACGAGCGAGAAAGAGAAGATGATCGCTGGGGACCCCTACGACCCCAGCGATCCGGAGCTGGTCCGGGACCGAAAGCGCGCGCAGCGCCTGATGCGGGACTACAACCAGACCGTCTACGGCGATGAGGGGCGCGGCGCGATCCTGGCCGGGCTCTTGGGCCATGTCGGCGAGAAATGCGCGATCCGCGCGCCGCTCTACGTCGATTACGGTTACAACATCGCGCTGGGGTCGGGAATTTTCATGAATTATTCCTGCTACCTGCTGGATTGCGCCCCGATCGTGATCGGCGATGGCTGCGATATCGGCCCCTTCGTGCAGCTTCTGACCGCCGATCACCCGCGCGATGTCGCGAGCCGCAAGGCCGGCCTCGAAAGCGCCTATCCCATCGTCATCGGCCGCGATGTCTGGCTGGGCGCGGGGGCCATCATCCTGCCCGGCGTCACGGTGGGCGACGCGGCCATCGTCGGCGCGGGATCGGTGGTGACGCGCGACGTGCCCCCCGGTGCCACGGTGATGGGCAATCCCGCACGGATCCGCGACGCATAGCGGCCGACCCATTGGAATTGCTGCGCGCTTCGCTTATGTTTCCACAACATCCAAGGAGGCACCCTCATGTTCGGCATCCCGGGACAAGCGCCGCTGACAATGACCCCGGCGGCGGTCCGGCAGATCACCAAGCTCATGGCGCGCGACGGCCGTCACGGCCTGAAGATCGGCGTCAAGAAGGGCGGCTGCGCGGGCATGGAATACACCATGGATTACGTCGACGCCGCCGATCCCCATGACGAGGTGGTCGAACAGGACGGCGCGCGGGTGATGATCGCGCCCATGGCTCAGATGTTCCTCTTCGGCACCGAGATCGATTACGAGACCTCGCTGCTGGAATCGGGCTTCAAGTTCCGCAATCCGAACGTGGTCGATGCCTGCGGATGCGGCGAGTCGATCAAGTTCAAGGATGTGGACGAGCTGCAGGCCGAGCGCGAAAGCCAAGGCTGACGCATCGCTCCGGCCCCGGGTGCTTGACCTCAGGGCATGCTCCGCGATGATGCGGGCGACCCCAAATCCGGAGAAGCACCGATGACGCGCAAGATCGCCGCAGGCAATTGGAAGATGAACGGCACGGGCGCGAGCCTCGCCGAGCTTGAGACGCTGGCCGCGCGGACGCCCGGCACCGCCGAGATGGTGATCTGCCCCCCTGCCACCCTCATCAGCCGGGCCGTCGACAAGGCCGGCCCCGTCGCCATCGGCGGGCAGGATTGCCACGCGGCGGCCTCGGGGGCGCATACCGGCGACGTGTCGGCGGAGATGCTGCGCGACGCGGGCGCGACCTATGTTATCACCGGCCATTCCGAACGCCGCGCCGATCACGGCGAAAGCGATGCCGACGTGGCGGCCAAGACCAGAGCGGGCTGGGAGGCGGGGCTCACCGTGATCCTCTGTGTCGGCGAAAGCCTCGCGGAGCGCGAGGCGGGCCGGACGCTGGACGTGGTGGGCGCGCAGCTTGCGGGCTCGGTGCCCGACGGTGCGACCGCCGAGACCCTCGTCATCGCCTATGAACCGATCTGGGCGATCGGCACCGGCAAGGTGCCGAGCCTCGAGGAGATCGGCGAGGTGCATGCCTTCATGCGCAAGACCCTGTCGGAGCGGTTCGCGACCGGCAGCGACATGGCGCTTCTCTACGGCGGCAGCGTGAAGCCCGGCAATGCCGCCGAGATCTTCGGCGTGGCGGATGTGGATGGCGCGCTCGTCGGGGGGGCCTCGCTCAAGGCCAGCGATTTCGGCGGGATCATCGACGCGCTCGACGCTTCCGTGTGAGGCGCCGAGGGGTCGAGGTGGCCGCAGGCCCCGCGGGCCTGCCCGCGGCTTGACCTCGAGGCCCCGGCACCGCGCCGCCCCTGCGATCGGGCGTCTTGCGAGGCGGACCTGCCGTTCGGGCGCCTTCCCGGCAAACATCCCCGACCGACAGTAAAAGGGCGGCGCTCCGATCCGAAGCGCCGCCCGTCACTCGTACTCACCCGATGCGGCCCGCAAGGGCCAAAGAGGTGCGCCCGGTCAGTAGGTGATGATCTCGGGTCCCATCAGCAGCGTCGGCAGCCAGGTCGACAGGATCGGGATGTAGGTCACCATGATCAGGAACACGAAGAGCACCCCGAGGAAGGGCAGCGCCGCGCGCACGACCCGCGTCATCGACATGCCCGCGACGCCCGAGGTCACAAAGAGGTTCAGACCCACGGGCGGCGTGATCATCCCGATCTCCATGTTCACCACCATGATGATCCCCAGATGAATGGGGTCGATGCCGAGCTGGATGGCGATCGGGAAGACCAGCGGGGCCACGATCACCAGAAGGCCCGAGGGCTCCATGAACTGCCCGCCGATCAGCAGGATCACGTTCACGATCACGAGGAACATGATCGGCCCGAAGCCCGCATCGAGCATCACCCGGGCGATATGCTGGGGGATCTGCTCGTCGGTCAGCACGTGCTTCAGGATCAGCGCGTTGGCGATGATGAACATCAGCGTGATGGTCAGCTTGCCGGCCTCGAAGAGGGTGTTCTTGGTGTCGCGGTGGAAGAACACGCTCAGGAGCGCGATGGGCTTGTGCAGCAGCGTCTTGTTGGGCTGGCCCTCGCCGGTGGCGAGCGGGCCCATGTCGGCATAGACGAAATTGGCGATCAGGAAGGCGTAGATCGCCGCCACCGCCGCAGCCTCGGTGGGCGTGAAGATGCCGCCATAGATGCCGCCCAGGATGATGACGATGAGAAAGAGACCCCAGGAAGCGTCGCGGCCCGCCGCGAAGACCTCGGTCCAGCCCTGCCAGTCGCCCTTGGGCAGATCCTTCACCTTGGCGATGATGTAGATCGTCAGCATCAGCATGGTGCCGGCCATAAGGCCCGGAATGACGCCCGCGAGGAACATCCGGCCCACCGACACGTCCGTGGCGGAGGCATAGACCACCATCACGATGGAGGGCGGGATGAGGATGCCGAGCGTGCCCGCATTGGCGATGACGCCCGCGGCGAAGTCCTTGGAATAGCCTACCTGCCGCATGCCCGCGATCACGATGGAGCCGATGGCGACGACCGTGGCCGGGGACGAGCCGGAAAGCGCCGCGAAGAGCATGCAGGCGAAGACGCCCGCAATGGCGAGCCCGCCCGGGAAGTGCCCGACGATGGCGATGGAGAAGCGGATGATCCGCCGCGCCACGCCGCCCGTCGACATGAAGCTCGAGGCCAGGATGAAGAACGGAATGGCCAGCAGGGTGTAATGCCCCGCCATCGCCTGAAAGAAGCTCTGCGCGATGGAGGCGAGCGAGGTGTCGGACAGGACCAGCAGGAAGATGGTCGAGGCCATGCCGAGGCTGACCGCGATCGGCACGCCGATCAGCATCAGCCCGATGACGAGGGCAAAGAGAATGGCGACTTCCATGATCTCAGTCCCCCTTGTTCATGTGGGCGACGTCGTCGACGGCGTCCTCGGCTTCGTGGCTGACGATCAGGCTGTCGCTTTCGCCGGTCCAGATGCGCCATCCGGCCTCGATGAAGCGAAAGAGCAGCAGCGCGATGCCGATGGGCAGGATGGCGTAGGGGATGAAGCGCGGCATCTTCTCGTAGGTCTCGCCTTCGTTCATCAAGGGCTCCAGAAAGCGCAGGAATTCGGGCATCGGCACTTCGAGCACCTCGTACCAGCTGCGATAGGAGGTGCGAGTCATCTCCTCGAAGCCGGTGGGGAACCAGCGGCCCGTGGTCTGCGGCAGGTTGGCGAAATTGGCCCAGTAATCCCAGGCCCCCTTCATCAGCAGCAAGCCGTAGGCGATGCAGACCGCCGCCGAGACCAGCGCCAGCACGCGGCGGACATTGGGCGCGAACATGTTGGTGACCGCGTCGACGCCCAGATGGGCGGTGACCTTCACCGCGTAGGACACCCCGAACAGGACCAGCCAGGCAAAGAGGAAAGACACCGCCTCGAGCCCCCAGGTCAATCCAGTCTGGAAACCATAGCGCAGCACGACATTGACGAAGGTGATGAGGGTCATCAGACCGAGGATCACCGCAATCGCCGTTTCCTCGAGCTCATGCACGAAACGGCCGACGGGCCCTTTCGGCTCGTAATGAGAGGACATGGCTCTCTCCCTGTCCAGGTTTGCGAATGAAGGTTCCGCACGGGCCTGCGCCCGTCCGCAAGATCGGTGCGGACGGGCGCAAACCGTGGCTGTCCCGGCTTACATGCTGGCGTTGATCGCCTGCGCCGCGTCGATGTTCTCCTGGCCGACATCTTCGCGGAACTGATCCCAGACCGGGCTCATCGCGTCGACCCAGGCCTGACGCTGCTCGGGCGTCAGCTCGACGATGGTGGAGCCCGCATCGAGCACCGCCTGGCGGGCATCGGCGTCGACCTGGCCCACCGCGGCGTTCCGCTCGGTGGTCACTTCGCTGAGGATGGTGGAGAGCTGATCGCGCACCGCCGGGTCGAGGCTATCCCACCAATCGGTGGAGGTCACGACCATGTAGTCGATGATGCCGTGGTTGGTCTCGGTGATGCCGTCCTGCACCTCGAAGAACTTCTGGCCGTAGATGTTGGACCAGGTGTTCTCCTGACCGTCGACGACGCCCGTCTGCAGCGCGCCGTAGACCTCGGAGAAGGCCATGGGCTGCGGCGAGACGCCGATCGCTTCCATCTGCGCCTTGATCACCTCGGAGGGCTGGACGCGGAACTTGAGGCCCGCGGCATCGGTGGGCAGGATGAGCGGCTTGTTGGCCGACATCTGCTTCATGCCATTGTGCCAGAATTCGAGGCCCAGCAGACCGCGGCGGGCCATGGATTCCTTCATCGCCTGGCCGGTCTCGGAATTCTGGAACGCGTCCACGGATTCGATGTTCTTGAACATGAAGGGCAGGTCGAAGATGCGAAACACCTTGGTGAACTGCTCGAATTTCGACAGCGAGGGCGCGGCCATCTGCACGTCCCCCTGCAGCATCGCCTCGAGCACCTGGTCGTCGTTGTAAAGCGTGGAGTTCGGATAGACCTCCATGCAGGCCACACCGTTCATCTCGGTATTGACGCGCTCCTGCAGGAGGGTCGCGGCGAGGCCCTTGGGGTGGCGGTCGGAATTGGTGACGTGGCTGAACTTGATGACCATCTCGCCGTCGTCGCACCCGGCCTCATGCTCGGCGGCAAAGGCGGTGGTGGCGGAGACCGCGAGGGCCGCAACGGCGGCGGTGGTCTTCAGGAATGTCTTCATTAGGTCCTCCCAGACGTTTGGATGCAGTCGTGCATCGATCTTGGGCGCGGGGCGATCCCGCCCGGCGCTCGCAGCAGGGAACGCCGTTCGCCGGGTCCTGACAAGATAATTGATTCGCCGCGCTATGGCTGCAGTTTTCCATTTATTTTCATGATGTTGCCCTGCGCCCCCTGAGGGGCGCCCGGGGCCTTGTGCGGAATTCCGCACAAGTTTGGCCGCTCACAGTGCGAAAAGCCGCACAAGGCGCGCACGCCTGCGAATCGTCTGAAGCGGGGCATGATGCGCCCACCCCGCGCCGCGCTACTCGGTCCCGGGCGCGGGATCGGGCATGGGCGCCGGATCGGGCGCGACGATCCCGGTCTGGGGCGCGTTCGGCGCCACGAGCGAGGACTGGGCCGCATTGGCCTGCGCCTCCTCCAGCCGCTCGGCCTCGCCCACGCCGAAATAGAAGCCCAGGATCGTGCCGAGGATCGCCACGAGCGAGGTGAACACCTCCTTCGCGCGGTCGAAGGCATGCGGGCGCGATCCGTCCGAGATGAAGCTCGCGCTCACGATGATGAGCGCCAGCGACATGACCCCCAGCGCGAAGATGAAGGTAATGAGCCCGCGCGCGGTCTCGGTATCGGAGAGCTGGTCGAGAAGCGTCGGTTCGGTCTTCGAGAAGATCCCGAAGGAGATCACGCCAAGCACGATCGCCATCAGCGCGAAGACGCTGGGTCCGAAGGACAAGAGCCCGACGCCCCGGGGCCGGGCACGCGCCTTCTCGAAGGACAGGAAGGCGCGGGCGAGGTCCATCTGGCGGGCCCGGCGGGTCTGGTCGTCGACCCCGGCCAGCGCCTCGATCCGGGCCTGCGCCTGCGGCAGGGTTTCGACATCCTCCCATTCGGCGGGCGCGTTCTGGACCACGGCGCGCAACTCGGTCAGGTCCGCATCGCGGGTGGAGGTGAGCCAGGCGGAAAACGAATGCTTCATCGGGAAATTCCTTGCGTAAAAATCCCGATCTTAGCATGGCGCGCCGTTTCGCGCTATCGCGGCCCGGGCGCGTGCCGGCGGCGCCCCGGCGCGGGCCAGCCCCGCGGCGCCTAGCGGAAGTCCTCGGGCTTCAGGCGGTATTTCGCGAGCTTGTCGTAGAAGGTCTTGCGCGGCAGTTTCAGCGCCTCCGCCGCGCGGCTGGCCTGCCCGCCCGCCCGCGCCAGCGCCTCGCTGAGAAGCGAGCGTTCGACCTGCGCCATGCGGTCGGCAAGACCGAGACCCGGATCGGGCACCTGCGTCGCGTTGCGCAGCCCCAGCGCAAAGCGCATCGCCTCGGACATCAGCGCGCGGGCATTGCCGGGCCAGTCCCGCGCCATCAGATCGGCGATCACGTCCTCGGTAATCTCGGGCGGCTGCAGGCCCGCCTGCTCGGCGGCCTGGGCCACGTAATGGCGAAAGAGCACCGGAATGTCCTCGGGCCTTTCGGCCAGCGTGGGGATCTCCACCCGGCAGACCGCGAGCCGGTAATAGAGATCGGCGGAGAAGGCGCCGCGGCTCACGGCGTCGTCCAGCCGCTCGCTCGTGCCCGCGACCAGCACCGGCCCGCCGGCATCGAGCGCATCGGCGAGCGCCATCTGCAGGTCCGGACCAAGCTGGCCGATCTCGTCCAGAAAAAGCGTGCCCGGAGCCGTCTGCGACCACAGCTCGGCGAAGGCGGCGCGGTCGAGGCTGCGCGCGGCGCGCTTCTCGAAGGGCTGCTTGGCGCGCGGCGAGCAGAGATGCAGCACCTCGGCGATCTTCGGAATGCCGGTCCCCGGCGCGCCGCTGACCAGCGTGGCCGCGCCCGAGCGCGCAGCGATGCGCACCTGGTCGCGCAGCCCCTCCGATTGCCGGGAGCGCCCGAAGATGAGCCGGGCGGCGGGATCGCCCGCGGCAAGTTCGGCCTTCAGGCGGCGGTTCTCGAGGACCAGCGCGCGGGTCTTCAGCGCGCGGCCGATCACCGCGACGAGATCCGAAGGGGCGCAGGGTTTTTCGAGAAAGTCGAAGGCGCCCGCGGCCATCGCGCGCACCGCCATCGGGATGTCCCCCTCACCGGTCAGCAGGATCACCGGCAATTCGGGATCGGCGCGATGGGCATAGTCGAGCAGGTGGAAGCCGTCGCGGCCGGGCATGCGGATATCGGACAGGATCACACCCTCGAAATCCGGGCCGATGCGGTCCTTGGCCTCGACGAAGGAGCCCGCTGTCACGGGCTGGAGCCCTTCCAGATCGAGGGTCTGGGCGAGCGCCTCGCGCACCGCCGCGTCGTCATCCACGAGCAGGACGGCGCGGGTCATGGCCGGGGCTCCCATTGATGCTTTGGTGGGCGCGGCGTGGTCCGCGCGGATTTTTCTGTACGGCGCGGTGCGCGCGCGGGGCCATGCGCCGGGCCGGTTCGGCAGGGCGCAGCGGCACGCATGGGGCCGCCCGGGCGGCGCGCGATGGCACAGGGCGCGCTCATGCGGCCTCCCGCGCGCGGTCGAGCTCGACCGTGAAGATCGCGCCGCCACCGGCCGCATTGGCGCCGCGCAGCTTGCCGCCGAAGCTCTGGATCATGCCGTAGCTGATCGACAGGCCGAGGCCCATGCCCTCGCCCGAGCCCACCGCCTTGGTGGAATAGAACGGATCGAAGATGCGTTCAGGCTCGGCGATGCCGGGACCGGTATCCTGCACCGTCAGGAGCGCATGGCCATGATCGTCGCCGTCGATGCGGATCCGCAGCCGCCGCTCGGGGCTTTCGGCCATCGCGTCGAGCGCGTTGGTGATGAGGTTCAGCACGACCTGGCCCAGCCGCACCTCGCCGCCGATCACCGTGACCGGCGCATTGGGCGGCACCCAGTCGACCGCGACGCCTTCGGAGCGGATCCGCGGCTCCACGAGGTCGAGCGTGGCATCGACGATCCCGGCCAGCCCGACCTCGGTCGCGGGCGCGGCCTCCTGCCGGGCGAAGGCGCGCAGGTTCTGGATGATGCGCCCCATCCGGCCCGCCATCTGGCTGATGCGGCCGAGATTTTCCGCCGCCGCCTCGGGCCGGCCCCGGTCGAGAAAGGCCGCGCCGTTCTCGGCGTAGGAGCGGATCGCCATCAGGGGCTGGTTCAGCTCGTGGCTGATCCCCGCCGACATCTGCCCCAGCGCCGACAGCTTGCCCGCCTGCACCAGCTCCGCCTGGGCGCGGGTCAGGCGCCGCTCGGCCTCCTCGCGTTCGGCGACCTCGCGGCGCAGCGCGGCATTGGTCTCCGACAGCGCACGGGTGCGTTCGGCGACCCGGTCCTCCAGCCGCTGGTTGGCCAGCGCCAGTGTGCGCCGCCGCTCGGTGGCGAGAAACAGCAGCGCGCCGAAGAAGAGGCAGAGCGCGACCGCGACCGCCGCCTGCAGCCCGGCCAGCCGCTTGGCCTCGGTCACGTCGATCAGCGCGTGGCCGGTGAGCCCGATCACCGGCAGCGCATCGGTGAGGTAAAGCGCCTCGGCGGGGATGTAGGGCGACATCTGCTGCCGCCGGATCGTGAGCCCGCCCACCGCGTCCGCGCCCAGCGCGAAGCGGCGCCCGTCGGGGGCCACGAAGCTCGACGCGCCGTCCTGGCGCCAGTAGAGCAGCTCGGAGCGGTTGGTGACGAAGACCCGGCCGTCGGGATCGGTGAAATAGACCGTGGGCAGCGAGCCGCGCCATTCGCGTTCCAGCGCGGCCAGATCGACCGCCACGACGAGCGCGCCCGCCACCGCGCCCGCCGCGCCGAAATGCGGCGCGGCGAAGACGAAGACCCGCTCCCCTTCGAGCGTGCCGAGCCCGGCGCCGAGCGCCCCCTGCCCCGCCCGCATGATCACCGCGGGATCGGTCAGCGCCCGGGGATCGCCGGGGCGGGAGGCGGCCAGCACGCGGCCCTCGGGCGACAGGAAGAAGGCGGCGGCGGTGCCGGTGCGGTCGGTGGCCTCGATCAGCGCGGCATCGGCGGCCTCGCGCGATCCGCCCGCGCGGCGCGCCCAGAGCGCCGGGTGGTCGGACATCAGCACGGCGAATTCCCGGTAGCGCGACAATTGCGTGACCAGCCGGTCGGCGGCGACGGTCAGGTCGGACGCCCCGGCCTGCGACAGGGGCTGCAGCGCCTGCACGTAGCCCGTGCGCCAGACCACGGCGCCAAGGCCCGCCACCGCGGCCAGAAACAGGACGACGAGCCCCGCTCGAAGATCGAAAGAACGCCTCATGTCCCCTTCCTAGCCCGAGGCGGCTTGCCTGCGCCAGCGTGGCGCGCCAAGCTCGGCCGGCGATGCAGCATCTGAGCCAATCTCCCACCGATCCCGCCTTCGTCCAGGATCCCTATCCGTTCTATGCCCGGGCCCGGGAGCTGGGCGATCTGGTGGTCTGGGACGAATACGGCATGGTCTGCGCGCCCACGCACCGGGCGGTGTCGGCGCTGCTGAAGGACCGCCGCTTCGGGCGCGAACGGCCCGCCGACCTCACCCCGCCCCGGCCCGCGCATCTGGCGCCGTTCTACGCGGTCGAAAACCATTCCATGCTGGAGCTGGAGCCGCCGCGCCACACCCGCCTGCGGGGCCTCGTGCTGCGCGCCTTCACCTCGCGCCGGATCGCGGGGCTCGCGCCCGAGATCGCGGCGCTCGCCCATGCGCTGCTCGATGCCGCGCCCGCGGGACCGTTCGACCTGCTGCCGGTCTTCGCCGAACGCCTGCCGGTGATCGTGATCGCCCGGCTTCTGGGCGTGCCCGAGGACCGCGCGGACGACCTCCTCGCCTGGAGCCACGCCATGGTCGGCATGTACCAGGCGGGCCGCAGCCGCGCGGACGAGGAAGCGGCGGCGGGCGCCGCATCGGCCTTTTCGGACTTCCTGCGGGGCCATATCGCGACACGGCGGCAGAGCCCCGCGGACGACCTGCTGTCGCACCTGATCGCGGCCGAGGAAGACGGCGCGCGGTTGTCGACCGACGAGCTGATCGCCACCGCGATCCTGCTTCTGAATGCCGGGCACGAGGCGACGGTGCATAGCATCGGCAACGGGGTGAAGGCGCTGCTGGAGCACGGGCGGACGGTCACCCCGGACAGCGCCGAGGCCGCCGCGGAGGAAATCCTGCGCTACGACCCGCCGTTGCACCTCTTCACCCGCATCGCCTACGAGGAGGTCACGCTGTTCGGCCACCGGTTCCGGCGCGGCGACGAGGTGGGGCTGCTGCTGGCCTCGGCGGGGCGCGACGGGGCGCTGGGACCCGATCCCGACCGCTTCGATCCCGGCCGCGCCCCCGCGCGGCACCTCGCTTTCGGCGGCGGGCTTCATTTCTGCGTCGGCGCGCCACTGGCGCGGCTCGAGATGCAGATCGCCCTGCCCATCCTCTTCGCGCGGATGCCCGGCCTGACCCTCGCCGCGCCGCCGCGCTACGGCGATACCTACCATTTCCACGGGCTCGAAAGGCTGATCGTCGCCCGTTCGTGAGTCGGGCGCGGGTCAAGGATCGCCGCAGGCGACCGGGCCTCGGCCCGGCTTGTCCTTGAGGCGCGCGCGACTCGCACCGAGGATCGCAAGGGCGCTTTCAGGGCAGACCTGCCCCTGAAACGCCTCTCAGCAGAAGATCCGAAGCTTCCCCGCCCGCGCATCGCCCATTTGTCAAAGCCCAAGGCCCAAGCGAGGCGGCGCGCAAGCGCCAAGGAGCGGCGCGCGGCTCAGAGCGGCAAGGCGGTGGTCGACTTGATCTCCTCCATCGACAGCAGGGCCGTCACGTTGTGCACCTTCACCTCCGAGATCAGCGCCTGGTAGAAGGCGTCGTAGGCGCGCGCGTTCTTCACCCGAACCTTCAGGATATAGTCGATATCGCCCGCGAGCCGGTGCGCCTCCTGCACTTCGGGCCGCTCCTGCAGCGCGCGCAGGAACCGGCGCTGCCACTCCGCCTCGTGCTCGGAAGTGCGGATCAGCACGAAGAAACAGGCCTCGAAGCCCAGCGCCTCGGCATCGAGCTGCACGGTCTGCGCGCCGATGATGCCCGCGTCGCGCATCTTGCGGATGCGATTCCACACCGGCGTCTTCGACGAGCCCACATTCCGGGCGATATCGTCGAGGGACTGGCTCGCATCGCGCTGCAGCTCGCCGAGAATTTTCCGATCCGTGTCGTCGAGCCGGACCTCTGTCCCGTCTTTCGCAGCCATTTGGAATACTCCCTGTCCTTGTCGCGGACAGATAGAACATATGTCCTTGTTTCCACAAGTATCTAGATATCCTGACGGACAATATTCTATTTATAGGCAGGAAAACGGCGAAAGTTCAGAAGGCCCGACATGCAGCATTTTCCCATCTTCGTGGCGCTCGCAGGACGGCGCGTGGTCGTCTCGGGCGGCGGTGAGGCGGCCCTCGCGAAGCTCCGGCTTCTGATGAAGACCGAGGCCAACCTGACCGTCTTCGCCCCCGATCCCGCCCCCGAGATCGCGGCCTGGGCCGAGGCCGGGAAGCTCAGGCTCGCGCGGCGCGCCATGGCGCCGGGCGACGCGCTTTGCGCGGTGCTGTTCTATGCCGCCAACGAGGACGCGGCGCAGGATGCGCGCGACGTGGCGCTGGCCCGCGCCGACGGCGCGCTCGCCAATATCGTCGACAATCTGCAGGACAGCCAGTTCATCACCCCGGCCATCGTCGACCGCGACCCGGTGACCGTGGCGATCGGCACCGAGGGCGCGGCCCCGGTGCTGGCCCGCGCGATCAAGCGCGATCTCGAGGAACGCCTGCCCGCCGATCTGGGCCCGCTGGCGCGGATCGGAAAGGCCTTCCGCAAGGTCGCCGACGCCTTGCCCATGGGCCGCAAGCGCCGGGATTTCTGGGCCGCCTTTTACGGCGGGGCGGGCAGCGAGGCCCTACGCGCGGGCGGCGAGGAAGCGGTGCGCGCGACGCTCGACACGCTTTTGCAGGCGCATCTGTCCGAGGCGCCGCGGCCGGGGCGCGTCCTGTTCGTGGGCGCGGGGCCGGGCGATCCGGACCTGCTGACCCTGAAGGCGCGCCGCGCGCTCGACGAGGCGGACGTGGTCATCCATGACCGGCTGATTTCACCCGCGATCCTGGAGCTGGCGCGCCGCGAGGCGATCCTCGTCGATGCCGGCAAGGAGGGGTTCGGCCCCTCCATGAGCCAGGCCGATATCGACGCGCTGATCGTCGAACATGCAAGCGCGGGCGCGCAGGTCGTGCGGCTGAAATCCGGCGATCCGACGGTCTTCGGCCGGCTCGACGAGGAAATCGACGCGGTCACCGCGGCGGACATCGCCTGGGAGATCGTGCCGGGCATCACCGCCGCCTCCGCCGCCGTCGCCACCATCGGGCAGAGCCTGACGAAGCGCGAGCGCAACGCGAGCGTGCGGTTTCTGACCGGCCACGACATGAAGGGCTTTGCCGATCACGACTGGAAGGCGCTGGCCCGCCCCGGCGAGGTCGCGGCGATCTACATGGGCAAGCGCGCCGCGCGCTTCATCCAGGGGCGCCTCTTGATGCATGGGGCGGGGCCCGACACCCCGGTCACGGTGATCGAGAACGCCTCGCGGCCCGATCAGCGCATCCTCGCCACGACGCTCGCCGCGCTGGCGTCCGATCTGGCGCAGGCGGCGCTCTCGGGCCCGGCCCTGACGCTCTTCGGCCTTGCCCCGCGCAGCGCCGAAGCCACCGCCACGCGATTGATGAAGGAGGCGCTCTGATGCCCCGCGCATTCACCCCGAAAGTCGTCACCGGCAACGCGCTTCTGGAAGGCGACGTGATCTACCTTACCGAGACCGGCGACTGGACCCGCGATCTCGCCGAGGCCGAAGTGCTGAGCGACGAGGCCGATGCGCAGCTGCGCCTGCTCGATGCGCAATCGCGCCCGGGCGAGATCGTCGGCGCGTATCTCGCCGACGTGACGCCGGGTCCGCGCGGCCCCGAGCCCGCGCATTTCCGCGAGGCCTTCCGCCGCAAGGGTCCCTCGAACTACGCCCATGGCAAACAGGAACACCGGCCGGGCGCTGAATTGTAAGACAATTCAGCCCGCGTTTTCCCCGAGAAACGTGGCCCCCGGCCGCGATGGCAGGAGACTTCCCATGTACCGCTACACCGATTTCGACGCCGGCTTCGTCGCCGAGCGCAACCGCCAGTTTCGCGCCCAGGTCGCGCGCCGCATCGACGGCAGCCTGACCGAGGACGAGTTCAAGCCCCTGCGGCTGATGAACGGGCTCTACCTGCAGCTGCATGCCTACATGCTGCGCGTGGCCATCCCCTACGGCACGCTCGACAGCCGCCAGATGCGCCAGCTCGCCCAGATCGCGGAGCGCTGGGACAAGGGCTACGGGCATTTCACCACGCGCCAGAACATCCAGTTCAACTGGCCGGTGCTGGGCGACGTGCCGGACATCCTCGATGCGCTGGCCGAGGTGGAGATGCACGCGATCCAGACCTCCGGCAACACCATCCGCAACGTGACCGCCGACCATTTCGCGGGCGCCGCCGCCGACGAGGTCGCCGATCCCCGGCCCGTGGCCGAGCTGATCCGGCAATGGTCGACCGATCATCCGGAATTCCAGTTCCTGCCGCGCAAGTTCAAGATTGCCGTGACCGGCAGCCCCGCCGACCGCGCCGTGACGGCAGCGCATGACATCGGGCTCAGGATCGTGCGGGCCGCGGATGGCGGCATCGCCTACCAGGTGCTGGTGGGCGGCGGTCTCGGCCGCACGCCGATGATCGGCAAGGTGCTGCATGACGCGCTGCCCGAGGCCGACCTTCTGCCCTATCTCGAGGCGATCGTGTCGGTCTGGAACCTGCTCGGGCGGCGCGACAACAAGTACAAGGCGCGGATCAAGATCACCGTGCACGAGCATGGCATCGACGAGATCCGCCGCCTCGTGGAGGCGCGCTTCGCCGAGACCCGCGCGGCCTTTTCGGGCATCGACCAGGTGATGCTGGCCGGGATCCGCGCGGCCTTCGCCCCGCCCGCCTTCCGCGACGCGCCGGTTGACGCCTACCACGCCGCGCGCGACGCCGATCCCGTGTTCCGCGCCTGGACCGACAGCAACCTCGCCGCGCACCGGGCCGAGGGCTACGCGATCGTGCAGGTCTCGCTGAAGGCCCATGGCGCGACGCCCGGCGATGCCAGCGCCCTGCAGATGCGCGTTCTGGCCGATGTCGCCGAGCGCTACGGCCATGACGAATTGCGCATCAGCCACGAGCAGAACGTCGTGCTGCCGCATGTGCATCTGTCGGACCTGCCCGCGCTGCACGCGATCCTGCGCGCCCATGGGCTCGGCACCGCCAATATCGGCAAGGTGTCGGACATCATCGCCTGCCCGGGCATGGATTACTGCGCGCTGGCCACGGCGCGCTCCATCCCCGTCGCGCAGGAGATCGCGCTGCGCTTCGATGCGCTGAAGATCGAGCACCAGGTGGGCGATCTGAAGATCAAGATCTCGGGCTGCATCAATGCCTGCGGGCACCACCATGTGGGCCATATCGGCATACTGGGCCTCGACCGCGCGGGCGTGGAGAACTACCAGATCACGCTTGGCGGCGATCAGGGACCGGATGCGGCGCTGGGTCAGCGGACCGGACCGGGCTTTTCGGCGGACGAGATCGTGCCGGCGGTGGAGCGCATCGTCGAAACGTATCTCGCTGAGCGCGCGGGTGCGGAGGAGGATTTCCTCGCGACTTTCCGGCGGATCGGCATGGCGCCGTTCAAGGCCGCGCTCTACGACGCGCCGGACAAGGAGGCGCGCGCCGATGCGGCCTGATCCCAAGCCCCGCGAGGACGCCCACACGGGCGCCCTGAGCGCGGCGGAGCTTGCCGCGCGCGCGGGCCGCGTGGCCGCGCTCAACGCGCGCTACCGGCATCACGGCGCGACGGCCGTGCTGCGCGGCGCGCTGCGCGACCCCGAGGCCGGGCAGATCGCCATGGTGTCGAGCTTCGGCGCGGAATCGGTCGCGCTGCTGCATCTCGTGGCGATGGTGGACCGCAACGTGCCGGTGCTTTTCATCGACACGCGGCTCCTGTTCACCGAGACGCTGGTCTACCAGCAGGAGGTGGCCGAACGGCTGGGCCTGCGCGATCTGCGCATCGTGCAGACCGACGCGGAGACGCTGCAGGCGCGCGACCCTTACGGGGCGCTGCGGCATTCCGACCCCGATGCCTGCTGCGCCCTGCGCAAGGTCGAGCCGCTCGAGGCGGCGCTCGGGGGCTTCGACGGCTGGATCACCGGGCGCAAGCGCTACCAGACCCGCGACCGCGCGGCGATGGAGTTCTTTGAGCTCGACGCAGCCACCGGCCGGATCAAGGTCAACCCGCTGGCGCATTGGGCGCCGGGCGACGTCGCCGCCTATATGGACGAGAACCGCCTGCCCCGGCATCCGCTGGTGGCGCGGGGCTTTCCGTCGATCGGCTGCGCGCCCTGCACCAGCCGGGTGGCCCCGGGCGAGGACCCGCGCGCCGGTCGCTGGCGGGACAAGCCCAAGGAGGAATGCGGCATCCATTTCGAAAACGGCCGCGCGGTCCGCAGACCGCAGCGGCAGGGAGAGACGACATGAGCGTGATCGTGACAGATGCGGGCTTCGGCCCCGACACCCACAGCCCCGACCCCCGATCCGGAGAGGCCGTGACGATGCCATCCGACACCGCGCCCGAGGCGCTGGATGCGGCGCTCGGTGCGGAGATGGTCGTGATCGACTTCCCCTCCTCCGCCGACGGGCGCGGCTTCACGCTGGCGCGGCTCCTGCGGCTTCGGGGCTATCGCGGGCGGCTTCGGGCGCGCGGTCACGTGATCGCGGATCAATACGCCATGGCGCGCCGCGCGGGCTTCGACGAGGTCGAGATCGACGACGCCCTCGCCGCCCGCCAGCCCGAGGACCAGTGGCGCCTGCGCGCCGATTGGCAGGCGCATGACTACCAGGCGCGCCTGCGCGGCTGAGGCTTTGCCGGGGCAGAGGGCGACCAAACGCCCCCTTTGCCCCTCCATTCGAATTCGACTATTGCAGAAGGCGCGGGGCACCCACCCCGCGAAGACGCCATGACAGAGCAGAGACCCGTGAAAGACAGTGACGCGACGCCGGTCAGGAAGATGGCCATCCCCGACGCCCAGACCGTGACTGAAGTCACCCATTGGACCGACCGGCTCTTCTCGTTCCGGGTGACGCGGCCCGCGAGCCTGCGCTTCCGGTCGGGCGAGTTCGTGATGATCGGCCTGATGGGCGAACCGGATCCGAAGACCGGCAAGCAGAAGCCGCTTCTCAGGGCCTATTCCATCGCCTCGCCCTCCTGGGACGAGGAGCTGGAATTCTACTCGATCAAGGTGCAGGACGGCCCGCTCACCTCGCGGCTGCAGCACATCCAGCCCGGCGACGAGATCATCCTGCGCCCCAAGCCCGTGGGCACGCTGGTCCATGACGCGCTGCTGCCCGGCAAGCGCATCTGGTTCTTCGCCACCGGCACGGGCTTTGCGCCCTTCGCGTCGCTGCTGCGCGATCCGCAGACCTATGAGGATTACGACGAGGTCATCATCACCCATACCTGCCGCGAAGTGGGCGAGCTGGAATACGGCCGCAAGCTGATCGAGGAGATCCGCGCGGACGAGATGCTGAACGAGCTGATCGGCGCGGAGAACCTCGCCAAGCTGCGCTATTATCCGACCACCACCCGCGAGGAGAGCCCGAAGATGGGCCGGATCACCGACCTGATGCGCTCGGGCGAGGTGTTCGCCGATCTGGGGGTGGAGCCGATCAACCCCGAGACCGACCGCGCGATGGTCTGCGGCAACCTCGCCTTCAACCTCGAGATCAAGGAGCTTCTGGAAGGCTACGGGCTCGAGGAAGGGGCGAATTCGGACCCGAAGCAATACGTGGTGGAAAAGGCGTTTCTCGACTGAGGGGCGCGGTCTCGCGCGGGCCGGGCCGCCGCGGCGCGCGGCGGTTCGTCGTGACGCGCGTCAGACCGGCGGCGACAGCGCGCTTTCGCGTTGCGGCAACAGCAGCGTGGTGAAGAACAGCACGAAAAGCCCGATCGTGTATTCCGACAGCGTCGCGAAGACCGGCAGGGCGTAGATCGACCCCGGTTCGAAGGAATGGCCGAGCAGGATCGCCACGGACGAGGACATGCCGAGCAAGGTAAGCGCCAGTGTGCCCACGCTGTCACGGTCCTGCCGCAACCGCCACAGCACCAGCGCACCGAGCAGAAGACCACCCGCCGTGGGCAGGGACATCGCATCGCCGGGCGCGGGCGCGTCCCGTGCGATCCCCAGCATCGCGGGCAGCGCCTGCAGGTCGGGATAGAGCCGGTCGGCGATGACGAGCCCCGCCGCGGCGAGGATCAGGCGGGCCTGAAGCTGCTCGCGGCGTCCGGCCTCGATCAGGGCCGCGCTCAGAAACAGCAGGCAGAAACCCAAGGCCGTCGTCGGCACGATGGCGGCATGCGTGGCCGAGGCGCGCACGAGCCACGGGGTGCCGGTCGCCCAGCCCAGAATCGGCAGGCAGGAGACAAGGACGCCGAGCTGCGCGATGCGCAGACGCCAGCACGATCCGATCTGCCCCGCCTCGTTCACGTCAATTCCTCCGGAAGTGCGGCATGCCAGGTCAGGCGAATCGTTTTCGCAAGGGCACCCTTTCGCAATTATAGATGCTTGCACGCGCCGCGGGAATAATAATCGGACTTTCCCGATCACCTTAGCGGATCGCGCGGAATTCCGCCGAAATGCCCGGCCCGAGCCGCCGCTGGACCCGTCGGACAGCCCCTGCGGCGCGCGCGGGAACGTCCGGGCCGCGCGCGGCCTGCCCGCCGCGTGATTTCCCGCGGGCCTTGCGTTTAAGCGCTTGAATCACCGGCCCGAGAAGCCTATTTTTTGGCCTCGAAATCTTCATCACTCAAGGAACGTTCCCATAGCCCGCAGACCTCACAACGCGCCGCCCACCCGCGACACCGGCCCCCGCGTCAACGACCGTATCCGCGTCGCGGAAATCCGTTTGATCGGAGCCGAAGGAGAAAACATCGGGGTCGTCACCCCCGAACGCGGACGGGAGCTTGCGGAGCAGGCCGGTCTCGACCTCGTGGAGATATCGCCCAACGCCTCGCCGCCCGTGTGCAAGATCATGGATTTCGGCAAGTTCAAGTACGAACAGCAGAAGCGCGAAGCCGAGGCCCGCAAGAAGCAGAAGACCATCGAGGTCAAGGAAGTGAAGTTCCGTCCTAACACGGACGTGCACGACTACGACGTGAAGATGAAGAATGTCTTCAAGTTCCTCGAGAAGGGCGACAAGGTGAAGGTCACCCTGCGCTTCCGCGGCCGCGAAATGGCGCACCAGAACCTCGGGCGCGAATTGCTCGAACGGGTGGCCGAGGACGTGAAGGAAGTCGGCAAGGTCGAGAACATGCCGAAGATGGAAGGCCGTCAGATGATCATGATGGTCGGCCCGGTGAAGTAGGGCTTTCCAAATCCACGAGATGAGATGGGCGCCCCATGTGGCGCCCTTTTTCGTTTGTAATAGATCGCATTTGCGACGGGTGCCGCGTGGCATTCTATTCGCAATCGCGCGTGCCGAGTTATCATACCACCCGGTTGCATTGATTTCACAAGGCTTCGAGCGCCCGAGATGACCGACTTCGAAAAGTTCAAAGAGTTCAGAAACGAGATCACTTACGAGGCCAATCTCATTTCGCAAAGGGTGGGATGGTTCATCACATCGCAATCCTTTCTGTTCGGCGCTTTAGCGCTCAGCGCAAATCGTGCGAACGGCCAGATAGAAAGCTTCCGTGGCAGCCTCCTATTTCCTGAAATTCCTATCGTTGCCATACTGATTTGCCTGTCCAGCATTCTGATGATCCTTGCATCCTTCGAGAGAGCGGGCGAGTTCAGAGACAAGATCGTCACCTTGACGGAAAAGAACGCCGAACTTCGCGACCTTGTGTCCCAGCGGGCCGACTTCATCGCTCAGCTTGGCCGGGTCCTGACGCTGGCGGTTCCGATCGCAGTCCTGATCATTTGGCTATCCATCGTGTCCGAGGCCGCCCGTTAGTAGGAGCGAGCGGCTGGTCGCGCGCATTGGCGCGAACCGGCCGGCGAGGGCTCAAGCCTCGCGCGGGCGGCCGCGCTGGGGGATCTCCTTCAGGAGGCCCCCGACGCCCATCCCGGCGATGTCGGCGGGGGTGACGGGCACGCCGCATAACAGCCGCTCCATCACCCAATCGGCCCCGTTGAGCGCGGGCGAGCGGGCGCAGCCCGGCAGGCCGACCACCGGTTTCGCGCCGAGCGTGCCGAGAAACAGCAGGTTCCCCGGATCGACCGGCATGCCGTAATGCGCCACCTGCCCGCCCGCGCGGCGCAGGGCCTCGGGCGCGGTGTCGTGCAGGTCCGACGTGGCCGAACCCGTCAGGATGAAGAGCGCTTCGGCCTCGGACGCGGCCAGCGCCGCGGAGAGCGCGTCGATCTCGTGCGGCACGACATGTTCGGGGGCCAGATCGACGCCGAGCCGCGACAGCCGCTCGGCGATGGCGGCCTGACCCTTGGCGGTGTTGACGGGGATGTCGGTGCGGGTCTGGATCAGCTCCGCGCGGCTCAGAACCGGGGCGTGAAAGCCGAGCGCGCCCGCGCCCGCCGCTGCCGCACGGGCCAGCGCCTCTTCGGGCACGCCGTAGGCGATGATCTTGACGGTGGCGACCATGCCCCTTTCGGCCATGCGCTGATAGGGCGGCACGGTGGCGACGGTGATCATCGGATGCACGGCGTTCAGCGCGCCGATGCGGGCCGCGTCGATCCGCGCGAGTCCCGGCCCTTCGGCGAAGATATTGGCCCGGCCCGTCGCGGCGCGTCCGATGCGCAGGCCCGTCTCGCCCTCGGGCACCAGGGCGCGCGCGAGACGCGCGGCGGCCTCGTCCTCCCCCAGATCGCCGGGCTCGAGCCGGGCCGCGACCACTTCGGGGATGCCAGCGGCCTCGAGCGCGGCGAGCTCCGCCGTCCCGATCACCGAGCCCTTGCGAAGCCGCCCCTCGGGCAGGGCCACCGAATGCGCGAGGATCGCGCCCCGGGCCTCGGACAGGGGGAGAGGTCCGAATTTCACGACCGCTGTCTCAGCACCTGCGTCATCTCGGCGATGACCGACACGGCGATCTCGGCGGGACCGGCGGCGCCGATATCGAGGCCGATGGGGCCGTGTATCCGGGCGATCTCGGCCTCGGAAAAGCCCGCCTCCTGCAGCCGGTCCACGCGCTTGGCGTGCGTCCGCGAGGAGCCCAGCGCGCCGATATAGAAGCAATCGGAGCGGAGCGCGCGCAGCAGCGCCGGATCGTCGAGCTTGGGATCGTGGGTCAGCAGCACCAGCGCCGTGCGGCTGTCGAGCCCGGCCTTCTCCACCGCCTCGTCGGGCCAGTCGTGCAGGATCGTCTCGCCGGGAAAGCGCGTTTCGGAGCCGAAGGTCTCGCGCGGGTCGATCAGCACCGGGTCGTAGCCCGCGATCCGCGCCATGGGCAGGAGCGCCTGGGCGATATGCACCGCGCCCACGACGACAAGGCGCAGGGGCGGGTTGTGGATGGTGACGAAGGTGCGCGTGCCCTCCTCGAAGCCCGAGCGGTCCATGCGGAAGCGCTCCGCATGGCCATCGGTGTCGAGCCTGCGCGTCCCGGTCTCGAGGTCGACCACGTAGGCCGCGGGCCGCCGCGCGGCGCGGGCCGCGACCAGATCGGCCAGCAGCGCCTCGGGCAGGACCGTGCCCACGGGCTCGATCAGCACGCGGATGGTGCCGCCGCAAGCGAGCCCCACGGCAAAGGCGTCCTGGTCCGAGACGCCGAATTCGAGCTCCCGCGCCTCGCCGGCCTCGAGCGCCTCGATGGCCTCGACGATGACCGCGCCCTCGACGCAGCCGCCCGAGACCGAGCCCTCGATGCGGCCCTGCCCCGAAATCGCCAGCTGCGATCCGGTGCGGCGGGGCGCCGAGCCCCAGGTCTCGATCACGGTGGCGAGGCAGGCGCCCTCGCCCGCGCGGTGCCAGTCGAGCGCGGTTTCGGGGATCGGGTCGAAACGGTCCATGGCGGGTCTCCTCCTTGCGGCCTGTCTATCCCGAGATATGCGCGCTGTCGCCTGCGCAAAAGGTGGGGGCTAGCGCGGCAAGGTCGGATCGTAGCGGTAGAGCCAGTCGAATTGGCGCAGCATCAGCCCCGGCGCGACCCGTCCGCCGAGCGCCAGCGCGAAATGCGCCGCATCGCGCAGACCCGGACGCGCGAGGTGGTATTTCCACGCATTGCCGTTGGCCGCCGCGATGACCTTCGCGGCGCGGTCGGCGCGGCGCGCCTGGTAGGCCGCGAGCCCTGCCTCGAGGCGATCCGCCCGGGCCAGCGCATCGGCGAGCTCCCAGGCATCCTCGAGCGCGAGGTTGGCGCCCTGCGCGAGGAACGGCAGGGTCGGATGGGCGGCATCCCCCAAGAGCGCCAGCCCCTCGCCCCACCAGCGCGCCGCCACCGGATGGCGGAAGAGGCCCCAGAGGCCCGGACGCTCGGCGGCGGCCAGAAGCCGGGCGGTGTCGCCGCCGAAATCGGCCAAGGCGGCGCGGAGGTTGTCCCCCTCATCGGTCTGTGACCAGCCCTCTTCGGCCCAGTCGGCGCGCTCCTGCACGGCGACGAGGTTGACGAAGGCGCTGTCGCGCAGGGGGTAGCTGACGACGTGGCGGTGCGGGCCCATATGCACCCGCGCCTCGGGCGGATGATCCACGACATTGGGCACCACGGCGCGCCACGCGACCTGGCCGGTGAAGCGCGCGGGCACATCGCCGTTGAGCACCGTGCGCACAACCGAGTGCAGGCCGTCAGCGCCGATCACGAGATTGGCCGAGACCGTCTCATCCCCGGTCTGATCCCCGGTCTCATTCGCCATCTCGATGCGCGCGGGCGCGCCGGGCGTGACGCGGCGCACCTTGTGCGACAGCCGCAGCGTGACGCCCGCCGCGCGCGCGGCACCGGCCAGCAGGTCGATGAGATCGGCGCGGTGCACGAAGCGGTAATTCATCCCCGGCCCGAGCCGGGCGAGATCGAGGCGCAGCACCTCGCGGCCCGCGCGGTAATCCCGCAAGGAGACCGCCGAGGCGCGCGGCGCGGAGCCGAGCCCCGCCTCGAGGCCGAGTGCCGCCATCACCTTCAGCCCGTTGGGCGAGAGCTGCAGGCCCGCGCCCACCTCGCGGATGGCGTCGGCCTGTTCGAAAAGCGTGACCCGCGCGCCGTGCCGGGCCAGCGCCGTGGCCGCCGCGAGCCCGCCGATGCCGCCGCCGATCACCGCTATGCTCAGGTCGTGAAGCGCCATGGTCCTCTCAATCGCAGGTCGGTTCGGGCATGAAAAAGGCGCCCGACCTCGCGGTCCGGCGCCCCTCGATGTCGCGAGATGCCGCGCTCAGTCGTCGCGATGCACCTTCTCGCGCCGCTCGTGCCGCTCCTGCGCCTCGAGCGTCATGGTGGCGATGGGGCGCGCGTCGAGCCGCTTGAGCGAGATCGGCTCGCCGGTCTTTTCGCAATAGCCGTATTCGCCATCCTCGATCCGGCGCAGCGCGGCCTCGATCTTGGCGACGAGCTTGCGCTGGCGGTCGCGGGTGCGCAGCTCGATCGCGCGATCGGTCTCTTCGCTGGCGCGGTCGGTCACGTCGGGGATGTTGCGGGTGCCGTCCTGCAGCCCCTCGAGCGTGTCGCGCGTATCGGCCAGCAGGTCCTGCTTCCAGGTGATCAGCTTGCGGCGGAAATATTCGAGCTGTCGCTCGGACATGAATTCTTCGTCGTCGGACGGACGGTAATCGTCTGGAAGAAAGGATTCTGGTTTCATGGTCGCTCCCTCAATCGTACCGACATCAGCCATGGCAATTCCCCTGATAATCTGGCACCCCTGCGCGGAGCCGAATAGCCCAAGGCTGACGCGGTGTCACTACACAAGTGGCCCGGCGGAACGGAAAATTCCGCTGTCGGAGCGTCGCACGGGCCAAGGGGAGAAGAGCGTCCGATGAAGTTCGAAGGAACCGAAGCCTACGTCGCCACCGACGATCTGACCATGGCGGTGAACGCCGCCGTGACGCTGGAGCGCCCGCTTCTGGTCAAGGGCGAGCCCGGCACCGGCAAGACCGAGCTGGCGCGCCAGGTGGCGCAGGCCTTGGGCACCGACATGATCGAATGGTCGATCAAGTCCACCACCAAGGCGCAGCAGGGTCTTTACGAATACGACGCGGTCAGCCGCCTGCGCGACAGCCAGCTCGGCGACGAGCGGGTCAACGACGTGCGCAACTACATCCGCCGCGGCAAGCTCTGGGAGGCCTTCACCGCCGACCGCCGCGTGGTGCTGTTGATCGACGAGGTGGACAAGGCCGATATCGAGTTTCCGAACGATCTTCTGCAGGAACTCGACCGGATGGAATTCTACGTCTACGAGACCGGCGAGACCATCCGTGCCACGCACCGGCCCATCGTCATCATCACCTCGAACAACGAGAAAGAGCTGCCCGACGCCTTCCTGCGCCGCTGCTTTTTTCATTACATCCGGTTCCCCGAACCCGAGGTGCTGCGCCGCATCGTCGAGGTGCATCACCCGGGCATCAAGCCGCAGCTTCTGACCGAGGCGCTGACGCAGTTCTACGAGATCCGCGAACAGCCGGGGCTGAAGAAGAAGCCCTCGACCTCGGAGGTGCTGGATTGGCTGAAGCTGCTGCTGGCCGAGGATCTGGACCCGGCGGACCTCAAGCGCGACGGGGCCGATGCGCTGCCGAAGCTGCACGGGGCGCTTCTGAAGAACGAACAGGACGTGCACCTCTTCGAGCGGCTGGCCTTCATGGCGCGGCGGCAGCAGGGGCGGTGACGTTCGCGCCGACCGGGGCCCGGTAAAGGCGCTGCGCAGAATCACCTAAACTTTGAGACGAATCTGAGGCGCTTTTCCGCTCCCCCGGGCGCGGCTCGTCCGGGGAAGGCCGCCGCGCGGCGCGAAAGCGCGGGCAAACCACCCGCCCCGAAGTTAATGCTGTTGCTGAACTGCACCTCGCAGGACATTGATATTATTGAATTTCGACAGGCACACGCAGCATTTCCGCGCAATCTGCAGGGTTGTTGCCATATCGTCTCCAGAAATCGCGGTTTCGCCCTATAGTGTTCCAACTACGGACAAAAACACCCCGGATGTTGACCGCATCTGGAACGATCAGGCAGACCTCGACCGATGCTTTCCCGCAAGGCCATCTCCGTGCGTCCGCTGGCGCCTGAAGACCGTGACGCCTGGCAGGCGCTCTGGACCGCATATCTCGGATTTTACGAGACCGCGGTGCCCGCGCCGGTCTACGACACGACCTTCGCGCGCCTGTTGGGCGACGACCCGCGCGATTTCAACGCGCTCCTGGCCTGCGCGGACGGGCGGCCCGTCGGGCTGACGCATTACCTGTTTCACCGCCATGCCTGGCGCATCGAGGAGGTCTGCTACCTGCAGGACCTCTATGCCGCGCCGGAGATCCGGGGACAGGGCGTCGGACGGGCGCTGATCGAGGCGGTCTATGCCGCCGCCGACGCGCATGGCGCGGGATCGGTCTATTGGTTGACGCAGGATTTCAACACGACCGCCCGAACGCTCTACGACCGGATCGGCATCCAGACCCCATTCATCAAATACCAGAGGGCCTGATGCACCGTTTCATCGTACCGTTCTGTCTTCTCCTGAGCGCCTGCGTGCCGGCTGCGGAGCCCGATACCACGACCCGGGCCGCGATCATCAGCGAAAGCAGCCTGCCGCCGATGAAACGTTTCCAGGTGCCGCGCCCGCTGCCCGCGCAGGCCTCCAACCGCGAGATCGCGCGGGATTTCCTGGCGCTCTCGTTCAGCCTCGAATCGGGCCGCGAGCTTGAACGCTTCACCCGTTTCGAGGGGCCGATCAACGTGCGGGTCACCGGGCAGCCGCCCGCCTCGCTCTATTCCGATCTCGACCAGGTGCTCTACCGGCTGCGCAGCGAGGCGCGGATCGACGTGGCGCGCGACCAGTCGGGCCCGGCCCATGTGACGATCGAGGCGGTGCCGCGCGCCGAGATCCGCCGCTACCTGCCGCAGGCGGCCTGTTTCGTGGTTCCGAACGTGTCGTCGCTGGCCGAATACGGCCGGGTGCGGCGCACCGCGCAGATCAACTGGTCCAACATGACACGGCGCGACCGCGTCGCGGTCTTCCTGCCCGGCGATGCCAGCCCGCAGGAAGTGCGCGATTGCCTGCACGAGGAACTGGCGCAGGCGCTGGGGCCGCTCAACGATCTTTACCGGCTGCCCGATTCGGTCTTCAACGACGACAACGTGCACACCGTGCTGACCGGCTTCGACATGCTGATCCTGCGGGCCTATTACGACCCCGAACTGCGCTCGGGCATGACCCAGGGCGCGGTGGCGAGCCGCCTGCCCGCGATCCTCGCCCGGCTCAACCCGGCGGGCGCGTCGCGGCCCACAGCGCAGCTCGCCGCCACCCCGCGCGCCTTCGTGCAATCGGTGCAGGCGGCCCTCGGGCCGGGCACCAAGGACCGCAAATCCGCGGCCCGGCAGGCGCTGCAGATCGCCACCGCGATGGGCTGGCAGGATCACCGGCGCGGCTTTGCGCATTACGCCATGGGCCGCATCACCCAGTCCGAGGATATCGACGCGGCCCTGCAACACTTCCAGGCGGCGGACCGCTATTTCGCCGCCTCCCCCCGCACCAGCCTGCACCGCGCCTATGTCGCCTCGCAGCTGGCCGCCCACGCGATCGCGCGCAACCGGCCCGAGCAGGCGCTCGCCGTGCTGGCACCGCAGATCGACGTGGCCGCGCGGCATGAGAACGCGGCCCTGCTCGCCACGCTTCTCATGCTGCGCGCCGAGGCGCTGGACCTGTCCGGCCGCGCCGCGGAAGCCCGCGAGGTGCGTCTGGACAGCCTCGGTTGGGCGCGATACGGCTTCGGCTCGGATTACGCGGTCCGCGCCAAGCTGCGCGAGATCGAAGCGTTGAACCCGCTGAAGGGAAGGATCGGGCGTTTATGATCGTATTGGCCAGCGCGTTAATCGGGGCACTCTGGGGCGGCCTCTCGGCCCGGCGCAGAAAGGGCAACCGGCTCGACATCGCGCAATATGCCACGATCTTCGCCATCATCGGCGCGCTTCTGGGCCTGATCGCGACCATCGTCCTCGAGAAGGCCTTGGTGTAAGAGGGGGCATGTTCGTCCCGTTCTTCGAAAAGCTCCGCGATGCAGGCGTGCCGGTCTCGCTCCGGGAATACCTGACCTTCCTCGAGGCCATGCGCGCGGGCCTTGCCACCTATGATCCGGAGGGCTTCTACTACCTCGCCCGCAGCGCCATGGTGAAGGACGAGCGGCATATCGACCGCTTCGACCGCGCCTTCGCGGCGGCCTTCTCGGGGCTCGAGGCGATCTCCTTCGAGGAGATGCTGGAAGCGGTGGACCTGCCCGAAGACTGGCTCAGGAAGATGTCCGAAAAGCATCTCTCGCCCGAGGAAATGGCCGAGATCGAGGCGCTGGGTGGCTTCGGCAAGCTGATGGAGACGCTGCGCGAGCGACTGAAGGATCAGCAGGGCCGGCACGAGGGCGGCAGCAAGTGGATCGGCACAGGCGGCACCTCGCCCTTCGGCGCCTATGGCTACAACCCCGAAGGCGTGCGCATCGGCCAGAACGAAAGCCGCCATCGCCGCGCGGTGAAGGTCTGGGACAAACGCGAGTTCCGCGAATACGACGACAGCATCGAGATCGGCACCCGCAACATCAAGGTGGCGCTGAAGCGGCTCCGGAAATGGGCGCGCGACGGCGCGGCCGAGGAGCTGGACCTGCCCGGCACGATCCGCGCCACCGCCGAGCATGGCTGGCTCGACGTCAAGACCCGGCCCGAGCGGCGCAACGCGGTGAAGGTGCTGCTGTTTCTCGACGTGGGCGGGTCGATGGACGATCACGTCAAGGTCGTCGAGGAGCTCTTCTCGGCGGCCCGCGCGGAGTTCAAGCATCTCGAACATTACTATTTCCACAACTGCCTCTACGAAGGCGTCTGGCGCGACAATCGCAGGCGCTGGGACCAGCAGACGCCGACCCACGAGGTGCTGCGCACCTACGGCTCGGACTACAAGTGCATCTTCGTGGGCGATGCCTCGATGAGCCCCTACGAGGTGGCGATCCCGGGCGGGGCCAACGAGCACTGGAACGCCGAAGCTGGCCAGACCTGGCTGCAGCGGGCGCGGGATCAATGGCCCGATCACCTCTGGATCAACCCGGTGCCCGAGAAATACTGGGCCTATACCCAGTCGATCGGGATGATCCGCGAGATCTTCGAGGACCGCATGGTGCCGATGACGCTCGACGGAATCGACCGCGGCATGCGCGCGCTGGCGCGCTGACCGGGCCAGAGCCCGCCACGCGAAGCGCCGCTCCGGGGATGGCCCGACCGGCCCCGGGGGCGCTTCGCGAGACGCCCGGCATCGCAGCCGGGATTCATCCGGAAAGCGCGCCGAACGCGCCTTGGCTCCGGATGACGGTGCCGCCGCAGATCGCCGCAAGAAGATCCCCAAGGGTCCGCGAACCCCATGTCCCGCCAGCCCGGACGCCCCCTCACGATCGGACCGGAAATACCTCCGGGGGTCTGGGGGCAGCGCCCCCAGCGGATCGGCGGCCGAAGGCCGTCGATCCGATCTTCGCCGGACCACGGAACCGCCCCTCGGCCTGCCGCGTTGATCCTGCACCCGACCAAGAAACGAACGGAGGACATCATGGCGATCAAGAAATTCGGAACCGCGCATTGGGCAGGCGATCTGCAGACCGGCAAAGGTCAGGTCTCGACCGAATCGACCGTGCTCGACAACACGCCCTACGGCTTCAACACCCGCTTCGAGGACGAGCCCGGCTCGAACCCCGAAGAGCTCGTCGGCGCGGCCCACGCGGCCTGCTACTCGATGGCACTGTCGATGATCCTCGGCCAGCACGACGCCACCGCCGACGCGATCGACACCAAGGCGACGGTCAGCCTCGAAAAGGACGGCGACGGCTTTTCCGTCACCAAGGTCCATCTCGAGGTGAAGGCGAGCGTGCCGGGCCTCGACGAGGCCAAGTTCATGGAGGCCGCCAACGCCGCCAAGGAAGGCTGCCCGATCTCCAAGCTCTACAAGGGCGGCACCGCCGAGATCACGATGGACGCAGCACTGGTCTGACGCCCACGCGCAGGTCCTTTCCGGGCTGCGACATCATGGGCGCCCGGGGCATGGTCCCCGGGCGCTTTTTCTTTGCGCCCCGTGGCCCCATATTAGACCCATGCTGAAATTCACACCGATCCTGCTCGCCCTGCTCTACGGCCTCGTCATGTACCGCTTCTCGGCGTGGCGGACGGCGAAGGAGCTCGACCAGCGCTCCACCGAGCTTGCCGATCCGAGGCTGCGCGACATCCTTGCGCGGCTCGCCAAGGCGCTCGACGTGCCGCGGATCAAGGTGCATATCTACGAGATAGACCCGGTGAACGGCCTTGCCGCGCCGGACGGGCGCATCTTCATCACCCGCGGTTTCTATCGGAAATACCAGCAGGGCGAGGTGTCGGGCGAGGAAATGGCCTCGGTCATCGCCCATGAGCTGGGCCACGTGGCGCTGGGTCATTCCCGGCGCCGGATGATCGATTTCTCCGGGCAGAACGCGCTGCGCACGGCGCTGGCGCTGATCCTCGGGCGGATCATTCCGGGTGTCGGCGTCTGGATCGCAAACCTCCTGGCCTCGCTCCTGGCCGCGCGGCTTTCGCGTTCGGACGAGTTCGAGGCGGATGCCTATGCGGCGGCACTTCTGGCCAAGGCCGGAATCGGGATCGGGCCGCAGAAATCGCTGTTCCGCAAGCTTGAGGAGCTGACCGGCGCGCGCGCGGGCGCAGTGCCGGCCTGGCTCATGAGCCACCCGAAGACCGAGGAACGCATCGCCGCGCTCGAGGCGCTGGAGACGCGCTGGGGCACCGCCCCGGCGGAGTGAGGGGGGCGGCGGAGCCCAAGGGGGCCAGCCCCCTCTGCGCGCCGGGGCGCGCATTCACCCCCGGCGGTATTTGGAAAGAGGCAAGCGCAGGGGGGCGGCGCGCCGGGCCCCAGGCCCGTTCGGGGCGGCTGTCGCCGGTGGCGGGTCAGGGCGCCACCACCTCGAAGCGCTGTTCGGCCACGTCGCGGCCATTGACCTGCAGGATCAGCCGGTGCGGACTGGGATGCCAGGTAAAGGTGGTCGCCGCCCGCTTCAGGTTGTGGTTGCGCTGAAAGCGCAGCTCGGTCCCGGCCTGGGCCTGCGCTTGGCCAAGCTTGAACACCTTCTCGCCGCGTCGTCCGCCCGGACGGTGGAAGAGGATGCGGTAATCGACCAGGAGCTTGCCGTCCTCCGCGGGCGCGATCTCGGCCGTGATCTGCAGGGCCGTGCCGATCGCCACCGGACAGGGCGCGAGGTCGAGCCTTGCCGACAGCGGCAGGTCGGGATCGAAGCCCAAGTGGCGCAGCGCACCAGGCGCGCCCGTCTTGAGCGCCGTGCGCAGCGCGTGGCGGGTCATCCAGTCGAGCTCGCGCGGGGATTGCTGCCCCAATGCGCGCCAGGCCGAGAGGTGGCGCAGGACCGCCTCCAGGTCGTGGCGGGTCAGATCGTTGAGGTGATTGGCCACCGAGCGCGTCACGTAGCGCGTCGGATCGGCGTGCAGCTTGTCGAGCAGCGGCAGCGCGCGCCCCGGCGGCAGGGTCACGTTCGCGGCCCAGGGCAGCCGCGGGCGGGTGCCTTCGGAGACGAGGCGGCGGACATGGTAATTCTCGTCCTCGGCCCAGAGCGCGAGGCGGGCCAGCGTCTCCTCCGGCCAGCGGTTCAGGAAGGGCCGGATGTAGAATTCCATGGAGAAGCGCCGGGTTGCGGCGTGGATGAGGTCGAGCGCGCGGTCGCGATGCGTCTCGAGCCCGTGGCGCACCGCGAGAATGCCGGGCACCGCGTGGATGAACTGGCCGAAATCGTTGTCGGTTCGGGCGGGATCGAGCGGCGGCGGCATCGCCGCCTCCAGCGCCGCGGCCATGGTGGGAAAGTCGCGCGGCAGCTGCGCCTCGATGCAGGTCGCAATCCAGTCGAGCCGCTCCAGAAGGCCGCGCCCGGGCAGGCCGCCCAAGGCCTCGGCCTCAAATCGGGGGGCGTCGAAACCCGGCAGCGCGGCATATTCGCGCGCCAGCTGCCCGATCGTGCGCGCGTTGAAGAGTTGGTCGGACAGCGAGAACCCCGCCCCGCCGCCCTTGCCGTCCGGCCCCCGCGCCATCAGAGCGTGGCGTTGATGCCGCCGCCATCGAGCAGGATGTTCTGCCCGACGATATAGCCTGCATGCTGCGAGCAGAGGAACGCGCAGGCCGCGCCGAACTCCGCCGCGGTGCCGTAGCGGCGCGCGGGAATGGTCTGGAACTTGGCCGCGCGGACCTCCGCGATGCTCTTGCCCTGGCTTTCGGAGGCGGCGCGGTCCATCGCGTCGATCCGGTCGGTGTCATGGGCGCCGGGCAGCAGGTTGTTGATCGTGACGCCCTGCGGCGCGACCTGCCGGGCGGTGCCCGCCACGAAGCCCGTGAGCCCGGTGCGCGCCGCGTTGGACAGGCCGAGCACGGCGATGGGCGCCTTGACCGATTGCGAGGTGATGTTGACCACCCGGCCCCAGCCCCGCTCCATCATGCCCGGCAGGCAGGCCTGCATCAGCGCGATGGGGGTGAGCATGTTGGCATCGAGCGCCGCAATGAAATCCGCGCGGTCCCAGTCAGACCAGATCCCCGGCGGCGGCCCGCCGGCATTGGTCACGAGGATATCGACTGCGCCCGCCGCTTCCAGCACCGCGGCGCGGCCCGCATCGCTTACGATGTCGGCGGCGATCGCGGTCACCTCGACGCCGTGCGCGGCGCGGATCTCGGCCGCGGTCTGCTCCAGCGCTTCCGCGCCGCGGGCATTGATCACGAGGTCCACCCCGGCCTCGGCCAGCGCCTCGGCACAGCCGCGTCCGAGCCCTTTCGAGGCCGCCGTCACCAGCGCCCGTTTGCCGCGAATTCCCAAATCCATCCTGCGTCTCCCCCGTCGCGCCGGTCGACAAAAGACCTGTCCTGCGGCCTTGTCATGCCATATTCGCGCGACATTCTGCGAAAAATGATGCCATCCGTTCCCGACTTCGATACGAGACCGAAGCGATGAATACCAGCGTGCCCCCTCGTTCGACCCAGACCCTCGGCGTTTACCGCGCCGAGCATTTCCGCGTGGTGAACGGGGCCAATCTCGGCGATCCGGTCAGTTTCGCGGACGAGTTGATGCTGGACGACCTCTACCGTCTGTCGCCGGTCGCGGCGGAGGTGCAGCTGCGCGTGCTGGCGCGCGCCGATGCGCCGTTCTCCATCGTCGCCGGGTCCGAGCTGGGCCGGGCCGGGGCGGATCTGCATCTCGATTGCGCGATCACGCTGATGTCGGGCGACGGGCAGACCCATGAGGCGATCATCCTTGTGGAGACCGACGCGGAGGGGCTGGCGCAGGAGCTTTACCTGCTGCCGCTCGCGCCGCTGACACCGCGGCTCGATTACGCGCTCGTGGGCATCGACACCGAGGGCGTGCTGGCGCGATTCGCGCAGCTGGCCTGCGTCTCGTTCACCCGCGGCACGCTCATCACCCTGGCTTCCGGCGCGCAATGCCCGGTGGAAGAGCTGCAGGTCGGCGACCGGGTGCTGACCCGGGACGACGGGCCGCAGGCCGTGCGCTGGATCGGGCAGCGCACCACCCGCGCCACGGGCGGCTTTGCACCGGTGCAGATCCGCGCCGGCGCGCTCAACAACACGAACGATCTGGTGGTCAGCCCCGATCACCGGCTGTTCATCTACCAGCGCGAAGATGCGCTCGGGACCGGTCGGGCGGAGGTGCTGGTGCGCGCGCGGCACCTCGTGAACGGCGATACGATCCGGCGCTTGTCGGGCGGCTTCGTCGATTATTACCAGATGCTCTTCGATCAGCACGAAATCATCTATGCCGAGGGAATCGCAGCGGAATCGATGCTCGTGGATTCGCGGACGCGGGCCATATTGCCGTCGGAGATGGCGACCGTTCTGGGCCAGTTGCAACGCGATCACCGCCGCAGCGGACATAGCGAACTGGAGGTCGGCGAGGAGATCCTCGCGCATCTCGACGCGGCCTCGGTCCTGCGGAAATCGTCGGGCGGATAAGGCAAAATCGCGCAAGCTTTGCGGCAATTGCATGGCGTAGCCGCAAAGCTTTTCGTTTTGAAGTCCATGCGTGCGTCCATTCACGCAAGACCACGGCGCATCACGGCATGTTATAGAAGAATTCCTCGCGCACGATGCGGCCGTCCTTCACGTGGTAGATCGCCACCTCCTCCATCAGGCTGCGCTCGCCGCTGGCCTTGTCGGTTGCATCCACCTTGAAACAGACCGCAAACCGGTCGTCGCCGTGCAGGTACGGGCCTTCGATCTCGGCGGAATGCATCTCCATGGCGCTGTCCCACCAATCGTGCTTGCCGCGAATGCCGTCGCGGCCATGAATTTCGGCGCTGTCCTGTCCGGGCATGGCCATCGCTTCCACGGAGACCGCGTCCTCGGCATAGAGCGTTTCGAGGTTTTCGCGCTCGCGGCCTTCCCGGCAGCCGGCGACAAGCGCATTGGCAACTTCAATCAGGGTCATGACAAATCCTCGGGTTCAATGTTCACGTAATGTTCACACTACCCCAAGTAGGAGGATTCGGGAACGAAAATCGGAATCAGTGGTCGCGCAGGGCGGCGATCAGCTCATCCTTGGTCATGTCCGATCGGCCGTCGATGCCGATCTCCTGCGCACGGGAGTACAGCTCATCCTTGGTCCAGTCCTCATATGGCGGCTGCTTGCCCCCTTTTTCGGACGGATTCATCGCGTCGTTGGCATTGGCATTGGCGATCCGGGCCGCCTTTTCCTTCGACATGCCGTCATCGCGCAGATCGTCGTACAGCTTTTCGTTCTTGATGCTTGGGCGGGCCATGGCGCGTTTTCTCTCAAAGAAGCTCAACGGCAGGTCGCGGGCTTCGGTTCCTTGCCAAGACCGCCCCCCGCTTCTATGACGCGATCCATGTTGGACATCCCTCAGAACCGCCCCGCCCTGCCCGCCGAAATCGCGCGGCGGCGGACCTTTGCCATCATCTCGCATCCCGATGCGGGCAAGACCACGCTGACGGAGAAATTCCTGCTCTTCGGCGGGGCGATCCAGATGGCGGGACAGGTGCGCGCCAAGGGCGAGGCGCGGCGCACGCGGTCGGATTTCATGCAGATGGAAAAGGATCGGGGCATTTCCGTCTCGGCCTCGGCGATGTCCTTCGATTACGGCAATTTCCGCTTCAACCTCGTGGACACCCCCGGCCACTCGGATTTCTCCGAGGACACGTACCGCACACTGACCGCGGTCGATGCCGCGATCATGGTCATCGACGGCGCCAAGGGCGTGGAATCGCAGACCCGGAAGCTCTTCGAGGTCTGTCGCCTGCGCGACCTGCCGATCCTGACCTTCTGCAACAAGATGGACCGCGAAAGCCGGGATGTCTTCGAGATCATCGACGAAATCCAGGAAAACCTCGCGATCGACGTGACGCCCGCTTCCTGGCCGATCGGGATGGGGCGCGATTTCATCGGCGCCTATGATATGCTGAACGACCGGCTGGAGATCATGGACCGCGCCGACCGCAACAAGGTCGCCGAAAGCGTGCAGATCTCGGGGCTCGACGATCCTGAGCTTGCCAAGCACGTGCCCGAGAACCTGCTGGGCCAGCTGCGCGAAGAGATCGAGATGGCCCGCGAATTGCTGCCCACGCTCGACCCGCGGGCGGTGCTCGAGGGGCACATGACGCCGATCTGGTTCGGATCCGCGATCAATTCCTTCGGCGTGAAGGAGTTGATGGATGGCATCGGCCGCCTCGCTCCCGAACCGCAGCCCACCTCCGCCGAGCCGCGCCAGATCGCGCCCGAGGAGGAAAAGGTCGCGGGCTTCGTCTTCAAGGTGCAGGCCAACATGGACCCCAAGCATCGCGACCGCGTGGCCTTCCTGCGCCTGTCCTCGGGCCATTTCGAACGCGGAATGAAGCTGACCCATGTGCGCTCCAAAAAACCGATGGCGATTTCGAACCCGGTGCTGTTCCTGGCCTCGGACCGCGAACTGGCGGAGGAAGCCTGGGCGGGCGACATCATCGGCATTCCCAATCACGGCCAGCTGCGGATCGGCGACACCCTGACCGAGGGCGAGATCCTGAAGGTCACCGGCATCCCGTCCTTTGCACCCGAATTGCTGCAATCGGCCCGGGCCGGCGATCCGATGAAGGCCAAGCACCTCGAAAAGGCGCTGATGCAATTCGCCGAGGAAGGCGCGGCGAAGGTGTTCAAGCCGACTTACGGCTCGGGCTTCATCGTGGGCGTGGTCGGCCAGCTGCAATTCGAGGTTCTGGGCAGCCGGATCGAGATGGAATACGGCCTGCCGGTGCGCTTCGAGGCGTCGCAATTCACCTCCGCGCGCTGGGTGCACGGGTCGCAGAAGGCGGTCGAGGCCTTCGTGAACGCCAACAAGCAGCACATCGCGGAGGACAATGACGGCGACATCGTCTACCTCACGCGGCTGCAATGGGACATCGATCGCGTGGTGCGCGACTATCCCGACATCACCCTGTCGGCGACCAAGGAAATGATGGTCTGAGCCTTCGCTCGAAATCGCGGCAATCGCCGCCGGATTTGCCCGTTGCAGCCTTGTTCTGGCCGCGAAGCTGCGCCACGCTTCGGCCATGGCCGCGCGCACTTCCAAATCGCCCAGTTACCCCGGCGGGATCGACGCCGTCCTGACCCAGATGGAGGGTCGGCGCGAGCCGTTGTCCCATGCCGAGGGCGAGGGTCTGCCGCCGCTCGACATCGACCTGAAGGCCCTGAAGAAAGCCATTGTTCCGAACCCCGCGGACGATCCCGCCGAGCAACCGCCCTTCCGCTCCTCCTATCATCGCAAGCGCTTTGCGCTGCGGCAGGAATTCACCGGCAAGAGCGAACTGGCCTGCCTGCACGGGCTTCTGGTCGCGCATCTGCGCAAGCGCGCCTGGCCGGATCACGCGCCGGCGCTGTTCCGCAGGCTCTGGGCCGAGGAGGCCGACTTCCTGCTCGCGGCACTCGATGCGCGCTGGCAGGTCTCGGCGGTGACGACCTTCGGCGATCACGGCGCGGGGGCCGAGGAACGCGCGGTCGGGCTTGCCTTGTCGACCCTTTTCGGCGCGATGAAACTCTACGAAACCGAGCGGCTCTTTTCCGGCCGTCCGCCCGAGGCGGCTTTCGCCCTCGACGACAAGGTCAAGGCCCCGCTGCCGATGCAGATGGACGCCTATGCGCTGGGCTCCGGCGGGCTCGACGTCAACATGCTGGGCCGGCTCTGGCAGGAAGCCGACGCCGCCCCGGTGATCCGCCCCCTTGCCCGGAACCTCATCGAGGCACTGATCGAGGACCCGGCGACGATCTTCCGGCGGTTGCAGGTGATGAAGGCCCGCAAAGCCCGGCGCAAGGATGCGGACGCGCCCAAGAAGAGCCGCAAGAAGAATGTCGCCCCCGTCCCGGCCCGCGCCGCGCGGCCTTCCGCCACGGCGCCGCGCTGGGGCATCGTCGCGACCGTCCGGGCCGACAGCGCCGATATCCTGCGCTTTGCCGCGCATCATCTCGAGCTCGGCGCGCATGAGCTGCATCTCTATCTCGACGCGCCCAATCCCGAGGCGATCCGCGCGCTCGGCGACGATCCGCGCCTGCGGATCACCACCTGCGACGACAGCTATTGGCGCGCCGCGGGCAAGGAGCGGATGAGCGCGCACCAGTTGCGCCAGGTGTTCAACGCGACCCGGACGATGCGCCGGCAGGCCGAGAGTCTCGACTGGATCGCGCATATCGATGTGGACGAATTCCTGTTGCCCGACAGACCCTTGGCCGCGCTCCTTGCGGAGGTGCCCCCGGACAAGGCGCTGGCGCATCTCACGCCGGTCGAGGCGCTGGCGACCGAACCGGGCACGACGCCCGCGGCCTTCAAGATGACCCACACCGCGGCAGGGATCCGCAAGGCGAGCATCCAGGACGTCTATCCGACCTTCGGCATGCACCTGACCGGCGGGTTCCTGAGCCACGCGACCGGCAAGGTCTTCGCCCGTACCGGCATTCCCGATGCGCGGCTCGGCATACACACGCTGAAATATCGCGGCGCGGATGTCTCGAACCGGGCGCCGCTCGCTGGCTGCCTTCTGGCGCATCTGCACGCGCCGAGCTGGGAGGCGTTCCTGCATCACCTGCCGTTCCGCCGCAGCGTCGGCTCCTACGCCAAGCAGAGCGAGCGGCCCGGCAAGCTCGGCGTGGCCGACATCCTGACCTATCTCGAGGCCGAGGAGGGCGAGGCCGGCCTGCGGACCTTCTTCGACGAGGTCTGTCGCGACACGCCCGAACTGCGGCAGAAGCTCGCAGCCCACGGGATGCTGGTGGAGTGGCCGCTCGACCTCGACGGGGCAGTGGCGCGGGTCTTCCGGGGGCGCGCGGCGTGACGCGATGGGGCATCGTGGCGACGGTCAAGGCGCCGCTGCCGCGCCTGCTGGACTTCGCGGCCTGGCATCTCGACCTCGGCGCGTCGCAACTTTTTCTCTATCTCGATGACGGCGATCCCGCCGCGCGCGAGGCGCTGTCCGGGCATCCCCGGATCACCGTCACCGAAACCGACGCCGCCTATTGGGCGAAGAAGGGCGGGCGCCCCGACGCGCATCAGAACCGCCAGTGCCGCAATGCCCGGCACGCCAATAATCGCAAGACGGACCTCGATTGGCTGGCCCACATCGACGTCGACGAATTCCTACTGCCCGAGGGCGATATCGGGGCCGCCCTCGCCGCTTTGCCCGATGCGGCGCTTTGCGCGCGGATGCGGCCGGTGGAGGCGCTGGCCACCCCGGAGGGCTCGGATAAAATCACGTATTTCAAGGCGTTTCATCTTGATCAGCCCACCCGGCAGGCAGCCGCATCGCGTATCTTCGGGGCCTGGGCGCAGCATCTGTCGGGTGGATTTCTCAGCCATGTCGCGGGCAAGCTCTTTTTTCGCGCAGGGACCAAGGGTTTGCAGATTCGCATCCATAACGTGATCCTCGACGGTGAACAGAACCCGGGTCAGGCCACGCTCGACACGGTGCGCCTGGGGCATTTCCACGCCGCCTCGTGGGAGGCGTTCGAGGCCGCCTACCGGTTCCGGCTGGCCCACGGGTCGTATCGCGACGGGCTCAATCCGCAGGGCCGCGCGCCCGGGGCGCTGAAGCTGCACGACCTCTTCCGGCAGATCGAGGCGGAGGGTGGCCGGGCGGCGCTCCGGCAATTCTACGAGGACGTCGCGACCGGCACGCCCGCGCTTCTCGGGGCTCTCGAGCGGGAGGGGCTGCTTTATCGCCGCGATATGGACCTGCCCTCCCGCGTGGCGCGCCACTTTCCTCACTGCGTCGGCCAAATGGCGCGACAAATCCTTTGAAGACAAGGGTTAGATTGACGGCTGACCCCCTTTCGGCTATGAGGCCTCACGCCGCGCGGAGAGGTCTTCGCGCCCCGGCCCAGCGTTCGGCCGGACAGATGCAGACGCACGGGCCGGAACGTGTCCGTGAACATCGGATACACATGACCAAATTTACCGACCTGAATCTCGGCCCCAAGGTGCTGAAAGCCGTTATCGAAGCCGGGTACGAAACCCCGACGCCGATCCAGGCGGGCGCCATTCCGCCCGCGCTCGAGGGCCGCGACGTCCTCGGCATCGCCCAGACGGGCACCGGCAAAACCGCGTCCTTCACGCTGCCGATGATCACCAAGCTCGCCCGCGGCCGTGCCCGGGCGCGCATGCCGCGCAGCCTCGTGCTTTGCCCCACGCGCGAACTGGCCGCGCAGGTGGCGGAGAACTTCGAGACCTATTCCAAGCATGTGAAGCTCACGAAGGCGCTGCTGATCGGCGGCGTGTCCTTCAAGGAGCAGGACCAGCTCATCGACAAGGGCGTCGACGTGCTGATCGCCACGCCGGGCCGGCTTCTGGACCATTTCGAGCGCGGCAAGCTTTTGCTGACCGGCATCGAGATCATGGTGGTGGACGAAGCCGACCGCATGCTCGACATGGGTTTCATCCCGGATATCGAGCGGATCTTCTCGCTCACGCCGTTCACGCGCCAGACGCTGTTCTTCTCGGCCACCATGGCCGCCGAGATCGAGCGGATCACCAACACCTTCCTGTCGAACCCGGCCCGGATCGAGGTGGCGCGCCAGGCCACCGCGTCGGAGACGATCGCGCAGGGCGTGCTGATGCTGAAACCCACGCGCCGCGACCGCACCGACAGCGAAAAGCGCAAGGCGCTGCGCGCGCTGGTGGATGCCGAGGGCGAGTCGCTGACCAATGCGATCATCTTCTGCAACCGCAAGGTGGACGTGGATATCGTCGCGAAATCGCTCAAGAAATACGGCTACGACGCGGCTCCGATCCATGGCGATCTGGAGCAGTCGGTGCGCACGCGGACGCTCGATGGGTTCCGCAACGGCGAGTTGAAGATCCTCGTGGCCTCGGACGTGGCCGCGCGCGGCCTCGACGTGCCTTCGGTGAGCCATGTCTTCAACTACGACGTGCCGAGCCATGCGGAGGATTACGTGCACCGCATTGGACGCACGGGCCGCGCGGGGCGTGACGGCAAGGCGATCACCCTGTGCATCCCGCGGGACGAAAAGAACCTCGAGGATGTGGAGCGGCTGATCGACAAGCCGATCCCGAAACTCGTCAACCCGCTGGGCGACACGACCCCGGACGAGGAGTCCGCGCCCGACGCGGCGCCCGAGACCGAGGCGAAGCCCAAGCGCAGCCGTTCGCGGTCGCGCCGGAAGAAGGACGACGACGCGCCGTCGCAGGCCGCGCCCGAGACGGCGCCCGCCCCCGAGGCCGCGGCGGAGCCCGCCCCCCAGAAGGACGCGGCCGCACCGCAGGACGAGCAGCCCGCGCGGACGCGCCGCGATGCCGACAGCAACCGCGGCAAGCGCGATGCGGACAGCAATCGTGGCAACCGGGGTGGTGACGACAATCGCGGCAATCGCGACGCCGACAGCAGCCGCGGCAATCGCGGCGGTGACGACAATCGCGGCAAGCGCGGCGGTGGCGGACGCGGCGGGCGCGACGACAACAAGGTCGTCGGCATGGGCGACCACATGCCCACCTTCATCGCGATGAGCTTCGAGGAGCGCAAGGCGGGCTGATCCCCGCCGCGCCCGGGCCGACCCGGATACCGGACATGCGAAAGGCCGCCCTCGGGCGGCCTTTTTGCTGTGCTGGGGCGGAAAGGCCCCGCCCCGGACCCCGGCTTCGCCCCGGGGCCGGGCAGCGGTCGCTCAGCTCAGGCGGCTGATGACCACCGTGACCTCGGGCTTCTTGCCGATCTCGTTCTGTGCCGCGTTGCGGACCGCGCGGCGCAGACCCTCTTCGAGGGCGTCGTCATCGGCCAGGACCTTGGCCTTGGCGCGTTCGACGAACTGGCCAAGCTCCTCTTCCAGCGTTGCAGCCAGCGGCTGACGGCTGCGGCCCGTCTCGGGCAGGCCCATCGTGTCGCACCAGGGCTCGCCCAGGGGCGTGTCGTCCTCGTCGATCACCAGCGTCACGGTGACATGCCCGTTGAGCGCCATGCGGATGCGGTCGCGCACCACCCCGTCCAGCGCACCGATCTGCACCGAGCCGTCGAGATAGGTGCGGCCGGTTTCGACGAAGTCGCAGGGCTTGCCCTCGATCAGGTCCACCATCGTGCCGTTCGGCGACAGCACGCCCTTGCGGCCCTTCGAGGAGGCCAGCGCGGCATGGGTGCGCAGGTGGCGGTGTTCGCCATGCATCGGCACGACGACGTTCGGCTTGATGATGTCGTGCATCGCGAGAAGGTCGGGACGGTTGGCGTGGCCCGAGACGTGGTAGCGGCCCGAGCTGTCGTCGATCACGTCGACGCCCTTCTCGGAGAACTGGTTCATGATGCGGATCACGCCGCGTTCGTTGCCGGGGATGGTCTTGGAGGAGAACAGGAACAGATCGCCGTCCTTCACCTCGATCCCGAAATGCTTGCCGCGGGCGAGCTGCGCGGAGGCCGCGCGGCGTTCGCCCTGGCTGCCGGTGACGATCAGCATCAGGTTCTCGCGCGGCACATCCGCGGCGTTCTCGATCGGCACGACCGAGGGGAAGCCGGTCAGCACGCCGGTTTCGACCGCGGCCTCGACCATGCGCTGCATCGCCCGGCCCATCAGCACGATGGAGCGGCCCGCGCGTTCGCCCGCCTCGGCCAGCGTCTTCAGACGCGCGACGTTGGAGGCGAAGGTGGTCGCGACGACCATACCCTTGGCATCGAGCAGGAGTTTCTCGATCTCGGGGCCCACCGTCGCTTCGGAGCGGCCTTCATGCTCGGAGAAGACATTGGTCGAATCGCAGATCAGTGCCTTCACGCCGCCCTCGGCGATCTCGTCCCACATCGCGCGGTCGAAGGCCTCGCCCACCACGGGCGTCGCGTCGATCTTGAAGTCGCCGGTATGCACGACGCGGCCCAGGGGCGTGTCGATCACGAGGCCGGAGCTTTCCGGGATCGAGTGCGAAATGGGCGCGAAGCCCACGTCGAAAGGCCCGGCCTTCTGGGTTTCGGGCCAGGGTTCGCGGACCTTCACGGTATCGGCGCTGAAGCCCTTCTCGTCCATCTTGCGCCGCGCTATATTTGCGGTGAAGGCGCGCGCATAGACCGGCGCGCCGAGATCTTCCCAGAAATGCGCCAGCGCGCCCACATGGTCCTCGTGGGCATGGGTGATGAAGATCGCCTCGATCCGGTCGCGGCGCTCCTTCAGCCAGGTGATGTCGGGGAAGATCAGATCGACCCCCGGCGAGCCGTCCATATCGGGGAAGGTCACGCCCAGATCGACGACGATGAGGCGCTCCTTGTCGGGCTCCCCGTAGCCGTAGACATAGCAATTCATGCCAATTTCACCCGCGCCTCCCAGCGCGAGGTAGATCAATCGTTTACCACTCATTCAGGGTGTCTTTCGGTTTTGTTGTACAGATGGATCACGGTCAGTCCGTGCATCGTGAGTTCGTCTTTCCAGTCGTCAAATAGCTCTTCGGCCTGTTGGAACAACGGCGCGAGCCCGCCGGTGGCGATGATCTTCATGGGCCGCGCGCGTTCGGCCTTGATGCGCGCGCAGACCTCGCGGATGACCCCGACATAGCCGTAGAAGATGCCCGATTGCATGCATGCGACGGTATTGGTGCCGACAACCGTCTGCGGGCGCGAGATATCCACGTGCGGAAGGGCGGCGGCGGCTTCGTGCAAGGCCTGCAGCGACAGGTTCACACCGGGGGCGATCACGCCCCCCACATAAGCCCCGTCGGTGTCCACCACGTCGAAGGTGGTGGCGGTGCCGAAATCCACGACGATCAGGTCACCCCCATAGAGATCGTAGCCCGCGACCGAATTTACAAGGCGGTCGGGGCCGACAGCGGTGCCCGCATCGACGCGCACGTCGATGGGCAGCGCGCAATCAGGCCTGCCCACGACCAGGGGCCGGGTGTTGAAATAGCGATCCGCCAGGACCCGCAGGTTGAACACGACGCGCGGCACGGTCGACGAAATGATCATGTCGGTGATCTGCGCATCGACCTTCTGCAGCGACATCAGCGTGGACAGCCAGACGTAATACTGGTCCGCCGTGCGTTGCGTCTCGGTCGAGGTGCGCCAGGTGGCGATGAACTCCGTCCCGTTCCAGATCGAGAAAACGGTATTGGTATTCCCGCAATCCACGGCGAGCAGCATGGCGCGTCCCCCCCTTTCAGAAAAACACATCGGCGGCGGCGATGGACACGCGCCCTTCGGGCGTCTTTAGGACAAGATTGCCGGTGGCGTCCACCGTCTCGAAGATCCCGCGCGTCTCGGCCCGGGGCGTGCGGGCGGTGATGGGCTGGCCGATCCGGGCCGCGCGGGCGAGCCAGGCCTGCCGGATGGGGCCGAATCCATGGGTGGTGAAATCGGCTTCGCGGGCGGCATAGGCGGCGGCGAGATGGTCGAGGAACTCCTCCGGCGGGATATCCGCGCCGGTCTCGGGCAGGAGCGCCACGGGGGCCAGCGCGCCCTCCTCGAGCGCGGCCGGATCGGGGGCGGCGCGCAGGTTGACCCCGATCCCGATGGCGAGGGCGGCGACCCTGCCCCCGGATCCGGTGCTTTCCAGCAGGATCCCCGCGAGCTTGCCACCGTTCAGCAGCACGTCATTGGGCCATTTCAGCGCGAAGGCCTCGGTCCGTCCGGTCAGCGTCACGCAGGTATCGTGCAGCGCGAGGGCGGCGACGAAGGAGCGCAGGGCGACGATGTCTGCGGGCTCGGACGGGTGAAGAAGGAGCGTGGCCGCGAAATTCCCGTCCGGGCCTGCCCAGGCACGGCCCCGTCGGCCCCGCGCGGCGGTCTGGCGGTGGGCCATGATCCAGGCCGGACCCGCCAGCGTGCCCGCCCGGCGCAGCGCTTCGGCATTGGTGCTGTCGGTCTCGGGCAGGATGACGCGGTCGTAGCCCGCAGGGAAGGTCATAGGGCGACCCCAAACCGCGGACCCAGGGCGACCTGGCAGCCGCCGCCAGCCGGCCCCGTCGCACCGATGCTGCGCCAAACCCCATCGGCGCGCCTTTGGCGCGCCGGGCTGGCGCTGGTCGCGGCGGCCTTGGCCGATGCGACCCCACCAAACCAGCGACGCGGCCCAGGGGGCCGCGTCACAATTGGATCAAGCGGAAAAGCCGGGATCACGGCACCAGCGTCGCCGCCGCCGCCGCCGCTGCCCCTTCGATCCCGAAGAGGTTGATGACACCGACCACCATCGCGATGGCCGAGAGCGACAGAAAACCGTAGAGCACCGGCGAGGTCCCGGCATCGAGCGTGTCGTCGCGCTCCTCGCCGAAATACATGAAGAAGACGATGCGCAGGTAGTAGAACGCACCGATCACCGAGGCGATCACACCCGCGATGGCGAGCCAGGCGAGCCCGCCCTCATAGGCCGCGCGCAGCACGTAGAGCTTGCCGAAGAAGCCCACCAGCGGCGGCACGCCCGCCAGCGAGAACAAGAGCACCAGCATCGCCAGCGCCCGGCCCGGCTCGACCTTGGAGAACATGTTGAGCGACGCGATATCGGTCACCGGCTGGCCGTCCCGCTCCATCGACAGGATGAAGGCGAAGGTGCCGACATTCATGGTGACGTAGATCGCCATGTAGATGAGCAGCGCCTGCACGCCGAACTGCGTGCCCGCGGCAAGGCCCATCAGCGCGTAGCCCATATGGGCAATGGACGAATAGGCCATCAGCCGCTTGATGTTGGTCTGGCCGATCGCGGCGACGGCCCCGAGGAACATCGACAGCACCGAGAGCATGGCGACGACCTGCTGCCAGTCGCCGACAACGCCGCCGAAGGCCTCGAACATCAGCCGCGCGAACATCGCCATGGCCGCGACCTTGGGGGCCGTGGCGAAGAAGGCAGTGACCGGCGTGGGCGAGCCTTCGTAGACATCGGGCGTCCACATATGGAACGGCACGGCGGAGACCTTGAAGGCGAGGCCCGCGGCCATGAACACGAGGCCGAAGAGAAGCCCGAGCGACGCCTGCCCCTCGCCCGCGGCCTCGATGATGCCCGAGAAGAGCGTCGTGCCCGCAAAGCCGTAGGTCAGCGACGCGCCATAGAGCAGCAGGCCCGAGGACAGCGCGCCGAGGACGAAATACTTGAGCCCGGCCTCGGTCGAGATGGCGCTGTCGCGGCGCAGCGAGGCCACGACGTAAAGCGCCAGGGATTGCAGCTCGAGGCCCATATAGAGCGACATGAGGTCGCCCGCGGAGACCATCATCATCATGCCCACGGCCGAGAGCGCGATCAGGATCGGGTATTCGAAGCGCAGGATGCCGCGGCGCGCCATGTATTCCTGGCTCATCACCAGCACGGCGGCGGCGGAGATCAGGATCATCACCTTGGAGAAGCGCGCGAAGCCGTCATTGATGAACATGCCGCCGAAGGCCTCGGTCGTGGTGCTGCCCGACGTGGCGATCCACAGGGCGACCAGCGTGAAGAGGCCGGCCGTGGTCCAGACGAGGAGCGAGGCAAGGCCGTCCTTCGCGGTATAGACCGCCCCGATCAGGGCGAGCATCGCGTAAACCGCGATGACGATCTCGGGCAGGATGACGGCGAGGTCTGACTGGATCATGGCTCAGTTATCCTCGAGTGTTGTTTCTGCGACCTGCGACGTGGCGCGCATCTCGGCCACGGCAGTGTCGTAATCGGAGACGAGCGCCTCGACCGAGGGGCCGATGCGGTCGAGGATCGGCGCGGGGTAGACGCCCATCCAGATGGTCATGACCACGAGCGGGGCGAAGATCGCCTTCTCGCGGCGGGTCATGTCCTTGATGGTCTTCAGGCTCTCCTTGATGAGGTCGCCCATCACCACCCGGCGATAGAGCCAGAGCGCATAGGCCGCCGACAGGATCACCCCGGTGGTGGCGAACATCGCGACCCAGGTATTGACCTGGAAGACGCCCATCAGGGTCAGGAATTCCCCGATGAAGCCCGACGTGCCGGGCAGGCCGACATTGGCCATGGTGAACAGCATGAAGATCAGCGCATAGGCCGGCATCCGGTTCACGAGCCCGCCATAGGCGTCGATCTCGCGGGTGTGCATCCGGTCGTAGATCACGCCCACGCAGAGAAAGAGCGCGCCCGAGATGAAGCCGTGGCTGATCATCTGGAAGATCGCCCCGTCGATGCCCTGCTGGTTCGCCGCGAAGATGCCCATGGTCACATAGCCCATATGGGCAACGGACGAATAGGCGATGAGCTTCTTCATGTCCTCCTGCACCATCGCGACGAGCGAGGTGTAGATGATGGCAATGACCGAGAGCCACAGGATGAAGGGGCCGATCACCTCGGAGCCGATGGGGAACATCGGCAGGTTGAAGCGCAGGAAGCCGTATCCGCCGAGCTTCAGAAGGATCGCCGCCAGCACCACGGAGCCCGCGGTCGGGGCCTGCACATGCGCGTCCGGAAGCCAGGTATGCACGGGCCACATCGGCATCTTCACCGCGAAGGAGGCGAAGAAGGCGAGGAACAGCAGCGTCTGCATGCCGCCCACGATGTGGATGCCGAGCACGCTCATGCCCGCCGCCGAGAACTGGTGGTTGAGCAGCGTCGGGATGTCGGTGGTGCCCGCATCGGCGAACATCGCCACCATCGCCACCAGCATCAGCACCGAGCCGAGGAAGGTGTAGAGGAAGAACTTGAAGCTCGCATAGATGCGGTTCTTGCCGCCCCAGATGCCGATAATGAGGAACATCGGGATCAGCCCGCCTTCGAAGAACAGGTAGAAGAGCACCAGGTCGAGCGCCATGAACACGCCGAGCATCAGCGTCTCGAGGACGAGGAAGGCGATCATGTATTCCTTGACGCGGTGCGTCACGTCCCAGCTTGCCGCGATGACGAGCGGCATCATGAACGTGGTCAGCAGCACGAACAGCACCGAGATGCCGTCGACCCCCATCTTGTAGTTGAGCCCGAGAAGCCACGCGCCCTCTTCCACCATCTGGAAGCCGGTATCGTTCGGATCGAACTGCGCGAGGATCACCAGCGAGATGAGGAAGGTCGCAACGGTCGCGTAAAGCGCCACGCGCTTGGCATTGAGGGCCGCCGCCGCGCTGTCGCCCCGCAGGAAGATGCCGAGGATCGCCGCGGCGAGCGCGGGCAGGAAGGTGACGATGGACAGAAGGTTATCCATTAGAAAAGTTCTCCCCACCAGGCCAGGAACAGAGCGATTGGAAGACACACGATCAGGACCGCAATCAGGATCGACACGTAATACATGGTCGCCACGAACAGGCCGGCACCACCGACCACGAGGTCGACGCGGGACAGATCCCGCACATTGCGCCGGTCGTCGCCGAGATAGAACGCCGACAGACCCATCACGACGACGAGGACAAAGGCGATGACGTAGAATTCCGGCGGCATCAGCGCGCCCCCCCGAACAGGGTCATCCAGGTGATGAGGACCGCGATGCCCACCACCATGGCGAAGGCATAGGTGAAGATGTAGCCGGACTGCGCGCGCCCCGCGAGGCGGGTGAAGAAGGGCACCACGCCCATCGACAGCCCGTCGATCGCCCCGTCGATGGTCGCGCCGTCACCGCGCTTCCACAGGAAGCGGCCGAGGGCCTTGGCGGACCGGACGAAGAGGAAGTCGTAGATCTCGTCGAAATACCACTTGTTCAGCAGGAACAGGTAGAGCGGGCGCTGGCTTTCCGCGAGCTGGCGCGGCAGGGCCGGGTTCACGATGTAGAAGAGATACGCCACCCCGAGGCCGATCAGCATCGCCACGAAGGGCGACAGCTTTACCCATGTGGGCACGTAATGCGCCTCGTGCAGGACGGTGTTCTCGGGTGCGATGTAGATCGCGGCCTCGCCCGGCGCGCTGGCCATGACGTAGTGCAGCTCGGAAGCCTTGGGGCTGCGTTCGGCCACGGCCTCGACCAGTTCCGGCGCGGGTTCGGTGTATTCGCCGCCGAAGAACTTCACCACCTCGTTGGTCTTGCCGAAGAAGCTCGAATACCAGATCGCACCGGCCAGGACCGACCCCACGGCCAGGACCCCCAGGGGGACCAGCATGACCGTCGGGCTTTCATGGGCGTGCTCGTGGGTGTGTTTGTCGCCGCGCGCCTCGCCGAAGAAGGTGAGGAAGATGAGCCGCCAGGAATAGAAGCTCGTGAAGAGCGCCGCGATCACCAGCATCCAGAAGGCATAGCCGCCCTGGCTGCCGACATAGGCCGACTCGATCACCGCATCCTTCGACGCGAAGCCCGCAAAGCCGATCCAGCCCGTGAGCGGAATGCCGACGCCGGTGATGGCGAGCGTGCCGATCATCATCGCCCAGAAGGTATAGGGCAGCTTCTTGCGCAACCCGCCGTAGTTCCGCATGTCCTGCTCGTGATGCATGCCGTGGATGACGGAGCCCGCACCGAGGAACAGCATCGCCTTGAAGAAGGCGTGGGTGAAGAGGTGGAACATCGCCACCGAATAGACGCCGACGCCCGCGGCCACGAACATGTAGCCGAGTTGCGAACAGGTCGAATAGGCGATGACGCGCTTGATGTCGTTCTGCACCAGGCCGACCGTGGCCGCGAAGAAGGCGGTAGTGGCGCCGAGGAAGGTGACGAAGGCCATCGCCTCGGGCGCGAATTCCATCAAGGGCGACATGCGGCAGACGAGGAAGACGCCCGCGGTGACCATGGTGGCGGCGTGAATGAGCGCCGAGACGGGCGTCGGGCCTTCCATCGCGTCGGGCAGCCAGGTGTGCAGGATGAGCTGGGCGGATTTGCCCATCGCACCGACGAAGAGCAGGAAGGCGATCAGGTTCGCGGCGTTCCATTCCGTCCAGAGGAAGGTGAGCTGGGTCTCGGCGATCTCGGGGGCGGCGGCGAAGATGTCGTCGAGGCGCACCGAATCCACGAGGAAAAAGAGCCCGAAGATGCCGAGCGCGAAGCCGAAATCGCCCACGCGGTTGACGATGAAGGCCTTCATCGCGGCGGCATTGGCCGAGGGTTTCTTGTAGTAGAAGCCGATCAAGAGATACGAGGCGACGCCCACGCCCTCCCAGCCGAAGAACATCTGGACGAGGTTGTCCGAAGTCACCAGCATCAGCATCGCGAAGGTGAAGAACGACAGGTACGCGAAGAAGCGGGGCTTGTAGACCTCGCCTTCCTTGAAGTTCGCGTCGTGGTCCATGTAGCCCATGGAATAGAGGTGCACGAGCGCCGAAACCGTGGTCACCACGATCAGCATGATCGCGGTCAGCCGGTCGAGGCGGATCGACCAGTCGGTCGAGAGCGTGCCGCTTTCGATCCAGCGCATGATCTGGATCTGCTCGGTCACGCCGTCATGGGTGAGGAAGACGATCCAGGAAAAGGCGCAGGCCAGGAACAGCAGGCCGGTGGTGATCCACATGGCGGCCCGTTCGCCGGTGATCCGCCAGCCGAATCCCGCGATCAGCGCGCCCACGAGCGGGGCGAAGAGGATGATCGTTTCCATGCCCTCAGCCTTTCATCACATTGACGTCTTCGACCGCGATGGTGCCGCGGTTGCGGAAGAAGCAGACGAGGATGGCGAGGCCGATGGCGGCCTCCGCGGCGGCGACGGTCAGCACGAAGAGGGTGAAGACCTGCCCCACCAAATCGCCGAGAAACGACGAGAAGGCCACGAGGTTGATGTTGACCGCGAGCAGCATGAGCTCGATCGACATCAGCAAGATGATGACGTTCTTGCGGTTGAGAAAGAGCCCGAAGATGCCGATGACGAACAACGCCGCCGCCACCGTCAGGTAATGTTCCAGTCCGATCATTCTCGGTCCCTCGTCCGTCTTGGGCGCGGAAAATCACGGATTTTCCGCCCCGTTTTCTTGGCGAAGAAAACGGCCGCGCCGTCCTCCGCGTCGTGTTCCGATCCGGGCCTTCCCGCCCGGGACCGGAAAATTCGTCAATTTTCCGGAGCGATATCCGCGCCGGATATCGCTCTCAGAGGCCCTGGCCCGGCTTCACGTCCCGAAGCTCCATCGCGGTTTTCGGATCGCGGTAGATCTGGGCCAGAACGTCCTGCCGTTTGATGTCCGACCGGTGCCGCAGCGTCAGCACGATCGCGCCGATCATCGCCACCAGCAGGATCAAGCCCGCGAGCTGGAACAGCAGGAAATACTGGTCATAGAGGATCATCCCCAGCGCTTCGGTATTGTGCCGGTCGACGGGGATCGCCTGGGCGAGGTTCTCGGCCGCGCCGGGGGCCGTCTCCCACGCGCCGAAGGCCAGCACGAACTGCATCAGGATCACGATCCCGATCAGGAGCGCGAGCGGCATGTAACGCGCCATCTCCGCCTTGAGCGCCGAGAAGTCGATATCGAGCATCATCACCACGAAGAGGAAGAGCACCGCGACCGCGCCCACATAGACGATGATCAAGAGCATCGCGACGAATTCCGCGCCCAGCAGCACGAAGAGGCCCGCCGAGGACAGGAAGGCCAGGATCAGCCACAGCACCGAATGCACCGGGTTGCGACTGACCACGGTGAAGAGCCCGCCCGCGAGGGTCGAAATGGCAAAGAGGTAAAAGGCAAAGACGCTCATGTCGCATCGTCCTCCGTGTCTTCCATGACCGACCGCGCCAGCTCCATCGCGCGGGTCATGGCGGGAATGCCGGCGAACATCGACATCTGCGCGATGGTCTCGGCGATCTCGTCCTTGGTGGCGCCCGCCTCCATGGCGTGGCGCACGTTCATGCGGAACGGCGTCTCCGCCTGCGCGCCTTGCATCGTCAGCCCGGCCAGTGTCAACAGCAGCCGCGTCTTCGCATCGAGCCCGTCCTTGGAGAGGCCCTTGCCGAAGGACATCTCCATGAAGTCCTTGGGCATGGTCGGCCAGAACTTCTCGATCTCGCGGGTGTTCAGGGTCTCGAGCGCGGGGTTCCAGGCCTTGGCCATCTCCTGCGCCTGCCGCATGAAAAACTCGAACGGGTTCTGACTGTCGGTCATCGGTAGGGCGCGTCCAGCTCGAGGTTGCGGGCGATCTCGGCTTCCCAGCGGTCGCCGTTCTCGAGAAGCTTCTGCTTGTCGTAGTACAGCTCCTCGCGGGTCTCGGTGGTGAACTCGAAATTCGGGCCCTCGACGATGGCATCGACCGGGCAGGCCTCCTGGCAGAAGCCGCAATAGATGCATTTCGTCATGTCGATGTCGTAGCGCGTGGTGCGGCGCGAGCCGTCCTCGCGGGGTTCGGCATCGATGGTGATGGCCTGGGCGGGGCAGATCGCCTCGCACAATTTGCAGGCGATGCAGCGTTCCTCGCCGTTGGGATAGCGGCGCAGCGCATGCTCGCCGCGAAAGCGCGGCGAAAGCGGGCCCTTCTCGTGCGGGTAATTCACCGTGGCCTTGGGACCGAAGAAGTATTTCAGCCCGAGCTTCATGCCGACCCAGAAATCGGCGAGCAGGAAGTAGCCGGCGCGGCGGGAGAAGTCTGTTTGGGTCATGTTACGTCCCTAGACTGTTTGGATCGCGGTTTCAAAGGCTCAGGCCCCGGTGCTCCAGCGTGCGAAGATACCCCAGAACCAGTCGAACTTGGCGGCGAAGGCCACGAAGACCACCCAGACGAGGCTGAAGGGCAGGAAAACCTTCCAGCCCAGCCGCATCAGCTGGTCGTAGCGGTAGCGCGGGGTGATCGCCTTCACCATCGCGAAGAGGAAGAAGAAGAACGCCATCTTGGCGACCATCCAGATCGGCCCATCGGGCAGGAACGGGATGGGCGACAGCCAGCCGCCGAAGAACAAGAGCGTGGTCAGCGCGCACATCAGGAAGATGGCGATGTATTCGCCGGCCATGAACAGCAGGAACGGCGTCGAGGAATATTCCACCTGGTAGCCCGCGACGAGTTCGGATTCGGCCTCGGGCAGGTCGAAGGGCGGGCGGTTGGTCTCGGCCAGCGCCGAGATGAAGAACAGGAAGACCATCGGGAAATGCGGCAGCCAGTACCAGCCGAAGAAGCCGTAGCCGGTATCCTGCGCGCGCACGATGTCGCCGAAATTCATCGACCCGGTGGAGAGGATCACGCCGATGATGATGAGACCGATGGAGACCTCGTAGGAGATCATCTGCGCGGCGGAGCGGAGCGATCCGAGGAAGGGATATTTCGAGTTCGACGCCCAGCCGCCCATGATCACGCCATAGACCTCGAGCGACGAGATCGCGAAGACGTAAAGGATCGCGACGTTGATGTCCGAGAGTACCCAGGTGTCGTTGAACGGGATAACCGCCCAAGCCACCATGGCGAGCACGAAGGAGGTGAGCGGCGCGAGGATGAAGACAGCGCGGTCCGAGCCCGCAGGGATCACCACCTCCTTGACCACGTATTTCAGCGCGTCGGCCACGGTCTGCAAGAGGCCGAAGACGCCGACCACGTTGGGGCCGCGCCGCATCTGTACGGCGGCCCAGATTTTCCGGTCTCCGTAGACCAGGAACAGCAGGCTCACCATGACGAAGCCCAGAACCGCGAGGCACTGGGCCACGATGATCAGGGCGGTACCGCCGGGGGACATCAGGAAGTCAGACATCGGGTCCTCACACCATCGGTATTCCGTTTTCCGCGCAGGCCTGAGCGATGACTTCGGCGTCGATCGTCTTTAGCCCGCGGGGCAGCGCTGGCGAGATGGTGTAAATCGCATCTGCGCGCCAGAGACCACCCTCTTCGTCGACATTTGTGCGCAAATGCCGCGCGAATCCGTAGCCGCGGATCAGAGCATACTGCGCTGCGGCGCATTCCGCATAGTTTTCGACGTCGATTGCATCGCGGGCGCCGCGCATCTCGACGAGGAACTGCACGAGGTCGCCATCGAGGAGCCGCGTCTCGATTCCCGCGTAGCGCGGCTGGAACGGCGCGTCGGGCCCCTGCCCGGCCGGGCCGCAGGCCGAGACAAGGCCAGCGGCCAGCGCCAGGGACCAGAGCCGCGCGCCGCGCATCGCGGTCACTCCGCCGCGATCTTGGTCTCTCTGCGCGCCTTGGCATTGGCGCTGAGCTCGGCCATGAGCTGGCTTGCGCGGGCGATGGGATTGGTCAGGTAGAAATCCGCGATCGCCTGCCCGAAGGGCGCGTCCGACATCCCGCCCGAGGCCTCGACCGGTTGCCAGTCGTTTTCCGGCACCATGTCGAGCTCCGCGAGATGCGGTGCGGTCTTCACCATCTCCGCGCGCAGCTCCGCGAGGCTGTCGTAGGGCAGCTGCTGGCCCGCCTCGGCAGAGAGCGCCCGCAGGATCGCCCAGTTCTCCTTGGCCTCGCCCGGCGCGAAGCTTGCGCGAAGCGCCAGCTGCGGGCGGCCTTCGGTGTTCACGAAGAGGCCCTGCTCCTCGGTATAGGCGGCGGCGGGCAGGATCACGTCGGCGCGATGCGCGCCGCGGTCGCCGTGGCTGCCCTGGTAGATGACCGTCGCGCCCTTGGCGATCTCGATCTCGTCGGAGCCGAGGTTGAAGATCACGTCCGCGCCGTCGAGCGCGGCGGCGATCCCGCCTTCGGTGACAGCGCCCACATCCATCGCGCCCACACGGCCCGCCGCGCTGTGCAGGACCATGAAGGTCGATCCGGTCGCCTCGGCCAGCGCCATCGCATTGGCGAGGACCGCCGCGCCGTCTTCGCGGGTCAGCGCCGCCTGGCCCACGATCACGACCGACGGCTTCTCGGCCACGTCCGAATGATCACGGTCCAGAAGATCGGTGATGGTCGCCGGGTCGGTGCCCAGATGATCGTAATCATACGTCAGATCAACGGCTTCGCCGATCAGGCCGACCGACGCGCCCGCGGCCCAGGCCTTGCGGATGCGCGCGTTCAGGACGGGCATCTCGATGGCCGGGTTGGTGCCGATGAGCATGATCGCCTCGGCGGTGTCGAGTTCCTCGACCGTCGCCGTGCCCACATAGCCCGCGCGGTTGCCCGCGGGCAGTGCGGCGCCGTCGGTGCGGCATTCGGTGGTCCCGCCCAGGCGGTCCATGAGCTGCTTCAGCGCATAGGCGGCCTCGGTCGAGGCCAGATCGCCCACGAGACCCACGGGCTTCTTCGCCGCCTTCAGCGCCTCTGCCGCCTTTTCGAGCGCTTCGGGCCAGGAGGCCGGGCGCAGTTTGCCGTTTTCGCGCACATAGGGCTTGTCGAGCCGCTGGCGGCGCAGGCCGTCCCAGACGAAGCGGGTCTTGTCGGAAATCCATTCCTCGTTCGTGCCGTCATGGTTGCGCGGCAGGAAGCGCATGACTTCGCGGCCCTTGGTATCCACCCGGATGGAGGAGCCGAGCGCGTCCATCACGTCGATCGATTCGGTCTTGGTCAGCTCCCAGGGGCGCGCGGTGAAGGCGTAGGGCTTGGAGACGAGCGCGCCGACGGGGCACAGGTCGATGATGTTGCCCTGCAGGTTCGAATCGAGCGTCTCGCCCAGATAGGAGGTGATCTCCGCATCCTCGCCGCGGCCGGTCTGACCCATCTGCGAAATGCCCGCGACCTCGGTGGTGAAGCGCACGCAGCGGGTGCAGGAGATGCAGCGCGTCATGTGCGTCTCAACGAGCGGGCCGAGATCGAGGTCTTCCACGGCGCGCTTGGGTTCGCGGTAGCGCGAGAAATCGACGCCGTAGGCCATCGCCTGGTCCTGCAGGTCGCATTCGCCGCCCTGGTCGCAGATCGGGCAGTCGAGCGGGTGGTTGATGAGCAGGAACTCCATAACCCCTTCGCGGGCCTTCTTGACCATGGGCGAGTTGGTCTTGACCTGCGGCGGCTGGCCTTCGGGGCCGGGACGCAGATCGCGGACTTGCATCGCACAGGACGCGGCGGGCTTCGGCGGCCCACCCACGACTTCGACCAGACACATCCGGCAATTGCCGGCAATCGACAGCCGCTCGTGGTAGCAGAAGCGCGGAATCTCCCGGCCCGCTTCCTCGCAGGCCTGGAGCAGCGTCATCGCGCCGTCCACCTCGATCTCTTGTCCGTCGATGTTCACCTTGCGGAGGTCTGACATGTCGTGTCTCACCTTTCCTTCAGAAGGACGCCAATCTGGCTGCCCTTGGCTATTTCCTCACGTCCAAAGGTGCAATAGTCGGCGTCGTTATCCAATGCGACACCGCGCGCCTTCAGAATGGCCTCGCCGCGCTTGCGCATGCGCTTTTTCTCGGCTTTCGAGGTCACGTAATCCTCGATCTCCTCGTCGCTATACCCCATTCGCTTGGCCCGGGATTCGAGCGCGTTGATCGTGCTCCAGGCCTTGAACATGCGCGCCTCGATGGTGTCACACTTGTTGCGGACCTCGTCGGCGATGGCGATCATCAGCAGCGCGTCGTCGATCTCGGCCACCTGCGACAGCGGCGGCTTGGCCTGCGCGGAGGCGGTCTGGGCGCCGAGGCCGAGCATCAGGGCCAGCGCGACACGGGGGATCATCGGGGCGATCTTGCGGGACATGGGCGTCTCCTTGCTGATTGCGGTGCCGGTCGGGGACCGACCTCTCTCCGCTCCAGATGGGGCCTGAAGGGCGCGCTATCCAATATCACAAGCGAAAAGCCGCCCGGTTTCAACACTTCGCGGGGTCGCAGCGCGTCGGGCAGCGGGTCGGAGCAGAAGTCAGCCCTTTTCGATGCAGGTGCCCCGCAGCACGACGCGGTCGCCGTCGCGGGGCAGCGCCCCGGCGGGCGTGCCCGCCGGCACCGCGTAGTCAATGACGGACGTGCCGAGGTAGCGCACGCAATGGCGGACCGCCTCGTGCCGGGCCGCGGCGGCGGCCCCTTCGGCACCCTGGCTCGCCGGGCCCGCCACGGCGGTGAAGTTCGCGCGATCCTTGGCCGGTGCGCTGGCGCTGGCGCGGTAATAATTGCCCTCGAAGGCGATCCGCTCGGCGCCGATGCCGCAGGCCGCGAGGCTCAGCATGGCTGCGCTCAGCACAATAATGGATCGCATGGTGATACTCCGATCGGTCGCTTGTGACCTTGTCGCCTTGTTTGCCCACTTTTTCAAGCAGGTGGCGCCACGCCGCGTCAGCGATCGGCGCGGGGCGCGCTCATTGCAGTCCCGGAAACCCCGTGCCCCACAGCCAATGGTAGCCATATGCGATCACGACAATTCCGAGCGTCAGCGCAAGGCCGCCGAGCACCGCCTTGCCCCACCCGGCCCACCACGCGGGTTGCCGCATCAGAACGGGATTCTCCCATTCGCAATGCAGGCAGTACTGCCAATAGAAAGACCGCATTTTCCTGCAATTCCGGCAGTAGTAAATGCTCTTTGCGTTCCACAAGAACAGGTATCGCGTGGCAAGCGCCACGGAGGAGGCTTTCCGAGACTTGCGCGGGACGGACGGGATACGGCTTTTCGGCATTTCTACCTTTCCAAGGGTGAACGCGCGAGGTCGGCGGCCCAGTGAAAAGCATAGTTTATCATTCGGCATTACCTGGAAAGCCGCGACGCGTCGCGGCCGTGCGGGCGACGTGCCCCGGCTCAGGCCGCGCTAAGGATCGCGAGAATCGCCATGACCGACATCACGAGGCAGCACAGCCAGCCCACCACGTAGATGAAGGTGCGGGGCCCGAAATTCATCGGCCCGATCCCCGCCGCATGCACCGCGAAGAGCACGAGGCGGCTGACGAAGAACACCGAGGCCAGCAGGTTGACCCAGTAGGGCGAGGCCCCCGCGAGGATCGCGGCGGCAACCGAGGCCACGAAGAAGCCCATCGTCTCGACGAGGTTCAGATAGGCGCGGTTGAAGCGATAGAGGCGGTTGCCGTAATCCTGTTCGGGCGTCGATCCCGCCTGCAGGCCGCCGGTCATCTTCGCCACTGCGGTCAGCGGGCCGACCAGCAGTCCGAAGAACGTCGTCGCCGCAAGTGCCACAACCGCGTGGCCGTATTGCACCAAGGTGTCCATGTCATGTCCCTTTCGACGCAGCGGCCCGGACAGCCATCGTCATTCGGCGGCGATGGGCGACGTGCGCTTGTGCTTGATGCGGTCCTCGATCTCGTCGCGGAAGTTGCGGATCAGGCCCTGGATCGGCCAGGCCGCGGCGTCGCCCAGCGCGCAGATCGTGTGGCCCTCGACCTGCTTGGTCACGTCGAGCAGCATGTCGATCTCCTCGACCTCCGCGTCGCCGCGCACCAGCCGGTCCATCACGCGCATCATCCAGCCCGTGCCCTCGCGGCAGGGCGTGCACTGGCCGCAGCTTTCGTGCTTGTAGAACTTCGACAGCCGCCAGATCGCCTTGATGATGTCGGTGTCCTTGTCCATCACGATGACGGCGGCGGTGCCGAGGCCCGATTGCAGATCCGAGCGCAGGTAGTCGAAATCCATGATCGCGTCGCGCATCTTCTCGCCGCGCACGCAGGGCACCGAGGAGCCGCCGGGGATCACCGCCTTGAGGTTGTCCCAGCCGCCGCGGATGCCGCCGCAATGCTTCTCGATCAACTCCTCGAAGGAGATGCTCATCGCCTCTTCGACGACGCAGGGGTTGTTGACGTGGCCCGAGACCGCGAAAAGCTTCGTGCCTGCGTTGTTCGGGCGTCCGAAGCCCGCGAACCAATCCGCGCCGCGGCGCAGGATGGTCGGCACGACGGCGATGCTTTCGACGTTGTTCACGGTGGTCGGGCAGCCATACAGGCCCGCGCCCGCCGGGAAGGGCGGCTTCATGCGCGGCATGCCCTTCTTGCCTTCGAGGCTTTCGATGAGCGCGGTTTCCTCGCCGCAGATATAGGCGCCGGCGCCGTGGGTGAGGTAGATGTCGAAATCCCAGCCCGATCCGGCGGCGTTCTTGCCCACGAGACCCGCATCATAGGCCTCGTTGATGGCGCGCTGCAGCGCCTCTTTCTCGCGGATATATTCGCCGCGGATGTAGATATAGCAGGCATGGGCCTGCATCGCGAAGGACGCGATCAGGCAGCCCTCGACCAGCGTGTGCGGGTCGTGGCGCATGATCTCGCGGTCCTTGCAGGTGCCCGGCTCCGACTCGTCGGCATTGACCACGAGATAGGCCGGACGCCCGTCCGATTCCTTGGGCATGAAGGACCATTTGAGCCCCGTCGGGAAGCCCGCGCCACCACGGCCGCGCAGACCCGATTTCTTCATCTCGTCGATGATCCAGTCGCGGCCCTTCTTGATCAGATCGGCCGTGCCGTCCCAGTGGCCGCGCGCCTGCGCGCCCTGGAGCGTGCGGTCCCCCATCCCGTAGATATTGGTGAAGATCCGGTCCTGATCTTGCAGCATCGTTCAGTCCTTGTCCTTCTGGCGGTCCCGCCAGAGCCCATAAATCATCCATAAAGCCCATCCGAACCCGGCGAGCGCCGCCAGGTCGAACAGGGCCTGGGTGCGGGCCGTCCAGCCCTGTGACACCCCGATTGCGGTCGACGCGATCCATAACACGCCGGTCCCGGCGATGATGAGGGCAATTCGACGCCCCCGCCGTGCCAGATCGTCGCTGTTCATCGCTTGCAGACCGCCTCCTTAGCGGATCAGTACACGTCGCCCTTGTCGACGCGCTTGGAGAATTCGGTGTCGCCACCCTCCGCGAGGATCTTAGCCTGCGCGACCCAGTCGTCACGGGTCACGCGGCCCTTGAAGCCCGTGAGATTCTGGTTGACCCAGTTCACCTCGGACGCCGACCAGTTCGCGATCTGGTCGAAATGGTAAAAGCCCATCTCGTTCAGCATGATCTCGAGCTTGGGACCCACACCCTTGATTTCCTTGAGGTTGTCGGCGCTGCCATCGCGCGGACCGTCCAGCGTCGCGGGCTTGTCCTGCGGCGCGTCGGGATCGAGGCTCGCCGCGGTCGCGGCATCCTTGTCCGCGCCCGTGGAGGCGCCCGCGGCCATCACCGGCTCCGGCGCGTCGGCTTCGGGCTTGGCCGCGCCGCCTTTGCCGCCGTCGTATTTCCATTCGCCCTTCTTGGACGCCAGTTCCTCCTGACCCTTGAGCTGGGTCGTGGGCTTCACCTTGGCGCCGGCTTCGGCATCGGCGGCCACCGGCGTCGAGCCGGGCAGCGAGGCGCCGGTCGTCGCGGGCGATCCCGAGGTGGAGGCAGAGCCCCCCGAAGAGGAGGCGGGGGCAGAGGGAACTGCCGCATCGGCGCCCGCGCTGCCCGGTTTCACCCCGGCCGATCCCGGCTTGACCCCGGCGGAGCCGGGTGTCTTCAGCGCCATCGCGGCCTCGGCGGGTTTGGTCAGCGGCTTGCAGAAGATCCAGCTGAAGACGAAGCCCAGCACCACGAAAGCCACGCCGCCCAGGAAGATCGAGGCGATCCAGCCGCTTTCACCCATCACGAGCAAAAGCACGAATACAATCAGGCCAACGCCTGCAGCGAGCGCCCAGCAACCCGTCTGGCAGCTCATTCCACCCTTCGATGCACTCATGTTTTCACTCCCTGTCCGTGTTTTTGTGCATAGTTAGGAGACACGATGCCCAATTTTTCACGGGAAGCAAACTCTCACTTCAGGACGCGGCAAGCTCTTTGGCCTGAGCGACCCATGCGTCACGACTGACACGGCCCTTGAAGCCCTCGAGATGGTGGTCGACCCAGGTCACCTCCGCCTCGGTCCAGGACGCGATCTGGTCGAAGTGGAAAAAGCCCAGCTCGTGCAGCAGCTTCTCCAGTTTCGGACCGACGCCCTTGATCCGCTTGAGGTCGTCCGGCGCATCGCCGCGCGGGGCGTCGAGCGTCGCGGGCTTCTCGCCCATATCTTCCTCGGCGGCCTCGGCTGCTTCGGCAGGCGCGAAGGTCTCGGGATGCGCCTTGCCCTGCGCGGGCGCCTGCCGCTTGTCGATGCCGGTCTCGTCGACGGGGCGTTCGGGCGCCTTGACGGTGCCGTGGCCGGGCTTAGCATCGCCCTTTTCCTGGCTGAAATCGTGCCAGGGCGCCTCGAGCGTCACCTCGGTGCCGTCGATCCGCTTGACCGTGTCGCCGATGGTCACCGCCAGATCGACGGAGGCGTTATGCGCGTTGCCGCCCTCGAGATCCTTGAGGGATGTCAAGCCCATGGCAGGCTCGGAGGCGAAGCGGCCCTGCTGCGGGCCGGGCGTCGGAACCTTGCCCGCGGCCAGTTCGTCGAGGATCTCGGCGAAGCGTTCGGCGGTCAGGTCCTCGTAGTAATCCTTGCCGATCTGGGCCATCGGCGCGTTGGCGCAGGCGCCGAGGCACTCGACCTCTTCCCAGCTGAGCTTGCCGTCGGCGCCGGGCTGGAACGGCTTTTTGGCGATCTTGTCGCGGCACACCGCGATCAGGTCCTCGGCGCCGCAGATCATGCAGGACGTGGTGCCGCAGACCTGGATATGCGCGACCGAGCCCACTGGCTGCAGCTGGAACATGAAGTAGAAGGTCGCGACCTCCATCGCCCGCATATAGGCCATGTCGAGCATCGCCGCGACATGCTCGATCGCGGGACGGGTCAGCCAGCCTTCCTGTTCCTGCGCCCGCCACAGAAGCGGGATGATCGCGGAGGCCTGGCGGCCCTTGGGAAACTTGGTGATCTGCGTCTCGGCCCAGGCCTGGTTCTCAGGCGTGAAGGCGAAGCTGTCCGGTTGGTCGGGGTGCAGTCGTCTCAGCATCGTTCATCCTATCGCGTCGCTGCGCGTTTCGGGACGGGGGCGCGGTGGCGCGCCCTGCCCCCTCATCATCGGTTCGGACCGGTCCGCCGCCGGCGCGGCGCGGACCCGGCCCCTGAATATCAGCCCGCATCCTCCGCGGGCGCCTCGGCCGTCTCGACCGGGGCACAGGACCCCGTGACCAGCCGCATGCCGCCATTGGTCAGCCGCGCCGCAGCGCCGGTCTCGACCCGGAAGGCGGCCATTTCCTGCAATTGCAGCCGGTTGAGTCCGGTCTGAATTTCCAGCGCCTGGTAATCGCCCTCGTCGACGAGGTTGCAGCCGATCGACGCTACGGCGGTGTCGAAATTCGCGACATCCTGCTCATTGGTGCCCTCGGGGGGCATTTCGCAGGCGGCGAGCGCCGTCACGGCAGCCAGAAGCGTCCAGCGGGTCAGGTTCATTGCGCGGGTCCCTCGTTTTTTTCGTAATCCGCGTGTCGTACCCTCTGGGGCCCTAGCGGTCCACCTCGCCGAAGACGATATCCATCGAGCCGAGGATCGCCGCCACATCCGCGAGCTGGTGCCCCTTGGCCATGAAATCCATCGCCTGCAGATGCGCGTAGCCCGGCGCGCGGATCTTGGCGCGGTAGGGTTTGTTGGAGCCGTCCGCCACGAGATAGACGCCGAACTCGCCCTTGGGCGCCTCGACGCAGGCATAGACCTCGCCCTCGGGGACGTGGAAGCCCTCGGTATAAAGCTTGAAGTGGTGGATGAGCGCCTCCATCGAGGTCTTCATCTCGCTCCGCTTCGGCGGGGTGATCTTGCCGCGCGCCTGGATGTCGCCCTGATTCTCGGGCAGGCGCAGCTTTTCGATGGCCTGGCGCATGATGTGGATCGACTGGCGCATCTCTTCCATGCGGACGAGGTAGCGGTCGTAGCAATCGCCGTTCTTGCCGACGGGGATCTGGAACTCGAACTCGTCGTAGCATTCATAGGGCTGCGCGCGGCGCAGGTCCCAGGCCATGCCGGAGCCGCGCACCATCACGCCCGAGAAGGCCCAATCCTGGGCGTCTTCCTCGGTGATGACGCCGATATCGACGTTGCGCTGCTTGAAGATGCGGTTCTCGGTCAGCAGCCCGTCGATATCGCCGAGCACCGCGAGGAACGGATCGCACCAAGCTTCCATGTCGTCCAGAAGCTCGGGCGGCAGATCCTGATGCACGCCGCCGGGGCGGAAATAGGCCGCGTGCAGGCGCGCGCCCGAGGCGCGCTCGTAGAACTGCATCAGCTTCTCGCGCTCCTCGAAGCCCCAGAGCGGCGGCGTCAGCGCGCCCACATCCATGGCCTGCGTGGTCACGTTGAGAAGGTGGTTCAGGATGCGGCCCACTTCGCAGAACAGGACCCGGATGAGCTGCGCGCGGCGCGGCACCTCGACACCGGTCAGCTTCTCGATGGCAAGGCACCAGCCATGTTCCTGGTTCATCGTGCCGACATAATCGAGCCGGTCGAAATAGGGCAGGTTTTGCAGGTAGGTGCGGCTTTCCATCAGCTTCTCGGTGCCGCGGTGCAGAAGCCCGATATGCGGGTCGCAGCGCTCCACGATCTCGCCATCGAGCTCCAGCACCAGCCGCAACACACCATGGGCCGCCGGGTGCTGGGGGCCGAAATTGATGTTGAAGTTGCGGATCCGCTGTTCCTGCGTCTGCACATCGTCGAATTTGGAGCCGTCCATCACGTTCTCCTCAACCTTCCAGAGCCGGACCGTCCATGGTCCGGAACACTTTAGTGATCAGTTTCCACGCGCCGTCCACGCGGATGAAACCCAGATGATCCTCGAACCGCCGGGGCGGCACGTCCACCCAGAGATGCGCGCGGGCGATCTCGCCGCCGGCCACGTCCAGGTCGAGGATCTCGTATGACGGCGCGCCGGGGAACGGATCGCGCCCGCCGACGCGCGCAAGATACGCGATCTTGTCCCAGAACTGCGCCCCGCCCGAGCCGTCCGCGGCGGTCATCAGGAAGTTGTCGTGGCACATCTCGACGAACACCTCCGGGGTCGAATGGTGGATCGCCTCGCAATACGCCTGCGCCAGAGAACGAATGGCTTCGTGGTCGTTGCCGGTGACGCCGTCCATCCGCCCTACCCTCTCAGACCGTCGTCTTTGAACGCCATCACCCACAGGAGGATCAGCGCCACGACGGGAAAAATCGCGAATATGGCCACCCAGTTCGGGATGCCGAAGCGCGGCAACAGCTTCCAGAACGGGATCACGACCAGCGCGCCCACGATCAGAAGCCAAAGGATGCCGCCGCCTCCCATCATGCCTTGTCCCCTGCGGGCACGTCGGATTTCTCGTCGCCCGGCAGCACGTATTCGGCGCCTTCCCACGGGGATATGAAGTCAAACTGGCGGTATTCCTGCACGAGGCTCACGGGTTCGTAGACCACGCGTTTCTGCACCTCGTCATAGCGCACCTCGACATAACCCGTGGTCGGGAAATCCTTGCGCAGGGGATGCCCGCGGAAGCCGTAATCGGTGAGGATCCGGCGCAGGTCCGGGTGGCCCGAGAAGAGGATGCCGAACATGTCGAAAATCTCGCGCTCGAACCAATCGGCGGAGGGATGCACCGAGGTGATCGACTGCACGATGTCCTCTTCGCGCACCGCGACCTTCAGGCGGATGCGGTGGTTCTGATGCATCGACAGGAAGTGGTAGACCACGTCGAAGCGCTTGGCGCGTTCGGGGTAATCCACCGCCGTGATGTCGATCATCGTGGTGAAACGGCAGGTCGGCTCGGCCTTCAGCCACTCGACGAGGCCACGGATGTTCGCGGGCGCCACGTTGACGCACAACTCGCCGCGGGTGACCTCCCAGGAGACGACGCAATCGGGGCGCTTGGCCTCGATATAGCCGCCGAGTTCTTGCATTGCGGTGCTCATGGCGCCTCCTTAACGGGTCAGCGTGCCGGTGCGGCGGATCTTCCGCTGCAGCGCGAGGATGCCGTAAAGCAGCGCCTCGGCCGTGGGCGGGCAGCCCGGCACGTAGACATCGACGGGCACGATCCGGTCGCAGCCGCGCACGACGCTGTAGCTGTAATGGTAATAGCCGCCGCCATTGGCGCAGGAGCCCATGGAAATGACATAGCGCGGCTCGGGCATCTGGTCGTAGACCTTGCGCAGCGCCGGCGCCATCTTGTTGGTGAGCGTGCCCGCGACGATCATCAGGTCGGACTGACGCGGGGAGGCGCGCGGCGCCACGCCGAAGCGCTCGGCGTCATAGCGCGGCATCGAGGTCTGCATCATCTCGACCGCGCAGCAGGCCAGACCGAAGGTCATCCAGTGCAAGCTGCCGGTGCGCGCCCAGTTGATGATGTCCTCCGTGGAGGTCAGCAGGAAGCCCTTGTCGGTCAGCTCCCGGTTGAGATTCTGAACGGCGACTTCGCGGTCCGCGCCCGCCGTGTTCGCGCCTGTCATCACTCCCATTCGAGGGCCCCTTTCTTCCATTCGTAGGCAAAGCCGATCGTCAGCACGCCGAGGAACACCATCATCGACCAGAAGGCGGGCATCGAGATCTCGGAGAAGGCCACCGCCCACGGGAACAGGAAGGCGATCTCAAGGTCGAAGATGATAAACAGGATCGACACGAGGTAGAACCGCACGTCGAACTTCATCCGCGCATCGTCGAAGGCGTTGAAGCCGCATTCATAGGCCGACACCTTCTCGGGGTCGGGATTGCGCACCGCGATCACCACCGCGGCGAGGATCAGCACGAGCCCGAGGCCGATGGCGATGGCCAGGAACACGAGGATCGGAAGATATTCCCTCAGCAAGTCATCCACGGGGATCGGTCCTTTCCCTTAGTCTCGCACATTTCGTGCCCGCCGCGCGGCAGCAGGCCGTGGCTGTGCGGCACGCATCTGCATGCAGCGTTAGAATTCATCTATCCCCGCACATGCCGGGGGTCAACGGGCGCAGCCCGCTTTGGAGGTGTCCGGAGCCCGGTTTCAGGGGATCTGCGAAAGTAGGCCGCAGGCTGGAACGCGCGGCCTGTCTGCCGGGCACCGGGGCGGGACGCACCTCCGCCTGCGGGCGGGGCCCTTGCCGTCGGGGCTTCGATGCGCGCCGCGAAAAAAAGGCGCCTGCCGAAGCAGACGCCATTTGCACACCGCAGACCCCTTTTATGGCCAGCACCCGGCAGGGCCGTGCGTCTTTTAGCTCCCGTCTTGCGCGGGCTGGTCGCTACGATCCCGGAGTCGATCCCCATCCTTCCCGGTATCGCGGCAACGGACGGTCATTGCGCATCCATCCGTCGCTCGGGACTCGGGCACCATAGCCCGACTTTTATGCAAAGTGGGCGGCGCGAAGGGATCGGATCACCTATCCGTTCGGATAGGTCACGGGCGGGATGGCGCAGGCCTGCGCGACGCCTCAGCCGCGCCAGCGCGGCGGACGCTTCTCGAAGAACGCATCGAGGCCTTCCGCGGCTTCCTCGGTCTCCCACCGGGCGGCGAGCGCGTCGATGGCCATGTCGACCTCCGCCGCCCCGACGCGGCCCGCGAGATCGCCCAGAAGCGCCTTGGCCGCCGCGACCGCCCCGGGCGCACATTCCAGATAGGGCGCGACCTCGGCCTCCACGGCGGCATCGAGTGCGTCGGGCGGCACGACACGGGTCAGAAGGTTGAGGCGCACCGCCTCCTCGGCCTCGAAGATGCGGGCATTCATGAACACCTCGCGCGCCCGCGCCGCCCCCATCCGCGCGATCACGTAGGGGCCGATATTGGCCGGCAGAAGCCCGAGTCGCGTCTCGGTCAGCCCCATCTTGGCACCCGAGACGCCAATGGCCACGTCGCAGACCGCCGCGAGCCCCACGCCGCCACCGAAGGCATTGCCGTGGATGCGCCCGATCAGCGGCTGCGGCAACTCGGCCAGCGCGCCGAGCGCGGTGGCGATGCGGCGGCTTTCGCGCTTGCGGGTCGCGGCATCCATTCCGCGCTGGTCGCGCATCCAGGCCAGATCGCCACCCGCGCAGAAGGTCGGCCCCTCGGCGGCGAGGATCACCACGCGGCAGGTCGCATCGGCGGCCAGCGTCTGCGCCTCGGCCTCGAGCTCGGTCATCATCTGCGACGAAAGCGCGTTGTGCTTGTCGGGCCGCGCGAGCCGCAGCGTGACCACCCCGCGCTCGTCCCGGCTTGTCCGGATGAAATCAGCCATCTGCGTCCTTTCCCGCGCGCAGGTCCCGCGCGATCCTTGCCGCGGCGTCCAGGACCGCGCGGTCGAGCCCGGTCTCGAAGCCCAGCGCGATGAGCCAGTCATGCACCGCCTCGGTCGCCACGTTGCCCGCGGCCCCGGGCGCGTAGGGGCAGCCGCCCAGCCCCCCCACGGCGGCGTCGAAGACCCGCAATCCATGGCCCAGCGCCACCTCGATATTGTCGAGCGCGCGGCCCGCCGTGTCGTGGAAATGGCCCGCGAGGGCGTCGGCGGGCATCTCGTTCCGCACGGCGCCGAGCATGGCGTCGACCGCCTCCGGCCTGCCCCGCCCGATCGTATCGCCGAGGCTGACCTCGTAGACACCCATGTCGCGCAGCGCGGCCACGACCCGCGCCACCGCCTCGGGCGCGACGGGGCCATCATAGGGGCATTCGACCACGCAGGAGACATAGCCGCGCACCGGCAGGTTCGCGGCGCGCGCCGCCTCGGCCACCGGCGCGAAGCGTTCGAGGCTTTCGGCGATGGTCGCGTTGATATTGGCCTTCGAGAAGCCCTCGGAGGCCGAGCCGAAGATCGCCACCTCGTCGGCGCGCGCGGCGATGGCGGCCTCGAGCCCCTTCATGTTGGGCGTGAGCGCGGCATAGGAGACGCCCGGCGCGCGGGTGATCGCCGCCAGCACCGCGCCCGAGGAGGCCATCTGCGGCACCCATTTCGGGCTGACGAAAGAGGCCACCTCGATCCGGCGGAAGCCCGCGCCGCTCAGGCAGTCTATGAGGCGGACCTTGCCCGCGACGGAGATCTCGGCGGTTTCGTTCTGCAGCCCGTCGCGCGGTCCGACCTCGAAGATCTCCACCCGCCCGGTCATGTGGCGGCCTCGGGCAGCGGGTAGAAGTCCCGGTCATAGAGGTCCTGCACGCCGTCGCGGGCCTTGGCGGCGATGTATCCGGGCCGCGCGCGCAGGCGGTCCCAATAGGCCATGAGGGCGGGAAACTGCGCCATCTGGACGTAGTAGCGCGCCAGTTCGAACCCGTAGGCGAACATGATGTCGGCGGCGGAAAAGCCCGAGGGCAGGAGATGCGCGTGCGCCATCCGCGCATCGATCGCGCCGAGGGCGGCGCGGAGCCGCGCGGTCAGCAGCTTGATCACCACGGGCGAGGCATCGGCGGGGTCGCGCAGGAAGACGCGGTTGAGGTTGAGGTTCTCGACCAGCGATCCGACGGTTTCCGAATAATGCATCATTTCCAGGTACATGCCACGATCCGGCGCGCCCGGCTCCGGGGCGAGACCCGCCTCGGGATGGCGTTCGCACAGGACCTGCAGGATCGCGCCGCTTTCGAACAGCACCTCGCCACCGATCTCGAGCGCGGGCACCCGGCCCGCGGGCGACAGCGCGAGGAAATCGGGGCTGCGCAGGGAGCCGTCGCGGATCGAGTAATAGGCGACCTCGTAATCGAGGCCCAGCTCCTCCAGCAGCCACATCACCCGGAAGGAGCGGCCAAGCGGGACATGATGCAGCCGGATCATGCCGCCGCCTCCTCGTCGGGGGCGAGCCGGAGAAGCGCCGCGCCCGCCTCGACCTGATCGCCCTCGGCGACCAGCACCTCGGCGACGACGCCGTCGCGCCCGGCCTTCAGCGCATGCTCCATCTTCATCGCCTCGAGCACCGCCAGCCGGTCGCCCGCCGCGACGCTGTCGCCGGGGCCCACGAGGACCCGCGCCACCCGGCCCGGCATCGGCGCGTCGATCACGTCGGCGGAATGGGCCGATGCGGCGCGCGCGAGCGGATCGACGATGGCGAAGCTTTGCCCGAACCCCGCGAAGACGGTGACCCGGTCGCCATGGCGCACGGCGCCCGCGGCGGGCGTCTCGCCGAAATGCCAGCGTCCGGCGCGCCGCTCGGCCCGGATGTCGCCCTCGGGCGTCGTGACGCCTACCTGGTCCGGGCCCTCGGGCGACAGCGAAACGACCACCGGATCGGACCCGTCGCGCATCAGCACGACCCGCTGGCTCAGCGGCTGCCAGAGCGTGAAGCCCTGATGCGCCGCCGCCGGCCCGTCGAGCCCTGCCGCACACAGCGCGGCCTCGGCCCAGATCGCGGGACCGGGCGCCGGTGCGGCGACCAGCGCCGCGAGGTCGCGCCCGATGAGCCCGGTATCGACCTTGCCCGCGGCGAAGTCCCCATGCCGGGCCAGAGCGCCCAGGAAGGCGAGGTTCGTGACCGTGCCCGCCACCTGCGTCTCGTCCAGCGCCTGCGCCAGCCGCGCAAGGGCGATGTCGCGGGTCGGCCCGTGGGTCACCAGCTTGGCGATCATCGGGTCGTAATGCGGGCTGATCGCGTCGCCCGCGCGCACACCCGTATCCGCCCGCGCCCCCGCCCCGAAGACCAGGTGATCGAGCCGCCCGGTCGCGGGCAGAAAGCCCTTCGGCACGTCCTCGGCGTAAAGCCGCGCCTCGAAGGCATGGCCCTCGAGCGGGATGGCGTCCTGCGCCAGCGGCAGCCCCTCGCCCGCCGCGACGCGCAGCTGCCATGCGACCAGATCGATGCCGGTCACGGCCTCGGTCACCGGATGCTCGACCTGCAGCCGGGTGTTCATCTCCATGAAGAAGAACCCGTCCGGCGACAGCCCGCCCGAGCCGTCGACGATGAATTCCACCGTGCCCGCGCCCTTGTAGCCGATGGCCTCCGCCGCGCGCACGGCCGCCTCGCCCATGGCGGCGCGCATCTCGGGCGTCATGCCGGGGGCGGGGGCCTCCTCGATGACCTTCTGGTGGCGGCGTTGTAGCGAACAATCCCTTTCGAAAAGGTGAACCGCCGAGGTCCCGTCGCCGAAAACCTGCACCTCGATATGGCGCGGCCGGGTCACGAATTTCTCGATCAGCACGGCGTCGTTGCCGAAAGCGCCCCGCGCCTCGGCCCGCGCGGAGGCCAGCGCCTCGGCGAAATCCGCCTCGACCTCGACCACCCGCATGCCCTTGCCGCCGCCGCCCGCCACGGCCTTGATCAGGACCGGGTAGCCGATCTTCGCCGCCTCGACCTGCAGAAGACCGGGATCCTGGTCGGCGCCGTGATATCCCGGCACGACCGGCACGCCGGCCTCCTCCATCAGCGCCTTGGCGGCATCCTTCAGCCCCATCTTGCGGATCGCCGCCGCCGACGGCCCGATGAAGACGAGCCCCGCCGCCTCCACCGCCTCGACGAAATCGGGGTTCTCGGACAGAAACCCGTAGCCCGGATGGATCGCCTGCGCGCCGGTCTCGAGCGCCGCCGCGACGATCGCATCACCGCGCAGATAGCTCTCGGACGGGGCCGCCCCGCCGATATGCACCGCCCGGTCGGCCATCGCCACATGCCGCGCACCCCGGTCGGCCTCCGAATAGACCGCGACCGTGTCCACCCCCATGGCGCGGGCGGTGTCGATCACCCGGCAGGCGATCTCGCCGCGATTGGCGATCAGGATCCTCTCAAACATCGCGTCCCTCCTCGGGGCGGCGCGCACCGCCCATGTCACGACCGGACCGGAAATACCTCCGGGGAGCGCGAGGGGCTGGCCCCTCGCTCCCGCCCCGGCCACGGGCGCTGCGTCCGCAGCCGAAGACGGGCCAAGCCACGCGCCTCACATGCGGAACACGCCGAAACGTGTCTCCTCGATGGGCGCGCAGAGCGCCGCGGAAAGCGACAGGGCCAGCACATCGCGCGATTTGCGCGGGTCGATCACCCCGTCGTCCCAAAGCCGCGCCGAGGCATAAAGCGGATGGCTCTGGCGCTCGAACATCTCCACGGTGGGGCGCTTGAAGGCGGCCTCGTCCGCGTCGGACCAGTTCTCGCCCGCCTTCTCCATCGCCGCCCGCTTCACGGTGGCCAGAACCCCCGCCGCCTGCGCGCCGCCCATCACCGAGATGCGCGAATTGGGCCAGGTCCAGAGGAAGCGCGGCCCGTAGGCCCGCCCCGCCATGCCGTAATTACCCGCCCCGAAGGAGCCGCCCACCAGCATTGTGATCTTTGGCACCGAGGTCGTGGCCACCGCCGTCACCATCTTGGCCCCGTGCCGCGCGATGCCTTCGTTCTCGTATCTGCGGCCGACCATGAAACCGGTGATGTTCTGCAGGAAAACCAGGGGGATACGCCGCTGCGAGCAGAGCTCGACGAAATGCGCGCCCTTCTGCGCCGCTTCCGAAAAGAGCACGCCGTTATTGGCGACGAGGCCCACCGGGCAGCCCTTCACATGGGCAAAGCCCGTCACCAGCGTGTCGCCGAAGCGCGGCTTGAACTCGTCGAAGCGCGAGCCGTCCACGAGCCGCGCGATCACCTCGCGGATGTCATAGGGCGTGCGCAGGTCCGCCGGGACCACGCCGAGGATCTCCCCGGGATCGTAGGCGGGCTCTTCCGGTGTCTGCCACTGGACCGTCGCGGGTTTGGCGCGGTTGAAGCTTTCCACCGCGCGGCGGGCGAGCGCCAGCGCGTGATGGTCGTCCTCCGCGAGGTAATCGGCGACGCCCGAGAGGCGCGTATGCACATCGCCGCCGCCCAGATCCTCCGCCGTCACCACCTCGCCGGTCGCGGCCTTCACCAGGGGCGGCCCGGCGAGGAAGATCGTGCCCTGGTCCTTCACGATGATCGTGACGTCCGACATGGCCGGAACGTAAGCCCCGCCCGCAGTACAAGATCCCATGACGACAGCCACTTGCGGGATGTTCTTCGCGCTCATCCGGGCCTGGTTGTAAAAGATCCGCCCGAAATGGTCGCGGTCGGGAAAGACCTCGTCCTGGTTGGGCAGGTTCGCGCCGCCGCTATCGACGAGGTAGATGCAGGGCAGGTGGTTTTCCTCGGCGATTTCCTGCGCGCGGAGGTGTTTCTTGACGGTCATCGGGTAATAGGTGCCGCCCTTCACCGTGGCGTCATTGGCAAGCACCATGCATTCCTGCCCGGCCACGCGCCCGATCCCGGCAATGGCCCCCGCGGCGGGGGCGGCCCCGTCATAGAGCCCGTGCGCCGCCGTCGCCCCCACCTCGAGGAACGGCGAGCCCGGGTCGAGCAGCCCCGCCACCCGGTCGCGCGGCAGCATCTTGCCGCGGTCGAGATGGCGCTTGCGGGCACGCTCCCCGCCCCCCGCGGCAGCGAGGGCCGCGGCGGCCTCGATCTCGGCCAGCGCCTCCAGATGGGCGGCGCGGTTGGCGCGGAACTCCTCCGATCCGGTCAAGACCTGGGATACGAGTTTCATGGGTTGTTTCCTTCCGCTTCACCCTGCGCGCGGGCCTTCAATTCGCGCCGGACCACCTTGCCGGTGACCGTCATCGGCAGGGCGTCGAGAAAGGCGATCTCGCGCGGGTAGAGATGCGCCGAGAGCCGCGCCTTCACCCAATCCTGCAATTCGGGGCCCAGTGCCGACGGATCGGCGCCCGGCTTGGCCACCACGTAGGCCTTCACGATCTCGCCCCGCACCGGGTCGGGCTTGCCCACGACACCGACATTGGCCACCGCGTCATGCGCCATCAGGCAATCCTCGATCTCGGACGGGCCGATCCGGTAGCCCGCGGAATTGATCACGTCATCCTCGCGGCCCAGAAAGCGCAGGAAGCCGTCCTCCCATTGGCCGCGATCGCCGGTCAGCATCCAGCGGCCCTTGAACTTGGCCGCCGTGGCGCGCGGATTGCGCCAATATTCCAGCATCATCGACGCCGAGCCGCGCTTGACCGCGATATCGCCCTCGCCGTCGGTCGGCTCCCCGTTCGCATCGAGCACCGCCAGCCGGTGGCCGGGCACCGGGCGGCCGATGCGCCCCGGCCGAGGGGCAAAGAGGCTGCCCGCCGACGAGACGGTCATGTTGCACTCGGTCTGGCCGTAGAACTCGTTGATCGTCACGCCCAGCGCCTCCCGGCCCCAGGCCAGCATCTCCGCCCCCAGCGGCTCGCCGCCCGAGGCCACGCTGCGCAGACCCGCGATCCGGGTCTCCGACGCCTTCAGCATGCGCAGGACGGTGGGCGGGAAGAAGACGTTGCGCACATGGCCCTCGCGGCAGATGCGCCCGCATTCCTCGGGGGTGAACTTGTCCGCTCGCGCCGCCACCACCGGCACACCCAGCGCGAGCCCCGGCATCAGCACGTCGAAAAGCCCGCCGATCCAGGCCCAATCCGCAGGCGTCCAGAGCACGTCGCCGCGCTCGCCCAGGAAATCGTGGCTCATCTCCACGCCCGGCAGGTGGCCGGTCAGGATGCGGTGGCCGTGCAGCGCGCCCTTGGGCGTTCCGGTCGTGCCCGAGGTATAGATCAGCACGGCGGCATCGTCGGGCCCGGTGACCACGCCAGCATGACTGCCGAGCGAGGCGGGCGGCAGCCGGTCGCGGGTGATCAGCCCCAGCCCGAAGCCGCGCAGCGTCTCGCAGCCCTCGGCATCGGTGACCACGACGCCGAGGCCCGAATCGTCGATCCGGGTCTCCAGCGCCTCGCGCTTGAACAGCGTGAAAAGCGGCACCGAGATCGCCCCGAGCCGCCAGGCCGCGACATGCGCCGCGGCACAGAGCGGCGATTGCGACAGAAGCACCCCCACCCGGTCGCCGCGCATCACGCCCTTCTCGATGAGCGCGGCCTCGACCCGGCGGGACAAGTCCCAAAGCTGGCCATAGGTCACGTCGCGCCGCTGCGGGCCGCGCAGGTCGATGAGCGCGATCCGGTCCGGTTCGGTCGCGGCCCAGCCGTCGCAGACCTGGTGCGCGAGGTTCAACTCGTCCGGCAGGTCCCAGTGGAAGCGGGCATAGAGGTCGTCATAGGGGCGGCGGCGCAGCATCATCGGATCAGGCCTCCGGGTCGGGTCGCGGCGGCAGCGCCGTGTCCCTCGATACGCAAGTTGTTGGCCCGTGTCATCGGCGCGCCTTCGGGATCGGTCATGCGCACGCCTAGGGTCGTGGTCCTGCGCGGGCCTCCGGCAATGGTCCTTCTCGGACCTCCGGCCCAGTTCATGCGCGGGGCTCCGGCCCCAGTCCTTCGCGGGCCTCCGGCCCAGTTCATTCGCGGGCCTCTGGCCCAGTTCATTCGCGGGCCTCTGGCCCGACCACCCGCTCGATCCCGCCGAAGCGGCTGACGTAGAACGTATAATGCCGCGCCGGATCGTAGGGCTCCGGCCCGCAGACCACCACCAGCCAGGACGTGCCCGTCGGATCGGGCCGCGCGCGGCAGTCGGACCATTGGGCATCCGCGTCGGTGCCCGCCTCGCGGCGCATCTGCACATAGGTCGCCGCCGTGGCCTCGATCACCTCGGTCTCGGTCACATTGGCCACGAGCCAACCCTGCCGCCAGCCGATCAGGGCCGTCAGCGCAACCATCAGCGCGAAGGGCAGGAACAATGCCCATCGCGGCATCAGCCCATCGCTGCCATGAGCTCGCGGCCCACGAGCATGCGCCGGATCTCGGACGTGCCCGCGCCGATCTCCATCAGCTTGGCGTCGCGGAAGAGGCGGCTCACGGGCGTTTCGTTCATGAAGCCCGCCCCGCCCATCGCCTGCACCGCCTGGTGCGCCTGCACCATCGCCTGCTCGGAGGCATACAGACAGCAAGCCGCCGCATCTTGCCGCGTCACCTCGCCCCGGTCGCAGGCCTTGGCGACCTCGTAGACATAGGCGCGCGCCGAATTCATCGCCGTATACATGTCGGCGATCTTGCCCTGCATCAGCTGGAACGATCCGATCGGTTTGCCGAACTGCTTGCGCTCGGCGAGATACGGCATGATCTCGTCGAGACAGGCCGCCATGATGCCCAGCCCGATCCCCGCCAGCACGACGCGTTCGTAATCGAGCCCGGACATCAGGACCCGGACGCCGCCGCCCTCCTCGCCCAGCACGTTCTCGAAGGGCACTTCCACGTCCTCGAACACGAGCTCGGCGGTGTTCGAGCCCCGCATCCCGAGCTTGTCGAAATGCGCCGAGGTCGAGAACCCCTTCATGTCCTTGTCGATCAGGAAGGCGGTGATGCCCTTCGATCCGGCCTCGGGATCGGACTTGGCGTAGACCACGAGCGTCTGCGCGTCCGGGCCATTGGTGATCCAGTACTTGTTGCCATTCAGGCGGTAATGATCGTTGCGCTTCTCGGCGCGCAGGCTCATCGACACGACGTCGGATCCCGCGCCCGCCTCGGACATCGCCAGCGCGCCCACATGTTCGCCCGAGACGAGCTTCGGCAGGTATTGCGCGCGCTGCTCGGGCGTGCCGTTCAGACGGATCTGGTTCACGCAGAGATTCGAATGGGCGCCGTAGGACAGCGAGACCGAGGCCGAGGCCCGCGCGACCTCCTCGATCGCGACGGTATGGGCGAGGTATCCCATCCCCGCGCCGCCATATTCCTCCTCGACGGTGACGCCCAGAAGCCCGAGATCGCCCATTTCCCGCCAGAGCTCGGAGGGAAAGTCGTTCTTTCGGTCGATATCGGCGGCCATCGGGCGGACGCGGTCCTGCGCCCAGGCATGCACGGTCTCGCGCAGCGCGGCGACATCCTCGCCCAGGTCGAAATTCATCACGGCATTGAACATCGCCCCGGCCCTCCCAAACCGTTATTGAACATTCGTTCATATTTATACCGGCGCGGGCGGCCCTGCGTCAATGCTTTCGACAGGGCCGAGGAACCCGCACCGCCGCCCAAGGGTTACACTGGAAAGCTGAAACGGAAAGGCACCTTATGAGCACCGCATTGAAAGACACGTTCTGGACCCGGATGGACGACGTACAGGCGGGCCTTCTGGCCGCTGCCGGCGAACGCCCGATCCCCATGGCGCCCCATGCCGACCGGGCGGAAGGCGCGATCTGGTTCATCACCGCCAGCGGCTCGGCGGCCGATCGCGCGGCCAAGGGCGGCGACACCGCGTCGTTCTGGGTGGCCGATCCCAAGGCCAATCTCTACGCCACGCTCGACGGCACGCTGACGGAAGTGAACGACCCCGCCAAGCTCGACGAATGCTGGAGCGCGGTCACCGCCGCCTGGTTCGAGGACGGACGCGACGACGATTCCGTGCGGCTGGTGAAATTCACCCCCAAGGAGGGCGAGATCTGGGCCACCGCGAAAACCGCGGGCTTTCTTTACGAGATCGCAAAGGCCAATCTGGGCGACGACACCCCCGATGCCGGCGAGCATGGCCGCATCGCCTTCTGACCCAGGAGAAACCCTATGATCCGTCGCCTTGCCGTCCCCCTCGCCCTTGCCCTCGCGCCGATCGCCGCGCCCGCCGAACAGGTGGGCGAGATCGGCGTCGACTGGGTCGGCAACGACATCGTCGTCGAGGCGATCCGCGATCCCGATGTGGCGGGCGTGACCTGCCACATCGCCTATTTCGAGCGCGGGCTGATCGACCGGCTGTCCAAGGGCAACTGGTTCGAGGATCCCTCGAACGCCTCCATCGCCTGCCGCCAGACCGGCCCGATCGAGATTGGCGATATCGACCGCGACATGGATGGCGAGGACGTGTTCCGCACCTCGCGGTCGATCATCCTCAAATCCCTGCGCGTCAAACGCATCTATGACGAAAAGAACCGCACGCTGATCTACGTGGCCCATGCCGCCGAGCTGACCGACGGCTCCGCGAAGGTCGCGATCTCCACGGTGCCGCTTTACGTTCCCGAATAGCAGCAGCGCCGGACGCCCTTCCCCCACACCGCCCATGCGCCGCCGGGCCTCGGGGCTCACGGTGCCGATATCCCGAAAAACCAGCGTGCGGGGGCGCAAGACCCCGCACTCCGCCGGATCAGGCCGCCGCCGCGTGCAAGCTGGCGATCTCCTCACAAAGAATGCGCGCGATGAGGGCGCAATCGTCGACCGAGAAGGTCAGGGGCAGCCGCATGTCGAGCAAGCCCGCCAGCACCCGGTCGGTGCGCGGCAAGGGGGCGCTCGGCGCGAAGGCCCAATGGTCGTAGCGCGAGGTGAAAGCCAGGGGCTCCGGCGCGCCGAACCATTTCAACTCCACCCCCCGCGTCTTGGCGCGCGCCACCAGCGCCTGGATCCGCGCAGGCGGCCAGTCGAGGGCGAGGAACTGGAAGGACGAGCCCACGAAATCCTCGGCCTCGGGACGCAGCGGCAGGGTGATCCCCGGCGCGCCCCAGAGCCCGGCCTCGAGGGCGCGGTACCGTTCTGCCCAGGCCGCCTTGCGGTCGGCCAGTCGGGACAGCTGCGGGCGCAGGATCGCCGCCCGCAGGTTGTCCATCCGGCCCGAAATGTTGGGCATGTCGCGCCTGAGGCTCGCGAAGGCCTCGGGCGGCGGCGCAGCGAGGTGACGCTCGTAAAGCATGTACGATCCCGACAGCAGGATCATCCGCGCGGCAAGCTCCGTATCGTCGGTGACCAGAAGCCCGCCCTCGCCCGAATTGGCGTGTTTGTAGGTCTGCGTGGAATAACAGCCGATCGCGCCGTGCCGCCCCGAGGGCGTGCCGCGCCAATGCGCGCCCATCGTATGGGCGCAATCCTCGATCAGCGTCAGCCCGGCCTCGCGGCAGAGCGCCGAGAGCCGGTCCATATCGGCGATATGTCCGCGCATATGCGACAGCATCAGCACCCGCGCCTCCGGGCGCGCCGCCGCCCGCGCCGCCAGATCGTCGAGGTCGATGGTCAGCGCCTCGGTCGTCTCCACGAGGACGGGTTGCGCGCCGAGTGCTGCGATGGCGCCCGGCACCGGGGCGAGCGTGAAGGCGTTGGTGAGGACCGGATCGCCCGGGCCCACCCCCACCGCGCGCAGCGCCGCCCCCAGCGCATATCCGCCCGAGGCCACGGCAAGGCAGTACCGCGCGCCGGTCAGCGCGGCGAAATCCTGCTCCAGCAGCGCGGTCTCGCCAAACTCGCCCTCGGCGAGGTTGTAGCGGTGCAGCCGCCCGTGGCGCAGGACCGCGAGCGCGGCCTCGATCCCCTCTTCGGGAATCGCCTCCTGCTGGGTGAAGGAACCGGTGAAGACCTCTGTCATGGCGCCATTGGACGCGAGGCCCCGTTGCGCGTCAATGGCCGAGAAGCCGCGCCACCACGCCGGGCAATTCGTCGTAATGGCCGATCATCGCCTCCGGATCGAGCCGCGCGATGCCCGGCCCCTCGGGGCCGAAACCCACGAGGATCGAGGGCACGCCCGCGGCGCGCGCGGTCTCGCGGTCGGTCTCGGTGTCGCCCACGAGGCAGGCGCGATCCCGCGCGCCGCCCGCGCCGTCGACCGCGGCGAAGAACGGCGCGGGATCGGGTTTGCGCACCGGCAGCGTGTCGGCCCCGATCATCGAGCCGAAGGCATCGCGAATGCCCAGGTCCCGAAGCAGCGTCTCGGCCAGGCCGCTGGGCTTGTTGGTGCAGATGCCCACCCGGATGCCCTGCGATTTCAGCGCCTCCACCGCGTTCATGGCGCCGGGATACAACGCGGAATGCTCGGAGATGGCCGCGCCATAGGCCTCGAGCAGGCGTGGATACCAGGTCTCGACCATGTCGTCGTCGGCGCCGCCCACCCGGTCGAGCCCGCGCCGCAGCATCGCGCGCGCGCCGCGGAAGGCCACCGCGTCGTCAGCGCCCCGTTCCAAGAGCGCGCCATGGCCCATCGCCTCGAAGCAGGTATTGGCCGCCGCGATCAGGTCGCCGCTGGTATCGGCAAGCGTGCCGTCGAGGTCGAAAATCACCGTGCGCATCTCTATTCCTCGTTGACACAGCCCGTCACATGGCGTGAACGCGAACCGCTTGTTGCTGAGTGTCGTCCGGTTAAAACGGGCGCAACGATTAGAAAAGAGATTTCGTCATGAGCATCGCGCTTGTCATTCTGGCCGCCGGGAAAGGCACCCGCATGCAGTCCGACCTGCCCAAGGTGCTGCACAAGATCGGCGGCGCGCCGATGCTGCACCACGCGATGCAGGCGGGTATCGGCCTCGAGCCGGAGCGCATCGTCGTGGTCGCGGGGCATGGCGCGGACGCGGTGTGCGCCGCCGCGCAGGACTTCGATGCGGATTGCGCCATCGCGCTCCAGACCGAGCAGAAGGGCACGGCCCATGCGGTCGCGCAGGCCGAGGGCGCGCTGGCCGATTTCGACGGCGACGTACTTGTCCTTTACGGCGACACGCCCTTCATCTCGCGCGACACGCTGGAGGCCATGGCGGTCGCCCGGAAGGATCACGACATCGTGGTGCTGGGCTTCGAGGCCGCCGATCCGGGGCGCTACGGGCGCCTCGTGATGCAGGGCGACACGCTCGACCGGATCGTCGAGTTCAAGGATGCGACCGATAAGGAACGCGCCATAACCCTCTGCAATTCCGGCGTTCTCATCGCGGATCGCGCGACGCTGTTCGGCCTGATCGCGCGGGTCGGAAACGACAATGCCGCGGGCGAATACTACCTGCCGGACGTGGTGGCGCTGGCCCGGGCGGACGGGCTCAAGGCGACCGCGGTCGCCTGCGACGAGGCCGAGACGCTGGGCGTCAATTCCCGCGCCGAGCTGGCCGCCGCCGAAGCCGCCTTCCAGGCGCGCGCCCGCGCGACGCTCATCGAGGACGGCGTGACCATGCAGGCGCCCGAGACGGTGTTCCTGAGCCTCGACACCGCCATCGGACGCGACACCGAGATCGAGCCCAACGTGGTCTTCGGCCCCGGCGTGACGGTCGAATCGGGCGCGCGGATCCGCGCCTTCTCGCATCTCGAGGGCGCGCATGTCTCCCGCGGGGCGGTGGTCGGCCCCTATGCCCGGCTGCGCCCGGGCGCGGAGCTGGCCGAGGACGTGCATGTGGGCAATTTCGTCGAGGTGAAGAACAGCTACCTGGCCGAAGGCGCCAAGGCCAACCACCTGACCTATCTCGGCGATGCCGATATCGGCGCCGCGACCAATATCGGCGCGGGCACGATCACCTGCAATTACGACGGCGTGTTCAAGCACCGCACCACGATCGGCGCGCGGGCCTTCATCGGGTCGAACACGATGCTGGTGGCGCCGGTGACGCTGGGCGACGAGACGCTGACCGCGTCGGGATCGGTGATCACCAAGGACGTGCCCGACGGCGCGCTGGCCCTGGCCCGCGCCCGGCAGGAGACGAAACCGGGCCATGCGCGCAAATTGTTCGATTTGTTGAAGTTGAAAAAGAAAAAGTTGATGGAGGCCAAGAAATAATGTGTGGAATTGTTGGTATCCTCGGAAAGCATGAAGTCGCCCCATCGCTCGTCGAAGCGCTGCGGCGGCTCGAATATCGCGGTTATGACAGCGCCGGGATCGCCACGGTCAATGCCGGGCATCTCGACCGGCGCCGCGCGGTGGGCAAGCTGGTCAACCTGTCCGATCTGCTGGTGCACGATCCCCTGCCCGGCAAGTCGGGGATCGGCCATACCCGCTGGGCGACCCATGGCGCACCGACCGAGATCAACGCCCATCCGCACAAGGCCGGCCCCGTCGCCGTCGTGCATAACGGCATCATCGAGAATTTCCGCGAGCTGCGCGCGGAACTCGTCGAGGCTGGGCACAGCTTCGCCTCGGAGACCGATACCGAGGTCATCGCGTGGCTCTGCCAGGACTATATCGCGCAGGGTCTGAACCACGTGGAGGCGGCGAAGAAGACGCTGTCGCGGCTCGAGGGCGCCTTCGCGCTGGTCTTCCTGTTCGACGGCGAGGACGACCTGATGGTCGCCGCGCGCAAGGGCAGTCCGCTGGCCGTCGGGCATGGCGACGACGAGGTCTATGTGGGCTCCGACGCCATCGCGCTGGCGCCCTTCACCGACCGGATCACCTATCTCGAAGAGGGCGATTCCGCGGTCCTCACCCGCCAGACGATCGAGATCCGCGACGAGCGCGGCGCACTCGTGAACCGCCCGGTCAAGACCGTGCAGATCGACGCCGCGCGGGTCGACAAGGCCGGGCACAAGCACTTCATGGCCAAGGAAATCGCGGAGCAGCCGACGGTTCTGGCCAATGCGCTTTCGGCCTACCTGACCGATGGCGGCATTCACTTCACCGATGAGGGGCTGGATTTCACCAAGACCGAGCGGCTGGTTATGGTGGCCTGCGGCACGGCCTTCTACGCGTGCCTCACCGCGAAATACTGGTTCGAACGGATCGCGGGCCTGCCGGTCGAGGTCGATATCGCCTCGGAATTCCGCTATCGCGAACCGCCGATCATGCCGGGCACCACGGCGCTCTTCGTCAGCCAGTCGGGCGAGACCGCCGACACGCTCGCCGCCCTGCGCTTCTGCAAGGATCGCGCCGACCGCATCCTGTCGGTGGTGAACGTCGCCGAAAGCTCCATCGCGCGGGAAAGCGACGTGGCGCTGCCGATCCATGCGGGCGCCGAGATCGGCGTCGCCTCCACCAAGGCCTTCACCTGCCAGCTCAACGTCCTGCTGCTGCTGGCGATCGAGGCCGCGCATCAGCGCGGACGGTTGAGCGACGCGGACAAGGCTCGGATGCTGGACGATCTGCGCGGGCTGCCCGGCATCTTCAACATCGCGCTCGACCGCAACGAGATCGTGCGGACGGTCGCCGTGGCGATCTCGGAGGCGCGCGACATCCTCTTCCTCGGCCGCGGGCTGATGTATCCGCTGGCCTTGGAGGGCGCGCTGAAGCTGAAGGAAATCAGCTATATACATGCTGAAGCTTATGCATCGGGTGAACTGAAGCACGGCCCGATCGCGCTGATCGACAACACGGTTCCGGTGATCGTGATGGCGCCGAGCGACAGCCTTTTCGACAAGACCGTCTCCAACATGCAGGAGGTCATGGCGCGGGGCGGCCGGGTGGTGCTGATCACCGATGCGGCGGGCGCCGCGCGGGCCGGGCACGATGTCTGGAAGACGATCATCCTGCCCGAGGTCTCGGAAGTGCTGGCGCCGATCCTCTACGCGCTGCCGGCGCAGCTTCTGGCCTATCACACCGCCATCGCGAAGGGCACGGATGTGGACCAGCCGCGCAACCTCGCGAAGTCTGTCACCGTCGAATGACGCGCGGGCGGCGGTGCGTCAGGCGCCGCCGCTGACCCGGAAGATATCCACCTGCGGCAGGTCCGTGACCGCCACGCCCAGAAGGCGCATCGCCGCCAGCGACAGCCGGCTGCCGGTGCCCGGGGCGGCAGGGCGCAACTCGACCTGCGCCGATGCGCCGCCGCCGGAAAGTTGGACCCGGCCCGGCGTGACCGCGTCGACCAGCGGCGTTTCGAGCCAGAAGCCCGGCTCGGTGGGCGATCCGAGCGAGACGGTCGCGGTGCCTACAAGCACATCGGCATCGGCCGCGGAGGGCGGGGCCGCGGCGGCCTGGCGTTCCGCCTCGGTGGTGGTGTCGAAATCCTCGGCCGTGACCGCGGTTTGTGGCGGGCGCCGCGTCTCGGGCGGCTGGGTCGCATCGGGCGCCGCGGCGGACGCGGCGGCAGGCGCGGGCTCCACCGCCGGGGCGGATTGGCCGCCGAACAGACCCGAGACCTGCGCGCAGCCTCCCAGCGACAGGGCCGCGCCGATGAGGAGCAGCGGATAGGTTCGCGATATCAATGCCATGGCGGGGCTCTTTCGTGGTTGTGCGAGTCGGCCCGCTCACCCTACCGGTCCCGTCTTCGCGATGAAACAGCGGCGTCACGCGCCTCCCGCTCTGAGACCTTGGTGCCGGATTCGTGCCTGCGCGGGATCTTGCCCCGCCGTCGCACAATCCTTAAGGTTTGCGCATGCATACGCCCCTGATCGATCCGTTTCAGCGCCCCATCAGCTATCTGCGCGTGTCGGTGACCGACCGCTGCGATTTTCGCTGTGTCTATTGCATGTCCGAGAACATGCAGTTCCTGCCCAAGAAGGAACTTCTGACGCTGGAGGAACTGGACCGGATGTGTTCGACCTTCATCCGGCTGGGTGTCGAGAAGCTGCGCATCACCGGCGGAGAGCCGCTCGTACGGCGCAACATCATGTCGTTCTTCAACGCCATGACCCGGCATCTCGAGGCGGGCGACCTCAAGGAACTGACGCTGACGACCAATGGCTCGCAGCTGGAACGGTTCTCGAAGGACCTCTACGCGGCGGGCGTGCGGCGCGTGAACATCTCCATGGACACGCTCGACGAGAAGAAATTCGCCGACATCACCCGCTGGGGCCGCCTGCCCCAGGTGCTGCGCGGCATCGACGCGGCGCAGGCGGCGGGGCTGCGGGTGAAGATCAACGCCGTGGCGCTGAAGGGCTTCAACGAGGACGAGCTGTTCACCATGACCGAATGGTGCGCGGAACGCGACATGGACCTGACCTGGATCGAGGTCATGCCCATGGGCGATATCGGCAACGAGGACCGGCTCGGCCAATACTGGAAGCTCGACGACCTGCGTGCACGGCTGGGGCAGCACTACACGCTGACCGACCTGCCGGAACGCACGGGCGGGCCTGCGCGCTACGTGCGCCTCGAGGAGACGGGCCAGAAGATCGGCTTCATCACGCCGCTCACGCATAATTTCTGCGAAAGCTGCAACCGCGTGCGCCTGACCTGCACGGGAGAGCTGTTCATGTGCCTGGGCCAGGAGGACAACGCGGATCTGCGCTCTGCCTTGCGCAACCATCCGTCGAGCGATGCGCCGCTCGAAGAGGCGATCCGCGCGGCGATCGCGCTGAAGCCCAAGGGCCACGATTTCGACTATTCCCGTCAGAGCGTGGATGGCCGCGTCTCGCGCCACATGAGCCATACGGGCGGATAGGGTGCCGGCGTGGTAGGTTTTCACCCGCCCTACGCGGCCGAACCTGTCCCGCACTTCGATCTGCGACACGTCATCCGCGGGCCTGACCCGGGGACCTTTCGGTCAGCCTGATCGGAGCCTTGCGCCAGCGGCATGAGGTGCCCGGGGATGCCCCCTCTGTTCGTTCAGTCGTTCCAGGCCTTGTCGGTGCCGCCCAGCCCCCCTTCCAGAAGCCGCGTCGGCAGGCCCATCCGGTCAAGCTCGGTGAAGAACGGCTTGGGGTCCATTTCCTCGACGTTCTTCATGGTCTTGGCGTCCCAATCCCCTTTGGCGATCAGGATGGCGGCGGCCACGGGCGGCACGCCCGCGGTGTAGGAAATGCCCTGGGAGCCCACCTCTTCGTAGGCCTCCTTGTGATCGGCCACGTTGTAGACGAAGACCTCTGCGGGCTGGCCGTTTTTCGTGCCCTTCACCAGATCGCCGATGCAGGTCTTGCCGGTGTAATTGGGCGCAAGGCTCGACGGGTCGGGCAGGCAGGCCTTCACGACCTTCAAGGGCACCACTTCCAGCCCTTCGGCGGTCGTCACCGGATGCTCGGACAGAAGGCCGATATTCTTCAGCACGGTGAAGACGTTGATGTAGTGATCGCCGAAGCCCATCCAGAAGCGCACATCGGCCTCGGGGTAGTTCGCGGCCAGCGAATGCACCTCGTCATGGCCCGACTGGTAGGCGCGCTGGGTGCCCACGACGGGCAGGTCCCAATCGTGGCCCGAGGCGAACATCTCAGTCTCTTTCCACTGGCCGTCTTCCCAGTAATAGACGACGCCGGTGAATTCGCGGAAATTGATCTCGGGGTCGAAATTCGTCGCGAAATACTTGCCGTGGGAGCCTGCGTTGATGTCGACGATGTCGATCGACGTCACCTCGTCCATGTATTCGTCGATGGCGAAGCGCGCGAAGGCGTTCACGACGCCCGGATCGAAGCCCGCGCCGAGGATCGCGGTCACGCCCTTCTCGGCGCAGAGATCGCGCTTTTTCCATTCGTAATTGGCGTACCAGGGCGGGGTTTCGCAGATCTTGTCAGGCTCTTCGTGGATCGCCGTGTCGATATAGGCGGCCCCGGTCTCGATGCAGGCATCGAGCACGTACATGTTCACGAAGGCCGAGCCCACGTTGATGACGATTTCCGCTTTCGTTTTCCGGATCAGATCGGCCACGGCGGCGGTGTCGCGCGCATCGACCTCATGGGCCTCGAAGGAACCCTCGACCTTCATCGCGCCCTTCTCGTGCACGCTTGCAATGATCGCGTCGCATTTCGATTTCGTCCGCGAGGCGATGTGAAGAGCGCCCAATATGTCGTTGTTCTGCGCGCATTTATGCGCCACGACCTGCGCGACGCCGCCCGCGCCGATGATGAGTGTCGATTGGGTCATGATGGAAACCCCCTTGTCTGTCGTCGGGTGGGTTTTGCCGGCTCAGGACAGCGCGGCGCGGAAATCCTCGTAGCCGAAACCGCGCACGAGGCGCTCCGTCCCGTCGAGTTCGCGGATGGCGATGGCGGGCATCTGCACGCCGTTGAACCAGTTCTTCTTGACCATGGTATAGCCGCCCGCATCCTCGATCGACAGCCGGTCGCCCGGCTGGAGGGTGCGGTCGAAGCGGAATTCGCCGAAGATGTCGCCGGCAAGGCAGGATTTGCCGCAGATCTGCCAAAGCTGATCCCCGGCCTCCCGCATCTTCCCGCTTTCGCGGTAGATCAGCAGATCGAGCATATGCGCCTCGACCGAACTGTCGACGATGGCGAGGTTCTTGCCGTTATAAAGCGTGTCGAGCACCGTCACCTCGAGTGTGGTCGAGCCGGTGATCGCGGCCTCCCCGGGCTCGAGATAGACCTGCACGTCGTTCTCGCCGGCAAAGCGCTTGAGCCGCTCGGCGAACCGCTCCAGCGGATAGCCTTCGCCGGTGAAATGGATGCCGCCGCCGAGGCTGATCCAGTCCATGCGGCGGATGAGATGCCCAAAACGCGCCTCGATCTGGCCCAGCATCGCGTCGAAACGCTCGAAATCGGCGTTCTCGCAATTGTTGTGGAACATGAAGCCCGAGACCATGTCGGCCACCGGTTCGATATCCTTGGGGTCATGTTCGCCCAGCCGCGAGAAGGGCCGCGCGGGATCGGCCAGATCGAACTCCGAGGTCGAGATGCCGGGATTGACGCGCAGGCCCCGCTTGTGGCCCGCCGATTGCGTCTCGAAGCGCCTCAGCTGTGCCGCGGTGTTGAAGATCACCTTGTCGGAGACCTGCATCACCTCGTCGATCTCGTGATCGGCCCAGGCCACCGAATAGGCATGGGTCTCGCCGCCGAATTTCTCCGCCCCGAGCTTCACCTCGAAGAGCGAGGACGAGGTCGAGCCGTCCATGTATTGCGACATGAAGTCGAACACGCCCCAGGTCGCGAAGCATTTCAGCGCCAGGAGCGACTTGGCCCCCGAGGCCTCGCGCAGCCAGGCGGTCTTTTCCATGTTGGGCAGAAGACGGGACTTGTCGATGAGATAATAGGGGGTCTGCATGTGGCGCGGGCTCCCTGACGCGGTCCAAGTGTCGCCCACACATAAGGCGGCGATGGCCGGGGGGCAAGGCACCGTCGTTCCGGCCCCGGGCGGGTCCCGAAGCCACCGTCCCCGCACGCCGGCCCGCCTGCGCGCGCCCCCTGCCGCTTCACCTTTCCGGAAAACCGCCGGGGTCCGGGGCAGCGCCCCGGCCTGCGGGATGATCGGCACGATCAGACCGCCAGACATGCCTGCACGCGCCCTGCGCGGGCAGACCGCTCGGCCGGACGGGCCTTAGGCGGCGGGCAGGCGCCGCTCGACGATCTCGGCCCAGAAGGAACAGCCCGCCGGGATCGCGCCGTCGTCGAAATTGTATTCCGGGTGATGTACGTCGGCGCTGTCGCCGTTGCCCACGAGGATATAGGCGCCGGGCCGTTCCTCGAGCATGAAGGCGAAATCCTCGCCCCCCATGATCAGCGGCGCGTCGTCGCACTGGCCCGACACGGCGCGGCCCGCCTCGGCGGCAAATTCCGTCTCGCGGTCGGTGTTCACCATGACCGGGTAATTGCGCTGATAGGAAATCTCGGCGCGGCAGCCCATCGCCTGGGCGATATGCTCCGCGATGCCGGTCAGGCGCGTCTCGGCCAGATCGCGCATGGCATCGCTCAGGGTGCGCACGGTGCCTTTCAGCATGACCCGCTGCGGGATCACGTTGAAGGCCGTGGACGAGGTCTCGAAGGAGGTGACCGACACCACCAGCTGCGCGACCGGGTCGGCATTGCGCGAGGCGATCGACTGCGCGGCGGTCACCACCTGCGCCGCCGCCACCACCGGGTCGATGGTGAGGTGCGGCTTCGCCGCATGCCCGCCCTGCCCCTCGATCACGATCTCGAAGAGATCGGTCGCGGCGAAGAACGGCCCCGGCCGGATCGCGAACTGCCCGAGGGGGATGCCCGGCCAATTGTGCATGCCGTAGACCTCCTCGATCCCCCAGCGCGCCATCAGCCCGTCGGCGCACATCTCGCGGCCGCCGCCGCCGCCCTCCTCGGCGGGCTGGAAGATCACCACGCAGGTGCCGTCGAAATTCCGCGTCTCCGCGAGATACTTCGCCGCGCCCAGCAGCATCGCGGTGTGCCCGTCATGGCCGCAGGCATGCATCGCGCCCGGGGTCTTCGAGGCATAGTCGACCCCGGTCGCCTCGTGGATCGGCAGCGCGTCCATATCGGCGCGCAGCCCCACGGTCCGGCCCGAGGCGTTGGACTTGCCGCGGATCACGCCCACGACGCCGGTGCGCCCGATGCCCTCGACGACCTCGTCGCAGCCGAAGGCGCGCAATTTCTCGGCCACGAAGGCCGATGTGCGATGCGTCTCGAAAAGGATCTCGGGATGCTGGTGCAGATCGCGCCGCCAGGCGGTGATCTCGTCATGCATCTCGGCGATTCGGTTCTTGACCGGCATAAGGCGCTCCCTGTCTCGGTGATGCGCGAAACCGTGCCTCAGCGGGCCGGTTCCCGCAAGCCGGATCAGAGGTTCGGGCCGGGCACTATGCGGCTGCCGTCCGAGAATCGGGCGAAGCGGAAGCGGTCGATGGCGTGATCGGGCTCGGTGTCCGTGGCCAGTGCGGCGGCGATGCGCCCGAAGGCCGGGCCCGCGCCGAAGCCGTGCCCGCACATGCCCGTGGCCAGGACGAGACCCGGCAACGGCGTCACGCGATCGACCACCGGCACCACGTCGGGCAACACGTCGATCATGCCCGCCCAGGCGGTGCGGACGGAAACCGCGCCCGCCTCGGGGAAGCTTTCGGCGAAGGCGCGCGCGGCGGCCTCGGCCTTCTCGCGATTGGGCTCGGGGCTCAGGATGCGCATGGCCTCGAAGGGCGAGGCCGCATCCTCGGACCAGTGACGCGGGGTCGACCAGGCATCGGGGTAGCCCTCGGGTGCGCGGGCGCGCAGCTTCACCTCGAAGCCGCCCTGGCGCAGGACCGGCAGGTATTTCGTCACCGCGCGCAGGGCATCGGGGCCGACATAAAGCTCCGACAGGGTCGAAGGCGCGAGCGTGTAGCCGCCATCGTCGCGCGGGCGGAACGCCATGCGGTCGTCCACGCCGGCGCTGCCGGTGACCTGCGGCACGGGCCCGGTCTCGCAGGCGGTCGATCGCACGGAAAGCTGCGGGAGCGCGATGCCGTGCCGCCGCAGGAAGAGCGCCGACCAGGCCCCGCCCGCCAGCACCACCGCATCGGCCTTGACCCGACCGCGTTCGGTGACGACGCCGACGACTCGGCCTGCCTCGATATCGAGCGCGCGGGTGGCGCAACGCTCGACGATGCGCGCACCCTCCTGCGCGGCGAGCCGGGCCAGTTCGGGCACCGCCACCCAGGGCTCCGCCTTCATGTCGGTGGGGGTGTAGAGCCCGCCGATCCAGTCCGACCGCGCGCCGGGCAGCGTCTCCGCGATCTGCTGCCGCGACAGGAGCCGCGAGGTGACCCCGTGGGCGCGCGCCGCGTCCAGCCAGCTTGCGTAATTGGCCAGGCTCTTTTCGCTGTGGGTGAGGTAGTGCACGCCCATCTCGCGCAGGCCGAGCCGGCCCTTGCAATCGCGCTCGAGCTCCTGCCAGAGGCGCTGGGCCTCCTGCGCCACGGGGATCTCGGCCATGTCGCGGCCCTGCACGCGGATCCAGCCCCAGTTGCGCGAGGATTGCTCCGCCGCGATGCGGCCCTTTTCCAGAAGCGCCACGGCGTGGCCCGCGCGCGCAAGGTAAAGCGCGGTGGAGACGCCGATCACGCCACCGCCGATGACGACGATGCCGGTGCGCGCGGGCGGCGCGCCGCCATGTTCGACCGGGTTCTGCAGGGTGAACGGGAAGCTCACGCGCCTGCGATCCCGCGCGCGGGACGGACAGGCCGTCGCGATGCTGCGAAGCAGGTCTCGCTCTGTGTCGGCATGGCGGGCAGCTCCTCTGGCCCGAGGCCTAGCGCATTCCGGCGCGCGCTTCGATATCGCGCGATGGTTGTGACCCCATCGCGGTTCAGCCCTGTGGCCGCGACACCTCACCCCCGCCCACGAGCGCCCGCACCCCGGTCGTCGACGGCCCCGATGTGGGCAGGCCGCGCAGGACCCGCACGGCGAGGAACCCGAAGGCCTGCGCCTCGAGCATGTCGCCGTCGAGGCCGACCGCCTCCACCGGCGCCACCTCGCAGTCGAGCCCGGCCGCGAGCATCCGCATCATCACCGGGTTCTTGCGGCCGCCGCCGGTGACGAGCAGACGTTCGGGCGGCACCGGGCAATGCTCGATCCCCTGCATGACGGCGGCCGCGGCCATCGCCGTCATTGTCGCGGCGGCATCGGCATCGTCCAGCTCCCGCACGAGATCGAGCATAAGCGAAAAGTCGTTTCGGTCCAAAGACTTGGGCGGCATCTTCCGAAAGTATCCCTCCTCGAGGAAGAGCTCCAGCGCGCCGTCGACCACCTGCCCCTGCGCCGCCAGCGCGCCGTCCCGGTCATAGGCCTCGCCGCGGCGCTCCTGCATCAGGTCGTTGATCGGCGCGTTGGCCGGGCCGGTATCGAAGGCGAGGCAGGCGCCGGGCGCCTCGGGCGCCGGTTGCGCGGGGTCGACCCAGGTCAGGTTGCCGACCCCGCCGAGATTGAGAAATGCCAGCGGCCGTTCGGCCCCGATCCACCTGGCGCAGGCGAAATGGAAGAACGGCGCGAGCGGCGCGCCCTCGCCGCCCAGCCGCACATCGGCGCTGCGGAAATCCCAGACCACCGGCAATCCGAGCCTGTCGGCAAGCGCCGCACCGTCGCCTGCCTGGTGCGTGCCGCGGCCCTTGGGATCATGCGCCAGCGTCTGGCCGTGAAAGCCGACGATCTCGGCCCCCGCGATGCCGCTGACCAGCTCCAGATGCACGCGCTCGACCACTTCCTTTGCGGCGGTGACCCGGTCCTCGCCCGGCCAGGCGCCGAGCGCCGCGCGCAGGATCGCCGCTTCCTCGGCGCTGTAGGGCCGGTACCCGGTCTCGCCGAAAGCCTCGATCCAGCGCCCATCGGTGCGGATCATCGCCGCGTCGACCCCGTCGAGCGAGGTCCCAGACATCGTCCCCAAGGCCCAGATCGGCGCCTCCGTCTTCGTTTTCATTCCTGCCCCGTCGCCGCTTGCGAAAACCGGTTTTCAAACCTTCGTTGCAAGCAGTATATCGCTGCGGCGGAATGCGGAAGGAAAGACCATGACCTACCACCCCAAATCGGACTTCATGCATGTCATGATGGAGCGCGGCTTTCTCGCCGATTGCACCGATTACCAGGGCCTCGATGCGGCGCTGAGCAAGGGCGTGGTGCGCGGATATATCGGATTCGATGCGACCGCGCAGTCGCTGCATGTGGGCTCGCTGATCCAGATCATGACGCTGCGCTGGCTGCAGAAGACCGGCGGCAAGCCGATCACGCTGATGGGCGGCGGCACCACAAAGGTCGGCGACCCGTCCTTCCGCGCCGAGGAGCGTCCGCTTCTGACGCCCGCGCAGATCGACGAGAACATCGCCGGGATCAAGCAGGTCTTCGAGAAATACCTCGCCTATGGCGAAGGCCCGACCGACGCACTGATGCTGAACAATGCCGAATGGCTCGACGGGCTGAACTACCTCGAGTTTCTCCGCGATATCGGGCGGCATTTCTCGGTCAACCGGATGCTCTCCTTCGAAAGCGTGAAATCGCGCCTCGACCGGGAGCAATCGCTGTCCTTCCTCGAATTCAACTACATGATCCTGCAGGCCTACGATTTCCTCGAGCTCAATCGCCGTTACGGCTGCATCGTGCAGTTCGGCGGCTCGGATCAATGGGGCAACATCGTCAACGGCATCGATCTCACCCGGCGGGTGCTCGACCACGAGATTTACGGCATGACCACCCCTCTTCTGACCACGGCGGACGGCAAGAAGATGGGCAAGTCCGCGGACGGGGCGGTCTGGCTGAACGGGAACATGCGGTCTCCTTACGATTTCTGGCAGTTCTGGCGGAACACCATGGATGCCGATGTCGGGCGGTTTCTGAAGCTCTACACGGAGCTGCCGGTGGATGAATGCGCGCGTCTCGGCGCGCTGGGCGGCGCAGAGATCAACGCGGCCAAGATCGTCCTGGCGGATGCGGTGACGACGCTGTGCCACGGCGCAGATGCGGCCGCGGCGGCGAAGGCCACGGCACTGGAAGTGTTCGAGAAAGGCGGCGCGGGCGACGATCTGCCGACGCTGGAGCTGACCCCGCAGGAGATCGGCGAGGGTATCTCGATCATCCAGCTGATCGTGCGCTCCGGCCTTGCGAAATCCGGCAAGGAGGCCAAGCGTCTGATCTCGGACAATGGTGCGCGCATGGACGATGCTCCGGTCACGGATACGGGCTTGATGATCGATAGCGGCGCCTTGGCCTCTCCGATCAAACTGTCGGCAGGCAAGAAGCGGCACGCGCTGGTCAAACTAACGGGCTAAAGGCGCATCTGCAGGGTCGCCGCGTCAGGGCGGGTCGGCACCGTTTTCGCGGCGCCACCGCCGCGGGCGGCATTTCGGATGTCTTTGTGTGGCCAGGTCCAAAGATTTCATGGGCCGACATTAACGGGCCGTTTATTGATAATCCGTAAGGAACAAAGGATGAACAAATGGATTGCCCATTTCCTTGACCTGCTTTGCGGCTGGCTATCGGCCCAGCATCCATGTGCCGTCCGGCCAGAAGGCATGGAAAGCAAACGCAAAAAGCAGGTCATGCGCCACGTCTCGACCGCGCGCATCGGTGACGCGAATCTGTCCGATATCCCGCCCCGCGCCGATTCGCGCCGTGTCGAGCGCGGAGGCCAGCCCCGCTTCCCACGTGAAGGTCAGCCCGGCCTCCTGCAGCCGTCCGGCTTCCGCAAGACGTGTCAGCGGCCAGGCCCGCGTGCCGACCCGGACCACCCGCGCGAGCGGTGGAATGCCGTGCGGCGGTGGATCGCCGGAATACAGGAACGGACGCGCCGCGCTGTCGTAACGGCGATAGGGATTTGTGCCGTATTGCCGGTTAAAGGGCGGTTCGGCCATCACCATGCCGTCGGGATTATCGGCCCGAAAGCGCGCCCAACTCTCCATCCAGGACGGCAGCACCTCAAGCCGCGTTCCGGTCATCCTCCCGACGATCGCGCGCCCTTCCGCCTGTTGCCACCAGCTTTGCGTCTGATGGTCGTACATGACCATGTCCGACTTCCGAAGCTTGCCGGTGACACCGAAGCTCAGGACGTCCCCGGCGACGCGCCGGTCGAAGACGATGGCCGAATTGCACAGCGGGCAATAGGTCACCGCGACCGGGATACCGCCCACGCGATCATTGGCGATCTCGTGCCACATCAGGTACCGCAACGGATAGGCACGCGCCGGTCCGGAGCCCTGTTGGACCGTGATCACGGGCTCCTTATCCTCGAGCCCGCGCTTGCGCGACGCGGGCACGAATTCCGGGTCGGACAGGGCCAGGATCCCGTCCTTTCCCGGTCCGCCCGACACGATCTCCGCCCAGCCATCGATGGCGCGCTTGCCGAAATCCGTCTGCGGCCATTCGTGTTTCCAGAAGGCCGGATCCGCCGCTGCGAGGGTGGCGGTGCAAAGGAATGCCAGGATCAGTTTCCACATGGTCGAACCTCCCGTCTTGCGCATGAGGCACGGGGAAGGCGGCGTCCGTCAAAACAAAAGGCACCACATTGCCGTGATGCCTTTCGCCTGTCGACAGGATCGGGCCACACGCCGGACCCGGTTGGCGCGCGACAGCGTCTCGAAGGAGTGCCCGCGCGCGGAGGGCTGTCGTTATTCCGTGACGCGCACGCCGCTCATGCGGTCGGGCTGCCCGATGACGGCGCCGTTCTGTCCCTCACCGCGCTTGATGGCATCGACCACGTCCATGCCGTCGGTCACTTCGCCGACCACCGTGTATTGCCCGTTCAGGAACGGGCCCGGTTCGAACATGATGAAGAACTGCGAATTCGCGCTGTCGGGCGATTGCGCCCGCGCCATGCCGATCACGCCCCGCTCGAATGCGAGGTCGGAAAACTCCGCCGGCAGGTCGGGCAGATCGGATCCGCCGCGGCCCGCCATGCGCATGTCGCCGCCCATGCCGCCGAATTCCACGTCCCCCGTCTGGGCCATGAAGCCGTCGATCACGCGGTGAAACACCACGTCGTCATAAGCGCCGCTGGACGCCAGGGTGGTGATCCGCTCCACGTGGAGCGGGGCGACATCCTCGAAGAGATCCACGGTGATGGTGCCATTGGCCCCCTCGCCCGCGATGTCGATTTCGAGCCCGGTGGCGAAAGCGGGGCCACCGGCGAGGATCGCCGTGGCAAGGACGAGCTTACGCATCCGCGGCCACCTTGACCGAGATCATCCGGTCCGGCTCCGCAGGCGGTTCGCCGCGGGTGATGGCATCCACGTGCTCCATCCCGGACGTGACCCGCCCATAGACGGTATATTGCCCATTCAGGAAGTGGTTGTCCTTGAAATTGATGAAGAATTGCGAATTCGCCGAATTGGGGTTCTGGCTGCGCGCCGCGCCGATGGTCCCTCGGTCATGGGGAATGCGGCTGAACTCGGCAGGCAGGTTCGGCAGGTCCGAGCCGCCGGTGCCGGCCATCCGCAGGTTGAAATCCTTCTCGGCATTGCCGTTGGCGACATCGCCCGTCTGCGCCATGAAGCCATCGATCACGCGATGAAAGACGACGTTGTCATAGGCGCCCGACCGGGCCAGTTCCTTCATCCGCTCGGCATGCTGGGGGGCGATGTCGGGCATCAGCTCGATGGTGACCGTGCCGCCTTTCAGCTCGACCAGGATGGTGTTTTCGGGGTCTTTGATCTCGGCCATGCGCCGTCTCCCTGTGTTCTCTTGCCGTCCCCTAGGTAGCTTCCCGCCCCGGGCGCCGCAAGCCGGGCCGTTGACGCGGGCGCACGGGCTTGCGAGATGTGCGGCGACACCCGCCAGAAAGGACGAGGACGATGGCCTGGAAATCGCTCGACGACATGGAACTCGACGGCAAGCGCGTTCTGACCCGCGTCGACATCAACGTGCCGGTGGAAGACGGCGCGGTGACCGACGCCACCCGGATCGCGCGTATCGTGCCGACCGTGCGCGACATCCTGGATGCCGGCGGCACGCCGGTTCTGCTGGCCCATTTCGGACGGCCCAAGGGACAGCGGGTGGACGATCTGAGCCTGCAGCCGCTGGTGCCGACGCTCGAGGCGCATTTCGGCGCCGAGGTGATCTTCGCCGCCGATTGCCGCGGCCCCGCGGCAGAGGCCGCCATCGCCGCCCGTCAGCCGGGCCAGGTGGTGCTTCTGGAGAACACCCGTTTCCATCCGGGCGAGGAGAAGAACGATCCCGAACTGGCCGCCGAGATGGCCGCGCTCGGCGATGTCTATGTCAACGATGCCTTTTCGGCGGCGCATCGCGCCCATGCCTCGACCGAGGGCATCGCCCATCACCTGCCCTCCTGCGCCGGGCGGCTGATGGCGGCGGAGCTTTCCGCGCTCGAGGCGGCCCTTGGCGATCCCAAGCGGCCCGTGGCGGCGGTCGTGGGCGGGGCGAAGGTCTCCACCAAGCTCGACCTTCTGTCGAACCTGACCGAGAAGGTCGACATCCTGATCATCGGCGGCGGCATGGCCAACACCTTCCTCGCGGCGCAGGGCGTCGGCGTCGGCGCCTCGCTCTGCGAGCACGACATGGCCGGGACCGCCCGCGAGATCGCCGAGAAGGCCGCGGCCGGCGGCTGCGAGATCCTGCTGCCGCGCGACGTGGTCGTGGCGCGCGAATTCAAGGCCGGTGCGCCAAGCGAGACCGTCAAGGCCGAGGAATGCCCGCAAGACGCGATGATCCTTGATGCGGGGCCCGACAGCGTCGCGCATATCAAGTCGGTCTTCGACCGCGCCGAGACGCTGATCTGGAACGGCCCGCTCGGCGCTTTCGAGATCGCCCCGTTCGACGCCGCCACGAATGCGGCTGCCGAACATGCCGCGGCGCTGACCGAGCAGGGCAAGCTCGTCTCGGTGGCGGGCGGCGGCGACACGGTCGCGGCGCTCAACAAGACCGGCGCGGCGGAGCGGTTCAGCTACATTTCCACGGCGGGTGGCGCGTTCCTCGAATGGATGGAGGGCAAGACCCTGCCCGGGGTTGCGGCATTGGGGTAACACCCCGGCACGCGGGGGATTCCCCCGCGCTGCGCCGCGTGGCATAGTTCGCCCAACGCGCCCCGAAGAGGCGCCATCCGAGGCAGATCGATGACCCATCGCACGCGTCCGGCCCTTGGCGGGCTCCTGTTCTTCGCGCTTCTCCTGTCGGTGGGCGCCTATTTCACCTTTGCCGCCGTGCAGGGCGATTACGGCCTGTTCCGCCGCGCCGAGATCAAAGTCGAAGCCGAGGCGCTGCGCGCCGAGCTTGCGAAGCTCGAGGCGGAGGTGGCGCGGATGGAAAACCTCACCCTGCGGCTCTCGGACGATTACCTCGACCTCGATCTTCTGGACGAGCGGGCGCGCGACGTGCTGGGCCTCTTGCGTCCCGACGAGGTGGTGGTGCGCTGACCCGGCCTAGCGGTTGGCGCGCGCCAGAAGCCCCACGGCCAGAAGCCCCACGAGGATCACGAGAAGCGCCGCGGGCGCCGCACCGCCGAGATTCTCGAGGCTCGCCTGCTGGTGCACCCGCGTCGCCAGCGTCTCGTAGTTGAAGGGCCGCAGCAGCAGCGTCGCGGGTAATTCCTTCACGCAATCGACGAAGACCAGAAGCAGCGCCGAGGCGATGGAGCCGCGCATCAGCGGGAAATAGACCGAACGCAGCGTCTGCCCGCGATCCCGCCCGAGCGACCGCGCCGCCAGCGCGAGATTGGGCGAGACCCGCCCCATCGCCGCATCCGCCGCGCCCTGCGCGATGGCGAAGAACCGCACCGAATAGGCCAGGACCAGCGCGAAGGCCGAGCCGGTCATCACGAGCCCGATATCGACACCGGTCACGCCGAGGATGAAATCCGCCACGCTGTTGTCGACAAAGGCGAGCGGGATGAGGATGCCCACGCCCAGAACCGCCCCCGGCGCCGCGTAGCCGATCGAGGTGACGGGCATCAGGAGCCGCGGCAGCTTGCGGCCCGAAAGCCGCACGCCGTAGACCATGAAGACCCCGCCCGCGACGGTCACAAGCGCCGCGATCCCGCCCACCGTTACCGTGTGCAGCATGGCGCGCACGAGCGCGGGATCGACCCATTCATCGGCATTGCTCAGCGCGTGATCGAGGATCACCGCGACCGGCAGCACGAAGCCCAACGCGAAGGGAAACGCGCAGATCGCCATCGCGACCCAGCCCGCGCGGCCCGTGAGCGGGCGCCGCTCCGCCGGGCGATGGCGCGAGGACAGGTTGAAAAAGCGCATTCGCCGCCGCGACGAGCGCTCCAGCATCACCAGCATGACCACGAGAACCAGAACGACGCAGGCGATCTGCGCGGCGCCGCCCGCATTGCCGCCCTGCAGCCAGACCGAGAAGATGCCGGTGGTCAGCGTCTGGACCGCGAAGTAATCGACCGTGCCGAAATCGTTCACGGCCTCCATCATCACGATCGCGCAGCCCGCCGCGATGGCCGGGCGCGCCAGCGGCAGGCCCACGCGCCAGAATCGCGCGAAGGCCCCGGCCCCCAGCGATTGCGCGACCTCCTCGGCGCTGCCCGATTGCTCGCGGAAGGCCGCGCGGGTCAGCAGGTAGACATAGGGGTAAAGCGCCGCCGAGAGAACGATGATCGCCGCGCCAAGGGAGCGGATCTCGGGGAACCAGTAGGCGCGCGCATCCTGCCAGCCGAAAAGCGCGCGCAGCCCGGTCTGCACCGGCCCGGCATATTCGAGGAAATCCACCAGCGCATAGGCGCCCACATAGGCCGGGATCGCCAGCGGCAGAAGCAGCAGCCATTCGAGCCAGCGCCGCCCCGGAAACTCGTAGCGCGTGACCATCCAGGCGGTGCCGGTGCCCACGATCCCCGTCAGCGCGCCGGTGCACAGCATCAGGATGCCGGTGGTGGTGAGGTATCGCGGCAGCGTGGTCGAAACGAGATGCGGCCAGATGTTCTCGCGCGGGAAGGCGGCGATGCCGATCACCGCGACGATCGGGGCGAGAACGAGCGCCGCGATCAGAAGCGCGCCCGCGGACCACGGGTCGATCCCGCTGCGGCGGCGGGCGCGGCTGGTCGGGGAGGTGTCGCTCGCGCTCATGGGGCCCTCGGGCTTTTGCGGTTTAACTGCTCGCCGAAGCGCTTATAGTCGCCCCGCCGGGCAACAAAAAGACCCAGACATGCAGGTAATTCTTCACGCTGGCGTGCATTTCACCGATGAGGGCCGTCTCCTCAAGGGATTGCAGCGCAACGCCGATCTGCTGCGCGCGGCAGGCACGGTGGTGCCCGGGCCCAGCCGCTACCGGCAGCTTCTGTCCGAGGCCGCGCACCAGCTGGCGGGCGGCACGGCGGCGCCCGAGGCGCGCGAGGTGTTGCTCGACGGGCTTCTCGACGAGGACGAGGGCGGCGTGTCGCGCATCGTGCTCAGCCATCCGAACTTCTTCTCCGTGCCGCGTCTGGCGATGCAGGGCGGCCTGCCCTACCGCAAGGCCGAGGAACGCATCGGCATCCTGAAGACGCTTTTCGCGGGCGACCGACTCGAGGTGTTTCTCGGGCTGCGCGATCCCGCGGCCTTCCTGCAGGCGGCCTTCCGCGAAGGCGATTATCCCGGTTTCGACGCCTTTCTCGACGGCGCCACGCCCGAGGATTTCCGCTGGTCGCATTTGATCGAACGGCTGCGCGCCGCGCATCCCGACGTGGCCGTCACCTGCTGGTGCAACGAGGACACGCCGATCATCTGGGGGCAGATCCTGCGCGAAGTGGCGGGCCTCGATCCCAACCGCAAGATCAAGGGCGCCTTCGATCTGCTGCACGAGATCATGGACCCCGAGGGCATGAAGCGGTTCCGCGCCTACCTGCACCAGCATCCCACGATCAACGAACGCCAGAAGCGCCGTGTCATGGTGGCCTTTCTCGACAAATACGCGCTCGACGAGGAGATCGAGGAGGAGCTGGACCTGCCCGGCCTCGACGAGGCCCGCGTCGCCGCCATGAGCGCCGCCTACGAGGAAGACGCCTGGCAGATCGAGCGCATCCCCGGCGTGAGCTTCATCGCGCCATGAGCCGCGCGCCCGGCCGCCGTGCACCGCGCGACCTCGCCGCGCTGCGCAAAACCGTCGCGCGGCTGAGCCTGCCCGGCAAGGCGGGTGCAGCATCGGGCTTGGTGCTGGAGCGGGCGCGGAAGCTGCTCGACATCTACCTCGCGACCGCCGAGGCCCATGGCCAGAGCTTCGAGGCGACCGCGAAGGCGCTGCGGGCGGGCGTGCCCGCGCTCAGGATCGGCGGCGCCGACCTCGAGGCGCAGGCGACGCGGCCCGGCTCGCCGGTGGACAGCGCGGCCTGCGCCGCGGGCTGCGCCTTCTGCTGCATCCTGAACGGGGAGGATGGCGGCGTCATCCTGGAGGCCGAGGCGCGGGGCGTGCACCGCGCCCTATTGCCGCTCGCCGGCGCGCCGGATGGCCGGGACTGGCATCCCCGCGCCTGCCCCGCGCTCGATCCCGCGACGCGCCTCTGCCGCATCTACGCGGCAAGGCCGATGATCTGCCGCACCTATCTCTCGACCGATGCGGAGGCCTGCGCGCGCATCGCCGAGGGCGTTCCCGCGGCGGGTCCGGGCGTGCTGGGGGCGCAGGGGCTGTATCTGGCCGTGCAGGCCCTCGCGCGGGCCGCGCTCAAGGGTGTGACGCAGGTGCCGACCTACAGCCTCGCGAAGGTCGCCGCCGCCGCCCTCGACGGACGGTCCGAGACCGAGGCGCTGACCGCGTCCCGGCAGGCGCCCCGGGTGCTCGAGGACGAGCGCGCCCGCCTCGGCGGCGCGCTCTGATCGCGAAAGACGCGTCTCAGGCCATGCCCAGGGCGGCCTTGTACATCTCGAGGATGGCTTCCTCCTCGGCGATGTCGTCGGCGTCGCGCTTGCGCAGCGCGATCACCTTGCGCATCACCTTGGTGTCGTAGCCGCGCGCCTTGGCCTCGGCCATCACCTCTTTCTGCTGCTCGGCGATGTCCTTCTTCTCCTCCTCGAGCCGCTCCATCCGCTCGATGAACTGGCGCAGCTCGCCCGCCGCGACGCCGTAATCGTTCGATGCCTGTGAATCGTCCATGAATGCCTCCTGTCGACAAGACATGCCGGGTAGCGCGGCCCCGGACGGGCGGCAAGGGGTTGCGCGCAGCGAGGCGATCCTTTAGCGCCCTGGCGCATGCGGCTGCACGAAGGAGAGGCGCCATGGAGACCTTGATCTGGATCGGCGCGGCGGTGTCGCTGGCGGGCCTCGCGGGCCTCGTCCTCTGCATCCTCCGGGTCTCGCGCGCACGCCGGAAATCCCTGCCCGACGCGGAGCTGCGCGCGGAATTGCAGAAGGTCGTGCCGCTCAATCTCGGCGCGCTCTTCCTGTCGGTGATCGGCCTGATGATGGTGGTGATCGGCATCTTCCTGAGCTGAGGCGCCGCCGACATCCCCGCGTCCCACCTGCGGCCCGGACGCGCCGCCCTGTCACGATCGGACCGGAAATACCTCCGGAGAGCGCGAGAGGCAGCGCCTCTCGTCCGGGCGGGGCGGGCCTAGATGGCCCGCAACGCCCGGTGCCGCCCCGTCCTGCCCGCCGGTCTATTCCGCGGCGATCCCGTCGGTGAATTGCAGCCGCGCGAGCCGCGCGTAAAGCCCGCCCTCCGCCACCAGCGCGTCGTGCCGCCCGGTGGCGATGACGCGGCCGCCCTCCATCACCACGATCCGGTCGGCCTTCTTCACCGTGGCCAGCCGGTGCGCGACGATGATCGTGGTGCGTCCCTCGGAAAGCCGGTCGACCGCATTCTGCACCGCCCGCTCGCTTTCGGCATCCAGCGCCGAGGTCGCCTCGTCGAGCAGCAGCACGGCGGCGTCGCGCAGGATCGCGCGGGCGATGGCGATGCGCTGCTTCTGCCCGCCCGACAGCATCACGCCGCGCTCGCCGAGCCAGCTGTCATAGCCCTCGGGCAGGGCCGCGATGAAGTCATGCGCGGCGGCGGCGCGGGCGGCCTCCTCGATCTCGGCATCGGTCGCGTCGGGGCGGCCGAAGCGGATGTTGTCGCGCGCCGAGGCCGCGAAGATCACCGGGTCCTGCGGCACCAGCGCGATATGCTGGCGGAAGGCCGCGCGCGTCATCGCATCGAGCGGCACGCCATCGAGCGTGATGCGCCCCGAGGCCGGGTCGTAGAAACGCAGAAGCAGCTGGATGATCGTCGTCTTGCCCGCCCCTGAAGGGCCGACCAGCGCGATCGTCTCGCCCGGGGCCACGTCGAGCGTGACGTGATCCAGCGCCGAGATGTCGGGCCGCGACGGGTAGGAGAAGGACACGTCCTCGAAGCCGATGGCGCCCCGCGCGGGCGTGGCCGGGGCCACGGGATCGGCGGGATCGCGCACCGCGTCCTCGCTGTCCAGCAGTTCCACCAGCCGCTCGGTGGCGCCCGCGGCGCGCTGCACCTCGCCGATCACCTCCGACAGCGCCGCGACGGAGCCTGCGACCATGACCGAGTAGATCACGAACTGCACCAGTGCGCCGACGCTCATCTCGCCCGCGCGCACGTCCCAGGCCCCGGCCCACAACACGCCGACGATGCCCGAGAACACCAGGAAGATGACGATCGCGGTCATCGCGGCCCGGGTCCAGATGCGCCGTCTCGCGGCATCGAAACTCTGCTCGGTCACCCGCGCGAAGGTGCCCTGCGAGATCGCCTCGTGGGTGAAGGCCTGCACCGCCTGCACCGACAAGAGCGCCTCTGAGGCATTGCCCGAGGAGGCCGCGATCCAGTCCTGGTTCTCGCGGCTCAGCTTGCGCAGGCGCCGCCCGAGCACGAGGATCGGCACGATCACCGCGGGCACGATCAGCAGCACCATCAGCGTCAGCTTCCACGAGGTGAACAGCATCAGCACCAGCCCGCCCACGAAGATCAGCACGTTGCGCAGCGCGATGGAGATGGACGAGCCCACCACCGACAGGATCAGCGTGGTGTCGGTGGTGATCCGGCTCAATACCTCGCCGGTCATGATCTTCTCGTAGAAGGCGGGCGACAGCGTGATGACCTTGTCGAAGACCGCCTTGCGGATATCGGCCACCACCCGTTCGCCGAGCCGGGTGACCAGCGCGTAGCGCAGCGCCGTGCCCATCGCCAGAAGCGCGGCGATCCCGAGGGCCGCGCCGAAATAGAGATCGAGGATCGCGGAATCGCCGCCCTCGAAATTGTCCACCACCCGGCGCACCGCGAGCGGCAGGACGAGAGAGATCGCCGCCGTCGCCGTCAGCGCCACCGCCGCGGCCATCAGCAGGACCCTGTAGGGTGCGAGGAACGGCCAGAGCCGCGCGAGCGCACCGATTCGTTTGGAGGCTTCCCGCTCTTCCATTTGCTGACCTGCCGCCAATCCGCGCGCCATACCTTCCCCCGTCTCGTCTCGGGGGGGTTTTCGCAGGTTGGTCGCGGGGCCTCAAGCCTCGCGTGGCGGCAAAGCGTGCGGCAAAGGTCGCAAAGCGGGGGATCGGCGCGGGAAAAAGGGCTGGAGCGGGTAGCGGGAATCGAACCCGCACGACTAGCTTGGAAGGCTAGGGCGCTACCATTACACCATACCCGCCCGATGCCTCCTGAGGTATGTGAGGCCCCCGCGCAGGTCAAGATCGTTTCTGGACGCGGCACCCGGCCCGCCGCACCCTGCCCTGCCGAACGGACGCCGAGGCCGCGATCTGCCGGTCTCACGGCCCGCCGCGCCCCGCAAGCGCCGCGCTTCGGCCGCAATGCCGCCGCGGCGGCGCGCTAGGCCATGCCCGGCCCCGGCGCATCGACCGACCCTGCGCGAAAAAACGACGCCGTCTGTCAAAGTTTCGCCAGAATCGCCGTCTATCCAAAGGTTAATGCAACCGGTGGGGGCCGTGTGCAAACAAACAAGGAGCGCCCAATGCTTCGCGCAACGCTTGTCGCCGCTGCCCTTTCGGCAGCCTTTACCCTGCCCGTCGCCGCCATTGCGCAGACCGCTGCAACTGCACCCGAGGTCACGATGCTGGGCCGGGGCTATTTCCCGAACAAGCTTCACGTCGGCGCGGAAGGCACGGTCGTCTTCCACAATGCCGGTTTCAGACCGATGGCCGCGACCGCAATCGACGAGAGCTGGGGCACGGGCTGGGTCTTCCCCGGCCAGCGCGTGACCGTCGTTCTGCCGCCCGAAGGCGCGCTGGTGTATAACAGCCGCCTCAACGTTCTCTCGGCTCTGGACCCGCTGTTTTACGAATTGCCCGAGGGCCATCACGAGGGCATGATCGTCGTGGGCGACGCGGACGATCTGGTGGCGGCGGACGGCAGCCCGCTCGACGAAGACACGCTTTTTGCGCTTTACGGCGCCCCCACCCACGACACCGATGGCGACGGCGATCTCGACGGCTACGACTGGAGCGAGATGCTGACCGACCCCGAGGATCGCCCCTGGGCGGCCACCGACGGAGACGACGACGGGACAGAGGTTTCCACCGCGTCCAACTGACCGGCCGCGCGCGGAGACCGCGCGCACCTGCACACGCTACACACGCTACGCGAGGGGCTCGATCAGATCGGGCCCCTTCGCACGATTGGAATTGACCTTGGGGTCCACGCGATAGGCATCGAGCGTCCCGTCCGGCGCGGGCGCCATCAGCGGCGCGGCCTTGTCGCCGGTCTCGCCCAGCCAGCGCGGCCAGTCCGCCGGGTCCAGCACCACCGGCATGCGGTGATGGATCGCCGAAAGATCGCCGCCCGCCCGGCAGGTCACGATGGCCACGCTGCGCAGCGGGCCGTCTTCGGCCTCCGCCCCCCAATCCTGCCAGAGGCCCGCGAAGACCATGGGCGCCCCGTCGCGGCGGTGGACATACCAGGGCAGGCGGTTGTCCTCCGCATCCTTGGTCCATTCGTAAAACCCCGTGGCCGGGACGAGGCAGCGCCGGCTGCGCGCCGCCGACCGGAAGGCGGGCTTTTCCGCGACCGTCTCGGCGCGCGCATTGATCAGGAGCGGGCCGTCATTGGGCGTCTTGTACCAATGCGGCAGGAAGCCCCAGCGCATCCCCTCGAGATGACGGGTCTCGGCCTCGGTGTCGCCCGCGCGGATGACGTGGATGCGATTCGTCGGGCAGATATTGTAATTGGGCACGTCCGGCAGATCGTTGGCGGGCTGCGCCGCGAAGAGCTGCGCCATGGCGTCGGGCGGCAGGGTGATCGCGAAGCGCCCGCACATCAGCCCCGCCCCGCATGAAGGTCGGAATACAGCAGGATGCCCCAGGGGCTGAGCGCCGCCTCCACCCGGCTCCAGATCTGCCAGAAGGCCAGCGGGTCGAGCCCGCCCTGCGCGGCGATGCGCGACAGCGCGCGACGCCCGTCGATGGCGGCGATCAGCGGCGCGGCCTCCCGCGGCAGGCGCAAGGGCACGCTTTCCCCGGCGGCGCGCAATCTCGGCGTCTTGCCCCCGGCGATGGCGCGGGCCAGCGCGCGCGGGTCGACGCCGCGCAGATGCGGGCGCAGCGCCCGGTTGCGCCCGCTCGCCGGCGCCGGCCGCGGCGCGTCCCCGGCCACGAGATAGGCGTTGTGCACCTTGATCGTGCCGCGCAACTGCTCGGCCACAGCCATCGCCGCCACCGGGTCCAGGTCGGGCGCATCGGGCACCAGCCGCGCGAGGTCGTACAGCGCGGGCGTCGCGAAGGAGGCAAGCTGCCAGCCGGTCGCGGCCAGCGTGTCCGCAAGCTCGGTCACGTCGTAGGCCCGGTCCTGCGAATGCAGCAGCAGGTCGTAGAACCCCGCATCGCTCTGGCGGTGATCGCCGAGGTTGGGATTGACGCGGAACGGATGGCCCTCGGGCAGCCTGTCCATCAGCGCCCGCGCCCGGGCGAGCCGCGCCTCTGGCGGCAGGCCCTCGAAGAGCGTGCCGAAGGCCGATTGCAGCGGATAGACGCCCGACCGGCCATGGGGCGCGTAGACCATGATCCCCGCCGCCCCGCCCGGGGCGAGCGCGGCCCGCAGGGCGCGGAACCCCGCCTCGGGCTCGGGCAGGTGGTGCAGCACGCCGCAGCTGTCTATATAGTCGAAAGCGCCGAAATCCGGCGCATCGAGCAGCGATCCGGTGTGAAAGGCGATGCCTTCGAGTCCCCGCGCCGCCGCCCGCGCCTCGGCGATGCCGCGCGCCTTCGCCGAAAGATCGAGATAGGTGATCTCGTAGGGCGCGCCCGCATCGGTCAGGATCTGCGCCATCTGGATGGTGCCGTCCCCGGTGCCGCCGCCGGCGACCAGGATGCGCAAGGGAAGCGACCAGTCGCGCGCGCCGCCCCAGAGGAAATGATCCATCTCCAGCGGATGCGAGGGCGATCCGGTGACGAGCCGCTTGGCCTCGTCCGCCGGGTCCCGCTCGGGATAGGGATAGACCTCGTATTGTTCGCTGACGCTGACCAAGGCGCGCTCCTGTCCTGCCGCGGGCAAGGTGCCACGGCGCCGGGGCGATGAAAAGCGGCCCGCCCGCCAGCCGCGCCAGCTCCGCCACCCGGGGCTCCGCTCGAGGACGCACCGTCGCCTCCCCTCGCCTTCCCCAGCGTGGCCTGACCCGGCGCGACGTCCTTTGCACCATGGAGGCCCCCCTCGCCTTCCCCAGCGCGGCCCGACCCGGCACGGCGTCCTTTGCCCCATGGCGGACCCCGCAAGTGGCCCCGGGCGCCGCCCCCCGGGGCGCCGCGCAGCCTCTCTTGCCCTTCACCTTTCCAAGAAAACGCGCCGCTCCGCCTGCCACCGGGCCCACCGCCCGACACGCATGACACACCCCGCCAAACGCGAACGCGCGCGAGGCGTCAGCCTCGCGCGCGCCGGTCGGCCCGGGCGCAGCCCGGGCCGAAACCGCTTTTACTTCATGGTGATGCGGCCATCGGTATAGGGCGTGTAGCCGCCCTGCGCGGCCATGTATTCCGCAGTCACATCCGCCAGGTCGGGGCCGAAATCATAGGCATCCTCGGCATCGACGAACATCCGGTAGCCATCGCCGCCCTTGCGCACGAAATTGTTCGACACGAGCCCGTACATGGCCTCGGGGTCGATCGGTTCGCCGCCCACCATCACGTCAGAGATTCGCGCCCCCGGCTCGGCGCTCGGGTCCACGGTGAAGGACATGCCCGCGACCTGCGGGAAGCGGCCCCCGCCTTCCTCGATCTCGCTCACGCCGTTTTCCAGCGCCGCGATGACCGTCGCGCCCGAGACGCGGAAGGTCGACAGCGTGTTCTGGAACGGCAGCACCGACAGCACCTCGCCCATGGTGACCTCACCCGCATCGATCGAGGCGCGCAGGCCACCGCCGTTCTGGATCGCGATCTGGATGCCCTGGTCGGCGACGCGGTCGAGCATGGCATCCGCCACGAGATTGCCCATCGGGCATTCAGCCGCCCGGCAGACCTCGCGCGCGCCCTCGATGGCATCGGTGGTCTCGGCGACGACGCGGGTCTTCATCTCCTCGATCGGTGCGCCCATCTCGGCGATCCGCGCGGCGATCTCCTCATCGGGCGTGACCGACGCATCGAGCAGCATCGGGTCGCCACCCGCCGAGACCACATTGCCGTCATCGTCGAAGGTGACAGTCAGGTGACCGAGGTACTTGGTGTAGGCATAGGCCTGCGCCACCGGCGTGTCGCCGACCATTTCGGGATAGGAGGGCGTGTCCGCGTCGTTGTTCAGCATCAGCGTGTGGCTGTGCCCGCCGATCACCACGTCGATGGCGTCCACCGCCTCGGCGATCTGGCGGTCGCGCGGCAGGCCCACATGGGTGAGCGCGATGATGATGTCGACGCCGTCCTCGGTCAGCGCCTGGGCATCCGCCGCAAGGCTGTCGATCTCGTCCTGGAACGTGACGTTCGGACCCGGGCTCGAGGTTTCCACCGTATCGGTCGCGAGCGCCGAGATGATGCCGATGCGCTGGCCGCCCACTTCGAGCACGACGTGATCCCGGACCCGGTCCTTCAGCAGGTCCGAGGCCGACAGGTCGAGATTGCCGGAAATCACCGGGAAGCTGACCGCGTCGACGAATTCCGCGAGCTTCGGCGGCCCGTCGTCGAACTCGTGGTTGCCGACCGCCATCACGTCATAGCCGATCTTCTCCATGAACTCGGCCTCGGCCGCGCCCTTGTAGGTGGTGTAGAAGAGCGAGCCCTGGAACGGATCGCCCGCATCCAGCAGCACCACGTTTTCATCCGCGAGCGCCTCGCGCTTCATGTCGATGGCGGTCGCGAGGCGGGCCATGCCGCCGAAGCATTCGCCCGCCGCGTCATCCTCGGCGCTGCAGGTCGAATCGAATTTGCTGATCGGCTCGATCCGGCTGTGAATGTCATTGGTGTGCAGGATGTGCAGCGTGAACTCGGCCTGGGCGGTGCCCGCGACCATGGCCAGGACGGCTGCGCTGGAAAGCAGACGAAGCGACATGTGAAATCCTCTCTGTCGGATGGGGTCGTTTTTTTCTGTAGGCGGATCGTGCAACGGACGCATGTCATAGTCAAAGCTGACGCGAGGGCCCGGGGGCATGTTTCGGGCGCGGCATCCCGGGCGCGCCGCGTTTTGGTGAAAAGGGCGGCGCGCGGGCCCCTTGACCGGCGCGCCGCGGGCGGGCAGAGCAAGGCCCATGCTGATTTACAAGATCCTCAGGGCCGGGGAATGGGCCGAGCTGGAACGCGCGGGCGAAAGCGCGGGGGCCCCGATCGACGTGGCCGACGGCTACATCCATTTCTCCACCGCCGACCAGGCCGCCGAGACCGCCGCCCGGCATTTCGCTGGCGAGACCAGGCTCAAGCTTCTGGCCTACGATGCCGACGATCTGTCGCCGCTGGAATGGGAGCCCTCCCGCGGCGGGCAGCTCTTCCCGCATCTCTACGCCCCCCTGCGCCGCGACCAGGCGCTCTGGGTCGCCGATCTGCCCTTCGAAGAGGGCCGCCACGTCTTTCCCGAGGGCATGGTGTGAGCGTGCTGGAGCGGGTGGGCCTCGCCCTTCTGCGCGGGGTCGACCCCGAGCGCGCCCACGGGCTCGCCATCCGGGCGCTGCAGGCGGGACTCGCCCCCGCGCCAGGACCGATCACCTCGGATCGGCTGGCCTGCCGGCTGGCCGGGCTCGACCTGCCCAACCCGCTGGGACTGGCGGCGGGGTTCGACAAGAATGCCGAGGCGCTGTCGGGGCTTGCCCGGGCCGGTTTCGGCTTTGTCGAGGTGGGCGCGGCGACGCCCCGGCCCCAGCCCGGCAACCCGCGTCCGCGCCTTTTCCGCCTGACCGAGGACCGCGCGGCGATCAACCGCTTCGGCTTCAACAACGAGGGCATGGAGGCCATCGCGGCGCGGCTCGCACAGCGTCCCCGGGGCATGGTGACCGGCCTCAATCTGGGGGCCAACAAGGACAGCGAGGACCGCGCCGGGGATTTCGCCACCGTGCTCGCCCATTGCGGTCCGCATGTGGATTTCGCCACGGTCAACGTCTCCTCGCCCAATACCGAGAAGCTGCGCGACCTGCAGGGCAAGGATGCGCTCGCGGCGCTTCTGGCCGGGGTGATGGCGACCCGCGACGGGCTCGATCGCGGGATCCCGATCTTTCTGAAGATCGCGCCCGATCTCGACGATCAGGGGCTCGTGGACGTGGCCGATGTGGCCCGCGCGACCGGGATCGATGGGATCATCGCGACCAATACGACGCTGGCGCGGGACGGTTTGCGCTCGGCCCATGCGGGAGAGGCCGGCGGCCTTTCGGGACGCCCGGTCTTCGACCGCGCGACCCGCGTGCTGGCCCGGCTGTCGCAGCTCACGGGCGGGGATATCCCGCTCATCGGCGTCGGCGGCGTCGAGGATGCCGAGACCGCCTGGCAGAAGATCCGCGCAGGCGCCTCGGCGCTGCAACTTTACACCGCGCTCGTCTATGGCGGGCTGGGCCTCGTGCGCGAGATCCTCGAAGGGCTCGACGCACGGCTTGGCGAGGAGGGGTTCGCCTCCGTGGCCGAGGCGGTCGGCACCGGGAGGGACGCATGGCTCTGATTCTCTGGCACAATCCGCGCTGCTCCAAATCGCGGCAGGCGCTGCAGCTCCTTGAGGCGCGCGGCGTGCCGGTCACCGTCCGGCGCTATCTCGAGGAGGCCCAGGATGCCGCGGAGCTGGCCGATTTGCACGCCAAGCTGGGCGTCCCGGCGATCGAGATGGTGAGGGTCAAGGAGCCCGAATTCAAGGCGGCGGGCCTGAGCCGGGACAGCGACGCGCAGCGCCTTCTGGCCGCGATGGCCGAGACGCCGAAACTGATCGAACGGCCGGTGCTGATCGCCGGGGATCGCGCCGTGATCGGAAGGCCGCCGGAGCGGATTCTCGAACTGCTCTGACCCCTGCCGAGGCGACCGGGCCGACGCGCGGCGGCTAGAGCCGCGGCACCTCTCCGGCGCTTTGGGTGGCCGCGATGAAGGCGCGCATCTTGGCGGCATCCTTCACGCCCGGCGCGCTTTCCACCCCCGAGGAAACATCGAGCTGCTGTGCGCCCGTCATGGTGACGGCCCGTCCCGCGGTCTCCGGCGTGAGCCCGCCCGCGAGCATCCACGGCACCGGCCAGCGTTTACCCTGCACCAGCGTCCAGTCGAAGGCCAGCCCGTTGCCGCCGGGCAATGCCGCGCCCTCGGGCGCCTTGGCGTCGATCAGAAGCTGGTCGGCCACCCGGCCATAGGCCGCGACCTTCTCAAGATCTGCTTCGCTCGCGACACCGAGGGCCTTCATCACCGGCAGGCCCATCCGCGCGCGCACCTCCGCGACCCGGTCGGGGCTTTCGCGGCCATGAAGCTGGATCATGTCGAGCGGGACCTCCGCCGCGATCGCGTCCAGCAGCGCGTCGTCGGGATCAACGAGCAGGCCGACCTTGGCCACGCCGAAGGGCGCCTCGACCGCGAGCGCGCGGGCCTCGGCCACCGAGACGTTGCGCGGGGATTTCGGGAAAAAGACGAAGCCGAGATAGGCCGCGCCCGCCGCAGCGGCGGCGGCCACGTCCTCGGCGCGGGTCAACCCGCAGATTTTCACGCGCACATCGGCCATGTCGCGTTCACCTTCATGATGTGAAACGGACCCCGCCCGGCGGGGCCGGACGGTCAGCTTGCTTGGTCGAGAATTGCCAGCACTTCGTCCTTGTCCTTGTCGCGCTCGCTCTGGGTGCGCTTCAGCTCGCGCTCCAGCCGCTTGACCTCGCGGTCCTTCTGGGCGGCCTCGGCGCGGTGCTTGTGCTCGCGCAGCCATTCCCAGACGAAGCCCAGCACCAGGCCCACGACGATGCCGCCGAAGATCACCAGGAACAGCGGCAGCGACAGCGTGCGCTGCAGGCCGAGCAATTCGGAGAGATCGGTGGGCAGAAGCTGCAGCGTGACCATGCCGCGATTGGCGAGCGCCACGGCGATCAGGACGATCGCGACAGCGGCGAGGAAAGCGTAGCGGATGTATCTCATGTCGGTGTCAGGCCTTTCCGTTCAGACGGTCGCGCAGCAACTTGCCGGTCTTGAAGAAGGGGACGTGCTTCTCCTCGACCTCAACGGCTTCGCCGGTGCGCGGGTTCCGCCCGATGCGCGCATCGCGCTTCTTGACCGAGAAGGCGCCGAACCCGCGCAACTCGACGCGGTCGCCCTTGGCCATGGCGCCGGTGATCTCGTCGAAGATGGTGTTCACGATGCGCTCCACGTCGCGCTGATAGAGGTGCGGATTGTCATCCGCGATTTTCTGGATCAGTTCGGACCGGATCATCCACATCTCTCCCTGAAGGCGTCTTGAAGCGCGTTTGCTAGCAGTCACTATAGGCCCTGCGCGATGGGATCGAAACTGTTTCCATGGGCTTTGGGCAGGGAAATCACGGGTTTAGACAGGGGCTTTTGCCCATTGCCGCGCCCTTTCGGGCCGATTGCACCGGCGAGGACGGCCCGCAAGGGCCGGAGGAGCGATGCGATTCGCCAAAGAAAAGACCCCGGCGCAGGCCTGCGCCGGGGTCTCTTTCGTCGGTTCGGTGATCGGCGGGGCCGATCAGTCGTCCTTGTTGCTGCCGAGAGCCGCGCCGAGGATGTCGCCCAGCGAGGCGCCGGAGGCCGACGAGCCATACTGCTCGACCGCTTCCTTTTCCTCGGCGATCTCGCGCGCCTTGATCGACAGGCCGAGGCGGCGGGTCTTGCTGTCCACGTTGGTCACGCGCACATCGACCTTGTCGCCGACCGAGAAGCGCTCGGGGCGCTGCTCGGCACGATCCCGCGACAGGTCCGAGCGACGGATGAAGGACTTCATGCCCTCATACTCGACCTCGATGCCACCGTCCTCGATCGCCGTGACGGCCACCGTGATGATCGAACCGCGCTTGGTGCCGCCGACGGCCTCGGCGAACTTGTCACCTCCCAGCGCCTTGATGGAGAGCGAGATGCGCTCCTTCTCGACGTCGGTTTCCTGCACGACCGCCTGGACCATGTCGCCCTTGCGGTAGTTCTGGATGGCGTCTTCGCCGCGCTCGTCCCAGCTCAGGTCCGACAGGTGGACCATGCCGTCGATGTCGCCGTCGAGACCGATGAACAGACCGAATTCGGTGATGTTCTTGACCTCGCCCTCGACCTCGGTGCCCGCGGGATGCGTCTCCGCGAAGACTTCCCAGGGGTTGCGCATGGTCTGCTTGAGACCCAGCGACACGCGACGCTTGGCGGCGTCGATCTCGAGGACCATGACTTCCACCTCCTGGGAGGTCGACACGATCTTGCCAGGGTGGACGTTCTTCTTGGTCCAGGACATCTCGGAGACGTGCACGAGGCCCTCGACACCCGGCTCCAGCTCGACGAAGGCACCGTAATCGGTGATGTTCGTCACGCGGCCCTGATGCACGGAGCCCAGCGGGTACTTCGCGCCCACCAGATCCCACGGATCTTCCTGCAGCTGCTTCATGCCGAGGGAGATGCGGTGCGTCTCGCGGTTGATCTTGATGACCTGCACCTTCACGGTCTCGCCGATGGCGAGGATCTCGGACGGGTGGTTCACCCGGCGCCATGCCATGTCGGTGACGTGCAGCAGGCCGTCCACACCGCCGAGGTCCACGAAGGCCCCGTATTCGGTGATGTTCTTGACCACGCCGTCGACTGCCTGGCCCTCTTCGAGGTTGGCGATGACCTCGGCGCGCTGCTCGGCCCGGCTTTCCTCGAGGATCGCGCGGCGCGACACCACGATGTTGCCGCGGCGGCGGTCCATCTTGAGGATCTGGAACGGCTGCTTGAGACCCATGAGCGGGCCTGCATCGCGCACCGGGCGCACATCGACCTGGGAGCCGGGCAGGAAGGCCACGGCACCGCCGAGATCGACGGTGAAGCCGCCTTTGACGCGGCCGAAGATCGCGCCTTCGACGCGGGCATCGTCGGCATAGGCCTTCTCGAGGCGATCCCATGCCTCTTCACGGCGCGCCATCTCGCGGGAGATGACCGCTTCGCCGCGGGCGTTCTCGGCCGAGCGCAGATAGACCTCGACCTCGTCGCCGACGGAAATGTCCGCAGGCTCGCCGGGATTCGCGAATTCCTTGAGATCGACGCGGCCTTCCATCTTGTAGCCGACATCGATGATGGCCTGGCCCGCTTCGACAGCGATCACCTTGCCTTTGACGACAGAGCCCTCATCGGGCGTGTCCATTTCGAGGCTTTCATTCAGAAGGGCCTCGAATTCCTCCATAGTAGCGTTCTGAGCCATGTGGCGTGTTGTTCCTTTACGTCGCTTTATTCCGGCCGCGCGGTTGTCTCCGCCGGTCTTTGGGTTTGGTCAGGGCTCGCAAAACAAAAGGGGCCGGACGGGTCCGACCCTGCTCGCCTTCATGTTTCGCGGCATTGGTGCCGTCTCGACACGCGCGCTTTAGCGCCATATCGGCGCCATGGCAAGCCTCGGGCGACCGCAGGGCCCCGAACGCGCAGGACCCGCCGCGTGTCTGCGGCGGGTCCCGGGCGTCTTTCCTGAGGTGCAAGACCCCCGCGGATCAGCCCGCGTTATCGAGCTGCATCTGCTGCAGGAGCTGGGCGATCACGGCATTCAGCCCCTCATCCTCTGCGGCGGCGCGGCTGATGGCCATGTATTCCTCGACCGTCAGGTCCTCGCGCTCTTCGATGGCGGTCCGCATCTCGGCATTGGCCGCCTCTATGAGCGTGCGCTGCTCCGCTTCGTCGCTGACGCCTTCGAGCTGGCCGGCATACTCGTCGCGGATCTCGGTGACGTCGAGCACGGCGGCGGCGAAGGCCTCGATCGTGGCGATCTCGAAGCCCGAGCCCTCGACCGCGCCCTCGGCCGTCTCGGTCTCGGCCTCGATGTCGGCTCCGGTCTCGGCGCCACCTTGCGCCTGCTCGGTCTCTTCGCCGGCCACGGCGCTGTCGGGCAGCGCGTCGACGGCACTCGATTGCGCGGCCAGATGGCCCGCAGGCAGGGCGGCGATCAGGGCGGCGAGTGCGGTGGCGGTGATCTTGCGGGTCGCGAACATAGTCGGTCCTTTCATGGTCTTCCACGCCCGTATCCGGGCATAACGACCGCCGCACGCTCATCGTGCCGCGGCGTTTGTGAAGACGTGGGGACCATGGCCGCCGAGGTCAAAACCCGTCGGCGAATTCTTGCGTTTCCTCAGCGTAAGGCAGGCGTGTCACGCAGCCGGCGCCTCTTACCCGTCCGCGTCGAGCGCCTTGAGCGACCGCGCGATATGTCGGTTGAGCGCGCGGTCGGTGCGCGCGGCGGCATTGATCCGCTCGAACTCGTCGAGGGTCAGCCCCTCGGCCTCGATGACGATGGCGCGCAGCTCAGCGTTGGCCTGCCGGATCAGGGCGCGGCGGGCCGCGTCGTCCTCGACCTCGAAATAGCGGGTCATCGTCTCCTTCCGCATCGCGGCCACGCGCTGCGCCACTTGCGCAAAGGTCTCGATCTTGGAGGCGCTGAAGCCCGTGCGGAAAGCCGCCTGTTCAGGTTGGATATCCTGCGCCGTGGCGGCGGACATGGTGGCCGCGAGTGCGCAGGCGGCGATGAAGGGTGTGGATCGCATACTGTCTCTCCCTTTCCCGGTTCCCGGTTTCCGGGCGCCCGGCGGTCCGGACGGGCACCCTTGCCCGAAGGGTGACAAAGACGCGGCGACGGGTAAAGGGCTGCGGCGGCTCTTCGCTCAGGCCCCGAAGACATCGCCCAGAACGGCGGCAGCCTCGGGGTCGTGCCGCGTCTTTTCGGGCACTTTCAGGCGGCCCTGCCCCTTCCAGGCGGTCGACACGCCCCGGCAATGCAGGAAGCGGAAGCCGCGGGCGGGAAAATTGTGCAGCACGCCCAGCCGTTCGAAACCGTGGATATCCCAGCTGAACCGCCCCAGTGGCCCCGAGGGATCGAGGCACCACTTGGTCGGGCAGGGTTTCGGCGGATCGTGGTGAAAGACGTGATCGGCATGGGTGAAGGGCGGCGCCTTGCCCGGCGGGGGCGTCATCCACTGGCCGCGGATCTGCAGGAATTTCAGCCGTGCCGCGCGGGTCGCCTCGAAGACGCTCTGCGGGCCCAGCACCAGCTCGTCGAGATCGCAGTTCAGAACCGCGCCCGCCCGGTCGAGCCCGCGCAGCCTGAGCGCGTTGAAAAGCGCCGTCTGCAGGTATTTCTCGGTCCGGCGGAAGGGCGGCAGGCCGATGGGCCCGTAGCGGTAGGGTGCCTCGAAGACCAGCGCGCGGACGCCCTGCCCTTCCAGCGTCGCGGCGATCTCGGCGGGCGCGTAGCGGGTGGAGCCGTTGTCGATCACCACGACCGCATCGAGCCCGTGGCGGGCGCTCGTGAAGCGCGCGTGGTCGGCCATCCAGCGCAGGTCGTTGTCCTTGTTGATGTAGAAATGCACCCGCGCGCCGTCGATGCCGGGCAGGCCCGCCGCGTGCACCGCGCTGTCGCCGGTCCAGTCGCCGATGGTCACGTCGATCCGCGCGGGCCTCGCGCGCGCGTCGAGCTCCAGCACCGCGTGACGCTTGTAGGCGCGGTGGCGCAGGAGGCGCGCGGGTGCGCCGTCGAGGCGGTACCGCGCGCCCAGCACCGCGGGTTTGAGGTTGTTGAAGGGCGGGCAGACCAGATGCACCCGGCCCCGTGCCCAGATCGCATCGTACCAGAAGGTGTCGGCGTCGAAGGCGTCGTCATATCCCTCCGGACGGTGCCTGGCCTTCAGGATCGAGCTGCGGCGCAGATGGGGCGGAAAGGCCAGCCGCGCGAATTCCATCACGAGGCCCGCACCCCGCCCCGCGCCTCGATCGCGGCGATGGCCGTGGCCACGGCCTCGTCGATGCTGAGCGTGGTGGTGTCGATCTGCACCGCGTCCTCGGCGGGCCGGAGCGGCGCGTCGGCACGGCCCATGTCGCGCTCGTCGCGGGCGCGCACGTCCTCCAGCACCCGGTCGAAATCGACGCTCTCTCCGGCGGTGACGTATTCGTCGTAGCGCCGCCGGGCACGCACTTCGGGCGAGGCGATGACGAAGAGCTTCGCCTCGGCCTCGGGGCAGATCACCGTGCCGATATCCCGCCCGTCCAGCACCGCCCCGCCGTCGCGCCGCGCGAAGGCGCGCTGAAAATCGACAAGAGCCGCGCGCACTTCGGGGATCACCGCGACCTTGGAGGCCGCGTCGCCCACGCCGGGCGTGCGCAGGCCCTCGACCTCGAGATCGGCAGCGCAGAGCGCGCGGGCGGCCTCGATCGGGGGCTCCCCGTCCAGCATTCGCCGCCCAACCGCGCGATAGAGCAGCCCGGTATCGAGATGTGCGCAGCCGAAGACGCGCGCCACTTCGCGGCTGATCGTGCCCTTGCCAGAGGCGGCGGGGCCGTCGATGGCGATGGTGAAGGCCATGTCTTTCTCCTTCCGTGCGGGGCTGTTCCGGACGCTACCGGGGGGCCAGCGCGAGGTCCGGGTCGTCGCCGGGCGCCTGGCGGGTGCCGTCGGCGATCGCGTAGTACCGCCCTTTCTCGGCGCAGAAGATGTGGCCTGCAAGCGCAAGGTCGTCCGGATGGGTATCGAGCGTGCCCGCGAAGATCGACAGGTGTCCGGCCCGGCGCCAGAACAGGTTGGAGCCGCAATCCCGGCAGAAGCCGCGCTCCGCCGCCTCGGAGGAGCGATACCAGCGCGGCGCGCCCGTGATCGTCACGCGGGCGGGATCGGCGGAGGTCGCCGCGACGTGATGGCCCGAGGTCTTGCGGCACATCCGGCAATGACAGCCGATCACCGGGCGGAGGGGGCCGCGCACGGTGTAGCGGATCGCGCCGCAGAGGCAGCTTCCGGTGGCCGTTGGCGGCGCCATCAGCGTCCGGCCTCGGCCATCCGGCGGCGCGTCGCGGCGCGGCCGGCAAGAAACAGGAGCGCGGCAAGGCCGAGCTTGACCCGTGTCACCGGCAGCAGAAGCGTCGCCGCCGCCGCCGGGTCGCCGCCGGACAGCGCCCAGAGCAAGAGGCCGTTCTCGGTCAGGTCCACGCATGTATAGACCAGCGCCAGCGCCAGCGCGGCCTTCGGCGCCGCGCGCAGCGCCAACGACACCCAGAGCGCGAAGAGCCCGATGAAGATCGGGTCGATCACCACAAGCTCGGCGCGGTAGGCCCCGCCGATCCAGCCCAGGCCGCCGATCTCGTCCACGAACCGCGCCAGCTGCTCGGGCGGGTAGCCCATGAGCGCCGATTGCGGCAGGAAGCCTCCGGTCACCGCCGGGGCGACGAAGGCGTTGTTCAGCACCACCATGAGCACGAAGACCAGAACGGCCGCCGCACCGATCCGTGTTTGCGTCGTCATGTGGCCTCGCGTTCGACGGTGGCGCCGAGGGCCGTCATCAACGGCTCGAAGATCGGGAAGGAGGTGGCGATCGGCCCGCCATCGTCGACGCGACAGCCCTTTTCGGCGGCCATGCCGAAGACAAGGAAAGACATCGCGATGCGGTGATCCAGCCGCGAGGCCACGGTCGCGCCGCCGGTGACATCGCCGAAGCCGCGGCCATGGACGCGCCACCAATCCTCGCCCTCATCGACCTCGATGCCGTTAGCGCGCAGGCCCTCGGCCATGGCGTCGATGCGGTCGCTTTCCTTCACCCGCAGCTCCTTCACGCCGGGCATGTAGGTCGCGCCCTCGGCATAGGCCGCGACGGCGGAGAGGACGGGATATTCGTCGATCATCGAAGCGGCGCGCTCGGCGGGCACCTCGATGCCCTTGAGGTCGGGCGAAAAGCGCGCGCGCAGATCGGCCACGGGCTCGCCGCCCTCCTCGCGTTCGTTCTCGTAGGTCAGGTCGGCGCCCATCTCGCGCAGCGTGGTGAAGAGGCCCGCGCGGGTCGGATTGAGGCCGATATTGGGCACCAGCACGTCGGAGCCTTCGGTGATGATCGCGGCGCAGACCGGAAAGGCCGCCGAGGACGGGTCGCGCGGCACGGCGATGGTCTGCGGGTGCAGCTCGGGCCGGCCCTGCAGGGTGATGAGGCGGCCCTGCGGCGTGTCCTCCACATCGACCTCGGCGCCGAAGCCCACGAGCATCCGCTCGGAATGATCGCGCGTCGCCTCGGCCTCGAGGACGACCGTCTCGCCCGGCGCGTTCAGCCCCGCCAGCAGCACCGCGGACTTGACCTGCGCGGAAGGAACGGGCGTCTCGTAGCGCACCGGCAGCGGGCGCTCCGCGCCGCGGATGGTCATCGGCAGCCGCCCGCCGGTGCGGCCCATCGCCTGCGCCCCGAAAAGCGCCAGCGGGTCGGTGACCCGCGCCATGGGCCGCGAATTGAGGCTGGCATCGCCGGTGAAGGTCGCCGCGATGGGCGAGGTCGCCATCGCCCCCATGATGAGCCGCACGCCGGTGCCGGAATTGCCGCAATCGATGACCTGGTCGGGCTCCATGAAGCCGCCGACGCCGACGCCGTGCACGACCCAGGTCGCGCCGTCGCGGAAGACCTCGGCCCCGAAGGCGCGCATCGCGCGGCCGGTGTCCAGAACGTCTTGCCCCTCCAGCAGGCCGGTCACCCGCGTCTCGCCCACCGACAGCGCGCCGAGGATCAGCGCGCGGTGCGAGATCGACTTGTCGCCGGGCACCTCCGCCGTGCCATTGAGGGGCCCGGATTTCCGGGCGATCATCGGGATGGCGGGGCCGTGGGCGGACATGGTCGCTCCTTCGTGACGGGTTGCACGGCGCTTTAGCAAGCGGGCCGCCCTGCGTCCATCGGCCATGCGCCGAAAAGCGGCCGGCGCGGGCGCGTTCAGCGCTTGCGGAAGGTCAGGTAATGCGGCGTGCGGCCTTCTCGCAGGGCCTTTTCCTCGTAGCGCGTCCGGGTCCAGTTGGCCCAAGGTTCGCGCCAGTCGCGGGGTCCGTCGGCCAGCCAGTCGAACCCCGCGCGGGGCACCTCGATCAGCGTCTGGCGCACATAGTCGGGGATGTCGGTGGCGACCCGGAACTCCGCGCCCGGATTCAGCGCACGGGCCAGCGGGTCCAGATGCTCGGGTGTCACGAAGCGGCGGCGGTGGTGGCGCTTTTTCGGCCAGGGATCGGGATAGAGCAGGAACGCCTTCGACAGGCTGTTCGCGGGCAGCACGTCGAAGAGGTCGCGCGCATCGCCGGGATGGATGCGGACGTTCTGCGCGGGGTTCTCGCGCAGCTTGCCGAGCAGCATGGCGACACCGTTGATATAGGGCTCGCAGCCGATAAGCCCGACCTCAGGGTTGCCCAGCGCCTGATGCACGAGGTGCTCGCCGCCGCCGAAGCCCACTTCCAGCCAGACGGGCTTGCCGCCGAAAAGCGCCTCGAGATCGAGGGCTGCGCGGTCGGGGTTCACGTCCCAGCCCACCTTTCCGGGGCTGTAGGCGGCCAGATCCTCGTCGAGATAGGCCTCCTGCGACTTGCGCAGGCCCTTGCCCTTGAAGCGGCCGTAAAAATTGCGCCAGGGGGCGCCGGAGGGATGTCGTTCGCTCATGGCCGCGGCAGATAGCGAAGCGCGCGGGGGCCTGCAACGCCCGGATGGCCGGGAGCGCGAAGGCTGCCGGCTCAGATCGCCAGGACCAGCGCGAGGATCGAGGCGCAGAGCACGGCGATGCCCGCAAGCTCCCGCAGTGTGGCGCGTTCGCGGAACACGAGCACCGAGACGGCGAGCGAGAAGATGAGCTCCACCTGCCCCACGGCGAAGACATAGGCCGCGTTCTGCAGCGAGAAGGCCGCGAACCACCCGAAAGAGCCGCCGACGGAGGTCAGCCCGAGCCAGATGCCCTTGGGCCACCAGCGCGCCACCGCCGTCAGCGTGCCCGGCGCTCGGACGCGCAGCCAGAGGCCCAGCGCAAGCGTCTGCATCAGCGTGACCGGCGCCAGCGCGAAGATCGCCCGGCTGACCGGATCCTCGGCGCCCACCGCCAGCGCCGCCCCGCGATAGCCCACGCCCGAGAGCCCGAAGAACAACCCCGAGGCGAGGCCCAGAAGCGCCACCCGAAGCCCGATCCGCTGCCACCAGCGCCCCGCAAGGCCGGGCGTGTCTGACAGAAGCAGCACGCCGATCAGCCCGATGACCATCGCGCCGAGGCCCGCCGCGCTGACCGTCTCGCCGAGGATCAGCCAGCCCACCAGCGCGGTCTGCAGCACCTCGGTCTTCTTCAGGGTGATGCCCACAGCGAAGCTGCGATGGGCGAACATGGCGACGACGCAGATCGTGGCGAGGATCTGCGCCAGCGCACCGAGCGGGGCGTAAAGCCAGAAGACCGGGTCGAGCCCGGCGGGCAGGCCCGCCACTCCCGCCCAGAGTGTCGCCGCCGCCCAGGCAAACGGCATCGCATAGGCGAACCGGGCAAAGCTCGAGGCGGTCGCGCTCAGGCCGCCGAGGCTCATCACCTTCTGCAGCATGAAGCGCACCGTCTGGAAGGCGGCGGCCAGAAGGGTGAAGAGGATCCAGGGCTCCATCGCCGCAACCGCCTCGAAGACGCCCGGTCCGGGCGGATGAGAGAGACCCCGTCAGAACGGGAAGGGATGCGCCCTGTGCACGGCGTCGAGTGCGGCGAGGCATTCCTCGGACAGCGTCACGTCGATGGCGTCCAGCGCGTGATCGAGCTGCGCCAGCGTCGTCGCCCCGAAGATCGACGAGGTGACGAAAGGCCGCCGCGCGGACCAGGCGAAGGCCATCTGCGCCGGGTCATGGCCGAAATCGCGCGCCACCTGCAGATAGGCCGCCGCCGCCACGAAGGCCCGGTCGGTCTTGCGTCCGCCCAGCCCGCCATCGCCGCCGAAGGCGATGTCGACCGCCATTCGGCTGCCCTCGGGCACAGAACCGTCCTGGTACTTGCCCGACAGAAGGCCTGCGGCCAGCGGCGAATAGGGCAGAAAGCCCACCTCCTCGTGCAGCAGCACCTCGGCCAGATCGGTATCGGCCATGCGGTACATCAGCGAATACTCGTTCTGCACGCTCTCCATGCGCGGCAGGCCCTCGGCCTCGGCGAGGCGGTTCCAGGCCATCGTGCCCCAGGCGCTTTCGTTCGACAGGCCCATGGCGCGGATGGTGCCGCGGTCGACCTCGCGCGCGGCCCAGCCCAGGCAATCGGCCATGTGCTGGCGGGTCTCGGCGGTGTCCTGCGTCTCGGGCGCAAAGCCCCATTGCTGGCGAAACGCGTAGGAGCCGCGATTGGGCCAGTGCAGCTGATAAAGGTCGATCACGTCGGTCTGCAGGCGGCGCAGCGAGGCCTCCAGAGCCTCGGTCATCGTGGCGGGACTGATCGGCGCGCCGTCCCGCACCGCCTCGAGGCCCGCGCCCGACACCTTGGTCGCGAGGATCCATTCGTGCCGCTTGCCGGATTTCGCGAACCAGTTGCCGAGGATCTCCTCGGTGCGGCCCACCGTCTCGGCGCGCACGGGGTTCACCGGATACATCTCGGCGGCATCCATGAAATTGATCCCCGCCGCCGCGGCATGCTCGATCTGCGCGTGTGCGGTTTTCTCGTCGGTCTGGTTGCCGAAGGTCATGGTGCCGAGGCAGAATTCGGTGACTTCGAGGCCAGACCGGCCGAGGGGGTTCTTCGTCAAGGACATGGGAAGGCTCCTTCGTTTCGCGCCTTCCTAAAGCCTCGGGTCAGACCCGCAAGCCCTGACCGACATCGGCGGGCGCCACCGCCACCGATTTCATCACCGCGAAACAGGCGCGCCCCTCGATGAGACCCAGCCGGTCGGCGCTGCGCCGGGTGACGCGGGCGAGTATCGTATCCTGCCCGATGCTCAGCTGCGCGATCATCCCTGGCCCCTCGCCCGGACGCAGCGCGGTGACCGTCGCGGGCAGGATGTTCAGCGCCGAGATCTGCGTGGGCCGTTCGGTCGCGATCATCACGTCCTGCGCGAGGATGCGCACCCTGAGCCGCGTGCCGGGCTCGGCGGCGATCCGCGGCAGCCAGAGCGTCCCGCCCGAGACCGCAAGCTCCGTCAGCCCGTCCGCGCCATGCCCCGCGACCCGCGCGGGCAGCACCGCGCCGGCCTCGCGCAGGCCCATCACCGGCACGAGGTCGGGATCGGAAAGAAGCGCCTCGGCGGGCCCCGCCTTCATCACGCGGCCCCGGTCGAGCACAACGAGATGGGTGGCCAGCCGCGCCACCTCCGACAGGTTGTGGCTGACATAGAGGATGGGCAGGCCGGTCCCGGCGCGCAGCTTTTCGAGATAGGGCAGGATCTCGGCCTTGCGGGGGGCGTCGAGGGAGGCCAGCGGCTCGTCCATCAGCAGCATGCGGGGCTCGGACAGCAGCGCGCGTCCGATCGCGACGCGCTGCGCCTCGCCGCCCGACAGCGCGCCGGGCCGCCGTCCGAGCAGCCCCTCGAGCCCCAGAAGCGCCACGATCCGGTCCATCTCGCCCGGGCCGGCGAGCCCGCGCGCGCGCCGCCCGTAAAGCAGGTTCTGGCGGATATCGAGATGCGGAAAGAGACGGCTGTCCTGGAAGACGTAGCCGAGCCGCCGGCGATGCACCGGCACCGACCGGCCCGCCGCACCGTCGAAGAGGACCTCGCCGTCCAGCGCGATCCGCCCCGCATCGGGCCGCATCAGCCCGGCCACCGCATTGACGACCGACGTCTTGCCCGACCCCGACCGCCCGAACAGCACCGTGACGCCGCCCGGCGCCTCGAAGCCCATGTCGAGGGCGAAATCCCCCAGCCGCTTGCGGATCGCCACCGAGAGCGTCATCGCCCCGCCACCCGCCGCGCCGCGCGCCGCGCCAGCACCTCGGACAAGGCCAGCGCGCCCATTGCGATGGCGATGGAGATCAGCACCAGCGTCATCGCGGCATCCTCGCCTCCCGGCACCTGCAGGAAGGCATAGATGGCCGAGGGCAGCGTCTGGGTCTCGCCGGGAATGTTGGCCACGAAGGTGATCGTCGCGCCGAACTCACCCATCGCCTTGGCGAAGGACAGGACCGCCCCCGCGATCACCCCGGGCAGGATGAGCGGCAGCGTGACGGTCAGAAAGACCCGCAGGCTGGACGCGCCGAGCGTCGCCGCGGCGGCCTCGAGCCCCGGATCGACCGCCTCCAGCGCCAGCCGGATCGCGCGCACCAGAAGCGGAAAGGCCATGATCGCCGCCGCCAGCGCCGCCCCGGTCCAGCGAAAGGCCAGCGTGATCCCGAAAAGCTCGTAGAGCGCCGACCCCAGCGGCCCTTGTCGTCCGAAGCCCAGCAGCAGCAGGTAACCGGTGACCACCGGCGGCAGGATCAGCGGCAGATGCACGAGCCCGTTCAGAAGACCGCGCCCCGGAAACCGCACCCGCGCCAGCAGGTAGGCCACCGCCACCCCGAAGGGCAGCGCCGCGAGCGTCGCCCAGAACGCCACCTTCAGCGACAGGCGCACCGCCTGCCACGCCTCGGGCCCCAGCGTCTGAGCGAGCGTTTCCATATCCCCGGACTACCTCACCCCTGCGGCGCCGCAAAGCCATGCGCGTCGAAGATCGCCCGCGCCTCGGGGCCCTGCAGCCAGTCGAGGAAGGCGGCGGCGGCCTCGGGCGCGGGCGCGTCGCGCAGGATCGCCGCGGGGTATCGGATCGGCGGATGGGCTGTGTCGGGGATCTCCGCCACGACCCGCACCCGCGGCTCTGCGGCGGCGTCGCTGGCATAGACGACGCCCAGCGGCGCCTCGCCCAGCGCCACCAGCGCAAGTGCCGCGCGCACATTGTCCGCCTCGACCCGGCGGGGGGCCAGCGCCTCCCAGAGTCCCAGCGTCTCGAAGGCGGCGCGGGTATAAAGCCCCGCGGGCACCGCATCGCTCAGCGCCATCGCGATCCGGCCCTCGGGTCCGAGCGCCTCGAGAAGCGCATCCGCCTTCAGCGTGACCGATGCGGCCCCGGCCTGCCGGGGCGCGATCAGCACCAGCCGGTTGCCCAGAAGCGTCACGCGGGTCTCCGTGCGCACATGGCCGCGCGCCGCGAGCCAGTCCATCCAGTCGGGATTGGCCGACAGGAACAGATCCGCCGGCGCGCCGCGGTCGATCTGCCGGGCCAGCAGCGACGAGCCCGCGGGCGCGATGCGCAGCGCGTGGCCCTGCGCCGCTTCGAACGCCGCCGCCGCCTCTTCCAATGCTCCCCGCGTGGAGGCCGCGGCAAAGACCGTGATCTCGGCGGCGCATGCGGATCGCGCGGTGCCCGAAAGCCCGGCGAGAGAGAGCAGAAAAACGATCACGATCAGGCGCATGGGGCGTCGGGGTCCTTTCGGGCCTCAGAGGTGGCACGGCGCCGCCCGTCCCACAAGCCCGCTTTGGTCGCAGCGCGCCGGTCCCGCGCGCCCGGACCGCATCGTCACAGGCTTGAGGACATAACGCGAACATTCTATATTTGGCGCATGACCGACACGCTGCTCAGACGCGCGCCCGCCAAGGTGCCCCCCGCCATCGCGCTGACCCCCGATATCGCCCTGCGCGAAGGCCGCGTGCACGAGATCTGCGGCGGGTCGCGGGTGCATTTCGCGCTGGCGCTTGCGGGGCGGACGGACGGCCCGGTGCTCTGGATCGGTCCGCCCGGCGGATCGGGGCTCAATCCCTGCGGCCTGCACGGGCTCTGCGATCCCGCGCGGCTTTTGTTCGTCGCCGCCCCGCGCGAGATCGACCGCCTCTGGGCGCTGGAGGAGACGCTGCGCGCGGGCGCGGTGGCGCTGGCCGTGGCCGATCTGACCGAGGCGCCGGGCCTGACCCCGGTCCGGCGGCTGCAACTGGCCGCGGAGGCGGGCAGCACGCGCGAGGCCCGGCCCACGGGGCTCATCCTGACCCCGGGCGCGGGCGGCGCCGCGGGGATCGAAAGCCGCTGGCACAGCATGCCGGACCACGGCCCGGGCCGTCAGCGCTGGCAGGTGGCCCGCCCCCGCGCCCGCATGGCGCCGCCCGCCGCCTGGACGCTGACGCGAACGGACGGGCAGTACCGCAGCGATCCGGCGCCCGCCTGACCGCGCCCCGACCCCGCCCGACCGGCCGCCCGCCGCGCCTGGCCCGGGCGGCGCGCCTTGTTTGCCGCGCCGGACCCCGCAGCCGGCCACCCCGCGCGCCCACGGGGACGCATGCGCTGCCCCACCCCTTCACCTTTCCGGCATGTCGCCCGGGGTGAATTGGCCGCGCCCCGCGCGGCCAAGAGGGGCAGCGCCCCTGACCCGCGCGATGATCGGCACGATCAGCGCGCCAGACCTGCGCGGGCGGCACGCCCGCCCGACCGGATCCGATGCGGCCACTGGCCCCCGGGCAGGCGATGGTCTAAACGGCCCGAAACGCCCCGCATCCCAGACCCGAGGCATCCGCCATGGCCCGACATCTCATCACCTCCGCGATCCCGTATATCAACGGGATCAAGCATCTCGGCAATCTCGTGGGCAGCCAGCTGCCCGCCGATCTCTTCGCCCGTTACCAGCGCGCGCGCGGCCACGAGGTGCTGTTTCTCTGCGCCACCGACGAGCACGGCACCCCCGCCGAGCTTGCCGCGAAGAAGGCCGGCCAGCCGGTCGCGGAATATTGCGCCGAGATGCACGAGACCCAGGCCCGCATCGCCGAGGGCTTCCGCCTCTCCTTCGACCATTTCGGCCGCTCCTCCTCGCCGCAGAACCACGCGCTGACGCAGCATTTCGCGGGCGTGCTCGCGGATCGGGGCCTGATCCGCGAGGTCTCCGAGACGCAGATGTATTCGACCACCGACGGGCGCTACCTGCCCGACCGCTATATCGAGGGCACCTGCCCCAATTGCGGCTTCGAGGATGCGCGCGGCGATCAATGCGACAATTGCACCAAGCAGCTCGATCCGGTCGATCTGATCGATCCCCGCTCGGTGATCTCGGGGGCGACCGATCTCGAAATGCGCGAGACCAAGCATCTCTACCTGCGCCAATCGACCATGAAGGACGAGCTCGAGGCCTGGATCGACAGCAAGACCGACTGGCCGGTGCTGACCACCTCCATCGCCAAGAAATGGCTCAATGACGGCGACGGGCTGCAGGATCGGGGCATCACCCGCGATCTCGACTGGGGCATCCCGGTGAAGCGCGGCGATCAGGACTGGCCCGGCATGGAGGGCAAGGTCTTCTATGTCTGGTTCGACGCGCCCATCGAATACATCGCCTCGGCGCAGGAATGGGTCGATGCGGGCAAGGGCCGGGATTGGGAACGCTGGTGGCGCACCGACAAGGGTGCGGACGACGTGCGCTACACCCAGTTCATGGGCAAGGACAACGTGCCCTTTCACACGCTCTCCTTCCCCGCCACGATCCTCGGCAGCGAGGAGCCGTGGAAGCTCGTCGATTACATCAAGAGCTTCAACTACCTCAATTACGAGGGCGGCCAGTTCTCCACCTCGCGCGGTCGCGGCGTCTTTATGGACCAGGCGCTCGAGATCCTGCCCGCGGATTACTGGCGCTGGTGGCTCCTGAGCCATGCCCCCGAGTCGTCGGATGCGGAATTCACTTGGGAAAATTTCCAGTCCTCGGTGAACAAGGATCTCGCGGACGTGCTGGGCAATTTCGCCAGCCGCGTCACCAAGTTCTGCCGCTCGAAGTTCGGCGAGACGGTGCCCGAAGGCGGTGCCTGGGGCGAGCGCGAGACCGCGCTCGTGGCGGCGCTGCAGGACAAGCTCGGCGACTACACGCGCCAGATGGAGGCGATGGAGGTCCGCAAATCCGCCGCCACGCTGCGGGCGATCTGGGTGCTCGGCAACGAATACCTGCAGGACGCGGCGCCGTGGTCGACCTTCAAGGAGGACCCCGAGACCGCGGCAATGCAGATCCGGCTGGGGCTGAACCTGATCCGCTTCTACGCCGTACTGTCGGCCCCCTTCATCCCCGACGCGGCGGCGCAGTTGCTGGAAGCGATGGGCGATGCCGACGCGGCCTGGCCCGACGATGTGGATGCGGCGCTTCAGGCCCTGCCCGCGGGTCATGCCTTCACCGTTCCCGACGTGACCTTCCGCAAGATCACCGATGCCGAGCGCGAGGAATGGCAGGCGCGGTTCTCGGGCAAGCGGGCGTAACGCGCCCCGGGGCCACCGCGGGGTGGGTTTTCACCCCGCCTACTGTGTCGCGCGGGCCTGTAGGGTGGGTGAAAACCCACTATTCCCCATCCCGAAACGAAAAAGGCCGGGCACCTGGCCCGGCCTCTTCGCGTCGGTCAGGCGTCGCTTACGCCGCCTTGATGTCCACGAGTTCGATGGCAAAGTTCAGGTCCTTGCCCGCGAGCGGATGGTTGGCGTCGAGCGTCACTTCGGCCTCGGTCACCTCGGCGACCATGACCGGCATCACCTGGCCCGTCGGGGTCTGCACCTGCAGCTGCGTGCCGACCTCGAGCGGGATATCCGCCGGGATTTGCTCGCGCGGGACGGTCTGCATGGCTTCGTCCTGACGCTGGCCGTAGGCCTCGTCCGCGGGGATCTCGACGGTTTTCTTGTCGCCGACGCTCATGCCCGGCAGCGCCTTGTCGAGGCCGGGAATGATCTGGCCGGAGCCGACCGTGAATTCGAGCGGATCGCGCCCGTCGCTCGAATCGAAGGTCGAGCCATCGTTCAGCGTGCCGGTATAATGAATCGCCACTGTGTCGCCGGTTTTCACCTCGGTCATGAAATATCCAATCTGTCTGGGATGGGTTGATGCGAGGCCGCGTCGCGCGCGGGTGCTCGTTGCTCTGCCGCTATGTACGCATTCCGGGGTGAAATTGCAAAGGGATGGGCCTTTTTGCGTAAATTTGCGCGAAACCTCTTCAAAAATCGCCCGTTTGCCATCATTTGAGGCCAAACCCGGCGCAACGGCACTGTGTCCCGCCGGTCATCACAGCGCGCTCACGGGTCCGTCAGCGCTTGCGCGACTCGCGTGCGCCCGAACAATTGCGATTCTGCTCGTTTCGAAAGGTCTGCCATGTTTTCTCGTCGTACATTTCTCGCCGCCTCCGCGGCGACGCTCGCCACGCCCGCCATTGCCCGGGCACAGGGGTTCCGCCTCGACCCGATCTACACGCCGCAAACGGTGCGGGTGAAAGACACGCTCGCGCCGCAACAGATCATCGTGCTGCCGCGCGCGCATTTCCTCTATTTCGTCGAGGCCCCGGGCCAGGCGCGCCGCTACGGGGTGGGCGTCGGCAAGGCCGGGCTCGAATTCTCCGGCGAGGCCGTGATCCAGGTGAAGAAGGAATGGCCCACCTGGCGCCCGACCAACGAGATGATCGAACGCGAACCCGACACCTATGCCAAGTTCAAGGACAACGAATACGTCCAGCCCGGCGGGCCGGGGAACCCGTTGGGAGCGCGCGCGCTTTACCTTTTCCAGAACGGGCGCGACACGTTCTACCGTATCCACGGCACGACGCAGCCATCCTCCATCGGGCGGTCGGTGTCCAATGGCTGCATCCGGATGATCAACGATCATGTCATCGATCTCTACAACCGCGTGCCGACGGGAACCAAGGTCACCGTTGCCTGATCCGGGCGCCGCACGGCGCTTCGACCTGATCGTCCTGGGCGCGGGCCCGGCGGGCAGCGCCGCCGCGGCCCGCGCCGCGCGTGCGGGTCTGTCGGTGGCGCTGGTGGACAAGGCGGACTTCCCGCGTCCCAAGCTCTGCGGTGGCGGCTTCACCGGGCGGGCCATGTCGGCCTTCCGCGCCGCTTTCGGGCAGGACGCGCCCGCCGCCCCCTATCTGACCGCGACCTCCGTCTCCTTCGGGGCGTTCGGGCGCGAAATCGGGCGCTATGACGGCGTGCCGCCGCTTTACATGACCATGCGCGAAACGCTCGACGCGGCGCTGTTCGAGGCCGCGGTCGGCGCGGGCGCCGTGCCCTTCACCGGCACCCTTCCGCGGGATATCGACGTGGCCGCGCCTGCGGTCAGCGTCGGCGGCACGCGGTTGTCGGCGGCGGTGATGATCGGCGCGGACGGCGTCTCGAGCGCGGTGGCGCGCGCCCTTTACGGGCGGCCCTTCGATCCCGGCAAGATCGGCTTCGCGCTGGAGGCGGAATTCCCGCCCGGCACGGAAGAGGAGGCGGACCCGGTCGTGCGGATCGATTTCGGCGCCGCCGATTGGGGCTATGGCTGGGTCTTTCCCAAGACCTGCGGCACCACAATCGGCGTCGGCGGCGTGCATGCGCGCAATCCCGACATGAAGGCGAAGATGGCGGCCTATCTCGCGGGGCTGGGGTGTGGCGAGGCGCCCCGCATCAGGGGGCAATACCTGCCCTTCGGCGCGCCGCGCGCCGTGCCCGGGCAGGATTGCGTCCTGCTTGCGGGCGATGCTGCCGGGCTGGTCGATCCGATCACCGGCGAGGGCCTTGCCTATGCGCTGATCTCAGGTCGGCTCGCGGCGGAGGCCACGATGGCGGCCCTTGCGGAGGGCGCGCCGGACCGCGCGCTCGGGCATTACCGGACCGCGCTGCGCCCCACCTATCGCGCAATGCGCCATGCGCGGATGATCCGCCCGCTGCTGTTCCAGCCGCGCCTGCGCGACGGCTTCATCGCGAGCTTCCGGCGGTCCGAGACGCTGAAGCACGATTACCTGCGGATGCTGGCCGGTGAGACAGAATATGCCGATATCTCCCGTAAGTTGATTGCCCGCTTGCCGCGTCACCTATGGCGTGCGATCACGGTGTCACGCAGCGCAGGGCAAGAGATCGCCCCACGCCTGCCCTGATTTGGCCCGATTTCGTACCATTACTGGCCGGGCAAGGCGCGAGCCTGCAGCACGAGACACCGGAAAGGGCGATTCAGATGATGATCCTGGCACTGATCGGCAGCAGCTTTTTCGGCGGCATTGCCGCCCTGTTCGGGTTTTTCGGCCTCGAGATGGGCATCGGCGCGGCCCTCGCGCTCTATCTCGGCATCGCGTTCGGCGGCATGGCACTGGCGCTGATCGCGCAGATGGGGCGCAGCCCCGAGCCGGCGCTTGAGCCGACCCGCGCCAGCTGAGCGCAGGCGGATTTTCGCAAAATCCAAATTAGATTCTGCGCACTTCACCTGAAAATATGCAGCTCAAACGGCCGGCACACGCGCCTGTCGCATGACAACGTGCGCCCGCAACATCCCCGCACCCGCAATCCCGCAAGAAAGACCCCGGGCACCAATCGGACGGCCGGGGTTCCTGTCTTGTCCGCCATCGGCGGAAATCAGCTGAGGTAGAAGATCAGCAGGATCGGGACGATCCCGATTGCCGCGATGTTGAACAACTTGGCCGCATGCGCCGCCTTCTGAAACAGCGTGTTCTCGTCGAAGGCGGTCTTGGTGGCGAATGCCGCATAGGTCAGCGCCGATGCCTGACCGGCCTCGATCTGCTTACTCCGCTCGAGTTGGGCCTTGCTCGCCTCGTAGCGCTCAAGCATCTCGGATCGCGTCATTGTCTCTGCTCCTGTCCGTGTCTCGGTTGTTCCGCAGCCGTGACATGGCCCGCGCGCCCGGCAAGACAAGAGACATTTTCGCGCGATGCGCCCCTGTCGAAATGGCGCCGGCGTCATGAGAATTTTTCTTGCGCAGATCCCCCAGAATCGTTCAGCATCTTAACGCTACGTTACGATATCAGGCCTGCTCCTTCGACCAAGGCACAGTCAAACGATGTCAACGACCATGCCGATCTGCCGCAATCCTGCGGGCAGCCCCAGAGTGAAGAGAGAGAGACTATGGCCACCGGCACCGTCAAATGGTTCAACACCACGAAAGGCTACGGGTTCATTGCACCCGATAACGGCGGGAAGGACATTTTCGTCCATATCTCGGCGGTAGAACGGTCGGGCCTGACCGGCCTCGCCGACAACCAGAAGGTCAAGTTCGAGCTGCAGACCGGCCGTGACGGCCGCGAATCAGCGGTGGACCTTGAGTTGGCCTGATCCGGACCTGACCTGAGCGCAGGGCCCGCGCGCCCCGCATCCAACGCAGACAATGGCAGGGCGTCCGGTCAACGGGCGCCTGATTTCCGTGCGGCATCTGCTGCCGCAAGGCCGGGTCTGGCAGCCTCACTCGTCGCGGGCGGCCCGGTCCAGCAGCTCGGCTACGGACGGGCCCATATCCTGCACGATCCGTTCGACCCCATCGGCGCTGGGATGGATGCCGTCGGGCTGCATGAAGCGGGCCATGTCGCTGGGCGTGTCGCCCTCGGCGTCACGCAGCCCGGCGAAAAACTCCGGATAGAACAACGTGCCGTATTTCTCCGACAATTCGACGTAAAGCGCGTCGAAGGCCGCCTTGTAATCCGGCCCGTAATTCGACGGCGCGATCATCCCCACGAGAAGGACCGGCAGGCCGCGGTCTTCGGCCACGTCGAGGATACCGTCGAGATTGGCCCGCGCGGTCTCGGGCGAAATGCCGCGCAGCAGGTCGTTGCCGCCAAGCGCCACGATCATCGCATCGGTTTCGTCCGACAGTGACCATTCGACGCGGGAGAGCCCGCCCGCGGTCGTGTCGCCCGAAACGCCGGCATTGACCACCTGCACGTCGCGGCCCTGATCGTCGAGCCAGCCCTGCAAGGTCGGCACGAAGCCCTCGCCCTGCGGCAGCCCGTAGCCCTGCGTCAGCGAGTCGCCCAGCGCCACCAGTTCCAGCGTCTCGGCCTGTGCGGCGCCGCACAGCAGCATGAGTGCCGCACATGCGTTGATCGGGGCCCGGCGCGCCCCATATGTGAACGATCCAAACATTTCGGAACAGCGGAATTTACGCGACATGGTCAATCCTTCGGAAGCAGTGCTTTCTCTCAAAGATGTCACCCTCAGCCTTAGCGGCAATGCCGGGATGGTCGAGATCCTACATGGCATCTCCGTCGACGTTCGCAAGGGCGAGACGCTGGGCCTGGTCGGGCCCTCGGGCTCGGGGAAGTCGTCGCTGCTGATGATCGTGGGCGGGCTCGAACGCGCGACCAGCGGCTCCGTGCAGGCGCTGGGTCAGGATCTGACCGCGATGGACGAGGACCAGCTTGCGAAGTTCCGGCGCAACCACATGGGCGTCGTGTTCCAGTCCTTCCACCTGATCCCCACGATGACCGCGCTCGAGAACGTGGCGACGCCGCTGGAGCTGGCCGGCGACCGGGACGCCTTCGACAAGGCCCGCGCGGAACTCGACGCCATCGGCATCGGGCATCGCGCCGATCACTACCCCGCGCAGATGTCGGGCGGCGAGCAGCAGCGCGTGGCGCTGGCCCGCGCCGCCGCGCCCCGGCCCGAGATCCTGCTGGCCGACGAGCCCACGGGCAATCTCGACGGGGTCAACGGCGAGGCGATCATGGACATGCTCTTCGGTCTGCGCGACCGCCATGGCGCGACGCTGGTGCTGGTCACCCATGCGCCCGCGCTGGCCGATCGCTGCGACCGGGTGGTCACCCTGACCGATGGCCGCGTGAAGACCGATGCCAAGCGCAGCGCCATGACCGAGGCCGCGGAATGAGCCTGAAAACGGCGGCGATCTTCGCCCGGCGCGAACTGCGCGGCGGCCTCAAGGGCTTCCGCATCCTTCTGGCCTGCCTCGCGCTCGGCGTCGCGGCCATTGCCGGTGTGGGCTCGGTCCGCTCGGCGATCCAGGCCGGGCTCGAGGATCAGGGCGCGGTGCTTCTGGGCGGCGATGCGGAGGCGCAATTCACTTATCGCTACGCCACCGAAGAAGAACGCGCCTGGCTCGAAAGCGTGTCGACCGCGGTATCGGAAGTGGTCGATTTCCGCTCCATGGCGGTGGTCGGCGAAGGCGAGACCTCGGAGCGCGGGCTGACGCAGATCAAGGCCGTGGACGACGCCTATCCGCTTCTGGGCGAGATGGTGCTGGCGCCCGCGATGCCGCTGTCCGACGCGCTGGCCGGCGATGGCGCGGTGATGGCGCCGATCCTCGCCGACCGGCTGGGCATCGCGCCCGGCGACACGTTTAAGCTGGGCACCAAGACCTTCACCCTGTCGGCGATCATCGAGACGGAGCCCGACGATGCGGGCGGCGGTTTCGACCTGGGCCCGCGCACCATGGTGCGCACCGAAGCGCTCGACGGTGCGGGACTTCTGGAGCCGGGCACCCTGTTCGAGACCGAGTACCGCATGCTCTTGCCCGAGGAGACCAACCTCGACGCGGTGAAGCGCGAGGCCGAGGACCGCTACCGCGACGCGGGCATCCGCTGGCGCGATGCGCGCAACGGCGCGCCCGGCACCGCGCGCTTCGTCGACCGTCTGGGCGGCTTCCTGGTGCTCGTCGGCCTGTCGGGGCTCGCGGTGGGCGGCATCGGCGTCTCGGCGGCGGTGCGGGCGTATCTCTCGCGCAAGACCTCCGTCATTGCGACGCTGCGCACGCTCGGGGCCACACGGCAGACGATCTTTCTGACCTATTTCATCCAGGTGGGCGTTCTGGCGCTGCTGGGCATCGCCATCGGCCTCGTGCTGGGCGCGGGCGTGCCGATGCTGTTCGCGCCGCTCATCTCGGACGCGCTGCCGGTGCCGACGCTCTTCATGCTGCATCCCGCCCCGCTGATCGAGGCGGCGATCTACGGTGTTCTGACCGCGCTTCTCTTCACGCTCTGGCCGCTCGCCCGCACCGAGGAGGTGCGCGCCGCGACGCTCTTCCGCGACGCGCTGGACAGCGCGCGCGCCCTGCCCGCGGGCCGCTACCTGACGGCGACGGCGGCGCTTCTGCTGATCCTCGTGGCGGTGGCGATGACCTTTTCGGGCGATGCGCAGCTGACGCTCTGGACCGCGGGCGGCATCCTCGGCTCGCTCATCATCCTCGTGGGGGCGGCGTTCCTGATCCGGCTCGCCGCGAAATCCGCGACCCGGCCCGCGCGGGGACGCCCGGCGCTGCGCTGGGCGCTCGGCTCCATCAGCGGGCCGCGCGAGGAGGCGTCGTCGGTGGTGCTGTCGCTGGGCCTCGGCCTTGCGGTGCTGGCCGCCATCGGCCAGATCGACGGCAATCTGCGCGCCGCCATCGACCGCGACCTGCCCGAGGTCGCGCCCTCCTATTTCTTCGTCGACATCCAGAAGGACCAGATGGAGACCTTCCTCGACATCGTCGAGAACGACCCCTCCGTAACCCGGGTCGACAGCGCGCCGATGCTGCGCGGCGTCATCTCGGAGATCAACGGCCAGCCCGCGACCGAAGTGGCCGGCGATCACTGGGTGATCCGGGGCGACCGGGGTATCACCTATGCCGCCCAGCCCGACAGCCGCACCAGCATCGTGGCCGGCGAATGGTGGCCCGAGGATTACACCGGCCCCGCGCAGATCAGCTTCGCCGAGGAAGAGGCCCTGGAACTGGGCCTGTCGCTCGGCGACGAGATCACGGTGAACATCCTCGGCCGCGACATCACCGCGGAGATCACGTCGTTCCGGGTGGTGGATTTCTCCACCGCCGGGATCGGCTTCGTAATGACGATGAACCCGGCCTCGGTGGAAGGCGCGCCGCATACCTTCATCTCGACCGTCTATTCGGACGCCGCGAACGAGGGCCGCGTGTTGCGGGAAGTGGCCGAGGCGCTGCCCAACGTGACCGCCATCGGCGTGCGCGACGCCATCGACCGGGTGTCGGAGCTGCTCGACGGCGTGGCCGAGGCCGTGCGCTGGGGCGCCGCGGCGACGCTGGTCACGGGCTTTCTGGTGCTGATCGGCGCGGCGGCGGCGGGCGAGCAGTCGCGCACCTACGAGGCGGCCGTGCTGAAGACCCTGGGCGCCACGCGTGGGCGCATCCTGTCGAGCTTCGCCCTGCGCTCGGCGCTTCTGGGCGCCGGTGCGGGCATCGTCGCCATCGTCGCGGGGATCCTCGGCGGCTGGGCGGTCTCGCGCTTCCTGATGGAGACCTCCTATGCGGTGGTCTGGCCCTCGGCCCTGGGCATCGTCTTCGGCGGGCTCGTGGCCACGCTTCTGGCCGGGCTCTTCTTCGCCTGGCGGCCGCTCGCCGCGCGTCCGGCGCAGGTGCTGCGCGCCCGGGAGTGACTTGGCAGGGCCCGCGCCATGGCGTAGGCCCTGTCTGAGACCAGAAGGGAGAGACCGATGGCCGACACGCTGCCCATGACCGTCACCACCCTCACCCGCGCGCAGAAGCGCCAGGTGCTGAACCTCGTCCGCCGCGCCGCAAAGGCCGAGATCCTGCCGCGCTTCCGCGACCTCGCCCCGGGCGACATTGCCACCAAGACCGGGCCGCAGGACCTCGTGACCGAGGCCGACCGCGACGCCGAGGCGATGATCACGCGCGGGCTGCAGCAGATGTTTCCCTTTGCGCTCATCGTGGGGGAAGAGGCCGCCTCGGATCATCCCAAGCTCGAGCACGGGCTGGCCGACGCGGAACTGGCCTTCACCGTCGATCCGGTGGACGGCACCTGGAACTACGCCAACGGCATCGCCACCTTCGGCGTGATCGTCGCCGTGGCGCGTTACGGCGTGCCGGTCTTCGGGCTGCATTACGACCCGGTCATGGACGATTGCATCTGGGCCGATGCCGACGGCGCGGCCGAATTCGTAAAGGGTCGCCGCGCCCCCCGCCCCGTCCGCGTGTCCGAGGGCGGCGCGATCGAGGAGCTGACGGGTTTCGTCGGGCTGAAGCTTCTGCCCGAGGACAAGCAGGACGCCATGGCCGCGACTTTCCCGAAGCTCCGGCGCGCGCTGAACCTGCGCTGCGCCTGCCACGAATACCGCGTCTTCGCGCAGGGCGGCGTCGATTTCGTGCTGGCCTCGAAGCTCACGCCCTGGGATCACACCGCCGCGGCGCTGATCGCCGCGCGGGCGGGCGGGCATGTGGCGATGCTCGACGGCTCGGAATACCGGGCAGGCCAGCGCGAGGGCTACCTGCTTGCCGCGTCCAACCAGAAGACCTGGATGGCGCTGCGCGATCTGTGGTCCTTCCTTCTCGACTGAGCCGGGGCGAAATCCTGCAAGGATTTCGGAGCGGATTTCGACGCGAAATCCGCGCGCGCGCTCCGCTCCGCGCCACCCGGTTTCCGCGTTCGGAAACCGGGCCGCAATCCGCGCCGGATTGCGCGGCGCCTATTCCGCCGCTTCGGCGTAATCCTCCATCGGCGGGCAGGTGCAGACGAGGTGCCGGTCGCCGTAGACGTTGTCCACGCGGTTGACCGGCGGCCAGTACTTGTCCACCCGGAACGCGCCCGGCGGGAAGCAGCCCTGCTCGCGCGCATAGGGACGGTCCCAGTCGCGCACGAGGTCCTCCATCGTGTGCGGCGCGTGCTTCAGCGGGTTGTTCTCCGCATCCATCCGGCCCTCCTCGATGGCGCGGATCTCCTCGCGGATGGCCAGCATCGCGTCGCAGAAGCGGTCGAGCTCGGCCTTGGTCTCGCTCTCGGTGGGCTCCACCATCAGCGTGCCCGCCACCGGCCAGGACATGGTCGGCGCGTGGAAGCCGCAATCGATGAGCCGCTTGGCGATGTCGTCCACGGTGATGCCGGCCGATTTCTGGAACGGCCGCACGTCGATGATGCATTCATGCGCGACCCGGCCCGCATGGCCGCGATAGAGCACGTCGAACGCCCCTACGAGCCGCTTGGCGATGTAATTGGCGTTCAGGATCGCCACTTTCGTCGCCTGCGTGAGCCCCGCACCGCCGGTCATCTTGATATAGGCCCAAGAGATAGGCAGCAGCGAGGGCGACCCGAACGGGGCCGCCGAAACCGGCCCCGGCCCGTCGCCGCCCTTGACCGGATCGCCCGGCAGATAGGGGGCAAGATGCGCCTTCACGCCAATGGGGCCCATGCCCGGCCCGCCGCCGCCATGGGGAATGCAGAAGGTCTTGTGCAGGTTGAGATGGCTCACATCACCGCCCAGATCGCCGGGCTTCGAGAGACCCACCATGGCGTTCATATTGGCCCCGTCGATATAAACCTGCCCGCCATGTTCATGGGTGATCGCGCAGACCTCCTTCACCTCGGTCTCGAAGACACCGTGGGTCGAGGGATAGGTGATCATGGTGCCCGCGAGATCGGCGGAATGCTTCTCGGCCTTGGCGCGGAAATCCTCCAGATCGATGGAGCCCTTCTCGTCGCATTTCACCGACACGACCTTCCAGCCCACCATCTGCGCCGAGGCGGGGTTGGTGCCATGGGCATTGACCGGGATGAGGCAGACATTGCGATGCCCCTGCCCTTGCGCCTTGTGCCAGGCGGCAATGGTCAGAAGCCCCGCATATTCGCCCTGCGCGCCCGAATTGGGCTGCATCGAGATCGCGTCATAGCCGGTGATCTCGCAGAGCTTGGCGTTCAGATCGGTGATGAGCTGGGTGTAGCCCGCCGCCTGATCCTTCGGGCAATAGGGGTGCAGCATGGAAAACTCGGGCCAGGAGACCGGCATCATCTCGGCCGCGGAATTGAGCTTCATCGTGCAGGAGCCGAGTGGGATCATCGCCCGGTCGAGCGCGAGGTCCCGGTCCGCGAGACGGCGCATGTAGCGCATCATCTCGGTCTCGGCGCGGTTCATGTGGAAGACGTCGTGCTGCAGATAGGCGCTTTGGCGCAAAAGCGCCTCGGGCAGCCGGTATGCTTCCGTCTCGGCATAGCCGCGGTCGATGCCGAAGGCGCGCCAGACCGATTCGATCTTCTCCGGGCGCGTCGTCTCGTCGAGGGTGATGCCCACGCGGGTCTTGCCGACGGGCCGCAGGTTCACGCCCTCCTTGACCGCCGCCGACAGGATCCCGCGCTGGAAGAGGCCCACATCGACCGTGACCGTGTCGAAGAACTCCTCGGTCAGCACCTTGAAGCCCGCCTCGCGCAGCCCCTCGGCCAGGGTCGCGGCCTTGAGGTGGATGCGCTGCGCGATGGCCTTCAGGCCCTCGGGGCCATGAAAGACCGCGTAGAAACCGGCCATCACCGCCAGAAGCGCCTGCGCGGTGCAGACGTTCGAGGTTGCCTTCTCGCGGCGGATATGCTGCTCGCGGGTCTGCAGCGCGAGGCGATAGGCGCGGTTGCCATGGGCATCGACCGAGACGCCGACGAGCCGGCCGGGCAGCGCGCGCTTGTAGTCGTCCTTCGTGGCGATATAGGCCGCGTGCGGGCCGCCATAGCCCATGGGCACGCCGAAGCGCTGGGTCGAACCGACGGCGATATCCGCGCCCATGGCACCCGGCTCTTTCAGAAGACACAAAGCCATCGGGTCGGCCGACACAATCCCGAGCGCACCCGCCGCATGCAGCGCGGCAATGGGCTGCGAGAAGTCCTGCAAGTCGCCATAGGTGCCGGGATACTGGAAGATCGCGCCGAAGACCGCCTCCGGATCGAGGCTCTCGGGTGCGCCGACGATCACCTCGATGCCCAGGGGCTCCGCCCGGGTCTTCATCACGGCGATGTTCTGGGGGTGGCAGTTCTCGTCGACGAAGAAGGCGCGCGCCTTCGACTTCGCCACCCGCATCGCCATGGTCATGGCCTCGGCGCAGGCGGTGGCCTCGTCCAGAAGCGAGGCGTTGGCGATCTCGAGGCCGGTCAGATCCGACACCATGGTCTGGTAGTTCAAGAGCGCCTCGAGCCGGCCCTGCGAAATCTCGGGCTGGTAAGGCGTGTAGGCGGTGTACCAGGCCGGATTCTCGAGGATGTTGCGCTGGATCGCGGGCGGCGTGACGGTGCCGTGATAGCCCTGCCCGATCATCGTCGTCAGGACCTGGTTCTTCTTGGCGATCTGGCGCATCTCGAAGAGCAGCTGGCGCTCGGAGAGCGGCGCGCCGAAATCGAGCGGCGTCTCCTGGCGGATCGCCTCGGGCACGGTCTCGGCGATCAGCGCATCGAGATCGGTGACCTGCAGCGCCGCGCACATCTCGGCCATCTCGGCGGGCGAGGGGCCGATATGGCGGCGGTTGGCGAAATCATAAGGGTCGTAGTCGGTGGGGGTGAACGCCATGTCCATTCCTTTCCAGAAGGGCATGCGCGGCGCGCCGGAGGGACGCGCCACAGCCCTGCTCTTGCCTCTTTCCAAATACGCCTGTCCGCCGCAGGTCACCGGCAGCCAGGTGCCGGGGTCGCGGCGCGTCAGGCGATGAATTTCTTGTACGCCGCCTCATCCATGAAATCGTCCAGCGCGGAGGGATCCTCGATCGTCATGCGGAAGAACCAGGCATCGCCCTCGGGGTCGTCGTTGACCTTGGCGGGCTCGTCCGAAAGCGCCTCGTTCACCTCGATGATCTCGCCGTCGATGGGGGCGAGGATGTCGGAGGCCGCCTTGACGGATTCGATCACCACGACCTCGTCGTCCTTGGACACGGTCTTGGGCACATCGGGCAGTTCGACGAAGACCACGTCGCCCAGTTGCTCGGCCGCATGCGCGGTGATGCCCACGGTGACGACGCCCTCGTCGTCGATGTCGAGCCATTCATGTTCTTCGGTGTATTTCATCGGGGGGTTCCGTTTCGCTGAGACGTCTATCGTTTGAAATTCGCGGCCACGAAGGGCAGCGCGGTCACGGTGACCGGGCGGCGCTTTCCGCGCAAGTCCCCGTAAAGCACCGTGCCGGGCGCGGTCATCGCGGCGGGCACGTAGCCCATCGCCACCGGTCCGTCGACCGAGGGACCGAAGCCGCCCGAGGTGATGCGTCCGACCGGCGCCGCACCGTCCTCGGCGGCGTAAAGCTCGACCCCTTCGCGCATCGGGGCGCGGCCCTCGGGCGTGAGGCCGACGCGCATGCGCGGCGCGGCCTCGGCCAGTTCGCGCAGGATGCGCTCGGCACCGGGAAAGCCGCCCGCCCGCGCGCCGCCCGCGCGGCGCACCTTCTGGATCGCCCAACTGAGCGCCCCCTCGACCGGCGAGGTGCCGGCATCGAGGTCGTGACCGTAAAGGCAGAGCCCGGCCTCGAGCCTGAGCGAATCGCGCGCGCCAAGGCCGATCGGCTGAACGGCGTCATGCGCCAGAAGGCGGCGCGCGAAGGCGTCCGCGGCCTCGGCGGGCAGCGAGATCTCGTACCCGTCCTCGCCGGTATAGCCCGAGCGGGAGACCCAGATCTCCACCCCGTCCACAACCACGTCGCGCACATCCATGAAGCGCATCTCGGCGACCTCGGGCGCAAGGTCCGCCAGCACCGTCTCGGCGGCGGGGCCCTGCAGCGCCAGCAGCGCCCGCCCGGTGATGTGCTTGACCACGACGCCCGGCTCCAGCCCCGCGCGCAGCCGCGCGACATCGGCCTCCTTGCAGGCGGCGTTGACCACGAGGAACAGATGATCGCCCTTGTTGGCGATCATCAGGTCGTCCTCGATCCCGCCCGCCTCGTTGGTGAAAAAGCCGTAGCGCTGCCGCCCCTCGGGCAGGTCCGCCACATCCTGCGGCACCAGCGCCTCGAGCGCCCGGGCCGCGTCCTTCTTGCGGGACAACAGGATCACCTGGCCCATATGGCTCACGTCGAAAAGACCGGCCTCATTGCGGGTATGCAGATGCTCCTTCATCACGCCGAGGGGGTATTGCACCGGCATGGCGTAGCCCGCGAATTCGACCATCTTCGCGCCGAGTTCGAGATGCAGGTCGTAAAGCGGGGTCTTCAGATGCCCCTCTTCGGTGCGCGGGACAGTATCCGCCGCGACCGCATCGGCGCCCGAGCAGCCCGGCGCATGCCCGCCATCCGGGCCGTGGGCCATGCCGCAGCCGCATTCCTGGCGCTGCCACTCATCGTAATCGCTTGCGTCGCGCTCTGGCACGGCGTCCCTCCGTTGCACGCGGCGCGGGGCGCTGGCCCCGACCGCCATCAGCGGCGGACATGCTGCCCGCCAGGAACGCCCCCTCTGTCCCGGTGCCTGAGATCGTTATCCCTTCGGCGGGCGGGTTCGGCTCATGCCTTGCCGCCACTCTCCAGAGTGTCTGGCCGCGACGGTCCTGAGGCCTGAGAGTTTCCGGGGCGGTTGCTCCTTCGGCACCGGCGATTCCGCCGGTTCTCCCATCGCTGCGCGTTCGGTTTACTCAAGCGCTGCAGGCCGTGCAAGCGGTGCCGGCGTGTCGAGACCGAAGACCTTCGACAACGGCGCATTATCGAGCACCAGATCGTCGAGAGTGACCTCGTCGAGGGCGGCATAGAACGCCTCGGCGGCGTTCGTCAGCGCATTGCGCAGCCGGCAGGCATCGACGAGCGGACAGGTATTGGTCTCCGCCACGAAGCATTCCGCGAGCGGCGCTTTCGCCTCGAAGGCGCGAAAGAGCGGCCCGAGGGGGATCTTGTCGGGCGTCCGCGCGAGCTTCAGCCCGCCATGCCGTCCGCGCCGGGTTTCCAGATAGCCCAGCTGCGCCAGCTGGTTGACGATCTGTCCCAGATGGTGTTCGGACGAATTGCACGCCCTTGCGATCTGGGCCTTGGTCACGAGGTGCGACGAGTGCACCGCGCAATACATCAAGACTCGTGTCGCGATGTTTGTACGCTTGGTTACGCGCATCGGTCCGCCTCCCGAACGACGCCTATTGGTCTTGCACACCTGCCTGTTGAGGGGCGACAGGTTATTGATTTTTGTCACCATGCCCGCAAATAGGTCCAAATGACCACACCTTTTTTCTTTGGCTACGGGTCGCTCGTGAACCAGCGGACCCATGGAAACCGCCCCGCGCACCTCGCGACGGCGCGGGGTTGGCATCGTGCCTGGGTCGCGGTGGAGGCGCATCCGCTGGCGGTCCTGACCGCCGTGCGCGCCCCGGGCGCCGAGATCGACGGGCTGATCGCGGCGGTGCCCGGACATGACTGGGCGGCGCTCGATGCGCGCGAGGCGGAGTATGACCGGATCGAGGCGACGACGGAAATCGCCCACCCGGTCGATGCGCTGCATTCCATCGCGATCTATTCGGTGCCCGAGACCCGGCGCGCCCTGCCCCGGCCCGACAAGCCCATCCTGCTGAGCTATCTCGACGTGGTGCTTCAGGGATATCTGGACACGTTCGGCGAGGCCGGCGCGCTGCGCTTTTTCGAGACGACCGAGAATTGGGACGCGCCCATCCTCGACGACCGCGCTTCGCCCCGCTATCCGCGGGCGCAGACGCTGTCGGGCGACGAACTGGCGTGGATCGATGCGGAGCTAAAGGGCCGCGGTCTGAAGGTCGGGCGGGACTGAGGCCGGGTCGGGCGGCGCTTGCCGCATTGCCGCGGATCATGGGCCCGGGCCGATGCCGCGCGATGTGTGAGCGCGGCCATCCCCGGGTGTGACCCGGGGGCTGGTGCCTGGCTCAGGCCGGGTCCACGGCCACTCGGCCGCGCCTCCCCGCCCTCACATGGATTTCGCGCGCACCACCTGCATCAGCGGCATCACGTCGGCCATTTCGGGCCCGCGATCCATGCCCGTGACCGCGCGGCGGAGCGGCATGAACAGCCCCTTGCCCTTGCGCCCGGTCTTTTCCTTGACCGCCTGGGTCCAGGTGGCCCAGGTCTCGGCGTCGTAGGGCGGGTCGGGCAGCAGCGACATCGCCTCGGCCACGAATTCCGCATCCTCGGGCTCGATCTTCGGATCGCCGCCCTTGGAAAACAGCTCCCACCAGCCCTTGAGGTCGTGCCGCGTGGTGATGTTGTCGCGCGCCACCTGCCAGAAGAGCGGCGCCTTGTCGTCGGGCACGCCCAGGGCCCGGATGTCGTCGGCCATGGCCTCGTAGGGCAGGCCGTGCAGCTTGCGCGCGGTCAGGGGATAGAGGTCGTTCACGTCGAATTTCGTCGGCGCGGAGCCGAACTGCGACAGCGCGAACCCCTCGGCGATCTCGTCGAGCGTCAGGCGCAATTCCACCGGCTGAGAGGAGCCGAGCCGCGCCATCAGCGACAGCAGGGCCTCGGGTTCGATCCCCGCCTCGCGCAGGTCCTTGAGCGCCAGCGTACCCAGCCGCTTCGACAGGCTTTCGCCCTGCGGCCCGGTCAGCAGCGAGTGATGCGCGAAGACCGGGTGGCCCGCGCCAAGCGCCGCCATGATCTGGATCTGTGTGGCGGTATTGGTGACGTGGTCGGAGCCGCGCACCACATGGGTCACGCCGAATTCGACGTCATCCACGACCGAGGCCAGCGTGTAGAGGAACTGCCCGTCCGCCTTGATGAGCACCGGGTCCGACACCGAGGCCGCGTCGATCGAGATGGGCCCGAGGATGCCGTCCTCCCACTCGATCCGCTCCTGGTCGAGCTTGAAGCGCCAGTGCCCCTGCCCGCGCTCGGCGCGCAGCTTGTCCTTCTCGGCGTCCGAGAGATTGAGCGCCGCGCGGTCATAGACCGGGGGCTTTCCCATGTTCATCTGCTTCTTGCGCTTGAGGTCGAGCTCGGTCGGCGTCTCGAAGGCCTCGTAGAAGCGCCCGATCTCGCGCAGCTTGTCGGCGGCCTCGTGGTACTTGTCCAGCCGTTCGGACTGCCGTTCGACCCGGTCCCAGCCGAGGCCCAGCCATTCGAGATCGCGCTTGATCCCGTCCACGTATTCCTCTTTCGAGCGTTCGGGATCGGTGTCGTCGATGCGCAGGATGAAGGTGCCGCCTGCCTGCTTCGCGATGAGCCAGTTCATCAGCGCGGTGCGCAGGTTGCCCACGTGGATATGGCCGGTGGGCGACGGGGCGAAGCGGGTGATGGTCATCGGATCTGTCCTCGATCTGGCCGTGGATCTGGCGGTGTCGCGCGGTCTTTCACAAAGGCCCCGACTTGTCCATATCGCCCCCTTGCACCCGGCCCCGCGACGGGCGAGCCTGCGCGCGCAGACCTTCCCGCCGGAGCCTTCATGCGCGCCTTCATCGCCCTGCCCATCCCGCCATCGGATGCCGAGGTCCTGGAGGCCATGGGCGACCGGCTCGACGTCGGTCGGGCCGTGCCGTCCGAGAATGCGCATCTGACGCTGGTCTTCCTCGGCGACCTGCCCGAGGCCGATCTGCGCGAGGCCGCCGATGCGCTCGAGACGCTGGCGCCGCCCGCCTTTTCCTTCGACCTCGCGGGGATCGCGAGTTTCGGCACGGCGCTCGCGCTCGAGGCGCAGGGCGGTGCCCCCCTTGCCGATCTGCAGGCGCGGGTGAAATCGCGGCTGGTGGGCGCGGGGATCACGCTGGAGCGCCGCCGTTTCCGCCCGCACGTGACCTTCGCGCGGCTTCCGCCGCGGCTGACGCTGGAGGACGAGGCCAAGCTCGGCCGGTTCCTCGCGCGGGAAAACACCATGGCGATCCGCGCCATCCCGGCCCGGGAAGTCGTGCTTTACGAGTCGATCCTGACCCGGGACGGCGCGGTCTACGAGCCGCTGGCGGAGTTCGCCCTGTCGTGACCGGGCGCGCGATCACCTTGGCGGACATGGAGGCGATGGCGCGGGCCACGATCGCCGCCCTGCCCGCGCCTTTCGCCGCCGGCGCGTCGGGCATCGTGCTGCGCGTCGAGGAGTGGCCCGACGAGGACATGCTGCGCGATCTGGGCATCGACGATCCGCTGGAACTGACCGGGCTCTATGACGGCATCCCCATGACGGAGAAAAGCTTTTCCGATCCCGCGCCCTGGCCCGACACGGTGTGGCTCTTCCGCAGACCCATCCTCGCGGAATGGCGCGACCGGGGCGACGTGGAGATCGCCGATCTGGTCGCGCATGTGACGGTGCACGAGCTGGCGCATCATTTCGGCTGGTCGGACGAGGATATCGCGGTGATCGACCGCTGGTGGGAGTGAGGCCCGGGTTTGAGGCGCCTTGCGCGGAGGCTCGGCGACACCTGTCAGCGGGTCTCGTTTCCCAAAGCGACCGCGGCTCCGAACGCCCGGAGCGCGGCATCGAGGCTGCATGCAGCCGCCGCGCTGCTGCGCCTGCCCGCCCCGGTGCGCTGGCGCTTCGTCACGGCGAGCAAGACGGTCCTTCTGCGTGGCGGCAGCGCGACGATACAGCGCCCGGGTTCCGGCGGTGCTGCGCCGTCCCGCGGGCAGATGCATAAGGCGGAGCGACCGCGGAAGGGCGTCTTGCGATGAAGGACTCTGCTGTTTAGCAGCAGACCCACGGGCCGGGTTGAAACCGGCTCAGGCTCCGTTCGCCCGCGCCGCTGAGATCGCCTCCCACAATGCGCGCGCCGTCGCCGCCGTGTCGAACTGGCTTTGCGCACGACGCTGTGCGGCCTTGCGGATAAGCGCACGCAGAGCCGCATCCGCGCAAAGCCTGCGCGCCGCGTCCGCGATGGCATCCACATCCTGTTGCGGCACCAGAAGTCCGTCGACGCCGTCCTCGATCATGTCCGCCGTGCCGCCGATCCGCGAGCAGATGACCGGCAGGCCCGCCGCCATCGCCTCCATCACCGCGACCGGGGCGGCCTCGCCATGGCCGAAGCTCGTCAGCACGAAAACGTCGGATTGCCCGAGCGCCGCGCGCACCGCATCCTGCGACAGCGGGCCCGCCATCTCGACGTGATCGCCCAGCGACAGCCGCGCGATCTCGGCACGGATCGCGGGCTCGGCCTCGCCCGATCCGGCGATCACGTATTGGACGTTTTGTCCCTCGTCGATCAGGCGGCGCAGCGCCTCGAGGAAGTAGCCGTGCCCCTTGACCGGGGCGAGCCGCGAGATCGACAGGAAGCGCAGCGGCGCGCCTTGGGGCCGGGTCGGGCGGACGCCTGCGAAACGCGCGGTATCGACGCCCATGGTGATGACCGGGACGTCCCGCCCCGGCGCCACCGCCAGCACCTCGTCGCGCAGGGCCCGCGTGACGGTGGTGACGAGGGACGCATCGGCGAATTTCGCCGCGTGATCCGTGCCGTAGACGTCGAGATTGCCGTGCACGGTCACGGAATAGGACGGCCCGCCCATCCGCCGGGCCAGCGCGCCCAGATGCGCGGCATCGGCGCAGGAATGGAAGTGGATGTGATCGACGCCCGCGGCCTCGGCGGCACTGCAGAGATCCGCTGCCGAGGGCAGCAGCGCCGCGACCTTTGCACGGCCCTTGGCGCCGGCCCCGGTCACCTTGCGCAAATAACCGAGCGCGCGGACCATGCCCGCCGGGTGCCGCGCCGCCCAGCGCGCGACGGCGCTTGCGCGCGGCGGGAAGACGTAGCGGGTCTCGGCACGGGCGATGTCGCCGAAGGCGTGCGGGCAGTCTTCGGGCCGGGGTCTGCGCGAGGAAAACAGCCGGACCTCGACGCCCTGCGCGCGCAGCGCCGCGACCTCGCGCCAGAAGAACGCGTGGGTCTGGGTCGGAAAGGCGGGCACGAAATAGCCCAGGGCGCGCGGTCGGATCATGTGCTGTCTCTGCCCGGACTTTGGGCCGAGATCATGGCCGATGCGCGGCCTGCGCCGAATGCGCGGCGCGTCCGTGTCCGAACCGCCACGCGGCGCGCTCAGCCGTCCCGCCGCCCGTCCCGCCAGCGGTTCACGATGGGATACCGCCGGTCGAGCCAGAAGGCGCGTTCGGTCAGACGGGTGCCGGGCGCGGATTGGAAGCGCTTGTATTCGCTGATGTAAATCAGGTGCTCCACCCGCACGGCGTCGGCGCGGTCATAGCCCGCCGCGACGCAATCCGCGATCGAGCCCTCGTCGTCGACGAGGATCTCGAGGATGCCGTCGAGCACCGGGTAATCGGGCAGCGAATCGTTGTCTTTCTGGTCCGCGCGCAGCTCCGCCGACGGCGGCTTGGTGATGATCCGGTCGGGGATGACTTCGCCCTCGGGGCCCTTCATCCAGGGCCGGTGATTGGCGTTGCGCCAGCGGCAGGTCTCGAAGACGCGGGTCTTGTAGAGATCCTTGATCGGATTGTAGCCGCCGTTCATGTCGCCGTAGATCGTGGCGTAGCCCACCGCGACCTCGGACTTGTTGCCGGTGGTCAGGAGCATCTCGCCGAACTTGTTGGACAGCGCCATCAGCAGCAGGCCGCGCAGGCGGGACTGGATGTTCTCTTCGGTCACGTCCTCGTCCCGGCCCTCGAACAAGGGCGCCAGCGTCTCGGTGATCGCATCGCGCCCCGGCGTGATCGGCACGAAATCGTAGCGGCAGCCCAGCGCCTTCGCCACGGCCTTGGCATCCTCGAGCGAATGCTCGGAGGTGTATTCCGAGGGCAGCATGACGCAGCGCACGTTCTCGGGGCCCAGCGCATCGGCGGCGATGGCCGCGACGATGGCCGAATCGATGCCGCCCGAGAGGCCCAGCAGCGCCTTTCTGAAGCCGGTCTTGCGCATGTAGTCGCGCAGGCTCTCGACCATGGCGCGGTAATCCTGTTCCCAATCGTCGGGATGGCGGGCCACGGTGCCGGGATCGGCGCGCCAGCCCTCGGGCGTCCGGGTCAGCGTCACATGGGCGATCTCCTCGTCGAAGACCGGCAGCTTCACGGCCATCCGGCCGCCCGGATTGACGATGAAGGAGCCGCCGTCGAAGACCTGGTCGTCCTGGCCGCCCACCATGTTGAGATAGATCACCGGCAGGCCCGTCTCGACCGTGCGGGCGATCATGTGGTTGAGCCGCACGTCGAACTTGCCGCGATGGTAGGGCGAGCCGTTGGGCACCAGCAGGAAATCAGCGCCCGTCTCTTCCAGCGTCTCGGCGACATCCTCGTACCAGGCATCTTCGCAGATCGGGCTGCCGATCCGCGCCGCGCCCACCGCGTAGGGCCCGGTGACAGGCCCCGAGGCGTAAAGCCGCACCTCGTCGAAGACCGTGTCGTTGGGCAGGTGGTGTTTCAGCACCGAGGTGCGCACCGCGCCGCCCTGAAGGATCAGGTAGGCGTTGAACAGCTCCGTGCCTTCGAGCCAGGGCGATCCGATGGCGATGGCCGGGCCGTCGGCGCATTCCGCGGCCAGCGCGTGCACCTCGTCCATCGCGGCGGCGTGAAAGGCCGGGCGGCGCACGAGGTCCTGCGTGTTGTAGCCGGTGATGAACATCTCCGGAAAGGCCACGAGGTCGCTGCCGGCCGCGCGGGCCGCCTCCCAGGCCGCACGCGCCTGCGCCCGGTTGCCGGCAAGGTCGCCGACCGTCGGATTGAGTTGCGCGAGCGTCAGTCGGAATTGGTCCGCCATGAAGTCTCAGCCCCTTGCTACATTTCGTGCCCACATAGCAGATGCGGCCCCGAGGGGAAGCCGCTGCCCGCGCGCATCCATGCCGAGCCGGCCGTCTTGCGGCCAAAAGACATTGTATCGCTTGGCCCCGTTGACTAATTTCGGGGCAACAGCCCGCATGATGCGGCCGAACGGGCGGGATTGAGCAGAATGACACAGAACAGCCGGACAACCTTCCTGCGCGCGGGCCTTCTGGCCCTGTGCCTCGGCGTTCCGGGGGCCGCACTGGCGCAGGATGGCGAGGTCATCTCGAAGCAATACGACGATGGCGGCGTCTACGAGGGCACCTTCAAGGACGGGCTGCAGCACGGCACCGGGACCTACACCCTGCCCAATGGCTACGAATATACCGGCGAATGGGTCGAGGGCGAGATTCGCGGCCAGGGCGTCGCGCGTTTTCCCAACGGGTCGATCTACGAGGGCGAGTTCGAGGCCGGCAAGCCCGACGGCGTGGGCCGCATCGTCTTCGCCGATGGCGGCACCTACGAGGGCACCTGGAAGGACGGCAAGATCACCGGCCAGGGCATCGCGGTCTATGCCAACGGCGTGCGCTACGAAGGCTCGTTCCGCAACGCGCTGCATCACGGGCGCGGCACGATGACCTCGCCCGGCGGCTATGTCTACGAAGGCGACTGGGTGAACGGCACCAAGGAAGGCCGCGGCACCATCACCTATCCCGACGGCTCGACCTATGAGGGCCGCGTCGCGGACGGGCAGCGGGACGGCGAAGGCACGCTCGTGATGACCGACGGGCTGATCTACGAGGGCATGTGGGATGACGGCCAGATCGACGGGGTCGGCAAGCTGACCCAGCCAAACGGCGACATCTACGAGGGCGAGCTGGTGGCGGGCCGCCGCGAGGGCCAGGGCAAGGTGACCTACGCAAACGGCGATGTCTACGAAGGCGCCTTCGTCGCCGATCAGCGCGAGGGCCAGGGCACCTTCCGCGGCGCGGACGGCTATGTCTATACCGGCAACTGGGCCGCGGGCGAAATCGAGGGCGCGGGCCGCGTCACCTATCCCGACGGGTCGGTCTATGAAGGCCAGTTCCGCGGCGATCTGGCCAATGGCGAGGGCAAGATCACCTATCCCGACGGCTCCACCTACGCGGGCGACTGGGTCGACGGCGTGATCGAGGGCGAGGGCCGCGCGGTCTATGCCAACGGGCTCGTCTATGAAGGCGGGTTCCGCAACGCCAAGAACCACGGGCTCGGCACCATGACCTATCCCGACGGCTATCGCTACGAGGGCGAATGGGTCGAGGGCGAACGCGAGGGCCAGGGCACCGCGACCTATCCCGACGGCACGGTCTATACCGGGGCGTTCCTCGACGGGCAGCGGCACGGGACGGGCAAGATCGTAATGCCCGACGGGTTCACCTATGAGGGCGAGTGGGTCGCGGGCGAGATCGAGGGCACCGGCATCGCGACCTATGCCAATGGCGATGTCTACGAGGGCACCTTTATCGGCGGCAAGCGGCAGGGCAGCGGCACCATGCGCTACGCCACCGGCGAACAGGCGCGCGGCGAATGGATCAACGGTGCGCTGGCCGAGGGCGAGGCGACCGCCACGCCCGAGGACGGCGATGCCGAAACGCCCGAGACCCCGGAGACCCCCGTCGCGCCCGAGAACTGAGCGCGGAACCCCGATCGTCGCTGCGGCGTTCTCCTGCCACATAAAGGATAGCGATCATGGGCTATGCGACCGGAGACCGCGTCGAATGGGATTGGGGCGACGGCACCGCCTCGGGTGAGATCGTGGAGCGTTTCACCCAAGACGTGACCCGCACGATCAAGGGCACCGAAGTCAGCCGGAATGCCTCGGTCGACGAGCCCGCCTTCATGATCGAACAGGAGGACGGCACGTCGGTGCTGAAATCCGTCACCGAGATCAGGAGGGCGTGAGCGCGCTGAAATGCGTGGCCCCTGCCCCGTCTGCCGTGCCTAGATAGTCCCGGCGCGCCCCATCGGCGCGCTAGGGAGGGCCGGATGCCAACGGAAAAGATCGCCTTCGAGGGGCCGTCGGGCGCCACATTGGCCGGAAGGCTCGACCTGCCGGACGGGCCGCATCTGGCCACGGCGCTCTTCGCCCATTGTTTCACCTGCGGCAAGGACATCGCCGCCGCCCGGCGCATCGCGGCGCGGCTTGCCGCCGAAGGCATCGCCGTCCTGCGGTTCGATTTCACCGGGCTCGGCCATTCGGGCGGCGAGTTCGAACACACCTCGTTTACCTCGAATGTCGGCGATCTGGTGGCCGCCGCGGGCGTTCTGGCGGCGCGCGGCATGGGACCCCAGCTTCTGATCGGCCATTCGCTGGGCGGGGCCGCGGTGCTGAAGGCCGCGCCCGAAATCGCCTCGGCCCGCGCGGTCGCCACCATCGGCGCACCCTTCGATCCGGGCCACGTGACGCATAATTTCTCCGACGCGCTGGAGCGGATCGAGGAAGCGGGCGCGGCGGAGGTCGATCTTGGCGGGCGGCCCTTCCGCATCGGGCGCGACTTCGTCCGCGACGTCGCCGCAACCGAGCTCGCCCCGATCATCGGCCAGCTGAAGCGCGCCCTTCTCGTGATGCACGCGCCGCGCGACGCGCAGGTCGGGATCGAGAACGCGACCGCCATCTTCACGGCCGCCAAACACCCCAAGAGCTTCGTGACGCTGGACGAGGCCGATCACCTCATCACCCGGCCCGATGATGCGGAATATGCCGCAGGCCTCATTGCCGTCTGGGCCGCGCGCTATCTCGACCTCGCGCCGCCGCCGCCCCCCGAAAACGCGCCCGAAGGCATCGTCCGGGTTTCGGAATGCGATCCCGGCGGGTTCCTGCAGGACATCCAGGTGGGGCCGCACCACGTCACCGCCGACGAGCCCAAATCGGTCGGCGGCACGGATCAGGGGCTGACGCCCTATAACCTGCTCTGCGCGGCGCTCGGGGCCTGCACGTCGATGACGATCCGGATGTATGCGCGGCGCAAGGGGCTGGCGCTGCGCCACGTGGAGGTCGACGTGCATCACGACAAGGTTCACGCAGAGGATGCCGATGCCGATGCGGGCGGTGCGGCGCGCAAGGTCGACACCTTCTTCCGCAGCATCCGGCTGGAGGGCGATCTCGATGCGGCGACGCGCGACAGGCTTCTGGAGATCGCGGATAAATGCCCGGTCCACCGGACGCTGGAGCAAAGCTCGGCAGTGGTGACGGAGCTTGTCTAGGGCGGCGCGGACATGAGCGGTTTTCGCATCCGCGGGCTCGGCGAGGTGGCGATCCGTTGCCGCGACATCGAGGCGATGAGCGCGTTCTATGAAGGCGTTCTGGGCCTTGCCCGCATGGAGGGCAACGAAAGCCCGCATATCCGCTTCTTCCGCATCGCCGAGGGTGTCGCCGGACACACGACCGTACTGGCCCTCTTCGAGGAGCCCGAGGCCATACCGCGCGGCGCGTTGCACCACATCGCTCTCAGCCTGCCGGTGGAAGAACAGGCTGCGCTTTGCGCGGAATACGACAGGCGCGGGATCGCGTGGCGCGAGGAGATCTTCGGCTGGATCGGCTGGCGCGGCATCTTCACCTGCGACCCCGAGGGCAACACCGTCGAGGTGGTGGCCTACAATCCGGACCTCGCAGAAGGCATGCCCGGCTGAAACGCGCGTCAGGATCGACCCGGGCGTCGGCCCTGCCGCTCAGACCACCTCTTCTTTCGACATCCGGTCCAGGAAATCCTCCGCCTCGCGCAGCACCGTCTCCTTGCGGTCGTCCTTCATCCGGTCCCAGGTCGCGTACATCTGCGCCATGCGCGGGTTCTTGGCGAAACGCTCCCGGTGGCGGTCCATGAAGTGCCAGTAGAGAAGGTTGAACGGGCAGGCCCCCTCGCCCGTCTTCTTCTTCACCGAATAGGCGCAATCGCCGCAGTAATCCGACATCTTGTCGATGTAATTGCCCGAAGACACGTAAGGCTTCGACGCGATCACGCCGCCATCGGCGAACTGGCTCATGCCCACCGTATTGGGTGCCGTGACCCATTCGAAGGCGTCGAAATAGACCCGCAGATACCACTCCTCGACCTCCGCCGGGTCGATGCCCGCCAGAAGCGCGAAATTGCCCGTCACCATCAGCCGCTGAATGTGGTGGGCATAGGCTTCCTCGCGCGTTTCCTCCACGGCCTTCGAGAGGCAGCGCATCTTCGTCTCGGCCCCCCAGTAGAGCGGCGGCAGCTTGCGCTGGTGGTTGAGCGCGTTGCGCCGGGGGTAATCCGGCCCCTCGCGGAAATAGATCGCGCGCATGTATTCACGCCAGCCGATGACCTGGCGGATGAAGCCCTCGGCGGCGTTGATGGGCGCATCGCCCGCGCGCCACGCCTCCTCGACCGCTTCGCAGACCTCGCGCGGGTCCAGCAGGCCGATATTCATGTAGCCCGAGATCACCGCGTGATAGAGGAACTTCTCGCGCCCCATCATCGCGTCCTGGAAGTCGCCGAAGCGCGGCAGGGCATGTTTGACGAAATGGGTGAGCGCGCGGCGCGCCTGGCCCTGGTCGGTGGCGAACCAGAAGGGGCGCAGCTCGCCGAAGGAATTGCCGAACCGCGCCTCCACGAGCTCCAGCACCTCTTCCACCGTCTCGTCGGGCGTGAATTCCATCGGGCCGCCGAAATCGACCTCGTCCGGGGCGGGCTTGCGGTTGTCGTGGTCGAAATTCCACTTGCCGCCCGCGGGCTCGCCATCCTCCATCAGGAACCCGGTCTGCTTGCGCATCTCGCGGTAGAAATACTCCATGCGCAGGGACTTGCGGCCCTCGGCCCAGTCCTCGAACCAGTCGAGATCGGTCAGGAAGCGGCTGTCGCGCAACTGGCGAACGGGCAGCGAATTCTCGTCCAGAAGCGCGATCAGCCGGAACTCGCCCGGCTGCGTGGCGAGCACCTCCTTGGCACCGGTCTGGTCGGCGCGGCGCATCAGCTCGCCGGGGATGGAGCCGGTATTCTCGCTGTCGTCGAGCGCGGTATAGCGCACCTCCCAGCCATCCTCGCGCAGCCGCGCGGCGAACTTGCGCATGGCCGCGAAGATGAGCGCGATCTTCTTGGGATGGTGCTGCACGTAGGAGGCCTCGTCGGCGACCTCGGCCATGACCACGATATCGCTGGACTTGTCGGCCTCCTGCAGCGCCGAGAGGCTCTCGGAAAGCTGATCGCCCAGGACCAGGACAAGCCGGCTCACCAGGGGATCTCCTTCATGGCGTAGTCGAAAAACCGCCCCGAATGCGCGGGCGTGAGTTGCTCGAAGACATCGCAGAGCCGCCCCGCAGCCTCGGCCGCGCTGACGGTGGGGTGGTTGTCGGCATATTTCGCGGTGAAGGCGGTCTCGACCGTGCCCGGATGCAGCGCCACGCAGGACAGTTTCTTGTGGGTCCGTCCGAACTCGATGGCCGCCGAATGCACAAGCTGGTTCACCGCCGCCTTGGCGGTCCGGTAGGAATACCACCCGCCAAGGCCATTGTCGCCGATCGAGCCCACCCGCGCCGACAGCACCGCCATCACCGCGGCCTCGCGCCGGGGCACGAGGCGGATGGCGTGTTTCAGCACCATCGCGGGGCCGATGGCGTTCAGCGCGACCTGGTCCGCGATGGCCTTGGGCGTCAGGTCGCGGATGGTCTTCTCGGGGCTGGCGCCGTCGATCTCGAGCGCGCCGGTGGCGCAGAAGATCAGGTCATAAGGCCCTTCGAGGCGGCCGAGATGCTCCTCGACCGAGGCCTCGTCGGTGACGTCGAGCCCGTTACCGGAGCGCGACAATCCCGTGACCGATACGCCGCGCCGTTCCAGTTCCTGCGCCACTGCGGAGCCGATGCCGCCCGACGCGCCGATAATCAATGCATGTGTCATGGCGATGGAGGTAGACAGCGCGCGCCCCGCTTCAAGCGCGCTGGTGCCGCAGGCCTGCCGGACCCGCGCCCGGGCGGTCGCAACCATGCCGCGCACACCCGACGCGGCGCGGCCCCCCGCTCGGCGCGCCGCCGTTTCGCCGCCCTCGGCTCCCGCCCCCGCCGCCCCGCGCCGCAGGCCGGTGCGCAAGCTGCCGCAAGCCCCTTCACCTTTCCGGAAAAACGCGACCCGACGCCCGCCCTCACGCGAACGGATCGTCCTCGTATCCCACGCCCATCAGATAAAGCCCCTGCGGCGGCGCGACCGGCCCGCAGGCGGCGCGGTCCCGGGCTGCCAACGCGCGGGCCACATCCTCGGGCGCCCAGGCGCCCGCGCCGACCCGCTCAAGCGTGCCCACGAAGGACCGCACCTGGTTGTGCAGGAAGGACCGCGCCCGCAGGCGGAAGCGGATCTCGCGGCCCGCCTCGGTCTCCGCCGCCTCGATCTCCAGCGCGTCGAGCGTCTTCACCGGGCTTTGCGCCTGGCACATGGTGGAGCGGAAGGTGGTGAAATCGTGCTTGCCGATCAGCGCCTCGGCCGCCGCGCGCATGGCCTCGACATCGAGTGGCCGGGGCACCTGCCAGACATGGCCCGCCTCCAAGACCGCCCGCGCGCGGCGGTTCAGGACCCGAAAGAGATAGCGCCGCTCGCCCGCCGAGAAGCGCGCATGCCAATCCTCCGCCACCCGCGCGGCGTCGACGATGGCGACCGGGGCGGGTTTCAGATGGTGGTTCAGGGCCTCCTGCAGACGGAACGGATCCCAATCCTTGGCAAGATCCGCATGCGCCACCTGCCCGCGCGCATGCACGCCCGCATCGGTGCGCCCGGCCGCGGCGATGCTGTGGGGGCCGGGTTCGAGCCGCGCAAGCGCGGCCTCGATCGCGCCCTGCACCGAGGGCTGATCCTTCTGGCGCTGCCAGCCCGAGAACGGCGCGCCGTCATATTCTACCTTGAACGCAAATCGCGGCATGGCCCCGGGCGATAGACAAAGCGCGCGCGCCCGGCAAGCCCCGCCCGCAGCCCGGCCGCCACCTCCCCCCAGCCCGGCCACTGGCGGAGCGCGCCACGACTGCCTATCTTGGGGGCAAGGCAGGCACAGGCCGGCACAGGCAGGCACGGGGACGCGGCGCATTGGTCATCTCGGAGATTGCAGACAGGCTCACGCGCGGCGTGGAAAGCGTGGGCGACACCCTGTCCGAGACCTTCTTCGAGCCGGTGATCCGGCTGGGCGTCACCGGCCTTGCGCGGTCGGGCAAGACGGTGTTCATCACCTCGCTCGTGGCCAACATGATGGAACGCGGGCGCATGGGCCAGCTCAGCGCCGCCGCCGAGGGCCGCATCGCCGCGGCCTATCTGCAGCCCCAGCCCGACGACACGCTGCCGCGCTTCGATTACGAGACGCATCTCGCCGCGCTGACCGCGAAGACCCCGCGCTGGCCCGAAAGCACCCGCGCGATCTCGGAGTTGCGCCTGTCGCTGAAGGTGCGCCCGACCGGGCTTCTGGCCGGGCTGCAGGGGCCGCGGAACGTGCATCTCGACATCGTCGATTATCCCGGCGAATGGCTGCTTGATCTCGCACTTCTCGACAAGAGCTACGCCGAATGGTCCGCCGAGACGCTGGCGCGCCTCGACCGGCGCGACGAGGCGGCGGCGTTCCGCGCGGCGATATCGGGCGAGGACAGTGCGCAAGCGCTGGAGGAGCCCCGCGCCCGCGCCCTGGCCGAGTCCTTCACCGCCTATCTGCAAGCCGCGCGCGACACCGGTTATTCCGACCTCACGCCGGGCCGGTTCCTCTTGCCGGGCGATCTCGCCGGCTCTCCGGTGCTGACCTTCGCGCCGCTGCCGCCGCGCGACGGCGCGCCGCGCAAATCGCTCTGGCGCGAATTCGAGCGCCGCTACGAGGCCTACAAGGCCCGCGTGGTGAAACCCTTCTTCCGCGACCATTTCGCCCGGATCGACCGGCAGGTCGTGCTGGTCGACGCGCTGGGCGCGATCCATCGCGGGCCCGAGGCGCTGGCCGATCTGCGCCGCACCATGGCCGATATCCTGAGCGCCTTCCGCCCCGGCCGGAACGCCTTTCTGAGCCAGCTTCTGATGGGCAAGCGGGTCGAACGCATTCTTTTTGCCGCCACCAAGGCCGATCATCTGCACCACACCCAGCACGACCGGCTCGCCGCGCTGATGCAGGCGATGACGCGCGAGGCCTCGGACCGCGCGGAATTCGCCGGCGCCAAGACCCGCGCCATGGCCATCGCCAGCCTGCGCGCCACGGTCGAGGAGACCCGCGAGGTCAAGGGACAGCGCCTCGACTGCGTGCGCGGGCGGCTTCTCGAGACGGGCCGCGAGGCCGCGCTCTGGCCGGGCGAACTGCCGGACGATCCGCGCCTGCTGCTCTCGGGCGAGGAGACCGACTGGCTCGCCGGGGATTACGGCATCATGTCCTTCGCGCCCGCGCCCCTCTCGCTGCGTCCGGGCCACGGCCCGCCGCATATCCGGCTCGACCGGGCCGCGGAATTCCTGTTCGGAGACCGGCTATGAACGATCCCGACCGCAAGGGCGGCCGTCGCCGCCCCGTCCTGATCGAAATCGACGACGCCCAAAGCCCGACCGGCACCGGCGTTGCCCCGCCCGGTCCCGCGGACGCCCCCCCGGTGCCGGAGCTGGGCCAGGCCCCCGGCGCGGACGGCCCGCCGCAAGGCGCGGCCATGGCCAATGCGGCGGCCCTGGCCTCGCGGCGGCCTTCGCGGCTCGCGCGCTGGTTCTGGGCGCTGGCGGGGATGATCCTGACCACGGTCCTCTCGATCGCGGCGTGGAATTTCGCCACCGGCCTCCTGGCGGCGAACCCGATCCTGGGCTGGCTGGTCACGGGCCTCTTCGCGCTGTTCCTGCTGGTCACCCTGCTGATCGCCATCAAGGAATTGTCCGCCTTTTCAAGACTGAAGCGCCTCGACCAGCTGCAGCGCGCGGCGGATTCCGCCCTGAGCGACGGCGGCCTCGAGGCCGCGCGCGCGGTCACGACGCGGCTCACGGCGCTCTACCAGGGGCGCGACGACACCCGCTGGGGGCGCGAGCGCTTCGCCGAGCGGCAGGGCGATGTCTTCGACGCCGAGGCGCTGCTGCACCTCGCGGAACGCGAGGTGCTGGGCCCGCTCGATCAGCGCGCCACGGCGGAGGTGCAGGCCGCGGCCCGGCAGGTCGCCGCGGTCACGGCGCTGGTGCCGCTGGCCTTCGCGGACGTGGCCGCGGCGCTGTCGTCGAACCTGCGCATGATCCGCCGCATCGCCGAGATCTATGGCGGCCGCTCCGGCACGCTGGGTTCGTGGCGGCTGACGCGGGCGGTGTTTTCGCATCTCGTGGCCACGGGCGCGGTCGCGGTGGGCGACGACATGCTGGAGCCGATCCTCGGCGGTGGGCTTCTGGCGCGCCTCTCGCGGCGCTTCGGCGAAGGGCTGGTGAACGGCGCGCTGACCGCGCGGGTCGGCGTCGCGGCGATGGAGGTCTGCCGTCCGCTGCCCTTCTCGGCGGCGCGCCGGCCTTCGGTGCGGCGGATCGTGACCACCTCGCTGACCGATCTCTTCGGCAAGGGCGACGGCAAGACCAAGAGCTGACCGACTTGCCGGCCGACGGAAGCGGCCCCGAGCCACGCGGAAGGCCCGGGACCGTCCATACCGCATTGTCCATGGCGGCCCGCCCCCTCCTCGCTGCCGGAGAGGAAGAATGCCCCCCGCGCCGCTGCTCATACGCGGGTCGGGCCGGGCTGCGCCATTCGGAACGGGCTGCGGATCGGCCCGGCGACCGCCTATTCCGCGGGGACGGTGGCGGGTGCGCTGTCGGAAGCGGCGGGCGGCGCTTCGGCGGGGGCGATCATGCTGTCGCCCGGTGCGGAGGTGCCCGCGCTCTCTCCGCCGCCCACGAAGCTCAGCGCCAGGAAGAGAAGCACGAGCAGGCCGACCACCGCGGCCAGCCCGCCCCAAATCCCGCGCATGCCCCCGGGGGCGGCATGCAGCGTGTCCGTGGACCGGCCCGCGGACCCGGATCGGGTGGGGCTACGGCTGTGATCGATTTCGTCTCTGTAGGCCATGTGGGTGTCCTCTGGGTCGGGGGATGGGATCGGAGGCCGGATCGCCCCGGCCAGTGATCCCAGAATGCGTCTCTCGCGGGCCCCGTCATCCACGGCGTCGCGCGCGCCCCGAAACGGGCCGCGGACCGCCCGTGCAGGCGCCGAGACCAAGCCGGGAATCGCCGGTCCAAATCGCGTGCCGCGGCGTTCGGCGGAGGCTGGCCGATGTCCCGGGCCGCCGCGCCGTCTTCTGCCGATGGGCACAGGCCAGGATGTCGCAGGGCCCTGCGGGCGGTCGGCCGATTCCCGGACCCGGGGTCAGGAATACCGGCCTCGACAGACGGCGCGCGCGAGGCCACCCTGTTCACAGGCGGCGCACATTTTTTTTGCCGCCAGACACGTTTCAAGACAGCTTTCGACACGCCCGCGCTTTGACGAGGCGCCATTTACCAAAGGCCGTTTTCATGTTTTTCGAATTGACAGGGTATTCCGTTGCCGATGCGTGCAACGCCGCAGGCTTCCTCGGGGTGGCGACCTATATCTGCAATTACACGCTCCTGTCGCTGCGGTTCCTGAGCAGCGAGAGCACGCTTTATTTCTGCATCAACACGGTTGCGGCGACGCTGGTGATGCTCAGCCTCACGCAGGATTTCAACATGGCCGCCGCGCTGATCCAGGGTTTCTGGATCCTGCTCGGGATCGTCGCGATTTCGCTGCGGCTGCATCGTCATGTCCGGGGCCGGATGGATGCGCGGCTGGGCCAGGTCCACCGGGTGCATGTGCATCCCGCGGAGTGACGCCGCGCTCTGGACCATCGCGGCGGGCCTGCCTATAAGGCGGGCATGATGAAGCACGCCGCCATCGTCATTCGAATTACATGCCCGGCGCCGTAACACACGGTTCGCCGGGACAAAGGCGTCTGCCCTGCCGCGCCGCCCCTCACCCCATCCGAGACCTGAATTCCGAGGACGCCACAGATGTGCGCCGACACCGTGACCGAGCAGCCTGACTACAAAGACACGCTGAACCTTCCGAAGACCGATTTCCCGATGCGCGCGGGCCTGCCCAAGCGCGAACCCGAATGGCTGGCCCGCTGGGACGAGATCGGCATCTACGACCGGCTGCGCGAGCGCGCCGAGGGGCGGCAGCCCTTCACCCTGCATGACGGCCCGCCCTATGCCAACGGGCACCTGCATATCGGTCACGCGCTGAACAAGACGATCAAGGACATGATCGTGCGCAGCCATCAGATGATGGGGCGCGACGCCCGCTACATCCCCGGCTGGGATTGCCACGGCCTGCCCATCGAATGGAAGATCGAGGAACAGTATCGCGCCAAGGGCCAGAACAAGGACGAGGTCGACATCGTCGATTTCCGCCAGGAATGCCGCCGCTTCGCCGAGGGCTGGATCGACATCCAGCGCGAGGAGTTCCAGCGCCTCGGCATCACCGGCAACTGGGCCGAGCCCTACCTGACGATGGATTTCCACGCCGAGCGCGTGATCGCCGAGGAATTCCAGAAATTCCTGATGACCGGCACGCTCTACCAGGGCTCCAAGCCCGTCATGTGGTCGCCGGTGGAAAAGACCGCGCTGGCCGAGGCCGAGATCGAGTATCACGAGCACCAGAGCCACACGATCTGGGTGCCCTTCGAGATCGTGCGCGGCGGTCATGTGACCATGGCCCCGGGCGAGGACGACGATTACGCCGGCGCGGATTCGGACCTGATCGCCGAGCGCATGCGCGGCGTGAAGGTGGTGATCTGGACCACCACGCCCTGGACCATCCCGTCGAACAAGGCCGTGGCCTACAACCCCGCGATCTCCTACGGGCTCTACGAGGTGACCCGCACGCCCGAGGAATGCTGGGCGTCGGTGGGTGAGCGGTACATCGTCGCCGACAACCTTGCGGCGGACGTCTTCACCAAGGCGCGGCTCGAAGAGGGCGGCTGGGAGCGCATCCGCGAGGTCTCGGGTGACGAGCTCTCGACGCTGCACCTGGCGCACCCCTTCCGCGGGGCGGACGGGGCCGAGGGCTTTTGGGATTACGACGTGCCGATGATCGACGGCGATCACGTCACCGACGATGCGGGCACGGGCTTCGTGCATACCGCGCCCAGCCACGGCGCGGAGGATTACGAGTGCTTCCTCAAGCGCAACTGGCTCGACCGGATGACCCATAACGTGGGCGAGGATTCCGAATTCCTGCCGCATGTGCCGTTCTTCGCGGGCCTGCGCGTGTTCAATCAAAAGGGCAAGGAAGACAAGGCGAACGCGGCGGTGATCGACAAGCTCGTCGCGGTGGGCGGGCTTCTGGCGCGCGGACGCCAGAAGCATTCCTATCCGCATTCCTGGCGCTCCAAGGCGCCGATCATCTTCCGCAACACGCCGCAATGGTTCGCCGCCATCGACCGGCCCGTGGGCGACGGGCAGGACGAACTCGGCAAGACCATCCGCGAGCGCGCGCTGACGGCCATCGACAAGGTCAAGTGGACGCCGAAATCCGGGCGCAACCGGCTCTATTCGATGATGGAGGCGCGGCCCGACTGGGTGCTCTCGCGCCAGCGCGCCTGGGGGGTGCCGCTGACCTGTTTCACCAAGAAGGGCGCGCTGCCGACCGATCCGGACTTCCTGCTGAAGGACCCGGCCGTCAATGCCCGCATCCTTGAGGCCTTCGAGGCAGAGGGCGCGGATGCGTGGTACGCCGACCGCGCCAAGGAACGCTTCCTCGGCAACGATTACGACCCGTCCGAATGGGAGCAGGTCTTCGACATCCTCGACGTGTGGTTCGATTCGGGCTCCACCCATGCCTTCGTGCTGCGGGACCGGCCCGACGGCTCCGAAGACGGGATCGCGGATGTCTACATGGAAGGCACCGACCAGCATCGCGGCTGGTTCCACTCCTCGCTCCTGCAGGCCTGCGGCACGATGGGCCGCGCGCCCTATCGCAACGTGGTCACCCATGGCTTCACGCTGGACGAGAAGGGCAACAAGATGTCCAAGTCGCTCGGCAACACGATCGTCCCCGAGAAGATCGTGCAGCAATATGGCGCGGATATCCTGCGGCTCTGGGTGGCGCAGACCGACTACACCGCCGATCAGCGCATCGGCCCCGAGATCCTGAAGGGCACGGCAGACAGCTACCGGCGGCTGCGCAACACGATGCGCTTCATGCTGGGCGCGCTGGCGCATGTGAGGCCCGAGGATCGCGTGGCGCCCGAGGAGATGCCCGAGCTCGAACGCTGGGTGCTGCACCGGCTGGCCGAGCTCGATGAGCGGGTGCGCACGGGCTACGCGGCCTTCGACTTCCAGGGCGTGTTCCAGGCGCTCTTCAACTTCGCCACGGTGGATCTCTCGGCCTATTACTTCGACGTGCGCAAGGACGCGCTTTATTGCGACGGCGACACGGCGCGGCGGCGGGCGGCCCGCACGGTGCTCGACATCCTGTTCCACCGGCTGACCACCTGGCTCGCGCCGGTTCTGGTCTTCACCATGGAGGAGGTCTGGCTGGAGCGCTTCCCGGGCGCGGACAGCTCCGTGCATCTGCAGGACATCCCCGAGACGCCCGAAGCGTGGCGCGACGACGCGCTGGCGGCGAAATGGGCCGAGATCCGGCGCGTGCGGCGCGTGGTGACCGCAGCGCTCGAAGTGCAGCGCACCGACAAGGTGATCGGCGCCTCGCTGGAGGCCGCGCCCATCGTGCACGTGGAGAGCGCAGAGGCACGCGCGGCGCTGGGATCGGTGCATTTCGAGGATCTCTGCATCACCTCGGACATCACCATCACCGGCGATTCGGCCCCGGAAGCGGCCTACCGCCTGCCGGACGTGCCGGGCGTCGCGGTGACCTTCGCCAAGGCGGAGGGCGAGAAGTGCCAGCGCTGCTGGAAGATCCTGCCGGATGTGGGCCGCCATGCCCACCCCGCCACCTGCGCGCGGTGCAACGACGCGCTCGGCTGACACAGAGCGCCCCACAAAATTAACGAATTTTGTGGGGCCCCAAAATCTTAATTAAGATTTTGGGGCCGCGGGATCCGAAGGCTGGACTTCCGCGCCCGGAGACAGGACCATCGACCCATGAGCGACTCCCCGACCGCCCCCGCCTACCAGGTTCTGGCCCGGAAATACCGGCCCGAAACCTTCGCCGATCTCGTCGGTCAGGACGCCATGGTGCGCACCCTGAAGAACGCCTTCGCCGCCGACCGGATCGCGCAGGCCTTCATCATGACCGGCATCCGCGGGACCGGAAAAACCACCACGGCGCGGATCATCGCCAAGGGGATGAACTGCATCGGCCCCGATGGCGAAGGGGGCCCCACGACCGAACCCTGCGGGCAGTGCGAGCATTGCGTCGCGATCATGGAGGGCCGCCATGTCGACGTGCTCGAGATGGACGCGGCGTCGAATACGGGCGTCGGCGATGTGCGCGAGATCATCGATTCGGTGCACTACCGGGCGGCCTCGGCGCGCTACAAGATCTACATCATCGACGAGGTTCACATGCTGTCGACAAGCGCGTTCAACGCGCTTCTGAAGACGCTTGAGGAACCGCCGGCGCATGTGAAATTCATCTTCGCCACGACCGAGATCCGCAAGGTGCCGGTCACCGTCCTGTCGCGCTGCCAGCGCTTCGACCTGCGGCGGATCGAGCCCGAGGTGATGATCGCGCTCCTGCGCAAGATCGCCTCCGGCGAAGGGGCCGAGATCACCGACGACGCGCTGGCGCTCATTACCCGTGCCGCGGAGGGCTCGGCGCGGGACGCGACCTCGCTGCTCGATCAGGCGATCAGCCACGGCGCGGGCGAGACCAGTGCCGATCAGGTGCGCGCGATGCTGGGGCTCGCGGACCGCGCGCGGGTGCTCGATCTTTTCGAGACGATCATGCGGGGCGATGCCGCCGCGGCACTTACCGAACTCTCCGCGCAATATGCCGACGGCGCCGATCCCATGGCGGTCCTGCGCGATCTGGCCGAGGTCACGCATTGGATCTCGGTGGTGAAGATCACCCCCGAAGCGGCGGAGGATCCCACGATCTCGCCCGAGGAGCGCAGCCGCGGGCAGGCGCTGGCGCAACAGCTCGGGATGCGGCCGCTGACGCGGATGTGGCAGATGCTGCTGAAGGCGCTCGAGGAAGTGTCTGCCGCGCCCAACGCGATGATGGCCGCGGAGATGGCGGTGATCCGGCTGACGCATGTGGCCGAACTGCCCTCGCCCGAGGACCTCGTGCGCAAGCTGCAGGCGGAAAGCCCGCCGCCCGCCCCGCCGGGTGGTGGCGGTGGCGGCGGCATGACCCACGCGCCTGCCACCAGCGCGCCCGTGCAGGCACAGGGCCTGCCCACCCCGACCCATCGCGGCCCCTCGGGGCCCTCGGCGCATGGAGGCAACGCGGTCCGGGCCATCGCCGCCGAGGAAGCGCTGTCGCGCTATCCGAGTTTCGCCCATGTGCTGGAGCTGATCCGCGCCAATCGCGACGTGAAGCTGCTCGTGGAGGTGGAGGGCGGCGTCAGGCTCGCGGCCTATCAGCCCGGCCGGATCGAGTTCACGCCCACGGAGGATGCCGCGCCCGATCTGGCCCAGCGGCTCGGCGCGTCGCTGTCGCGCTGGACCGGCAACCGCTGGGCGGTGACGCTGGTCAATGGCTGCGAGGCGGCGACCATCGTCGAGACCCGCGACGCCGATGCCCGCGCCCTGCGCGACGAGGCCGCGAGCCACGACATGGTGCGCGCGGTCTTCGACGCCTTCCCCAAGGCGCGCATCCTCAAGGTCACGACGCCCGAGGAAGAGGCGCAGGAGGCCCAGGCAGATGCCCTGCCCGAGGTCGAGGACGAATGGGATCCCTTCGAGGACGACTGATCTTCAAGAGACGACCGGCCTTGTGAGCTGGCCCGGTCGTCCGTATCTCAAGGCAAACACCGGCATTCAGGAGAGACGAGATGTTCAAAGGACTAGGCGGGCTCGGCGACATGGGCAAGATGATGAAGGCCGCCCAGGAAATGCAGACCAAGATGACCGAGCTGCAGGAAGAGATGCACAACATCGTTGTCGAGGGCCAAGCGGGCGCGGGGCTCGTGAAGGCCAGCTGCACCGCGAAGGGCGAGCTGAAGACCCTCGATATCGACCCGTCGATCTTCAACGGCGACGACAAGGAAGTGGTCGAGGACCTGATCCTCGCCGCGATCAAGGACGCGCAGCAGAAGGCGCAGGAACGCTCCAAGGAAGAGATGGGCAAGCTTGCCGAAAGCATGGGCCTGCCCAAGGACATGAACCTGCCTTTCTGAGGCAGTTCGCGCCGCTTCTGCATGGCTGACCGCTCGGAGATCGACGCGCTGATCGACCTGATGGCGAAGCTGCCCGGTCTCGGGCCGCGTTCGGCCCGGCGCGCGGTGCTGCATCTCATCCGCAAGCGCGGGCTGCTGCTGCAGCCGCTTGCGGACAGCATGGCGGAGGTGGCGCGCACGGCGCGGGAATGCCTCAATTGCGGCAATGTCGGCACCTCCGACATCTGCGCGATCTGCGCCGACGACCGGCGCGCGACGGGGCTGCTTTGCGTCGTGGAGGACGTGGCCGACCTCTGGGCGATGGAGCGCTCGGGCGTCTTCAAGGGGCGCTATCACGTGCTGGGCGGCACCCTGTCCGCACTCGATGCGGTGGGGCCCGAGGATCTGCGCATCCCGAAGCTTCTCGACCGCGTCGCCGGCGAGGAGATCACTGAGGTGATCCTCGCACTCAATGCCACGATCGACGGACAGACCACGGCGCATTACATCGTCGACCAGCTCGAGGGCCGCGTGGAGATCACCTCGCTGGCGCAGGGCGTGCCGATCGGCGGCGAGCTCGATTATCTCGACGACGGCACGATCACCGCGGCGCTGAATGCGCGCAAGCGGATGTGACGGGACGGTCAGTGGGATGCGTGCCCACTGGACGTGCCCCCATTAGCGGCCCTTCGCGGCTTCAAAGCCGAAAGCACCCGTGCACCGCCGGACCGTCCCCCGCACGGCGCTTGGGTTCGGCCGGGCGCGCGGTTTCAAACATTTCCTGACATCGAGAGATCGAGCGGCCTCGATCGCCGTATCGCGGCCCGTCGATGCGCGGCGCCGGTCCTGAGCGCCAGACAAGAAAAAACCCGCGCCGGAGCGCGGGTTTCGGAAGCCGGCCCGTCGAAAGCTCAGCGCTTCTTGTCGTCGTCATCCTCGTCATCGTTCCCGCCATCGGGCAGGTTGAAGAAGGATTCCGCATCGGCGTAATCGCTGTCGGGCTTCTCTTCGTCCTCGTCGCGCGGATCGGAGAGCGAGAAGCTCTCGAGCCCTTCCATGCTGGAGGGCAGGCGCGGCTCGGGCGTCATGCCGAGCGACTGCTCGGTCGAGACGAGCTTGCGGCGCTCGTCGTCATCCATGACCTTGCCGGTGGCCTTCGAGGCCTTGGCGACCGCCGCGTCCAGTTCGGACTGGCGGCAGAGACCGAGCGCCACGGGGTCGATCGGCTGCAGGTTGGAGATGTTCCAATGCGTCCGCTCGCGGATCGACTGGATCGTGGGCTTGGTGGTGCCGACGAGCTTGGAGATCTGCCCGTCCGACAGTTCCGGGTGGAACTTCACCAGCCACAGGATGGAGGCCGGGCGATCTTGGCGCTTGGACAGGGGCGTGTAGCGCGGGCCGCGCCGCTTGTCTTCGTCGATGGCCGCGGGGTTGTGCTTGAGCTTCAGCACCACCGTGGGATCGGCCTCGGCGCGGTCGATATCGTCCTGGGTCAGCTGGTTGTTGGCGATGGGATCGAAGCCCTTCACGCCCGTGGCCACGTCGCCATCGGCGATGCCCTGAATCTCAAGCTCGTGCATATCGGTGAAATCCGCGATCTGCTTGAAGGTCAGCGTGGTGTTGTCCACCAGCCAGACCGCGGTGGCCTTGGGATGCAGCAGCTTGGCCATAGAACTCTCCTTCACATATCTTCCGGGGCGGGCGGGGCCTTCGCCCTGCCGGGTCCCGGGGGTCCGGGACAGTTGCCATTGTCGGGAAACTTGCAGGCTGTATAGTCACGGGATGCACGAGTTGAAAGAGAAAATCACCGGTGTCGCGCTGGCCGCCTTGCTGGCGCTGACGGCACCGGGCATGGCCCGCGCCGAAGGCGAGATTGCGGGCGATTTCGACTATTACGTCCTCGCGATGAGTTGGTCGCCGACCTGGTGCGCGCTCGAGGGTGACGCGCGGCGGTCGCCGCAATGCGACGCGGAGCGCGATGCGGGCTGGATCCTGCACGGGCTCTGGCCGCAATACGAGGATGGCTGGCCGTCCTATTGCCGCACCCCCCATGCACCGCCGCCCCGCTCGATGACCGCCGGTATGGCCGAGGTGATGGGCACGGCGGGTCTGGCCTGGCATCAATGGAAAAAGCACGGGACCTGTTCGGGCCTTTCCGCCGCATCCTATTACGAGGCCGCCGAGAGCGCCTTCGAGGCGGTGGTGCTGCCCGACATCTTCACCCGTCTGAGCGCGCCGGTCACCCTGCCCGCAACCGTGGTCGAAGAGGCTTTCTTGAAGGACAATCCAGGTCTTGAGCCGGACATGCTGACGATCACCTGCCGCGCGGGCCGCATCCAGGAGGCGCGGCTCTGCCTGTCGAGGGCGCTGGAGCCGGTACCCTGCGGGCGCGACGTGGTCCGCGACTGCACGCTGGAGGACGCGCTGCTCGATCCCGTGCGCTGAACGGACGGCGCTGGCGGCGGCTCGGTCGTTTCTTTTTTCGGGTGACCCGTAAGCGATCCCAGCGTGGTGCGCGCGGCGCGGGCGGAGGGGGCGCTGCCCCCTCTTGGCCTGTCGGCCAATTCACCCCCGGCGGTATTTGGAAAGAGGCAAGCGCAAGGTTGTGGCGCCCGGAACGGGACCGGTTGGCGCGGATGGCCGTAGCGGGACGCGGGGCGCGGCAAGGGATGGACGGCGGGTGCGGCCGATCAGTCGCAGCGGCGCGCGGCCTCGGCGGCCTCGCGGGAGAAGGGGGCCAAGGTTCGGATCGCCACCTCCGCGCCGTTCCAGGTGACCGCGACAAGGTCCGAAAAGTTCCCGCGCGCGAGGATGAGGGCCGGGGGCGTCGCGCAGGTTGCCGCGCCGCCGATAATGTAGTCCCAGCCGATGCGATGGTTGCTGAGGCCCTCGGCGCGGGCGATCTCGGTCAGGCCGGTGCCCTCGATGTGAAAGAGCCGCAGGGTTCGGGCGAGATGCGGGCGGTCGACATAGGCAATCTCGATCCGGCCATCCCCGTCGAGATCAGCGACACCGGCCGGTGCCAGCCAGCGATTCGTCCGGCCGATGAAATCCCCGGTCGCGAGATGGGTGAGCGCCGCGCCGTCCCAGTGCCAGATCGCCAGCCGCGCGCCGCGCGCTTCGTGGGTTTCGACCGCGATCACCTCGGCCTTGCCGTCGCCATCCACATCCGCGAGCCGCGGCGCGGTATCCTCGAAGAGCATCGGTGCGTCCCAATGCGCGGTGACCGTCCGCCCGTCCGACAGCGTCACCACGAGGTCTTCGTATTCGACGGCGTCGCCGAGCACGCCGTGGGTGTAGCGCGTGGTCGGCCCGTCATAGCGCGCCGCGGCAATCTCCGCCGCACCGGCGCCACCGGCCACCCCCGTGAGCAGCGCCGCGAAGACCGCGCCGCGCATCGCTCAGATCTGCTTTTCGGGCATTTGCACCACGAGACCGTCGAGCGCGTCGGAAACCTTGAGCTGGCAGGTCAGGCGCGAGCGGTCGGGATCCGGCGCGAAGGCGAAATCGAGCATGTCCTCTTCCATGTCCTCCTTCGGGGGAAGCTTGTCGACCCAGGCGGGGTCCACGTAGACATGGCAGGTCGAACAGGCGCAGGCGCCGCCGCAATCGGCCTCGATGCCGGGAATGCCGTTGTCGCGCGCGCCTTCCATGACGGTCAGGCCGTTCCTGACATCGACCACGTGTTCGGTGCCGTTATGCTCGATATAGGTGATTTTCGCCATGGACGGGTCTCCCTCGGAATGCATTCCCGTGGGACATAGGCGAGGGTTTCGACGGGATAAAGGGCTTTGAGGCCGCGGATTGCCTTCCGTCACGAATGTTCTATAAATGTTCCAATGCAGATCCTGCCCTCCCATACCGTGCCGCCGGACCAGGCGGACTGGCCGCGCCCGCCCTCCTGCCTGACCGCGGACCGGCTGGACCGGCCGCCGCAGGGCGCGCGCGTGGCGGTGGCCGGGCTGGTCATCCTGCGCCAGCGGCCCGGCACCGCCAAGGGGGTGATCTTCGTCACGCTGGAGGACGAGACCGGCGTGGTGAACGTCATCGTGTGGCGCGGCATCTACGAACGCTTCCGCCGCGCGGTCATTGCGGGGCGCATGTTGCGGGTCACCGGGCGGCTGCAGCGCGACAACAGCGTGACCCATGTCATCGCCGAGGAGATCGAGGATATCTCGCCCCTGCTCGACCGGCTTCTGGCCGCGCCCGAGGCGCTTTCGCAAAGGGGCGAAACAGGCTAGGCTCGCGCGCAAGAGAGGCAGAGCAGAGGCCCCGTCCATCCATGACCCGCATCGCGGTCACTTCCGTCTGCCTGGGCGGCCTCGTGCTTGCCGTCGCCTGCACGCCCATGGCGCCCCCGCAGGATGCGGCCCCGCGGCCCGATTTCAACACGATGGGGCTTGGCGACGACGATTCGCGGCCCGATCCTGCGGGCGGCTGTTACGCCACCGAACGCACGCCCGCAGTCTACGAACAGGTGCCGGGTCAGGTGCTGGTCGAACCCGAGGTACGTGCGGAGGACGGCACGCTGGTGCGCGCGCCGATCTATCGCAACGCGCCCGTGCCGCGTCTGGTGCGCCCGCGCGAAGAGGTGCGTTTCCCGGCGCCCTGCCCGCCCGCCTACACGCCCGAATTCATCGCCACGCTGCAGCGCGCCCTGACCGCGCGGGGGTATTATGGCGGCGCGATCACCGAACGGCTCGATCCGCAGACCCGGGCCGCCGTCGCGGCGTTCCAGCGCGACCGCGGACTCGACAGCGACAAGCTCGCGCTCGAGACCGCGCGGGACCTGGGTCTCATCGCGGTGCCGCGTCCGCCGGCCTGACGGCGCGGGGGCTCCGCCCGGGGGGTCCCTGATCGGCCACGGGCAACGCCGGCGCGCCCGGCATTGCGCGGGGACCGGTTCAACGTCATCGGGTGTCGGCGGCCAACGAGGCGCGGGCTTGGTGCCGCGTGTTCCGTCGCGATCAGAGTGAAGCTGCAACCGCCCTGCCCCGAAACGAAAAAGGGCGCCCGGAGGCGCCCTTTCATCCGATCCCATGCCGGGATCATTCGTCTTCGAGGCTCAGCGCGACGAAACGCGGATCGCCGGCCCGGCGGACGAGCAGGAGGATCGACTTGCGGCCCGCATCCCGCGCCGCGGAGATCTGCGCCTCGAGCTCGGCGATCTCGGCCACGGAGGCGCGGCCGGCCTCGGTGATGACGTCGCCCGGGCGCAGACCCTTCTCGAAAGCCTCGCTGGTCTCGTCGACGGAGGTGACGACCAGTCCTTGCGTGTCGGCGTCGAAGTTGAACTCCTGGGCCAGTTCCTCGGTGGGCAGCGCGAGCGTGAGGCCGAGGATATCCGCCGTGGCGGGCGCTTCGGGCGCGTCTTCCGGGCCGGAGGTCTGCGCCTCTGCGCTTTCGGCTTCCTCGCGGCGGCCGAGCGTCACCATCAGCGTCTCGGTGGCGCCGTCGCGGTTGACCACCACGCGGACCGCTTTGCCCACAGCGGTGTTGCCGACCTGCCGGACGAGGCCGCGGGTGTCGATCACGTCGCGCCCGTCGAACTTCACGATGACATCGCCGGACTTCATGCCCGCTTCCATCGCGGGGCCCTCGGGCACATCGGTCACGAGCGCGCCGTTGGTGGAGGCGAGGCCCATCGCCTCGGCCACGTCCTCGGTGACGTCCTGGATGCGCACGCCGAGCCAGCCGCGCCGGGTCTCGCCGAATTCCTTCAGCTGGTCGACCACGCGGGTGACCACGTTCGAGGCCATGGAGAAGCCGATGCCGATGGAGCCGCCGGTGGGCGACAGGATCGCGGTGTTCACGCCGATCACGTCGCCGTCCATGTTGAAGAGCGGCCCGCCCGAATTGCCGCGGTTGATGGCGGCGTCGGTCTGGATGTAGTCGTCATAGGTGCCCGACAGCGCCCGGTTGCGCGCCGAGACGATGCCCGCCGAGACCGAGAAGCCCTGTCCGAGCGGGTTGCCCATCGCCATGACCCAGTCGCCCACGCGCGCGGTGTCGCTGTCGCCGAAGCTTACGAAGGGCAGCGCTTCGGGCGCCTCGACCTTCAGAAGCGCGATGTCGGTGTTGGGATCGGTGCCCACGACCGTCGCGGGCAGTTCCTGCCCCGAGAAGAACTCGATCAGGATCTCGTCCGCGCCCTCGATCACGTGGTTATTCGTGACCACGAAGCCGTCCTCGGAGATCACGAAGCCCGAACCCAGCGCGGAAGACCGGCGCGGGCGGTCGCCCTCGCCGTTGCGGTCCTGGAATTCCCGGAAGAAATCCTCGAAGGGCGATCCCTCCGGCACGATGCCCTGCGGCCCGGTGCGGCCCGCGACCGTGGTCTCGGTGGTGATGTTGACGACTGCGGGGCTGATGCGCTCCGCGAGGTCGGCAAAGCTGCGCGGCGCATTGCCCTGGGCGCTCGCGAAGACCGATTGCGCGAGGATGAGGATCATCGAGAGGCTGGCGAGCCAGAACATGCGGAATGCGGGACGCATGTCGCGGGTCCGGACGGAGACATGTGCGGTCAAATCGAGACTTCCTTTCGTGAACACTGGGGCATGCGGCAGGCCGCATTGCATCGCTTGCCCTCAAGATAGGCGCTTTCGTCCGGGTCTCAAAGGTCGATGATGCCGGTCACCGGCTTGTGACGCGCTTTTCTGATGCGGGGGCCGCTGGTTTGGGGCCGGAAGCGGGATGTCCAGCCGCCTGCCGGAACGGTTCGGCGGGGTCTCTTGGCTGGACGGGTCCCGATATCGCCCGGCGCCGGGCACCGCCCCCGGGCGTCCTTGCGTCGGAAAGCAGCGTGGGCACGGTCAGACCGCGAACCACAGGATCACGATGCCCGTCGCGACCGTCACGAGGCCCAGCGTCCGGCGCTGGTCGAGCGGCATGGCCGAAAGCGCCTCGAGCAGGCGCTCGACAAGCGAAGGGGCCAGCGCATAGGCCAGCCCCTCCACGATCAGTGCTCCTGCGAGCATCACCAGGATGGTGTCGCCCGACATGGAATCAGTTCGTCGCTTCCGATGCCTCGGGCTCGGTCGTGGGCGACGCCTCCGGCGTGGCCGCACCCTCGTCGTCGGGCGTGGCCCCGAGCGGCACCTCGGTGGTGGTGTCCGCATCCGAATCCGTCGGCGGCGTCAGCTGGTCACGCGCGCTGTCCGGCAGGTCCGGCGAAATCTGCACCTCGGGCGCCAGTTGGCGCAGGCGCTCGATATCGGTGTTCGAGATCGCCACCGCCGAGAGGCCCTCCGCACGGATCGCCTCGAAGAGCGGGCCGACGAATTCGCTGTTCGGCGAGACCACCAGCGTGGAATTGTCCTGCTGGAGGGAGCGTTCGAGCGCCGCGAGCGAGCGGTAGAACGAGAAGAATTCGGGGTTGTCACCGAAGGCTTCGGCGAAGACCCGGTTCCGCTCCGCATCCGCTTCACCGCGGACGATGTCGGCTTCCCGGTTGGCCTGCGAGGTGGTCTCGACCACGGTTCGGTCGGCGGCGGCGCGCACGCGCTGGGCCGCCTCGTTGCCGCGGGCGATCTCGTCGGCCGCTTCCCGTTCCCGTTCCGCCCGCATCCGGGCGAAGGTCGCATCGAGGTTCTGTTGCGGCAGGTTGGTCTGCTTCAGCCGGACGTCGACGATCTGCAGGCCGAGGCTCATGGCTTCAGAGCGCGCCTGGTTCAGGATGCGCACCGCGAGACCGCGGCGTTCTTCCGACAGGATCGTGTCCGAAGTGACCTGATCGGCACCGAGGACTTCGCGGATCTGCGCGTTCAGGATCGACGAAAGACGATCCTCGGCGGCGCGGATACCGCCCACGCCCACGGCCTGGCGGAACTGCACCACGTCGGCGATGCGGTAGCGCGCGAAGGCGTCCACGACGAGGCGGCGGTCATCGGACGGCGTGACCTCGATCGTGTCGGTGTCGAGGGACAGGATGCGGTCGTCGTATTTCACAACTTCCTGGATGAAGGGCACCTTGAAGCCAATGCCCGGTTCCTCGCGGACCTGCTTGATCTGGCCGAATTGCAGGACCAGGGCCTTTTCCCGTTCGTCGACGATGAAGATCGCCGACAGGATACCGACCACGACCAGGACAGCCGCGCCGATCAGTATGTTGAGTTTACTCATCAGTTCGACCCTCCGGATTGGGTGCGGCCCCGGTTCAGCTCGTTCAGCGGAAGATAGGGCAGCACGCCCTGCCCGCCGTCGCCGCCGGCCTCGTCGAGGATGATCTTGTCGATGCTGCCGAGCGTCCGCTCGATCGTCTCGAGGTAGAGACGGCGCTGGGTCACTTCCGGTGCCTGGTTGAACTCTTGGGCCACGGAGATGAAGCGCGAGGCCTCACCGATGGCTTCGTTCACCACGCGGGCGCGGTACCCTTCGGCCTGCTCCAGCGTCTGGGCGGCTTCACCGCGCGCCTCGGCGAGGACGCGGTTGGCATAGGCATCGGCCTGGCGCTGCAGGCGGTCGCGTTCCTGTTCGGCCGCCTGGACCTCGCGGAAGGCGTCGATCACCTCGGCGGGCGGGTCGGCCTGGTCGAGGTTCACACGCACCACGTTGATGCCCGATTCGTACTCGTCGAGCGTCTCCTGGATGTTGGCCAGCGCGGTGTCGGCGATGAGACCCCGGTCCCGGTTGAGGATCGGTGCGAGGTTCGAGGCCGCGATGATCTCGCGCATGACCGATTCGGATACCGCCTGCACAGTCAGCTGCGGGTCGCGGATGTTGAACAGAAGCTGCGCCGGATCCTTGATGTTCCAGACGACCTGAAACTCGATGTCCACGATGTTGGCATCGGTGGTCAGCATCAGCCCGTCGCCGTCGCGGCCACGGCGCATGCCGATATTCTCGGTCCGCTCGGAGGTGACGTTGATGACCTCGTAGGAGACGACCGGCCAGGGCGCAATATTCAGACCCGGGCTGCCGGTGGAGGAATACTCGCCGAGCAACAGCTCGACCGACTGCTCTTCGGGGCGCACCGTGTAGACGCTGGACCAGAGCCAGAGCCCGACGACCGCGAGAAGGCCGAGGATGACCGTGCCGCGTCCGAATTGCGGACCGCCATCGCCGCTGGACCCGCCGGTGCCGTTGCGGCCATCGCCCTTGCCGCCCATCAGGACGCGCAGGCGTTCCTGGCCCTTGCGCACCAGCTCGTCGATTTCGGGCATCTGGTTGTTGTCGGGGCGTCGTCCGCCGCCGCCGCCGCCGCCTTGCGGACGCTGGGGACCCTTATCCCCGCCGGATTGCCCGCCGCCGCCCCATGGGCCGCCGCTATTGCCTGCCATGTGGTGTCTTCCCTTCAATTCTAGCAGAATTCATTGCTGTAAAACTGGGAGGCCCGGTGCGCAATTCAAGCGCTGCGCACCGGGTTCCGCATCGTGACGATTTCCTCCGACATGGTCGGATGCACCGCGCAGGTGCGATCGAAATCCTCTTTGGTCGCGCCCATCTTGACCGCGATGCCGGCGAGCTGGATCATCTCGCCCGCGGAGGGTGCGACGATGTGACAGCCCAGGATCTTCCGATTTTCCTTGGAGACGATCAGCTTCATCAGCACCCGGTCGGGCTTGCCGATGAAGGCCGTGTGCATGGGGCGGAACGAGGTGCAGTAGATCTCGACCTCCTCCTGCTCGGCCGCCTGGGCCTCGGTCATGCCCACCGAGCCCAGTTCGGGCTGGGTGAAGACCGCCGAGGGGATCAGCGCGTGATCCACCGGCGTCGGGTTGCCCTTGAAGACGGTCTCGACGAAGGCCATGCCCTCGCGGATCGCCACCGGCGTCAGGTTGACCCGGTCGGTCACGTCGCCGATGGCGTAGATCGAGGGCACCGAGGTCTGGCTGTATTCGTCCACCTCGATCTGGCCGCCGCGGCCGAGCGTCACGCCGACCTCCTCGAGGCCCATATCGGCGGTGTTGGGCTTGCGCCCGGTGGCGAAGAGCACCGCGTCGAAGATCTTCTCGCGGCCATTGGTGGCCTTGACCCAGATCGGGCCCTTGCGCTCGCTCGCCTCGTCCGAATCCGCGCCGCCCATGCCGCTGTCGCCCACGATCGCGCCGCGATCCTCCACCGGTGCGCCCATGCCTTCGCCCTCGGCGCTGTCGTAATCCTCGGGCTCGGCGCAGCGCATCTCGACGATGTTGGAGCCGGTGTGGATGTCGATGCCGCGGGTCTCCATCGCCTCGGCGATGAGGCCGCGCGCCTCGTCATCGAAGCCGTTCAGGACCTGCGCGCCGCGCACGTAGAGGGTGACGTCGACGCCGAGGCCCGCGAGGATATTGGCCATCTCGCAGGCGATATAACCGCCGCCGACGATCAGGATGGATTTCGGCAGCTTCTCCATGAGGAAGATGTCGTCGGAGACCATTCCGAGCCCGGCATTGGGCAGATCGGGCCGAACGGGGTGCCCGCCGGTCGCCACGAGGATGTGCTTGGCGGTCTTCTCGGTGCCGTCGTCCAGCACCACCGTATGCGGATCCTTGATCCGGGCGCGCCGGTCGAACCGGTCGACATTCGAGCCGTCGAGGAGCTTCTTGTAAACGCCTTCGAGCCGGTCGAGTTCCTTGCGCAGATGGCCCGAGAAGACGGACCAGTCGAAACCGCCCTGTTCCATCTGCCAGCCGTAGCCGCGGGCATTCTCGGCCGCGTGGCAGAAGTCGGAGGCGAAGACCATGAGCTTTTTCGGAACGCAGCCGCGGATCACGCAGGTGCCGCCGTAGCGGCTGTCTTCGGCAAGCGCCACCTTCGCGCCCGCCTCGCCCGCGGCCACCCGCGCGGCGCGCACACCGCCGGAGCCGCCGCCGATCACGAACAGATCATAGTCAAAATCGCTCATGGGCCTCCTCATTCGTCGTTCCGAGGGTGTAGACCACATGGGCCGGGCGATGGCCAGACGTCTTGGCCCGGGCCGACCTGCGGCGCGCGTCGCGGCCCCGGGCGGGCCATGAAGACCCGCCCGGAGCCGGCGAGAGGCGCTGCCTCTCGCGCTCTCCGGAGGTATTTGGGGTCCGATCGTGAGGGGCGCGGCGCCCGCGTCCCGCGGTGGGACGCGCGGATGAATCAGATGGATCAGATGTCCGAGAAGAGGTTGTCGTCCTCGACGAAATCGAGCCGCGTCTCGCTGACCGTGCCTTCGTTGATGTCGCGCATCTCGCAGCGGCCGTCGCCGTAGCCGATGATGACCTTGTCGCAGATGTCGATGAAGAGCCCGTTCTCGACCACGCCGGGCATCTGGTTCAGCACCAGCGCCATCTGGCGCGGATCGCCGATGCGGCCCAGATGCAGGTCGATGATGTAATTGCCCTCGTCGGTGATGAAGGGCCGCTGGCCGGTCATCCGCAGCGAGGATTTGCGCCCCATCACGTCCATCGAGATCAGGAGCTCCTCGATCAGGGTCTGGGTGGTCTGCCAGCCGAAGGGCACGACCTCGACGGGCAGCGGGAAATGCCCCAGCGCGGAGACCTCCTTGGCGGCATCGGCGATCACCGCCATCTGGTCGGAGGCGGTGGCGACGATCTTCTCCTGCAGGAGCGCGCCGCCGCCGCCCTTGATGAGGTTCAGCTCCGCGTCGAACTCGTCGGCGCCGTCGATGGTGAGGTCGAGCCAGCGCGCCTCGTCGAGCGAGATCACCTCGATGCCGACCTCGCGGGCGAGTTCCGCGGTGCGGGTCGAGGTCGGCACGCCGCGGATCTTCAGCCCGTCCTCGCGCACCATCTCGCCGAGGCAGCGCACCAGCCAGGCCGCGGTCGAGCCGGTGCCGAGGCCCACCCGCATGCCGTCCTCGACGAGATCGGCGGCGGTCTTGGCGGCGACGTATTTGGCCTTGTCGATGGGCGAGAGTTCTCCGGACATGCGGGGCTCCTTTTGCAGCGCGGCCCTTATAGGACCAAGAGGGCGCGGGGGCGAGAGCCAAATACCACGCATTCGCTGCTCCGGGTGGCGCAATCGGCGCGCCGGTGCCGCATTCCGGACGCGGGTCCACCGCTGGCCTGTTAGGGTCGGCTCGATTCGCCAACCCCGGAGAGATCGCATGTTCCTGTCCGTCTTCGAGATGTTCAAAATCGGCATCGGCCCGTCCTCGTCGCACACGATGGGCCCGATGGTGGCGGCGGCGCGGTTCCTGGAGGCGATGCGCGGGGCGGATTACGCGTTTCATGGCGTGCGCGCCTCGCTGCATGGCTCGCTGGCCTTCACCGGCGTTGGCCATGCGAGCGACCGCGCGGTCATCCTCGGCCTCGCGGGGTTCGTGCCGGAAAGCTACGACGCAGACGCCGCGGAGGCGGAGCTGGCCCGGATCGGCGCGGAGAAGTCGCTGCGCCCCGGCGGGCTCGATCCGCTGGCCTTCGATCCGGCCCGCGACCTGCGCTTCGATTACGACACCGCGCTGCCCGGGCACGCCAACGGCATGCGGATCGAGGCGCTCGACGCCCAGGGCGACGTGCTGCTGCAGGAGGTCTATTATTCCGTCGGCGGCGGCTTCGTGCTGACCGCGGCGGAGCTGGAGGCGGGGCGCGACACCGACGACGGCCCGCCCGTCCCCTACCCGTTCAAGAGCGCCGCCGAGATGCTGGAGATGGCGCGCGCATCGGGGCTGAGCATCGCCGGGATGAAGCGCGCCAACGAGCTGACCCGCCACAAACCCGCCGCCCTCGAGGCCGGGATCGCGCGGCTTTGGGAGGTGATGGAGGATTGCATGAACCGCGGGCTCGAGGCGGGGGGCCATCTGCCCGGCGGGCTGAACGTGCGCCGCCGCGCGCGCGCCATCCGGCAGGCGCTCGAGGCCGAGCACGGGCGCAACCTGAGCGCGCCGCATACCATCAACGACTGGATCTCGACCTATGCGATGGCGGTGAACGAGGAGAACGCCGCCGGCGGGCAGGTCGTCACGGCGCCCACCAACGGCGCGGCGGGCGTGGTGCCCGCGACCATCCGCTACTGGCTCGATCATGTGCCGGGGGCCAGCCGCACGCGCCTGCCCGACTTCCTGCTGACCGCGGCGGCGATCGGCGGGCTGGTGAAGTACAACGCCTCGATCTCGGGCGCGGAGGCGGGCTGCCAGGCGGAGGTGGGCGCGGCCTCGGCGATGGCGGCGGCGGGCTTCTGCGCGGTGCTGGGCGGCACGCCCGAACAGGTGGAGAACGCCGCGGAGATCGCGCTCGAGCATCATCTCGGCATGACCTGCGACCCGGTGCGCGGCCTCGTCCAGGTGCCCTGCATCGAGCGCAACGGGCTGGGCGCGATCAAGGCCATCTCGGCGGCCTCGCTGGCGCTGAGAGGCGACGGGCAGCATTTCGTCCCGCTCGATGCCTGTATCGAGACCATGCGGCAGGTGGGCGCGGACATGTCCGAGAAGTACAAGGAGACCGCGCTTGGCGGGCTCGCGGTGAACGTGCCCAATTGCTGATTGCCGATTGCTGCGCGAGGGCCTAGGTTTCGCGCAACAATATGACCGCAAGGCCCGACCGACATGCCCTCTGCCCCGGACAGCGACACGCTTCAAACCTGGCGGGATCACCTGCGCGCGATGCTGCGCATCCGCCGCTTCGAGGAGAAGGCGGGCCAGCTTTACGGCATGGGGCGGATCGGCGGCTATTGTCACCTCTCGATCGGACAGGAAGCGGTGGCCGTGGGCCTCGAGACCGCGCTGCGCCCTGGCGATGCGCGCATCGCCTCCTATCGCTGCCACGGGCAGATGATCGCCGCGGGAATGGACCCCGTGCGCCTCTTCGCCGAGCTGATGGGCCGCGCCACCGGCTATTGCGGTGGCTGGGGCGGGTCGATGCACATGGCCGATCCGGGCGCGGGTTTCTATGGCGGCCACGCGATCCCCGGCCAACAGGTGCCCATCGGCACCGGGCTCGCCTTCGCGCAGGCCTACCGCAAGGCGCGCGGGCTGACGGTCTGCAGCTATGGCGACGGGGCGGCACGGCAGGGCCAGGTGGCCGAGGCCTACAGCCTCGCCGCGCAGATGGCGCTGCCGATCCTCTTCGTGATCGAGAATAACGCCGCGGCGCCAGGCCAGGACCGCACGCCCAAGGCGACGTCGCTGCGCGCCCGCGCCGAGGCCCATGGCCTGCCCGCCCGGATGGTCGACGGCATGGACGTGCTGGCGGTGGCCGAGGCCGCCGACCGCGCGGTCCTCGATATCCGCGCGGGCAAGGGGCCGGTCTGCCTCGAAATAATGACCTATCGCTACCGGGGCCACGCGCTGGCCGCAGCCGACAAGGCGATGACCGACGCCGAGATGCGCCGCGTAAGGGCGGAGCGGGACCCGGTCGAGAACCTGCGCCAGAGGCTCATCGCGGCAGGCGAAGACGCCGCCGGGCTGAAGGTGCTCGACCGCGAGATCAAGGCGGAGATGGCCGCCGCCGCCGAAGAGGCGGGCAACGCGCCGCTGCCCGATCCCGCCGCCCTGCGCGAGATGCGCGATGCCGGAGGGCCGACGCGATGACGCGGTGGATCCCCATGCCCGAGGTCTCGCCCGGGCTCGAGGTCGCGACGCTGCGGCAATGGATGGTGCGGCCCGGCGATCTGGTGGAGGAAGGCGATCTTCTGGCCGAAATCGAGACCGAGAAGGCGACGCTGGAGATCGAGGCGCCGGAGGCGGGCCGGATCGCGGAGCTGCTGGTCGGTAACGGCACCGCTGGCGTGGCCGTCGGCTCGGCCATCGCGCGGCTGGCCGATGAGCAGACGGATGTAGAGGCACCGGCGGCGCGCCCGCAACCCGTGGCGCCAACCCGCGATCCGGCGCCGATGCGCAGCCCGGCCCGGGCGGTCGATCCGGATTGGCCGGAGGGTGTGAGGACCGTCCAGACCACCCTGCGCGACGCCCTGCGCGACGCGCTGGCCGAAGAAATGGCGCGCGACGACAGCGTCTTCCTGATCGGCGAGGATATGGGCGCGGCCGAAGGCGGCTACAGCGTCACGCAAGGGTTGATCGAGCGCTTCGGCGGGACCCGCGTGGTCGCGGCGCCGCCGCTCTGGCAGGGGGGCGCGGGGCTGGCCGTCGGGGCCGCGATGGCGGGGCTGCGTCCGGTCGTGGCGTTCCGGAACCTCGCCTTCGCGCTGCAGGCCGCGAGCCAGATCGTGCAATCGGCGGCCAAGACGGCGGCGATGACCGGCGGCGCGCTCTCGGTGCCGGTGGTCTTTCGCGGGCCCCATGGCGCGGTCGGTCAGATGGGCGGGCAACTGAGCCACGACATGGCCGCATGGGCGGCGCAGATCCCGGGGCTGAAGGTGGCGGCGCCCTACGGCGCGGCGGATGCCAAGGGCCTGCTGAAGACCGCGATCCGCGATGCGGGCCCGGTGATCTTCCTCGAGAACGACGCGCTTTACGGGCAGCCCTTCGCGGTGCCCGAAGGCGTGGATCACCTCGTGCCGTTCGGCCGCGCCCGGCGCTGGCGCGCGGGGGGCGACGTGACGCTGGTGAGCTACGGTGCTGGCATGAGTGCGACGCTGGAGGCCGCGGATTTGCTGGCGGCGGAGGGCGTCGCCGCCGACGTGATCGACCTGCGCAGCCTCGCGCCGCTCGACACGGATGCACTCACAGCCAGCCTGCGCGAGACGCATCGCTGCGTCGTGGTCGATCACGGCTGGCCGCGCGGCGGCATCGGCCAGCAGGTCAGCGCGGTGCTGATGCGCGAGGCGTTCGACATGCTCGACGCGCCGGTCACCTGCCTTGCTGCGGCGGATGTCGCGCGGCCCTATGCCGACGGGCTCGAAGCGGCGGCGCTGCCCGACGCGGCAGAGGTCGTGGCCGCGGCGCGCGCGGTTCTCTACAGATGAGCCGGGTCGAGGTGCTGGGCCGCGACGTCGCCCGCGAGGCCTATCGCGTGCGCACCGCCTCGGGCGAGGCCTTCGTGCCGGAATGCCTCATGGGCGGCTTGCGGCCCGGCGATCGGCCCTCGCACCAGGACGCCTATGAATGGATCGCGGCGCATCGCCGGGACCTGGATGCGGCGGTCGCGGCACTGGCGCGCGGCGCGGTGCCGAAGGCGCCTTATGACATTGTCAGCCTCGTCGGGACCGGGTGATGCGCGCGCGTCGGCCCGCCTCTCCCTATGCGCGGCACCTGGCCCGGACGCGCGGCGTGGTGCTGGAAGAGGTGACCGGCAGCGGCCCGGGCGGGCGGGTCGTGGCGCGCGATATTCCCGAGGGAGGCGCCGACGCGCAGCCGAGCGAGGCCGCACAGCCCAAGCTCGCCGCAGCGGCGGCTCCGCGCTTCGTCATCCTGCGGCGCGTCCTCGACCAAGCACCGGACAGCGGAACGGAGATCGCGCCGCTGGTCGCGGCCATCGCCCCCGGCCACACGATCTCCGTGACGGATTTGCGCGGTGCGGGCCTCGACGGCGTCGATCCGGTTCCGGCGGAGGGTGTGGATGCCGCGCTCGGTCTTGCCGGGCGCGAGGGTCGCGTCAGCCTGACGCTGAGCGTGGATACGCGCCGCCTCGCGCTGGAGGACGGCTCGCATCTGCTGACGCGGCTGGTCGCCGCGCTCAAGGACTGACGCTCAGGCGCCCGAGCGCAGGATCTGGTCCATGGAGATCGAGGGCTGCGCGCAGCCCGCCTCGCCGACGATGCGGGCAGGCACACCGGCCACGGTTTTGCAGCTGGGCACCTCTTCGAGGACCACGGAGCCCGCCGCGATTCGGGAACAATCCCCGACACGGATATTGCCGAGCACCTTCGCGCCCGCGCCGATCAGAACGCCGTCACCGATCTTCGGGTGGCGGTCTTCCTCTTCCTTGCCGGTGCCGCCCAGCGTGACGGAATGCAGCATCGAGACGTTGTCGCCTACAACGGCGGTTTCGCCGATCACGATGGAATGGGCGTGGTCGATCATGATGCCGCGGCCGATCCGGGCATTGGGATGGATGTCCACGCCGAAAACCTCGGAGCAGCGCATCTGGAACAGATAGGCCAGATCACGGCGGCCTTGCCGATAAAGCCAGTTGGCCACACGGTAGGCCTGGATCGCCTGGAAGCCCTTGAAGAACAGCAGCGGCTGCAGGAAGCGGTGGCAGGCCGGATCGCGTTCGTAGACCGCAACGATATCGGCCCGCGCGGCGAGCGCGAGTTCGGGGTCCGAGGCATAAGCCTCGTCGCAGATCTCGCGCAGGATCTGTTCGGAAATCTCGCCCGAGGCCAGTTTCACCGCCGTGCGGTAGCTGAGCGCGCGCTCGATCGTGGGGTGATGCAGGACCGAGTAGTGGATCATGCCGCCCAGTAGCGGCTCGGCATCCACGGCCTCCTGCGCCTCGTCCATGATGCGGGCCCAGACCGGGTCCAGGATCGCGAGGTTCGTTTTCGTCTCGGCCATATCCGTCTCCTTTGACGCGACGAGCTTACCAGATAGGCTGCCTGTCGTGAAACGCAAAGCCTTGTGATGGATTTGGGCCCATGGGTGCGACCCGCGAGAAACGGTGGACATCGCTGATCGAGGCGCGCCTCGCGGCACTCGACGAAGAGGACCGGCTGGGGCGCGACGGGCAGTCGGTGGTGGCGCTGGATCAGCAATCGGTGGGTCGGCTGAGCCGTATGGACGCGCTGCAAAGCCAGGCCATGGCCAAGGCGACGCAGGGGCGCCGGGACCGGATGCGGCGGGCGCTGCAGCTGGCGCTCGGGCGCATCGCCGAGGGCGAATTCGGCTATTGCGAGGAATGCGGCGACGAGATCGCGGTCGCGCGGCTGGAGCTTGATCCAACCGCACGGCGCTGCGTGGACTGCGCGGGATAACGGACGTTCCGCATTCCGCTTCGCCCCGGTCGCGCCCACCTCGCGAAAGCGTCTTTGCCAGCGTGTCGATGCGCGCAGCACCTCCGCCGGGGTGCCTTCGATATCGCGAACAGCATCGAAGACGCCCCGGCATTCGGCCAGATCAGGCCGCGATCATCATCGCCGCCGAGGGCCCCGGCCCGAACCGGGCAGAGACCTGCGCCACGCGCAGCTCCACCGGCCCACCCGCGAGATCCGCCGCGCGCAGAGCCGCGGGATAGGTCCAGACCGGCAGGCTCGTCTCCGCCTCGCGCAGCAAGAGACCATCGCGCCAGATCTGCACGAGGTAGGCCTCGCTCTCCTCGCCTAGGGGCACTTGCGCCAGCGTCCAGTCGTCGCCGTCGATGCGGCTGCGGCGGATCCAGCTGACGCGGAGATCGGCGCCGTCGAGCGTCGCGCCGAGATGCACCGGGCTGTAGGGTCTGAGGCCGATCCCCTCGAAGCTGTCGATCCGGTAGATGTAGCTCGGATCGGTGAGGGGGCGGCTGGCCGGGCCGATGCGGAAATGCAGCTCCTGGCGCCGCTGGCTCGAGGCAAGGTCGATCTGCTCGGGCGCGCCGTTCAGCCGCACGACCAGCGATCCCGCAGGCCAGATATCGGGCATCACACCGTCGCTGCCCGCCTGCCCCCGCAGCCGGTGCGCGATCTGCCAGACATCCGCCGACAGCATCTCGGCGTCGCGGAATTGCAGCACCTCCCAGCGCCCGCTCGACCCGTCGCCGATGGCCAGCGCATTGGCCCCGCCCAGAAGCGCGGCATCGGTCACCGATTGCATCGCGCCGGAATAGAGCCGCAGCCGCAAGGGCGCGCCCCGGTCGATCCGGCCCGAAGGCGCGGCGGCGAGATCGGTTTCGGTCTCGCCCATGATCGCGCGGCCCGGAAAGACGCCATTCAGTCGGTATTGCGCGTCGCTCGGGGAGGCATAGAGCGCGACGGGCCCGGGCCAGGGATTGGCGTGGGCTGCGAAATGCGGCGCATGCGGCACCTCGTCCCCGGTCAGCAGCGGCAGGTCCAGAAAGACCGGAGTCACCGGCACCGCCGGCACGTAGCGGGTCAGGCCCGGCGGCACATCGGCGGTCACGGCGGGCTGGTAGACGTCGTCCTCCATGCGCACCGCCTCTATGAGCTGGCGGTCGGTGACCTCCACCCGGTCGACGCGCGCGTGGATCGGACCGCCGGGCCCGGGCAGCGCCACCACGTCGCCCGCCCGCACCTGCAGCCGCGAGGGCGGCAGCGCGAATTTGAGGCTGTCGCGGGAGATGCGCGCCTCGGCGAGCCACCGCTCGACGATCTGGCGGCCTTCGGCGCGGGTCAGCGTCAGCGCGACCTCGCTGTCGGCCACCGCATGGGTGCGGTCGTCGGGCAGCACTGCCTCTTCGGCGACGGTGTCGTAATCGCCTTCGGCCTCGTGGAAATGCAGGCGCACGCGACCCGAGAGGTCCACCTCGCTCGCGCGGGTCTGGATAAGGTCGCCCTCGGCCAGATCGCCATGTTCGGCGATGCGCGCGGGATCAAGCGCGATCACGTCGCGCCCCTGCCGCATCCGGAAGACCAGCAGGCCGTCGCGTTCCACCGCGTCGAACCCGTAGGTCAGCATCAGGGGCCGCAGCGCGCGCCGCCCATCTGCCACGTCGGGCACCAGATAGCCGCGCACCATGCCCACGAGGTCCGACACGTCGTAGTCGGTGACGCCCACCCGTTCGCAGATCGCCGCGACCACATCCGCCAGCCGCTGCGACGAGAGCCGCCCGGTGATCCAGTGCCCCCGGCGGTAATTGTCGCCATCGGCCCAAAGCTCGGTCAGGGCGGGGAACCACGGATAGGGCCGCGCGTCCCAGGCCCAGACGAAGGCGCGCGACATGTCCAGCATCGGCGCCTCGTAGACGCCCGAGACGGGATTGTTGGCGGGATCGGTCCAGTGCAGGTGCATCGCGCGCAGGTACTGGCGCTGGATATCCTCGTCCGGTTGCCCGTTCGAGGCCCGGGGCAGCGCGCTTTCCGACGATTTCGGATCGAGAAAGACATTGGGCTGGTTGGTGCCCTTGTCGACCGCGGGACAGCCGAGCTCGGTGAACCAGATGGGCTTCGACTGCGCGATCCAGTCGGTGGGGGCGCTCTGGCGCACGCCGCCGATCCGGTCGTGATGGCTGTTCTCCCACCAGGAGCGGATATCCTTGTAGCGGAAGATCCAGTCCTCGCCATGGGCGGTGTCGACGATGGGCGTGCGGCGCTGCGCGGCCACGGCCTCGGGGCTCGAATAATACCAGTCGAAGCCCTCGCCGCCCTCGATATTGGCATCCAGATATTCGAGGTTGTGGATCCGTCCGAAGGCCGCATCGGCATGGTCGCGCCCGTCGCGCCAGTCGCTGATCGGCATGTATAATTGTCGATGCCGACGAAATCGATTTGCGGATGCGACCAGAGCGGATCGAGATGGAACAGCACGTCGCCCGAGCCATCATTGGGCCGGTAGCCGAAATATTCCGACCAGTCGGCGGCATAGCTGAGCTTGACGTCGGGGCCGACGATGCTGCGCACCTCGGTGACCAGATCGCGCAGCGCTTCGACGAAGGGAAACCCCTGATGATCACGGATCTGCGTGAGCCCGCGCAGCTCGGAGCCGATGCAGAAGGCGTCGACCCCGCCCGCGGCCTTGGTCAGCGTCGCGTAATGCAGGATGAAGCGCGAAAAAGACCACTCATCGGGGCCCGTATAGACCACGCCGCGTCCCTCGACCCGAAAATCCGATGCCCGCGCCGTGCCGATGAACGCCTCGACCTCGGCGCGCGCAAGGATCGTCCCGTCCGTCGAGCCGTCCTGCCCGGGCGCGCGCGCGGTGGTGATCCGGCCCCGCCACGGCAGGGGCGGCTGGCCGAGCCCGCCATAGGGATTGGGCAGGTTGTTGCCCTCGAGCTGCTCCATCAGGATGAAGGGATAGAACATGACCGCGCGGCCCTCCGCGTTCATCCGTTCGATCGCGGTGACGACGGACTTGTCGGCGGGCGTGCCGCCATAGACCGGCGTGTCGTCGATCCTCGCGACCTCTTCGGCGGCGCCGCGGGAAAGTCCGGAGACTTTCCACTTCATGTCCTTGGCCTCGTATTGCTTCTGCTCGACCTTCGGCTTGATCTGGCATTGCCCCGCGCGCAGATCGTCACCGAACCAGCTCACGACGAGCGAGATCGCGTTGCAGTTCTCGGCCTGGTCGGCGAGCGTGCCCAGCGACTGGACGATGTCGGGCACTTCGGCGGGCGTGTTGACGTTGATCGCCGCCGAGGAGCCGCCGCTCGCGCCCTCGAAATACTGCTTGGTGGTGGCCAGCACGTATTCGCCGGTGCCGGGCAGAAGCGCGACGCCCTGCAGCAGCGCCGGCATGTCGTCGGCGGCCTGGTTCGGGCGCAAAACCTCGAAGGAAAGCTGGGGCACGCGGTTGCCGAAATCCTCCAGCTTGAAATCCTCCAGCACGACATAAGCCGTGCCGCGATAGGCGGGCACTTCGCCCACGCCTTCGACCGCCTCCATCTTCGGGTCGGGCAGCTGGTCGCGCGTGCCGGGATAGACCCGCATGTTCAGATCCTCGGCCGAGATCTCGACCCCGTCCGCCCAGATCCGCGACACGCCCGCGATCTCGCCCTCGCAGAGCGCGAGCGCCATGCTGATCGAGTAGTGATAGGTGGTGATCTCGGGCGTGGCGGGGGCGCCCTTGCCGCTGTCGCCGCCCTCGGTCCTGGTCTTTTCGGTGAAATGCGTGGTCCAGATGACCTGCCCGCCGACGCGCACGCGCCCGTAGGCCTGCGGAATCGCGCGGCCCTCGCCGGAATTGGCGAGGTGGAAGCGTTCGACGCGCCCGGTCTCGATGCTTTCCGATCCCTGGCCCATCAGGCTCTGGTCGATCGCTCGGCCGAGCGTGGCCCCGGCGAAGCGCCCCCAAGCCACCATCGACAGCCCCAGGAAGGAGCCGCCCACCGAGCCGCCGAACGCGGCACCCGCCGCCGAGAGGAGTATCGTCGCCATGGGATCTGTCCTTACGGTCTGTCGGGAAAGGTAAAGCGCGCCACGATGCGCCGCGCCCAGGGACGGGTCAGGGCCGATTCGACGACGCCATGGCCGGAATAGGCATGGATGAAGCGCGGCTGCGGCGCCCCCGCCGAGACGATGCCGAGATGCTTGGCCACCGCACCTTCGCGCATGCGGAACAGGATCACCTCGCCCGGTCCGGGCGCGCCCGGGGCGGCAGGTTGCAGGTTGCGCCGCCCGGCCGCCCAGAGCGTCTCGATGCCCTGCGGCTCGGACCAGTCGTTGCTGTAGGCGGGCACGGCCTCGGGCTCGCAGCCCATCACCTCGCGCCAGACGCCGCGCACGAGCCCGAGGCAATCGCTGCCCACGCCCGCGCGCGACGCCTGGTGCCGGTAGGGTGTGCCGATCCAGCCGCGCGCGGCGGCGACGATGTCATCCTCGATGCTCATCTGCGGCTGCCCCCCGCCTTGTTCGAGGCATTGGCTGGATGCACGACGAGGAAATCGTCGCCGGGGATGTCCGGGAAGCCTCGGAAGTTGACGAGGTTATCGAACTTCTTGCGGCAGGTGCCGAAGCGCTTGTCGCAGCCCGCCGCGATCCGCACCCGGTCACCCGGCGCCAAATCGGCGCGGAAGGGCTCCCAGAGGTCGATGCGCCGGCCCGCCTCTTCGACCGCGTCGCGCTTGATCCAGCGCGTCAGGCCCGCCGCGGCGCCGGTCAGCATCTCGGCGCGGCCCCGTTCGAACCAGCCGGGCAGGAATTGCGGCAGCGCGGGCAGGACGAGCTTGCGGTTCTCGGCGACGCCGGTCACGGCGCCTTCCCAGGAAAACCCGCTCTGCGTCAGATCGAAGGTGCAGGTCGCATCACCCAGAACGGCGGTGCAGGGCCGCTGGTAGATGCGCCCCACGAGCCGGTTGAGCTTGTCCGAAAGGCCGCGCAACTCGGCCTGGAACGCACCGCCCGCACGGCGTATCTCGCCGATATGGCCGCGAAACAGCACCTGCCGCGCACTGACATCCTGCCAGTTCACGAGCCACGCGACCACCTCGGCGGAATCGTAGCGCCCGGCCTCGATATCGGCCTCGGACAGGGCGGCATCGGACAGCGCGCCCATCGCCTCGGAATTGTCGACCGAAAGCCCCGTGCCCTGTTCGAGGGCACGCGCGGTGAGCCCGCTTTCAGCCTTGAAGACCAGATCGTCGAAGGCGAGATCGAGGTCGTGATCGGTGAAGCCCAGCCGCACGCCATCGCTGCGGATCACCTCCCAGCAGCGCACGACATGGGTCGTCCCGGTGCCGAGATGGGCATAAAGCGCCGCCGCGTCGCCGGTCATACCCGCACCTCCACGACCGCGATCGAGGGCACTTCGCCGGCCTGGAAATTCGCCACGCTGGTCTGGATCGCGGCGGCGTCGAAGCGCACCGGCACGTCGAACTCGTACCCGGCGGTCACGGCGATGCCGGTGATCGGCGGCTCGGCGAAGGTGACGCGGCCCCGCGCGTAATCGACCGTGAAGGCCACGCCCTGGCGCAGTTCGGTGTCGTGCATGCCGACCCGGACGCTGCCCGGCACCGGCTTGTCGATGGGCCGGGCATAGGTATTGGCGCCGGAGCGATAGGTCTTGATGAGCTGGAATTCGGTCGTCGCGCCATCGCCGTAGCCGATGATCTGGCCCTCGAACCGCACTTCGCGCGAGGGCCGGCAGGACTTGAAATCCGACCAGTCCTTCCAGCGGAACGCGTAGAGCTGCCCGCGCCGCGCCTCGAAGAAGGCCACGACCTCGGCCACATCGTCGAGCGAGCGCAACCCCACGCCCGCATCATACCGCCGGCGCGATTGCGACCAGGGCGTGTTGCGCTCCTCATAGCCGTTGGCGAGGATGGCGATCTCGGTCTTGCGTTCGGGCCCGCCCATGGAGCCGAAGCTCAGCCGCGCGGGAAATCTGACGTCGTGGAACTCCATGGCCCCGTCCCTTTCGTTGTCGTTGGTCTCGCCGGTTGCGGCGGTCTCAGCGGTTGCGCCCGCCCCGCGACAGCGCGCGGCTCATCTGCGCGGCGATCTGGCTCTGGCTGCGCTGGAAGCCCTGCACGTCGGGCGTGGAGATGTTCATCGTCACATGCACCGCACCGCCGCCCCCGCCGCCGCCTGCCCGCACGCCGAGCTTGCCGTCGGGGCCGCGCGCCAATGGCATGATCGCCTCGGGGCCCGCCTCGCCCATCAGGCCGGTGCCGCCCCGCATCGGGAAGGTCGTCGGCCCCGAGACGACGCCGCCATTGGCAAAGGGCATCACCCGGCCCTGCGCGAAGGAGGCGCCCTTGGCGAAGGGCGAATATTGTCCGAAAACGCTGTTCACGCCGGTCGACAGAAGCCCGCCCAGGTGATCCGCGACAGGGTCGACGGCGGCCTTGTAGGCGGTGTTGATCATCGCCTGCGCCACCTCGTTCAGCGCCGCGGTCAGGCTCATCCCGTCCAGCACCACCCCGTCGATCGCCGAGGAGAGCCCCGATGACAGCGCCGATTGCAGCCGCCGCACGCCGCCGCCGGTCTGAGCGAAGGTCTCGTGGATGCGCTGCATCTCGGCATTGAAGCCCGCCGCCATGGTGGCCGCTCCCGACAGCGAGGCATCAAGCGCGTCCAGCTCCGCCTCCAGTCCGTCGATATCGCTTGTCATGTCTCGCTCCTGTCCATGTCATCGGGAAAGGCCGCCATCAGCGCGTCCAGCCGCGCGCGCCCCAGGGGTTGCGGCCCCGCGCCCTCGCCCAGCATGAGGCGCAATTCGGCGGGCGTGAGCGCCCAGAACTCGGCGGGTTTGAGTCCCAGCCGCGTCAGGCCCGCCCGCATCAGCTGCGGCCAGTCGAAATGCCCCGGGCTCATGCCGGCCCCGGGGCGGCGAAGGCGCGGGCCAGAAGCTGGGCCGCCGCCTCCGCCGCCGCGAGCGGTCCGCCCTCGATCGTGGCGCGGGCGATGGCGTCGGGGCGGATGTCCCAGCCCCCGCCACGCAGCCCCGCCACGATCAGGGCGAGTACGTCGCGGCTGGCGAAGCGGCTGGTCTCGAACCGCTCCACCAGCGCCACGAGACTGTCCGCGCCGAGCGTCGCCTCGAGCTCCGCCAGCGCGCCGAGGGTCAGGCGCATGCGCCGCGCCTCGCCGTCGATCACAATCTCGACCTCACCGCGCCAGGGGTTCTCCATGCGCTCAGCTCGCCGCCGCGACGAAGTTCACGACACCGGCCGAGGCCATCGAGACCTCGTAGGTGGCCTCGCCGTCATGGGTGCCCGCATATTCGAGCCCGGTGACCTGGAACGGTCCCGTCACGGTGCCGAAATCCGGGATCACCACCTGGAATTGCGGCGTCTCGCCCGCGAAGAAGATCTGCCGCGCGCGCTCGTCGGTATCGGCATCGCGGAAGATGCCCGAGCCCGAGATCGCCGCGGTGCGCACGCCCGCCCCGCTCAGCAGCTCGCGCCAGCCGCCCTGGCTTTCGAGCGAGGTCACGTCGACCTGCTCGGCGTTGAAGCTGATCCGCGTCGCGCGCAGGCCCGCCATGGTGTGGAACTGTCCGTCGCCGGTCAGATCCACCTTGATCAGTAGGTCCTTGCCATTCTGGGCAACCATGTCCGTCACTCCGTTCTAAGGGTTCACTCGTCGTCCACGCGGGCGCGGAAGATCATCTCGATGCGGCGGGTATCGCCGGACCGGCGCTTGGCGTCGGCCTTGAGGAAGCGCAGGCTGACGAGCCGTCCGCGCGTCATCGGCAGCGCCGCGTCGTCGAGCACGTCGCAGATCGCCGCCGCGGCGCGCTTGGCGCTGCGAAAGCCCGCCGCATCGGTCGATACGATCACCGAAAGGTCATGCCAGGCGCCGTGGGCGCCCATGTCGGAGGCATCGCGCACCTTCTCGGGGCCAAGCGCGACGTACAGCTCCGGCAACGGCCCGGTGGGCAGGGCGTCATAGACATGCCCCCCCACCTCGAGGGCGAGACCCGGATCGCTGGAAAGCGCGGTGTAAAGCGCCTCCTGCAGCGCGTCGGACAGGGCATAGCTCATGGCGTCACCTCTTCCTCGACGGTGCAGATCAGGTATCGCGCGGCGGGGCCGGCCTCCTGGACCGCGCGGATATCGAAAAGCCGCGTGCCGGTGCGAAACCGGTCGCCCGCGCGGGGCCGGGCGCCATGGCCCTCGGGCAGCGCCCGCACCTTCACCCGGTAGCCCGCGCGCGACAGCGTGCCGGTCTCGATCGCCGTCTCCCGGCCCGAGCGCGGCGTCATCTCGCCCCAGATCGTGCCGAGCGCCGCCCAGGCCGCGCTGCGTCCGCCCGCGCCATCCGGCACGGCCGCCTCGCGCTCCAGCGTCAGACGGCGGTTCAGCCGCACGCCGCTCATGCGCCGAATCCGATCCGCACGGGGCGGTAGCGCGCCAGAAGCGCGGTCACACCGAAGGGCATGCAGCCCTCGCCCAGCGCGGTCTCGTCGCGGTATTCGTAGTAATGTGCGGCCAGCAGAAGCACCGCCTGCGCCAGGTCCGCGGGCAGATCGCCGAACTCGGCGACATACCCGGCGGTGAAGCGAACCTCGGCGCTGCCGCCTGCGGGAATGCCCGGCAGGCAGCTGGCGATGGAACGCAGCCGCGGCACCTGCGCGTCCCGTTCCAGCCGGTAGGCGGTGGGGGCGACAAGGCTCGACGTGCCGTGCCGGTCGATCAGCGTCACGCTGCCCAGCGTCTGCACCGGTGCGGTGCCGAGCGGCTGCGCGTCGGGCGCGGCCCAGCGCGACACGCTGAGCAGAAAGTCGCGGGCCAGCAGCGTCTTGGCGGTGCGGCCCTCGATCACGGCCATGGCGGCGCGCAGGAACCCCGTCAGGACCGCGTCCTGCACGTCGTCCTCGGCGAAGCCCGACCCCATCCTGAGATGCCGCTTCAGGCCATCCACGGGAAGGGCCGTATCCGGCACGAGTGTCTCTTCGGTCAGCATCATGGGTCTTCGTCTCCGCTCTGCATCCCCGCCGGATGACCGGCTTTCCCAACAGGCGGCGGCACGATGTCCGCCGCCCGCTCACGGCGTCGTTCAGACCGCGCAGACCAGAAGCTTGATCGCGGCGAAATCCGACACGTCTCCGCCCACGCGCTTGGTGGCGTAGAACAGCACATGCGGCTTGGCGCTGAACGGATCGCGCAGGATGCGCAGGTCGGGCCGCTCGGCGATGGTGTAGCCCGCGCCGAAATCGCCGAAGGCGATGGGCGTGGCACCGGCGCCGATGTCGGGCATGTCCTCGGCGATCACCACGCGGTAGCCCAGAAGGCGCGCGGGCTCGCCGCTGGCGAAACCGTCGGACCACAGGTGGCGGCCGTCGGCATCCTTGAGCTTGCGCAGCGCGCCCGCGGTCTTCGAGTTCATCACGAAGGCCGCATTGGCGCGGTATTCGGCACCCAGCGCGTAGACGAGGCCGATCAGCGCATCGCCGTCGCCGATATCGGCGGCCGCGCCCGTGGCCACGGTGCCGATGGACCCCCAGGCCCAGAGATCGTTGTCGACCTGCGGGTGGGTCAGGATGCCCTTGGGCTTGTCCGCCCCGTCGCCCGAGATGAAGGCCGCGGCCTCGGCGCGCGAGAACTTGTCGGCGATCCGACCGGCGAGCCAGGCTTCCACGTCGAAGGCGCTGTCGTCGAGCAGGCGCTGCGAGGCCTTGGGCATCGCGTTCAGCTCATAAAGCGGGATCGAGATCCGCTCGATCGTGGGCGTACCGGTTTCGATGCTGCCCGCGGTCTCGTTGGCCCAGCCCGCGCCCGCATCGTTACGGTCGATCAGCACGTCGTAGGAGGTGGCCTCCACGTTGACGACGCTGGCCACGGCCCGGATCGAACCCGCGCCCGCCAGAACCGAGGCGATGGTCTCGGAGGTCTGCGGGTCGACGAGGTAGCCACCGTCGGAATTCACCGCAGTGGACATCGCCTTGCCCTCGAGTTCGAGGCCGCGCAGGCCGTCGTCATCGCCGGTGCGCAGATAGGCGTTGAACGCCTTCTGGTGGGGGGCTTCGGTGTCGCCGGCGCTGGCAAGCGCGGGCCGGGCCGCCTTGATGGCGGATTTACGATCAAGCATGGTCAGTCGCTCTTCCTGTGCTTTGAGTTGTCCATAGAGGTCGGCCCGCATGGCCTTGATGTCCTGGGCGAACCCCGCCATCGCGGTGCCAACCTGGACGACCGGAGACGCATCTTCCCCGGTCCGAGACGTGTTCTCGGCTTGTGTCATGTGCTGTTCGGTCCCGTTTTCGTCCCGGCGCGCGTCAGCCGCCCGCCATGTCAAGGCGCAGACCTTCGATGGTCCGTGCCAGTTCGCGCCAGGCCGCGTCGTCGGGGTGGTCCCCCTTCCCCGCGACCCGCGCACTGGGCAGCATCGGGAAGGTCACGAGGGACACTTCCCAAAGCTCCAGTTCCGTAAGGACCCGCTGGCCCTTGTCATTCTTGGTGGCCCGCAAGGTGCGGTAGCCGATGGACAACCCGTCGATGGCGCCCGCCTCGATCAAGGCGGCGGCCTCCTTGGCCCGCGCGACGCCCTCGAGGAGGCGTCCCTTGACCCAGAGGCCGGTGGCGTCCTCGCGCACCTCGTCCCAGATGCCGATGGGCTGGGCGGGATCGTGCTGCCAGAGCATCTTGACCGCGCGGCCCTCCGCACCCAGACGCTTCAGCGAGGCGGCATAGGCGCCCTTGGCCACGACGTCGCCGCCCTGGTCGCAGGCGCCGAAGCGCGAGGCATAACCCTCGAGCTGCATGCCGTCCCTGACCGTCACTTCCGCCTCGAAGCGGCAGAGCTTGTGTTCCAGTTCCATGTCTCTCTCCAGCTTCCTTGGCCCGTCAGGGCGTGACACTCATCAGACCCTGCACGCCTTGCGCGGCGATGGTGGCCATGACCCCGTAGACGGCGAGCCAGAGCCGGCGTTCGAGCCGCTCCATCAACGCCTCGATCCGGTCGAGCCGCGCCGCGAGGTTGCGGAATTGCAGGTCCGACAGCCGCTCATGGGCCTCGAGCCTTAGGCCCGGCGCGCATTCGAACCGTTCGGGGGTGATGCGCGGCTCATTCATTCCCGGGCTCCGCCAGCGGAGGCAGACCTAGGATGCGGCGCTTTTCCTCCGCGCTCAGGAAATCGGCGCCTGCGACCCGGGCCCATTGCTGGTCCCGCTCGGCGGCAAGCGCCGAGACCTGATCGAGATCGGGCTTCAGCTCGAACGCCTCGCCCGATTGCGCCGAAAGCCAGGTGCCGAGCGTCGCCGCGACACGGGTGGCCAAGGGCAGCACCGTCAGGCGGTAAAAGGCCCGGTGCGCTTCCTGGTAATTGGCGAAGGTCGCCTCGCCGGGAATGCCGAGCAGCATCGGCGGCACCCCGAACGCGACCGCGATTTCGCGCGCGGCGGCCTCCTTGGACTTGTGGAATTCCATGTCCGAAGGCGAAAAGCCCATCGGTTTCCAGTCGAGCCCGCCTTCGAGCAGCATCGGACGGCCCGCATTGCGCGCGCCCATGTGATGGGCCTCCATCTCGCCCACGAGCCGGTCGTATTGCTCGGGCGAGAGCGTGCCGTAACCGTCCCCGCCGCTATAGACGATCGCCCCCGATGGTCGCGCCGCGTTGTCCAGAAGCCCCTTCGACCAGCGCGACGCGGAATTGTGCACGTCGAGCGCCTGCGCCGCCGCCTGCATCGGCGACAGGCCGTAATGGTCGTCCTGCGGGTTGAATGACTTGATGTGGCAGATGGGCGCTGTCTCACCGGTCATGTCGAAGCGGTGCTTGCGCGCGCCGACGCTGTATTCGTAGGCGACGGGCCAGCCGTCATTGCCCGGGATCAGCCGCATCCGGTCCGAACGCAGGACATGCAGCTCGAAAGGCAGGCCGGTCGTGCCGCCATTGACCGCCTCGAGATATCCATCGCCGGAGAGAAGAAGCTGGCCGTAAAGCGCCTCCAGCAGCTCCGCCCGCCCCTGGCCGGGATTGGGATTGGTCAGCAGGCTCAGCGCGGGGTGCATGTCATAGCGCCGCTCCGCGTCCTGCAGGACCAGCGGCAGCGCGGCGGCGGCCTCGGCGATCAGCTTGACCGCGCGAAAGCCCACCGGGTTTCCGGAAAAGCCGGTCTTGGTCAGCGACACGGTATCCCGCGGGCTCCAGGCGACGCGGCCCGAGCTGGCATAGGCGATGACAGGACCGGTGGCGGATGCCTTGGTCTCGGGGATCGCGGGCTGGGCCGGGCCACGAAAAAGCTGAAACACCATGCGGGCGCACTCCTGGTTGCTGGCAGCGGGCCTGAGCCCGAAGCCGGTTCGTGTCGTGGCGTCGGGGAGGCCCGTCTGCCGTTGAATGAAGGTGTAACGACGGGGTCTTAATGGCCCTTGAGGCGTGCGACCGCCCGAGGGGGGCCGCACGCAACGGCGAGGCGTTTTCTACAGCCCCCGCAGGCCCGGACGCGCCGTTCTGGTGTTGCGCAGCATCAGATCGGTCAGCGCCCAGACCAGCGCATCGACCCTGTCGGGCGAGCCTGCGCCGTCGTATCCCGCCTGCGTCATGCGGCACATCTGCTCTTCGAGGATGCCGAGGCCGCGTAGATGCTGCACGCGCCCGCGTTCGTAAAGCGCGGCCACCGGTTCGGCCCGGGCGGTCTTGCCGCGCGCCGCGTGCACCTTGGTCACCGCCACGTTCGGATCGACGGTGCGCAGAACTTCCTCGACCATGTCGCCGCCCTGATTGACCTCGGCCACGAGCCTGTCCGCGTCCCAGCGCGCCATCGCCGCGATGGCCGCCTCCGCCCAGGCGGCCGGGCGGACGCCCTGAACCGTGGCATCCTCGAGCACGACCGCGTTGCCCTCATGCGTCAGCCCGGCCACCACGATCCCGCAGGCATCCGACCCCACATGCGCCGTGGTCGGCGGATCGACCGCCACGACGATACGCACCAGCGGCGGCACCTTGGCGATGTGTCCCGACTCGATCATCGCCGCCGTCCACAGCGCGCCCTCCGCCTCTTCGATCAGCAGACCGTCCAGCTCCTGCCGGCCGAGCCGCGTGTCGCCGTATCGCGCGCGCACCTCCTCGAGGAACGACGGCGCAAGGTTGGCGCGGTTCGCCTCGGTCGCGGCATGGGTGACCACGGTGCTCTTGCGGGTCAGAAGCTCCTTCAGGACGGACGCGTTGCGCGGCGTCGTGGTCACGCAGACCCGCGGATCCTGCCCCAGCCTGAGACTGAATTGCAGCATGTCCCAGACCGCTTGGCCCTTTTTCCACTTCGCCAGTTCGTCTGCCCAGGCGCCGTCGAATTGCGGGCCGCGCAGCGCTTCGGGCTCATGCGCGGAGAACGCCATCGCCTCGGCGCCGTTGGGCCAGACGAGGCAATGCCGCGTCGCCTGCCAGACCGGGCGCCGGTCGGGCGGGCAGCAGGCGAGGATGCCGCTATCCCCGAAGATCATGACCTCGCGGACCTGATCGCGCGTCTCGCCCAGAAGGGCGATGCGGCGGCAGCGACCGGCATCGAGGGGGCGTGCCCCCTCGACCTGGCGGCGCACCCATTCGGCGCCCGCGCGGGTCTTGCCCGCGCCCCGCCCGCCCATGATGACCCAGGTCTTCCAGGGGCCCTCGGGCGGCAACTGGTGCTCCATCGCCCAGATTTCGAAGAGGTAGGGCAGCGCGATCTGCGTGCCGAGACCCAGTTCAGTCAACAAGGCCACCCGTGCAGCCGCATTTTGGCAGGCGCGCGAGGCGGCACTGGATCTCGGCGCGGGACTTTTCGAGATCGAGTCCCCAGGACCCCTGGATACCGGCTTTTTCCCGTTCGATTTTGACAAGTTCCGCCTCCGTTTCCCGCACTTGCCGCAGCCAGTAGCGTGCTTCCTCGAGCAGCCGCTTGGCCTCGGCCTTATCCTCCCTCGTCATCTGTTCAGCGCGCACCTTGGTCTTGAGATCGTTCAGTGCCGCCCGCAATTCCTTCAGCGTTTCGAGGAATTCTTGCCGTTCCTCTTCCAGCGCCGAAGCTCGTGTTTCGGGGGTAATCAGACTCATTTCCGCTCGGTCCTTGTTAAGGGGTCGATGCGCACACGGCGGCGCGGCAAGGGCGTTGCCGTCGGGGCGCAGGCACCGTTCGCACGATGTCCATGCTGTTCTACGAAATAAGGGTCCGGAATATCTTACAGGCGCGCGCGGCGCGGTTGGACAAGTGCTAGAAATCCCGGGCGATCAGGGGGTCAGCGGCCAGATCAGCGGGATGAGGGCCGAGGCCACGACACCGATCAGGATGTTCATCGGAACACCCACCCGCAGGAAATCGGTGAAGCTGTAGCCGCCCGGCCCGTAGACCAGCGTGTTGGTCTGGTAGCCGATGGGCGTGGCGAAGGCGCAGGACGCGGCGACCATCACCGCGATCACCAGCGGGCGCGGATCGATGCCCAGCGCCTCGGCGAGCGATATGGCGATGGGCGTCATCACCACCGCCACCGCGTTGTTTGAGACCAGCTCGGTCAGAAGGCTCGTCAGGCCGAAGACCGCAAGAACCACGAACATCCCGTCGAGACCCGCCATCCAGGGCGCCACCCAGCCAGCGATCATCTCGACCGCGCCGGTCTCGTCCAGCGCTGCGCCGATGGCGAGCATGGCGAAGATCAGCGCCAGAAGCTGGCCCTCGACGAAAGAGAACGCCTCGTCCGCATCGATGCAGCGGGTCAGCAGCACCACCGCCACCGCCACGACCGCAAGCGCCAGGATCGGCGCGACGCCGAGGGCCGAAAGCACCACGATGCCCGCCAGCGCGCCCAGCGCCAGCGGCGCATGTCCCCGCCGGAACGCCCGCGCCGAGGGCCGCGCGACATCGACGAGCGCCATTTCGTCCGCCAGCCGTTTGATGTCGTCGGGCGCACCTTCCAGCAGCAGGGTGTCCCCCACCCGCACCACCAGATCGTCGAGCTGGCGGCCGATATTCTGGTTCCGGCGATGCACGGCCAGCGGATAGACCCCGAACCGGCGCCGCAGGCGCAGCGCGCCCAGCGACCGCCCCACCATCTTGCAGCCCGGCGAAATGAGCGCCTCCACCGTCGTGGTCTCGACCGACGAGACCTGATCGACGCGCTTCAGCGACTTGTTGCGCTGCAGGCTCAGGATTTCGGTCATCTGGGTGCGCAGCACGATCCGGTCACCGACCGCCAGTTTGACATCCTTGAGGTTGCGCCGGAGCGACTCGTCACCGCGGATCACGTCCACCAGCCGCACGCCGTCGCGCTTGAAGAGCTGCACGCTGAGCACGTCGCGCCCGATCAGGTTGGAATCGGGCGGCAGCACGACCTCGGTGAAGAATTTCATCCGCGACCGGTCCGACAGCATGCCCGCCATGCTCTTGCGGTCGGGCAGCAGGATCGGCCCCAGCAGGAACAGGTAGGCCATGCCCACCAGCACGAGCACGAAGGCGAGCGGCGTGATCTCGAAGATGGTGAAGGGCTCCATGCCCCGGGCCCGCGCGACACCGTCGACGAGCAGGTTCGTGGACGTGCCGATCAGCGTGAGGGTGCCGCCCAGGATCGCCGCATAGCTGAGCGGGATCAGCAGCTTCGACGGCGCGACGCCCAGCGTGCGCGACAATTGCACGAAGATGGGCAGCATGACGACCACGACGGGCGTGTTGTTCATGAAGGCCGATGCCAGCACCACCACCGCCATGATCCCGAGCATGGCGGTCTTCGGGTGCCGCTCCGCCCGGGCCTGCGCGTAGCTGGTGAACGCATCGAGCGCCCCCGTGCGCACCAGCGCCCCCATGACGATGAACATCGCCGCGATGGTCCAGGGCGCGGGGTTCGACAGCACGGCCAGCGCGCTGTCATAGGGCAGGATGCCCAGCACCAGAAGTGCCGCGACACCGCCCATGGCCACCACTTCCACCGGGTAGAGCTCGGAGACGAACAGCACCAGCATCACCAGGATCACGCCCATGGTGATATATGCGGCTGTCTCCTGGCCGAACTGAAAAAGCTCCATCTCTGCGCTATCCCGGCGTCGCTGAAGCGCCATTGTGACGATTGCGATCCCGCCCGACAAGGCGTTGCGTCATCGCGCGGGTTCGGGCCCCGCAGGGCTGAGCCGACCGCCCTGCCGGACCATCGCGATCTCCGTGGCGCGGCCGGTGCGGTCGTCGGTCTGCACGTAGACGCCCGACAGCGTCGCCTCGCCGAGCGCCGGCTGGAACCGCGCTTTCGGCATGCCGGTGATGAAGCGCCGCAGCGGCTCTTCCTTGTCCATGCCGATGACCGAATCGTAATCGCCGCACATGCCCGCATCGCTGAGATAGGCGGTGCCGCCCGGCAGGATCTGCGCATCCGCCGTGGGCACGTGGGTATGGGTGCCGACAACGAGGCTCGCCTTGCCCGCGCAGAATTGCCCCATGGCCATCTTCTCGGACGTCGCCTCGCAATGGACATCCACCACGATGGCCTGCGCGCGTCCGCCCAGCGGATGGGCTTTCAGCACCCGCTCGACATGGCTGAACGGATCGTCGAAGGGCCGCTTCATGAAGACCTGCCCCAGCACCTGCAGCACCAGAACCTTGCGGCCGCGGCGATCCTCGAAGAGCCGGAAGCCCCGCCCCGGCGCGACCTTGGCGTAATTCAGCGGCCGGATGATGCGCGTCTCGCTCTCGGCCGCCTGCAGCATGTCCTTCTGGTCGAAGGCGTGATCGCCCAGCGTCACGCAATCGGCGCCGGCATCGAACAGAAGCTGCGCATGCGCCGCGGTCAGCCCGGCCCCGTTCGAGGCGTTCTCGCCATTGACCACCACGAAATCGAGGCCCCAGTCCTGCCGCAAGGCGGGCAGGCGGTCCTGCACGGCCTGCCGGCCGGCGCGCCCCATGACATCTCCGAGAAATAGCAGTTTCATGGAAACCGGAGTGAGTGAGCCGCGCCGCTTTTGCAAGTCTCTTTCGCGGGCGCGCGCGGACCCGCGCCCCGCCTCCTGCCGCGGCCCAACACGGCCCCCGCTATGACCCGCCCTGCGGCTCTTCCTCCGACGCCCCTCTCACGATCGGACCAAAAATACCTCCGGAGAGCACGAGAGGCAGCGCCTCTCGTCGCCCGCGCGCGGGCGCTTGCCCCGCGCGCAAAAACCGCCCGAACGCCCCCCCATCGCGCGACACCGCCACCGGCACCCCGCCTGGCATCCGGCCGGAGCCTCGGCGCCGCCCTCACAGCCCGCATGCACGCTTGCAGCGATCCCGCCCCGCTTTATCTCCCGGGAAACGGCCCCGGCCATCACCGAGCCCGCCCCTTGCCTTTCGCCGCATCACGGAGGAGAAAGATGCCATGTCCAAAAGCTCCGACAATCCCGCCGATCCTTTCAAGAAGGCGCTCGCCGAAGCGACCAAGGTGATGGCGCACGATCCCGACCTGACGGTCAGCTACACGGTCGATCCGTCCGGCGTGTCGGGCGATGCGATGCGCCTGCCGCAGGTCTCGCGCCGGATGGGCCGCGACGAGGTGTTGCTGGCGCGCGGCACCGCGGATGCGCTGGCGCTGTACCGGCGCTACCACGATGCCGGCACCCATTCGAAATACGCCCCCCAGGGCGACATGGCGCGCGAGATCTACGAGGCGATGGAAACCGCCCGCTGCGAGGCGGTGGGCGCGCGGGACATGCCCGGCACGGCGGGCAATATCGACGCCAGGATCGGTCACGACGCGCTGCGCAAGGGGTATGACCAGGTCAAGGACGCCTCGGACGTGCCGTTGCCGCAGGCGCTCAACTACCTCGTCCGCCACCTCGCCACGGGCCGCGACCTGCCGCCCGCCGCGCAGAACGTGATGGAGCTCTGGCGCAACCATATCGAGGACAAGGCCGGCACCACGCTCGAGAACCTCGAGGGCAAACTGACCGACCAGTCGGAATTCTCGCGCTTCACCCGGAAGATGATCACCGATCTGGGCTATGGCGACCAGCTTGGCGACGACCCCGACGATCTCGACGACGAGTCCGAGGAGGCCGCCGACGAGGGCGGCGAGGAGCAGGAAGAACAGAACGAAGGCGACGATGATTCCGGCGAGGACGACGCCGAGGCCTCGCCCGAGCAGAGCCAGGAACAGACCCAGGATGCCAGCCAGGCCCAGGTCTCGATGGAGGATGTGGGCGAGCAGGACGACACCGACGAGATCGAGATGCCCGAGGGCGAGGCCCCGCTCGAGCCGCCCGCGCCGCAGCCCGTCTCGGATGCCGATCCGAATTACCGCGTCTACACCGCCGAATTCGACGAGGAGATCCGCGCCGAGGAATTGGCCGAACCCGCCGAGCTCGAACGCCTGCGCGCCTATCTCGACCAGCAGCTCGATCCGCTGAAGGGGGCCGTGTCGCGGCTTGCCAACAAGCTGCAGCGCCGCCTTCAGGCCCAGCAGAACCGGTCATGGGAGTTCGACCGCGAGGAAGGCATCCTCGATGCGGGCCGCCTCGCGCGCGTCGTCGCCAACCCCACGACGCCGCTCAGCTTCAAGGTCGAGAAGGACATGGAGTTCCGCGACACCGTCGTGACGCTCCTGCTCGACAATTCGGGCTCGATGCGGGGCCGGCCCATTTCCATCGCGGCCATTTGCGCCGACGTGCTCGCCCGCACGTTGGAGCGCTGCGACGTGAAGGTCGAGATCCTGGGCTTCACCACCCGCGCCTGGAAAGGCGGGCAGAGCCGCGAGAAATGGCTGAATTCGGGCCGCGAACAGCAGCCCGGCCGCCTCAACGATCTGCGCCACATCATCTACAAGGGGGCCGACGCGCCATGGCGGCGTGCACGCGCCAATCTGGGCCTGATGATGAAAGAGGGGCTTCTGAAGGAGAATATCGACGGCGAGGCGCTGGAATGGGCGCATCGGCGCATGGCCGGGCGCCCCGAGGCGCGCAAGATCCTCATGGTGATCTCGGACGGCGCGCCGGTGGACGATTCCACCCTATCGGTGAACCCCGCCAATTACCTCGAAAAGCACCTGCGCGACGTGATCGCCATGGTCGAGCGCCGCCGCCAGGTGGAGCTTCTGGCCATCGGCATCGGCCATGACGTGACGCGGTATTACGATCGTGCAGTCACCATCACCGATGTCGAACAGCTGGCCGGTGCCATGACCGAACAGCTGGCCTCGCTCTTCGACAGCGACCCGCGCGCGCGCGCCCGGTTCAAGGGGATCAAGAAAGCGTCCTGACCGACTCCGCGCGATGACGCGCATGGATGGCAACACCCCGGTCGATCAGCCCTGCGGCAATAGCCCGGCTCGGGCGCCACGTATTTGGCAAGAGGCAAAGCAGAAAAGGTGTCGTCTCCCGTGAGTGATCCCGCGTATTTCCAGACCTTCGTCGAAACCGCGCGGCCCGAACAGGGTCCGCCCCGCCTGGCCGCCTTGCGCGCGGAGATGGCCGATATGGGCCTCGACGGCTTCATTGTGCCGCGCGCCGATGCCTTTCAGGGTGAATACGTGGCGCCGCATGACGACCGGCTGGCCTGGCTGACGGGCTTTACCGGTTCCGCCGGTCATTGCGTGGTTCTGGCCGAGAAGGCGGGCGTCTTCGTCGATGGCCGCTACCGGCTGCAGGTCCGCAACCAGGTCGCCGAAGACTATACGCCCGTCGATTGGCCCGAGATCTCGCTGGCCGAGTGGATCAATGCGCAGGCCGCGCAGGGCGCACGGATCGGCATTGATCCCTGGCTGCTCAGCGTGGACCAGGCGGAGCGGCTTGAAGGCGATCTCGACAATGCGCGGCTGGTGCGCACGGACAACCTCGTGGACCGGGTCTGGCCGAACCAGCCCGCCCCGCCGATGGGCCCCGTGACCGCCCATCCCGTGCAGCTTGCAGGCGAGGCGCATGGCGACAAGATCGCGCGCCTCGCGCAAACGCTCGCGCCCGCCGATCACGCGGTGATCACCCAGCCCGACAGCCTCGCCTGGCTCTTGAACATCCGCGGCTCGGACATTCCGCGCAATCCGGTGCCGCACGGTTTCGCGGTCCTGCACGCGACGGGCAGGGTCAGCCTGTTCATGGCCGCCGCCAAGCTGACCGCCCTCGGCGAGCATCTGGGCGATGCGGTGACGCTGCATGGGCCCGAGGATTTCCTCGCGGCCCTCGCGGGGCTCGAAGGCGTCGTCGGGATCGATCCGGCAACCTGCCCGCTGGCGGTGCTCGACGCGCTCGAGGCCGCCGAGATCGAGGTGCACCGCGCCGACGATCCCTGCCTGCTGCCCAAGGCCTGCAAGAACCCGACCGAGATCGCCGGCGCCCGCGCCGCCCATCACCGGGACGGTCAGGCGATGTGCCGCTTTCTCGCCTGGCTCGACCGCACCGCGCCCGGCGATCTGCACGAAACCGATGTCGCCCGCCGCCTCGAGACGTTCCGGCGCGAGACCGGCGCGCTCCTCGACATTGCCTTCGAGACGATCTCGGGCGCCGGGCCGCACGGCGCCATCGTGCATTACCGCGTCACCGAGAAAACCGATGCGCCGATCGAGGCGGGTCAGCTGCTGCTGGTCGATTCCGGTGGGCAGTATCGCGACGGCACCACCGACGTCACCCGGACCATCGCGATCGGCGCGGTCGGGGATGAGGAATGCCGCAACTATACCCGCGTTCTCAAGGGGATGATCGCGGTCAGCCGGTTGCGCTGGCCCGCGGGCCTTGCCGGGCGCGACATCGACCCCTTCGCGCGCCAGGCGCTTTGGCAAGCCGGGCTCGATTACGGGCACGGCACCGGGCACGGCGTCGGCGCCTACCTTTCGGTGCATGAGGGCCCGCAACGCATTGCGCGCACCGGGCAGGTGCCGCTGAAACCCGGCATGATCCTGTCCAACGAGCCCGGCTTCTACCGCGAAGGCGCCTATGGCATCCGCATCGAGAACCTCGTCGTGGTGCAGAAGGCGGCAGAGCTTCCGGGGCAGACGGTCGCAGAGATGTTGTCCTTCGAGACGCTGACCTATGTCCCTCTCGACCGCAGGCTGATCGTGCAGGAGATGCTGACGCGCGACGAACGCGACTGGATCGACGAGTATCATGCGGAGTGCCGGACGCGCCTCGCGGAAGGGCTCGATCCCGAAACCCGTCTCTGGCTCGAGGCGGCGACAGCCCCGCTGGGTGCGTGACAAGACGACCCTGCAGACCGCAGGGTAGGAAAAAATCGAATCAAGGAGACAGGGATGGCCGACGATATCATGATCCGCCCGGCAGACGGCACGTGGGTGGTCCGCGCAGGCGGCGCCGTGATCGGCGAAAGCAACGCCGCACTCGAACTGACCGAGGGAAACCACGATCCGGTGATCTACTTCCCGAGGGAAGATATCGGCATGGCCTTTCTCGACCGCACCGATACCACGACGACCTGCCCCGAGAAGGGTGTCGCATCCTATTATTCGATCATGTCGAAATCGAGAACCTATGACGACGCGGTCTGGACCTACGAGGAACCGAAAGACGCGGTCGCCAAGATCAAGGACCACCTCGCGTTTCACGTCCAGGACGGGGTGACGGTCGAACAGCTCTGAAACCCGGTGCTCGGGATGCGCTGCGGCGACCCGGGCGCAGCAATTCGGCGCTTGCCCGGCGACCTGATCAGCTGTGCTCTTCCGCCGCCGTTGCGGCCAGCGCGCGGTTATAGGCCTTCAACGCATCGACATGGAACAGCGCGCCCTGCAGGATGGGCGTGTCGCTTTCCGGCGCGCGCTTGATGACCGGCAGGAAGGCCACGCCGGACTTCTCGAACAGCGGCAGCGCGGTCTCCAGCGTCGAGGTCGTGTTCACGTAAAGCTCCTGTTCGATCATCTCGTGACAGGCCTGCTCATCCGCCGCCTTCAGGTCGGTGGGTTTGCGCATGACGCCCGAGACGCCGAACATCGCGAGCAGGTAGGCTTGCGGCCCCGCCGCCAGATGCACGTTGCGCCGTTCGAGCTGGCTGAGAAAGAACGACCGGTGCACTAGCCGCGAGGCGACGGCGGTCGACATCGACACCGACACCATCACCGCGAGGCCCGTCTGCCAGTCGCCCGTCAGTTCGAAGACGATGAGCGTGGTCGAGATGGGCGCGCCCAGCACCGCCGCGGCCACGGCCCCCATGCCCGCCAGCGCATAGAGCGTCGACGAGCCGGACTGGTTCGGGAAGACGCCCGTCGCGATCAGCCCGAAGGCCAGCCCGGTCAGCGCCCCGATCATCAGCGACGGCGAGAAGACCCCGCCGCCCATCCGACCCGCCATCGTGATCGCCAGCGCGACCACCTTCAGCACCGCGAAGATGATCGCCTCATGCGTCAGCAGGTTGCCGGTCAGCGCCAGCGAGGTCGTCTCGTACCCAACCCCGATGATATGGGGGTAGAAGATCGCGAGCGCGCCAAGCAGCACACCCGCCACGGCGGGCCGCAGGAACAGCGGCAGGCCGAGCTTGCGTTGCAACTCCGTGCCCCAATCGTCGGCCACGAAGATCGCGCGCATGGTGATGACCGCGATCAGCCCCGCGAGCAGGCCGAGGATCAGGAAGGCGGGCAGTTCGAGGTAGAATTCCACGGTGGTGGTGCCGGGCAGGCGGAACTCGGTCACGTCGCCGAAGGTCAGCCGGTTGATGACCGTGCCCGCCGCGCTCGCCACCACGATGGGGGCGAAGGCGTGCAGCGCGAAATGCCGCAGCACGACCTCGAGCGCGAAGAGCGCGCCGGCGATGGGCGCATTGAAGCTCGCCGAGACCGCCGCCGCCACGGCGCAGCCCAGAAGGTCGCGGCCGGTGATGCCGTCCACCCGAAGCACGTTCGAGACCCAGCTCGCGATCATCGCCGCGATATGCACGACCGGCCCTTCCCGTCCCGACGAGCCGCCGGTCGACAGCGTGATCCACGAACAGAGTGCCGAGGCGATGCCGGCCTTCTTCTCCACCCGCCCGTCGTTCAGCGCCGCCCCCTCGATCACGTCGGCGACGCTGCGCACGCGGCCATCGGGCGTGAAGTAATGCACGATCACACCCACCGTCACGCCGCCCAGCACCGGGATCGCCATGACGAAGTACCACGGCAGCGTCTCGGCGAAGCTCGCCAGCGTGTTGGGATCCTCGATGCCGTAGAGGGCGGTCTGCAATTCCTCGATGGCGAGCCGGAACAGGATCGCGGCAAAGCCCGCCGCGATGCCGACCGCCAGCGCGATGAACCAGAATTGAATCTGCCCGGGACCTTCGTGCCGCAGCAAATCCCAGCCGCGACCGCAGGAGGTCGTCAGGCTCTTCATATGCCGCGCGAAGAAGGCTTGCTCCGTCATATCCACCGCATCGGGCTGAGGGCGTGCCCTCTCAATAAGCCATTCTGGAGATTGGATGAAAGGGCTCGCGGTGCATTTCACGCCGACTTGCGGCGCACCGGCACGCGTTCAGGTCGATCCGGCGCAAAACCCGGGCACCGGGTGATGCGCCTTCAGCCGTAAAGCAACGCCCGGGCTGCCGCGCGGGCCTCGTCGGTGACCGTGTCGCCCGCCAGCATCCGCGCGATTTCATCCTCCCGCGCCGCGGGATCGAGCGGCACGACGGTCGAGGTCGTCTCATCGTCGCGCACGCTTTTCGCCACCTGCCAATGGTGTGCGCCAAGCGCCGCGACCTGCGGCGAATGCGTCACCACGAGGACCTGCCCGCCTTCGGACAATTGCGCAAGGCGCCGGCCCACCGCATCCGCCGTGGCGCCGCCCACGCCGCGGTCGATCTCGTCGAAAATCATCGTGCGGCCCGCCTCGCCTTCCGCAAGGCAGACCTTCAGCGCCAGCAGGAAGCGGCTGAGTTCCCCGCCCGAGGCGATCTTGTTGAGCGGCCCCGCCGGCGCTCCGGGATTGGTGGCCACCGTGAAGACCACGTCGTCGCGGCCCTCGGGACCCGGATCCGCCTCGGCGATCTGTGTGGCGAACACGGCGCGCTCCATCTTCAGGGGCGCAAGCTCGGTGGTCACCGCCCGGTCGAGCCGCGAAGCCGCGTCGCGCCGCAGGGCCGTCAGCGCACCGGCCGCGGCATCATAGGCCGCGTCCGCATCATTCAGCGCACTGCGCAGGGCCGAGATGTCGTCGGCTCCCCGATCCAGACGCCCGAGCCGTCCGCGCAGGCTCTCCGCAAGCTCGGGCAGCGCATCGGGCTGGACGTTGTGCTTGCGCGCGAGCCCCCGGATCGCGAAGAGTCGTTCCTCCGTCGCCTCGAGCTCGCCCGGATCGAAGCGCAGGCCGTCAAGGCAGGCCTCGACCCCCGACACCGCCTCGCCGAGTTCCACCATGGCCCGTTCCAGCGCCGCGACCGGCGCATCGACGCCGCCCTCGGCCCGGTCCGCCACGCCTTCGAGCCAGCGCAGCGCATCGCCCATGGCGCGTTCGGCGCCGTCCGAGAGCGCCTCGCCCGCGCGCTGGATATCCGCGCGGATCTTCTCGGCGCCCTGCATCCGGCGGCGCGCGGCATCAAGCTCGGCATCCTCGCCGGGCGCCGGTGCCAGCGCATCGAGTTCCCCGACCGCGTGGCGCAGGAAATCCTCCTCCGCGCGCATCTCCGCAAACTCCGCCTCGGCCTTCTGCAAGGCGCGCGCCGCCTCCGCCCGGGCCCGCCAGGCCGCGCGCGTCGCGCCCAGTGCCTCGGACGCCTCGGCGAAATCATCCAGCAGATGCCGATGCCCGCGCGGGTTCAGAAGCCCGCGGTCGTCATGCTGGCCATGCAGTTCCACCAGCGTCTCCGACAGACGGCGCAGCACCTCGCCCGAACAGCGGCGATCATTGACCCAGGCCGTTTTGCGGCCGTCCCGCGCATTGACCCGCCGCAGAAGCAGGCTGTCCTCCACCGGCAGACCCGCGTCGGCGAGAACGGCGCGCGCCGGATGATCGGGACCAAGATCGAATTCCGCCAGCACCTCGCCCTGATCCGCGCCGCAGCGCACCAGCTCCGCCCTCCCGCGCCATCCCAGCACGAAACCCAATGCATCCAGCAAGATCGACTTGCCCGCGCCGGTTTCGCCGGTCAGCACGTTGAGACCGGGCTGGAAGGCCAGGTCCAGCCGGTCGATGATCAGCATGTCACGGATTTCGAGTGCGCGTAGCATTCGTTCACCCCGAAGGATGCGCGGTCAGGCGCACCTTACAGCCATTCGCCCTTGACGGTCTGGCGGTAGATGCGCGCGAGCCAGTTGTCCCCGCGCGCCCGCATCTCCAGCCCCTGCCCCGTCAGGAGCGCGAAGCTGTCCTCGTACCATTCTGTCGATTGGTAATTGTAGCCCAGGATCGCGCCCGCCGTCTGCGCCTCGTCGGTGAGGCCGAGCGACAGATAGGCCTCCACCAGCCGGTGCAGCGCCTCGGGCGTGTGGGTCGTGGTCTGGAAATCCTCGACCACCACGCGGAAGCGGTTGACCGCCGCCGCGTAATGCTGGCGCTTCAGGTAGTAGCGCCCGATCTCCATTTCCTTGCCCGCGAGATGGTCGAAGGCGAGGTCAAATTTCAGGATCGACGAGCGGGCATATTCGCTTTCCGGGTAGCGTTCGATCACCGTGCGCAGGGCCTGCAACGCCTGGAAGGTCAGGCCCTGGTCGCGGCCCACTTCCTCGATCTGGTCGTAATAGCTGAGCGCGAGGAGGTATTGCGCATAGGCCGCGTCGTCGTCGAGCGGATAGAAATCGATGTAACGCTGCGCGGCGGAGCGGCTGTTCTCGTAATCGCGATCCTGATGATAGGCGAAGGCCTGCATGATCAGCGCGCGCTTGGCGAATTCGGAATAGGGATAGAGCCGTTCGACCTCGGCGAAGAATTCCGCCGCGTCCTCGGGGCGCCCGCGATCAAGCTCGAACTCGCCGCGCTCGAAGATTTGCTGCGCGGTGAAATTTTCCAGCGGCTGGTTGGCGGGGTTCGGCTCGGCGGCGCGGAAGAAGTTGCCAACGCTCGATCCCACCGAATTGACCGCGCCGCATCCCGACAGCGAAAGTAAGAGACACCCTGCAACGAGTGCGGTCTTCACTGTCCTGCCCCCTGCCATGCCCGATCACCTTCGTCCGTCTCGGCGGGCTGTACCGCCCGGTTCAGCCACGGTCCTAGCACAGAAAATTCCGGTGCAAAACGCCTTAACGGCAAATCGGCGAAGGGGCACATCACGTCCCGGTCGGCGCCCGGATCAGGCGACCGCCGGCATCTCCGCGAGGGCCACGCCCGCACCCGGCAGATAGCTGCGAGTGACGGGGTCGCACATCCCCATGCGGTAAGCGCCATCGGTGGTGAACAGCGCCTCGAGCAGCATGTTCGTCATCGAGTGGCCCGCGCGCACGCCGGTGTAGTGGCCGAGGATCGGCGCACCGGCGAGCGCGAGGTCGCCAAGCGCGTCGAGCATCTTGTGACGCACCGCTTCGTCCGCGTGGCGCAAGCCGCCCGGGCTCAGCACCCGGTCGCCATCGACGACCACGGCGTTCTCGTAGGTGCCGCCCAAGGCGAGGCCCTGCGCCTGCATCGCCTCGACATCGCTCAGGCGGCAGAAGGTGCGGCTGTCGCAGAGTTCGCGTACGAAGGCGCCGTTCGTGAGCGTGAGCGACTTGGTCTGCGCGCCGATGGCGGCATCCTCGAAGTCGATGTGGAATTCCATGGAGGGCGTCCGCGCGGGCTCCAGCCGGGCCCAGCCGTTCGGCGTCTCGACACTGACGGTGCGGGTCACCTCGATCGCGCGCACCGGCGCGTTCAGGCTCCGCAGCCCCCGCTCGAGGAAGGCCTTCACGAAGGGTGCCGCGCTGCCGTCGAGGATCGGCACTTCCGGTCCGTCGATTTCGATGAGGGCGTTATGGATGCCGCAACCGGCGAGCCCCGCCATGACATGTTCGATGGTGGAGACCGACACGCCCGCACGATTGACAATGCGGGTGCAGAGCGGCGTGCGCTCCGCGGCGTCCCAGCGCGCGGGGACCAGCGTGTCGCCGACCTCGATGTCGACGCGCTTGAACCAGATGCCGTGCTCGGCCACGGCAGGACGTACGACCATCCGCGCCTTGCGGCCCGAATGCAGGCCGAAGCCGTCGAATGTCACTGGCGTCTTGAGCGTGGTCTGCACACTTTTCTCCAAATCCGTTCGGGCACACTGCACCCGTTGGGGATGGAGTTAACGCCAGCACATCACGGTCTCAAATCAAGTATTACAACGGGCTGAAACATGCCCCGTGATCGATGGGCGAATCACCGCTTACACCCTGCAAGTCGTTGTTTTTTAACGAGAAACGCCCCCGCTTGGCGGGGGCGTTCAGGCCGGATTGTGACCGGATTCAGTTGGCCTGACGGCGCAGGAAAGCGGGAATTTCGATGCGGTCCTGATCTTCCTCGTCCTGCCGGTCGGAGACCGGATCGGGATGCTGGGCGTGCATCGGCGGCTGCGTCCGCCGCGCGGGCGCCGCGCTCTCGGCGCCGTGACCGGTCATCCGGTTGATCAGCGAATTGATCCCGAAACGGGGCTTTTCACCTTCGGGCTGACGGGCCTGCGGACGCGGTGCCGGACGCGCGGGCGTTTCGGCGCGGGCGCGCTCGGCGGCAGCCTGAAGCCGGGCCAGAGTGTCGGCCGACGGCGTGCCCGGCGAATGGGCTCGCGGCGCCACGAAGGCTTCGGGTTTTTTGTCGAAGCTGGCGGCGCGGGGCTGCGCGGCCGCCGGGCGCGGCTGGTAGGCCGGCGGCGGCAGGCCGTCATCCTCCACGGCGCGCTCTTCCTCGAAGATGTGCTCCATCTCGTCCTCGGCGGCGGCGCGCTGGGTGTCGAGTTCGGAGAAGAGCGACGGCTCGTCCTCTTCATAGCCCGCATCCACCGCGGTCCGCGCGGCGACGGGGGCCGGTGCGGCAGGGGCTTCGGCGGCGACCGGGGCTTCCGCCTCGACGGCCTGCTTCAGCGGCTCGGAAAGCTTTCGGCGCGGCACTGCCATTTCGGAAGCGCCCTCGGTGGCGTCGATGCCGGTCGCCACGACGCTGACCCGCATCTGCCCCTCGAGGCTGTCGTCAAGCGTGGAGCCCACGATGATGTTCGCGTCCGGGTCGACCTCTTCGCGGATGCGGTTGGCGGCCTCGTCCAGCTCGAACAGGGTCAGGTCGTGCCCGCCGGTGATGTTGATCAGGACGCCCTTGGCGCCGCGCAGGCTGATTTCGTCCAGCAGCGGGTTGGCGATGGCCTTCTCGGCGGCCTGGATGGCACGATCTTCGCCGTCGGCCTCGCCGGTACCCATCATCGCCTTGCCCATCTCGTCCATCACTGCGCGCACGTCGGCGAAATCGAGGTTGATGAGGCCCGGACGGACCATCAGGTCGGTCACGCCCTTCACGCCCTGGTAGAGCACGTCATCGGCCATCGAGAAGGCCTCGGTGAAGGTGGTGCGCTCGTTCGCCAGCCGGAACAGGTTCTGGTTGGGGATGATGATCAGCGTGTCGACGACCTTCTGCAGGGCCTCGACGCCCTCCTCGGCCTGCTTCATGCGCTTGGCGCCTTCGAACTGGAAGGGCTTGGTGACGACACCCACGGTCAGGACGCCCAGCTCACGCGCGGCCTGCGCGATGATCGGCGCCGCACCGGTGCCGGTGCCGCCGCCCATGCCGGCGGTGATAAAGCACATATGTGCACCGGCGAGGTGATCGACGATCTGCTCGATGCTTTCCTCGGCCGCCGCCGCGCCGACGCTGGCGCGCGCCCCGGCGCCCAGGCCCTCGGTGACCTTCACGCCCAGCTGGATCGAGGTATGCGCCCGGCTCTGCTGCAGGGCCTGCGCGTCGGTGTTGGCCACCACGAAATCGCACCCGTCGAGCGATTTCTCGATCATGTTGTTCACGGCGTTGCCGCCTGCCCCGCCCACACCGAACACGGTGATGCGCGGCTTCAGCTCGTCGTGCCCGGGCACGGAAAGGTTCAAAGTCATCGCTAATCCGCCTGCTTGTTGTGGACCGTTCGGGCCCTTTTTCGCCTGTTCCCGCCCAGTATTAACGCCGACGGCACGTTTCGTCACCATAAAAACAGCGATTTTCCACCAAATGTGGCATTTTCTAGCCGGTTTTTCGCGGCATTTCGCCGATCTGTCGACATGTTGCGTCTACCAGTTGTCCCGGAACCATTTTACCGCCCGCTGAAAGGATTTCGCGGGCAGCCGGTCGACCGGAATCTCGAAGTCCCACCATTCGTCCTGCGGATGGGCGGCAAAGAGGCAGAGACCCACCGCGCTGGAGAAACCCGGCCCCGTCGCGGCCTGCGGCAAGCCGTGCACCCGCATCGGGCGCCCGAGCCGCACCTGCTGGCCGAGGATCTTCGCCGCGAGCCCGTCGAGCCCGGGGATCTGGCTGCCCGCGCCCGTCAGCACGATCTGCTGGGAGGGCAGATGATCGAACCCCGCCGCATCGAGCCGCGCGCGCACCTCCTCGAGGATCTCCTCGACGCGCGGGCGCATGATGCCGATCAGCTCGGCGCGGCTCACGGTGCGCCGGTCATGTTCCCAATCGCCGGTCTCGCCGCCGATCTCGATCATCTCGCGGTCGTCCATGCCGGTGGCGACGACGCCGCCGTAGAAGGTCTTGATCCGCTCGGCCGTGGCCATCGGCACCTGCAGGCCCATCGAGATGTCGGAGGTGATGTGATCGCCGCCCATGCGCACCGCATCGGCGTAGATCATGTGTTTCTTGATGAAGATCGACAGGCCCGTCGCCCCGCCGCCCAGATCGATCGAGGCCGCGCCCAGCTCCTGCTCGTCCTCGACCAGCGACGCGATACCGCTGGTATAGGCCGAGGACGCGAGGCCCGCGAGCTCGAGGTCGCAGCGCTTCACGCAATGGGCGAGGTTCTGGATCGCCATGCCGTCGACCGTCAGCATGTGCATGTCGCAGGCAAGGTCCTGCCCGATCTGTCCACGCGGATCGCTGAGACCCGAGCGGTGATCGAGCGCGAAGTTCACCGGCTGGGCATGCAGCACTTCGCGGCCATCGCCGAAATCCGGCACATCGCAGGCCGAAAGCACCCGCGCCACGTCCTGCTCGCTGACCTGGGTGCCTTCCAGCTCCACCTGCCCCGCCAGACCGTAGGAGCGCGGATCGGCGCCCGAGAAACAGGCGATGACATGGTCGACCCGGATCTGCGCCATCTTCTGCGCGGCCTGCACGGCGGTGCGAATCGCGCGCTCGGTCTCGTTCATCGCGGCGATCTCGCCGAAGCGGACGCCGCGCGACCGCGTCGTCGCCGCCCCGATCACCCGGAACCCGGATTGCCCGGCGAGCGAGCCCACGCCCTCCGCCTCCAGCTCCCGGCCGGTGCCGTCGAACCGCAGGATCAGGCAGGCGATCTTGGACGAGCCCACATCCAGCACCGCGACCATACCCCGCTGCATCGCCGCCTTGCGCATGTTCCGCATGGCCCGTTGGGATTCATAGAGCTCGATCATGGCGTCAGTTGCCCCCTGCCTCGATTTGCCTGATGCGCCAGAGGTCCTCCAGCGCGCTTTGTGTCATCCGGAGCGTTGGCCGCTCTCTCAGCCGCAGGTCGACGGCGACGATGTCGCGCGCCAGCATGTCGACGGCTTGGTCCATGGCGATGGCGCGTTCCAGCGCGCGCACCGCGCCCGTTTCGGGAAGCAGGATCCGCTGTCCACGGTCCAGCACGACGTCCCAGCGCCGTTCGCCCATCCGCTCGAGCCCGCGCAGCCGGTGCATCAGCGGACCCGCCGCCGCCACGAGCCGCAGCGCTTCGTTCACGTGCTGGTCGGCGCCCGCCCCCGCGATCACCGGCAGGTCGGGATGCTCGGCACGCTCGGCAACCGGGCCGGTCATGACGCCCTCGCGGTCCAACAATTCGAGCCCTGCCTCGGTCCGCCACAGGACGACCGGTTCGCGCTTGCGCACATTGACCTGCAGCACGCCGCCCTGGCGCACGAACAGGCTCGCGGATTTCACCGCGTCGAGCCCAGTGATCGTCCGCCGCATCTGGTCGAGATCGAGATCGAAGGAGGAGACCGGGAAATCCAGCGGCACGATCTCGCGGATATCCGCGTCGATGGACGGGTCGGCGCCGTCGATCGCCATCAGCTCGACCATGAATTCCGGCCGTTCCTGAATGGCCGCGCGCGCATCCACATAGGCCAGCACGATCCATTCGCGGTTTTCCTCGTAGGAGAGCCACCAGCTGGCCGCACCGAAGGTCAGCGCGAAGGGCAGACCGACGCGCAGCAAGAGCCGGTAGAACGGCGTCAGCATCATCCGCTCGACGCGGTATTTCAGCCGCGAGGGCGCCGGATCGAAACGCGTCACCTCTGACATGAGGCATCCTCCACCATCCAGCGGCAGAACTGCCCGAAGGTGAGCCCGGCCATCTGCGCCTGTTCGGGCGACAGCGAGGTCGGCGTCATGCCCGGCTGGGTGTTGGTCTCGAGCAGCACGAGCCCTGCGAGGCCCTTGTCCTCGTCCCAGCGGAAATCGGTGCGGCTGACGCCCCGGCAGCCCAGCGCGGCATGCGCGCGGATCGCGAAATCGCAGCAGGCCGCGGTGATCTCGTCGGGCACGTTGGCGGGGCATTCATGGCGCGACCCGCCGGGCTTGTACTTGGCGTCGTAATCGTACCAGCCCTCGGTGATGATGTCGGTCACCCCCAGCGCCCGGTCGCCCATCACGGTCGTGGTCAGCTCGCGGCCCGGCGCGAAGGCCTCGACCATCACGGTCTGCGGCATCTCGGGCGCCAGTTGCGGCGGCGCGGCGCCCGCCTCCACCAGGTAGACCCCCACCGAGGAGCCCTCGTTATAGGGCTTCACCACGTAGGGCGGCGGCATCACATGCCCGGCCATCACCTCGGCCTTCGACGCAAGGCGGCTCTGCACGACGGGCAATCCGTGGGCGCGATAGACGTCTTTGGTGCGCTCCTTGTCCATGGCCAGCGCGGAGGCCAGGACACCGGAATGGGTATAGGGCAGACCCTGCCATTCCAGCAGACCCTGCACGCAGCCATCCTCGCCCCAGCGGCCATGAAGGGCATTGAACACGACATCGGGAGAAATCTCGGACAGACGCGAAACGAGGTCGGGGCCCGCATCGACCTCGACCACGTCAAAACCTTCTGTCCGCAAAGCGGCGGCACATTCCTTGCCGGAACTCAGCGACACCTCCCGCTCCGCGGAAGGTCCACCCATGATGACCGCCACTTTGGGGTGTGCCCTGCTCGACATCCCCAAAACTGCCTCTGTGCGGGGCTTGGCCCCTTTTTCCCGGCCCTGCCGCCTGCCTGCGGCGCGGACCTGTTCAGCGGGGCTTTTCGCCCTCTGTCTCAGGCGCCGGATCTCCGACGCGCATGATTTCCCATTCTAGCTCTATTCCACTGGTTTGGAAAACCTTTTTTCGGACATCCTCGCCCAATCCTTCGAGGTCGGCCGCCGTGGCGCCGCCGGTATTGACGAGGAAGTTGGAATGCATCTCGCTCATCTGCGCCGCCCCGCGCCGCGCGCCGCGCATGCCCGCCTCGTCGATGACCTTCCAGGCCTTGAGGTCATGCACGTCATCCGCCCGCCCGGTGGAGGAATGCCCGGCCGGATTGCGAAAGGTCGAGCCCGCCGTGCGGTCCTTCGTGGGCTGCGTCGCGTCGCGCTTGGCAAGCTGCGCCTCCATGCGCTGCGTCAGCGCCTCGGGCGCGCCGCGCGGCCCCTCGAACACCGCCTCGACGATCACCATGCCCGCGAGCAGATCGGTCTGGCGATAGCGGAAATTCAGATCCTTCGCGGTCAGCGTCACGATATCGCCCGCGCGCGTGACGGCTTTCGCCTCGACGAAGACATCCGCGACATAGGCGCCGTAACAGCCCGCGTTCATCCGTACCGCGCCGCCAATGGCACCGGGGATGGTGCGCAGGAAGGTCAGGTCGATGCCGGCCTCGGCGGCCTTGCGCGCCACATGCGCATCGAGCGCGGCGGCGCCCGCGCGCACGCGGTTGCCCTCGACCGCGATGCCGTTGAACCCCCGGCCCATGCGGATCACCACCGCCCGCAGCCCGCCATCGCGCACGATCAGGTTCGATCCGACCCCCATCGGGAAAACCGGCATGTCCTTTGGCAGCGCCTTCATGAAATCGGCCAGATCGTCGATATCCGCGGGCTGGAAGAACCACTCCGCAGGCCCGCCCACGCGCAGCCAGGTCAGGTCGGCCAGCGCGCGGCCGGCGGTCAGTTTTCCACGGGGTTGCGGCATTGCAATCATGCGGTCCCTATCGCGCGAACCGGCCCGGGTTACAAGTCCGCGCACCCTGTCTTGCCTCTTGGAAAAATACGCGATCCAGCCGCGACCGCCCGCTCAGGTCTCCGCGCCGAAGCACCGCCGCAGCCACCGCCCGAGATAAAGCATCGGCCAGCGCAGGACGCTGGCGCCCGCCGCGAAGACCAGAAGCCCGATCCACGGTCCGTTCTCGTAGGTGACATAACCCAGAAGCGGGATGCCCACGGCGATCAGCACATAGGCGCGCTTCCAGTGATTGTCCCGCGACGGGATCATGGCGAGGATATTGGCCGACAGCGCCCAGAGCAGCGCAAGGACAAGCGACGTGGTCATTCCGGAACCTCCGGTTTGCGGCCGCGCAGACGCGCCCAGAAATACTTCAGCGGATTGCGGAACATCGACAGGAAGGCGGCAAGACCCGCGACCGCCCAGAGCGGGCCGATCGAGAACCCGATCCAGATCAGCAGAAGCGGCGCCGCGATCAGCAGCGCGATCCCGGGGATGTATTGATGCTTCATCGGCAGGCAGGCGGTGATCGTCGCCGCGATCACCCAGACGCATCCCGTCAGCAATGCCGGCGCCATGGCTCAGCCCTCCAGCCGCTTGGGCAAGTTGTTGGCCCAGGCCGAGATCGTGCCCGCGCCCAGGCAGACGACCATGTCGCCCGGACCCGTCTCCGCCCGGACCAGCGCCTCGAGGTCGTCTTCGTTGTCGATCGCATGCGCGCTGCGATGCCCGTGCCGGACAAGACCCGCGACCAGATCGTCCCGCGTGGCGCCCTCGATCGGGTCTTCGCCCGCGGCGTAGACATCGGCGATGGCCACGACATCCGCCTCGTTGAAGCAGCCGCAGAAATCGTCGAAGAGCGCATGCAGCCGCGAGAACCGATGCGGCTGGTGCACCGCGATCACGCGGCCCTTGGTTGCCTGGCGCGCGGCCTTCAGCACGGCCTGTATCTCCACCGGGTGATGGCCGTAATCGTCGATCACGGTCACGCCTCCAACCTCGCCCACGCGGGTAAATCTTCTGTTAACGCCGCCGAAAGCCGCCAGCGCGGTGCGGATCTCGGCGGGCTTCATGCCCAGATGCCGCGCCACCGCCACCGCCGAGAGCGCGTTCGAGACGTTGTGATCGCCGGGCATCGGCAGGGCGCAATCCTCGATCACGCGGCCCTCGGCCTGCAGCGCGATGTCGAAATGCGCCACGCCATCCTCGTAGCGCAGGTTGATCGCGCGCACATCGGCCTGGGTGTTGAAGCCGTAGGTCACGACACGCCGGTCGGTGACCCGGCCCACGAGGCGCTGGACCTCTTCGTGATCGGTGCAGCAGACCGCGAGACCGTAGAAGGGGATGTTGGAGACGAAATCGGTGAAGCCCTGCTTCAGCCGCTCGAAATCGCCCCAATGCTCCATGTGCTCGGGGTCGATATTGGTGACGATGGCGATTGTAGCAGGCAGGCGGTTGAAGGTGCCGTCGCTCTCGTCAGCCTCGACCACCATCCACTCGCCCTGCCCCATCCGCGCGTTCGAGCCGTAGGCGTGGATGATGCCGCCATTGATGACCGTAGGGTCGATCCCGCCCGCGACCAGAAGTTCGGCCACCAGCGTCGTCGTGGTGGTCTTGCCGTGGGTGCCCGCCACGGCGATGTTCGACTTGAGCCGCATCAGCTCCGCCAGCATCTCGGCGCGGCGGACGATGGGCAGTCCCGCGAGCCGCGCGGCATCAAGCTCGGGATTGCCCGGTTTGATCGCCGAGGAGATCACCACGACCTCCGCATTCTCGAGGTTCTTGGCGTTCTGGCCCACATAGACCCGCGCGCCCAAGCCCTCGAGCCGTTCGGTGATCTTCGAGGCCTTCAGGTCCGAGCCTTGCACGGTGTAGCCGAGGTTCAGCAGAACCTCGGCGATGCCCGACATGCCGATGCCGCCGATCCCCACGAAATGGATGGGGCCCACATCGGTCGGCAGTTTCGTGGCGGCGGCAGCATTCATCTGGAAGTGTCCTTGTCAGCGAGTGTCTCGACCATGGCGGCCAGCGCCTCGGCGGCGTCGGGTCTGCCGACGCTCAGCGCCGCCTGCGACATCTGCAAGGCGCCCTCGGGATGATCGAGCACGCTTCGGATGGCGTCCGTCATGGCCTCGACGGTCAGTTTCGATTCCGGCATGCGGATGGCCGCGCCCGCCTCGGTCAGGGCGCGCGCATTGGCCGATTGGTGGTCGCCGGTCGCGGCGGCGAAGGGGATCAGGATCGCGGGCCGGCCGATGACCGACAGATCCGCGACCGACGAAGCGCCGGAGCGCGAGATCACCAGTTGCGCCTCGCTCATCCGCGCCGGAATGTCGTGGAAAAAGGGGCGCACATCCGCATCGATGCCGTTCTCGGCATAGAAGGTCGCGACGCGCTCGCCGTCCTCCTCGCGGGCCTGGTGGCTGACCCGCAGGTGGCGCAGCATCTCCATCGGCAGCGCCGCGATCGCCGGCGGGACCACGTCCGACAGGATGCGCGCGCCCTGGCTGCCGCCGATCACCAGCAGCGACATCGGGTAATCGCCGGGCGCGATATAGGCCGCGCCCTGCCGGTCCTGCACGGCAAGACGGACGGGATTTCCGGTATGCACCGCCTCGACCCCCTCGGGCAGCGCGGTCGGCCAGGTGCCGCAGGCCACCGCGTCGACGCGGCGCGCGAAGATCTGGTTCACGCGGCCCAGAACGCCGTTCTGTTCGTGGATCATGCGCGGCAGGCGCAGCAGCGTCGCGGCCCCGAGCGCCGGGATCGAGGGATATCCGCCGAAGCCCACCACCACGTCGGGGCGGTCGCGCAGCATGCCGACGGCCATGCCGAGGATGCCGCCCGCCACCCGGAAGGGCACCAGCGCCTTCGACAGCAGCCCGCCGCGCGCGAAGGTCGCGCTTGAGACCTGCTCGATTTCCACCGAATGCGGAAAGCCGCCCGTATAGCGCGCGCCGCGCGCATCGGTCGACAGCTTCACCCGCCAGCCGCGGCGCAGCATCACTTCCGCGAGGCTCTGGGCGGGGAACATATGCCCGCCGGTGCCTCCGGCCGCGATCACGAGAAGGGGGCGGTCTTGCTGTGCCATCTGCGCGCTCCTTCGTCCCGTTGGCGCGTGGGCCGCGGCATCTCTACCGCAGCCGTCCGCGCAGGATATCGCCAATCTCGCCCTGCGGGCGGGTCCGCGTGAAGGCCAAAAGCATGCCGACGGAAATCCCCATCGCGATCAGCGAAGATCCGCCGTAGCTCACGAAGGGCAGGGTCATGCCCTTGGCGGGCAGGAGCCGCACCGCGACCCCCATGTTGATCATCGCCTGAACGCCGAACATGCAGGCGAGCCCGGTGCCCGCGAGCCGTATGAAGGGATCGCGTTCCTTCATCAGGCGCAGCAGCGACCGGACGACGACGCTCGCATAGAGGCAGATGATGAAGAGGACAAGGACGAGGCCGTATTCCTCGGCGGCAACGGCGATGATGAAGTCCGTATGCGCGTCGGGCAGCGACCATTTCACCTGCCCCTCACCGACACCCACCCCGAAGAAGCCGCCTTCCTGGATGGCGTTGGTGGCGTAGCCGATCTGCGTGGTCGGGTCGATGTCGGGGTTCAGGTAACCGTCGATGCGGCGGGCGAAATGCTCGGAATTGTTATAGGCGAACATGCCCGCCAGCACGACCATCCCGGCCATGCCCAGCAGCAGGAACATCGGCGCGCCAGCGACGAAATACATCACGCCCCAGCCGAACAGGATCAGGCAGGCCTGACCGAAATCGGGCTGCATCGCCAGCATCAGCACGATCGCCATCACCAGGAAGAAGGACCAGAGCCGCCCCGGGGGGCCGCCGATCTCCTGGCTGGCGGCCATCATCCAGGCGGCCACGATGATGAAGGCGGGCTTGAGGAATTCCGAGGGTTGCAGCGACGCGAAGCCGAGCGAGTACCACCGCACCGCGCCCTTGCCGAAATCGGTTCCGAAGATCGGCAGGAAGGCCAGCGCCACGAAGGCGACGAGGAAGGCCACTACCGCGAGCCTGCGCACCAGAACCGGCGACATCAGCGACGTGACCACCAGCGCGATCAGCGCCACGGTGCCGAAGATCGCCTGCCGCTGGACGTAGTGGAAGGCCTCGAAGCCGTTCCGCTCGGCCAAGGGCGGCGAGGCGGCAAGGCCCAGAAGAATGCCGATCGCGAAGAGAATGAGAATGCAGGACAGCGACCACTTGTCGATCGTCCGCCACCATTTCGGCAATACCGGTTCGCTGTCGCGCACCCGGACCGTGCCGTACACCATCTCGGTCATGAAAACCGCCTGAATAACTGCCTCGAATGCCCGGTTGTCCGGGTCTGTCGCGGAGTCTAGCCAATTCATTGTGCCATTGCCAGAAAAACAACGCCTGCCTGCGCGGAGTCACCGGTCCGGCCCGAGCGGGGTGCATCGGGTCGGGGCAAGGGCCGAGATGGCGGGCAAAACGCGCGGGCTCAAGCGCCGCTCGGTCGGTCTTGCAGGCCCCGGCGCGGCCAAGCCTCGAACGCGCCGCGCGGTCGGCCTCTGGGTGTTGCCTCAGCCGGTCTGCGCCTTGATCTGCATCCAGATCGCACCGGGGTCGATCAGGGTCCATTCGCGGCGCAACCCGCCCGGGCCGAACTCCGCCTGGCTCATCCCCATCACGTGCACCTCGGCGCCGGTCGGTGCGCCGAACAGCCCCGGCCCGTCATGGCGTCCGTCGAGCGACCAGCGCAGGAAGGCGCGCGGCGGCAGGAGCGGCGTCTCCAGCCCGAAGCGGTGGCGGATCTTGAATTGCGCCGAGGGAAAGGCCGCCCGGAGGCCGAGCCAGAAGTTCCGCGCCCCGGCGCCGCCTCGTCGGATGACGCCGCCCGGCAGCGTGATCTCGGCGGCGGGGTCGGTCTGGCCGTCGAACAGGTCGAAGCCGCCATCCATCGCGCGCTCCAGCAGCGCGGCCCAGGCTCGGCCCCATTCGCTGCCGTTGCCCGCCGCGGTGTAGGCCCCCGGCTCGTCGATGCCCGGACGGAAAGGCGCGCTGTCGCGGTCGCCCCAGGCCAATCGCTCCGCCGCCCAGCGTTCGGGGTCGAGGCCGAGCGCCGTGAAGATGGCCGCGGTGTCGCGCAGGCGCCAGATCTCGCCGATCACCGCGCCCTTGGCGGCCACATCCATCAGAACGCGGTAGCCCACCGCGCGCCCGGTCGCCGGACCGTAAAGCCCGGCGCCGTCATGGACGCCCTCGCTGTAGAGCCTGAGCGCCCCGGCCCGCGTGCCGCCCGCAATCGCGGTCCAGCCCGCATCCTCGGTGAAGAGCCTGCGGCCCGGAAAGGCCGCCATGGGCTGCAGGGCCGCCGTGGCGATGGCGAGCCGCCCCTGCAGAAGGTGGTCGGGCCCCCGCAGGATCGCATCGGGATGCAGATGCGCCTCGAAGAGGTGGCCGAACTCCGCCCGGCCCCAGATCGCGTCGGTCACACCCCGCAGAGTGTCCGTGAAATCAACGCTTTGATCGCCCCAGTCTTTCACGCCGTCCCGCCTCGCCTCAGCTATTGCCGGACGGGTGTAGCGCAGGATTGGTTAATCGCGGCTTAATCGGCGCCGGGGCGCTCCGGCAATCCCGAAGCCCAGTCCGCGATCCGCTCCGCGACGGGCGCGGTCATCGCGGGTGACAGGATGTCTCCGGCGATCAAATGCGCCGAGGGCTCGGTCATGGCCGGATCGACGCGCATGATCTCCACCGGCCCGCCCCAGGACGCGGCCACCTGCCGGGTGACGCCCGCATCGACCACGGCATCGGTATCCGCGAAGATGAACAGCGCGGGCAATGCGATGTCGCGATGGGGCAGCGCACGCGCGGCCTTCACGCTTTCGGCCATCGGCAGAAGGGCGACGGTCGGGTATTCCGTGGTCCAATACGTCCCATGACCGTCGTTCTGCGGCGTGAAACGCCGCGTCTCGCCCGCGACGTAAGGCCCCCAATAGCGCACGCCCGGCCAGGTCAGGATCGTCGCCGCCGGGCTATTGACGCGAAAATTCGGCGAGACCAGCGCGATGCCCGCGACGCCTTCGGACAGGCCCGGATCATGCGCGGCCAGCACGGCCAGCGTTCCGCCCGTCGAGGTGCCCATCACCAGCACCCGCTCGCCGATGGTCCGCCCGATGGCCAGCGCCTCGGCCACGTCCGCCATCCAGTCCGGCAGGCGCGGCTCGGTCATGGCGGCGCCGTCGCGTCCATGGCCGCTCAGCCGCGCGAAATAGAGGTTCGCCCCCAGCGCCGCCGCAACCCGGTCGGGAACCGGGCGGATCTCTTCGGAACTGGCGGAGAAACCGTGCAGATAGACCACCGCCCATTCGGTCCGGGCCTCGGGCGGCCCCGCCCAGACCACGCGTTTGCGCGCCGCGTCCCGAAGATTGGCGACATCCACTTCGCGCGCGTCGAGATAGGGATCGACACCGTTCTCAAGCAGGCTGGCATCGAATGTGGCCGAAAGATCCGAAGGTTCATCCGGCGCCATCCACAGGGGGACCGCGATGACCGCCGCCATTCCGCACAGAAGTGACGCGGCCCATTTCATGCCGCGCTTGCCCGCAGCACGTCCTCGATGGCCGCCTCGATCTGGCGCAGGTTCGCAGGCTCCGAAAAGCGGTGATCGGCACCCTTCACGAGGCTCAGCCGCACATCCGGCCCGTCGATGTGATCGAGCAGCCGCAACGCGGTCTCACGCCGGACCGACGCATCCTCAGTGCCCTGCATCAGCCGCACCGGAAAGGGCATCGGCAGGGGCGCGCGCAGCACGAGATGCCGGCGGCCATCCTCGATCAGGCGGCGTGTCACGATATAGGGGTCGTCGTATTCCGAGGGCAGTTCGATCACCCCCTCGTCCATCAGGCGCGCGCGCTCGGCGGCGCTGAAACTCGCCCAGAAACCGTCCTCGGTGAAATCGGGGGCGGCGGCGATGCCCACGAGGCCCACGACCTCCGGCAACCGCTGCGTCATCAGCGCCGCGATCCAGCCGCCCATGGACGAGCCGACCAGAAGCACCGGACCGGGGACAGCGTGGCGGATCACCGCCTCGGCATCGGCGGCCCAATCCCCGATACAGCCGTCCTCGAAACGCCCTCCCGACTGCCCGTGGCCCGAATAGTCGAGCCGCAGGAAAGCCCGCCCCGTAGCCCGCGCCCAGGCCTCGAGATGAACGGCCTTGGTGCCTTCCATGTCGGATTTGTAGCCCGACAGGAACACGATGCAGGGCCCAGCCCCGTCGGTCCTGCAATAGGCAAGGTCACGCCCCTCGGGGCTGGCCAGTCGTTGGATATCGCTCATTGCCGCTGCCTGCATGCCGGAAAATCCCGCAGACTATGCCCAAGCGGCAGGCGCGGCGCCAGACCTGCGCGAGGGGGACCCTGCCGCCTTCCTCAGTCCTGCAGCGCTTCCACCTCGTCGAGGCCGATGGCCGTGATCGCGCCCAGGATCGACAGGACCGCGAAGCCCGCGAGCGCCGTCTCCGGGCTCAGCGTCGCCAGAACGCCACCCAGCGCACCTGCTGCCAGAAGCAATATGCCGATCGCGGTGTTTGCCAATGCCGCGTAGGAAGCCCGCTGATCCTCGGGCGCCATGTCCACCAGGTAGGTGGAGCGCCCGGATCTCACGCCCTGATAGGCGATCTGCAGGGCGAACAGGATCGCCGGCGTCACCCACAGGTTCGACGTGACGCCGAAAAGCGCCGCGACCACGGCCACGATCATCGCTGCGGCCCCGGACAGGCCCGCAAGGATCAGAACCCTGCGCGAGGACCGGTCGGACATCCGACCCCAGATATAGGAAGAGACGAACGCCGCCGCAGCCGAGGCCAGAAGAAGCGCGCCCAACTTCTGCAGCGCGCCGCCGCCGTCATCGAGCAGCACGAGATAGGGCGGCGCCAGCGCCGTCGCGGTCAGAAAGCCCCGCGCGGCGATGAAACGGCGGAACTGCGCGTCTTCCCGCAGCGGCGAGAAATCGAGGCCGCCGCCCTCGCCCGGCTCCGAGGGTTGTTCCTCGAGCCGCGCGAAGATCGCCGCCGCGACGATCCAGAGCACGGCAGCGATGCCCACCGCGATGGCCAGCGGCGTGATATCCCGCATCAGCCCCGACAGGAGCAGAAGCGCAAAGATCAGCACCGCGGCGGAAGAGGCCGATCCGGCCACGCCCTTGACCGCGCCGCGGCGGGTCTTCTTGACGGTCTTGCCGAGGATGTCCTTGTAACTCACCGAACAGGCGGCGCGGGACACCGCCAGCAGCGCCAGAAGCCCGCAGATCGCGATCCCGCCGACCCAGCCCTGCAGCGTCATCGCCACCAGCGCGATGCCCGCCGCCGACACGCCCTGCCCCAGCGATCCCGCGACCCAGATCCACTTGCGGTGCCGCATCGCCTCGACCGGACCGGCCAGCAGGACCTGCGGCAGCAGCGCCCCGGCCTCGCGGATCGGCACCAGCAGGCCCACGAGGGCGGCGGGCGCACCGATGGATTGCATGATCCAGGCCAGCACCAGTTTCGGAGAGATCAGCCCGTCCGACACCTTGGTCATCGACAGCGACAGCATGTGCCGCAACCCGTCGCGAGCCTCGCGGGCCGTGGCCGCGCCGCCATCGTCGGTCAGCGTGCCGTAGATATCTTTCGCGTCGGTATCCGTCACGTCGACCATGGTCCGTCCTTGCCAGCAATCACCCTATCAAACGCCCGGCTTGACAGCCGGTTCCCCCCCGGGCCATTCAGTCGCAGTACGACATAACCCGCAACCGGGCGTTCCGTGGGCGCCAAACCGACGAGGAGTGCTGGCCGATGGCCCAGATTTCCCTGACCTTTCCCGATGGCAATGCACGCGATTACGCGGCTGGCGTGACGCCGGCCGAAGTGGCCGCGTCGATCTCCAAATCGCTGGAGAAGAAGGCCATTTCCGCCAGCGTGGACGGCGCGCATTGGGACCTGCAATGGCCCATCGACCGCGATGCCGCCATCGCGATCCACACGCTTGCCGACGATGGCCCCGCGCTCGAGCTGATCCGCCACGACCTCGCGCATATCATGGCCCGCGCCGTGCAGGAGATCTGGCCCGACGTTAAGGTCACCATCGGCCCCGTCATCGAGAACGGCTGGTATTACGATTTCGACCGCGCCGAGCCCTTCACGCCCGAGGATCTGGGCGAGATCGAGAAGCGCATGAAGCAGATCATCGCCGCCCGCGAGCCCGTCCGCACCGAGGTCTGGCCGCGCGAGAAGGCCGTGGCGCATTACGAGGCCAATGGCGAGCCCTACAAGGTCGAACTGATCGACGCCATTCCGGGCGACGAGCCGCTACGCATGTACTGGCACGGCGACTGGCAGGATCTCTGCCGCGGCCCGCATCTGCAGCACACCGGTCAGGTGCCCGGCGATGCCTTCAAGCTCATGTCCGTGGCCGGGGCCTATTGGCGCGGCGACAGCAGCCGCGCGATGCTCCAGCGGATCTACGGCGTGGCCTTCAAGAACCGCGACGACCTCAAGGCGCATCTGCACATGCTCGAGGAGGCCGCCAAGCGCGACCACCGCAAGCTCGGCCGCGAGATGGATCTCTACCACATGCAGGAAGAGGCCCCGGGCCAGATCTTCTGGCACCCGAACGGCTGGTCGATCTACACCACGCTGCAGGATTACATGCGCCGCCAGCAGCGCGCAGGCGGCTATGTCGAGGTGAACACCCCGCAGGTCGTCGATCGCAAGCTCTGGGAAGCCTCGGGCCACTGGGACAAATACCAGGAGCACATGTTCATCGTCGAAGTGGACGAGGAACACGCGCGCGAAAAGGCGGTCAACGCGCTCAAGCCGATGAACTGCCCCTGTCACGTCCAAATCTTTAACCAAGGATTAAAGTCTTACCGCGATCTTCCCTTGCGTATGGCCGAATTCGGTTCGTGCAATAGATATGAACCATCCGGCGCCTTGCACGGTATAATGCGTGTCCGCGGCTTTACGCAGGATGACGCTCATATTTTCTGTAGAGAGGACCAGATCGAAGATGAAACCAAACGCTTTATCGACTTCCTATCAGAAATCTACCGCGACCTCGGCTTCGAAAACTTCCGGGTCAAGTTTTCCGACCGCCCAGAAGTTCGGGCAGGCTCGGACGAAACCTGGGACAAAGCCGAAGCCGCCCTCAAGAACGCCACGATTGCCGCAGGTAGTGAGTTCGAGCTGAATTCGGGCGAAGGCGCGTTCTACGGGCCGAAGCTGGAATTTGTTCTGACCGACGCCATCGGACGCGATTGGCAATGCGGCACGCATCAGGTCGATTTCGTTCTGCCCGAACGGCTTGATGCGACCTATATCGGCGCGGACGGGGCAAAGCACCGCCCCGTCATGCTGCACCGAGCCGTTCTCGGCTCGTTCGAGCGCTTCATCGGGATCCTGATCGAGGAACATGCGGGCAAACTGCCCTTCTGGCTCGCACCCCGCCAGGTCGTCGTCGCCTCCATCGTCTCCGAGGCGGACGAGTATGTGCACGAGGTCGTCGCCAAGCTGCAAAAGGCAGGCGTCCGGGCCGAGGCGGATACCCGCAACGAGAAGATCAACTACAAGGTCCGCGAGCATTCCGTGGGCAAGGTGCCGGTGATCCTCGCCATCGGTCATCGCGAGGTCGAGGAGCGGACCGTGACGGTCCGGCGCCTCGGCGAGAAGCAGACCGAGGTGCAGACGCTCGATGCGATCGTCGGCGCGCTTTCGGCAGAGGCCACGCCGCCCGACCGCCGCGACTGAGGCTCGCGAAAAGCTGTAACAATTCTGGCGCGCGCCGTGAGCATCCCTCCGGCGCGCGCTTCTTCATTGGGCCCCCCTGCAACATTCAAGCGCGGGAGGCTTTCCAATTGTTACAGAAACGCCCCCGCGGGGCGACCTAGGCGGAAAAAATCTCCAATAAAACCAATGCGAAACCTGTTCACGCCACCGTCCTTTGCAGGCGCAGAAGGATAAGCGCGGCGTGATGCACGGCCCTGTGAGTGGCGCGACCCGGTGCCGCAGGCCAAGCTGACCGGGACCCGGCGGCCCACCTGCCGGGCCTTGTGACACACAGCCAATGAGGTTCGACACGATGTCCACCACCATGAAGACCGCCGCCCTGATCGGCGCCGTCGCCGCCAGCTTCGCCGCCACCGGCGTGCACGCACAGGCCCAGGAAAAGTGCTTCGGCGTTTCGCTCGCGGGCGAAAACGACTGCGCCGCCGGTCCCGGCACGACCTGCGCGGGCACCTCGACCGTCGATTACCAGGGCAATGCCTGGACGCTCGTCGAAGCGGGCACCTGCACCGAGATCGAGCTGCCGCAAATGGCTGACGGCACGCCGCGCCAGGGCTCGCTCGAAGAACTCGACCGCGACCTGCCCACCGGCTGATCGCCCACGGGGCGGGTGACCGCCCGCCCCACCCAAGCTGCCGCAACCGGAGCCGATCATGTTCGATCACAGCCATTCCACCCTGCCCGCCGCCCCGGGCGTCGGCTTCAAGGCAAGCCATTTCGCCGCGCTGACCGCCGATTCCGGCCCGGTCCGCTGGGTCGAAATCCACGCCGAGAACTACATGGGTGCGGGCGGGCGGCCCATGGCGCAGCTCTCCGCCCTCGGCGAACGCTTCCCGATCTCGGTGCATGGCGTCGGCCTGTCGATCGGCGGCGAAGGCCCGCTTGATGCGGATCACCTCGCCCGGCTGAAACGCCTGATCGACCGGGTGCAGCCCGCCAGCTTCTCCGAACATCTCGCCTGGTCGAGCCACGACACCGGCTATCTCAACGATCTGCTGCCGCTGCCCTATACCGAGGCGACGCTGGACCGGGTCGCGGCCCATATCGACGAGGTGCAGGATCGTCTCGGCCGGCAGATGCTGCTCGAGAATCCGTCCTCCTACCTCGCCTTCGAGGCCTCCACCCTGTCCGAACCGGACTTCCTGCGCGCGCTGACCCGGCGCACCGGGTGCGGTCTGCTGCTCGACGTGAACAACGTCTTCGTGTCGGCCACCAATCTCGGCTTCGCGCCCCTCGATTACATCGACGCCTTTCCGCTCGACGCGGTGGGCGAAATCCATCTCGGCGGGCATGACGAGGATACCGACGATCACGGCGCGCCGCTGCTCATCGACAGCCACTGCCGCGCAGTCGCCGATCCGGTCTGGACGCTTCTGGACGCGGTGCTCATGCGCACCGGGCCGAAACCGGTGCTGATCGAATGGGACACCGACGTGCCCGACTGGCCGGTTCTGGCCGAGGAGGCCCGCAGGGCCGAAGAGGTGCTGTCCCGCCTCGAGGTGTCCGCATGACCCACGCCGCCCAATTCCGCGCGGGCCTGCTCGATGCCCGCCTGCCCGTGCCGCCGGGCCTGACCGACGGCCAGGGGCGCCCCGCTGGCCGAAGGTACGCGGTCTATCGCAACAACGTCGCGGTCACCCTCACGGAGGCCATCATCACCGGCTTTCCCGCCATCGCCTCGCTTCTCGGCGCCGACAACATGCAGCGCGTCGCCGGCGCCTTCATCCGGCAAGAACAGCCCCGGACCCCGATCCTGTCGCAATACGGCGCGGGCTTTCCGGCCTTCCTCGCGGAACAGGACCAGCTGTCCCACCTGCCTTATCTCGCCGATGTCGCCCGGATCGACCTGGCCATGCGCCTTTCCTATCACGCCGCGGATCACACCCCGCTCAACCCCGCGATCCTCGCACAACCGGACGAGGCCACGCTCATGGCGACCCGGCTCAGCCGCGCTCCCTCGCTCGAAACGGTGTCGTCGCGCTGGCCCGCCTGCAGCATCTGGCGCTACGCCATGGGCCGGACCGCCGACAAGCCCGCAGGGGAGGCCGAGGATGTGGCCATCCTGCGCGCGGAGTTCGACCCCGTGCCAGTGGTCCTGCCGACCGGCGGCCAGCGCTTTCTCGACGCCCTGCGGGCCGACGCGACGCTCGGCGATGCGATCGCGGCGGCTGGCGACGGCTTCGATGTCGCGGCCACGCTGACCCTGCTTCTGTCGCACAATGCGCTCGCCACGCCCCAGCCCAAAGGATGATCCCGATGCTCCGCGCGCTTCTCTTCGCACCGACCGACCGCAACGACCGATGGCTGCCGCTTCTGGCACGCTTCGTCTTCGCTGCGACGCTGCTGGTCTATTTCTGGAAATCCGCGCTGACGAAGCTCGATGGCGGGCCGTTCTCGCTGTCCACCGGCGCCTATGCGCAGATCTTCCCCAAGGCCTTCGAGGCGGTGGGCTACGACGTCAGCCAGTTCGGTATCTATCACTGGGCCGTGGTCATGGCCGGCACCTATGCGGAGTTCGTGCTGCCGGCGCTTCTGGTGCTGGGGCTTCTCGCGCGCCCCGCAGCGCTCGGCATGATGGGCTTCATCGTCGTGCAAAGCCTGACGGATCTCTTCGGCCATGGCGGCATCGCCCATGCCGAGACGCTGGGCGCCTGGTTCGACCGCGTCCCCGACGGCGTCATCCTCGATCAGCGTGCTTTCTGGATGCTGCTGCTCGGGGTGATCGCGGTGAAGGGGGCGGGTGCCCTGTCGGTCGACGGGGTCCTGGCCGGGGGCGCCGCGCAGCGGCGCGACGCCGTCGTTCCGGCGCAGTGATCAGACGCCCAGCGCCGCGCGCGTCTGCGCATCGAAGCCCAGATACATCTCGTCGCCCGCCTCGATCAGCGGTCGCTTCATCAGCGTGGGATAGGCGCCGATCAGCCAGACCGGCTCCTTCTTCCGCTCGCTCTCGGGCAGGTCGCGCCAGGTGGTCGAACGGGTGTTCAGAACACGGTCGCCGAACCGCTCCAGCGCCGCGGTCAGGACCGCGCCGGGCAACGCGTCCTCGCGGATATCGACAAATTCCGCATCGGGCAGCGCCTTGCGCGCCTTGCGACAGGTGTCACAGGTCTTGATGCCGTAGATCTTCATGGGGGCGGGCTCCTTTACTCCGGGTCGGCGGCAGGCCGCGCCTCACGCCGCCTGCAGCTTCGTTGCCTCAACGCGCGCCAGCGCGATGAGGTCCCGGACGAATCCCTTGTCCTCGTCGGCGATGCGGGTCGCGGCGTAAAGCCGCCGGGTGATCCCGGTCTCCGTCAGCGGCCGCGTGATGTAGTCGGAGCTGTATTTCACTTCCCGCACCACCCAGTCCGGCAGCACCGCCACCCCGCGATTGGAGGCCACGAGCATCAGGATCATCGCCGTCAGTTCCACCTGCCGGATCGCCGCGGGCTCCACCTTGGCGGGCGTCAGAAGCTGGCTGAACACGTCGAGCCGCGACCGCTCCACCGGGTATGAGATCAGCGTCTCGGTGCGGAAATCCTCGGCGATGACAAAGGGTTTCTGCGCCAGCGGATGCGCCGCGGAGGCAACGAAGACCGGGCTGTAATCGAACAATTCGGTGAAGGTGACGCCCGGCAGATCCTCCGGATCCGAGGAGACGACGAGGTCCACCTCCTCCTTCAGAAGCGCCGGCAGCGCATCGAAGGCAAGCCCGGGCCGGATATCCACGTCGACGTCGGGCCAGGTCTTGCGGAAGGCCTCGAGCACCGGGAAGAGCCATTCGAAACAGGCATGGCATTCGATGGCGATATGCATGCGCCCGGTCACGCCGCTGCGCAGCCCTTCGAATTCCGCCGTCAAGGCCTCGACCTGCGGCAGGATCTGCTCCGCCAGCCGCAAGAGCCGCAGACCCGCGGGCGACAGTTTCATGGGTTTCGAGCGGCGCACGAACAGCTCCACGCCCGCCTGATCCTCAAGCCCCTTGATCTGATGCGACAAAGCGCTCTGCGTGATGTTGAGCTGATCCGCCGCCCGGGCCACGCCGCCCGCATCATGGATCGCCTTGATCGTCCGTAGATGACGGAATTCGATGTGCATTCGCAGTCTCGTTCATGTTGTTCTTGAGTATTATGAGTTTGTTTCACAGTCCGTGACATGCGACAAGATCTTCATCGCCAAGAAGGATCCGCACAGATGACCCTCCGCCCCGACGTTTCGTTCGAATTTTTCCCCCCGCAATCGCTGGAGGCTTCGTTCCGGCTCTGGGACACGGTGCAGACGCTTGCGCCGCTCGGTCCGCGCTTCGTCTCGGTCACCTACGGCGCGGGCGGCACCACCCGCGAATTGACCCGCGAAGCCGTGGGCACCATCCACAAGCATTCCGGCCTGCGCACCGCCGCGCACCTGACCTGCGTGAACGCCACGCGCGAAGAGACGCTGGGCATCGCGCGGGGCTTCGCCGAGGTCGGTGTGACCGATATCGTCGCGCTGCGGGGCGATCCGCCCAAGGGGCAGGACCGCTTCGTGCCGACCGAGGGCGGCTTCCGCGACAGCTGCGAGTTGATCTCGGCGCTGAAGGAGACCGGCGATTTCACCATCCGCGTGGGCGCCTATCCCGACACCCATCCCGAGGCGCCGACCGAAACGGCGGATGTCGAATACCTCAAGCGCAAGTTCGATGCGGGTGCCGACGAAGCACTGACCCAGTTCTTCTTCGAGGCCGAGACCTTCTTCCGCTTCCGCGATGCCTGCGAGAAGGCGGGCATCGACAAGCCCATCGTGCCCGGCATCTTCCCGATCGAGAACTGGAAGGGCGCACGCCGCTTCGCCGAGAAGTGCGGCACGAAGATCCCGCAATGGGTGATCGACGCCTTCGAGACCGCGACCCGAGACAGCCGCGAGGACCTGCTGGCCACCGCGCTTTGCGCCGAGCTTTGCTCGGACCTGATCGATGGCGGCGTGGACAAGCTGCATTTTTACACGCTGAACCGGCCCGAACTGACCCGCGACGTCTGCTTCGCCCTCGGCGTGACGCCCGAGACGCGGTTGGAAAACGTCGCCTGACAAAGGCCGCGTCGGCAAAGTCGGCGCGCCGTCACCTCCGGCTATTCGCGGCCGCGGGCTGTGAGCGACTGACGCGGACCACGCGTGAAACGACCCACTGATCGGTACAATATTCCGCTTGCGAGCGGCCCGGGCACCGCGCATCCCTGTGCCAATCACGTCGCGGGAGGCCGGAATGCGCGTTGCCGTCAATGGGTTCGGACGGATCGGGCGCACGGTGCTGCGCCAATGTCTGACCATCGCAGATCACGCCGACATCGACGTGGCGCTTCTGAACGATATCGCGCCGCGGGCCGATTGCGCGTATCTCTTCAAGTATGACAGCGTCTACGGCCCCTTTCCCGGCGACATCTCCGCCACCGACGACGCGCTGGTGATCGACGGCGCGTCGATCCCCTTCACGCGGAAATCCGACCTCGCCACGCTCGATCTTGCCGATATCGACGTGCTTCTGGAATGCACGGGCATCGTCTCGACCCGCGAAGAAGCCGCGCGCGGTCTCGCGGCGGGGGCGACAAACGTGCTCATCTCGGGCCCCTGCCTCGAAGCCGAGCGGACCATCGTTCTTGGCGCCAACGAGGAGACGATGGGCGATGCGCGGATCGTCTCGAACGCGTCTTGCACCACCAACGCGCTGGCGCCGCTCCTGAAGGCGCTTGATCAAGCGGTCGGCATCCGGCACGGACACATGACGACGGTGCATTGCTACACGGGCAGCCAGCCCACCGTGGACAAGCCGCGCGGCCCGTTCGAACGATCCCGCGCCGCGGCGGTCTCGATGGTGCCGACGACGACCAGCGCCGCGACCCTGATCGACCATGTCCTGCCCGGCCTCGCGGGCCGCATCACCGGTGCGGCGGTGCGGGTGCCGACGATCAGCGTCTCCGCGGTCGATCTGGTCGTGCAACTGGAAAAAGCCCCGCCCGAGGGCGCGGATGCGCTCTTGTCGCAGATCGCCGCGCGCTCGGCCGTGATCGGCGCCACCCGCGATCCCTGCGTGTCGATGGATATGCGCGCCCGGCCCGAAAGCCTCGTCATCGCGCTGCCCGAGACGCAGGCCAGCGCGCCGGATCACCTGCGCATCTTCGGCTGGTACGACAATGAATGGGGCTTCTCGGCGCGCATGATCGACATGGCGCGCCTGATGGCCGCCCGCTAGGCGCCGGTCGCGTCCAGAAAAAGCCGCGCCGCCTGCGCCTCGTCATCGCGGCCCTTGCGCAGAAGGCGCGCGGCCTGCTCCTCCGCTTCCGGGCGGCAGGCGGGATCGAAATAGCCCCGCGCTCCCCGGCTGCGCCGCGAAATCCGCAGGTTTCCGACCCGAGTGACCTCTGCGCCGAAATGGAACTTGTAGGCCTCGTCGCCGTGACAGAAATCGTATTCGCTGAAGCCGTGCTCGATGGCCCAGGCGATCGACCGGGCGTGCAGCAGCAGCCCGACGGGCTTGTCGGCGGCATCCTCGTTGCGGCCCGCGACGATGAAATGCACCCGGTCCATGTCGTGATCGACCACGTGGCCCAGCGCCGCCAGCGGCGTGTCGCCTTCCCAGAGCACCGCGAGACACAGGCAATCGGTCTTGAAGGCGTTGGTCAGGATGGCACGGTAGTTGCGCGCGACGCGTCGGGCCTGTTCCTCGCCCTTCACCGGTGTCCATTTCTCCAGCCAGTGACCGACGAGGATATCGACGTCGCGCCGGACGGTCTCCGCATCGGAGAAGGTCACCCGCCAATCGCCGTTCCGGAAGTGGCGCTTCCACATGCGCCGCAGCTTCTGGCGCGTGTTCTTCGAGGCGATCCCGTCCCGGAAGGCCTCGAAATTGTCCGGCAGATCGACCCGCGGACAGGCGAGGTTGTCGACGCTGCCTTGGTTGATCCGGTATTCCGGGAACTCGACCTTGAAGGCCGCATCTTCCTTGAAGGCCGCGGCGAAACTGCGCAGACGGCTGTCGGTCGCCTCGTAGCGCATCTCGAACTGCACCCAGGGCATCTGCTTGATCGCCGCGCCGGTCATGCGGATCGCGTCGGAATCGTAATCGGGGTGGCAGAGCCATCCCACATATTCCGACCAGATCAGCCGCCCCGCCGGCCCCAAGATCGTGCGGAATTCGCCGCGCCGCGCGCTCCAATGCGTCTTGACCCGCAGCGGCAGGATGCAGACCGGGTCGGAGCCGCGGGCCGGATCGCGCACGATCAGCACGCGCCATGCGCCGGGATTGTCGCGGAAAACGCGATCGAGCCAGGACCAGCCGAGAAAGACGGTATGATGCGGATCGGCTGCCTCGAGCGCCTGCCAGCCGCGTTTCAGCGCCCGGAAATCCGCGTAATCCTCGATCACGGCGATCTCCAGCGCGCGCCGACCGAAGGTCAGGATCGAGCGTGACCCCCCGTAAACTGCACCACCATCAGGCATTTCGAGCCTCCATACATTTGAAATTGCAAAGGCATTTGCGAATTTCCGATGTCGGATTGGCCCTTTCGCCCGGCAGCGCACGCTTTGCGCATACCCGCACGGGGATGAACGGCAGCATCCCGACGGCCTTGCTGCCCGTCTGAAGCTCGTTCCCGGCGATCTCTGCCTGCCGCGTCATGCCGCATCTCTCCTGACATCTCCCGGCGAGCATGCGCGCGCCAAGCGGCAGGAACCGCGCGGAATTGCGGCAATTTAGGGGAATATTAAGCTTGGCGAACCAGATTGTTTCCAATTCCGGTCCGCAGGCTCGGTCAGGGCTGGTCGTCCCCGGCATCGGGATCGGGCTGGCCGACCCCCATGAACACCCATTTGAACGGCAGCGCCCAGAGAATGCCCAGCGCCGCGTAGATCAGCAGTTCCACGAGGATCGACGGCCGCTCCAGCCACGTCATGATCGAAACGGCGACCACCCCGTAGATCGGCAGACCCACCAGCAAAATCAGCAGCGCGAGGCGTTTCTTGGTCTTGTAGGGCAGCGTCTCTCTCCTCAATCGGCGAAGGGATCGGTCACGAGTATCGTGTCTTCCCGCTCGGGCGAGGTGGAGAGTAGGGCGACCGGGCATTCGATCAATTCCTCGACCCGGCGGACATACTTGATGGCCTCGGCGGGCAGATCGGCCCAGCTGCGCGCGCCCTCGGTTGAGGCGGACCAGCCCGGCATCTCCTCGTAGATCGGCGTGCAGCGCGCCTGTTGGTCGGCGGCGGTCGGCAGGTAGTCGTAGCGCTGACCGTCCAGATCGTAGCCCACGCAGATCTTCAGCGTCTCGAACCCGTCGAGCACGTCGAGCTTCGTCAGCGCGATGCCGTTCACGCCCGAGGTGGCGCAGGTCTGCTTGACGAGGCAGGCATCGAACCAGCCGCAGCGCCGCTTGCGCCCGGTGGTCGTGCCGAATTCGTGACCGCGTTCGCCCAGACGGTTGCCATCCTCGTCCTTTAGCTCGGTCGGGAACGGCCCTTCGCCCACGCGGGTCGTGTAGGCCTTCACGATACCGAGCGTGTAATCGATGGCCGAAGGGCCGAGCCCCACGCCCGTCGCCGCCTGCCCCGCGATCACGTTCGACGAGGTGACAAAGGGATAGGTGCCGAAATCGATGTCGAGAAGCGCGCCCTGCGCCCCTTCGAAGAGGATGCGCTTGCCCGCCTTGCGCTTTTCCTGAAGCACCTTCCAGACCGGGGCGGCGAAGGGCAGGATTTCATCCGCGATCGCCACCAGCTTTTCCAGGAGCGCGTCGCGGTCGACCGCGGCGATGCCCAGACCCTTGCGCAGCGCGTTGTGATGCGTGAGCGCCCGGTCGACCCGCGCCTCCAGCGTCGCGCGGTCCCCCAAATCGGCCACGCGCACGGAGCGCCGCCCGACCTTGTCCTCGTAGGCGGGCCCGATGCCGCGGCCCGTCGTGCCGATCTTGGCGCCGGGATTGGCGGCCTCCTCGCGCGCGCGGTCCAGTTCGCCGTGAATGGGCAGGATCAGCGGCGTGTTCTCGGCGATCATCAGCGTCTCGGGATTGATCTCGACGCCCTGTTCGCGCACCGTCGCGATCTCCTGCACGAGATGCCAGGGATCGAGCACGACACCGTTGCCGATCACCGACAGCTTGCCGCCGCGCACGACGCCCGACGGCAGCGCGTGCAGCTTGTAGACCTTGCCGTCGATCACCAGCGTATGGCCCGCATTGTGCCCGCCCTGGAAGCGCGCGATCACGTCGGCGCGCTCGCTGAGCCAGTCCACGATCTTGCCCTTGCCCTCATCGCCCCACTGGGCACCCACGACGACCACGTTTGCCATTTCGATCCCTCGCCCCGGCAGTTCAAACGGTGTCCTCTTATCGGGCGGGCGCGCGGGGGGAAACCGGGAAAAGCGCCGAAAGGCGCGATGACCGCGCCCGCCCTACTTTTTCGCGCCCGCCTGCGGGAAATCCAGCCTGTCCAGATCCGCCACCGCCCAGGGCAGGCCCGCGTTGCGGAAGATGCGCTTTCCCTGTTCGGGATAATCGCCCACGTCGTGGTCGAGCCGCTGCCCGATCACCAGCATCCGCAGCACGCTTGTGCCGGTATTCTCGATGTCATGCGCGAGGCCGCCCGCGGCATAGCCCAGGAAATCGCCGGGCCCGATGGCCTGCCGCGTCTCGCCATGACGCGCCATGCCTGTCCCCTCGAGGACATAGACGCATTCGTCCTCGACGTAATGGCGGTGATATTCGGTGCTGAGATCCCCCGGCGCCACTTCGATCAGGTGCACGCCAAGCCCCGTCAACCCGCAGGCATCGCCCAGCGACTTGTTCAGTCGCCGCGCGCGCGGGTTCAGGAAATGGGTCTTCTGCAGCCCCGCCATGGCGGCGATCTCGGCGGCAGGCAGATGCACAGGCTTCTCGGTCATGGTCGGGCTCCTTTCGGACGGCGCGGGACGGGCGGCGGCCGGTCGCGGGCGCCCCTGCCGCGAGGAGACACGACAAACCCCGCGCAAGGCAAGCGCGCCGGGTTGCGGGCGCCGCGCAAATCCCCTATCTCGCAACGGATCGCAGCCCAGCCACAAGCGGACCGACATGCAGAACGTCATCCTGATCGTGCATCTTCTCCTCGCACTCGCGCTTATCGGCGTCGTGCTCCTGCAGCGCTCCGAAGGGGGCGGGCTGGGCATGGGCTCGGGCGGCGGGGGCGGTGCGATGTCCGCACGCTCGGCCGGTACGGCGCTCGGCAAGCTGACCTGGGGGCTCGCCGCGGCCTTCATCGCGACATCGCTGACGCTGACGATCTTCGCCGCGCAGAACTCGGCCACGGGCTCGGTGCTCGACCGGCTGGGCGTGCCGGGGGCGGCCACGGACGACGATGGCACCGGGGTGCCGGGGCTCGACACGGACGGACTTCTGCCGCCGCCCTCCGCGGGCGATACCGGCGACGGTCCGCTGATCCCGCAAGCCGAATAATTCGGGGCCGGCCGGCCCACCACCCTTTGCGGATACGCAGAGCCCCGCAACAGCATCTTGCGGTTGGCTTGCCATGTTCATGCGAATCCCCTACGATCCAAATCCCGTGATGCTGCGGTCCGAGCGGGCCGTGGGTGGGGCGCGATCCGCCCTTCATCGCTCGACTGTATTGAGGCAAATCACGGGGTTCGCGCCATATGGCACGCTTTATCTTTATCACGGGCGGTGTTGTGTCTTCTCTGGGCAAGGGGCTGGCCTCCGCCGCGCTTGGCGCCCTTCTGCAGGCGCGCGGCTTCTCGGTCCGCCTGCGCAAGCTCGACCCCTATCTCAACGTCGATCCGGGCACGATGTCGCCCTTCGAGCATGGCGAGGTCTTCGTCACCGATGACGGGGCCGAGACCGATCTCGACCTGGGGCATTACGAACGCTTCACCGGGGTGCCCGCGCGCAAGACCGACTCGATCTCCTCGGGCCGCATCTACATGAACGTGCTCGAGAAGGAGCGCCGCGGCGATTACCTCGGCAAGACGATCCAGGTCATTCCGCACGTCACCAACGAGATCAAGGACTTCATCTCGATCGGCGAGGACGAGGTCGATTTCATGCTCTGCGAGATCGGCGGCACGGTGGGCGATATCGAGGGCCTGCCCTTCTTCGAGGCGATCCGCCAGTTCAGCCAGGAAAAACCCCGCGGCCAGTGCATCTTCATGCACCTCACGCTGCTGCCCTTCATCAAGGCCTCAGGTGAGCTGAAGACCAAGCCCACCCAGCACTCGGTCAAGGAATTGCGCTCCATCGGCCTTGCGCCGGATATCCTCGTCTGCCGCTCCGAAGGCCCGATCCCGCAGAAGGAACGCGAGAAGCTCGCGCTGTTCTGCAACGTGCGCCCGGACGCGGTGATCGCCGCGCAGGACCTCAAGTCGATCTACGAGGCCCCGCTCGCCTACCATTACGAAGGGCTCGATCAGGCGGTGCTCGACGCCTTCCAGATCACCCCCGCGCCGAAGCCGAACCTCTCGGTCTGGGAGGACGTGGCCGACCGCATCGCCAATCCGGAAGGCGAGGTGAATATCGCCATCGTCGGCAAATACACCCAGCTCGAGGACGCCTACAAATCCATCGCCGAGGCGCTCACCCATGGCGGGCTCTGGAATCGGGTGAAGGTCAACGTCGACTGGGTCGATGCGGAGATCTTCGAACGCGAGGACCCCGCACCGCATCTCGAAGGCTTCCACGCGATCCTCGTGCCCGGCGGCTTCGGAGAGCGCGGCACGGAAGGCAAGATCAAGGCCGCGCAATTCGCCCGCGAACACAAGGTGCCCTATCTGGGCATCTGCCTCGGCATGCAGATGGCGGTGATCGAGGCCGCGCGGAACGTGGCCGGGGTCAAGCGCGCGGGCTCCGAGGAATTCGACCACGAGGCCGGCAAGAAGCGCTTCGAGCCGGTGGTCTATCACCTCAAGGAATGGGTGCAGGGCAACGAGAAGGTCAACCGCCGCCCCGACGACGACAAGGGCGGCACGATGCGCCTCGGCGCTTATGACGCGGTGCTGACGCCGGGCAGCCGCGTGGCCGAGGCCTACGGGACCTTGACCATCGACGAGCGCCACCGCCACCGCTATGAGGTCGACATCACCTACAAGGAGGCGCTGGAGAAGGCGGGGCTCTGCTTCTCGGGCATGTCCCCGGACGGGCGGCTGCCGGAGATCGTGGAATGGTCCGACCATCCGTGGTTCATCGGCGTGCAATTCCACCCGGAGCTGAAATCGAAGCCGTTCGATCCGCATCCCTTGTTCAAGGATTTTGTGCGGGCGGCTAAGGATGTGTCGAGGTTGGTTTGAATGCCAAAACTTGTCGAATCGCTGCTTATACGAGGTTATACAAAAAATGATATTGGCGAAGAAGAATTTAGTGTATTAGAATCTTGTGTATCATGGATAGCTTTCTGTGAGCAGATTGAAGACAGCTTTGATGTTCTAGCTAAATCTTTCTTGGAGTTTGAAACTGATTTATTTAGCCTGTCTCTTGAGCACTTTTTCTCTGATATATCTTCACTAGACGATCATGAAAACGCATTTTCGGAAGGCCGGTCGCGAATTAGCCTCAGAGTTTTTTCTGTCTTAATGGCAGCAAAGAGTTACGAGGAGCGGGTTTATCGACTTGCAAAACTTCTTCCCAATAGTAAGGAGGTGCTTGTTGAATTCAAAAGTATATTCTCAAACAAGTTCGACAGTTTCTTCGAATATAGACTGGCTGATGCACTGCGAAACTTTGCTGCCCATGACTCCATGCCGTTATCAGGATATTCTGTCGGATATCGAATTGAGTCCGGTTCGACCCGCATAACAGAGGCGGACCCGAAGCGCCAAAGAAACTCGCTGAGTCCGTACTTAAGAGCCGAAAAGATTACTAACAGTAAAAAGATAAACAAAAAAATAATACGCGAGATTGAAGAGCAAGGATTTGAAAAAATAGACCTCAAGATACTTGTGAGAAGATATATTAGCTGCATGTATACAGCGCACTCAGAAGTAAGGCGAAACACAGAAAGCCTTATGGAGAAAGCATCAGTCGAGATAGAAAAAAGTCATGCCAGACTTGAAACGATCACTGGCAGGCCTTCAGATCATGCCTACGCAATCCGCGAGAATGACCAGGGTTCAGCTTTATATATATCAAGGCGCAGATGCCAAAATACTCACCTAAAGAGAAGCCGCTGGTCTCAACTTAACAACGCTCATTATCGATATATCTCCACTGGAATATATAAATCTGGAAAAACTCACACGAAAAATGAGAAAGAATTATATATTCCCGATTGATTTGAAGAGTCTCAGTCAGCAAGCTATTTAAAGCGTTGAAATGTGGAGCTATTTTGGCAGCATCGAATAAAACCAAAGGCGCCGGAACTGCGCCAAGCTGGAAGCATGCCTCTGGCATGACCCGGTCCCGCCGGTCTGGCGCATCCTCTCAGCCAGCGCCCCGCTCGACCAGAGCAATGACACCACAGCCATAAAGCGCCCACCACGACCCGAGCAGCGCCAGCCCCCCGGTCCGGCGCAGACCCGGCACCCCCAGCGTTGCGCGCGATGAGACGTCATCCTCGGGCTTGACCCGAGGACCTTTCCCCTCCTCGCGCGTCAAGTGACCGGAGATCCTCGGGTCGAGCCCGAGGATGACGACCCCCATGCGGACGGCGGCGCGCTTTGCCCGAGGATGACATTCCGCCAACCCGCTGTAGGGTGGGTGACACCCCACCACCCCGCCCCATATCCCCCGCCATGCCCCGCCCGATCACCGTCACAGCCCTGCTTCTCGTCCTGATCGCCGCGCCCTTCGCGCTCTATTCGGCGGCCTTCGGGCTGCGCGGGCTCACCTCCGACCTCGCCGCCGAAACGCGGCTCTACACCACGCCCGGGCCGAACCTCGCCATCTTCACCCACATGATCGCGGGTGCGCTCATCACCGCGCTCGCCCCGCTGCAACTCATCCCGAGCCTTCGCGCCAGATACCCGCAGCTCCATCGCAGGCTCGGCTACACGCTCCTGACCGCCGCCGCGCTGACCGGCCTCACCGGCCTGATCTACATCGCGCTCCGCGGCACCATCGGCGGCCCGCTCATGTCGGCGGGCTTTGCGCTTTACGGCGTGCTGCTGCTCGTTGCCGCGGCCAACACCGTCTATCACGCCATCGACAAGGCCACCCTGCGCCACCGCGCCTGGGCGCTCAGGCTCACGGTGCTCGCGGTGGGCTCGTTCCTCTACCGGCTGCTCTACGGGCTGTGGTACTGGGCGACGGACGGGCTGGCCTCGAACGAAGCATTCACCGGGCTCTTCGATCAGCTGATGTTCGTGGGCTTCTATCTGCCCTTCCTCGCAGCCCTCGAACTCTATCTCAGATGGGAGGCCCGCCGATGACCGAGATCCTCAACGTTTTCACCACGATCGACAGCCGCGACGGGGCCGAGGCCCTCGCCCGCCGGGCCGTGACCGACGGCCGCGCCGCCTGCGTGCAGATCGAGGAGATCGCCTCGGTCTATCTCTGGGAGGGCGCGGTGCAGGAGGACCGGGAATTCCGCTTGCTCTTCAAGGTGCCCGCCCGGGGCTACGACGCGCTCGCAGCACTCATCCTCGCCGCGCACCCCTATGACGAACCGGCGCTCTGGGCGCTGCCGGTGGAGCGGGGCAGCGAAAGCTTCCTGAAATGGGTGGATGAGAGCTGTGCTGCGGGGTAAAGCGCGGGCATGCTGTCCTATCAACACGCCTATCACGCGGGCAACGCCGCCGATCTGCACAAGCACGGGCTCCTGGCCTGGATGCTCGACTACCTGACGCGGAAGGACAAGCCGCTGAGCTATATCGAGACCCATGCGGGCCGCGGCCTCTACGATCTCGACAGCGCCGAGGCGCAAAAGACCGGCGAGGCGGCGGCGGGCGTGGACCGGATCGCCCTGCCCGAAGGCCATCCCCTGACCCGCGCGCTCGGTGCCGTGCGCGCCGCCCACGGCCCCCGCGCCTATCCCGGCTCGCCGCTCATCGCCGAGGCGCTGCTGCGGGGCAGCGACAGCCTGCATCTCGCCGAGCTGCATCCGGGCGAATACGCCGCCCTCACCCGCAGCGTCACCCGCGCGCAGACCTACCGGCAGGACGGTTTCGCGCTGGCCCACAGCCTCGTGCCGCCCGAGCCGCGCCGGGGGCTTCTGCTCTGCGATCCCTCCTACGAGGTGAAGGCGGATTACGCCGCGATCCCGCAGCATTTCACCAAGCTCGCGCGGGCGTGGAACGTCGGCATCCTCGTCTTGTGGTATCCGATCCTGCGCGACGCGCGCCATCGCCCGATGCTGGCGGCGCTGCAGGAGCGTTTCCCGGACGCGCTGACGTCCGAGCTGCGCTTTCCGCCCGCGCGCGAGGGCCATGGCATGACCGGCTCGGGGATGTTCGTGGTTTCCCCGCCCTGGGGGCTTGCCGAGGCCGCTCGCGACCTGTCGGCCCTGATCGGCGGCGATTGACGCAAAGACGTGCTTGCGTAAACTTTGTAGACAAGCGCCCCGCCCTCGGACACTCTAAAACGCGGAGACGTGCCACGGCGCGGGTCTTTGCGTGATCGCCCCGCGACCAGATGGCCGGGCACAGGCCGGGAGGGCCGGAATGTCCAAACGTCTGCTCATGTGGATCAACGCGCCCCATGCCGGCTGGCTCGACCCCGCCGACACGCCGATGGCCCTGGCCACCCTGGCCGTGCACGCCGCCGAACGCGACCTTCCCGACGCCCTGATCGGCCCGACCGAGCTCGACCGCATCCTCGCGCGGCGCTTCGATCTGACCCGGACCGAGGCGTCCGAGATGCGGGCCTCCTGCGAGGCGCTGGCCCGTGCCGTCCGCTCGGGCGAGGAACTGGCCCGGCTGGTGATGAGCCATGTCCCCGAGGATGAGCGCCGGTCGCTGGCCGATTGCATGAATGCCGAACTGCGCGGGCGGCATCCCGACGCCACCCGGCTGGAACGCACCCTGTCCGCCCGTTTCGGACTGCGCCGACAGCGTAAGGGCGACCTGCACGTCAGCTGAGGCTTTGACAGCGCGGCGAAGGCGATTATCTGCGTTGCATGTTCAAGGATTTCCTAGACCGCCTCACGGCGCCCGGCCCGACACGATTGCCCGATGACGATGCCCGCCTTGCGCTTTCCGCGCTTCTGGTGCGGGTGGCGCGGGCCGACGGCCATGCCGACCAGAACGAGCTGGCGCGCATCGACCGCATTCTCGCCACCCGCTACGACCTGAGCGACGCCGCCGCGACCGACCTGCGCCGCGAGGCCGAGGCGCTGGAGGCCGAGGCCCCCGATACCGTGCGCTTCACCCGCGCGATCAAGGATGCGGTGGCCTACGAACATCGCATCGCGGTGATCGAGGCGCTGTGGTCCGTGGCACTGGCCGATGGCGACCGGGACCCGGCGGAGGATTCGCTTCTGCGCCTCGTGACGAACTTTCTGGGCGTCACCGACCAGGACAGCGCCCGCGCGCGACAGCGCGTCGCTGCGCGCGATGGCTGACCGGATCTGCGGCTGACCACGGGTCATCAGGGCCGGAAGCGGACGTAAATCGGGCTTTCGCATTGCAATATCTTTGCAAATCCTCTCATCTTTGGGTGTCGGCCCCGTGCCGTTTGCCAGTGAGAGTTCACCTTGACCAGCGAAACGCCCGTTCTCGACATCCGCGATCTGCACAAGGCCTATGGCGCGCTCGAGGTCATCAAGGGCGTGAGCTTCAGCGCCCATCGTGGCGACGTGGTCTCACTGATCGGCTCCTCGGGCTCGGGCAAGTCCACGGTTCTGCGCTGCGCCAACCTTCTGGAGGACAGCCAGCAGGGCGATATCCTGTTCAAGGGCGAGCCGGTGCGCTGGAAGGGCGCGGGCCATAACCGCCGCCCCGCCGATCCCAAACAGGTGCTGCGCATCCGCACGAACCTGTCGATGGTGTTCCAGCAATTCAATCTCTGGGCGCACATGACGATCCTGCAGAACGTCATGGAAGCGCCGCTGACCGTGCTCGGCCGCGACCGCGCCGAGGTGGAGCATGCCGCGCGCGGCTATCTCGACAAGGTCGGCATCGGCGACAAGGCCGACAATTATCCCGCACAGCTTTCAGGCGGCCAGCAGCAGCGCGCGGCCATCGCGCGCGCGCTCTGCATGGAACCCGAGGCGCTCCTGTTCGACGAGCCGACATCCGCGCTGGATCCCGAACTGGAGCAGGAAGTCGTGCGCGTGATCAAGGACCTGGCCTCGGAGGGCCGGACCATGCTGATCGTCACGCATGACATGAAAATGGCACGCGACGTCTCGAAACACGTCGTGTTCCTGCATCAGGGCCTCATCGAAGAAGAGGGCCCGCCGGAGACGCTGTTCCGCGCTCCGAAATCGGAACGGCTGCGAGGCTTCCTCAGCTCCACCATGGCGGAGTGAGAAGGCACCGGGCCGTAACCAAAAAAATGTCAAACTCAGGGAGAGACCAGACATGAAAACGCTTCTGATGGGAACCGCCGTCCTGGCCGTGACGGCCTCCACGGCCTTCGCCGCGGGCCATTCGGTGGTTCGCCTCGGCACCGAGGGCGCCTACCCTCCGTACAACTACCTCGACGATGCGGGCGAGGTCGCGGGCTTCGAGCGGGAACTCGGCGACGAGCTTTGCGCGCGCGCCGAGATGACCTGCGAATGGGTCACCAACGACTGGGATTCGATCATTCCGAACCTCGTCTCGGGCAACTACGACGCGATCATCGCGGGCATGTCGATCACCGACGAGCGCGAAGAGGTCGTGGACTTCACCCAGAACTACACGCCGCCCTCGCCGTCAGCCTACGTGGCCATGTCCGAGGATGCGGATATCGCGGGTGGCGTGATCGCCGCGCAAACGGGCACGATCCAGGCCGCCCACGTGGCCGAATCGGGTGCGACGCTGCTGGAATACCCCACCCCCGACGAGACCATCGCGGCGGTGATGTCCGGTGAGGCCGACGCGGTCATGGCCGACAAGGACTTCCTCATCCCGCTGGTCGAGGAGAATTCCGGCATGGTCTTCGTCGGTGACGACGTGCCGCTTGGCGGCGGCATCGGCATGGCCTTCCGCGAAAGCGACCCCGAGATGCGCGAAGCCTTCGACTCGGCCATCCAGACCATGAAGGATGACGGCACGCTGAACGAGATGATCGTGAAGTGGCTGGGCGAAGACAGCCCGCGCTTCTGATCCGACCCGATCCCGGAGGGAGCCGTGTGGCCCCCTCCGGCCCTGCCTCTTTCCAATTACGCCGTCCTGCCCTCACAAGACTGAGCGACGATGTTCGATTGCACCGATCCGAGCCAGCTTTCCGGCCTCTCCTGGCTGATGTGCTACCTGACGACGGGCAAGCACCTGTCGCTCTATATCTCGGTCGGCACGGTCCTGTTGCTGCTGGCGATCACCGCGCCCACAGCGCTTCTGTTCGGCTTCGGCGGCGCGTCGGCCGCGCGCTCGCGCATCCCGCCGCTGCGCTGGATCGGCAAGGGCTACATCGCCGTCGTCCGCGGCGTGCCCGACATCGCCTTCTTCCTGTTCTTCGTCATTGCCCTCGACCAGGCCTTCGAATGGCTGCGTCACAAGTGGAAATGCCCCGACTGGTCCGAACCGATCCGGCAGGGATCGGATTTCATCGTCTGCGCCGAGGCCAAGCTGCCCCTCGGCACAGCGCCGCAATGGGTGCATGAGACCTACGGCTTCTTCGTCGCCGTTCTGACCTTCGCCATCGTCTTCGGGGCCTTTGCGGCGAACGTGCTCTATGGCGCCATGCGCGCCGTGCCACGCGCGCAGATCGAGACTGCCGAGGCCTATGGCCTGTCGCCGCGCCAGACCTTCTGGCGCATCCTCGTGCCGCAGATGTGGGTCTTCGCGCTGCCCGGCCTCTCGAACCTCTGGATGGTGCTGATCAAGGCCACGCCCCTGCTGTTCCTGCTCGGGATCGAGGATATCGTCTACTGGGCGCGCGAGCTGGGGTCCGCCAAGACCCCGCGCTTCACCGATTATCCCCATGGCGACTGGCGCATGTGGTATTTCCTGGCGCTGCTGATCTTCTACCTCGCCTTCACCCGGGTCTCCGAGATCGTGCTCGACCGGATCATGGGGCGGCTGACCCGGGGCCAGGCCACGCTTGCGGGCGAAGCGCAGCGGAAGGCGGCGGCATGAGCTGCACCCAGACGATCATGGATTACGGCCTGCGCTCCGTGGGCATCGGCGAACGGCTGTTGCCGCGCACCGACTTCACGCTCTGCCAGCAATTCACGCTGATCGGCTCCGGCATGATCTGGAACATCTATTTCGGCGTTGTCGCCCTGTCCTTCGGCTTCTTCCTCGCCACGGCGGTCGCGATGGGCAAGGCGTCGCATAACCGGCTGATCCGCAAATCCTCGGAATGGTTCATCTTCGTCTTCCGGGGCTCGCCGCTCTTCATCCAGTTCTTCTTCGCCTATTTCTGCTTCCTCGCGCTGAAACCCGTGGCGCCGTTCTTCGACGTGCTGTCCTCGGCCTGGCTCGGCGCGCTGATCGTGCTGTTCCTGAACACCGCCGCCTATTCGGGCGAGATCTTCTACGGCGCGCTGCAATCGGTGCCCAAGGGCGACATGGAGGCCGCCGACGCCTACGGTCTCTCGGGCTGGCCGCGCTTCCGGCGGATCACCTGGCCCACCATGCTACGGCTGGCCTGGCCCGCCTACACCAACGAGGCGATCTTCCTCTTCCAATCCACGACGCTGGTGTTCTTCTCGGGGTTTCCGGCCTGGCAGCAGCGCGGCGATGCCCTCTATTACGCGAGCTATTTCGCCGACAAGACCTTCAACCCCTTCGTGCCCTACCCGATCCTGGCGGGGTATTTCATCATGCTGACGCTGGTCATCATCTCGATCTTCGGGCTCATCAATCGCCGACTGAACCGTCACCTGCCAAGCGACCGGCGGCAGCGGCTCAAGATGCGGATGAACGTGATCCGATAAGGCATGATCGGTCTCGCAGGCTTCTGAGAGAGACAGCCCCGGGCCGGTGGATTGGTTCACGCGGCACCTGAGAGCCGATCCTTCGAGGCCGGAGCGCCGATGGCGGACGGCAGCCTTGGTGCGCGCTTCGAGGTCTCTGCAGCCTATAGCCGCCCAGGCTTTGAGACACCGAAATCCACGCTCAGACACACGGCACCATCCTGCCCCGGACCCGATCCCGCGCCACCGAAGCGCCAACCGCCCCGGAACCTTCCCCTTGCCAGCCGTCCCGGCCCGTGACAAATTTGATCAAATTCCATGAAGGTCGTCCCATGTCCTCGCTCACGATGAAGAACTACCTGCGGAAGCACCCCGAGATCCGCACCTTCCGGGTTGCCGCCTGCGACCTCAACGGCCAGCCGCGCGGCAAGCGCGTGCCCTCGCGGTTCGGCGACAAGATCGTCGAGGACGGCACCCGCTTCCCGATGTCGGTGCTCAATCTCGACATCTGGGGCGAGGATATCGACGACAGCCCGCTGGTCTTCGAGACCGGCGACCGCGACGGCGTGCTGCGCCCGACCGAACGCGGCTTCCTGCCCATGCCCTGGCTCGAGGCGCCGACCGCGCTCCTGCCGATCTGGATGTTCCGCGAGGATGGCCGCCCCTATGAGGGCGATCCCCGCCATGCGCTGCGCACCGTGCTCGACGGCTACACCGCGCGCGGGCTGACCCCGGTCGTCGCGGTCGAGCTCGAGTTTTTCCTGATCGACGATTCGGGCCGCACGCTGGAGGTGCCGATCTCGCCGCGCTCCGGCAAGCGCCGCAAGGCCGCCGAGACCATGTCGATCCGCGCGCTCGACGCCTTCGACACGTTCTTCACCGATCTCTACGATGCCTGCGAGGCGATGGATATTCCCGCCGATACCGCGATCTCCGAAGCCGGGCTCGGCCAGTTCGAGATCAACCTGATGCATTGCGACGACGCGCTGCGCGCCGCCGACGATGCCTGGCTCTTCAAGATGCTGGTGAAGGGGCTCGCGCGCAGCCACGGCTTCGCGGCCTCCTTCATGGCCAAACCCTACGAGGATTACTCGGGCTCGGGGATGCACGCGCATTTCTCGGTTCTCGACCGGAACGGCGACAACATCTTCGACGATGGCGGCCCGCTGGGCACCGATGTCCTGCGTCACGCGATCCAGGGCTGCCTCGCCGCGATGAAGGACAGCGCGCTGATCTTCGCGCCGCATCTCAATTCCTACGACCGGCTGGTGCCCGAAGCCCATGCGCCCACGGGTCTCTGCTGGGCCTATGAGAACCGCACCGCGGCGCTGCGCGTGCCCTCGGGCGCGCCCTCGGCGCGGCGGATCGAGCATCGCGTCTCGGGCGGCGACGTGAACCCCTATCTGTCGCTGGCCGCGATCCTCGGCGCGGCGCTCAACGGGATCGAGGACGGCATCGCCCCGCCCGAGCCCATCACCGGCAATGCCTACGCGATCGAGATGGACCACATGCCCGACAATTGGTCGGACGCCATCACGCTGTTCGAAGAAAGCACGATCATGCCCCGCATCTTTCACGCCGAGCTGATCCGCAACTACCTTCTGACCAAGAAGCAGGAGCGGCACTACATGGCCGAGCTGTCGCCGAAAGAGCAGGTGGAAATCTATCTCGACACGGTCTGACGCTTGTCCCCCGGGCGGCTCTCGCCTACCTCTGCTGCAAACCAACACCCGGTGATCCATGAAAATCGGCATTCTTTTGACCGGCCTCCTGCCGCCCGAAATCGCGGAGCGGACGGGCGAATACGACGCGCTCTTCCGCGATCTTCTGGACGGGCGCGGCTTCACCTTCGAGACATGGCGCGTCGTCGACGGCCAGTTTCCCCCGGGCCCCGAGGCCGCCGATGGCTGGCTCATCACCGGCTCGAAGCACGGGGTCTACGAGGATCACGCCTGGCTGCCGCCGCTCGAGGCGCTCATCCGCGACATCTACGCCGATGGCCGTCCCCTCGTGGGCGTCTGTTTCGGCCACCAGGTCATCGCGCAGGCGCTTGGCGGCCGCGTCGAGAAGTTCGACGGCGGCTGGGCAGTGGGGGCGACGGACTACGATTTCGCCGGTGAGCCGCTGAGAATCCATGCCTGGCATCAGGATCAGGTCATCACCCCGCCCGACGATGCCGAAGTGGTCGCGGGCAATCCCTTCTGCCGCTACGCGGCGCTGCTCTACGGCCAGCGGGCCTATTCGGTGCAGGGCCATCCCGAATTCGACGACGCCTTCATCACAGACCTGATCGAGAAACGCGGCCCCGGCGTGGTGCCCGACGCGCAACTGGACGCGGCGCGCGCCAGCCTCGGCGTGTCCCTCGACCGGGCGCGCATCGCCGATCAATTCACCCGCTTCTTCCATGGCGAGGAGATATCCGCATGAGCGACGACTGGACCGCGCACCTGCCCAAGGCGGCGCAGGATTACCTTGAAAACCGTCGCCTCGACGAGGTCGAGTGCATCATCTCGGACATCCCCGGCATCGCGCGCGGCAAGGCGGTGCCCGCGTCGAAATTCGCCAAGCAGAAGACCTTCCACCTGCCCGATTCGATCTTCTTCCAGACGATCACCGGCGATTGGGGCGAGGCCGCCGACGAGGACGAGGGCTTCATCGAACGCGACATGATCCTCAAGCCCGACATGGGCACGGCCACCGCCGCGCCCTGGACGGCGGACTGGACGCTGCAGGTCATCCACGACGCCTATGACCGCAAGGACCGCCCGATCCCCTTCGCCCCGCGCAACATTCTCAAACGCGTGGTCGAGCTTTACCGCGCCGAGGGCTGGCAGCCGGTCGTGGCGCCCGAGATGGAGTTCTACCTCGTCGCGCGCAACGTCGATCCGGCGCAGGACATCAAGCCGATGATCGGCCGTTCGGGCCGTCCCGCCGCCGCGCGCCAGGCCTATTCCATGACCGCGGTCGACGAATTCGGCCCGGTGATCGACGACATCTACGATTTCGCCGAGGCGCAGGGCTTCGAGATCGACGGCATCACCCAGGAAGGCGGCGCCGGTCAGCTTGAGATCAACCTGCGCCACGGCGATCCGGTGAAGCTCGCCGACGAGGTGTTCTACTTCAAGCGGCTCATCCGCGAGGCCGCGCTGCGCCACGATTGTTTCGCGACCTTCATGGCCAAGCCCATCGCCGAAGAGCCCGGATCGGCCATGCATATCCACCATTCGGTGAACGATATCGAAACCGGGAAATCCATTTTCTCGGGCCCGCAGGGCGGCGAGACGGACGCGTTTTTCCACTTCATCGGCGGTATGCAGACCTATCTGCCCGCAGCCACCGCGATCATGGCGCCCTACGTGAATTCCTACCGCCGCTACGTGCGCGACCACGCCGCGCCCATCAACCTCGAATGGGGCCGCGACAACCGCACGACAGGCATCCGCATCCCGCTTTCGGGGCCCGAGGCGCGGCGCGTGGAAAACCGGCTCGCAGGCATGGATTGCAATCCCTATCTCGGCATCGCCGCCTCGCTCGCCTGCGGTTTTCTCGGCATGAAGGAAGAGCGCTGGCCGTCGAAGCAATACAAGGGCGACGCCTATGACGGCGAGGGCGACCTGCCCCGGGTGCTGGGCCAGGCGCTCGAGATGTTCGAGGCCTCGACCGCGCTGCACGAGGTGCTGGGGCCTGAATTCGCACGCGTCTACAGCATCGTGAAACGTTCCGAATACGAGGAATTCCTGCAGGTGATCTCGCCCTGGGAGCGGGAACATCTGCTGCTGAACGTCTAGGGGCGCCTTTGTAAAACGGCGCGTCGGGGCGGCGAGGCTGGGGGGCTGTCTGCCCCCCAGACCCCCCGAGAGGTATTTTTGGTCCGATCGTGACAAAGAGGCGCTTCATTGGATCTGCTCTACTCAAATGACAAACGCGGGGAATTCCCCGACAGCTGGTACGCCGCGACCGCCGACCTGCCCGAGGCTGCGGCCCCGCTCAGGGGCGAGACGCGCGCGGATGTCTGCGTCGTGGGCGGCGGCTATACCGGGCTCTCGGCGGCGCTGCATCTCGCCGAGGCCGGGATGGACGTGGTGCTGCTCGAGGCGCATCGCGCGGGGTTCGGCGCATCCGGGCGCAATGGCGGGCAGCTCGGCTCCGGCCAGCGGGTCGACCAGATGTCGCTCGAGGCGCTGGTCGGGCGCGACAATGCCCGGCATTGCTGGGATCTCGGCGAAGAGGCCAAGGCGCTGGTCAAGAACCTGATCGCAAGGCACCGCATCGACTGCCATCTGCGCCCCGGCGTGGCGGAAGCGGCCTCCTCCGCGAAGGGCGTGCGCGAGCTCGAACATTACGCGGCGCATATGGCCACGCGCTACGATTACCCACATATCGAGACCTTCGCGCCCGAGGAATGGCGCGCGCTCTGCCCCTCGCCCGCCTATCGCGGCGGTATCCTCGACCGGGACGCGGCGCATCTGCACCCGCTGCGCTTCGCGCTGGGGCTGGCCGAGGCCTGCCGCAAGGCCGGCGTGCGCGTTTTCGAGACAAGCCGCGTGCATCACATCGAGGACAGCGCCCCGGTGATCGTGCAGACCGATGGCGGCCGGGTCACGGCGGATCACGTCATCCTCGCCGCCAACGGCTATCTCGGCGGGCTTTCGGGCGATGTCGCGCAGCGGGTCATGCCGATCAACAATTTCATCGTGGCGACCGAACCGCTGGGCGATGCGGCGGCACTGGTGCTGGGCCGCGACGTGGCCGTAGCCGACGACCGCTTCGTGGTGAATTATTTCCGGCTCAGCCACGACAAGCGGCTGCTCTTCGGCGGCGGCGAAAGCTACGGCTATCGCTTCCCCGAGGATATCCGCGCGCTGGTCTCCAAGCCCATGCTGCAGGTCTTTCCGCATCTGCGGGACGTACGGCTCGATTATGCCTGGGGCGGCACGCTGGCCATCACGATGAAGCGGCTGCCCTATATCGCCCGACCCGGCCGGCGCATCCTGTCGGCCTCGGGCTATTCCGGCCACGGGGTCGGCACGGCGACCCATGCGGGCAAGCTCATGGCGCTGGCGATCCGGGGCGAGACGGCGGGCTTCGATGCCATGGCCGCGCTGCCCACGCCGCGCTTTCCGGGACGCGGCGCGCTGCGCACACCGCTTCTGGTGCTGGCGATGAGCTGGTACGCCCTGCGCGACCGGATCGGTCTTTGAGCATCAGGCATGGCCTCTCGCGCCATTAGGGCTTGCGGCATGGCCGCGCCGCGTTAACACTTTCCCCCGAGTGAGGGCAGGAGAGACCGATGACGCGCATCCCCGACATGCACGATGCTGAGCCCATTCCCGACGCGGCCCGCGCCGAGGTGGAGCGGCTCTTCGCCAGTGGCGACCTGTTCCGCTATCACACCGCCGAGGACAACCCTGTCACCCGGCTCGAGGGGGAATTCGCGGCCTTCCTCGGCAGCCGCTACGCGCTGGCGGTCTCGAGCTGCTCGGCCGCGCTGTTCCTGTCGCTGAAGGCGCTCAACCTGCCCCGCGACGCGCGGGTGCTGTTGCCGGGCTTCACCTTCGCCGCCGTGCCCTCCGCGGTGATTCACGCCGACTGCATTCCCGTCCTCTGCGAGGTCGGCGCGAATTACCGCATCGATCTGGCGGATTTCGAGGCGAAGATCGCGGGCGTCGACGCGGTCATCATCAGCCACATGCGGGGCCACACCTCCGACATGGACGCGATCCTGCGCATCGCCGGCGCACAGGGCGTGCCGGTGATCGAGGATGCGGCGCACAGCCTCGGGACGAAATGGGCCGGGCGCCATATCGGCACGCTCGGCGCCATCGGCTGTTTCAGTTTCCAGAGCTACAAGCTCGTGAATGCGGGCGAAGGCGGGATCCTCGTGACCGACGATCCCGACCTGATCGCGCGCGCCGTCATCATGTCGGGCGCCTACGAAGCGAACTGGAAGAAGCACAATCTGCTGCAGGACGCGGTCGCGCGCTGGCAGAACAAGCTGCCGCTTTACAATATGCGGCTGTCGAACCTGTCCGCGGCGATCATCCGCGCGCAATTGCCCGAGATCCCGCGCCGCGTCCGCGACGGGCGGCGCAACCACGACTACGTGGCGGGCATGCTGCGCCAATCGGCCTGGTTCCACGTCCCGAACACCCTCGCGCCCGAGGAGCGCGCGCCGGATTCGCTGCAATTCAATCTCTGCGGCATGTCGGACGCGGATGTCCGGGCCTTCGCGGCAAGCGCCGCGGATATCGGCGTGAAGGTCCAGGTCTTCGGGTTGAGCGACAACAACGCGCGCGCCTTCTGGAACTGGGAATTCCTGCCCGAAAAGGTGGAATTGCCCCGGACCCGGGCGATGCTCATGCGGGCCTGCGATACCCGCCTGCCCGCGCGCCTCACGCTCGAGGAATGCGCGGCGGTGGGCCGTGCGCTCGTGGAGGCGGCGGACAGCGTGATGGGCCCGACCCGGACCTACGGCACCTGATCGGGCGGGGCCTCATCGGCCTTGATCTGACGGGATGACGCCCGCGCGCGCGCGGCGCGGGCTCAATTGCCGAGTTTCGCGATCTTCTTCTGAAGCTCGGCGAATTCCTTCTTGAGCGCGTCCAGCTCTTCCTTGCTCTGGGCCGCCTCGTTCTTGGCCTCGGCGACCTCGTCCTCGGTGCTGCCCGATGCCCCGGGAACGGTGCTGCTGCCGGTCATGGCCTTCATGAAGGCCTCTTGCTGGGCCTGCATCGCCTCGAAGCCCGGCATCTTGGATATCGGGTTCATCGCGCTCATGTTCTCGACCCATTTCGACTGGCTGTCGCGGAACATCTCGAAACTCTGCGCGAGGAATTGCGGCACCATCGAGGTCGCCTGGCTCGTGTAGCTGCGCACCAGGTCGTTGAGGACGTTCACCGGCAGCACGCTCTCGCCGCGGCTTTCGTGTTCCGCGATGATCTGCAGCAGGTATTGCCGCGTCAGGTCGTCACCGGATTTCAGATCGACGATCTGCACTTCGCGGCCGTCGCGAATGAACCCCGCGATGTCTTCGAGCGTCACGTAGTCGCTGGTCTCGGTATTGTAGAGCCTGCGGGAAGCGTAACGCTTGATCAGCAGAGGCTTATCGTTTTTGGCCAAGTCCGGTCTCCCCATGTGTCGCCGTGCCGAAACACTACGCTGCAGCCCAGCAATTGAGCAAGTCTTGTCATGCGCATACGGCCGTTCGCGCCTCTGTCGCACCCCGTCGTGCGGCAAGAAAAAGGGCGGACCCGGAGGTCCGCCCTAGTGATGGCGCTTCTAAGGGAGGAGGAAGAAGCGCTATCTAGATCGACCGGTCGCGATTACTTCGCGGCTGCGGTTGCGGCAGTGGATGCCTTCTTGGCGTTCGCGGTGATGTCCGCGGTTGCCTTCTTCATGGCAGCCGATGCGTCCTCGGTCATGTCCTTGCCAGCGGCCATCATCAGTTCGACGGTGTCCATCTGGACCTTCTTCGCGATCTCGGCGAATGCGGCCATGTGCTCGGCGCTGACTTCGGCCTGAGCGGATGCGAAGTCGGTCATCGCCTTGGCGTAGTCGGCCGGCTCGGCCTTCGCCTTGGTCAGGTCGCCCATCTTGGTGAGAGTGTCGCGGGTCCACTTGGCGGACAGCTCGGACGACTTCTCAGCCGCTTCGAGCGCAACGCCCGACAGCTTCTCGTTCAGGGTCGCCTGGGTCTTGAAGGCGTCTTCCATCGCTTTGGTGTCGACGGGGAATGCACCCATCATGTCTTTCATCATCGCGGTGAAGTCTTGTTGCTTAGCCATCTCTAAATCCTTTCGCTTGCTTGTGTCCGGCAGGCCCACCCTGCCGTGTCCGTTGAAGCTGATGTGAATATGCATGCTGCAGTGCGGCATTTCAAGGATTTTCGCTGCACTGCAGCAAAAAATTTTCGGATTTTTCTTAGGTCATTGACGACAAGGAAAAATCCTGCGGCGATGTCGTGGTCTGAAATGCCTGTCACCGCCTGTGAGGGGCATATCATACCCGCCGGAGGCTTGTAAAACACCGGAATCCGGCGAATCCGGCGGGTTTCAGCCAGTCGCGGACCGGCACATTCCGCCCGTTTCCCACGCGGCCCCGGCGCAACCGGGGCCGCGGGAAGCCCGGTCTTTTTAGGGCTCGACCTCGCGGGCCTTGGCCAGCACATAGGTGCCGGGCGCGGGCCCGAGCGAGGGATGGTCCTTGTCGCCGGGCTCCCGGGCCGCGACCCATTTGCCCGACCGCTTGGAGATCCACTTTTCCCAGACCGGCCACCAGGACGCGGCGTGGTGCTCGGCCTTGCTTTTCCAATCCTCGAAGCTGCCGTCGAACTCGTCGTTGATGTAATGGCCGTACTTGTTCTTCGAGGGCGGGTTCACGATTCCCGCGATATGGCCCGATTCCGACAGCACGAAGGTGCGGTCCTTCGAACCCATCAGGCTGACCCCCCGGTAGCAATCGGCGGCGGCGGCGATGTGGTCGGTCTCGCAGGCGATGGACATGAGCGGCACGTCGACATCCTTGATCGACAGCGTCTCGCCCATCAGCTCGATGCCCTCCTCGGCGAAGGCGTTCGACTGACACAGCTCGCGCAGATATTGCACCGCCATCCGCGCGGGCAGGTTCGAGCCGTCCCCGTTCCAGTAGAGCAGATCGAAGGCGGGCGGCGTCTCGCCCATCATGTAGTTCTGGATCGCCGGGCGGTAGATCAGGTCGTTCGAGCGCAGGAACGAGAAGGTCCGCGCCATGATGAAGGACCGCAGCACGCCGGTCTTTTCGACCTCCTCCTCGATCCCGTCGATGAAATCGTCCTGCAGGAAGGGCGTGAATTCCCCCTGATCGGAGAAATCGGTCAGCGTGGTGAAGAAGGTCGCCGACTTGATCGAGTTGTCGCCGCGTTTCTTCAGAAGCGCCAGGGTCAGCGACAGCGTGGTGCCGGCGATACAATAGCCGATTGCGTTCACGCGCTTCTGGCGGGTGATCGCCTTCACCTCCTCGACCGCGGTCAGGAAACCTTCCTCGATATAGGTGTCGAGGCCGACATCGCTCAGATCGTGGTCGGGGTTGACCCAGCTGACCACGAAGAGCGTGTAGCCCTGGTCCACCACCCAGCGGATGAAGCTGTTACTTTCCCGCAGGTCGAGGATGTAGAACTTGTTGATCCAGGGCGGGAAGAGGATGATCGGCGTCTCCTTCACCTTCTCCGTCGTCGGCGAATACTGGATGATCTCCATCAGCCGGTTGCGGTAGACGACCTCGCCTTTCGCCGTGGCGATGTTCTCGCCGATCCGGAAGGCGTCCTCGTCCGCGAGCTTCACGACAAGCTCGCCGTTATTGGCCTCGAGATCGGAGATGAGGTTCTCCAACCCCTTCACGAGGCTCTCGCCCTCGGTCTCGATGGCCTTCTGCAGCACGTCGGGATTGGTGGTCATGAAGTTCGTCGGCGCCATCATGTCCACGATCTGGCGGGCGAAATAGGTCAGGCGCCGCTTTTCCTTCGGGTCCATGTCCTCGATGCCTTCGACGGCCTGTTCCAGCGCGCGCGAATTGATGAGGTATTGCTGCTTGATGAAGTTGAAATAGGGATGCGTGTCCCAAAGCGGGTTCGAGAAGCGCTTGTCGCTGGGCCCCGGGTTGTCCGGCGCCTTCAACTGCCCCGAGGCCAGCGCCTGCTGCGCCTCCACCAGGTGCTTCATCGTGTCCTGCCAATAGGCGAATTGATGCTCGATGACCCGCGCGGGGTTCTGCATCCAGGTCTGCCAATAGCCCTGCACGGCCTGCGTGTAGATTTCGTGATCCGGCGCCTGCAGCGATGTACCCAGCGGTTTGCGGTTGGTCATCGCCGCGATCAGACGCTGTGAAAGTTCCTCGACGCGCGACAGGTTCTGCTGGAACTTCTCCAAATTTTGCTCTTGTTCCAAGGTCTCTGTTGTCATCTGGCGGGTTCCCCCTTACTTTTGCTGCTACGCAGAAATTTATCGCCCGGGCGCGCATCGGATCGGACAACTCCCATCTCCTGCGTCTGAGCGAAAGGAGACCACATATGCGCTACATGGCCACCTATGACTTCATGGAGACCGTGCGTAACACCAATCAGTGGCTGGGCGCTACCGCCCGTACGATGGCCTCCTATCCCGGTCTCGCACTGATTCCCCATCCCGGCATCCGCTGGATGGAAGCCTGGGGCACGGTCACGGAACGCACCTTCGAACGCATGGTCGCGAAACCCGACTGGGGCATCGACAGCTTCACCTGCGAAGACGGCAAGGACCATATCGTCACCCCGAAGACGGTGGTCAGCAAGCCCTTCGGCGACCTGATCCACTTCGAGGTCGCAGGCCGGAAAACCCAGCCGCGCCGCATCCTGCTGGTCGCACCGATGTCGGGCCATTACGCCACGCTCCTCCGTTCGACGGTGAAGTCGCTCATCACCAATTGCGAAGTCTATGTGACCGATTGGCACAACGCGAGGGATATCCCGGTCTCAGCGGGCAAATTCGATGTGGAGGATTACACCCTCTACCTCGTCGAGTTCATGCGCGAGCTGGGCCCCGACACCCACGTGATCGCCGTGTGCCAGCCCGCGCCGCTGACCTTGGCCGCGACCGCCTACCTGGCCGCGGAAGACCCCGATGCGCAGCCGCGCACCCTGACGCTGATCGGCGGCCCGATCGACCCCGAAGCCGCCCCCACGGAAGTGACCGATTTCGGCGCGCGCGTGACCATGGGCCAGCTCGAGGAATCGATGTGCCAGCGAGTGGGCTTCCGCTATGCGGGCGTCGGCCGCCGGGTCTATCCGGGCCTGCTGCAGCTGTCGTCCTTCATCGCGATGAATTCCGACACCCATGCCCGGGCCTTCCGCGACCAGATCATGCGCGTCGCGCGCGGCGAAGCGTCCGAGCGCGACAAGCACAACAAGTTCTACGACGAATATCTCGCCGTGATGGACATGCCCGCGGAATTCTACCTGTCCACCGTGGACCGTATCTTCAAGCGCTGCGAGATCGCCAACAACGCATTCACCGTCGCCGGCAAGCATGTCGATATCGGCAAGATCACCAATGTCGCGGTGAAGACCGTCGAGGGCACGAATGACGACATCTCGGCCCCCGGCCAATGCGTCGCGGCGCTCGATCTGCTGACCGGCCTTCCCGACAGCATGAAGGCAAGCCACCTGGAGCCCGGCGCGGGCCATTACGGCATCTTCGCGGGCCGCAGCTGGCGCAACAACATCCGCCCGCTGGTGCTGAACTTCATCGACAGCAATTCCGGCGCGCGGCAGACCGCCTCGGCCAAGGCAGCTGCCAAATCGGCGGCGAAAGCCGCGCCGAAAGACACCGCGGCGGCCTGATCGGCCCGTCACGCGGACAGACCATCGACGCCCGGGCCCGCGCCCGGGCGTTTTCTATTGGGCCTTGGCGTAGACCATGTCGATCATCGCCTGCGTGCCGCGCGAGAACTCCAGCGGACAAGGGTAGGCGCCGCCCTCCCGCACCGCGCGATTGAAGGCCTCGCATTGCAGCACGTAGTGATTGGCCGCGGGAAAACGTTCCAGCCGCCGCACGCCACCGCCCAGTTCCAGCTCGATCACCGCCTCGCCGAAAACCTGCGCGTTGAACGGGGTCTGCAGCGTCATGACGCCCGCATCGCCATGGAGGGTGACCCGCTGATATGGGGCCATCCGCGTCGAGACATAGCCCGAGTAATGGAAGGACGGGAACCGCGCGGTCATATGGGCGCGGGTATCGACGCCCGCATCCCAGTCGATATCGGCCGACAGGATCGCCTCGGGCTCCTCGCCGGTGACGAACCGCGCGCCGCCGAAGATATAGACCCCGATATCGGGCAGCGCACCGCCGCCCATGTCGGACTGGTTGCGGATATTGCCCGCATCGTCGTTGAAGAACGAGAACTGCGCCGTCACCTCGCGCAGCGCACCGATCGCCCCCTCTTCGTAAAGCGCCTTGGCCCGCTGCCATTGCGGATGATGCACGATCATGTAGGCCTCGGCGGCCAGCAGACCGGTCGCATCGCGCTTGGCGATCACCGCGTCGAACTCCTCTGCCCGCATCGCCAGCGGCTTTTCGCACAAGACGTGCTTGCCCGCATCGAGCGCCTGCAGCGTCCACTCCACGTGAAGCGCATTGGGCAGCGGGATGTAGACCGCGTCGATGCCGGGATCGGCCAGAAGCGCCTCGTAGCTGTCATGGACGCGCAGCCCCGGAGCGAAATCGGCGAAGGGGCGCGCCTTTGTCTCGGACGAGGTGGCCAGTGCCGTGACCGCGCCGCCGCGCGCGGCGTGAAGCGCGGGCCCCATATGCTCACGGGCGAATTTCGCCGCGCCCAGAATGCCCCATCTCACGTGCTCGTCCATGCTGGTCTCCTTGCCTTGTCGCGACAGAGTGCGCGGGGACGCGGCGCACCGCAATCGCGATCACCGCTTTGACATGGAACAATGTTTCGCGGCGCGCGCACCCGTAGCGTCTTCCGGCATCCGCCCCGCGCCCCCTTCGCCCGGCGGCGCCGAAAACAAGGAGACCCTTTATGTTCAATCACATCATGGCCCCCGTGGACCTCGCGCATATCGACACGCTGAAGCGCGCGCTGGAGGTGACCGCCGACGCGGCGCGTCATTACGGCGCCAAGGTCACCTTCGTCTCCGCAACCACCGCCCTGCCCGGCGCGATTGCCCATACCCCTGACGAGTTCCGCCAGAAACTGGCCGATTTCGCGGAAACCCAGGGACGGCAGAACGCCTACGAGGCCAGCTCGCACGCGCTCGTGCTGCATGACCAGGCGGTCGATCTGGATCACGCGCTGCTGAAGGCGGTGGGCGTGATCGGCGCCGATCTGGTCATCATGGCCTCCCACAAGCCCAGCATCGCCGATTACTTCTGGTCGTCCAACGGAGGTGCTGTCGCCGAACACGCGGATTGCTCGGTGATGATCGTGCGTGAGGCGTAACGCACGCCCGAGACACGAAAAAAGCCGCCGGGCGCCCCGGCGGCTTTCGTCTTTCCGATTGCAGCGGCGGTCTCAGGCCGCGGGCAGAATGCCCTGCGCCTTGGCCAGCTCCGTCATCCGCTTCTGCAGCTTCTCGAAGGCGCGCACCTCAATCTGGCGGATCCGTTCGCGGCTGACATCGTATTCGCCGCTCAGGTCTTCCAGTGTCATCGGCTTCTCCGCAAGGCGCCGCTTCACGAGGATGTCCTTCTCGCGGTCGTTCAGCACATCCATCGCTTCGGTCAGCAGCGCGCGGCGCGTGTCGAGCTCGTCCTTGGCCTCGTAATCGCCGGCCTGATCCGCATCTTCATCCTCGAGCCAGTCCTGCCATTGCATCGCACCTTCATCGGCCTGACCGACCTGCGCGTTCAGCGAGGCGTCGCCGCCCGACATGCGCCGGTTCATCGAGATCACCTCGTCCTCGGTCACGCCGAGATCGGTGGCGATGCGCTGCACGTGCTCGGGCCGCAGGTCGCCGTCTTCCAGCGCACCGATCCGGCTCTTGGCCTTGCGGAGATTGAAGAACAGCTTCTTCTGCGCCGAGGTGGTGCCCAGCTTCACCAGGCTCCAGGACCGCAGAATATATTCCTGGATCGCGGCGCGGATCCACCACATCGCGTAGGTCGCGAGGCGGAAGCCCTTCTCGGGGTCGAAGCGTTTGACGGCCTGCATCAGGCCTACATTGGCCTCGGAGATGACTTCGGCCTGCGGCAGGCCGTAACCGCGGTAGCCCATGGCGATCTTGGCGGCGAGCCGCAGATGCGAGGTGACCATGCGATGCGCGGCCTCAGTATCCTCGTTCTCGACCCAGCGCTTGGCCAGCATGTATTCTTCTTCCGGCTCCAGGAGCGGGAATTTCCGGATTTCCTGCAGATACCGGCTCAGCCCCGCTTCGGGTGACGGTGCCGGGAGATTTGCGTAGTTGCTCATTCCCATCCCTCCAATGTTTACCAACTTAACATCCATATGGGATGAAGTCTTGGGGGTTTCAAGCGTCGTAAAGTCCAAGTCTTGTTATCTTATTAACGCAAGCAGGGACGCTTCGGGTCCCTGTTTCAGCGATCTCAAGCGCATGTGCTCTGTGTTTCAGCGCACAGAAAGCGCATCCAGAAGTGCATTCATGTCCTCGGGCAAGGGCGCTTCGAAGGACATGTGTTCCTTGCTGACCGGGTGATCGAAGCCCAGCGTCGCCGCATGCAGCGCCTGGCGCGGAAAGTTGTTCACCGCCTCCAGGGCCCGCTCCGACACCGCCTTGGGGCTGATCTTGCGCCGCCCGCCATAGACCGGATCGCCTACGAGCCCGAATCCCGCATGCGCCATGTGCACGCGAATCTGATGCGTGCGCCCGGTTTCGAGGCGGCATTCTACCAGCGCCAGCGCCGGCGGCGTGCCGAATGTCTCCAGCAGCCGGGCGCTGGTGATCGCGTGCCGGCCCTGCCCGTCGAAATAGACCGCCTGCCGCTGCCGGTCGGTCTTGTGGCGCGCGAGCCCGGTGGTGATCTTCAGCACCGCACCGGGCTCAAACGAGACCCCGCGCAGGCCGCGCAGGCGCGGATCGCCGGTGTCGGGCACGCCGTAGCAAAGCGCGAGATAGCGCCGCTCTACCGAATGGGCCTCGAACTGTTTTGCGAGCCCGTGATGCGCGCGGTCAGATTTCGCCACCACCAGGAGCCCGGTCGTGTCCTTGTCGATCCGGTGCACGATTCCCGGCCGCTTCTCGCCGCCGATGCCGGAAAGGTCGTCGCCGAAATGGTGCAGCAGCGCATTGACCAGCGTACCGCCGGGCGTGCCCGGCGCGGGATGCACGACCATGCCCGCGGGCTTGTTCACCACGATGAGGTCGTCATCCTCATAAAGGATATCGAGCGGGATTGCCTCGGGCCGGATATCGACCTCAGCGGCCACGGCCACGTCGATTTCGACCGCGGCGCCTTCGGCCACCTTGGCCTTCGGATCCGCGGCGACCGCGCCGTCGATCCGCACCGCCCCCGCCCCCATCAGGGCCGCAAGCCGGGTGCGTGACAGCGACGCGCTCTCTGGCACATCGCGCGCCAGCGCCTTATCAAGCCGGGAGGGCGGGTTCGGCCCGATCGCGAAACGATAGGTGGTGACGCTCATGGATGGCCCCTCTCAACCCGATCCGGTGCCGGGCGGCGATGTCCGGTTTCTGAAGATACTCGTCACGACGCTGACGACGACGATGATCGCGGGCCTTCTAGTCATCATCGCGCTGTTTGTCATCCGCTTCCGCGAAGCGCCGCCGCTCGCGCTGCCGGACAGGCTGGAGCTGCCCGCCGGCGCCACCGCGCTTTCGGTGACCACTTTGCCGGATCGCATCATCGTGGTGACCGATCAGGACCGCGTGCTGGTCTTCGACAAAGGCGGCACGCTGCGCCAGAGCGCGACCCTCAGGACAGCAGAATAGCGCCCCGGCGCTAGCGCATGATGTAGACCGAACAGGGCGCGCGCCGCGCCACCCGCGAGGCGGTCGAGCCGAGGAAATATTCCTGCAGGCCGGGGCTGTGCGAGGCGACGATGATCAGATCGACGGCATGGGCCTCGGCATATTGTGCGATCTTCACACCCGCCTTGCCGGTTTCCACGACGCAGGTGATGTCCGACCCGCCGTCATGGCTTTCTTCCAGTTTCTTGGTGATCTGCGCGCGCAGGTGGTTCTCGGGCTTCATGTCGACGAATTCCGCGACGAAGCCCGGCACGTTCTCGAGCACCGTGTAAAGCGTGATCCTGCCGCCTTCGGCCAGGAGATGGCGCGCCATCTCGATCTTGCGGGGGATCATCTTCTCGTGGTCGAGCGCGACGGGGATGAGGATATGCTGGTGCAAGACAGGCTCCTTTCAGGCGTCATACGGGTGAAAATCCGGCCAGCAGCCACAGGCCGGCCAGGATGAAAAGCGCAAGGAACACGGTCTGCGCGACAAGAAAGACCGCCGCCGAGGTGCCCACGTTGAGTATGTCCTTCGGCAGCGTCTTCATGCCGACCGATCCGATCGCCATCAGCAAGAGCCAGCGCGAGGCCTCCGAGGCGACCGCGATCACCGGGGCGGGCAGCAGGCTGAACGAACCGAGCGTCGCCAGCGCGATGAAGCCCAGAACGAAGCTCGGCACCAGCGGCGGGCGCTTGCCGCCGGTCTCCTCGGCGCCCACGGCCGAACGGATCACCAGCGTCGCCACAAGCACGACCGGGGCGAGCATCAGGACCCGCAACAGCTTGACCAGCGTAGCCACATCGCCCGTCTCCTGGCTGACCGAGAAGCCCGCGCCCACGACCTGCGCCACATCGTGCACCGTGGCGCCGATGAAGATGCCCGTGGTCCGGGTGTCGAGGCCGAGGCTTTCCGCGAGGATCGGGTAGAGGATCATCGCCACGGTCGACAGGAGCGTCACGCCCACCACGGTGAAGATCAGCCGTTCCTCGGACCGCTCGTCGCGCGGCAGGATCGCCGCGATGGCCATGGCCGCGGAGGCGCCGCAGATCGCCACGGCGCCCGCCGACAGGAAGGCAAAGCGGTGCCGGAAGCCGAAAAGAGGTGCTGCCAGCATCCCGAACGAGATCGTGACGACGGTGCCCGCCATCACCAGCAGGATGATCTCCCAGCCCAGCACGGTCAGCATCTCGGCGCTGATGCGCACGCCCAGAAGCACGACGCCGAGCCGCAGCACCGTGCGCGATCCGAAATCGATGCCGGGACGGCTGCGGGCCTCGGAGCCGAGGAAATTCAGCGCCACGCCGAATAGCAGCGCCAGCAGCATGGCGGGCGCGCCGTAATGCTCGGCCACGAACTGGCTGGCCAGCGCGATGATCGCGGCAACCAGCAGGCCCGGGAAGACCTGCCGCGCCTTGGCGTGCAGTCCGGCGATCATGCCGGCCTCTGCCGTGGTATCGTTCGGATCAGCCATTGCCGCCTGCCATGTCCCGCGCCGCGCCCAGATACATCGACGGCACGCGCAACCCGTCGCGGTTGGCCGCCGCAATCGCAGCCGCCCGGCGCATGCCCGGAAGCCGCGCGCCTTCCGCGCCGGTGATGAAGCCCAGAAGCCGCTCGAGCCGCGCGGCGAAGCCGCTTGCATCCCCGGGCCTCAGCGCCAGCAGGAATTGCCCCGATCCGGGCGGCGGGCCGTCGGCGGTGAAATAGGAAGGCATCTCGGCGCTCAGCGTCGCCTCGACCAGCACCGCAGAGAGGATCTCGACCATCAGCGCCAGCGCCGTGCCCTTGGCCTCGCCGATGGGCACCATGGTCCCGGCCAGCGCTGCCTCGGGGTCGGTCGTGGGCTGGCCATCGCGGTCGAGTGCCCAGCCCTCGGGAATGGGTTTGCCGGTCTTGCGGGCATTCATCACCTTGCCGCGCGCCACGCGGCTCAGCGACAGGTCGATCACCAGCGGATCGGCCCCGTCGCGCGGCGCGGCGAAGGCGATGGGATTGGTGCCGAAGACCGCCTTGTTCGATCCCCAGGGCGCGATGGCCGCAGGCGCGTTGGCGACCATCAGGCCGATGAGACCCTTTCGCGCCAGCCGCTCCACCTGCACCGAGAGCGCGCCGCAATGGCTCGACCGGGTGACCGAGATCGCGGCGCATCCGGTCTCCTGCGCCATGGCGCTGCCCCGCTCGATGGCGAGATCGAGCGCCGGATAGGCAAAGCCATGCCCGGCATCGACGACAAGCGCCGAGGCCCCCGTCGCGCGCGCCTCGGGCACCGCGTCGGCGCGAATCTTGCCCGAGCGCGCCTGCGCCGCGTAATCGCCCAGCCGCGAGAAGCCGTGCCCCACCTGCCCCTCGCTCTCGGCGGCGACGAGCGCCGTCGCGACCGATTGCGCGGTGGCGTCCGGCACGCCGCACGCAATGAAGGCCGCGCGGATCAGCGCGATTGCGGCCTCGATGGATATGATTTCTGTGTCTTCGGTCATGATATCCGGCGCGGGCGGCACGACAGGCCGCCCGCTACCGCGTTTACGCGCTGCGATAAAGCTTCGTCATCGAGAATTCCCGATGCCCGAGCGCTTCCGCGGCGGTGTTGCGGCCATTGGCGGTCCGGCAGATCATCTCGATCAGCGCGTCACCGGCCTCGTCGATGGTCATCTCGCGGCGCAGGATGCCGGAAACGTCGACATCCACATGCTCTGCCATGGTGCGCACGGTGCGCGGGTTCGCGGTGATCTTGATGACCGGCACGATGGGGTTGCCCACCACGTTGCCCTGCCCCGTGGGGAAGGTGTGGATCACCGCGCCACCCGCGGCCATCAGCGTCACGCATTCCGCCGCCGCCGAGGAACTGTCCATGAAGTAAAGCCCGTTGCCGGCCCCCGGGGCCTCGGCGGGTTCGAGGATGTCGATGAACTGCGAGGTGCGCCCGATCTTCTCGAGGTTGCCCAGCGCCTTTTCCTCGATCGTGGTCAGGCCGCCTTCGATATTGCCCTTGGTGGGCTGGCTGTCGGACAGGTCGTCGGTCTGGTGCGCGAAGATCACGTCGTCCTGATAGGCCTTCCACATCTTGTACCAGCGCTCGCCCACCTCTTCGTTGATGGCACGCTTTTGGCAGATATGCTCGGCCCCGGTGATCTCGGAGGTCTCGCCGAAAAAGCCGGTGATGCCTTCGGGCAGAAGCTTGTCGTACATGTTGCCCACCGTGGGGCAGGAGCCGAGGCCTGTCGTCGTGTCCGACTCTCCGCACTTCGTCGAGACCCAAAGCTCGGAGATCGAGCATTCCTCGCGCTGCAGCTCGGTCGCCCAATGCACGAATTCCTTGGCCGCCCAGGAGGCCGCGCGGATCGTCTCGAAATCGCCCTTCTGCTCGATGGAGAATTCCGCGACCTGCTTGCCGGTCTTGCGGATTCCGTCGGCGATGCGCTTGGTCCAGCCGGGCTCGATCCCGATCACCACCACGGCGGCGACGTTGGGGTTGGACCCGGTGCCGATCATGGTGCGGAAATGCAGCTCGAGATCCTCGCCGAATTGCAGACGCCCATAGGCGTGCGGGATCGCCAGCGTGCCTTTCACATTGTTCGCCACCGCCTCGCAGGCGGCGTTCGAGATGTCGTCGACGGGCAGGATGACGACGTGGTTGCGGACACCCACGCGCCCGTTCTCGCGCCGGTAACCCTTGACCGTCATGTTGGAATATTTGGAAGCCATCTGACTTGTTCCTTTGTTGTCGCTACCGCTGCGCTGCCTGAGCGAAGGGTAATGTCACTACTGCGTCGCCGCCAAAGCGCGGATCACCAGCGCTTGGTCTTGCAATTGTGGGTGTGGACATGCGCGCCCTTCGGAATGTCGGCGATGACCTTGCCGATATCCTCGCCGTACTTGATCGCCGTATCGCCCTCCTTGAGGTCCTTCAGCGCGATCTTGTGCCCGATCGGCACGTCCGCGCCGGCAGTCAGGCGGAAGGTGGAATTGTCATGGGTCACGCAGCACAGCATGTCGGTGCCCGCGGTCAGCCCCTCGACGACGACGACGCCCACGTTGTCGTCGTGTTCGTGCACCAGAAGATGGGGTATTTCGGTCATGTGAGGTCTCCTCAACCGTTTGGTTTCAGTAAAATTTTCGGGGCGGCGACGCGCCCGGACCGGATATCGTCGAAGGCGGTCTTGCCCTCCGACAGCGGCCGCGTCTCGGTCCAGTCGAGGGGGCCGAGACGGCCCTCGAACATCGCCTGCGCGGTATCCCGGAAATCCTGCGCCGTGTAGGTGTAGGTTCCGGTAAAGGTGATCTCCTGCAGCGTCATGCGGCGGATATCGAGCCCGCCTTCGCTGCTGCCGAGACCGATATGCACGATGATCCCGCCAGGCCGCACGGCGGCGCAGGCCATCGCACGGGTGTCGGTATAGCCCACGCCGTCGACGACAATGTCGAAGGGCGCGTCGCCCACCCCGTCGGGGGGCACGGCGCGCTGGCCGCAATGGCCCGTCAGATATGCGCGGCGGATCTCGTTGAGCTCCACCAGCGTCACGTCCTCGACGCCTTGGGCCTTCAGCGACAAGGCCGCGCCGAGGCCGATGGCCCCGCCCCCCATCACCAGCGCCCGCGCGCCGTCCGCACCCGCGGGATGGGCGCGGGCCACCCGCGCCGCGTGCCAGCCGCAGGCGATGGGTTCGGCCAGCGCCGCCTGGTCGTCGCTGACGTGATCCGGCACCGTCACAAGATTGCGCTCGGGGATGGCGATGGCCTCGGCGAAACCGCCCTCGCGCGGCTGCATCGAGATGATCTGCCGCATCGGGCAGAGATTGTCCTGACCGCGCAGGCACGCCGCGCATTCCCCGCAGGTCACCAGCGGATTGACCGTGACGCGCTGTCCGGTCGCCGCGGTGCCCGCCACCTCGTGGCCCAGGATCAGCGGCGCGGGCCGGCGGTCGTCATGCCCGAGATAGGCGTGCATGTCCGAGCCACAGATGCCCACGGCACCGACCGTGACCGCCACCTCGCCCGCGCCGGGCGCCGGGTCCGGCACGTCGCGAAAGTCGAAGCTTTCGGGTGCGGTATAGACGAGCGCTTTCATTTCGCCGTGAACCCTCCGTCCACCATCAGGATCTGCCCGGTGACATATGACGACGCGTCCGAGCAGAGAAACAGCACCGGCCCGTCCATGTCCTCGGGTGCGCCGTTGCGCCCGAGGCAGGTCTGGGCCGCGTTGCGCGCCGCGCGCTCGGCATCGTTGAAGACCGCCGCCGTCAGTTCCGTCGGGAAGAAGCCCGGCCCGATGGCGTTGGCGGTGATGCCGTGGGGCGACCAGGCCTCGGCCATCGCGCGGGTCATCTGCGCGACGCCGCCCTTCGTGGCCCCGTAGGCGATCCCGCCCGGAAAGGCGCGGAAGCTTTGCAGCGAGGCGAAATTGACGATCCGGCCCCAGCCCTTCGCCTTCATCGCGGGCACCATCGCCTGCGCGAGGAAGAACGGAGCCGAAAGGTTGATGGCAAGCGTCGCGTCCCAGCCCTCCGCCGTCACGTCATCGGCGGCCTCGCGGGTGTTGAGCCCGGCGGCGTTGATCAGGATGTCCGGCGGGCCGAACGGGTCCGCGATCTCCGCGACCACGGTCTCCAGCCCGCCCCGCTCGGCGATATCCGCCGCAACCGCCGCGCGATGGTCCGGCCCCTCGGACATCCAGTCATCCAGCGCCTCGCGCCGCCGCGCGACGCCCACGACCCTGGCCCCCGCCTCGGCCAGCGCCGTCGCCGCGCGCCGCCCGAGGCCCGAAGAGGCCCCGGTGACGCAGGCCACCCGGCCCGCGACGCTGAAGAGCGCCGTTATGTCGCCTGCGTCATTCATCGGCCGTCAGATCGAAGGTCTCGTCGGGGAAGTACTTCTTCAGACGGATATCCGCGGTGCGCGCATGGCCCTCCATCCCCTCGAGCCGCGCGATCCGCGCGGTGGCTTCGGCCACGGGCTTGGCCCCTTCGCGGGTGGCGCGCTGCCAGGTCACGATCTTCATGTATTTGTGCACCGAAAGGCCGCCGGTATAGCTCGCCGCCCCGGAGGTCGGCAGCACGTGGTTGGTGCCCGCCGCCTTGTCGCCGAAGGCCACGGTGGTCTCTTCCCCGAGGAAGAGCGAGCCATAGCAGGAGAGGCGGTTGAGCCACCAATCGAGGTCCTCGGCCTGCACAGTCAGGTGCTCGGGCGCGTAATCGTCCGAACAGGCCGCCATCTCCTCGCGGTCGGCGCAGACGATCACCTCGGCGTAGTCGCGCCACGCCGCGGTGGCGTTGTCGCGGTTCACCTCGGGCAGCGTCTCGATATGTTTCGGCACGAGGCGCATGACCTCTTTGGCCAGGGGCTTGTGATCGGTGACGAGCCAGACGGGCGAGTTGTAGCCATGCTCCGCCTGCCCCACGAGGTCCGCCGCCACCACTTCGGGATCGGCGGTCTTGTCGGCGAGGATCAGGCTGTCGGTCGGTCCCGCGATCATGTCGATGCCGACGCGGCCGAAAAGCATGCGCTTGGCCTCGGCCACGAACTGGTTGCCCGGACCCACCAGGATGTTCGCCTTGGGCAGGCCGAAAAGGCCGAAGGTCATGGCGGCCACGCCCTGCACCCCGCCCATGGCGAGGATCTTGTCGGCACCGCAGACATGCGCGGCGTAGATGATCGCCGGGGCGATACCCACATCGGGGCGCGGCGGCGAGCAGGCGACGATGTTCTTGCAGCCCGCGACCTTCGCCGTGGTCACCGTCATGATCGCCGAGGCGATGTGGCTGTAGCGCCCGCCCGGCACGTAGCAGCCCGCCGCGTCGACCGGGATGGCCTTCTGCCCGGCGGTCAGGCCCGGCACGACCTCGATCTCGAAATCCTGCACGGTGCCTTTCTGGGCCTCGGCGAATTTTTTCACGTTGGCATGGCTGAAATCGATGTCGCGGCGCAGCTTCTCGGGCACCAGCGCCGTGGCCGCCGCGATCGCCTCGTCCGACAGGAGGATCTCGCCTTCGTACTTGTCGAACTTCTTAGCGTATTCGAGGGCCGCGGCATCTCCGCCGGCTTCGATGTCGTCGAGAATGCCGCGCACGATCTCGCGGGTCTCACCTGCGTCGCTGCGGGCATGCAAAGTGGCTTTCTTGAGATATTCTCTCGGCATTGGATCAATCCTACTTGTAGATGTCCGGAAGGAAGGCTGTCGAAATCGCCGGGACGTAGGCGATGAACAGCGTCACGATCAGCATGAACAGAACGAATGGGATGGCGCGGTAGGCGATCTTGAGGATCGATTCGCCCGTGAGGCCGGAGACCACGAAGAGGTTCAGGCCCAGCGGCGGCGTGATGAAGCCCACGCCGAGGGCAGTGATCATCATGATGCAGAACTGAATCTCGTTCATACCGATATTGTCGGCAAGCGGCTTCAGGATGGGTGCCAGGATCACAATATTGGGCGTCGTCTCCATCACGCAGCCCGCCGCGATGAGGATGCAGACCATCATCAGGATCAGCACCCAGGGCTCGTCGCTGACCGAGGTCGCCGCCGTGACGAAGCCCTGCGGCACGCCGAGGATCGCGAGCGCCTGCGCCAGCGGCAGCGAGAAGGCGATGATCGGCAGGATCACCCCGTTGACCTTGGCGGAGCTGACCAGCATCGCCGGGAAATCCGACAGTTTCAGCGTGCCAAGGATGAAACCCATGATGATGGTCACGACGACCGCCGTGGCGCCGGCCTCGGTCGGGGTCAGCCGGCCCGAGAAGATGCCGTAGAAGATGATCCCGGGCACGATGAAGGCGTACCAGCCCGATTTCAGCGCGCGGCCCAGCCGCACCATGTACTCGCCGAAGCCGATATTGCCGCCCCCCTCCCAGCCGTAAAGCCGGTTCATGATGATGTTGGTGGCCAGGATCGACAGCAGGATCGCGACCCCGGGAATGACGGCGGCGAGGAACAGCGTCGAGGCGGATATCCCAAGCACGAGGCCAATGATGATATAGGCGATGGAGGGCGGGATCAGGATGCCGGTACAGGCGCCCGCGGCCACCAGCGCGCAGGCATAGGGGCGCGGATACCCCGATTCCACCAGCCGGGCGATGGTCATCCGGCCCACGGCAGCAGCGCCCGCCGCGTCCGAGCCCGAGATCGCCGCGAACATGCCGCAGACCAGCACCGTCGCCGATCCGAACCCGCCCTTGGCGAATTGCGTCAGCGCCTCGGCCACGTCGAGGAACTTCCGCGACAGCCCGGTACGCACCAGCACGTCGCCGGTCAGGATGAAGAGCGGCACGGCGGTCAGCGCGAAATGGTCGATGCCGTGAAAGAGGCTCTCGCCCACGAGGCCCAGGGGCAGCGCGCCCGAGATGACCAGCATGAGGATCGCCGCCGATCCGATCGCGGCCCAGACCGGCACCGCGAGCGCCACCAGCACCACGAACAGTAGCACGGGGCCGTAGAAATCCCAGCCGAGCTCGACCGTTTGGGCTTCCAGTTGATTCCAGAGCATTGGCTTTCCCCTCAGTCGAACAATTTGTCGCCTTCGAACACGGGGCGTCCGTGCCGAAGATCGCTCACGTCGCGCAGGAACGACTGGATGAGGCGGAAGATGACGAGGCTGAACCCGATGGGCACGGCCAGCAGGAACCAAACCTGGCTGATGCGCAGACCGTGGGTCACGGAGCCGAACTTGGCGGAGACGAGCACCGTCTCGAAGGAATAGATGACCGCCACGACCGCCACGGCGAACATCACCAGGTCCCCGAAGATGTAGAGCAGCGCCTTCACCCGCGGCCCGACATATTCGAGGATCACGTCGATCCGGATATGGCCGCGCTCGCGCACCGCCGCCGCCGCCCCGATCCAGGCCAGGTAGATGAAGGAATAGCGCACGATCTCCTCACCCCAGATCGAGGAATAGGAAAGGATTTCGCGCCGCAGCACCTCGATGAACATCGTGGCGACCAGCATCACGTAGAAGACGAGAAGCGCCCAGCGCTCCGCGTTCCGGTTCAGCGCATCCAGTATGCGTTGCATGCAATCCTCCCGTATCCGGGCGGCGGACTGAACCGCGCCGGATTAAATGATGTCGCAATCTGACGTATTCAGGGGGTGGGATCGGCGCCCGCGCGCCGATCCTCTATCGTCGCCGGATCAGGCGTCGTGAACGTAGTAGCGGCCCATCGTGCCTGCCGCTTCGGCCAGCCTGTCGAAGGTCTCCATCGACCCTGCGAGCTCGACCTTGAAGTCGTTCCATTCCTCGCGCTGGTAGCCGCCGGCTTCCTGCCAGACGGCCAGCTGGTCGTCGCTCAGCGTATGGAACTCGACGCCCGCCTTGGTCAGCTCGGACATGGCATAGGCCCGCGCCGAGGGTACCTTGGCGAGGTTCTGGTGCGCGGTCATCTCGCCCGCGAACTCGATGCCTTCCTGCACGTCGGCGGGCAGCGAATTGAACCATTCGAGGTTGACCGAGTAGACTTGGCTGTCCGGCACCGCCTGCGTGAAGGTCACGTGGGACAGGATATCCGAGAAGCCGAAGACATAAAGCGCGCCCACCGAGGGATCGAGCGCGTCGGCCACGCCCTGCTTGATCGCCGAGGGCGTCTCGCCCCAGGCCACCGGCGTCGGGTTGGCGCCGACCATCCGGTAATATTGCTGCAGCATCGCCGAGCCCGGCACGCGGAACTTGACGCCCGCCAGATCGGACGGCGCCAGCACCGGGCCCGCACCACCGGCGCGCACTGCGACGACGCGCGGGTCGATGACCACGTAGAACAGCGCCTTGAAGCCGGAGGATTCGATCTTCGGGTGCACTTCGGACTTCCAGGCATCCGAGTTGACGAGGTTCACGAAGCGCTGGTTGGAGCCGCAGAAATACGGCAGGTTGATCAGGTCAACGGTGCTCGCGAAGGGCGCGAAGTTCGCCAGCGAATGCTGCGCGCACTGGATCGTGCCGGTCTGCACCGCCTGCGCCAGCGCGCCGCCCGCGCCAAGCTGGCCGCCGGGGGCAAGCTTCACGTAGACCTTGCCGTTGGTGGCGTTCTGGATGTTTTCCTTCAGGTCGAGCTGCATGATCGGATAGCTGCGCGACGCGCCGAGGACGTAGGCCGTGGCCAGCGTCATGACGTGATCGGCGGCCTGCTCGCGCTCGCGCTCTTCCTGCTGGGTCTGGGCCACCGCCTCGGACGACCAGAGCATGCCCCCCGCGCCTGCGACCACTGCCGCCGTGAAACTGCCCGAGGCGGCCAGTTTCAGGAAATTGCGGCGCTCCTCTGACGCCAATCCGTTCTCCGTCGGTCTCATAAGCTCCTCCCTATTGAGCATTCATTTGGTTTTGGTTGCGGTCTTCGCCTTTGCCTCTGCCTCACGCCTCAGGATCGCCGTCACGAAGGCGATCGAAGAGGCCAGAAGCAGGATCATTGCCTGGACATCCGACAGGAAAGCCCTGCCCCCGAGCGAGCCGAAGCCCACATCGATGACGAAAATGCCAAACAGAATTGCCGAGATGATCAGAGCCACGGTTTTCTCCTCCCAAAGAAACCAGCGAGTCGGGATCAATGTAAGCGCTTACATTTTTCAAGGCAAGCGCTTACATGGTAGGGACAGGATATTTTCCGCGCCGCCCCTATAAACAATCTGGCCATCGCGGGAGGAATCCGGCGAAGGAACATCGGGCGATCGGATCGGCCCGGGTCACGTCGGCCAGAAGGGGTCGCAGAAGTCAGGGGGGGCCGCGAAATGCAGATACGTCGCGAGGAGAAGGCACCGGCCGCGCCCACGGTGGAGGACGTGGCCCGTGCGGCGGATGTGTCCACGGCGACCGTCTCGCGGTGCCTGAACGCGCCCGACCGGGTGTCGGAGCGGACCCGCGAGCGGGTGATGGCGGCGGTGCGGGAGCTGGGCTATGCGCCCAATTTCGGCGCGCGGGCCCTGGCGGCCAAGCGCACCAACACCTTCGGCGCGATCATTCCGACGATGGAGAACGCGATCTTCGCGCGGGGTCTGCAGGCCTTCCAGGAGGCGCTGGGGCAAAACGGGGTCACGCTGCTCGTCGCCTCCTCCTCCTACCGGCCCGATCTCGAAGAGGACCAGATTCGCGAGCTCGTGGCGCGCGGCGCCGATGCGCTTCTGCTGATCGGCCATGACCGCACGCCGGCATCCTATGCATTCCTCGAACAGCGGCGAATCCCCGTGGTGCATGCCTGGGTCCACGACCCCGCCTCCCCGCGCATCTCGATCGGCTTCGACAACCGCGCCGCGATGAAGGCGCTCGCGCACGAGGTGATGGCGCGCGGCCATGACCGGCTGGGCGTGATCACCGCCGCGCGCGAGGGCAACGACCGGGCGCGCGAACGCTTCGCGGGCATCTGCGACGCGATGGCCGAACGCGGCCTCGATCCCGCGAGCCTCGCCGTCGAGGAGACCCCCTATTCCATCCCCAACGGTGCGGAGGCCTTCACCCGCCTGATGGCCCGCGACCCGCGCCCGACGGCGATCCTCTGCGGCAATGACGTGCTGGCGGTGGGCGCGCTCGGCGCGGCGCGGAAGATGGGGATCGACGTGCCGGGATCGGTGTCGATCACCGGCTTCGACGATATCGAGATCGCCGAGATCGTGCAGCCTTCGCTGACCACTGTGCATGTGCCGCATCGCGAGATGGGCCGCCGCGCGGCAGAGCTGCTGCTGGCGCTGCGCAACGGCGACGCGGCCCCGCAAAGCGTTGCCCTGCCCACGCATATCGTCTGGCGCGACTCGCTGGGACCGGCGCCGAAAACGCCAGCCTGACGCAACCGGTGCATCCCGTGCCGCGCATCGCATTTCTGTCGGGGGGAAAATGGTACCGCCTCCCCGGCTCGAACGGGGGACCTCTAGATCCACAATCTAGCGCTCTAACCTACTGAGCTAAGGCGGCACTGGCGCGGGAAATATCGCCCCGTCCGCAGCATTGCAAGCCCCGATTGGCCTCTCAGAGGGGCCTTTCCCAATGCTGTTCCACCAGCTTCTGACCGAAGCTCACCACATCCTTCGAGGACAGCAGCGACCATCCCGACCGGGCATAGAGCGCGCAGGCCGCACGGTGGCTTTCATGGGTCGCCAGCGTCATTTTCGCATATCCGCAGGCCCGCGCGAACTCGGTACAAGCCTCCAGAAGCTGGCGCCCGATGCCTTGCCCCCGCATCTCGGGCCTCAGCAGGAACAGCCGCAGCCTCGCGGTCGTCGCATCCTGCCGCACGCAGAAGATCGAGCCCAGCCGCGTTCCGTCCGGCGCCACGGCGACAAAGCCCCGCTCACAGGTCGGGTCGTGACCGGCAAGAAACTCGGTCAGGATCCGCCGCACCAAGACGCCGAAACTGGCATCGAAGCCCTCCGCCTCGGCGTAAAGCACGCCATGCAGATCGCTCAGCCAGTCGAGGTCGTCCGCATTGAAGGCACGCAGCGTAATCGTCATGGTGCCGGAGGGGATCACACGCCGCCTTGATTTTCAATTCCGGGCCTCGTACCCCGCATGCCAAGGCCGAACCGCGGCACGACGCCACCAGCGAGGATTGCACCATGGGCATCAACGACGAACGCGACATCGAGGCGAACCTGCAGATCGGGCCCACCGATCAGGGCATGGTGCGTCTGTTCGTGACCGCCGATGGCATGGAGATCCCGATGGATTTCTCGCCCGAGGAAGCCGAGGACATCGCCGAGGAAATCCGCGCCGCGGTGCAGGCGGCTCAGAAGATCAGCCCCCGAAAGTCGCGCTGAGCCCCGCCTCGGGATCGCGCAGCGCCTGCAGCCGCAGGGCCGCGTGGCGCGCGAACTTGCGGATCAGCACGTTGCGCCGCGCCCCGGCGAGCTTGTGTTCGGGCGCCATGCGCACGATCTCCGCGTCATAGGCATCGGCGATGATGAGGCCCGTCTCCTTGGGCAGCAGGTCCGTCGGGAAATCCTGATCCACCGCCCAGAAATAGCGGTCGCACCAGTCGAGATAGCCCTGCCATTTCCCGTCCGACATGAAATCGGCGCGGGAGGATTTGCATTCGACCACCCAGATCTCGCCTTTGGCGCCCAACGCCATGACATCGACGCGGCGTCCGCGCTCCGGCACGAATTCCTCGATGCAGGAAAAGCCGTGCCCGTGGGTCAGGTGACGCGCGACCCCGCGCGCCAGAAGCTGGCCGGGCATCAGGTTGGACGGATCGATCAGACTCATGCCTCCAAAATACGAACAATTCATGAACATGCCAAGTCTCACTTTTTCGCCAAGCCCTTCCGGCGGCCGTTAACCCTCTGTACCGTTCCGCCGACACATCATCCCCAAGGACCCCGCCCCATGGCCGAGCACCGCCCGCAGAACCCGCCGCCCCCGGCGACCTCGAACCAGCGCGGGATCCGTCACGCGCGCGAATTGCAGGGCCACGTGGCCTGGCTCGAAAGCTTCTCGGGCAGCGCGCTCGGCGTTCTGGCGGTGGCGTCGGGCATCTATACCTATCTCGGCGTCTCGTCGCTTCTGGACGAGAACGGCGCGATGTCGGTCTTCGCGGCGATCGCCTATTCGGTCGCGGTCTCGGTCGGCATCTTCGTCTTCTGGTCCTACCTGTTGCGGCTCTTCCCGGTGATGCGCTCGGCGCGGTCGCGGGCGGGGCTGCTGGGGGCGATGGGGCTCGGGTCGCTCGCCATCGTGGCGATGTCGTCCTGGCTGAATGCCGCGGCCCTTGCCGGGTCCGCGGCGGTCGAACAGCACCTCGCCAAGACCGTGCAGGACTACCAGTCGAGCCTCGAGCGCGCGCACGAGATCGCGCTGTCGGCGCAAGCGCTCGAACGGGACGTGGCGCGGGTGCGGCAAAGCTTCGAGGACCTGTCGGAACAGGAAGCCCAGGGCACGTTGTCCGGCCTTGCCGGGCGCGGCGCGGTGTTCCGCGTTCTGCGCCAGAAGGCCGCCGAATTGCAGGCCCTCGAGACGCAGATCGCCGAACAGACCCCGCGGGTGGAGCAGGCCTTCGCCGAGGGCAACGGCATCCTGAGCCGCATGCGCGCCCTGACCGTGGAGCCCGGCCCGGTCGAGGCGCGGTCGGTGGAATTTTCCGAAGCGGCGGTGAACCTGCAGGGCCTCATCACCCAGCTGCGCCAGCTCTCCGTCGCAACGCTGGTGGAGCGCGCGGCGCAGGATCTGGCCGCCTCGGTGGTGCTGCCCGAGCTTGACGGCCGCACCGAGGAGAACCGCGGCGACCAGGCCGCGACGATCACCTCGGTCCTCGAAGTGCTGGCCAGCCGCGCCGAAACGCTGGAGCGCGCCGCGCAGAGCGTGATCGCGCTGACCCCCGCCTCCGAGGTCACCTACACGCCGATTTCCGCCGCCGATGCGGTCATCCTCTATGCGCGCAATTTCGTGCCCTCCTGGGCGGGCGCCATCGCCATCGACCTTTTGCCGGGCGTGCTGGTGCTGATCCTCGCCGTGACGCAGGGCGCCATCCGCGAAGGCCGCGATGGTGCCGAGCTGGCCGATACGCTCACATTGGCCGAACTGCGCGCCGCGATGGTCGCCTTCCGCGAGGTGGAAGCGGATGCCGACGCCGCCACCGCGCATGAGGCCGCCCCAACGCCCGCCGAAGGCAGCCCGCCCGTCTCGGCCATCCGGCGGGGCGCGTCTTGAGCGGCGTCTCCATCTCGCGCGCGCTGAAGGGCGTGCTGGCCTTCCAACTCGTGATCGGCGGCGCGCTGGTGGCGGGCGACATGGCCACGGGAGGCGTCCGCCTGCCCGGGTTCGGCCCCTCCGCCCCCGCGCTGACCGAACCCGTGCGTCCCGGCGATCAGCGCCGCACCTTCGATCCGGATCGTGTGCGTCCCGACCTCAACCCCGTGCGCGATCCCGGCGCCCTGCCCGAGCGGCTGACCCTGACTGAAATCGATGGGTCCCGGTGGCGGCTGGAAGGCGGCATCGCCCCCGGCGACGCGGAGCGGATCGCGGACCGGCTGGCAGAGGTCCGGCCCGCGCCCGAGGCCCTCGTCGTGCAATCGCCGGGCGGATCGGTGGCCGAAGCGCTGCGCCTCGGGCGGCACCTGCGCGCCACCGGCATCGCGACGGAGATGCTGGCGGGCGAGTATTGCTATTCCGCCTGCCCCTATCTTTTCGCGGGCGGCGCCACCCGGCGGCTGGAGAACGGCGCGTCGCTGGGCGTGCACCAGCATTATTTCGGCACGTCCACGATCCTGCCCGCCTTCATCGCGGTCGAGGATATCCAGCGCGGCCAAGCCGAGGTTATGACCTATCTCGACGAGATGGGAATCGATCTGCTGGTCATGCAGCACGCGCTCGGCACGCCGCCCGACGAGATCTACGTGCTCCTGCCCGACGAGATCGACCGCTACGGCTTCGAGACGGAGTGAGCCCGTGCTGCGCGCCATCGACCATATCGTGCTGACGACGCGCGACGCGCAAGCCTGCATCGCCTTCTACACCGCGCTCGGCTGCCGGGAGGAGCGGTTCGGCGATGGCCGCCGCGCGCTGCATTTCGGCGATCAGAAGATCAACATCCACCACGCGGGAAGGGAAATCATGCCCCATGCGACGATCCCCGCACCCGGCGCGCTCGATCTGTGCTTTCTCGCCGACCGGCCGCTCGAGCAGGTGATGGACGCGCTGCGGCAGGCCGGGCTTTCGTGGTTCGAGGGGCCGGTGCCGCGCACCGGTGCGACCGGGCCGATCCGCTCGATCTACCTGCGCGATCCGGACGGGAACCTGATCGAGATCGCGGAGCCTGCGACATAAGCGATTTTCGCGCCGCGCCTCTTGTCGCCGGCCCTCAGGCGGCTTAGCTCCGGGAGTAGGCGGGTTCTGCCTTTCTCGTGAACGGTTGCATTCCGGTGGCCTTAAGCAATTCCGAGGGAGCTGGCTCTGTTCAGGCCCTGGTCTGATTACCTGGCGCCCACCTGTATATACAGGTCCTCGGGAATGAGATAACCACACGGTTATGGTGGTCCCGCCGCCTCGACAAAAGCCCCGGTCCGCTGCGAAGCGGCCGGGGCTTTTTGTCGGAGATATGCGCCGGCGTCGCGGCGTCAGAGATGGCGGCGGCGCGGAGCCTCGACGGGCACATGCACCGGGATGCGCTGCCCGCCATGGGGATCGTCGTCATCGTCGTCGCGATCCTCGTCCTCGTGCATCAGGAAAAGCGCGATGCCGGTCTGGGCGCCGCCGAAGATCGTGCCGAGGAAGAACCACAACATCCCCGCCGCGAGGATGCCGTCGGCGTTCCGCGTCATCAGATGCCCGAGCCCCATCACGTCCTGCCAAATGAGCCCGGCGACGAAGACCGCCGAGATCGCGAAACCGATCAGCGCGTGGCGGATGTAGAATTTGACGAGGCTGGGCATGCAGGTCTTCCTTTGCGTCGCACCGTATCCGGCAAACAAGGTAACCCGAAGCCGCGGTCGGGCAATCCCGCGTGGCAGGTCCGCGGCAACCTGCCTCAGAAAGCGTCCGGCTTGGCCTCGCGGGCGATGTGATCGAGCACGGCATTGACGAATTTCGGCTCTTTGCCGTCGGGATAGAAATCCCGCGCGATCTCCACGTATTCGACGATGACGATCTTCGGCGGCACGTCCGAGGCCACCAGCTCGGAGCCTGCGGCGCGGAAGAGCGCGCGCAGTGTGGGGTCGATCCGCGTGATCGGCCATTTCGCCACCAGCGCCCGGTCGGTCATCTGGTCGATCTTGGCCTGCCAGTTCACCGCGTCGTCGAGGATCTTGCGGAAGAGATCGACATCGCCGTCGATCATCTCCTCGCCCTCTTCGATCTCGGCGCCGAAGCGGAAGTTCAGGAATTCCTGCCGCACGCGATCCGCGGAATGGGACGAATGCTCCATCTGGAACAGCGCCTGCACGGCATAGAGCCGCGCCGCCGACCGGGCCATCTTGCGGGCCTGGCGCGCGTCGCGCTTGGGATCGGAGCTTTGCTCAGGTGCGGTCATGCGTCGCGCGTACCCTTGGTGTCGCCTGCAAGTTGCGTTTCATCGCGCTGGGGCACGAAGCCCACGCCCTTGCGCGAGGCGCCCCACTTACGGGCGAGGGTCAGAAGATGCAAGGCCGCCGCGGCCGCGCCGCCGCCCTTGTTCTGGCCCTCCGCCTCGGCGCGCACATCCGCCTGCGCCTTGGTCTCGACCGTCAGGATGCCGTTGCCGACGCACAGCCCCTGCAGCCCCAGCAGGGTGATCCCGCGCGAGCTGTCGTTGCACACGGTCTCGTAATGGGTGGTCTCGCCGCGGATGACGCAGCCCAAGGCCACATAGGCGTCGAAATCCGACATCCGCTCGGCCATGCCGATGGCGGTGGGCACTTCCAGCGCGCCGGGCACCTCAATCAGCTCATGGGTGGCGCCCCAGGCCTCGATCTCGGCGCGGGCGCCGGCGATCAGCTGGTCGGCCACGTCCCGGTAATAGGGCGCCACGACGATCAGCACCTTGGTGGGCTTGTCGACCTGTCCGCGCGGCAGGGTGTAATGCGTCTCGTTCGTGGCCATCAGCCAAGCTCCGATATCTTGCGGGTGCCGACGATCTCGAGCCCGTAGGCATCGAGGCCCACGACCTTGGGCGTCGGCGAATTGGTCAGGAGGATCAGCTTCGACAGGCCGAGCGAGGAGAGGATCTGCGCGCCAAGCCCGTATTGCCGGAGGGTCGAGGGGCTCACATCCTGCGTATTGCCGAGCTTCATCGAGGTGTCGCGCAGCAGGATGACGGCGCCGCGCCCCTCTTCGGCGACGATCCGCATCGCGTCGCGGAATTCATCCGCGCGCCGCTCCGGGCCCGTGCCCACGATGTCGAGCATCGGATCGAGCGCGTGCATCCGCACCAGAACGGGCGCGTCGCTGGTGATGTCACCCTTCACCAGCGCGATATGTTCGTCGCCATGGGTGCTGTCGGCGAAGACCCGCATCTGCCATTCGCCGCCGAATTCCGAGATGATGCTCTCCTCTTTCTCGACCCGCACGAGATTGTCGTGCCGCCGACGGTAGGCGATCAGGTCCGAGATGGTGCCGATCTTGATGTTGTGACGCTGACCGAAGGCCACCAGTTCCGGCAGCCGCGACATGGTGCCGTCCTCGTTCATGATCTCGCAGATCACGCCCGACGGATTGAGGCCCGCGAGCCGCGAGATATCGACCGCCGCCTCGGTATGGCCCGCGCGCACGAGGACGCCGCCATCCTTGGCGCGCAGCGGAAACACATGGCCGGGCGTCGCGATATCCTGCGGCCCCTTGGCGCTGTCGATGGCCACCGCCACGGTGCGGGCCCGGTCCGCCGCCGAGATGCCGGTCGTCACGCCCTCGCGCGCCTCGATCGAGATGGTGAAGGCCGTCTCGTGACGCGAGGAATTGTTCGAGGACATGAGTTCGAGCCCCAGATCCTCGATCCGCTCGCGGGTCATCGACAGGCAGATCAGCCCGCGCCCGTGAGTGGCCATGAAGTTGATCGCATCGGGGGTCGCCATCTGCGCCGGGATCACCAGGTCGCCCTCGTTCTCGCGGTCCTCGTGATCGACGAGGATGAACATCCGCCCGTTGCGCGCCTCCTCGATGATCTCCTCCGTGGACGAGATCGCGTCGCGCCAGTTTTCTTCGACGGGTCCCGGGGCTTCGTAATCGGTCATCGGATCTCCTGCACTTGGCGCGGTCGCGCGTGCCCGGCAGATAGAGCAGAAGCGCGGTGAATGCCAGCCAATCCGCAGCCTTTGCCGCGGGTGCGCGCCGCGCCGAAAAGCCGCGCAGGCGGGTGGCGTGGCGGCCTTGCTGCGCACTTATCCACAGTCCTCATCTTGAGCGCCCCGTGAGATCATCCACAACTTATTGTCGGCCACGGGAAAATATCGCTTTACAGGACGGCTCGGACGCAGGCACCATATCTCGTAGGAGCAGGGCACATCTTTCCCTCTCCTAGAGCAGGCACCAAGCGCTAGGGGGCGCTGCCAGCCCCCTCCGCTACAACACATGAGGTGGCCCATGGCAGTGTCCGAGGCGTTTCTGTCCGAAGATCTTCACCCCATCGACATCGTCGAACACCTGGCCGAGCATCACGACTGGGATTTCGACCGGATCGGCGAAGATCAGATTGCCATGGCCGTCGAAGGCCAGTGGCGCACCTATTCCATCACGCTCGCCTGGTCGGGCTACGACGAGACGCTCCGGCTGATCTGCACCTTCGAGATGGAGCCGCCCGACGACCGGCTGCCCGCGCTTTACGAGGGGCTGAACCGCGCGAACGATCAATGCTGGGCCGGCGGGTTCTCCTATTGGGGCGATCAGAAGCTCATGGTCTACAAGTACGGCCTCGTCCTGTCGGGCGGCCAGATCGCCGTGCCCGAGCAGATCGACACGATGATCGGCGCCGCAGTCATGGCCTCCGAACGCCTTTATCCCGCCTTCCAGCTGATGGTCTGGGGTGGCCAGACCCCCGCCGAGGCGATGCAGATCGCCATCTCGGAAGCCTACGGAACGGCCTGACCGGGCGCTTCTCCCCGCCCGGTCAGAGTACCTGCGCGGCCGCACTCCTCCCAAGCGGCCGCGTTTTTCATGGGCGTGGCAGGACGCGGGACGCATTTCATGCGACACTTGTGCCCGATCCGGCAGGGAGGCGACGGCCATGGCACATGAACGGAGATTGATCTCGAACGGCAACCCGATGGAGGCCATCGTGGGCTTCAGCCGCGCCGTGCGGGTCGGCAACGTCATCGCCGTCGGCGGCACCGCCCCGGTCGATGCGGATCGCAAGACCGTGGGCGTCGGCGACGTCTTCGCCCAGACCCGCCGCTGCTTCGACATCATCGAGGCGGCGCTGCTCGAGGCCGGATCGGGTCTGCAGGACATCGTCCGCACCCGGGTGATCCTGACCGATATCGAGAACTGGAGACCCGCGATCGAGGCCCGCAAGCTCTATTGCCGGGACGCCCGCCCGGTCGACACGATCATGGCGGTCACCCGGTTCGTCAATCCCGAATGGCTGGTCGAGATCGAGGTCGACGCCGTGGTCGCGGGCGACGCATGAGAGCGCCCGGCACGACCGCATCCCCAATTTGACGGTTTCGTGATATGGTGCCCGCAGGAGCACGTGAGCCGGATTGACGGGCGCGGTGTCCGACGGCGGTTCGCATCAGCGCTCCGGGGGGAGGACGTGATGCCGAGATTTATCGTGACCGGGAACTACACGGCTGGCGCCATGAAGGCGATGATCGACAGCCCGAGCGACCGCGAGGCCGCGGCGCGGGCGGTGGTCGAAGCCGCAGGCGGCAAGCTCGAGAGCTTCTACATGACGACGGGCGACAAGGATTTCTCGATCAAGGTCACCATCGACGACGCCGCGGACCTTATGGCCGGTCTGATGGTGACCGGCGCCAGCGGCGCGGTCAGCAATCTCAGGACGATCCGCGCCTACACGTCGGAGGAATTCACCGAGATCCAGAAGAAAGCGGGCCGGATCGCGAAATCCTACAAGGCACCGGGCGGCTGATCGCCGGCGGATGTGGCGCCCCGGCCATGCGCCGGGGCCCCATCTTCACGCGGCGCCGACCAGCGCCTCAGGACGCGCCCAGAAGCGTCGGCCAGTTGACGTTGCCCCGGCTGATATTGCCCGGCACGTCGCGCTCCCAGCGCTTCTGGATTCGGCGCGAGTAATTCAGGTAAAGCTTGCCATCGACGATGCTCCAGGCCTCGGGCACCGTCGAGGCGGTGTAGCCCTCGCTCACCGCCCAGGCGCAATAGCCGCCGAATTGCGGGGCATAGGCCTCGGGATCGACGGCGAAGGCGTCGCGATTGGCGACGCTCGCGAAACGCCAGGTCGCACCATTCCAATCAAGCGCGATCGCGGGATCGCCCGGCACGGGGCGGCCTTCGGTGAAATAGGCGACGGGGTCGGTCCCGTCGATGGCAATACCGCCCTCGGCATAGACCGGGGCCAGGCTCTGCGCATGGCTCATGGTGGCGAGGCCGCCCGCCAGCGCCGCGACCGGCAGGGCCGCACCGAACGCGATGATCCGGCGACGATTGATCTGCATGATGTCTCCTCCTCTATTTCTCTGCGATGCCCGTCAGATGGCGACCCGCCGCCGGAACCGCCATGGCCGTCACCGCCTTGTGACGGGCTGTCACAATCCCGGGCCCCGGCACCGGCTCGGGGCGTTCGGCCGAGGAACCGCTTGCGCCGCGCCGGACGGCCCGCCATCGTGCCCCGGCTGATGAGAGGAGCTTGCGCATGAAAGACACCGAAATCGCGAAACGCGGCCTCGTCCTGCTGGGCTGCGGCAAGATGGGCTCGGCGATGCTGGAAGGCTGGCTCAATCGCGGATTGCCGCCCGAAAGCGTGACCGTGCGGGACCCCGCGCCCTCGGCCTGGCTCAAGGGCACGGGCGTGCATCTCAACACCGCCCTGCCCGACAGCCCCGCCATCGTGCTGGTGGCAGTCAAGCCGCAGATGATGAACGACGCGCTGCCCGGACTGCAGGGCATGGGCAACGGCACCACGCTCTTCCTGTCAGTCGCGGCCGGGGTGCCCATCGCGAAATACGAAGCGCTGATGGGCGAGGCGACGCCGGTCATCCGCGCCATGCCCAACACGCCCGCCGCGGTGGGCCAGGGCATCACCGCGATCATCGGCAATGCCCACACGACCGAGGATCACTACGCGCAGGCCGATCTGCTGCTTTCGGCGGTGGGCGAGGTGGTGACGCTCGAGGACGAGGCGCAGATGGATGCGGTGACCGGCGTTTCGGGATCGGGCCCGGCCTATGTCTTCCACATGATCGAATGCCTCGCCGCCGCCGGCGAGGCCGAGGGCCTCGCCCCGGACCTGGCGCTCGCGCTGGCGCGCGCGACCGTTGCGGGCGCCGGGGCGCTGGCCCAGCAGACCGGCACCGATCCGGGCACGCTGCGCGAGAACGTGACCTCGCCCAACGGCACGACCCAGGCGGGGCTCGATGTGCTGATGAACGACGAGACCGGGCTTCCGCCGCTGATGCGCGCCACGGTGAAGGCCGCGGCGGCGCGGTCGCGCGAACTCGGCCAATGACCGCGGCGAGCTTCGGCGATTTCCTGCGCGTCGACATCCGCGCGGGCACGATCATCCGCGCCGAGCCCTTCCCCGAGGCCCGCAAACCCGCGATCAAGCTCTGGATCGATTTCGGCCCCGCGATCGGCGAAAAGAAGAGCTCGGCCCAGATCACCGAGCATTACGCGCCCGAGGCGCTGATCGGGCGGCAGGTCATGGCGGTGGTGAATTTCGCCCCCCGCCAGATCGGCCCCTTCATGTCCGAGGTGCTGACCCTCGGCTGCGCGGACGGTGACGGCGCCATCGTTCTGCTGGCGCCCGACCGCCCGGTGCCGGACGGCGCGCGCATGCATTGAACGCCGCGTCGGACTTGCGGGCCTGACCCCAAGTCAATATGCCCTGCGCCACGCAAACGGAGGCTCCCATGCATCACCCCGCGATCACCGGCACCGGTGTCTTCACCCCCGATGAGGTCGTCACCAACGACGAACTGGTCGCGGCCTTCAATGCCCATGCGGACCGCTTCAACGCCGCCAATGCCGATGCGATCGCCGCCGGGGACGTGGAGGCCAAGCCCTATTCCTCCTCGGAATTCATCCTGTCCGCCTCGGGCATCGAACAGCGCTACGTGATCGACAAGGCGGGTGTGCTCGATCCCGACCGGATGTATCCGCGCCTGCGCGAACGCAGCGATGACGAGCTGTCGCTGATGGCCGAGATCGGCCTCGACGCGGCGCGCACCGCATTGGCGCAGGCCGGGCGCGACGGCGCGGAGGTCGACCTCGTGATCTGCGCGGCCTCGAATTTCGAACGCGCCTATCCCGCCATCGCCATCGAGATCCAGAAGGCGCTCGGCGCGGGCGGGTTCGCCTTCGACATGAACGTCGCCTGTTCCTCGGCGACCTTCGGCATCCACGCGGCCGCCGACATGATCCGCTCGGGCTCGGTGCGCAAGGCGCTGGTGATCTCGCCCGAAGTCACCTCGGGCCACCTCGAATGGCGCGACCGCGATTGCCATTTCATCTTCGGCGACGTGGCGACCGCGGTGCTGCTGGAACGCGCCGAGGATGCGACGGGGCCGCATTTCCTCGTCCAGTCCACCCGCTGCGCGACGGAGTTCTCCAACAATATCCGCAACAACAACGGCTTTCTGCGCCGCACCCGCGACGCGATGGAGGATCGCCGCGACATGCAGTTCATGCAGAACGGCCGCAAGGTCTTCAAGGAAGTGCTGCCCATGGTCTCCGCCCATATCGCGGCGCATATGGCCGATGCGGGCTGGGCGTCGGAGGATCTCAAGCGGGTCTGGCTGCACCAGGCCAACAAGACCATGAACGATTTCATCGGCAAGAAGGTGATGGGCCGCACGCCGGCGCCCGAGGAACAGCCGAACATCCTGCAGGATTACGCCAACACCTCCTCGGCGGGCTCGATCATCGCCTTCGCGAAGCATTCCGGCGATCTCGCCCCCGGCGATCGCGGCGTGATCTGCTCCTTCGGGGCGGGCTATTCGGTGGGATCGGTGCTCGTCGAGCGGGCCTGAACCCGCGCATTCCCCGCGTGTCCCACGCCCGGTAAGCCGCGCCACGCCGCTGTCACGGCCGGACCGAAAATACCTCCGGAGAGCGCGAGAGGCTGGCCTCTCGCCGGATCGGCGGCCCAAGGCCGTCGATCCGGCCTTCTCCGCCGCGCCCCACGTCTCACTCCGCGCCGACCGCCTCGCGCCAATGCCGGCGGCAGAGGCTCAGATAGGTCTCGTTGCCGCCGATCTGCACTTGCGCGCCCTCGCGCAGGACCGCGCCCGCCGCATCCTGCCGCACCACCATAGTCGCCTTGCGCCCGCAATGGCAGATCGTGCGCACCTCCCGCAGATCGTCCGCCAGCGCCAGAAGCGTGGCCGAGCCCGGAAAGAGCCGGCCCCGGAAATCCACCCGGAGCCCGTAGCACATCACCGGCAGACCGAGGTCATCCGCCGCGCGCGCCAATTGCCAAACCTGGGGCTCGGTCAGGAACTGCGCCTCGTCGACGAAGACGCATGCCAGCGCCCCCGCCGCCTGCCGCGCCCCGAGCCGCGCGAAAAGATCGTCCTCGGGCGCGAAGGTCTCCGCATCGCGCCCCAGCCCGATCCGGCTGCCGATCCGTCCCGGTCCCGCCCGGCCATCCACATGCGCGGTCAGCAGCAGGACCGACATGCCCCGCTCCTCGTAGTTATGCGCGGCCTGCAGCAGCAGCGTCGACTTGCCCGCGTTCATCGTGGAATACATGAAATAGAGCTTGGCCATGCCTCCTCCTGCCGCCGGGGCCGGCCATTGACAAGACCCCCGCGCGCGAAAAGGCGCCCCCGGTTACGGAGGCGCCCTGAAGGTGCTCAAACGTCCATTTGAAAAGGCGGCGCGTGCGGGACTTCGAGAGGGGCGACCAAGCTTTTCGAGGCAGCGAACCAAGGGGTCCTGAGGCCGGTCCATCCCGATGCGCGCATCCCGTCTTGCGCCCGGTTACCGATGAAAACACCTACCTCTTAACACAAAAGCCGATTCGCTCCGAATCGATTCACGAAAGTTGTCCCCAGAGGTCGTATTCGCCCGCCTCGTCCACGCGGACGCGGACGATATCACCAGGGCTCAGGCCCTCGTGGCCCGCGTCGATGAAGAGATTGCCGTCGATCTCGGGCGCGTCGGCCTTGGTCCGGCAAGTGGCGGCGTCGTCTTCGACGAGATCGACGATGACCTCCATCTCGCGGCCCACCTTGGCCGCAAGCTTCGCCTCCGAAATGGCCTGGGCCTTTTCCATGAACCGCGCCCAGCGCGCCTCCTTGACCTCGGGGGCGACGTGATCCGGCAGATCGTTCGACCGCGCGCCCGCGACGTTTTCGTACTGGAAACACCCCACCCGGTCGAGCTGCGCCTCCTCGAGCCAGTCGAGCAGGTATTCGAACTCCGCCTCGGTCTCGCCCGGATAGCCCACGATGAAGGTCGAGCGCAGCGTGATGTCGGGGCAGGCCGCGCGCCAGGCCGCGATCTCGTCGAGCGTCCGCGACGAGGCCGCGGGCCGCGCCATGCGTTTGAGCACATCCGGATGCCCATGCTGGAACGGGATGTCGAGATAAGGCAGCACGCCGCCTTCCGCCATCAGCGGGATCATCTCGCGCACATGCGGGTAAGGGTAGACGTAATGCATCCGCACCCATGCCCCGAGACTGCCGAGATCGCGCGCGAGATCGAGGATCGGGAACTTCGCCTCACGCTCCTTCCAGTCGGTGCCGTAGGCCGAGGTGTCCTGGCTGATGACCAGAAGCTCGCGGACGCCGGCCTCGACCAGCTTCTCGGCCTCGCGCATCACCGCGCGATGGGGCCGCGAGACGAGCCGCCCGCGCATGTCCGGGATGATGCAGAACTTGCAGCTGTGGTTACAGCCCTCGGCGATCTTGAGATAGCTGTAATGCCGCGGCGTGAGCGACACGCCCGTCGCGGGCAGCAGATCCACGAACGGGTCCGGCGACGGCGGCACGACGCCATGCACCGCGTCGAGCACCTGCTCGTATTGGTGTGGTCCGGTCACCGCCCGCACGGTCGGATGCGCGCCGGTGATGACATCGGGCTCCGCGCCGAGACAGCCGGTGACGATCACCTGCCCGTTCTCGCGCAGCGCCTCGCCGATGGCCTCGAGGCTTTCCATCTTGGCCGAATCGAGAAAGCCGCAGGTGTTCACGATGACCGCGTCCGCGCCCTGGTAATCGGGCGAGATGCCGTAGCCCTCGGCCCGGAGCCGCGTCAGGATGCGTTCGCTGTCCACGAGCGCCTTGGGACAGCCGAGCGAGACCATGCCGATGGTCGGCTGGCCGGGGCGGGCGGTCTCGTTGATGCGGGCGCGCGCGAGGTCGGGGCGCAGATCGGGCGGATTTTGTACCATGGCCGCGCTATAGCGGAGCGGCGATGCCGGGGGAAGTGGTCAGCGCCCGCGAAGGCTCAGCCGATCATCTGCCAGCCGAAGGCGATGATCGCCGCTCCGGCCAGTAGTTCCAGCGCGGGCGCCACGACCTGCGCCATGCGGGTTTCGCCCAGCGACAGCGCCGTGCTTTCCCGCGCGGTCACGCTCAGCACCGCGACGAGGATGGTCAGCCCGGCCGTGCCCGCCGACATCGCCAGCGTGCCGAGGATGCCCGCGCCGAGATTGCCCATGTACCAGGTCAGCACCAGAAGCAGGATGGCGCCGGAACAGGGCCGGATGCCGATGCTGACGATCAGCGCCGCGGCTTCGCGCAGGTTCGTGGCCCGCCGCAGATCCGACATGGACGGGCCGTGGCTGTGGCCGCAGCCCGCGTGATCGTGCCCCGCCGCCGCACCCTGCGGGCGCCAGCTACGCCAGGCCCCGCGCGCGCCCCGGAAGGCCAGCCACAGACCGACCAGTCCGATCGCCGCCCCGCTGACCGGGACCATCATGTCGGTCGCCGTGTCGGTCATCTGCGTGCGGCTCCAGTTCAGCAGGAACAGCCCCGCCAGCACGATCAGGATCGCGCTCAGCGCCTGCGCGAAGGCCGAGAGCAGCGCGATCAGGGACAGCCGCAGCACCGGCACCTGCCGCGCCACGCCATAACCGCCGACCACCACCTTGCCGTGGCCCGGTCCCAGCGCGTGAAAGAAGCCGTAGCCGAAGCAGAGCGCGAGGAAGGCCGCGAAGGCACCGGCGGTTCCGCTGCGTTGGGCGCGCAGATTGCCCGCCAGCGCGTTCTGGAACTCGCGCTGCATCTCGGCGGCCCAGCGCGCCAGCGCCGCGTCCTGCCCGGTCGCAAGCCCCCAGACCAGCGCCGCGGCCAGCGCGACGGGCAAAATCAGGACGAGGCGGCGCATGACAGGACGAAGGTGTCAGCGAACATCACCCCGATATCCGGAAGCTCGATTTCCTCGAACGGATCGTCGCCCGCGTCGATCTGGGCCAGCTGGTCGCCGTATTCCGCCTGAGCCGCGGCGCGATCCGCCGCCTCGCGGGTGAAGACGCAGGCGGGCTGCCCCGACACGGTCGGCACCTGCGGCACGTCATAGGCCACGAAATAGGTGGGATCGTAGGATTGCGCGGTCACGCGATGCGCAGCGACATCGAGCGGCTCGGCCAGCGGACGGGTGTGCGAGGTGACGATGCGCCCGGCCTCAAACCGCGCCGCATGATCCACCGGCCGCTCCAGCGCGACGGCCACGCCATCGGCGGCCAGAACGAAATCGCCCGGGAAACCGGCCTCCCAATCGACATCCCGTCCGGCATATTCGGCCAGCGGGCCGGGCTCCGGCAGCCCGTCGCTGTCCCGGTCGAGGCCGTTCTCCTCGATCAGCAGAAGCGAGTAGAACTCGTCATAGGCCCAGTCGATCCGAATGGCGACAGCCCGCCCCTCGGCATCGCGCAGGAGCTCGAAGGCGGTGTCGATGAAGATATGCGGATGGGCCGAGGCGGCGCCGGGCGCCAGCAGCGCCACGCAGATCAGGGAAGGCAAGAAACGCGAGGTCATGCGGGCAATATGGCAGCGCCGCGTCCGGGTTCAACTCGATCGCCCGGAGCGGCCCGGTCGCGGCCCCTGTCCGGCACGTTACCGCCGACGGTCGCGCCGCGAGGACATCGGCTGAAACGCCACGCCCACATGCGCTTCGCAATAGGGCTTGCCCTGTTGCACCGGCAGGCCGCAGAACCAGAAATCCTCGGTCGCGGGGTCGCCCACCGGCCATTTGCAGGTCCGCTCGGTCAGCTCCATCAGCGTGATCTTCTTGGCCTTCTTCTCGACCGCGTTGACCTTGGCGAGCGCCTCGGGGCTGATCTCGTTGGCCGAGGGTTGCGGCGGCAGGGGCTGGCCCGCCGGGATGATCTTGGGACGCGGCGGGGTGGCGCCGGGATTTGCCGACTTGGTCTCGAGCACGGGCGCCTCGGTCTCGGGCGCCGGTGCGGGCGCGGGCTTGGCGGCCTTCGGTTCGGCCTTGGGCTTCGGTGCCTCGGCCTTGGGCGCCGCAGCCTCCGCGGGCTCGGCGCCGGCGCGGTTCGACAGGCCGAGCCTGTGCACCTTGCCGATCACGGCATTGCGGGTGACGCCGCCCAGTTCCTTGGCGATCTGGCTCGCCGACTGGCCATCGGCCCACATTTTCTTCAGAGTTTCGACGCGTTCGTCGGTCCAGGACATGGCCACCTCAATGAATAAAGCGGCTCTGGGACAGAGCCGCCTGACATCTCGTCTTCGTCCCCTATTCTAAGTATCAACGCCCGACATAACAACCCGGAGAGCTTATGCCCGACACGATATCGCCCGCCCACGGGACCCGCCGCTTCGGCCGCGTCAACTGGATGGGGCTCTATACGCTGGCCGAGCGCGAGGTTCTGCGCTTCGTCAATGTCTGGACCCAGACCCTGCTGGCGCCCTTGGTGACGGCGGGATTGTTCATGCTGATCTTCTCGATCGCGATCGGCCCGCGGCGCGGCGACGTGATGGGCGTGCCCTTCACCACCTTCATCGCCCCCGGCATCCTGATGATGACGGTGATCCAGAACGCCTTCGCGAATACCTCCTCCTCCATCGTCGTGGCCAAGGTGCAGGGCAATATCGTCGACACGCTGATGCCGCCCCTCTCGGGGGCCGAGATGGTGCTGGGCTATCTTGCGGGCGGCATCGCGCGCGGGCTGATCGTCGCGGTGGTGATCGCGCTGGCGCTGGGGCTGATCCTGGGCATCTGGCCCGCGCATCCGCTGACGGCGCTCGTCTTCATCGTCACCGGCGCGGCGTTTCTCGCGGGGATCGGCATCGTCGCCGCGATCTTCGCCGACAAGTTCGACCAGATGGCCGCGATCACCAATTTCGTGGTCACCCCGCTGGCGTTCCTGTCGGGCACCTTCTACTCGGTCGAGGCGCTGCCCACGGGCCTGCGCGAGATCACCTATTTCAACCCGATCTTCTACCTCATCGACGGCGCGCGCTACGGCATGATCGGGGTCTCGGACGCGGATCCCACGCTCGGACTGGCGATCGGTCTCGTCTCGACGGTGGCGATCAACCTCGTGGCCTGGCGGATGTTCCGGACGGGGTATCGTTTGAAAGCCTGAGGCGGGTGGCGCCCCCGATCAGCCGGTCGCCTGCACAGCGGCGGGCCACGGTACGGCGATCCGGACCGCCGACAGGCGCGCGGTGTCGTCCGAGGTCCGCGCGTCATAGGCACGACGCGCCCGGCGCCACCAAATCGCTATGCCGGGGGGCGGCCTTCAGCCGCTGCCCCGCGCGGTCGTGATCATCAGGGCGGGGAAAACCCGCCCCGCACTCATCCCTTCGCTAGGAAAACCTGCTGCGCAATCCCTGCCCCGAGCAGATAGACCGAGCTTCCCACGAGTCCCCAGATCGCCCAGCTGTCGGGATAGAAATCGAACCACGCCGCCCAGCCCGCGCAGCCCGTCCAGAACAGCGCGATGGGCAGCGTCAGCACCCGCCAGCGCGCCGTGCGCACCGGGTGCACGAATTTGAGCGGCAGGAACATCGCCACCGCCAGCAACGCCACCAGCACCACGATCACCCACAGGGCGGGCTTCACCGCGAAAAGGACCAGCACCAGCATGTTCCAGCAGCCCGGAAAGCCCTCGAACGAGTAATCGTCGGTCTTCATGCGCGTGTCGGCGAAATACATCGCCGAGGCGTAGGTGATGACGATGATCGCGAACCATCCCGTCCAGCCCGGCAGCAGCCCCGACTGGAAGAGCGCGAAGGCCGGGATGAAGACGTAAGTCAGGTAATCGATGATGAGATCCAGCAGCACGCCGTCGAAGCGCGCCGCGTTCACCGACACCTGGTAGCGCCGCGCGAGCGGGCCGTCGATCCCGTCCACCGCGAAGGCCACGACGAGCCAGAGGAACATGATCGACCATTTCTCCTCCGCCGCGGCGAGGAGAGCCAGCATGGCGAAGACCGCACCCGTGGCGGTCAGCAGGTGCACGAACAGAGCTTGCGTGGCGAGTTTCATCCGCCCCTGATGCCGGATGCAGCGGATCGCTGCAATGGCTCAGGCGATCAGCGTCTGCCCATCGTTGCCGCGGATCGTCGCAGGCACGATCTGCCCCTCGGTCCGGGCCACGGCGAATCGCACTTCGGTGAACTGCTCCGTCCGCCCCATGTCGGGGGCCTCCATCAGCACGTTGTGGGTCCGGCCCGACTGCGCGGCGAGATGCCGTGCCACCGCGCGCTGACCGGCTTCCCGCAGGCGGCGGGCCCGGTCCTTGATCGCGCGGCCGTCGACCTGCGGCATGCGCGCGGCGGGCGTCCCGGGACGCGGGGAATAGGGAAAGACATGCAGCCAGGTCAGGCCGCATTCCTCCACCAGCCGCAGCGAATTGTCGAAATGCGCCTCGGTCTCGGTCGGGAACCCCGCGATGATATCGGCGCCGAAGGTCATCTCGGGGCGCAGTTTCCGCGCCTCTTCGGAGAAGCGGATCGCGTCGTCGCGCAGATGCCGCCGCTTCATGCGCTTCAGGATCAGGTCGTCGCCATGCTGCAGCGACAGGTGCAGATGCGGCATCAGGCGCTTCTCGGTGGCGATGGCCTGCATCAGGTTTTCGTCCACCTCGATCGAATCGATGCTGCTGATCCGTAGCCGCGGCAGATCCGGCACCAGCTTCAGGATCCGCATGACCAGATCGCCGAGCTTGGGCCCGGCGGGCAGATCCGCCCCCCAGGAGGTCAGATCGACGCCGGTCAGGACCACCTCGTTGAAGCCTTCCTGCACCAGCCGCTTGATCTGATCGACCACGACACCCGCGGGCACCGAACGCGAATTGCCGCGTCCGTAGGGGATGATGCAGAAGGTGCAGCGGTGATCACAGCCGTTCTGGACCTGCACATAGGCGCGGCTGCGGGTGCCGAAGCCGTCGATGAGATGCGTCGCGGTCTCGGTCACCGACATGATGTCGTTGACGCGCACGCGCTCCGTCTCGCCCACGAAATCGGCGGCCATGTCGCGCCAGACGCCGGGGGTCATCTTCTCGGAATTGCCGATGACCTGATCGACCTCCTCCATCGCGGCGAAGGTCTCGGGCTCGGTCTGGGCGGCGCAGCCGGTGACGATGATGCGCGCCTCGGGGTTCTCGCGGCGCAGGCGGCGGATTTCCTGACGCGCCTTGCGCACCGCCTCGGAGGTCACGGCGCAGGTATTGATGACATGCGCGCCCGACAGGCCCGCATCCTCGGCCATGCGCTTCATCGCCTCGGTCTCGTAGGCGTTGAGGCGGCACCCCATCGTGGTGAATTTCGGCGGCGCGGCGGTCATGCGTTCAGACCCAGCCAGGCGGGTGTCAGCACCCCGTCGAAGACATGCGCGGTGCCCCCGGTCATCCAGACGCCGTCCTCGCGCCAGTCGATCTCGAGCGTGCCGCCATCGAGGTCGATCCGCACCCGGCGTCCGGTCAGGCCGCGCCGCGCCGCCGCCACCGCGGTCGCGCAGGAGGACGAGCCCGAAGCCAGCGTGACGCCCACGCCGCGTTCCCAGACACGCATTCGGATGTGATCCTCTCCGACGATCTGGGCCACCTGCACGTTGGTGCGCTCGGGGTAAAGCGGGTGATGCTCGTAGCGCGGCCCGAAGGTCTCGAGCGGAAGGGCCTCGGCATCCTCGACGAAGAAGGTGCAATGCGGATTGCCCATGCCGGTCGCGGTGGGCGCGCCCTCGATGGGCAGTTCCAGCGTGTCCATGGCTTCGGCCAGCGGCACCTCGGCCCAATCGAGCTGCGGCGGCCCCATATTCACCGACACCGCGCCGCCCTCGACCCGCCGCGCCGGCAAGGCGCCGCGATCGGTGGTCAGCGTCAGCGCCAGCGCGCCGCTTTCGCGCATCAGGAAATCGGCGATGCAGCGCGTGGCATTGCCGCAGGCCGCCGAGGTCGAGCCGTCGGCATTGTAGAAGGTCAGATGCGCATCGCCCGTGCCCCGGGCCTCAATGAGCGCGAGCTGGTCGAAGCCCACGCCGCGATGCCGGTCCCCCAGCGCCCGCGCGAGGGCCGGCGTGACCTCGATGGCCCGCGCGCGCGCATCCAGCACGACGAAGTCGTTGCCGAGCCCGTGCATCTTCATGAAAGCCAAACTGTCATGCGCCTCTATCATGGCCGCGCATATACGCCCCTGCCCGCCCGCTTTCCAGAGGCCGTGGCGCAACCCTTCGGTTTTCCGGATTTTTTGGGTTGACCCTGTCAGGCGCTGTTTCTAAGTACCGCGCCAGTGGGCCGTTAGCTCAGTTGGTAGAGCAACTGACTTTTAATCAGTGGGTCGCAGGTTCGAATCCTGCACGGCTCACCACTGATCTCCAGACTTTTCAGTATCGGGATTCGCCGGGCTTGGGCGCGATCCGGTCCGTGTTCCGCCCCGCACCAAGGTTGCGCGTCACATGCGTTCCGGTTCGGCTGCGGGGCTCCGCCAGACAAGCCACACAATCGCGCACAGCGCCAGAATTTCGCAGGTCGCGAAGAACACGTAATGGGGTTTCAGCGATCCGCCGCCCAGCACAAACAGCGCCGTCACGACGGCGGCGGCAGAATTGACCGGCCGCCATGCGCGCCGGGGCATCACCTGCATGGCAACGATCATCGCGACGGGCACCTCGATGAACACAGCCGCGACCAGCATCAGGCGCTCGGACAGCGCGACGCCTTCGATCACGCCGTCCATGACCTGACCCAGCACGCCCGGCGTGAAGAGCCCGAGGATGTCGGCAAAGGCGATGTTGAGCGCCACCGAGAGCCAGAGAAAGGAAAGCGCGCTTCGGCGGGCGGCGAGATCGTGCATCGGCTGTGTCCTTCGAGAATGCCGCGCGGTGCGGATCAGGATTGCATGAGAGCGGCGCGCGCCGAGGCGAGGAAGGCGCGCTCGGGCGGCGCGTGGGTCAGCGCGATGGCCCGGGCATAGGCCTCCCGCGCCTCGGTCACGGCGCCCGCCTGCGCGAGAAGATGGGCGCGGGCCGCCCAGTAGGGCTGGAACCTCGCAAGCCGCGCATCGTCGATCATGTCGAGCGCCGCCAGACCGGCCTGCGCGCCCTGCAATGCGCCGAGGACCGCCGCGCGGCTCACTTGGGCGCCGAGCGTGGGCGCGATGCGGACGAGCCCCTCATAGAGCGCCGCAAGCGCCGTCTGATCGGTCTTGCCGGTCCGGACGCGCGCCGCATGGACGGATTGAATGGCGGCCTCGATCTGGAACCGCCCGGGACGGCCAAGCTCGAAGGCCTGTCTCAGCCGCGCCTCCGCCGCCGCGATAAGCGCGTGATCCCATAGCTCCGTCCGCTGGTCCGGCAGCGGCACGTAGCGCCCCGCGTCAAGCCGCGCGGACCGGCGCGCATGCAGAAAGGCCAGAAGCGCCGAAAGCCCAAGGACTTCGGAATCGTCGGGCATGTCCGTGGCCAGCAGGTCCGCGAGGAAGACGGCTTCGCGCTGCATTTCGTCCGCCTCCGGCCCCTCGCGCCAGACCAGCGCGTAGCAGCCGTAGATCGCCTCGGTCACGTCGCGCAGCCGCTCGGTCCTGAGCGCCCCTTCGGGCACCCGGAAGGGCATGGCATTGGCCTTGATCCGCGTCTTGGCGCGCACCAGAAGCTTCGACATGGCCGCCGGAGAGGCGACAAAGGCTCGCGCGATCTCCGCCGCGGTGAAGCCCAGAACCGCCTGCAGCATCAGCGGGCCGCGCGCGGCCTCGGCGATGCCGGGATGGGCGCAGACGAAGAGCAGCGCGAGGCGCGGGTCGTCTTGCGGGGCTTGGGGGGTCCCAGACACCGGCAGCGCGTGCGCTTCCACCGGCAGGGGATCGCGTTTCAGCGCCCGGCGATGCGCGTCGGTCATCCGGTTGCGCGCCACGCGCACAAGCCAGCCCTCGGGATTGTCCGGCACGCCGGAGCCGGGCCAGGTGACAAGCGCCGCCTGCAGCGCCTCGGACAGCGCGTCCTCCGCCCCGGCGATGTCGCCCGCCGGGGCCGACAGGATGCCCACCAGCCGCCCGTAGCTGGCGCGCGCGACCTGGGCCACGCGCGCTTCCGCAATGGCCCGCGGGATCGCCGCGGGCCCTGCCCCGAGATCAGCCATCGCCCATGGCGGTCGCGCGGATTTCCACCTTGCCGTATTGTGCCGCGGGGCATTTTTCGGCCCAGGCGATCGCCGCATCGAGATCGGGCAGATCGACGACGAAATAGCCGCCCAGCGTCTCCACGGTCTCGGCGAAGGGCCCGTCCTCGATCCGGGTCTTGCCGTCCCGGGTGCTGAGCGTGGTGGCGGTCGCGACCGGTTGCAGCCAGTCGGTCGAGACGAAGATCCCGGCCGCCTTCAGCGCCCCGATATAGGCGCCGTAGACCTCCTTTTCGCGCGCCCAATCCTCTTCGGTCAGCCCGGCAAAGCCGGTCGGGTCGGAGTAGAGCAGAAATGTGTACTTCATCAGGGTCTCCTGTTCGATTCGGGGCTCCCACCGGCCGTCGCGACCCGCACCGCCACCAAGGGGCCGCTGCCCCCTTAGGTTTTTCGTCGGTGTCGCGGTCCGGTCTTCCCCTTGGTTGCGAAAGCGTCGGGTGCTTTCACCTCCATGACGCAGGGGCCGCGCGGAATTGGACAGGCGCGGCGAAATTTTTTCAATCTCCGGCGATCGGAGCCCAGCGCATGGGCGCAATGACCGCCTAGTCGTCCGCGTCGCAGGGCGTAAGCTCCGCCAGCAGCATCGCGGCATCGCGCGCGCCGAGGGCCCGGACCATGCCCTGCCGGCGGGTCAGCGGAACAAAGCCGTCGGCGGGCGCGGTCTGAAGCCATGTGCTGACCATGATCGACGCGGGCGCGGCGCCGACATAACACCCGCCGACCACCCGGATGTTCAGCGTTCCGGCGCCGTCCGTCCCGGCCTCGCGCAGCGTGCGGATCTCCGCTTGCAGGGCGGCGATCCGCGCGGTGTCTTCGGGCGCGATCCGCGCGACATAGACGGTCTCGTCCGTCGCATTCGGTTGCGGCTCCGCCTGCCCCGCCGGGGCGAGCCGCAGTTCCGCAACCTCCTCCAGCAGGATCGTCGAGGCCGCGCTGCCGCCCCGGAACGCCATGCGGAATTCCGCGTCGCCATCGGCGAGCCGCAGGGTTTCGGGCACACCGACGGCAACGGCGATTTCGGACGGGGGCGTGTTGAGCGGATCGAGCCGCGACGCCGCGATCAGGCCCGCGGGCGTCATCGTCGTACAGGCCGACGCCGATAATGCCAGCGCAAGAAGCGCCGGAAGGGGAAGGGAAAAGGCCTTGGTCATTGGATCACCTATTGAATGATTCGATATCATGATTTAATGTTTTGCATTAATTATTACGTCAAGAAAGCGAAAACATGATCGACGCTCGAGACACCCTGTCCGCCGCGCGGCGGCTCGAACGCGTGATGCTGGCGGCCACCTTCCTGCTGGTGGCGCTGGCCCTGATCGGGCTGGCGGCGGGCATCGCCAACCCGCTCGACATGGCGCGGGGCATCGCCTGGCAGGGCGGCTATGACGGGGTCGCGCTTACCCATGGGCAGGCCTGGCTGCTGATCGCGCACGTGGCGATCCATGTCGGCGTCTGGATCGCGCTTCTGATCGTCGCGCGCGGGCTGTTCGGGCAGCTGGCCGCAGGCAATCCGGCAGCCGCGGCGCGGAGCGCCCGCCGGGTGGCCCGCCTGCTCTGGGCCATGCTGGCCTGGGGGCTGGTGTCCCAGCCCATCGCATCCGCAACCGCGACCTGGGGATTGCCCGAGGGCGAACGGACCCTGAGCGTGGCCTTCGGCACGCCGCAGATCTCGGTCGCCTTCGCGGCCCTCATGGCGAGCTTCATGGCGCATGCCTTCGCGCTCGGCGCGGAGCTTTGGCAAGATCATCGGGAGGTGATCTGAGATGCCCATCATCGTGCGGCTGGACGTCATGCTGGCGCGGCGGAAGATGACCTCGCGCGAGCTGTCCGCGCGGATCGGCATCTCCGAACAGAACCTGTCGCTGCTGAGGTCGGGCAAGGTGCGGGGCGTGCGCTTCAATACGCTGGAGGCGATCTGCCGGGAGCTGGACTGTCAGCCGGGCGATCTGCTGGAATACGACGCGGGGCCCGGCGCCGGGGACTGAGCGGCTTTCCCGCCCCGGGCGATCCCGGTCCGCGCAAAAGCGCCGATTGACGTGGATCAACGCCGAGCCTGCCACCGCGCACCTATGCTCGTCTGCGTCCCAACTAGCCCTTCAACGGAGGCATCCCATGACACAGACCGGCCAACACGATTGGGCCCCGCAGATCGAACGCCTGCAGACCTGGCGGGCCGAGCTTCTGGCCCGCACCACGCAGATCGACCGGGAACTCGACCGCGTGCTCGACCGGGACATGGAGGATCAGGCTATCCAGACCGAGCACCGCGATGTCGCCGAGAAGCTGGGCGCGGTCGGCCTGCGCGAGATCCGCGCCATCGACGCCGCGCTCGAACGGATCAAGGCGGGCGAATATGGCATCTGCCGGGTCTGCGGCGGCGATATCTCGCCCGAGCGGCTGCTGGCCGTCCCGACCACCACCGAATGCCGCGACTGCGCGCAATCCCACGCCGCCAAGGCGCGCAACATGGCCAGCCGGGGACATTGAACAAGGCCCGGAACGCGCGTCTGCACGGCTTTTTCCGGTATCACCTGCGCGACATGGTCTATGGCGGCTTCGACGGGGCGGTGACCACCTTTGCCGTGGTCGCCGGCGTTCAGGGCGCGGGGCTGCCGACGTCGGTGATCCTGATCCTCGGCACCGCCAACCTGATCGCGGACGGCATCTCCATGGCGCTGGGGAATTTCACCGGCACCCAGGCCGAGAACGAAGCCGGGGGACGCGGCCCGTCCGCGCCCGCCGATCCGGTCGATCCGGGCGCCGCCGCCGCGATGACCTTCGCGGCCTTCGTGATCGCCGGGGTGATTCCGCTTTTGCCGTTCATCGTCGGGCTGGAGGCCGCGTGGGAGGTGTCGATCTTCGGCACCGGCTGCGCGTTCTTCGCGATCGGCGCGCTCAAGAGCATCTTCACCCGCGCGCACTGGTGGTGGGCCGGGGCGCAGACGCTCGGCATCGGATCGGTGGCCGCGGGCGCCGCATGGATCGCCGGGCGGATCGTCGGACAGTTCGTCTGAGGGCGGTTGACCGAGAGCCCGCGGCCCCGTTCAGGCGGCCGCGCCGGTTCTCAATGGCTCAGACCGTCAGGGGGCAAGAGCGTCGGGGCAGGCTCAGCCCTGCCCCTCCTCCATCGCGTCGAGCCGGGCCTTCAGCGCCTCGTTCTCCTCGCGCGCCTTCTGGGCCATGGCCCGCACGGCGTCGAATTCCTCGCGGGTCACGAAGTCGCGATCGGCGAGCCAGCGGTCCATCATCGACTTCATCGCGGTCTCGGCCTCGGTCTTCGCGCCCTGCGCCACGCCCATGGCGTTGGTCATGAGCTGGCTCAGATCGTCGAATACCTTGTTGCGGGTCTGCATGGCTGTCTCCTTCAGGGTTGCCTTCTATATGGCGCCGCGGGCCGGATGTCTCAAGGTTGACTCTGCGCCCGCGCCATGGCCTCTCGGGCGGCATGACAGGCGCGCTTCCCTTTCCCGATATCTCGCCCGAGATCTTCTCGATCTCGCTGGGCAGCTTCGAATTCGCGCTGCGCTGGTATGCGCTGGCCTATATCGCGGGCATCCTGATCGGCTGGCGCATCGCGCTGGCCGCCATCGACCGCCCCGCGCTCTGGCCCGCCGCGACGCCGCCCATGACCCGGCTGCAGGTCGAGGATTTTCTGACCTGGATCATCCTCGGCGTGATAATCGGCGGGCGGCTCGGCTTCGTGATGTTCTACCAGCCCGCCTATTATCTCGCGAACCCCGTGGAGATCCTGTTCGTCTGGCAGGGCGGCATGTCCTTCCATGGCGGGCTTGCGGGGGTGGCGGGCGCGCTTCTGCTCTATTGCCGCAAGATCGGCGCCAGCGTCCTGTCCACCGCCGACATGCTGGCCATCGCGACGGCACCGGGCCTCCTGCTGGGCCGGATCGCGAATTTCATCAATGCCGAGCTTTGGGGCCGCCCGACCGATCTGCCCTGGGGCGTAATCTTCCCGGGCGATCTGGCGCAGGCCTGCGGGCAGCCCGTGGGCGAGATCTGCGCGCGCCATCCGTCGCAACTCTACGAGGCGGCCCTCGAGGGGCTGCTCCTCGGCGCGGTCCTGTTGTGGCTCGCCTTCCGGCGCGGCGCCCTGCGCGCGCCCGGCCGCGCGACCGGCCTCTTCGCGGCGGGTTATGGCCTTGCACGCTTCTTGGTGGAGTTCGTCCGCCAGCCCGATGCACAATTCGTGAGCGCCGAGAACCCCCTCGGCCTCGCGCTTCACTTCGGTGGATACGGGTTGACCATGGGCCAGATCCTGTCGCTGCCGATGATCGCGCTCGGGCTCTGGCTGGTGCTGCGCGCCCGCCCCCAGCCCGCGACCGCGCAGGCATGAGCCTCACCGATCTTCTGCGCATGCGCATCGCCGCCGAGGGCCCGATGTCCATCGCGGAATACATGACCCATTGCCTGCACCATCCGCGCTTCGGCTATTACGCCACGCGCGATCCGCTGGGCGCGGGCGGGGATTTCACCACCGCGCCCGAGATCAGCCAGATGTTCGGCGAGCTCTTGGGCCTCGCCCTCGCGCAGAGCTGGCAGGATCAGGGCGCGCCTGCCCACTTCGTTCTGGCCGAGCTCGGCCCCGGGCGCGGCACCCTCATGGCCGATCTCTTGCGCGCGACGGCGGCGGTGCCGGGCTTTCACGACGCGGCGCACGTCACGCTGGTCGAGGCCTCGCCCACCCTGCGCCTGCGCCAGCGCGAAACGCTGCGCGCGCATCCTGCCGACTGGGTGAACGCGATCGGCGATCTGCCCGAGGCGCCGCTGTTTTTCGTGGCAAACGAATTCTTCGACGCGCTGCCGGTGCGGCAATTCCTGCGCAACGGGCCGGGCTGGCGCGAGCGGGTGATCGGGCTCGACGGCGACGACCTGACCTTCGGGCTGGGCGAGCGCGCGGCGCGACCCGACCTCGCCCACCGGATGGACGACACGGAAGAGGGCGATCTGGTCGAAATCGGCCATGCCGCCCAAGGCGCGATGGCCGAGCTCGGCCACCGGATCGAGGCCCGGGGCGGCGCGGGCCTCGTGGTCGATTACGGCGACGGGCCGAGCCTCGGCGATACGTTCCAGGCGGTGCACGGACACGAAAAGGTGTCCCCGCTCGATACGCCGGGGGCGGCGGACCTGACCGCCCATGTGGATTTCGCGGCCCTTGCCGGGGCCGCGCGGCCCGCCCGCGCCAGCACCCCCGTCCCGCAGGGCGTGTTCCTCGAGCGGCTGGGCATCACCGCCCGCGCCCAGGCGCTGGCCCGCCGGTTGTCCGGCCCGGCCCTCGAGAGCCACATCGCCGCGCATCGCCGGTTGACCCACCCCGATGAAATGGGCTCACTCTTCAAGGTGATGGGAATCGTACATAGCGCGGCCAAGCTTCCGCCCGGACTGGACACATGACGCTCGATATCATCACGTCTGATACGCTTTCGCCGCTGCGACACGGCTTCTTTTCGCGGCGCGGCGGCGCGTCGTCGGGGGTGTTCGCGGGGCTGAATTGCGGAACCGGGTCGTCCGATCAATCCGAGATGGTGCGCATCAACCGCGAACGCGTCGCCGCCGCCATGGCGGTGCCCGAGACCGGCGTGACCACGGTCCATCAATGCCATTCCGCCGAGGTGGTGACCGTCAAAGGCCCACTTTCCGGCCCGCTGCCGCGCGCCGACGGCATGGTCAGCGCAACTCCGGGCGTGGCGATCGGGGTGCTGACCGCCGATTGCCAGCCGATCCTCTTCGCCGATGCCGAAGCGGGCGTGATCGGCGCCGCCCATGCGGGCTGGCGCGGGGCGCTGGCCGGCGTGCTGGAAGCGACGGTCGATGCGATGATCGCCCTCGGCGCCCGGCGCGACGCGATCCGCGCGGTGATCGGCCCGACGATCAGCCAGCGCAATTACGAGGTCGGGCCGGACTTCCTCGAGGCCTTCGTCGCCGAGGATCCCGAATACGTGCGCTTCTTCGCAGGCGGCGCGGGCGACCGGATGCATTTCGACCTGCCCGCCTTCGGCCTTCACCGGCTGCGGCAGGCGGGGGTGAGCGCCGAATGGACGCGGCATTGCACCTATGCCGATCCCGACCGGTTCTTTTCCTACCGCCGCGCGACCCATGCGAAAGAGGCCGATTACGGACGCCTGATGTCCGCCATCCGCCTCTGACCCGCCGCTTTTTCGTCGCAATTGCCCGCATCAACCGGGGCGCAGGACGCGGATTGTCCTTGCTTTGCGAACAATCGCCGCCCGGGCGCGGCCCCGCGCGAAAAAGACGGTTTTCGTCAAATTGTCCCGAACCGGTCCAATCGCCGCCCCAATACGCGGTGATGTTAAGGTTAACGGATCGCAGGATACCGAGCAGACAAACACGATGCCCAAAGGAACACAGACCATGACCCTTCCCGCCAAGCCCCAGCGCCGCTTCATCAAGTCCGTTCTCAAGGCCGCGAAAGAATGCGAGACCCAGATGCCCTGGCAGCGCGGCGCCGCCCGTGCGGCGATGATCGCCCGCCGCGACGGCAAGCCCGCGATGCAGCAGCGCGCCTGAGCCGCCGATTCGGATCGCCCCGCCCGGCAAATGTGGCAGGACTGATCGCGGACCGGGAACAAACTACCCCGACATGACGGATTGGACGGCGCACCGCCTCCAATCCGTTTCTTTTTTTGACCCAGCAGGCCGATTGTGGCGTTATTGCATGGAACGAAGTTGTACCGTCCGTTCGTCGTTGTTGGTGGGGGCCAGCACGGATGTGACCAACCTGGTAAGGGGTGATCACATGGCCAGTCTCCACCAGGCGCTCCCGGGCGCCGACGCACCACGCTCACTTCGGGTCCCGCAGGACCAGTTTGCTCGTCCGGCTGGGCGGCCTCGGCGCACTCTCTCGCTCATGCGCAAATACGAGGCCGCCGCGCTACTGCCCGACCTCTCAATTCACAATATCTCCCGCACAGCCCCCGCCGACCCGATCTTCGAGGAGGCGGGCTCCGCCTTCGCGCGCGGCACGCTGTTCCAGACCGTCGGCGGCCCCGTCGCGGTGGAGGACCTGCTGCCGGGCGACTACATCCAGACCGCGAACGGATCGGAACCCATCCACTGGATCGGCTCGACCAATTACGTGCCCCGCGTCGAGGACAGCGACAGCATCCTCACCACGCTTTACCGCGTCACCGCCGCGGCGTTCGGCCTCGAATCCCCCGCAAGCGACATGATCTTTGGCCCCTCGGCCCGGGTGCTCGTCCGGCGCGACGCCTTCCGGTCCGTGATCGGCCACGATGCCGTCTTCGTACCGCTGGCGGATTTCGCCGATGGCGAACGGATCATCCCGATCCAGCCCGGCGGATCGGTGCAGATGTTCCATGTCGGCCTGCGCCGCCACGGCGTGCTGAAGATCGGCGGTATGGAACTGGAAAGCTATCACCCCGGCCCCGGGCTGCGCCGCAGCCTCGGCGCGGACCGGATGGAGACGTTCCTGTCGCTCTTCCCGAACATCACCCGCCTGTCGGATCTTGGTGAGCTGAGCTATCCGCGCACCTCGCGCGATGCGGCGCAGCGGCTCTGCGCCTGACCGCCTGACCCGGGTCCGGCAGCGCCGCTCAGGCGCTGCGTGACAGCCGTTCCTCGAGCACCTCGAAGGGCACGCCCGGTTCGTCCTTGGCGCCCCGGATCACCAGCGATGTCTTCACGCTGCCCACATTGGGCGCGGTCAGAAGCTCGCTCGTGAGGAAGGTCTGGAAGGTCGAGAGATCCGGCGAGACGCATTTCAGGATGAAGTCGACCTCGCCGTTCAGCATGTGGCATTCGCGCACGAGCGGCCAGTCGCGGCAGCGCGCCTCGAAGGCCGACAGGTCGCCCTCGGCCTGGCTCTGCAACCCGACCATGGCGAAGACCTGCACCTCGAAGCCCAGCGACCGGGGATCGACATCGGCATGATATCCCCGGATAAAGCCCTGCTCCTCCAGCGCGCGGACCCGGCGCAGACAGGGCGGCGCGGAGATGCCCACGCGCTTCGCGAGCTCGACATTGGTCATGCGCCCATCCGCCTGCAACTCGGCCAGAATTTTGCGGTCGATCGGATCGAGCCTGTGGCTGGGCATTATCGTGCTCCCTGCTGAATTTGGGATTGTTATAGCATCAAGCGCGTCGAGCGCAACATTATGTCGCGCACGGGCAATTATCTTGCAAAAGGAAGCGCCGCAAGGCCTGTCGCGCGAAGGGCTGCGCGGGGTTTGCACCGGGCCTTCGGGATGCGTATATGCGCTGTGACCCAGATAGCAACGCGCGCGCCGGAGGCCTTTTCCATGTCCGAGACCAAGCACACCAAGGTTCTCATCATCGGCTCGGGACCGGCCGGGTACACTGCCGGCGTCTATGCCAGCCGCGCCATGCTGGAGCCGATCCTCGTGCAGGGCATCGAGCCCGGTGGACAGCTCACCACCACCACCGAGGTCGAGAACTGGCCCGGCGACACCGAGGTGCAGGGCCCCGACCTCATGGTCCGCATGGAGGCCCATGCGCGCGCCATGGGCACCGAGATCATCGGCGACATCATCACGAAGATCGACTTCGATCAGCGCCCCTTCGTGGCCCATTCCGACAGCGGCACGACCTATCTGGCGGATTCGCTGATCCTCGCGACGGGCGCGCGCGCGAAGTGGCTGGGCCTGCCCTCGGAAGAGAAGTTCAAGGGCTTCGGCGTGTCGGCCTGCGCCACCTGCGACGGCTTTTTCTATCGCGGGCAGGAGATCGTGGTGATCGGCGGCGGCAACACCGCCGTGGAAGAGGCGCTGTTCCTGACCAATTTCGCCTCCAAGGTCACGCTGATCCACCGCCGCGACGAGTTGCGCGCGGAGAAAATCCTGCAGGACCGGCTGTTCAAGAACCCCAAGATCGAAACGCTCTGGCATCACCAGCTCGACGAGGTCGTGGGCACCGAGAACCCGCTCGGCGTCGAGGGCGTGCGCGTCAAGCATGTGGAGACCGGCGAGATCACCGAAATCCCGGCCAAGGGCGTCTTCGTCGCCATCGGCCACGCGCCCGCGAACGAATTGGTGAAGGACGTGCTCGAGACCCATATGGGCGGCTACGTGGTGACCAAGCCCGATTCGACCGAGACCTCGATCCCGGGCGTCTTCGCCGCGGGCGATCTGACCGATCACAAGTACCGCCAGGCCGTGACCTCGGCGGGCATGGGCTGCATGGCCGCGCTCGAGGCCGAGCGCTGGCTCGCCGAACAGGACCTCGACGAGGGCAAGGACCAGACCGAACCCCTGGGCTATGGTGCCCCGGTCGACAGCGCGGCGGAGTGATCCGCTGCGCCTCTTCCGCATCCTGTTCGCGGATCGCGCAGAGGCCGCGCTTGAAGCTGTCCAGGCGCCCGAGGGTCGGTTCCACCACGACGGCCAGCCCGCGCTCTATGCGGGGCTTTCGCCAGAGGCTGCACGCGCATCGATCACCCGGTACCGCCGGCCCGACGATCCCCCGCGCGTGCTGGTCGAACTTCTCTGGTCCGGCCCATCCCTGCCAGAGATCACGGATCGCGTTACCCGCCACCGCTGGGACCACGATCGCATGACAGGGCGCGTGCCGCCGACCTGGACGCTTGCGGACCGCCTGCGCGCCGAAGGCCATGCGGGGTTCCTCTACCCGCCCCGCCTCAGACCCGACCTCCGCAACGCGGTCCTGTTTTCCTGGCGCGGTGTGCTGCAACCGGGCGCCGTTCACCCCTGTCCGGTCTGAGCGCGCGCCGATCTGGCTCCGTTCATCGCAGATGAGTGCGGCGCCGGCTACGCGGGGCAACGCTGCAAATCGGCAACATCCCGCGTCGCCTCCCGATTTGGGGTTTTCCGAAACCGCATCCTGTGAAATGTGTTCAGCGCTGAACACACCTTGACCCGGGTCCCGAAAATGACCGCTTTGCCCGCAACACCGAGCCTGCCGGACGAGGATCAGCTCTTCCGCCTGCTCCGCCAGCTCGACCGCGCGCCTGAGGCGTCGCAGCGGGCCATCGCGGAGGCGCTCGGGATATCGCTGGGACGGCTCAACACCTATCTCCGCGCGGTCACCGAGGCCGGGCTCGTCAGCATCTCCGCGCGCAGCGGCCCCGACAAGCGGCAGCGCTTCGCCTATTCCCTCACCCTGCGCGGCGCGTCCGAGAAGGCCCGCCTGTCGGACCGCTTCCTCGCGCGCAAGTTCGCCGAGTTCGACGCGCTCCACGCTGAGTTGACCGGCACTCACAGCCAATTCGTTCCAATCGTCACCAGGACCAGTCTCATGCAGAACAATCTTGCCCCCCTTCCCGAACTCTACGTCTCCTATGACAGCGCCCAGAAGCTGAAGGTCGAGGCCGGCGATCTGGTCAGCTGGGACCTGACCCCGCGCCAGATATGCGACCTCGAGCTTCTGATGAACGGTGGCTTCTCGCCGCTGAAAGGCTTCCTGAGCGAGGCCGATTACGACAGCGTCGTGGAGAACATGCGCCTCGCCGACGGGTCGCTCTGGCCCATTCCGATCACGCTCGATGTCTCAGAGGAATTCGCCGAGACCATCGAGAAGGGCCAGGACATTGCGCTGCGCGACCAGGAAGGCGTGATCCTCGCCACCATGACGGTCAGCGACAAATGGGTGCCGAACAAGGCCCGCGAGGCCGAGAAGGTCTTCGGCGCCGATGACGACGCGCATCCGGCGGTCAACTACCTGCACAACCAGGCGGGCAAGGTCTATCTCGGCGGGCCGGTCACCGGCATCCAGCCCCCCACCCATTACGATTTCCGCGCCACCCGCGACACGCCGAACGAGCTGCGCGCGCGCTTCCGCAAACTCGGCTGGCGCAAGGTCGTGGCCTTCCAGACCCGCAACCCGCTGCACCGCGCGCACCAGGAACTGACCTTCCGCGCCGCCCGCGAGGCGCAGGCCAACCTGCTCATTCACCCCGTCGTCGGCATGACCAAGCCCGGCGATGTCGATCACTTCACCCGCGTGCGCTGCTACGAGGCGGTGCTCGACAAGTACCCGAACGCCACCACCACGATGAGCCTTCTGAACCTCGCCATGCGCATGGCGGGCCCCCGCGAGGCGGTGTGGCACGGGCTGATCCGCGCCAATCACGGCTGCACGCATTTCATCGTCGGCCGCGACCATGCGGGCCCGGGCAAGAACTCGCAGGGCGAGGATTTCTACGGCCCCTATGACGCGCAGGACCTGTTCCGCCAGCACCAGGACGAGATCGGCATCGAGATGGTCGATTTCAAACACATGGTCTACGTGCAGGAGCGCGCCCAGTACGAGGCGATCGACGAGATCGAGGACAAGGACAACGTCACCATCCTCAATATCTCGGGCACCGAGCTGCGCCGCCGCCTGCGCGAAGGGCTCGAGATCCCCGACTGGTTCTCCTTCCCCGAGGTGGTCCAGCAGCTGCGCCGTACCTCGCCGCCGCGTTCCGAACAGGGCTTCACGGTCTTCTTCACCGGCTTCTCCGGCTCCGGCAAATCGACCATCGCCAACGCGCTCATGGTCAAGCTGATGGAGATGGGCGGGCGTCCGGTGACGCTTCTGGACGGCGATATCGTCCGCAAGAACCTCAGCTCCGAGCTGGGTTTCTCGAAAGAGCACCGCGACCTGAACATCCGCCGCATCGGCTATGTCGCCTCCGAGATCACCAAGAATGGCGGCATCGCCATCTGCGCGCCTATCGCGCCCTATGCGGCCACCCGCCGCGCGGTGCGCGAGGAGATCGAGCAATACGGCGCCTTCGTCGAGGTGCACGTGGCAACCTCGCTCGAGGAATGCGAGCGCCGCGACCGCAAGGGCCTCTACAAGCTCGCGCGCGAGGGCAAGATCAAGGAATTCACCGGGATCTCCGATCCCTATGACGTGCCGAAGGACCCCGAGCTGCGCGTCGAGACCGAAGGCACCGTCGTGGACAATTGCGCCCACCAGGTGCTGCTGAAGCTCGAATCGATGGGCCTGATCGCCGCGGATTGATCCCCGGCGCCGGTAACGAAGAAGGCCCCCTGCCAAGCCAGGGGGCCTTTTTTGTCGGTGCTTCAGGATGGCGCGTGCAGAGACGGATCGACCCCAGCGTCAACGCAAACGGCATGACGGCCCCTTGAAGCGCCCCTTGGTGTAGACGACGCGCAACGGCCCGTTGGTCCGGTCGACCACGAAACTGTCGCTGCACCCCGCGGGACGGCTCTGCGCCGACGCGATCGGAGCCTTAGTGCACCGTGACCGGGCTCATGTCGTTCTGACGGGCCAGGATGAAGGCGAGGTTGCGTTCCTTCACCAGCGCCAGCCGCTCTCCGTCGGAGGCGTGCACCGCGTAAAGCTCTTCGCTGCCGCCTGCATGCTGGCGCATGTCCTCGGGCAGGTCGGCCACCTTCACGGGCCGGATATAGACCGTGCGGCCTTGTTCGAACTTGGAGAAATCGAAAGCTGTATTCATCTGCTCATCCCCGTTTGATCTGGATATTTTGAACCACCGGCTCGGGCCGCGCGACGGTCAGATCGACATGCAGGAGCCCGTTTTCGAGCACCGCCTCGCCAACTTCGACACCATCCGCGAGCACGAAGCTGCGCTGGAATTGCCGCGCGGCGATGCCGCGATGCAGGTAGACCCGCCCGTGATCGTCCTCGGACTGGCGGCCGCGCACCACGAGTTGCCGGTCCTCCACGGTGATCGACAGGTCCGCCTCGGCGAAGCCCGCAACGGCCAGCGTGATGCGATAGGCATCGTCCGCCGTGCGTTCGATATTGTAGGGCGGATAGCCCTCTGAGGACTTCGCGGTCCGTTCCAGAAGGCGCTCGAGCTGTTCGAAGCCCAGCATGTGGGGATGAGACCCCAAGGTCATCTTCGTCATCGACGCATCCTTTTCGCAAGCGATCGTCAAGGTCGGGCCCCGTTACGGCGGCCTTCGGTCGAAATATGGGAGCACATTCTGCCGCTTGCAAGTGCCCCGCGCGCGTATTGGGGCTAGGCCTATCACCGCAAATTGGCTATTTTTGGGCCGCGCACAGCAATCTGGCCGGGGATATCCAATGAACGCCTTCAGCGACATCTCGATGAAATCCGACGAGGTGCTCAAGGTCGAGCTTCAGGTCCTGAAAAGCGAGCATCGCGACCTCGACGAGGCGATCCGCGCCCTGCAGGATCGCGGGACCTCGGACGCCCTGACCATCCAGCGGCTGAAGAAGCGCAAGCTGCAGCTCAAGGACATGATCGCCTATATCGAGGACCGGCTGTTTCCCGACATCATTGCGTAAGCCCGCGCGCCGGGCTAACCCGGCATCGCAAGATGCGAGGGACAGATGATGGATGCGAGCGCGGTGAAAGTCGGCCTGATCATGGGCAGCCAGTCGGACTGGCCGACGATGCAGGAAGCCGCCGCCATGCTGGAGGCCCTCGACATCCCCTATGAGGCGCGCATCGTCTCGGCGCACCGCACACCGGATCGCCTCTGGGATTACGGCCGGACCGCCGTGGACCGCGGGCTCAAGGTCATCATCGCGGGGGCCGGCGGCGCCGCACATCTGCCCGGCATGATGGCGTCGAAGACCCGCGTGCCGGTGATCGGCGTGCCGGTCCAGACCCGCGCGCTTTCGGGGGTCGACAGCCTTTATTCCATCCTGCAGATGCCGCGCGGCTTTCCGGTGGCGACCATGGCGATTGGGACGGCGGGCGCCGCCAATGCCGGGCTGATGGCCGCGGCGATCCTCGCCAACGAGGACCCGGCGCTGGCCCAGCGTCTCGACGCGTGGCGCGCCGACCTCTCGGCCTCGATCCCCGACGAACCGGTGCGCGACTGACCGTCTTGCCTCTTGGGCAAATACGCATTCCCTCCTCCTCCAGATGCACGAGGCCCGACATGAGCGACACGCCCCTGCCGCAAGGTGCCACCATCGGAATTCTCGGCGGCGGCCAGCTTGGCCGGATGCTGTCGGTCGCGGCGAGCCGTCTCGGCTTCAAGACCCATATCTTCGAGCCTGGTGCCGCGCCGCCCGCGGGCCAGGTCGCCCACCGTGTGACCACCGCGCTCTACGAGGACGACGCGGCGCTGACCGCCTTCGCCCACGGGGTCGACGTCATCACCTACGAGTTCGAGAACATCCCCACATCCGCGCTCGACACGCTGTCGGCGCTGCGTCCGATCCGCCCGGGGCGCGAGGCACTGCGCGTCAGCCAGGACCGCCTGACCGAAAAGGACTTCCTCTCGGATCTTGGCCTCGCCGTCGCGCCCTATGCCGATATCCCCAACGCCGCGGCGCTCGCCGCAGCACTCGGCAGGATCGGCACGCCCGCGATCCTGAAGACCCGGCGCTTCGGCTATGACGGCAAGGGTCAGGCCCGGATCATGACGCCCGACGAGGCCGACGCGGCGCTGGCGGACATGGCGGGCGCCCCCGCCATCCTCGAGGGCTTCGTCGATTTCACCCACGAGGTGTCGGTGATCGCCGCGCGCGGCCTCACCGGCGAGGTCGCCTGTTTCGATCCCGGCCAGAACGTCCATGAGGGCGGCATCCTGCGCACCACCACAGTGCCCGCCGATCTGACCTCGGCGCAGCGGCAGGACGCGGTGCTCCTGGCGGGCCGCATCCTCACGGCGCTCGATTACGTGGGCGTCATGGGGGTGGAGCTTTTCGTGACCAAGGCTGGTCTCATCGTGAACGAGATCGCCCCGCGCGTGCACAATTCCGGCCATTGGACGCAGAACGGCTGCGCCATCGACCAGTTCGAACAGCATATCCGCGCGGTGGCGGGCTGGCCTCTCGGCGATGGCAGCCGCTATGCGGACGTGGTGATGGAGAACCTGATCGGCGCCGATATGGACCGCGTGCCCGCGCTGTCACAGGAACGCGACCTCGCACTGCATCTCTATGGCAAGGCCGAGGTGAAGCCCGGGCGCAAGATGGGCCACGTCAACCGGATCATCCGGCCCTGAGGAACCGCTCCGTCACCGCGCCGGTCATGTAGGCCACGCGGCCCCCAGCAATTGTCGCCACGACCCGGTCGGTCCGGTCGAGGATCACCAGATCCGCGCGACGCCCCGGCACCAGATCGCCCCGGTCGCCGAGCCCCAGAAGCCGTGCGGGCCCCGAGGAGACCAGCGCCCAGGCGCGCGGCCAGTCGCAAAGCCCCGTCTCCACGAGCCGCAGCACCGCCGCCAGCGGCGCCGGGTAATGGTAATCCGAGGCCAGCGCATCGCAGAGCCCCGCCGCGATCAGCTCGGCCGCCGATGCATTGCCCTTGTGGCTGGCACCCCGCACCACGTTGGGCGCGCCGAGGATCACGCCCTCGCCCGCCGCCCGGGCCGCCAGCGCCGCCGCTTCGGTCTCGGGAAATTCCGACAGCCCCACGCCGCGCGCGCGCCAGGCCGCCCGGGTCTCTGCATCCGCATCGTCGTGACTGCCAAGACGCACGCCCGCCACGCGCAGCCGCGCCGCGAGCCCGTCCAGCGCCGCCTCGACCGCTTCCCCGTTGCCGTGCAGTTCCAGCAGCAGCGCGAAATGCGCGTCCGGATTGCGCCCGGATTTCAGCGCCTGCCCGGTCAGCCGCGGGGGGCGACGTCCCTCGGCCAGCCTGTCATGCGGCAGATGGTCGTTGAAGACGACGTAATCGATGCCATAGCGCGCCACGGCCGCCTCGGCGCGGGCAAAACTCTCGAGGTAATGGGTCTCCAGCCGCAATTGCAGGCGCAGGTCGATTTCCAGCGTGTCGCGGGTCCGGGCGACGCTGTCGAAGACATGCTCGGCGAAGTCCGGGCCGCGCATGCCGCCTTCCCAGGACCAGAATTGCGCCATCACCCCGGTGGTGATGCCGTTCGCCGCAAGCTCCGCCGCGGTGGCGACGACACCGCCCTCGGCGGCGCGGAGGGCGCCCCGGCGCGGGGCCATGTGCCGCTCGAACCCGTCGCCATGGGGATCGACGATGCCCGGCAGGACGCGGTAGCCCTCAAGGTCGACCGCGGGCGCGTCGGCCTCGCCGATGATCCCGCCGGACCACGCGAGATCGCGGGCGGTCCAGCCCTCCGCATCCAGCACATGCGCGCCGCTCAGCCGCAGATCAGTCATCGCAGATCCCGATGAGGCAGGGCAGTTCGTCCAGCGGCAGGATGCTGCCCCATTGCCCGATCCGGGTGAATTTCCCGTCGCGCAGGAAGGTCAGGACCTGGGCCATCACCTCGGGGCTTTGCATGATGAAGGTATGGGTGACGGGCAGGACCAGGTGCTCCTTCATGCCCTCGACGCGGGTCGAGGCAATGGAGACCTTGCCGTCATCGGTGCCGGGGATCAGCGCCGAATAGATCGGATTGAGCGATCGCGACCCGGCGATCACGCCCAGTTCGAAATCCACTGGCGGCAGGCGCGCGGGCAGATCCTCGGCGCCGGTGCCGAGCTGTGCGCCCGCGGGCCCGTTCAGCCATTCGAAGAGTTCAAGCCCACCGAGCTCGTCCACAAGCTCGCTGCCGTGATTGGGCGGCGCCAGCATCACCACGCGGCCAAGCTTCGCGGGCCGGTTCTCGGCCAGCCAGACCCGGGCGAGGATGCCGCCCATGGAATGGCTGACGATGTGGACGGTCTGATCGCCGCAGGCCTCGAAGGCGGCGGGCAGCGTTTCCTCGACCAGCGTGTCGATCCGCTTCTCTGTCGAGGGATAGCCCGGGACCACGGTGCGGTAGCCCTCAAGCTCGAGGATTTCCGCCATCGGCAGGAACGACGCCTCGCTCCGCGCGAGCCCGTGCAAGAGCACGACGCAATCGGCCCGCACCGGCGCGGCGAGCAGCATCAAACAGGACAGAAGGATCCAGCGCATGCGCGTCACATAAGCACTCAGCCGCGCTTCGGAAACGGCAAAACCGACACGGCGACGCCGCCGAGGACAAGAATGCTGGCCAGCGCGAAGGTCAGGGTCGGCGTCTCGCCAAGAAAGACCATCCCGCCCGCAAGGGCGATGACCGGCACGGTCAGCTGGGCGACGGCCGCGACGCTCGCGCTGAGGCGCGGCAGGATGGAATACCAAAGGATGTAGCCGAGCGCGGAGGTGACCGCGCCCGACAGCACCGCCAGCACGATGCCTGCCGCCGGCAGGTCCGGCGCGGGTGCGCCGACAAGGCTCAGCGCAAGGCCGATCGGGGCGGCGAGGATGAAATTCGCCGCCGTGCCCATCGCCGGATCGCCCGCGCCGCGGCCCGCCAGCGAATAGACGCCCCAGCCGATGCCCGCCGCCGCCATCAGCAGGCCGTGCGGGACGCTGATCTCGGCCCCGACCCCGGGAGCCAGCAGCCAGACCAGCCCGGAAAAGGCGAGCGCCGCCCCCACCCAGCGCCGCGGCGGCGGCCGCTCTCCGCCCCGGAGACTGCCGGCGAACATGCTGATCTGCACAAAGCCGAAGAGCACCAGCGCGCCGAGCCCCGCATCAAGCACCGCATAGGCCAGCGAGAACCCGTAGACATAGACCAGAAGCGACGCGACCCCGACCCAGCGCCGGGGCGCGCGCAATTGCAGATGCCGCGACCGGATGAGGCAGATCGCGGCCAGCATGCAAGCGCCCGCGGCAAGCCGGATCGTGCCGAACCAGCTCGCCTCCATCTCGCCGCCGACCAGCGCCATGCGATTGAGGACGGAATTGGCCGCGAAGGCGACCATGGTGAGCGCGGTCAGCAGGAAGAGCCGCATCACCCTGCCCCGAAGGCCTTCGGATAGACCAGTGCGGTGCCGGGCCTGGCCTTCGCGGGGCCGGCCACCAGCGTATGGTCGATGGGAAAGGGTGAGGTCAGGCCAGTGGCCGCGCGGAAGCCGCATCGTCCGTAGAAGGTGGGATCACCCAGAACGACCAGCGTCTGGCCCGCGGCCTCGGCCCAGCCCGCGACGAAACGCACCATGCGGCGGCCGATGCCGGCGCCCTGGCGATCCGGCGCGACGGCGACCGGCGCGAGGCAGAGCCAGCCCTTGGGCGCGGGCATCGCTGACAGGGCCAGGTAACCGACGATGCTGCCGCCCTCGGCCACCACCTGTTCGCCCGCGATATCGCCCGATTTGCGCAGGGCCGTGACCAGCAGCGCCTCGTCCGGGCCGCCGAAGGCCGCGCGCAGAAGCGCGTCCACCGCGCCCTCCTCGCCCGCGCGCATCTCGCGCATGAAATCCGCCATCAGACCCCCCTTTCCTTGCCGGGAAGAGACCCCGGTCGCCGCGCCGCGTCAATGGCGCGCCCCGCATTCCGGCGCGGAACGCGGCCCGGATTGCGGACGCGCCATCCGCAGGCGCGGGCCCGACGGCCGGCACGGCAGACCCGAAATCCGCGCCGGATTTCGACCGGGATTTCGCGTCGAAATCCCGTCCGCGCAAAGAAAAGGGCCCGCCGAAGCGAGCCCTTTCCGAGATCGGTCGGTGACCGGCAGATTACATCATGCCGCCCATGCCGCCCATGTCGGGCATGCCGCCACCGGAGCCGCCGTCCTTCGACGGCTTGTCGGCAACCATGGCCTCGGTGGTGATCAGCAGACCGGCGATAGAGGACGCATCCTCGAGCGCGGTGCGCACGACCTTCGCGGGGTCGATGACGCCGAACTTGAACATGTCGCCATATTCGTCGGTCTGGGCGTTGTAGCCGAACTTCAGGTCGTCCGATTCGCGGATCTTGCCCGCGACGACGGAACCGTCGACGCCCGCATTCTCGGCGATCTGGCGCAGCGGTGCCTCCAGCGCGCGGCGCACGATGGCGATTCCCGCATTCTGGTCGGAGTTCGCACCGGTCAGGCCTTCGAGCGACTTCGCGCCCTGCACGAGGCTGACGCCGCCGCCGACCACGATGCCTTCCTGAACGGCCGCGCGGGTCGCGTTCAGCGCGTCGTCGACGCGGTCCTTGCGCTCTTTCACCTCGACCTCGGTCATGCCGCCGACGCGGATGACGGCGACGCCGCCCGCGAGCTTGGCCACACGCTCCTGCAGCTTCTCACGGTCGTAATCCGAGGAGGTCTCCTCGATCTGGGTGCGGATCTGGCCGACACGCGCCTCGATCTCGGCCTTGTCGCCGGCACCGTCGACGATGGTGGTCTCGTCCTTGGTGATGTCGACCTTCTTGGCCGAGCCCAGCATGTCCATGGTGACGTTCTCGAGCTTCATGCCGAGATCTTCCGAGATCACCTGGCCGCCGGTGAGGATCGCGATATCCTGCAGCATGGCCTTGCGGCGGTCGCCGAAGCCCGGCGCCTTGACGGCTGCGATCTTGAGGCCGCCGCGCAGCTTGTTCACGACGAGCGTGGCGAGCGCTTCGCCTTCCACGTCCTCGGCGATGATCAGAAGCGGCTTCTGGCTCTGGATGACCTGCTCGAGGAGCGGCACCAGCGGCTGCAGCGAGGACAGCTTCTTCTCGTGCAGGAGGATCATGCAATCCTCGAGCTCGGCGACCATCTTCTCGGAGTTGGTCACGAAGTAGGGCGACAGGTAGCCGCGGTCGAACTGCATGCCTTCGACGACCTCGACCTCGGTCTCCATGCCCTTGTTCTCTTCGACGGTGATGACACCCTCGTTGCCGACGCGCTGCATGGCGTCCGCGATCTGGCGGCCGATCGACTCTTCGCCGTTGGCGGAGATGGTGCCGACCTGTGCGACCTCGTCGGAATTCTCGACGGTGCGGGCGGCGGCCTTGATGTGCTCGACGACCTTGGAGGTGGCGAGGTCGATGCCGCGCTTGAGGTCCATCGGGTTCATACCGGCGGAAACGGCCTTGACGCCTTCCTTGACGATGGCCTGGGCCAGCACGGTCGCGGTGGTGGTGCCGTCGCCGGCTTCGTCGTTGGTGCGGGAAGCGACTTCCTTCACCATCTGCGCGCCCATGTTCTCGAACTTGTCCTCAAGCTCGATTTCCTTGGCGACGGAGACGCCGTCCTTGGTGATGCGCGGGGCGCCGAACGACTTGTCCAGAACCACGTTGCGGCCCTTGGGGCCGAGGGTGACCTTGACCGCATCGGCGAGGGTGTTGACACCCTTCAGCATCCGGTTGCGGGCGTCGGTATCGAATTTCACGTCCTTAGCAGGCATAATCTTCGCTCCTTTGAATTATGTTGAGGAATTGCGGCTCCGGGTCCGTCGCTTACGCGATGACGCCCAGGATGTCGCTTTCCTTCATGATCAGCAGCTCTTCACCGTCGATCGTCACTTCGGTGCCGGACCACTTGCCGAACAGGACCTTGTCGCCCTCGCTCACGGCCATCGGGATCAGCTCGCCGCTGTCCTTGCGCGCACCTTCGCCGCAGGCCACGATGGCACCTTCGGCAGGCTTTTCCTTGGCGGTTTCGGGGATGATGAGGCCGCCCTTGGTCTTGTCGTCGCTCTCGACGCGACGGACCAGAACGCGGTCATGAAGCGGTTTGAATGCCATCTTCGAGTCTCCTTGGCTCAAAGTTTGTTCCGTTGTGTCCCCCCTGAGGCAGACACGTTAGCACTCACCGTAGCCGAGTGCTAACGAGCCGGAGATAAGGAGGTGCCGAGAAGGTGTCAACAACGCGTCCGCAAAAAATCGCGACGTCCCGCCGCAGGCCCGGCCAGCGGGCCGCGCCGCGCCGCGTCCGGGGCGGGATCGTGCCTCAGCCGTCTTCGGGACCGCCCCAATCCTTCAGGCCCTTCCGACCCTCCGCGCTCAGCGCGTAGATGCCCGTCTCGACCTTCTCGAACCAGCCGTAATGGTTGTCGCGCATGATCCGCGTCGCCTCGGGCACGCCCGTCGCGCGGGCGACCAGCGCGCCCTTCTCCGCCCCGGCACCCGCCAGGTAAGCCGCGCAGGCCAGCGCATCCTGCCGGTAGCCGGTGACCAGCCCGTGCCGGGTGGCGCCGCCCTCATTGGGGTCGCCGCGAAGACGCGCGAAAGCGCGGAGGAGCTGCTTCGCCCCGCGCGTGTTCCGGCGCGGCGCCGGCGTCCCGGGATCGCACAGCACCTCCACGACGCCGTCCCGCTCCCGCACCGTGATGAAGCCCAGTCCGAGGCGACGGCACAGCGCGAGGTTGTCCTTGAGCCCGCGCCTGGCCCGTGGCCCGGTCGGCCGCGCGACCGCGATATAGACGTGATCGGTCAGGGCGAGCCGCGCCACCGCCTGATGGATCAGGCCCAGCGTGACCGCGCGCTTCAGCTCCACGATGACCGGCGGCGCCCCGTCCTTCACGCCGACCACGTCGGCCGCGCCGACCTCGCCCTTCACGACGTAGCCCTGCGCCTCCAGAAGCCGCTTCACCGGCGGGTAGAGATCACGTTCCCGTCCCATCGCGCAAAACCTCGCCCCTGCGCTTGCCCCGCGCAAGAGCGGCGCCTAGCCTTCGCGCAGACCGCAACGGAGATGATGCATGCGCGCCGTATTCGCCACCCTCGTTCTTGCCCTGATCTGGCTCGGCCCAGCGCCTTCCGCCCGCGCCCAATGCGCCGGGACCGACATGCGCCCCGGCCTGACCGAGGACATGCGCGCGGCCGTCGACGCACAGGTCGCGCAGATGCCCTTTGCCGAGGGCAATCACTGGATCGCCCGGCGCGACGGCGATGTGGTCCACCTCGTCGGCACGATGCATGCGGACGATCCGCGCTTCGATGCCGTCACCGACCGGCTGGCCCCCGTGATCGCCGACGCCCGGCTGCTCCTGCTCGAGGTCACGAAGGCGGAACAGGAGGCGCTGATGGCCGAGCTCGCCACCGATCCCTCGCTCTTCGTGCTGCAGGACACGACCCTGCCCGAGCTTTTGAGCGAGGCCGATTGGCAGGCCCTGTCGGAAGCCACCGCCGCGCGCGGCATTCCCGGCTTCATGGCCGCCAAGATGAAGCCCTGGTACCTGTCGCTGATCCTCGCCCTGCCGCCCTGCATGCAGGCGGCGATGGGCACGCCCAACGGGCTCGATGCCCGGCTCGAGGCGCTGGCGGCCATGGCGGGCACGCCCACCGCGGCGCTCGAGGATCCGCGCAGCGTTTTCGCGGCCTTCGAGGGCGCGCCGCTCGAGGAACAGGCGGCGATGATCCTGCCCTCGATCATGCCCGCGGAAAGCGCGGAGGATCTGTTCGCCACCCTGCGCGAAGCCTATTTCGCGGAACTGACCGCCGAAAGCTGGGTGCTCTCCACCACCCTCGCCGCGGAGCTGTCCCCGGCGGGCGCCGGTGCGGTCACCGAAGCGATGGACCAGGCCGAGGGCGCGCTTCTGACGGATCGCAACCGCGCCTGGATGTCGGTGATCCTGACCGCGCTGGACGACGGCGGCCCCGTGGTCGTCGCCGCCGGGGCCGCGCATCTGCCCGGCGAAACCGGGCTGCTTCAATTGCTGAGCGCGGAAGGCTTCACCCTCACCCGCGCGCCCTTCTAGGCGACCAGGCCACGGCCCTTCAGCAGCGCGTCGACCTCCGGCATCTTGCCGCGGAAGGCGATGTAGAGTTCGTCCGCCTCCGCCGATCCGCCCTTGGACAGGATGAACCGCTCCAGCTTGTCGGCCATCCCGGGATCGAAGGCGCCGCCCGCCTCCTCAAAGGCCGCGAAGGCATCCGCATCCATCACCTCGGACCACATGTAGCTGTAATAGCCCGAGGAATAGCCGTCACCCGCGAAGACATGGGCGAAATGCGGGGTCGCATGGCGCATCGCGATGGCCTCGGGCATACCGAGCCCCTCGAGGATCTCCGCCTGACGCGCCATCGGATCGGCGGGCGCGGGCGCGTCGTGAAACTCGAGATCCACCAGCGCCGAGGCCACGTATTCCACCGTCTGGAAGCCCGCATCATAGGTCGCGGCCTCCAGCACCTTGTCGAGCATCGCCTGCGGCATCGCCGCGCCGGTCTCCGCATGGGTCGCGAAATCGCGCAGCACCTCGGGCACTTCCAGCCAATGCTCGTAAAGCTGGCTCGGCAATTCCACGAAATCGCGCGCCACCGAGGTGCCCGCCATCGACCCGAAGGTCACGTCCGACAGCATTTGGTGCAGCGCATGGCCGAACTCGTGAAAGAGCGTGCGCGCATCGTCGTAGGACAAAAGTGCGGGCTGGCCTTTCGCGGGCTTGGCGAAGTTGCACACATTGACGACGATCGGCGTTTTCTGGACTGGCGCTTTGGCCTGCATCCGCATAGCCGAACACCATGCGCCCGAGCGTTTCGAGGCCCGCGCGAAGTAATCCCCCACGAAGACCGCGCAATGGCGGCCGTTGCGGGTGACCTCCCAGACGCGGCAATCGGGATGATAGAGCCCCGCCTCAAGCGGCTTGAACTCCAGCCGGAAGAGGCGCTGCGCGCAATCCATCGCGGCCTCGATCATCCGGTCGAGCTGCAGGTAGGGCTTCAGCGCGGCCTCATCGAGGTCATGCTCCTCACGGCGCCGGGCCTCGGAATAATAGCGCCAGTCCCAGGGCTGCAGCGGCCCGTTCACCCCGTCCGCCGCCATGCGCGCAGCGAGCGCGGCGGCGTCTTCCTCCGCCCGCGCCTTGGCCGGGGCCCAGACCGCGTGCAGCAGCTCCCGCACCCGGTCCGGCCCGCCCGCCATCTCGGTCTCGAGCTTGTAGGCCGCGAAGGTCTCGTATCCCAGAAGCTTGGCGCGTTCCTCGCGCAGCGCCAGCACTTCCGCCGCGATGGCGCGGTTGTCGGTCTCACCGCCATTGGCCCCGCGCGCGACCCAGGCGCGCCAAGCCCGCTCGCGCAGGTCGCGCCGGGACGAGAATTGCAGGAACGGCACGATCAGCGACCGCGACAGCGTGATGACCGACCCCTCCGCGCCGCGCTCCTCGCCCGCCGCGCGCGCCGAGGCCCGCAGCCAGTCCGGCAGCCCCTCGAGCTCGTCTTCGGTCAGCCCCATCTGCCACTCGGCCTCGTCGGCCAGCAGGTTCTGCGTGAAGGCCGTGCCCAGAACCGATAGCCGCGACTTGATCGCGCGCATCCGCTCGGCCTCCGCCCCCTGCAGGGCCGCCCCGGCGCGCACGAAGCCGCGCCGCGTCAGCATCAGAAGCCGCGCCTCCTCGCCGCTCAGCGCCAGCGCGTCACGTCGCTCCCACAACGCCTCGATCCGCGCGAAGAGCGCCGCATTCGCATAGATCGCCGCGAAATGCTCGGCGAGCTTCGGCGAGAATTCGCGCTGCAATTCCTGCCGCTTGGGATTCGTGTCTGCGCCTGCCACCGAAAAGAAGGTCGAGAGCACCTTGTCAAGCGCGGCGCCCGCCCCTTCCAGCGCCAGCACGGTATTCTCGAAGGACGGCGCCGCGGGGTTCTCCGCGATGGCGGCGATCTCGGCATTGTGCTCGATCAGCGCGGTCTCGAGCGCCGGTGCGAAATCCGCATCCCGGATCTCGGCGAAGGGCGGCAGGCCGAACGGGGTCGACCAATCCTCAAGCAGGGGGTTGTTCATGAAGCGGCTCTCCTTTGCCGCCTACCTAAGCCTGCAACCGCCCTTCGGCAATATCGCGAACCCCTTTGCCCCCGAAGCCATCCGCGCCCGCCCCGCCGGCACCGGGGCGCCCCGCCCTTTGCGCTTGCCTCTTTCCAAATACCGCCGGGGGTGAATTGGCCGCAGGCCAAGAGGGGGCAGCGCCCCCTTGCCCGCGCGCCGATGGCACTCGATTGGGGTCCTTTCCGAGAGCACGCAGGCATCTCGCTACGGCGGGCTTGAGGCGCATCGGCGACGCTTACGGCCAGAGCCGAGGAAGTGCCACAACGCCATTGCGAGCCGGCCCTAGGTGGCAAAGCGCCATTTCAACGCTCACGCGAAAAACCCGGCATGGCCAGGACCGACCAGACGGCGCAGGAGGCCCAGCAGGTCCCGAAGATTGCAACGGCGAGGACGGCCCCTCAGCTGCATCTCCTGCGATACCCGCATGCGCCCCTCACCGCATGGCGTCCAACCGTTCCAGACCTGATCTGGATCAAGGAAATCCGCCCCCAAATCCCTAGTGCATCCTCAGAAGCGCACATTCGGGGCGTCGGCATGGGAAACCCCCTCCGGGACCACGCCACCCGTGACGATCCGATGCACCGATCTGCAGTCTGAAAAGGCGGACAAAAGGCATGATCCTGATCCCGGTCTTCAGTGCCATCGGCGCCGGTCTGGCCGGGCTCGTCGGCTGGCGGCAGCTCGATCGCCGGGCCGACCGGGCCGAGATGGAGCGATTGCTCGCGACCCAACCGGCCGATCCGGCCCCGTTCACCGCCGGGATGGTCGCCGATCTGCCCGAACCCGCGCGCCGCTTCTTCACCTACGCGATCGCGGAGGGCACGCCGCTTCATACGGTGGCCCGGCTGGAGATGACGGGGCAGTTCGGCATGGGCGACAAGGCCGCGCCCGGCTACATGCCGATGAGCGCGACGCAGGTGCTGGCCGCGCCGCATGGCTTCGTCTGGGCGATGTCGGGGGGCACCGGCACAACGCGCATGGCCGGTTCGGACAGCGGGTCATGGACCCGCTTCTGGCTTTTCGGCTGCGCGCCCGTCGCCCGGTTCGGCGGCGATCCCGATCACAGGCGCTCGGCGTTCGGGCGCTACGTCGCCGAGGCGGTGTTCTGGACACCCGCCGCGGTGCTGCCCGGACCGCACGTGACCTGGGAGCCGGTGTCGCAGAACACCGCGCGCATGATCATGCGCCACGCGGGGCTCGAGCAGGCGGTGGAGGTCACGGTGGCCGAGGATGGCCAGCCGCTTCACGTCGCCTTCCAGCGCTGGAGCAACGCCAACCCGGAGAAGGTGCACCGGCTCCAGCCCTTTGGCGGCTACCTCTCGGAATTCCGTGACTTCGGCGGCTTCCGCCTGCCCACGCATGTGGAGGCGGGCAACAATTTCGGAACGGACGATTATTTCCCCTTCTTCATCGCCGACGTGACCGACATCGCTTTCCCCAAGACGGACCGATGACCCTCACGATCCTACTCGTCCAGATCGCGATCCCGCTGGCATTGCTTGGCTGGATCCTGCTTTTGCCCGCTTCCTCTGCCACGGGTCTCGTCCTGCAGATCGCGGGGGTGGGTGGGTTCCTGTTGGCGCTTGCGCGCATCGCGCAATGGGCGCTGCCGGTCTGGTGGCTGCCATGGATCTATGGCGCGCTCTGGCTGGGCCTTGCGGGCGCGGCGCTCCTGATCCAACCGGGCCTCGCTCCTCTGCCGGTCCGGCCTTCCGGCTGGGGTTGGATCGCGGCAGGCCCTGGGGCGGCGCTTTTCGCGACGGGGCTTGGTTCGGCGCACAGGCGCTCAGCGGACGCGCGCCCGCGCCGGTGTCACGGCCAGCGCGGGCAGCCCCAGCCCCGCCAGTCCCGAGGCAAGGCCAAGCCAGACCCTGAGGCTCGGCAGGATCGAGAACAGGAAAAAATCGTCCCGCGACGCGGCCCAGTGCGGCCAGAGGATCAGCGCCGCACCGATCCCGCCCGCCGCGACCCGCAGGAACCGAGATCGCCGCCTGCATCGGCACCAATCGTGAACAGGCCTGTCCGCAATTGTCGGGGCGTAACCGTTCCGCACGTGGGCGTATCGCATCAACCACGCGAACCGGGCCTTCGCCCGAGGCGCAGGGCGACAACGGGATCCCTCCCGTTGCGCAACATCACGTCCGCAAAATCCCCGCCGGGTTCGGACCAGCCGTTACCCCTGCCCGCAGACCGGGCAATCGGCCCGCCGCTTCAGCGCGATCTTGCGGGTCTCACCCCAGAGGGCATCGTAGATCAGCATCTCGCCACGAAGCACCGCGCCCGCGCCCGACACGAGCTTGATCGCCTCGACCGCCATCATCGCGCCCACGACGCCGGGCAGCGGCCCCAGCACCCCGGCCTCGGCGCAGGACGGCGCGAGGCCCGGCGCGGGCGCTTCGGGGAAGATGCATTGATAGCAGGGCGCGCCACGGGCCGGGTCGAAAACCGACAGCTGGCCCTCCCACTGGCTGAGCGCGCCCGAGATCAGCGGCAGACCCGCCGCGGCCGCGACGCGATTGGCAAGGTAGCGCGTGTCGAAATTGTCCGTCCCGTCGAGCACGAGGTCGTAATCGGCGAACAGCTCCGCCGCGATCTCGCCGGTCAGGCGGCGGTGATAGGGGCGCACGGTCACGTTCGGGTTCTGCGACTCCATCGCCGCCTGCGCGGAGAAGACCTTGGGCAGGCCGATATCGGCGTCGCGGTGGATCACCTGGCGCTGCAGGTTGGCATTCTCCACCCGGTCGTCGTCGATCACCCCGATCGTGCCGATCCCGGCCGCGGCCAGGTATTGCAGCGCGGGCGCGCCCAGACCGCCCGCCCCGAGGACCAGCACCCGCGCCTCTTTCAGCGCTTTCTGCCCCGGCCCGCCCAGTTCGCGCAGGACGATATGGCGCGCGTAGCGCTCGAGCTCGGCGCCCGAGAAGGTGCCCTTGGGCCGCGCGGCCGCAACGGCAGCTTCCTCGGCGGCTTCCTTTTCCACCGCGCGTGCCTTCACCCGGGCCAGCAGCCGCCGGTAGAGCAGGACGAACACCCCGATCGCCCCCAGCACGAGCCAGGGCGCGGCGTGATCGCCGGTCGCCGCGCGGATCGGATGGCCCTGGGGCAGCACCACGTGACCGGCCAGGATCGCCAGGTACAACAGCCCGATCATGATCAGCCGCGCCTGTGTCGGCGTGCCCATCATGCGCCCGAGCCCCCAAAGCGCCCCGGCGAGCACCAGAAACAGCACCATCAGTCGATCCCCGTCGATCCAAATCCGCCCGTGCCGCGATCCGTCGGATCGAGCCGGTCCATGACGGCGAATGTGGCCCGCAGGACCGGCGCGGCAACCATCTGCGCGATCCGGTCGCCATGGGCGATGGTGAAGGGCTCGGTGCCGGCGTTCATCACGATCACGCCGAGCGGTCCGCGATAGTCCGCATCGATTGTGCCCGGCGCGTTGGGCAGCGTGATCCCGTGCTTGAGCGCAAGGCCCGAGCGCGGGCGGATCTGCACCTCGTATCCGGCGGGAATCGCGAGCCGCAGCCCCGTCGGCACCAGCGCCCGCGCGCCCGGCGCCAGCGTCACGGCGCCGCGATCGGCGAAATTCGCGCGCAGATCCGCGCCGGCCGCGCCCCCGCTCGCATAGACGGGCAGACCCAAGGACCTGTCCGCCCCCATGTCCCACATCACCTTGATTGCGCAAACGCCCACAGCTTGCCTCTTTCCAAATACGCGAAAACCGGGCGTCAGCCCGCCCGGAGCGCGTCCGCGATCTTCTCCGCGATCCGCCGTGCGACGCGATCCTTCGTCATTCGCGGCCAGGCCTCGGCCCCTTCCTCCGAGATCAGCGTGACCGCGTTCTCCGCGCCCCCCATGATCCCGGTCCCGGGCGAGACGTCGTTGGCGACGATCCAGTCGCAGCCCTTCCGCGCGCGTTTGGCGGTGGCATTGGCCTCCACGTCGTCGGTCTCGGCGGCAAAGCCCACGACCAGCGCGGGGCGGCCGGTTTCCATCTGCGATATCTCGGCGAGGATGTCGGGGTTCTCGGCGAAGCTCAGCGTCGGCAGGCCGTCCCTCGTCTTCTTGATCTTCGAGGCGGCTTCCTCGGCCATCCGCCAATCGGCCACGGCGGCGGCGCAGATCACAACATCGGCGGGCAGCGCCGCCAGCGCCGCGTCGCGCATCTGGCGCGCGGTTTCGACCTTGTGCACCGTCACGCCCTCGGGCGGTGCGACCTGCGCGGGGCCGGTCACGAAGACGACCTCCGCGCCCAGCGCCGCGAGCGCCCGGGCGATGGCCGTGCCCTGCGCCCCCGAAGAGCGGTTGGCGATGTAGCGCACCGGGTCGATGGGCTCGTGCGTCGGCCCCGAGGTGACGACGATCCGCCGGCCCTTGAGCGGCCCGTCCGCCAGCCGCGCGGCGATGGCGTCGACGATCTCCAGCGGTTCCGACATCCGGCCCGGTCCGAACTCGCCGCAGGCCATGTCGCCCTCGTTCGGACCGCAGACGGCCACGCCGTCGCCGCGTAGCGTCGCGAGGTTGCGTTGCGTCGCGGGGTGATCCCACATCCGCACGTTCATGGCGGGCGCGATCAAAACCGGCGTGTCCGTCGCCAGAAGCAGCGTCGAGGCCAGATCGTCCGCCCGCCCGGTCGCCATCTTCGCCATCAGGTCCGCCGTCGCGGGCGCCACCACCAGAAGATCCGCCACGCGGGACAGCTGGATGTGGCCCATCTCGGCCTCCTGCGTAAGATCGAACAGGTCACGGTGAACGTTCTGCCCGGCCAGCGCCGCGACCGAGAGCGGCGTCACGAACTGCTCGGCCGCCTTGGTCAGCACCGGCGTGACCGCCGCGCCGCGTTCGCGCAGCCGCCGGATCAGGTCCAGCGACTTGTAGGCGGCGATGCCGCCGCCGATGATCAAGAGAATGCGTTTGCCGCCCAGCATGCGCCGTCCGCCCGTTCTGCCCCGCTCAGGTCTAAAGAGGCGCGTGGTCGCGCACAAGCCATGGCCCGTCCCGCCGCGCGCGCCGGGGTGCCCGGGCCAGAATCGCCCGGATCAGCGAAAGGCGGCGCAGGGATCGCCGCGATCGACGGGCGGCGCGATCTCGACCGCATCGAAACCGCCGTCGAGCGGCGGCCCGCCCTCTTCGCCCTGTCCGAACGTGGCGATGGAAACCCCGGCATCGGCCAAAGCCACCAGCGCGGGCGCCCCCCAATCGGGCCGCGCATGGCCGTTGCCGGTGATGACGACGACCGGCGCGCCATGCACCGACAGCGCGGTCAGCGCGGCCTCGGCAAGGCTCGCATCGCGTAGCCTCTGGATGTCGACCATCACCGGCAGCATCTCTTCGGGCAGGGCATCGCAATGCGCCTCGGCCTGCAGCGCTTCCCGCGTCGCCTGCATTTCGTCCGGCAGGGCGCGGTCCAGCCCGAACCGCGCGGCCCCCCGTCCGAACGCGTCGGCGATGCCGGTCTCCATGGCGCGCCGCGCCTCGTCGCGGGGAATGGCCGCGCCGAAGATCGTGGCTTCGGCCGCGGCGGCGAAGATCGGATGATACATGGCGAAATCGGGCCAGCCGCTTTCGTCCCAGCCCAGCTCGGCGCGCATGGCCTCGGCGTCGGCGACCAGCTCGGGCGTGATGCGGCCCGCCTGATCCGGGGTCAGCATCTCGAACACCATCGCTTTCGGCGCGATCTCGGCCACCAGCTCCGCCTGGCGCGCGTGATGCGCCGGGTTGTCATGCTGTTCGCCCAGAAAGACGATCTCCGCAGATGTGAAATCGCCCCCGTCCGCAAATGCGGCGGAGGCGATGAAGGCGAGAACTGCCGCGACCGGGGCGATCAAGCGAGGAATGCGTGCACCTCGCGCGACTGGCTCTCCAGTGTCTTGCGCATCTTCTGGAACGCCGCCGCCTCGAGCTGGCGCACGCGCTCCTTGGACAGGCCCAGCTCGTTGCCGAGGCTCTCCAGCGTCCGGGTATCCTCGCGCAGTTTGCGCTCACGCACGATGAACCGCTCGCGGTCGTTCAGCTGCTGCATGGCGACGACGAGCCATTCGCGCAGCTGGGCGTTGTCGTGGTTCTCTTCCACCAGTTCGGAGGCCTGAGCGCTGTCATCCTCCAGCGCGTCGATCCATTCGCGGCCCTCGTCCTCGACGGACTGCGTCGCGTTCAGCGAATAATCGGACCCCGACAGGCGGCCTTCCATCATCTCGACATCGTGCAGCGGCACGCCGATCTCGGTGGAGATCATCTGGCGCAGCTGGTGCCGGTCGAGGTTCTGGCCGTTCGCCGCCGCTTCGCGTTCGATCCGTGCCTGCACACGGCGCATGTTGAAGAACAAAGATTTCTGCGACGAGGTGGAGCCGGTGCGCACCATCGACCAGTTGCGCATCACGTAGTCCTGGACCGAGGCCTTGATCCACCAGACCGCGTAGGTCGAGAAACGCACGCCGCGATCGGGATCGAACTTCTCTGCGGCTTTCATCAGGCCGAGGCCGGCTTCCTGGATCAGGTCGTTCATCGGCGCGCCATAGCGCTTGAACTTCGCCGCCATGGAGATCGCGAGGCGCATATACGCCGTGATCAGACGGTGCAGCGAGGCCTCGCAGCGTTGGTCCCGCCAGGCATAGGCCAGCTTCAGCTCCGTTTCGGCGTCCAGCAGTTCTGCCTTCATTGCCCGCCGCGACAAAGTCTGATCGTTGAATGCATCAAGCGCCATATTCACTCCCCAGCCGATTAATGTGTCAGGTCAATCCGAATGTGTGACCTGTTACGGGTAGGCAACGCGCTCAGATCACTTCCGGTTTCCAAAAAATTCGTTAAGACCCGATGTTTCCGCAATCATCGTCAAGTGTACCGCCGCATGCTGGGCCGGAAGCGTCGCGATGTGTACGATCGTCGACCGCGCTAGGTGCCTGACCGGCCGCGAATTTCCATCGCAACGCAGAGAGATGGGCGGTGTGCGCCGAGCCGCATGGGGCGTATCGGCCTTCGGGCAATTTTTTTTCGCGGCGCGGGCGGATCGCCGCCGGATCCCCGGCGGAGTCCGGGGAAATTCCGGTCGGTCTTTCGGTGTCGATGCCGCGATGGCGCGCTCCGGGGCCGCCCTCGCGCGCTCGACGCGCGTTAACCATTCGCTAACCACGCGCGCGGCAGGCTGCAGGGTCACGGGGGAGAATCGCACCTTGGTAGCCGAGGCCTATACCGTCGCCTTCGAAGGCGTCTCCGCCCGCATGGTGGAGGTGCAATGCGCCGTCACGCCGGGCCTGCCGGCCTTTTCCATCGTCGGGCTGCCCGACAAGGCCGTCTCGGAGGCGCGCGAACGGGTGCGCACCGCGCTGTCCTCGCTCTCCATCGCGCTGCCGTCGAAGCGGATCACAGTGAACCTGTCGCCAGCCGATCTGCCGAAGGAGGGGTCGCATTTCGACCTCGCCATCGCCATGAGCCTGCTCGCGGCGCTGGAAATCCTGCCGCGCGACGCGGTCGCGGGGGCGGTCGCGCTCGGGGAATTGTCGCTCGACGGCACGCTTGTTCCGGTCGCGGGCGCCCTGCCCGCCGCGCTCGCCGCGGCCGAGGGCGCCCGCGGCCTCGTCTGCCCGCGGGCCTGCGGTGCCGAGGCGGCCTGGGTCGAAGCCTGCCAGGTGATCGGCGCGGATTCCCTGCTGCAATTGCTGCAGCATTTCACCGGGCAGGCGCCGCTTTCGCCGTGCCGCGCCGGTGAGGTGCAGACGCCCCCAGCCCATCGCGACCTCGCTGATGTGAAGGGACAGGAACGCGCGAAACGGGCGCTGGAGATCGCCGCGGCGGGGCGGCACCACCTGATGCTCGTCGGCACGCCCGGATCGGGCAAGTCGATGCTGGCGGCCCGGCTGCCGGGTCTTTTGCCGCCGCTCTCGCCGGTCGAGGCGCTCGAGACCTCGATGATCCACTCGCTTGCGGGGCTTCTGGACGAGGGCGGCATTTCCCGCGCCCGGCCGTTCCGCGCACCGCATCACACCGCCTCGATGGCGGCGATCGTCGGCGGCGGGCGGCGTGCCGCGCCCGGCGAGATCAGCCTCGCGCATAACGGCGTTCTCTTCATGGACGAATTCCCGGAATTCCCGCGCACGGTTCTCGAAACGCTGCGCCAGCCCGTCGAGACCGGCGAGGTCATGGTCGCGCGGGCCAACGCCCATGTGACCTATCCCTGCCGGTTCATGCTGGTCGCGGCGGCCAATCCCTGCCGCTGCGGCTACCTGCCCGACGCGGCGCGGGCCTGTGCCCGCGCGCCGGGCTGCGGCGAGGAGTATCTCGGCCGTATCTCCGGGCCGCTGATGGACCGGTTCGACCTGCGCGTGGAGGTGCCGCCGGTCTCGATGCGCGACCTCGACGCGCCGTCCTCGGGGGAGAGCTCCTTGGTCGTGGCCGACCGCGTCGCCGCCGCCCGGGCCCGCCAAGGCGCGCGCTACGGCGCGGGTGGACGCTTCCGCACCAATGCCGATGTAGAGGGCCGGATGCTCGAGGAGATCGCGCCGCTCGATCGCGAAAGCCGCGACCTCATCGGGCGCGCGGCGGAGCGGATGGGCCTGTCGGCGCGCGGCTACCACCGCGTGCTGCGGGTCGCCCGCACCATCGCCGATCTCGACGGCGCGGAAGCGGTCGAGCGCCCGCACGTGGCCGAGGCCTTGGGCTACCGTCTGGTCAGCCGCCGCGAGGACTAGGCGCGGCGCGCCTCGATCGCCTCCCAGATCTGCGCGGCGACGTTGATCCCGTCGAAGCGTTCGAGTTCCTGGATGCCGGTCGGCGAGGTCACGTTGATCTCGGTCAGCCAGTCGCCGATCACGTCGATGCCGACGAAGATCTGGCCCTTTTCGCGCAAGAGCGGCCCGATCTTCGCGCAGATCTCGCGGTCCCGGTCGGTGAGCGCGACCTGTTCGGGGCGTCCGCCCACATGCATGTTGGAGCGCACCTCGCCCTCCGCGGGCACCCGGTTGATGGCGCCCACCGGCTCGCCGTCGACGAGGATGACGCGCTTGTCGCCCTTGCTCACCGCGGGGAGGTATTTCTGCACGATCAGCGGCTCGCGCGAGAAGCCGGTGAACAATTCGTGCAGCGAGGTGAGGTTGCGGTCATCGGCGGCGAGCTTGAAGATGCCCGCGCCGCCATTGCCGTAAAGCGGCTTGAGGATGATGTCGCCATGCCGGTCGCGGAAGGCCTTAAGGGTCGCCAGATCACGCGCGACCGCCGTGGGCGGGGTCAGGTCCGGAAAATCGAGCACCAGCAGCTTTTCGGGAAAGTTCCGCACCCAGAAGGGATCGTTGACCACCAGCGTCGTCTTCGAGAGCCGCTGCAAGAGATGCGTCGTGGTGATGTAATGCATGTCGAAAGGCGGATCCTGGCGCAACCAGACGACGTCGAAATCCGCCAGATCGACGCTCTCCATCTCGCCCAGCGTGGCATGGTTGCCGACCTCGCGTTGCACCTTGAGGGACCGTCCCCGCGCGGTGATGCGGCCTTCCTCGTAGGCCAGCGCATCGGGCAGGTAATAGAACAGGCTGTGGCCGCGCGCCTGCGCTTCCTCGGCGATGCGGAAGGTGGAATCCGCCTCGATGTTGATGGGCGCGATGGGGTCCATCTGGATGGCGACTTTCATGCGGGCGCTCCTCGGCAAGGCTGATTTGAACCTAGAGATGCGGCAAGCAGGGGGCGAGGGCAATGGCCGGATGCCCGGGTGCGATGGGCGGCGGGCAGCGCGGCACCCTTCAAGCGGCTGAGCGGCCTGCTGCAAACCGCCTGTGCAGGGATGCTCGCGTCAGGGCCGGATGATCGATGCCCGGATGGCAATATGCGGCGCCAGCGCCGGAACAGCGCGCGCCCGAAACCGATTCAGCACCTTCCCCCGGACTGTGCGGCGCCTTCCCCCGGGATGGTGCTCGCCCTGAAGAAAGCCCGCCCCAGACCAGAGACGTCTCACTCATTCCGCGGACCAAGCAATCATTCCCAGGAGCAACCGATCCGTGCCAGAGACCAGGCACATCCTCACCCCAGCACAATCCCCTCCCGCCACCCGGAACACCCGCCCCACACGGGCCGCGTACATTCTCAGGCGCCGAAGGCGTTCTCGATGATGCGGATCTCGCCATGGGCGTTCTGCAAGGCCACGTCGAAGCGCATCTCGGTCAGCGCGCCGCGCGGTTCCCCGGCCACGAATTCCTCCGCCGCAGCGCAGAGCCGGGCCATCTGGCGCGGAGAGACCCGTTCCGCCGCCCGGGCGAAACTGCGGCTTTTCTTCACTTCGACGAAGATCAGCGCCTCAGCGTCGCGCAGGATCAGATCAACCTCCCCGGCCTTGCCGCGCCACCGCGTTTCGGCCAGCCGGTATCCGCGCCTGAGATAGTCCTCGGCGACCCCCGCTTCTGCGGCAAGCCCGCCGCGATAGGCCATCTGCCCCACGGCCGGATCAATCATCCCCATCGCGCCTGTCCTCGCTCATTTTCATGGCCTGCTGGTAAACCGGCCGTTTCTTCACACCGAACATCGCGGCAACCGCTTCGGCCGCATCGCGCACCGACATCGTCCGCAGCGCCTCTTCCAGCGCCGTTGTAACATCCGATTCGCTAATTTTTGGCTTATCCCCCCGGGAAATAAGCACCACGATCTCACCCCGTGCCGGGGTCTCGTCGTAATGTTGCGCAAGGTCAGCGAGCGTGCCCTGCCGCACCTCCTCGAATTTCTTGGTCAGCTCGCGGCAGATTGCGGCCGGTCGATCCGCGCCCAGCGTCTCGGCCGCGGCAGCGAGCATCGCGCCAAGGCGCTTGGGGCTTTCGTAGAAGACCAGCGTGGCCGGAATATCGCGCAATTCCGACAGCGCCGCGCGGCGGGCGCCCGACGCGTTGGGCAGAAAACCCGCGAAGAAGAAGCGGTCTGTCGGCAACCCCGCCACCGTCAGCGCCGCGATCACCGCAGCCGCCCCCGGCGCGGCGGTGACCGGGTGGCCCGCCTCGCGCGCCGCACGCGCCAGATCGAAACCTGGGTCGGAAATCATCGGCGTGCCCGCCTCGGAGGCATAGGCCACGGTCTTGCCCTCGGCGAGCGCGGCCAGCAGCCGCGGCCGCATCTCGGCGCCGTTATGTTCGTGATAGGAGAGGCAAGGCCGCCCCGCGAGGGCGATTCCGTGGATTTCCAGCAGCCGCCGCAGCGCCCGGGTGTCCTCCGCGGCGAGGATATCGGCGCCAGCCAGCACGTCGAGCGCGCGCAGGGTGATGTCGCGGGCATTGCCGATCGGGGTGGAGACGAGCGTCAGGCCGGGCGAAACCTTGCTCTTTGCCGATATCATGGTTGGACCCGCCCCCTGGCTGTTCTACTGTCTGCCGGTCACACAGGCGTCGCAGGCCGGCTCGGCCCGGTCGCCCAAGAAGTCGGACCGAGGGAGCCCCGTATCACGATGTTTGCCGTATTCAAAACCGCCCGTCGCCGCCTGCGCCTCGCGGGTGCCGCCCTGGGCCTCTTCGCGCTGGCCGCCTGCGACGTGGGCGCCATCTCCTCCTCGCTGCCGGGCAGCGGCGGGGCCCGCGTGGATGCCTCGCGTCCGGTGCCCGTGGCGCTGCTTCTGCCGCGCTCCGATCCCAATGCGGGCAACATCCCGCGCGATCTCGAAAACGCCGCGCGCCTCGCGATGCAGAACCTGGGCGGCGTCACCGTCGATCTGCGGGTCTACGACACGGCAGGGCAGCCCGCCACCGCGAGCGCCGTGGCCCAGCAGGCCGCCGACGAAGGCGCGGCGATCATCATCGGGCCGCTCTATGCCGAGGCCGCCAATGCCGCGGCCATCGCGGTGGCCGATGACGGGCTCAGCGTGCTCAGCTTCTCCAACAACCCGACCATCGCGGGCGGCAACCTCTTCGTGCTGGGCCAGACCTTCCAGAACACCGCGAACCGGCTGGTGAGCTACGGTGTCCGCCAGGGCCGCGACGACATCGCGGTGCTCTACCAGGACAACCTCGCGGGCCAGATCGGGCGCAACGCGATCCAGGCCGCGGCGGCGCGCAACGGCGCCCAGGTCGTGGGGGCCGAGGCCTACGCGCTCAATACCGAAAGCCTGACCGGTGCGATCGGCCGGGTGAAGCCCCTGGTCGATGCGGGAACCGCGGATGCGCTCTTTCTCACCGACAGCTGGGAAGGCGGCCTCTCGGTCGTGCTGCAACTCGCGCCCGAGCAGGGCATCTCGCCGCAGAGCGCGCAATATATGGGCCTGACGCGCTGGGATTCACGGCCCGACGGCTTCCAGCTGCCCGGCATCGAGGGCGCCTTCTTCGCGCTTCCCGACCGCTCTGCCATCGCCGCCTTCGAGGGCCGCTACGCCACCGCCTACGGCGCGCCGCCGCATCCGCTGGCCGCGCTGGCCTTCGACGGCATCGCCGCGGTGGGCGCGCTGGTCGGTCAGGGCAAGGCCGATGCCATCGGACCCGCGGCCCTGACCCAGGGCGCTGGCTTCCAGGGGGCGAGCGGTGTATTCCGGTTCCTGCCCGACGGGACCAACGAACGCGGTCTCGCCGTGGCAAGTGTGCGCAATCAACAGGTGACCATCCTTGACCCCGCCCCTCGCGCCTTCGGTGGTGCCGGATTCTGATCGCTCGGGGCCGCCCGGCGCGGCCCCGGACCTGATCCTTCCCCCCGAGGCGATCCTCGACCGCGACGCGGTGCGGGATCGCCTGTGGGACGCGATCGGCGAGGCGACCGAGGAACGCGAGATCCGCGAGGCGACCGTGCGCATCCTGCGCGACGCCCGCGCGGCCGGGCGCGACGCGGTCGCGACGGCCTTTGCGGAGGCCCCGTTCCGCGCCCATGCGGTCACCCACGCCTATACCTACATCACCGATGCGATCGTCAGCCTGACCTTCGAGGTGGCGACGCAGAAACTGCACCGGATGCCCAACCCGACCGAGGGCCAGCGCATCGCGGTGATGGCCGTGGGCGGCTACGGGCGTGGCGAGATGGCGCCCTATTCCGACGTCGACCTGCTGTTTCTCAACCCCTACAAGATCACCGCCTGGGCCGAGAGCGTCATCGAATCGATGCTCTACATCCTGTGGGACCTGAAGCTGAAGGTCGGCCATGCCTCGCGCACGATCAAGGATTGCCTGCGGCTCGGGCGGGACGATTTCACCATCCGCACGGCGATGCTCGAATCCCGGCTGGTGACCGGCGATGCCCCGCTCGCCGAGGAACTGGAAGCGCGGCTGCGGCAGGAACTCTTTCAGGGCACCGAGACGGAATTCGTCGACGCCAAGCTGCAGGAGCGCGAGACCCGGCACGAGAAACAGGGCGGCCAGCGCTACATGGTCGAGCCCAACGTGAAGGAGGGCAAGGGCGGCCTGCGCGACCTGCAATCGCTCTACTGGATCCTGAAATACGTCCACCGGACCGACGATGCCGGCACGCTGGTCGGACGCGGCGTGTTCCGTCCCGAGGAGTTCCGCACCTTCGTCGAGGCGGAGAACTTCCTCTGGGCGGTGCGCTGCCATCTGCACCTGATCGCGGGCCGCGCGATGGAGGTGCTGAGCTTCGACATGCAGGTCGAGGTCGCCGAGCGCATGGGCTTCGTCGACCGCGGCGGGCGGCGCGGGGTCGAGATCTTCATGCAGGCCTATTTCCGGCACGCCGTCGCGGTGGGCGATCTGACCCGCATCTTCCTGACCGCGCTCGAAGCGGAGCAGAAGAAGGAGGCGCCGCTCCTGCTGCGCATCTTCAACCGTCCGCCCAAGACCCGGAACGGCTACGAGGTGCTGAACGGGCGCCTCGCCATCACCGACGACGCGGACTTTCTCGCCGACAAGATGAACATGCTGCGCCTCTACGAGGAGGCGCTGCGCACGGGGCTGCTGATCCATCCCGACGCGATGCGCCTGATCCAGGCCAACCTGCACCTGATCGACGACGAGATGCGCAACTCGAAGGAAGCCCAGCGCATCTTCCTCGACCTGATGCTGAAACACGGCAATCCCGACCGGGCACTGCGGCGGATGAACGAGCTGGGCGTGCTTTCGGCCTTCATCCCGGAATTCGAGCCCATCGTGGCGATGATGCAGTTCAACATGTATCACCATTACACGGTCGACGAACACACTATCCAGTGCATCTGGCACCTGTCGGAGATCGAGCACGGCAACCTCGTCGAAGAACTGCCCGTGGCCTCCACGATCCTCAAGGAGGGCGTGAACCGCCGCGTGCTCTACGTGGCGCTGCTGCTCCACGATATCGGCAAGGGCCGGGACGAGGATCACTCGGTGCTGGGCGCCCGTATCGCCCGGCGGGTGGCGCCGCGGCTGGGGCTCACGAAGGCCGAATGCGCCACCGTGGAATGGTTGATCCGCCATCACCTGCTGATGTCCGACATGGCGCAGAAGCGCGACATCGCCGATCCCCGCACCGTGCGCGACTTCGCCAAGGCGGTGCAGACGCGCGAACGGCTCGACCTGCTCTGCGTTCTGACCGTCTGCGACATCCGCGGCGTAGGCCCGGGGACGTGGAACAACTGGAAGGCCGCGCTGCTGCGCGCGCTCTATCGCCAGACCCGTCGGGCGCTCGAATCCGGGATGGAGGCGCTCAACCGCGAAAACCGCGGCGCCGAGGCCAAGAAACTGCTGCGTGAGAAACTCTCCGACTGGGACAAGAAGGACCTGCGCGCCGAGACCAGCCGCCATTACGAAACCTATTGGCAGGGCCTGCACGTCACCGCGCATGTGGTCTTCGCCAAGCTGCTGCGCGATATCGGCACCGACGAGATCCGCATCGACATCCATGCCGACGAGGATCGCGACGCCACGCGCGTCTGTTTCGCGCTGGCCGACCATCCCGGCATCTTCGCGCGGCTCGCGGGCGCGCTGGCGCTGGTGGGCGCGAACGTCGTGGATGCGCGCACCTATACCTCGAAGGACGGCTTCGCCACCGCGGCCTTCTGGGTGCAGGACGGCGAGGGTGCGCCCTACGAGCCGTCCCGCCTGCCGCGGCTGCGCTCGATGATCGAACGCACGCTCAAGGGCGAGGTCGTCGCGCGCGAGGCCATCAAGTCCCGCGACAAGATCAAGAAGCGCGAGCGCGCCTTCAATGTGCCGACCTCGATCACCTTCGAGAACGAGGGTTCGGAGATCTACACGATCATCGAGGTCGATACCCGCGACCGTCCGGGGCTCCTGCACGACCTCGCGCGGACGCTGTCGGAATCCAATATCTACATCGCCAGCGCGGTGATCGCGACCTACGGCGAACAGGTGGTCGACAGCTTCTACGTGAAGGACATGTTCGGCCTGAAGTTCTACACGCCCTCGAAACAGCGGGTGATCGAACGGCGCCTGCGCGCGGCGATCGAGGCGGGGGCCGAACGCGCGCGGGCGCAGTAGATCGGGCGCGGGCAGAAATTTATCTAATTTTCTGCCTGCCCCGGCACGATGCCCGCGCTTTCGGCCGCCTTTCGGGCAACAAAAATCTTGGCCAAGATTTTTCCGCGTCAGCCGAAGCTTCCATGGCAGAACCAGCCCGAGGACAGCGCCCCGCCATAGGCATAATAGAGCCACAGCCGGTCGCCGCGATCGGTCTCCACCTGCCAGTAATCGCGCTGACCCGAGCGCCAGTCGGGCTCTTCCAGCCACCATTCCGGCGCGATCCGTTCGGGCCCTTCGAGCCCGGTCGCGGTGAAGTCTCGGCCCCGCCAGCGGAAGCGCCGGGGCGGATCGGGATGGTCCGTGGCCTGCACCGGTTCGGGCCGCCACAGCAGCAGCGGGCGCGGTGCGGCCGGGGCGGGCCAGTCCGTCGCGGGCTCCGACCAGGCGGCGGCCAGCGTCAGCGCGGATTTCTCGGGGATGTGGCTCGAGGCGGGATGCCGCCGGGTGATCGCCTCGAGCCCCAGCCGCGCGCCCAAGCGCCCCATCAGATCGTCGAGCGCGGTCTGCCCCGAAAGCCGCGCCGCCACCACGCGCCCGGCCTCCGCATGGCCCACCGGGTCGCGCGCATGGACGGGCTCGTGCACGGTCACGTCGAGCCGCAGCATGTCGATGCCGAAGCCCGCATCGACCTCGCCCACCTTCATCGCCAGAAGCGGGCGCAGCCGTTCGGGATCGGCGCTGGCGCGCGCCAGCCCCACGCCCAGCCATTGCATCGAGCCATCGGCGCGATAGGCCTCGAATCGCAGTTGCCGCGCGCCGCGCCCCTTGCGGCGCAGCTTGTCGCACAAGGGCGGCAGCATCCGGTCGAGGGCCGCCAGCAGATCGGCCTCGAGCCCGATCGGGTCGGGCAGACTCAGCCGGATCGAGAACCGCTCGGGCGGGGCGGCGGGGCTGATCGGCTCGGGGGCGGCCCCCATCGCCTGGTCGAGCCGGTAGACCAGCCCGGTGCCGAAGCGCCGCGCGAGGCTCGCCCGCGGCTGCCCCGCCAGGTCGCCGATCCGCCGCAATCCGAGCCGCGAGAGCTGCGCGACGGTCTCCCCGGGCAGGCGCAGGGCGGCGATGGGCAGGGCGGAGAGCGCGCCATAGGTCTTGCCGGGCGGCGCGATGCGCGCATCCCGGCCCGTCCCGGCATCCGTCCCCGCTCCGGGATATACCGCCGCGCCGCGCCCGGCGTCGTCCTCTCTGCCGGTCCGATGCCCGGTCCTCTGCCCGGTCCTCCGCCCAGTCCGATGCGAGGTGACCGCGTCCCCCCTGCCCTTCGATCCCTGCCCTGTCTCTGCCTCTGTTTCTGTCTCGGGCAGCGCGGTCGAGACCGGCGGCAGGGCGGGCGCCGCGCCGCCGCGTTCCCAATGCCGCCGCTTGCCGGCCCGGGACCGGGTCGCCCGCGCCTCCTGATCGACGGCGTCGCCGCTCCGGTGCGATCCCGCCACCGCCCCCCCGTAGCGCGCCAGCGCCCAGGCCGCGCCATAGGTGTCGGCGATCCCCGGCGAGACGCTGAGCCCCAGATCGGTGCAATCCAGCATCACCTGCGCCAAGAGCGCCGCCTCGCCCCCGAAGAGATGCGCGCAGCCGGTGAGGTCAATCACCAGGGCGTCGGGCTCCTTGCGCCCGACCCAGGGCGAGAACTTGGCCGCCCAGCGGTGCAGCACGCCCAGGAACGCCGCCTCGCGGTGGGGATTGGCCCGCCGCGTCAGCAGATCGGCACAGGCAGCATGGGCATCGCGCAGGGGCTGGCCGGGATAAAGCCCCGCCGCACTGGCCGCGGCCGACAGCGCGCCCAGCACCTGTGCATTGCCCGCGTCGCGGACGGTGGCGAACGGCGCCGTGCCGAGGCCCGGATCCTGACGGATCAGCCGTTCGGCCCCGAGGCGCGGAAACCAGAGGGAGAGGATACGTCGGTTGGGCATGCGGGCAGCGCAGGTTTGTTCTCTTTTTGTTCTAGTCCGCACGCCTGCGGGAGTCGAGTCCATCCGCCATCCCGTCGCAAAAGCGATTGCGCCCGGCGGACCCCTCGGCCACCCTCGCGCGAAACAAATATTCGGAGGACAGACATGAAAACCCGTGCAGCCGTGGCGCTCGAGGCCGGCAAACCGCTCGAAGTGATGGAGGTGAACCTCGACGGCCCCAAGACGGGCGAGGTTCTGGTCGAGATCAAGGCGACCGGCATCTGCCACACCGACGAGTTCACCCGCTCGGGCGCCGATCCCGAAGGGCTGTTCCCGGCGATCCTCGGCCACGAAGGCGCGGGCGTCGTCGTCGAGATCGGCGAAGGCGTCACCACCCTGAAGCCCGGCGATCATGTCATCCCGCTCTATACCCCGGAATGTCGCGAATGCGCCTCCTGCCTGTCGGGCAAGACCAATCTCTGCACCAAGATCCGCGCCACCCAGGGCCAGGGCAAGATGCCCGACGGCACGACGCGCTTCTCGATGCTGGATGGCACGCCGATCCATCATTACATGGGCTGCTCGACCTTCGCCAATCACACCGTCCTGCCCGAGATCGCGCTCGCCAAGGTCCGCGAGGACGCGCCCTTCGACAAGATCTGCTATATCGGCTGCGGCGTGACCACCGGCATCGGCGCGGTCATCAACACCGCCAAGGTCGAGATCGGCTCGACCGCCGCGGTCTTCGGCTTGGGCGGCATCGGTCTGAACGTCATCCAGGGCCTGCGGCTCGCGGGCGCGGACAAGATCATCGGCGTCGACATCAACAACGAGAAGAAGGCCATGGCCGAGCATTTCGGCATGACCCATTTCGTTAATCCCAAGGAAATCTCGGGGTCGGTCGTCGAGGAGATCGTGAACCTCACCAAGACCGATTTCGACCAGATCGGCGGGGTGGATTATTCCTTCGACGCGACCGGCAACGTGCAGGTGATGCGCGATGCGCTGGAATGCACCCATCGCGGCTGGGGCCAGTCGATCATCATCGGCGTGGCACCCGCGGGTGCCGAGATCTCCACCCGCCCCTTCCAGCTGGTCACCGGCCGGGTCTGGAAAGGCACCGCCTTCGGCGGCGCCAAGGGCCGCACCGACGTGCCGAAGATCGTCGACTGGTACATGGACGGCAAGATCGAGATCGACCCGATGATCACCCATGTGCTGACCCTCGACCAGATCAACGAGGGCTTCGATCTGATGCATGCGGGCAAGTCGATCCGCGCGGTGGTGCAGTTCTGACACCGCGGCGGAGTTGTCCCGCGGCACCTGTCCGGGACGGCTCCGCCGCGCCTTGCGCGGGCTCCGACGGGCATCTCGGGCCCCGACGGACCAAGACGGGCGACATCGCCCCTTACCGCAGGGCGGCGAATGCGCTAAGGCCCGGTCGCAACCCGACCCTCTCCCGATGAAGGACAAGACCCATGGCCAATGCCGACCGCACGACCCTTCTCGCGGTCCTGATCGACGCGGACAACACCTCTCCGAAATATGCCCGCGCGCTCTTCGAGGAAATCGCCACCTTCGGCGAGGCCGCGGTCCGGCGCTGCTACGGCGACTTCTCCAGCCATCACATGTCGGGCTGGTCCAAGGTCTCGGCGGAGTTCGGCCTCGTGCCGCATCACCAGCCCGCCAACACCGTGGGCAAGAACGCCTCCGACATCGCGCTGGTGATCGACGCGATGGATCTCATGCATTCGGGCCGTTTCGACGGCTTCGTCCTGGTCTCGTCGGACAGCGATTTCACGCGCCTCGCCTCGCGCATCCGCGAACAGGGGCTCGAGGTCTTCGGGATGGGCATGCAGAAGACCCCCGATGCCTTCCGCAAGGCCTGCAAGCGCTTCATCTTTCTCGAGAATATCGGCAACGCGGCGGAGGCCGCCAAGTCCGGCGCGCGCGAGACCCCGGCCCATGGCAACCTCGAAGAGGCGCGCAACCTCATCTTCACGGCCATGGATGCCATCGAACAGGACGACGAATGGTACACGCTGGGCCAGCTCGGCCAGTACCTCACCGCGTCGAACCCCGATTTCGACACCCGCACCTATGGCAAGCGCAAGCTGTCGGACCTGATCGCCGATCTGAAGGTGTTCGAGACCAAACGCTCGAGCGGCAACCAGCTTCTGGTGCGCCGGCTGGACTGACGCGCGCGCCGCGTTCGCGCGACCTGCCACGCGGGCGCCGGCACATGACGTCTCCGTGCCCCGGCCTGCGAGCTTCCGCGCGCGGCCTTCCTCGAACGGCACCGAATGACGCCCGGGCGCGCCCTGCCGCCACGTGCTCCGGCGCGGCCCCTTCCACCGCCCGGGGCGATCCGGTAGGGGTTTGGCACGGGCCCGGTCGGGCCGTCCGGCAAGAAGAAGGCCCCGCGCGCCATGAAACCGATCCGCCTGTTATCCGGCATCATGACCGTGGGCTTCTGGACGCTGGCCAGCCGTGTTCTCGGCGTCGTGCGCGAGGTGGTGATCCTCGCGCTGATCGGACCGGGGCCGGTGCTCGATGCCTTCGTCGCGGCCTTCCGCCTGCCCAACATGTTCCGCCGCTTCTTCGCCGAGGGCGCGTTCAACGCGGCCTTCGTGCCGATGTTCTCCAAGCGCCTCGAGGCCGACGAGGACCCGGTGGGCTTTGCGCGCGACGCGCTGTCGGGGCTCGCCACGGTGCTGCTCGTTCTGACCGCGGTGGCGATGATCTTCATGCCCGCGCTGGTCTATGCCACGGCGGGGGGCTTTGCGGGCGATGAACGGTTCGACCTGACCGTGGGCTACGGGCGCATCGTGTTTCCCTATATCTTCCTGATCTCGCTCGCGGCGCTCTTCTCGGGTGCGCTCAATGCGGGCGGGCATTTCGCCGCCGCAGCCGCCGCGCCGGTCTTCCTGAACATCCTCGTCGTGGCGGCGATGCTCACCGGGCACCTTCTGGGCGGCGACGTGGCGCTGTGGCTGGTCTGGGCGGTGCCCGTGGCAGGCGTCGTGCAGCTTGCGCTGGTCTGGGTCGCGGCGGAACGCTCGGGCCTGCGCGTGCGGCCCGGCCGCCCGGTCTGGTCGGACGAGATGAAGACGCTGGTGCGGATCGCCGTGCCCGCGGCCCTTGCGGGCGGGGTCATGCAGATCAACCTTCTGGTCGGCCAGCAGGTCGCCTCGCAATTCGACAAGGCGGTGGGCTGGCTTTACGCCGCCGACCGGCTCTACCAGCTGCCCTTGGGTGTCGTGGGCATCGCTGTCGGCATCGTGCTGCTGCCCGACCTCTCGCGGCGGCTGAAGGCCGGCGACGATGCGGGCGGGCGCGAGGCGTTCAGCCGGGCCAGCGAATACGCCCTCGCCCTCACCATCCCCGCGGCGATCGCGCTGGTGGTGATCCCGCTGCCGCTCGTCTCGGTGCTGTTCGAGCGCGGCGCGACCGGGCCCGACGACAGCGCCGCCATCGCGGTGGCCGTGGCGATCTACGGGCTCGGCCTGCCCGCCTTCGTCCTGCAGAAGACGCTGCAGCCGCTGTTCTTTGCGCGCGAGGACACCCGCAGCCCGTTCCGCTACGCGCTGGTCTCGATGGTGGTGAACGCGCTCATCGCCATCGGGCTCGCGCCCTTCATCGGCTGGATCGCGCCCGCCATCGCCACCACCCTCGCCGCCTGGAGCATGATCTGGCTGCTGGCGCTCGGCGTGCGGCGCATGGGGCCGGTGGCGCGGCTCGACGACCGGTTCCGCGGACGGATCTGGCGCATCATCGGCGCCTCCGTGCTGATGGGCGGGACGCTCTGGTTGACGGTGCTGCTGATCGGGCCGTATCTCGCACGGGCGGGCTGGCGGTATCTGGCGCTTGCCGCGCTGATCGGGATCGGCATTCTCTCCTACGGGATGTTCGGACAGATGCTGGGAGCCTTCCGCATGCGCGATTTCGTCAATGCTTTCCGGCGCGGCAAGGCCCGCTGAGCCATGACGCTGAAACCGCTCATCACCGCCTCCGAGGTCTATCCCGAACTGGAACGCATGATCGCCGGTGCCGAGGAGGAGGTGCTCCTGTCCTTCCGCATCTTCGATCCGGAAACCGCGTTGCGGCGACCCGAACTGCGCGAACAGGGCCTCGAGACCTGGGCCGATCTCATCACCGAGTTGGTCCGGCGGGGCGTCCGGGTGCGGATCGTGCTGACCGATTTCGACCCGCTCTTCGCCTCGCCCCTGCACCGCGCCGCCTGGGCCGCCGCCTCGCGGCTCGCCGACGACGCCGAGGGCGACCTGCAGCTGCTCTGCGCGCCCCATGGCCAGGAGGTGGGCTGGCTCTGGCGGTCGATGCTGTGGATGAAGATCGCGGAGAAGCTGCGGCTTCTGCGCGCCGAGCCGCCCGAGAAGCTGACCCCGGTGCAGCGCGCCATGCTGAAGGTGCGCCCGCGCCTGCGCCCGGTCTCCATCCACCAGAAATGCGCCGTGGTCGACGGCACGACCTGCATGATCGGCGGGCTCGACGTGAACGAACGCCGCTGGGACGACAATGCCCATGACCGCCCCGGCGAGGAGACCTGGCACGATGTCTCCATGGCCGTGGACGGCCCCTTCGCCGGCATCGCGCGGGCACATCTGATCGAGACCTGGAACGCGGCCTTCGATGGCGGCGCGGCCGATCTCGGCACGAATGCGCGGCCGATGGCGGCGGAATCGCGCCCGCAGGGCACCTCCGATCTGCGGCTGGTGCGGACGGTCTCGGCGCCGCGCAGCGGCCCCCTGGCCTTCGGGCCGAGGCACCATCACCGCGAACACGAGGAGACGCTGATCCGCGCCTTCGGGGCGGCCCGCGACACGATCTATATCGAGACCCAGTTCCTGCGCCACGCCCCGCTCGTGCAGGCGCTGAACACCGCGGCGCAGGACCGGCCCGATCTCAACCTGATCGTGCTGCTGCCGGTGGAGCCCGAGCGCGTGCTCTATGACGGCGACCGCAGCCTGAATGCGCGCCATGCTCACGCCCTCCAGACCCGCGCGCTGACCGATTTGACGGACGCCTTCGGCGACCGGATCGCGCTGGTGACCCCGGCGCAGCGCACCGCCTCGGAGGAGCCGAAGCGCGCCGATCTGCATGGCGCGGCATCGATCTACGTGCATGCCAAGGTCACGCTGATCGACGACGCGTTCGGCCTCGTGGGCTCGGCCAATCTGAACGGACGTTCGCTGCGCTGGGATACCGAGGCGTCGGTGCTGTTCCGCGACCAGGCCGTGATCGACGATCTGCGCAGGCGGCTGGCCGGGAAATGGCTGGGCGCCGCCGCCGAGACGGGCGATATCCGCAGCGCGGCACTCTGGCGCAAAACGGCACAGGCCAATGCCGATCGCGCCCCCGCCGAGCGCTCGGGCTTCGTGCTGCCCTATCCGCTGGGCCGGGCGCAGCGCTTTTCGCGCTTCCTGCCGATCCTGCCCGCGGACATGTTCTGACGACCGGCCCGGGCGCCGGCCTCAGCGCTCGCGCAGCCGCGCCACGAGCCGCGTGAGCCCGCCCGGCACCAGCACGATCGCCATCGCGAACCCCGCGACGAAGCCCGCGACCTCAGCGATCCAGTAGGGCCCGCCGCCGAAAAGCAGCCCGAAGACGAGCTGCAGCCCCAAGAGCACACCGATGAGCGAGAAGGCCCGGATCTGCGCCTCGCCCATCTGGCCCAGCCGCAGCCACAGAAGGTAGGTGAAGGCGCCGATCAGCCCGTAGATCGGCGGGAAGGCCCCGATCAGCGGCACGCGGCCCGCGAAGAGGCCGAAGACGACCGCGCCCACAATGGCGGTCACCACGAAGATCGCCAGCATCCGCAACGGGCCCAGCGCCTCGCCCACGATCTTGCCCAGCGCCAGCATCATCACGGCGGCGAAAAGCGCCGCGGTGAAGGTGCCGTGCACGAAGGGATAGGTGAGAAAACGCATGAGATGCTCGGGCGGGAAGCGCCCGGTCTCGACCATCCAGGCCAGGATGTCGCCGGAAAAGGCGTAGCGCTCGATGGTCTGGATGCGCCAGCCCACGGCGCCCGGCCCGCCCATGAGGCCGCGCGCCCCGAGCGACAGGATCAGCTCCACCCCGGCCATGACGATCACCAGCGCGGTGGTGACCGGCGGGATCGCGTTGAACGGGCTTGCATTGTGATCGGTGCCTGTCATTGCCCGGGCCCTCTTCTTGACGCCTCTCGGGGCCATCGGTAAGCCACCGCGACACCAATTTCCAGCAGGAGCATCACCCCTTGTCCGACGCGGCCCAGACCGACAGCCCCTTCGCCCCGCGCGTCTTCTCGGGGATCCAGCCCTCGGGCGGCCTCACGCTCGGGAATTACCTCGGCGCGCTCAAGCGTTTCGTGGAGATGCAGGAAGAAGCCTACGAGACGATCTACTGCATGGTCGATCTGCACGCGATCACCGTCTGGCAGGACCCCGAGAAGCTGCGCCGCGCCACGCGCGAGCTTTGCGCGGGCTTCATCGCCAGCGGCATCGACCCGCGGAAATCCATCCTCTTCAACCAGTCCCAGGTGCCCGAACACGCCCAGCTCGGCTGGATCTTCAACTGCGTGGCGCGCATGGGCTGGATGAAGCGCATGACCCAGTTCAAGGACAAGGCAGGCAAGAATGCCGAGAACGCCTCGCTCGGGCTTTTCGGCTACCCGGCGCTGATGGCCGCGGACATCCTCGTCTATCACGCGACCCACGTGCCCGTGGGCGAGGACCAGAAGCAGCACCTGGAGCTGACGCGCGACATCGCGGCCAAGTTCAACCACGATTACGGCGTCGATTTCTTCCCGCTCACCGAGCCCGTGATCGAAGGTGCTGCGACGCGCGTGATGTCCCTGCGCGACGGCTCGAAGAAGATGTCGAAATCCGACCCCTCGGACATGAGCCGGATCAACATGACCGACGATGCCGACACCATCGCCGCGAAGATTCGCAAGGCCCGCACCGATCCCGAGGCGCTGCCGTCGGAGGCCAAGGGGCTCGAGGAGCGGCCCGAGGCGCGCAACCTCGTCAACATCTACGCAGCCCTTGCGGACATGAGCGTCGACGCGGTGCTGTCCGAGGTGGGCGGGAAGCAATTTTCGGAGTTCAAGCCGGTGCTGTCGGACCTCGCCGTGGCCAAGCTCGCGCCCATCTCGACCGAGATGGCGCGGCTGATGGAAGAGCCCGACGAGATCGACGCGATCCTGCATCAGGGCTCCGCCCGCGCCCGCGAGATCGCCGCGCCGATCCTGAAGAAGACCTACGAGATCGTCGGCATGGTCGGCTGAACGCCGCGGCGGCGGGCGCCTCACGCGCCGCAGCACCCGGCCCTCCGGCTGGCTGGTAATCGCGCGCGCAGCTCCCGCAACAGCCGGTTCCGCACTCCGGGCCCGTCCCTGGGCGCAGCGCGGCACGATCTTTATCTTTCCGGCAAAAAGCCCCCCCTGCCCCGCTCACCGCCCCGGCGCTTGCGCCGGTGGCGCACCTCCTCGGCCCCCTGCGGGACCTCCTCGGCCGCTCGCGTCCCGCGCGGTTGCCGCGCGGCCTTCGGGCCTTACCTTCCGCCGCATGTCCGAGACCGAAGATCGCGCCTATCCCGTCCCGTCCTCCCGTCTGTCGCGCGTCGGCCGCATGGGCCGTTTCGCCACCGGCGTTCTGGGCCGCGCGGCGCACGACGGGATGCGCGCCTATGCGCGCGGCGACCGGCCCGGGCTCGGCCAGCTGATGATGACGCCCGCCAATGCCGCCCGCCTCGCCGAGGAGCTGTCGCGGATGCGGGGCGCCGCGATGAAAATGGGCCAGCTGCTGTCGATGGAGGCGGGCGAGGTCCTGCCGCCCGAGCTTGCGCAGATCCTCGCGCGCCTGCGCTCGGAAGCGCATAGCATGCCGCCCGCGCAGCTCAAGACCGTGCTGAGCGACAATTGGGGCGCGGATTTCCTCAAGCGGTTCCGCAAGTTCGATGTCCGCCCCATCGCCGCCGCCTCGATCGGGCAGGTCCACCGCGCGGTCACGAAAGACGGCCGCGAGCTGGCGATCAAGGTGCAATATCCCGGCATCCGCGCCTCGATCGACAGCGACATCCGCAATCTCGGCGGGCTGCTGAAATGGTCGGGGATGCTCCCCAAGGGCCTCGACCTCGGCCCGCTTCTGGAAGAGGCGCGGCTGCAGCTGCACGAAGAGGCCGATTATACCCGCGAGGCGCAATCGCTTGCGGAATTCGGCGCGCATCTCGGCGACGATCCGGATTTCATCGTGCCGGGCCTCGCCGAGGCACTGACCACCCGCGATATCCTCGCCATGGATTTCATTCCGAGCCAGCCCATCGAAAGCCTGACCGAGGCCGATGCCGGAACCCGCAACCGCGTGGCCGAAAAGCTGATCGCGCTCACCCTGCGCGAGCTCTTCGCGCTCGGCGCCATGCAGACCGACCCGAACTTCGCCAATTTCCGCTACCAGGCCGAGACGGGCCGCATCGTGCTTCTCGATTTCGGCGCGGTGCGGCGTTTCGAACCGGCCCGCGTGGCGATCTTCCGCGATCTGATGCGCGCGACGCTCTCGGCCGACCGCGCGGCCACGCACGAGGCAGCCATCGCCGTGGGTTACCTGCGCGGCGACACCGCCGCCCATCACCGCGAACAGATCCTCGACATGATGGAGATCGCCGCCGCCCCCCTGCAGGACGACGCGCCCTTCGATTTCGCCCGCGCGGGCCTCGCCACCCGCTTTGCCGAGGCCGGGCAGCACTTCGCCGAGGATCGGGACTTCGCGGTGATCCCGCCGGTCGATGCACTGTTTCTCCAACGCAAGGTGGGCGGGCTCTACCTGCTTTGCGCCCGGCTCGGGGCGAAGGTCCCCGTGCGCCCGCTTCTGGCCGCGCACGCATAGCGCCCGCACAGGGCCTGTCCGAAAATCGGCAATTCCGCACAATGCGACGGAGGTCTATCCTCCGACATGACACGCAAGCGGAGGCTTTCCCCATGTCCAAGGCGCCCGACACGATGACCATCGGCCATGTCCACCTGAAAGTGTCGGACCTGCCGCGCGCCGTCGCCTTCTACGAGGCGGTGATCGGCCTCACGGTCACGCAATATTACGGCGAGGAGGCCGCGTTCCTGTCGGCGGGCGGCTATCACCACCATCTCGGGCTCAACACTTGGTCGAGCAAGGGCGCGGCCCCCGCCCCGAAACGCGCGCCGGGCCTGTTTCACACCGCCTTCCTGTTTCCCGACCGCGCAAGCCTCGGTGCCGCGCTGCGCCGGGCGATGGACCATGGCGTCAAGATCGAGGGCGCGGCCGATCACGGCGTCTCCGAGGCGGTCTATTTCTCCGATCCCGACGGCAACGGCATCGAGATCTACCGCGACCGCGCGCCCGAGGACTGGCCGCGCGATGCCGGCGGCGCGCTCGCCATGGACAACCGCCCGCTCGACCTCGAGGCGCTGCTGGCCGAGGCGCCGGCGGACTGAGCCGTCCCGGACGCCCCAGGCGGGTGGCCAAGCGTGTCCCGGCGCGTTAGAGCGGTGCCGCAGACAGCTCAGGACGAGGGACGCGCCATGGCCGTGGGACGCAACATCCGCACCTATTTCGAAGGCGAATGGTATGACGGCGACATGCCGATCATGAAAGCCGCCGATCACGGGTCGTGGCTCGGCTCCACGGTCTTCGACGGCGCGCGCTTCGTCGACGGGATGGCGCCCGATCTCGACCGGCATTGCGCCCGGCTCAATCATTCCGCCCATGCGCTGATGATCACGCCCACCTATTCCGACGCCCAGATCCTCGAGATCGCCCGCGAGGGCATCGCCGCCTATCCGGACGAAGCACAGGTCTATATCCGCCCGATGTACTGGTCGATCGACAGCGAACCCTCGGCCATCCTCGCCAAGGAAGGCCGGACCGGCTTCGCGATCTGTCTCGAGGAATTTCCCATGCTCGCGCCCGAGGAGACGGTCACGCTCGGCCGCACGCGCTTCCGCCGTCCGGTGCTCGAGGACAACGTGGTCAATGCCAAGGCGGGCTGCCTCTATCCCAACAATTCGCGCATGCTGGCCGAGGTGAACGCCCGCGGCTTCACCAACGCGCTGGTGGCCGATGCCATGGGCAACGTGGCCGAAACGGCGACCTCCAACGTCTTCATGGTGCGCGACGGCGTGGTGCTCACGCCCGTGCCCAACGGCACGTTCCTCGCCGGCATCACCCGCGCGCGCCATATCGAGAACCTGCGCGCCGACGGCGTCGAGGTGGTCGAGACGGTGCTCACCTTCCGCGATTTCGAGGAGGCCGACGAGGTCTTCCTGACCGGCAATCTGAACAAGGTCACGCCGGTCACCGCCTTCGAGGACACCTCCTACCAGGTCGGCCCGGTCACCCGCCGCGCGCGGGACCTCTACTGGGACTGGGCCGCCTCCGCCGCCGCCTGACCTTGCCGCGACGCGGGCGCGCTGCCATGATCGGGGCCGGATAGGAGGCCCCTCATGCGCAAGTTCCTCGTCGTGCTCGACGACAGCCGCGAATGCCTGAACGCGATGCGCTTCGCGGCGATGCGCGCGGCCAATACCGGTGGCGGCGTGACGATCCTGTCGGTGATTCCGCCCGACGATTTCAATCACTGGATCGGCGTCGGCGACATCATGCGCGAGGAGGCGCGCGAGCGCATCGAGGCGCATTTCGAAGTCTTCGCGAAATGGATGCGCGACCGGCAGGGCGTCGATCCCGAACTGGTGATCCGCGAGGGCGACGCGGTGCCCGAGATCATCGCGCAGGTGCGCGACGACAAGGAGATCGGCGTTCTGGTCCTCGGTGCAGGCAGCGGCAAGAAGGGGCCGGGGCCGCTGGTGACGAACCTCACCAAGAACTCGGGCTCGCTGCCGATCCCGATCACCATCGTGCCGGGCGATCTGTCCAAGGAAGAGCTGCAGGCGATCACCTGAGCGGCGCCGCTGGCACCCATGGCCAGGGCGCCGGGACGCGCCTCACGCGTCCGGAGAGGCGGCTGCCCGGGCGATTAACCATAACGCACTGAATTTCGGCGCTTAATCATTGCTTCATCCGAAGGCTCTATGCCGGTTCCATGTCTCGCATGGATCGCTCCGTTCTGTCCTTCTTTCTGCTCGCGACACTGCTTGCCGGGCCGGTCGCGACCCTTGCAATGGCGCCGCCTGCGGCGCCGGGGCGCCCGATGCTGGTCATTGCCTGGCAGCCCGACCGCGTGATCGCGCAGGCGCAGGGGCGCCCTGTCGGGCCGGTCGAAGCGCCTTTCGCGGTGCTGGCGCGGGGCGACAACGGCTTTCGCGCGCGGCTGGCGCAAGCGGGGGCCTGGGCGGTGCTCGATGCGGAATGGGTTGCAGCGCTTTGCGGCGCAAAAAGGGTCTGAGAATGGATGAAGCTTCGAAGGAAATGTCGATCGTCGGGTATTTCAACCTGGCGATTGTCGCGATCATCCCCTGCGTGCTGGGCGCGGCGTGGCTGTCGGGAAACGCGGTCTGGCTGCCGCTGGCGATCTCGGTGCTGTTCGCCTGCGCCGGCTTTCTCGCGACGCGCCTCGGCATCGAGGCGGCCAAGCCGCTCACCGGCGTGGCGCTCGTGGGCCAATGCATTGCCCTGACGGCGGCGCTGTCCGGCACGCCCTGGCAGATCGACGCGCACATGACCTTCTTCGCGGCGCTCGCGGTCCTCGTGGTGCTGAACGACGTGCGCACCATCCTCGCCGGAACCGCGGCGATTGCCCTGCATCACCTGGGCTTTTCCATTGCCGTGCCAAGCCTCGTCTATCCCGGGACGGAGCTTCTGGAAAACCTCGCCCGCACGATGTTCCACGCCGTCGTGGTCCTCGTCGAAGCCGCCGCGCTCAGCTTCGCGATCCGGAGGCAGAACCGCCTGCGCGCCGAAATCAGCGAAGGGGTCGAGGCCGTGACCGCCGCCTCGCAGGCCGCCGAGGCCGCCCGCGACGCGGCAAAACAGGCCCAGCGCGATGCCGAAAAGCAGCGCAATCTCGCCGTCGAGGCGAAAGGCAACGCGGAACGGGCGCTCGTCGCGCTCGAGGAGGAGAAGCGCCAGACCATCGCCCTGCACGAGGCCGGCAAGGCCCGGGATGCCCGCGAGCGCGAGGCGGCGGAGACGCGCCGCCAGCAACAGGAACAGATCGTCGTCACGCTGGTCGACGGGCTGACGCGGCTTTCCAGGGGCGACCTGACCGCGCGCATCCTGAACGCGCTGCCGCCGGAATACGAGGAGCTGCGCCACGATTTCAACCGCGCCACAGAGGCGCTCGATACCGCGATCAACGAGGTTGCGGTGAACGCCGCGCAGGTGTTGCAGGAAGCCAGCGGGATCAGCGGCTCGGCCAATGCGCTGTCGCGCCGCACCGAACAACAGGCCGCGACGCTCGAAGAGACGGCCGCGGCGATGGAGAAACTGACCGAACTCGTGCAGTCGACCGCGCGCAACGCGTCGCAGGCCGCCACTTCCTCGACCAATGCCAAGCGCGATGCGGAGGAAAGCGGCAAGGTCGTTGCGCAGGCTTCCGAGGCTATGCGCGCCATCAGCGATTCGGCCGGCGAGGTCTCCAAGATCATCGGCGTGATCGACGACATCGCCTTCCAGACCAACCTGCTGGCCCTGAATGCCGGTGTCGAGGCCGCCCGCGCGGGCGATGCGGGCCGCGGCTTCGCCGTCGTCGCCTCCGAAGTCCGGGCGCTCGCGCAGCGTTCCTCCGAGGCGGCCAAGGAGATCAACACCCTCATCTCCAAGAGCGACCGCCAGGTGACCGACGGGGTGCGCCATGTCGGCGAGACGGTGAATGTGCTCAACCGCGTGACCGCCGCGGTCAGCGAGATCTCGGAACGCGTGCAGCAGATCGCCAATTCCGCGCAGGAACAGGCCGACGGTCTCGGAGAGATCAACACCGCCGTGACCCGCCTCGACAACGTCACCCAGCACAATGCCGCGATGTTCGAGGAGACCGCGGCGGCCTCCAGCAAGCTGACCGAGGCCGCCGAGCGCATGCGCAGCCTGACCGAGCATTTCACCTTCGGCGAGGCGGACGCGTCCGGGATACGGGCCGCGTGACCCTTGGGGCCCGGATCGGGCCCTATTCCGCCGCGACCGGCACTGTCGTCGGCTTGCCCTTGTCGACGATGTGCACGTTATGCAGGACAAGCGGCGCATCGCCGGTGACCGTGATCCCGCCAAGAACCACGCCGTGCGCGAAGCTGCGGGAGATGCCCGCGGGAAAGGCCGCGGCCTCTGCGGTGACCGTCTCGAAGCTCGCGCCTTCCACAACGATCATGTGCTCGTCGCCGGGATGCACGTCCAGCGGGAGGGTGGCGCCCGGCGGGTTCTCCCTGTGCGAGATCAAGACCTCCATACCCTCCACGCCGGTCAGATCCGCGCGGTTCAATCCGTCGCGCGTCATGGTCGGCTGCGCGCCGGATGCCTGCACCGACAGGACCAAGGCGATCCCGGTCGCGCCAAAAGTCCTCAAGTGACGCACTGTCATTCGAACCTCCCCTCGCATTCGATCCGGCAAACCGCGCCGAACCGCGCCGCGCGCCGCCCGATTGCGCCGGATCACCTCCATCTTAGAATCGTTCCAAACCTTGACCCGCGCCCGCGCAATCCGCATATAGAGGCTTCATCCGACAGGAGCCGACGCGATGTTCATCCAGACCGAATCGACACCCAACCCCGCCACGCTCAAATTCCTGCCCGGGCAGACCGTGCTCGAGATGGGCACCGCGGATTTCCCCTCGCCCGAAGGCGCGGGTGACAGCCCCCTCGCCACCCGCCTGTTCGAGGTCGACGGCGTCAAGGGCGTGTTCTTCGGCAATGATTTCGTCACCGTCACCAAGGCCGACGCCACCGATTGGGATCATGTGAAACCCGCCATCCTCGGCGCGATCATGGAGCATTTCCAGTCCGGCCAGCCGGTGATGAAGGACGATGCCGCGCAGGCCGGATCGGGCCATGCCGAGCATACCGGCGAGGACGGCGAGATCGTCGGCCAGATCAAGGAACTGCTCGACACCCGCGTGCGCCCCGCCGTGGCGCAGGATGGCGGCGACATCACCTTCCACGGTTTCGAACGCGGGATCGTCTACCTGCACATGCAGGGCGCCTGCGCGGGCTGCCCGTCCTCGACCCTCACGTTGAAGATGGGGATCGAGAACCTGCTGCGGCACTATATACCCGAGGTGACGGAGGTCCGCCCGGTTGGCGTCTGACCGCCTGATCCTGGGCTTCGACACATCGGCCGCGCATTGCGCGGCCGCTTTGCTGTCCGGCGACCGGGTTCTGGGCATATCCGCCGAGGAGATGCGCCAGGGCCAGGCCGAGCGGCTGATGCCGATGCTCGAGCAGGTGCTGGCGCAGGCGGGTGCGGGCTGGGCCGACCTGTCGCGGATCGGCGTGGGCACCGGCCCGGGCAACTTCACCGGCATCCGCATCGCGGTCTCGGCGGCGCGCGGCCTCGCCCTCGCCCTCGATATTCCCGCGATCGGCGTCACCAGCTTCGAGGCGACCGATCCGGCGCCAGGCAGCCTGCCCGCCGTCGCGGCCCCGCGCGAGCAGGTCTACCTCCACCGTCCGGGTGCTGCGCCGATCCTCGCGGCCCTGTCGGATATTGCCGAGCCGCTGACATATCCGCCGGACCCCGCCACGCTGGCCCGCAACATCGCACGGCGCGCGCGGGACGGCATGCCCGGCGCGGCCCCCGCGCCGCTTTACATCCGGCCCGCCGATGCGGCCCCGGCGCGCGACGCGGCACCCGCGATCCTGCCATGAGCCCCGACGCGGCCGCGGCGATCCTCGCCGCCGCCTATCGCCACCAGCGCGCCTGGACCGCCCAAGAGGTCGCGGCGACGCTCGAGACGCCGGGCGCGCGGCTGTTCCATACGCAAGGCGCGGTGCTGATCGCGCGCCTCCTGCCGGAGGAGGCGGAAATCCTGGCGCTCGCCACCGATCCCGCGCGGCAGCGCACGGGCGCGGCAATGCAGCTTCTGCAGTCCTTCCACGTCGCCGCCCGGTCCGAAGGCGCGACCCGCGCCTTCCTCGAAGTGGCCGCCGCCAATGCCCCGGCGCGGGCCCTCTACACGGCCGCGGGATACGCCGAAATCGGGCGCCGCCCGCGCTATTATCGCCTCGTGGATGGGCACAGGGACGACGCCGTCGTCATGCAGCGGGCACTTGACGAAAAATCGGCGCTGACGTCGCGCGAGAGGCCCGTCCCGGGCCCGAAAAGCGGTTGACGCCCCTGCGCGCCTTCTGCCTACTTGCCCCTGATCTCAACGATCCAAGCGCCGCCGCCGCCCGCCGGGGCCAATCGCGCGGCGCATCACAACGGGAGACCCAGATGACCACCATGAAATCCCTCGCAGGCTCCGCCGCGGCGCTGGCGCTGACCGCCGGTGCAGCGCTGGCCGATCCCGCGCTGATCTACGATCTCGGCGGCAAGTTCGACAAGAGCTTCAACGAGGCGGCCTTCAACGGCGCGACCCGCTGGGCCGAGGAAACCGGCGGCGAATTCCGCGATATCGAGCTGCAATCCGAAGCCCAGCGCGAACAGGCGCTGCGCCGCTTCGCCGAAGCCGGCTTCAACCCGGTCGTCACCACCGGTTTCTCGATGTCGACGCCGATCACCAACGTCGCCGCCGATTACCCCGACACCAAGTTCGTCACCATCGACGGCTACGTCGATCCCGAGGCGCATCCGAACGTCAAGTCCATCCTCTTCGCCGAGCATCAGGGCTCCTACCTCGTCGGCATGATGGCCGCGATGGCCTCCGAGTCGGGCACCGTCTCCTTCGTGGGCGGCATGGACATTCCGCTCATCCGCAAGTTCGCCTGCGGCTATGCCCAGGGTGTGAAGGCGGTGAACCCCGACGCGACCGTCATCGCCAACATGACCGGCACGACGCCCGCCGCCTGGAACGACCCGGTGAAAGGCTCCGAGCTGACCAAGGCGCAGATCTCCCAGGGCTCCGACGTGGTCTTCGCGGCCGCCGGCGGCACCGGGCTCGGCGTGCTGCAGACCGCCGAGGACGAGGGCATCCTCTCCATCGGCGTCGACAGCAACCAGAACTACCTGCACCCGGGCTCGGTTCTGACCTCGATGCTGAAGCGCGTCGACGTGGCGGTCTTCGAGAGCATGGAAGCCGGTGCGGATCTGGAAACCGGCGTCGAGGTGCTGACCCTCGCCGAGGATGGCGTCGGCTACGCGATGGACGAGAACAACGCCTCCCTCGTCTCCGAAGAGATGCAGGCCGCGGTCGAGGAAGCCAAGGCCGCGATCATCGCCGGCGATCTGGCGGTGCACGACTACACCTCCGATGACAGCTGCCCCGCACTGACCTTCTGATCCGACAGGGCCGGGCACAGCACCCGATCCGCAACACCTTGTGTCAGGGGCTGCCGCGCGCGGCCCCTGATCTCTACCGACGCCCCCGCCGGAGCCCTTCATGACCGACACCGCCCCCGCCATCGAGCTCAAAGGCATCTCCAAGGCATTCGGGCCCGTGCAGGCCAACAAGGACATCTCGATCCGCGTGATGCCCGGCACGATCCACGGCATCATCGGCGAGAACGGCGCGGGCAAGTCGACGCTGATGTCGATCCTCTACGGCTTCTACAAGGCCGATGCGGGCGAGATCTTCGTCGCCGGCAAGAAGACCGAGATCCCCGACAGCCAGGCCGCCATCGCCGCGGGAATCGGCATGGTCTTCCAGCATTTCAAGCTGGTGCAGAATTTCACCGTCCTCGAAAACGTCATCCTCGGGGCCGAGGATGGCCGCCTGTTGCGCCCCTCGCTCGCCAAGGCGCGCGGCGTGCTGAAGCAGCTTGCCGAGGAATACGGCCTCTCGGTCGATCCCGACGCACCCGTTGAGACCCTGTCGGTGGGCCACCAGCAGCGCGTCGAGATCCTCAAGGCGCTCTACCGCCAGGCCGACATCCTGATCCTCGACGAGCCCACGGGCGTCCTGACCCCCGCCGAGGCCGACCACCTCTTTCGCATCCTCGACAATCTGCGCGCCGAGGGAAAGACGATCATCCTGATCACCCACAAGTTGCGCGAGATCATGGAGATCACCGACACCGTCTCGGTCATGCGGCGCGGGCAGATGACCGCCACCGTGAAGACCGCCGAGACCGATCCGCAGCAGCTGGCCGAGCTGATGGTCGGCCGCAAGGTCCTGCTGCAGGTCGACAAGGCACCCGCGCAGCCGGGCGCGACCGTGCTCGAGGTCGAAAACCTGCGTCACGTGGATGCGGACGGGGTGGAACGGCTGCGCGGCATCTCCTTCGACCTGCGTGCGGGCGAGATCCTTGGCGTGGCGGGCGTGGCCGGCAACGGGCAGTCCGAACTGCTGGAAGTGCTGGGCGGCTACCGCGAGGCCACGGGTAACGTGCGCCTCAACGGCACGCCCCTGCCCCTGTCGGGACCGGGCTCCGACGGGCGCGCGCGCCGCGTCGCCGGCATCGGCCACGTCCCCGAGGATCGCCAGCGCGAGGGTCTCATCATGGCCTATACCGCGTGGGAAAACAGCGTCTTCGGCTATCACCGCGATCCCGGCAACCAGTCGGGCGCGCTGATGAACAATGCCGCGATCAAGTCCGAGGCCGCCGGCAAGATGGAGCGCTTCGACGTGCGCCCGCCCAACCCGAACCTCAAGGCCGCCAATTTTTCAGGCGGCAACCAGCAGAAGATCGTCCTGGCGCGCGAGATCGAGCGGAACCCCGATGTGCTTCTGATCGGCCAGCCCACGCGCGGCGTCGATATCGGCGCGATCGAGTTCATCCACCAGGAAATCATCCGCCTGCGCGACGCGGGCAAGGCGATCCTCCTCGTCTCCGTGGAACTCGACGAGATCTTCGCGCTCTCGGACCGCATCGCGGTGATGTTCGACGGCCGGATCATGGGCGAACGCGACCCGTCGCAGACCGACCAGCGCGAGCTGGGCCTGCTGATGGCGGGCGTGACCGAGGATCCCGGCGAGAACGCCATCGCTGCGATCGATGCGCGCCTCGAGGAAAAGGAAAACCGAAAGCAGCCCCGACATGGATAAGATGCCCGCCTGGGCCGACGCGGTCCTCGTCCCCCTCTTCTCGCTCCTGCTGGCCGCGCTGCTCTCGGCGCTGGTGATCCTCGCCATCGGAGAAAGCCCGGTCGAGGCCTTCAAGCTGATGGTCGACGGCGCGCTCATGCGCTCCTCGGGCTGGGGCTACACGCTCTATTACGCGACCAATTTCATCTTCACCGGCCTCGCGGTCTCGGTGGCCTTCCACGCGAAGCTCTTCAATATCGGCGGCGAGGGCCAAGCCACCGTGGGCGGCCTCGGCGTGGCGCTCATCTGCCTCTATATCCCCTGGCCGCACTGGTCGCTGGCGCTTGTCGGGGCCGCGCTCGGGGCCGCGGCCTTCGGCGCGCTCTGGGCGCTCATCCCGGCCTATCTGCAGGCCAGGCGCGGCAGCCATATCGTCATCACCACGATCATGTTCAACTTCATCGCCGCGGCGCTTCTGAACTACGTGCTGGTGAACCTGCTGAAGCCCGCAGGCCAGATGGACCCGGCCTCGCCGGTCTTTCCCGCGGCCACGCACCTGCCCACCTTCCAGGACATGTTCGCCACCGAGGCGATGCCGCTCTTTCGCGGCGCGCCCGGCAACGTCACCTTCTTCGTCGCCATTGCCGCCTGTCTCGCCGTCTGGGTGCTGATCTGGCGCACCCGGCTCGGCTACGAGATCCGCGCGCTCGGCCACTCCGAGAGTGCTGCGCGCTATGCCGGCATCTCCCCCGTGAAGATCGTCGTCGTGGCGATGCTGATCTCGGGCGGGCTCGCCGGGCTGATGGCCGTCAACACGGCGATGGGCGAGGCCGAACGGCTGGTGATGAACGCCACCGAAGGCGCGGGCTTCATCGGCATCGCCGTGGCGCTAATGGGCCGCAACCACCCGATCGGCGTCTTCCTCGCCGCCATTCTCTTCGGCTTTCTCTACCAGGGCGGGGCCGAGCTTGCGCTCTGGACCAATATCCCGCGCGAGCTGATCGTGGTGATCCAGGCGCTGGTGATCCTCTTTACCGGCGCGCTCGACAACATGGTGCGGATGCCGCTCGAGCGGCTGTTCCTCGCCTTCGGTCGGAAGGAGCGCGCCTGATGGATTTCGCCACCCTCCTGCAGGTCCTCGATTCGACCGTCCGCCTCGCGACGCCGCTCCTGCTCGCCTGCCTCGCGGGGCTTTTCTCCGAACGCTCGGGCGTGATCGACATCGGGCTCGAAGGCAAGATGCTCATTGCCGCCTTCTTCTCGGCGGCCATCGCCGCGCTCACGGGCTCGGTCTGGATGGGCCTCGGCGCGGGCATCGTCTCCTCGGTGCTGCTCTCGGGCCTGCACGGGCTGGCGTCGATCACCTTCCGCGGCAACCAGCTCATCTCGGGCGTCGCGCTCAACTTCCTTGCCGCGGGCCTCACCGTGCTCATCGCGCAGGACTGGTTCAGCCAGGGCGGCCGCACGCCCTCGCTCATGGGCGCGGGCCGCTGGGAGGCGATCACCCTGCCCTTCGCCGAGACGCTCCGCGCCGTGCCCGTGCTGGGCCCGATCTACTATGAGCTCATCTCCGGCCATTCGATCCTCGTCTACGTGGCCCTCCTCTGCGTGCCCGCCACCTGGTGGGTGCTCTTCCGCACCCGCTTCGGCCTGCGCCTGCGCGCGGTGGGCGAGGCCCCCGAAGCGGTGGACACGGCGGGCGTCTCGGTCGTCGGCCTGCGCTATGCGGCCATCGTGATTTGCGGGCTCCTCTGCGGGCTCGCGGGCTCGTATCTCGCGACCGGCCTGCAGGCGGGCTTCGTCAAGGACATGACCGCAGGGCGCGGATACATCGCGCTCGCCGCGCTCATCTTCGCGAAATGGCGGCCCTGGTACGCGCTGATGGCCTGCCTCCTGTTCGGCCTCCTGCAGGCGGTCGCCCTGCGCTACCAGAATATCGACTTCGGCGGGATCACCATCCCCGTCCAGGTCATGGACGCGCTGCCCTATATCCTCACGGTCGTGATCCTCGCAGGCTTCGTCGGCCGCGCGATCCCGCCGCGGGCAGGCGGGGAGCCCTACGTCAAGGAGCGCTGAGCCCCCGAGCCATCGGCGCGTCCCAAGCGGGGGCGGCGCGCACCGCCCCTGTCACGACCGGACCGGAAATACCTCCGGGGAGCGCGAGGGGCTGGCCCCTCGCTCCCGCCCCCGCCACATTCTCACGAGCCTTTGAAGAGGACGGACCGCCCCACCCGCGCTACCTTTCGGCGACCCTCAAGGAGCCTCGCCGATGATCCGCCTTCTCACAGTCCTCCTGCTCACGCTCGCGCCGCTCGCCGCCGCGGCGCAGGACCGCCGCCCGTCCCATTGTATCGCCGTGGCCGAAGCCGCGCCCGGACTGGAGTACCTGCACAAGGCCAGCTGGCAGGCGCCGGTGCCCGATTACTCGGTGCGCATCAGCTACATCGCGCATGCCTCCTTCCTGATCCAGACCCAGGGCGGGCTCAGCGCGGTCACGGATTTCACCGGCTTCATCGGCAACACCACGATGATCCCCGATGTGGTCACCATGAACCACGCCCATTCCACCCACTGGACCGCCAATCCCGACCCCGCGATCCCGCATGTCCTGCCCGGCTGGGGGGAATTCGGCGAGGGGATCGAGCACCGCCTCGATCTGGGCGAGATGCTGGTGCGCAACGTCTCCACCGATATCCGCAGCGATTTCGGCGGGCGCGAGGATAACGGAAATTCGATCTTCGTCTTCGAGGTCGAAGGCCTCTGCATCGGCCATCTGGGCCATCTGCACCACGAACCCAACGATGCCCAATACGCGGCCCTCGGGCGGCTCGACGTGGTGATGGTGCCGGTGGATGGCGGCTATACCATGGCGCGCACCAACATGATCAACGTGCTCGAACGGCTGAAAAGCCGGGTCATCATCCCCATGCACTGGTTCTCCGGCTTCGCGCTCGAGGCCTTCCTCGACGAGATCTCCACCAGCTTCGCCGTGGAACGCACCGGGCAGAGCCATCTCGAGGTCTCGCTCGCCACCCTGCCCGACCGGCCGACCGTCACCATCCTCGAGCCGCGCTGGCTGCGCGATCCGGAATAGCCGGAGCGCGCGAACGGGCCGTGCCGCCCCTCGCTCACCCGTCGGGCACATGCCCGCCGAAGGCGCACCGGAAGCGGCGCCCGAAGGCGCCGATGACAAGACATGCCGCATTCGGCCATGGGCCGGATGCGACCGCCGGATCGGGGCCGCGGATCAGCCCCCCGGATCGGGGCCCTTTCACGCGCGGACCCGCCGCGCTATCTCCCGATTGACCCGCCGCGACCGGAGACCGCCCCCGTGCCCCTCGCCTCTGCCGATCCAACCTTTCTCGACGCGCTCGCCGCGGCGCTTCCGGGCGACACGATCCGCCCCGCCGATGCGCGGTTCCACGAAGAGCCGCGCGACCGCTGGAAGGGGGCGGCCACCCATGTGGCTCTCCCCCGCACGACCCAAGAGGTCGCGACGATCGTCGCCCAGGCCCATGCCGCCCGCGTGCCGCTGGTCCCCTATGGCGGCGGCACCGGTCTCGTCGGCGGACAGATCGCCCCCGAAGGCGGCGCGGCCCCGCTTCTCGTCAGCCTCGAGCGCATGAACGCCATCCGCGCCGTGCATCCGCAGGAAAACGTGCTCATCGCCGAGGCGGGCGCGATCCTGCTCGACGTGCAGAATGCCGCGCGCGATGCGGACCGGCTGTTCCCGCTCTCGCTCGCCTCCGAAGGCTCGGCCCGGATCGGCGGGCTTCTGGCGACCAATGCGGGCGGCGTGAACGTGCTGCGCTACGGCAATGCCCGCGATCTCTGCCTCGGGCTCGAGGCGGTGCTGCCCGACGGCACAATCTGGAACGGGCTGCGGCGGCTCCGAAAGGACAATACCGGCTATGATCTGCGCAACCTGCTCATTGGCGCCGAGGGCACGCTCGGGATCATCACCGCGGCGGTTCTGAAACTGGCCCCCATCCCGGCCCGTACCGGCACCGCGCTTCTGGTGGTCGACAGCCCGCGCGCCGCGCTCGATCTCCTAGCCCTTGCCCGGGGCCGGCTCGGCGACGGCATCTCCGCCTTCGAGCTGATGAGCGGGACGGGCTACGATTTCCTCGCCGAGACCATCCCGGATCTGCGCCAGCCCTTCGAGACGGCCCCCGCCTGGTCGGTGCTGATCGAGGTCGGGCTGCCCCAGGGCCTCGATCCCGCCGAGGCGCTCGAGGCCGTGTTCGCCGAGGCGCTCGAGGCGGGGCTCGTCTCGGACGGGCTCATCGCGCAATCGGACAGCCAGCGGCAGGATTTCTGGGCGATCCGCGAACGCATCCCCGAAGCCAACCGCCATATCGGCGCGATCTCCAGCCACGATATCTCCGTGCCGATCTCGGCCATTCCCGATTTCATCCCCGAAGGCATCGCCCGGCTGAAGACGATCGGCACCTTCCGGGTGAACTGCTTCGGCCATCTGGGCGACGGCAACCTGCATTACAACGTCTTCCCCATGCCGGGCGAAAGCCGCGCCGATCACGACCACAACCGCGACGCCATCAAGCGCACGATCCACGACCTCGTGCACGAGATGGAGGGCTCGGTCAGCGCCGAGCACGGCATCGGACGGCTGAAGGTCGCGGATCTCGAACGCTACCAGGACCCCGCAAAGCTGGCCGCGATGCGGGCGATCAAGGCGGCCCTCGATCCGCGCGGCATCATGAACCCGGGCGCGGTGCTGCGGATGTGACCGCCGTTCAGCTTCCGGGCGAGACGTGGAACACGCAGCCATCCGAGATCATCATCGGCGGCGTCTTGCAGAGCGCCCGCGCCACTTCGAAGGCCGCCAGCACCTTGGGCACGTAATCGCGCGTTTCGGCGAAGGGCGGCACGCCGCCCGCCTCGGCCACCGCGGTCTGCCCGGCATTGTAGCCCGCCAGCACCAGCACCGGATCGCCGCCATAGGCCTGCATCAGCGCATCCAGGAAGCTGATCCCGCCCTTGATGTTCTGATCGGGATCGAAACTGTCGGCGACGCCCAGCTTCTCGGCGGTGTCGGGCATGAGCTGCATCAGCCCCTCCGCGCCGACGCGGCTGACCGCATCGGCCCGCCCCCCCGATTCCACCGCCATCACTGCAAGCGCCAGCGCGGGCGAAACCTCGGTGCCCACCGAATGGCGCAGCAGCGCCGTGCCGTAGCGCGCGGCGATGTCCTGCAGGGTCTGCACCCGCGGCGCGTCGACCCGCGCGCCCCCGGGCCCGGACTTCAGTGCGGAAAGCGCAGGCTCCAGCCGTCCGGGGCCGGTGCCTGCATCCCCCGAGGCCGCGACCGCCTGCCAGAACCAGCCATACCGGCCCGTGGGCGCGGGCGCCGCGCCCGGCGCCGCCCCGGCGCTGTCGCTGTCGGGTGCGGCCTCTTCGGCCCGTCGCTCCGGCGGCGGCATCACGGCGGGATTGGCGCGCGGCGCGATCTGCACCGTGACGCGTTTCTTCGTGCCCGGCGCGGGCGGCTTCACGAACCGCGCGGAGAAGTCGGGATTGGCGGCGGCCGGCTCGGCGCCGGGCAGCACAAGCATGAATGCCGCGCAGAGCGCGCAGCGTCGCATGAAGGACATCGGACTGCTCGTTTCTTTGTTCTTTGTCCGGATCATCGCACGCGCCGCGAAAATCCCCAAGATGGCGTCTCAATCTCGGCCGTTTTGACAAATTACCGTGCCCTTAACGCCGATTCATTCGAATTTTCTGATTAAATATCGTTTATATTCATATACATAGGCGATTTTCGGGGAATCCGCCGAACTATGCGGAAATCGATCCATTGCGGTCAAAATCGTGCCCCAATCCAACGTCTATATAGGGCCATACCGCAACGGAGACGGGAGATGAGAGACCCCGGTACCCTCTGACGCGGTGGAAACGAGAGCAAACTGAACCTTACGGAGAACTCCAATGCTTAACTTCATCAAGAACTTCCGCAACGACGAAGACGGCGCTGTCACGGTTGACTGGGTCGTGCTGACCGCAGCCGTCGTGGGCCTCGCAGTCGCAGCCTACTCCACCATCGAAACCAACTCGAAGACGCTGATCAACGCCGCAGCCGGCGCTGTCGCGACCGAGAACGACGGCTTCGCGAAAGAGTAATAGATCGTCTGATTTGAGCGGGAAGTCTTCTGACCGCAGAATACACGAGGGCGCGCCGGCCAGTCTGCTGGCGCGCTCTTTCCATGTCCGGCCAACGCTGAATCGCAAGAGGAGCCACGCAAAGAGTTCCCGGCGCACATGGATAGCTTGAGGTGTGCTCGAAGGCGCCAAAACGGCGCAGGAGCATTGAGTTGTCCGGACCGCGTCCGGAACATCAGGTTGGAGTGGCACTATGCCGTTTGTCGTAGTCAAATTACCCCGATTCCTTTCCTCCGAAGACGGGGCCGTCACGGTCGACTGGGTCGTCCTGACCGCGGGCATGATCGGCCTGTGCCTGATCGCCTACAGCATTCTCGAGAAGGAATCGCTGACCCTTGCCCGGGCGGCGGGCACCGCCGTCGGCGAGCGCGTCACCGAATTGCCGGGCGGCGAATAACGAACAATCGCGGCTTTCGCCAAAGACTGGTCACACCAGGTCCCGTTTTTCGCCATTGTTTCCTGTCAGGCTTCAAACAGGATCGAGGACCGCAGCAATCCCGTCGGCGGTCGAGCAAAGAATTGAGGTAACCCCATGCGTCTCGTGTTCGGACTTGTTCTGATCGCCGGACTCGGCTTGGCCGGTTTCGCGGTGTACATGGCTCAGAATTATATCGGTGCGTATGAATCCGCATTGCAGGAAGAGCGCGCCAAGCAGGCGCAATCCGTGGAGACCACGATGGTCTACGTCGCGGCCAACCCGCTGACCTACGGACAGGTGATCACCGAAGAGGATGTGAAACTCGTGCCCTGGCCGGTTCCGGCCCTGCCCGAGGTCTATTTCAGCGAGGAAGAGCCCATTCTCGTCGAGGGCGAGGAGCCGCGCGTCGCGCTGCGCCAGATCGAGCCCAACGAGGTGTTCATGGGCGTCAAGGTCTCCGAGCCGGGCGGCGATGCGGGCCTCACATCGCGCCTTGAGCGCGGCATGCGCGCCTTCGCCATCAAGGTCGACGTCGCCTCGGGCGTGTCGGGCTTCCTGCGCCCCGGTGACCGCGTGGACGTCTACTGGACCGGCCGCATCGGATCGCGCGATCCGTCCCTGCCCCAGGGCGAGGTGACGAAGCTCATCCAGACCGGCGTCGAACTCATCGCCATCGACCAGACCGCCAACGTGGACGGCACCAACGCCACCATCGCGCGCACCGTGACCGTGGCCGCGACGCCGCAGCAGATCGCATCGCTGGCCCAGGCGCAGTCGACCGGCGCCCTGACCCTGTCGCTGATGGCCAACAACGACACCACCGTCGCCGAGGCGATCGAGGTCGACCAGCGCTCGCTGCTCGGGCTCGAGAAGAAGGAGGCGCCCTCGATCCAGAAGGCCCGCGAGGTCTGCACGATCCGGACGCGCCGCGGCTCCGAGACCGTCGAGATGCCGATCCCCTGCACGAACTGATCGCGGAACACGCAACCTCCGAAGGCGCCCCCAGTGGGCGCCTTTCGTCGTTTATCGGCGCTTTTGTCACGGCTGTTGCCCGTAACCCACATCAATTGCGCCCCTGAAGCTATTGATTCTTGCAATAATTCGAATTCTCGCGCAGGGTTTTTCCAAATGCAGGCGAAAGATCTGCACCTGAGGCGTGATCGGAAAGGCAGGTCACATGAAATTCGACGGTATTCTGCGGGCGTCCCTCATCGGGTGCGTCCTTGGTCTTGCACCCATGGCGGCTCCGCTTGTCGAGGCGCAGACCCTCCGCGTCGTGCGGGGCAATGTGGGCTCGCAGATCGACGTTGCGATGAACCGCGCGCTGGTCGTCGAAAGCGACGTGCCCTTCGCCGAATTGTCCATCGCCAACCCGGCCATCGCGGATATTTCCTCGCTGTCGGATCGCTCCATCTACGTTCTGGGCAAGGCGCCCGGCACCACGACGCTGTCGATCTTCGATGCCGAGGGCATGCTGATCGCCAATGTCGATGTGCGCGTCGCGGCCGATGTCGCCGAATTCAAGGAGCGGCTGCGGCAGATCCTGCCCGGCGAACCCATCGAGGTGCGCACCGCCAATGACGGCATCGTGCTGTCGGGGACGCTCTCGTCGATCCAGTCGCTCGACAAGGCGCTCAGCCTTGCGGAACGCTACGCACCCGACCGGGTCTCGAACCTGATGCAGGTGGGCGGCGTCCAGCAGGTCATGCTGAAAGTCCGCTTCGCCGAGATGCAGCGCTCGGTCTCCAAGGCGCTGCGCTCGTCCATGTCCATCGGCGGCGATCTTCTGGGCGGCGATGTCGGGCTCTTCTCGGAAACCGGTACCTGGCTCGACGGCAATACGCTCGGCGATCCGGTGGCCTTCACCGGCGATACCGAGGGCGGCGCGGTGATCGGCTTCGATGCCGGCGGCCTCGAAGTGGGCATCCTGCTCGAAGCGCTGGAATCCAAGGGCCTCGTGCGCATGCTGGCGGAACCGAACCTGACCGCGCTGTCGGGCCAGGAGGCGTCGTTCCTCGCGGGCGGGGAATACCCGGTCCCGGTGCAGGCGCAGAACGACAACGTGACGATCGAATTCAAGCCCTTCGGCGTGGAGCTCGACTTCATCCCTCGGGTGATCAACGGCGATCTCATCAATCTCGAGCTGAAGACCGCGGTCTCCGCGCTCGACAGCTCCACGGGCATCGACCTCAACACCGTGCGGATCAACGGCTTTTCCCGCCGCGAAGCGACCACGACCGTGGAACTGCGCGACGGCGAGAGCTTCGCCATCGCGGGCCTCCTGCAGGACGATTTCCGCGATCTGAACGGCCAGGTGCCGTGGCTCGGCGACGTGCCGATCCTGGGCGCGCTCTTCCGCAGCGCCGAATATACCCGCGAACAGTCCGAACTGGTCATCATCGTGACGCCGCATCTCGTGACGCCGACCCGCGGCGAGGCGCTGGCGCTGCCCACCGACAAGGTCCGCCCGCCCTCCGAGCGGGACCTCTTCCTCTATGGCAAGACGCAGGCGGGCGAGCGGCGCAAACCGCGCTCCGGTGCCGCCGGAGAGGTTGCCACGCAGGACTTCACCGGTTCCTATGGTTATGTGATGGATTGAGACAATGGGCATGACGGCGCACGCGATCAGAACCAGCCTCTTGGCCCTCAGCGCGATCGGCGTCCTGTCGGGCTGCGCCCGCGAGGCGGGGACCATGTCGGGCCAGGCGTCGTTCCGCCCCGAAGCGGGCTCGATCCTCGATCCCGGCGATTTCGGCATGGCCACGGCGAACAATGTCGCGGTCATGTCCGGCGAGAAGCGCTATACCTTCGATCTGGCCCAGCGTTTCGCCTCCGAGGTGATGACCACCGTCAATTTCGCCTTCAATTCGGCCCAGCTCGACCCGGGCGCGCGCGACACGCTGCGTGAACAGGCGGCCTGGATCCGGCAATTCCCCGAAGTGCGCTTCCGCGTCTACGGGCATACCGACCTCGTGGGCAGCGATGCCTACAACAAGCGCTTGGGCCTCGCCCGGGCCCGCGCCGTGGTGCATTTCCTGTCGCAGCAGGGCATCAGCCTCGAACGGCTGGAAGCGGTCGTTTCCTACGGCGAAACGCAGCCGCTGATCGTCACCGAGGGCCGCGAGCGCCGCAACCGCCGCACCGTGACCGAGGTGTCGGGGTTCGTCACGTCGCATCAGAACGTGCTCGACGGCAAATACGCCCAGATTATCTACCGCGAATACGTCCAGTCCGCCGCGCCCGAAAGCAGTGTCGGCGGCGGTGGCGATGGCGGCGGGATCACGATCCCCACCGGCGGCTGATCCGGCACCGTCTGCGATTACCGTACAATTACGGTTTTTTCGTCCAAATGTTGCCGCCTTTGACTGCGATCTTCTCATCATAGCGACAGGACCGTCGGGGCATCTTTCCCGCCGGTCCCTGTGATCGGACGAGGTGGGCGCGCGCAGGACAACTGCGTCCCTGCCCCGTGTCGATCCGAGACAGGCAAAGGACGATGAGTTTATGAGTACGGGGACAGACGCAGACGCACTCGCAGAAACCGCACCTATTGTGGCCTGCACCATCAGCCGCGACGTGCAGATTTTCGACCTTCTGATCGAGGACATGGAAGCCCTTCTCGGCGAAGCCTGGGGGGATCTGGGCTTTGCCGAAGCCCTGGCCTTTCTTGGCCAGACAGAGGCGGAAACCCTTGAATTCGTTGCACTTGCCATCGACGACACCGATGAGGAAAACGCCGATCAGCTGATGTCGATCATCGCTGCGGCGAAGGCCCGCGGCGTCAAGGTGGTGCTGATCGCCGAGGATGTGACCCCGGCCACGCTGCACCGGCTGCTGAAGAACGGCGCCGACGAATTCGTACCCTACCCGCTGCCCGAGGGCGAGCTTGCCGCGGCGGTGGAGCGGCTCAAGGCGCCGCAAGCGCCGCAGCTCGTGGCCGATTCGGGCGCGAAACCCGGCGCCAGCGCCTCCAAGCTGAATTCCGACGGCGACGGCGTGCTGCTGGCCGTTCAGGGCATGGCCGGGGGCGTCGGTGCGACCACCATGGCGGTCAACCTCGCCTGGGAGCTCGCCAACGTCACCAAGGACAAGGACAAGGCGCCGCGGGTCTGCCTGCTCGATCTCGGTCTGCAATTCGGCTCGGTCGCGACCTATCTCGACCTGCCCCGAAAGGAGACGATCATCGAGATCCTCGCCGATATCGGCAAGCTCGACCAGGAAACCTTCGCGCAGGCGCTGCAATCCTACGAGGACCGGCTCGAGGTGTTCACCGCACCATCGGACCTGCTGCCGCTCGACATGCTGAGCCAGGAGGATGTCACCCTGCTGCTCGGGCTCGCGCGCGAGCATTTCGATTACGTCATCGTCGATATGCCCTCGGCCATCACGCAATGGTCGGAAACCGTGCTGCAAGCAGCGCAGGTCTATTTCGCGATGATCGAACTCGACATGCGGTCGGCGCAGAACACCCTGCGGCTGAAGCGCGCGCTGCAATCGGAGGATCTGCCCTTCGAGAAGTTGCGCTTCGTGCTGAACCGGGCGCCGAAATTCACCGATCTCCAGGGCAAGAGCCGCGCCAAGCGCATGGCCGAAAGCCTCGATATCAAGATGGATCTGTTCCTGCCCGATGGCGGCAAGCAGATCGCGCAGGCCTGCGATCACGGCCTGCCCCTGGCCTTGCAGGCGGCGAAAAACCCGCTGCGCAAGGAAATCGCCAAACTCGCCCTCTCGCTGCATGAGATCGGCCAGACCGACGCCGCCGCTGCCTAAGGAGCTGCCCGCAGATGTTTTCCCGTTACAAGAAATCCGGTGCCACCGCAGCCCCGCCCGCCGCAGCCGCCGCGGCGGCGGCCGCCGCCGAAAAGCCTGTCGAGAAACCGGTGGAAAAGCCGGTTTCGATGCGCAAGGTGCAGCCCAACACGGCGGCGCGACCGGTTGCGGGCGACAAGGAGAAGAAGCGCAAGGAGCGGATGGGCGAGATCAAGCTCGAACTGCACCGCGTGCTTCTCGACAACCTCAACCTCGCTGCGCTCGACCAGGCGAGCGAGGCCGATCTGCGCGCCGAGATCCAGGCGATCACCGTCGAGAGCCTGCAGGAAAAATCCATCGTCCTGAACCGCGAGGAACGCCTGCAGCTCAACCAGGAGCTCTACGACGAGGTGAAGGGCCTCGGGCCCCTCGAGGCGCTTCTGAAGGACGACACCGTCTCGGATATCCTGGTGAACGGCCCGCAGCAGATCTTCATCGAACAGAACGGCAAGCTGTCGCTGTCGGACATCACCTTCAAGGATGAGCGCCACCTGATGCGCATCATCGACAAGATCGTGTCCGCCGTGGGCCGGCGTGTCGATGAATCCAACCCTTACGTGGACGCCCGCCTGCAGGACGGCTCGCGTTTCAACGCGATGGTGCCGCCCATTGCCATCGACGGCAGCCTCGTCTCCATTCGTAAGTTCAAGAAGGACAAGCTCGGCATCGACGACCTGGTGTCCTTCGGTGCCTTCTCCGAAGAGATGGCGGTCTACCTGCAGGCCGCCGTGGCCACGCGCCTCAACGTCATCGTCTCGGGCGGTACGGGTTCGGGCAAGACGACGACGCTCAACGCGCTGTCGTCGTTCATCGACGACAGCGAACGGATCCTGACCATCGAGGACACCGCCGAACTTCAACTGCAGCAGACCCATGTGGGCCGGATGGAAAGCCGCCCGCCCAACGTCGAGGGCAAGGGCGCGGTCACGCCGCGCGACTGCCTCAAGAACGCGCTGCGTATGCGTCCCGACCGGATCATCGTCGGCGAGACGCGGGGCGAGGAAGTGATCGACATGCTGCAGGCCATGAACACCGGCCATGACGGCTCGATGACCACGATCCACGCCAACTCCGCCCGCGACGGTGTCGCGCGTCTCGAGAACATGATCGCCATGGCGGGCATCGACATGCCGCTGAAGGCGATGCGCAGCCAGATCTCCTCGGCCGTGAACCTGATCGTGCAGGCCTCGCGCCTGCAGGACGGCTCGCGCCGGATGACCTCGATCACCGAGATCACCGGCATGGAAGGCGAAGTGATCTCCATGCAGGAGCTCTTCCGCTTCCAGCGGGTGGGCCTGACACCCGACAACAAGATCCTCGGTCATTTCACCGCGACCGGGGTGCGCAGCCATTATTCAGAGCGCTTCAAGATGTGGGGCTACGATCTGCCGCCCTCGATCTACGAACCGTTCCGGGGGGACTGATCCATGCTGAGTGCAGAATTCATCATCTACGGCGCGATCTTCGCGGGCGTGCTGATCCTGGTCGAGGGCGTCTATCTCGTCGCCTTCGGCAAATCGATCAGCCTCAACAGCCGGGTGAACCGCCGGCTGCAGATGCTCGACAAGGGCGCGCGCCGCGACGAGGTGCTGGCCAAGCTCCGCAAGGAGATGGACCAGCACATGGAGAACCGGGGCGTGCCGCTCTACTCCATGCTCGCCGACCGCGCGCAAAAGGCCGCCATCGCGTTCACGCCCAACCAGCTCATCATGCTGATGGTCGGGGTGTCCGTCGTGGCCTTCGTGGGCCTCACCATCACCACCGAGGCCGGGCTCGCCATTCGCGTCGCCATGGGCATCGGCTTCGGCGTCGGCGGCGTGTTCTTCTGGGTCAATTCGAAGGCCAAGAAGCGTCTCGCGCTGATCGAGGAACAGCTGCCCGACGCGGTCGAGCTGATGGTCCGCAGCTTGCGCGTGGGCCACCCGTTCTCCTCGGCGATTTCGATCGTCTCGAAGGAAATCCAGGACCCGCTGGCCACCGAATTCGGCGTGATCGCCGACGAAAGCGCCTATGGCCGCGATATCGGCGAGGCGCTGAAGCACATGGCCGAACGGCTCGACATGCAGGATTTGCGCTTCCTCGCCGTGGCGGTGTCGATCCAGCAGCAATCGGGCGGCAACCTCGCCGAGATCCTCGAAGGTCTGGCCAAGGTGATCCGCGCGCGCTTCCGGCTCTTCCGCCGGGTGAAGGCGATCACCGCCGAGGCGCAATGGTCGGGCAAGTTCCTGTCGGGCTTTCCGGTCATGGCGCTGGTGTTCATCCAGGTCACCAAGCCCGATTACTACGACAACGTGCTCGACCACCCGTGGTTCATCCCGGCGTGTTTCATCGTCGCCATCTTCCTCGCGCTGAACCTGTTCATCATGCGCATGCTCGTCAACATCAAGGTCTGAGGGGGCCATCATGGACACCATCACTGCACTGAATGGCATGATGACCGACCTGCTCGGTCCCGCCGCCCCGATGATCCTCGTGGGCGGGATCGGTCTGTTGCTCCTGCTGGCCTGCATTCCCATCATGCTGGCGCAGAAGCCGGACCCGATGGACAAGCTCAAGGCGATGGAGAAGCGCGGCCAGCAGGCCGAGACCAAGCAGGTCCTCCGCGAGAAGGCGAAAAGCGACAAGCTCAACCGCTACGCGCAATTCCTCGAACCGCAGGATGAAAAGGAACTGGGCACGGTCCGGATGCGGCTGCTGCAGGCGGGCTACGCGTCGAAGGAAGCGGTGCGCATCTACTACTTCGCGCAATTCGCGCTGGGTCTTCTGGGCCTCGCGCTCGGCACCGCCTATTACACGCTGGCACTGGGCGATGCGGCCACGACGCAGGACATGGTGATGTACGTGCTGGGCCCCGGCGGCGGCGGCTACTACCTGCCGAAATACTGGGTCAACAAGCGCGCGGGCGAACGCCAGCAGCAGATCCAGGACGGCTTTCCGGATGCGCTCGACATGATGCTGGTCTGCGTCGAGGCAGGCCAGTCCATGGACCAGTCCATCGTCCGCATCGCGCGGGAACTGCGCCCCTCCTTCCCCTACCTCGCCGACGAGTTTCAGCTCGTCAGCTACGAGATGAAGGCGGGCAAGGACAAATCCACCGTCCTGAACGACATGTCCGAGCGCTGCGGCGTGCAGGACGTGTCCTCCTTCGTGACGGTTCTGAACCAGTCCCAGACCTTCGGTACCTCGGTCGCCGACGCGCTCCGGGTCTATGCCGCCGAGATGCGCGACAAGCGCGTGATGCGCGCCGAGGAGAAGGCAAACAAGTTGCCCACCAAGATGACATTGGTCACAATGATGTTCACGGTGCCGCCGCTGCTCATCATCCTCGTGGGCCCTTCCGTCGTCGGCATCACCAACATGACCGGTGGGAACTAGACCATATGCGCACGCCCCTCGCGGGATGCCTTGCCATCATCACCATTCTCGCGGCCGCCTGTTCTCCGGGCGGCCCCGAGATTCCCGAAGGCCAGCTTTTCGCCCCCGAGATCGATCCCGAGGGGCAAAGCGTGGGCGGGCTCATCGTCGGCCATCGCCTGATGGATGCGCAGGAGCCCGAATTGGCGCTCGAGGCCTATACCCGCGCCGCCGCCGAGATCGGCCTGACGGTCGACGTGCTGTCGGGGCTCGGCTCGGCCAACCTCGCGCTCGGGCGGCTCAACCAGGCCGAACGGTTGCTGCGCCAGGCAGTTGAGGAGGACGAGGCCAGCCCCGAGATGTGGAACAATCTCGGCGTTGTGCTGATGGAGCGCGGCAAGGAGGCCGAAGCGGCGGCGACCTTCCGGCGGGCCTATGCGCTCGACAATGGCCAAAACGACTCAATTCGCGACAATCTTCGCTTGGCGCTCGCAAAAATCGAAAATACGGTCTATGCTGAGGAACAAGAACAAGAATTTAAGCTCGTGCGACGGGGTCAGGGGGATTTCCTGCTCATATCGACCGAGTGACGAGGCAGAAGCAGGACAAGGACGCAGCAAATGCGCCATTCCCGGATTTTCGCCCTCTGCACCGCAGGGGTTTTCGTTTTGTCGGCCTGCGGAGACACCGCGAGCGAGGCCGAGATCGTGGATCGCAACTTCCAGGGCGTGAACGCGATCGACGGCACGGGTCTCAACGACGTGATGCTGACCGTGGCCGATCCCAACGAGGCGGTGGATTACTTCCGCCGGGCCCTCAAGGACGCGCCTGACAATATCGAACATCGCCGCGGCCTCGCGAAATCGCTGATCCGCGCCAAGCGCGTCCCCGAGGGCGTCGCGGCCTGGTCCAACGTGGTCGATCACGACGAGGCCGGGAACGAGGACCGGGTGGCCTTCGCCGATGCGCTGATCCGCTCGGGCGAGTGGGACCGCGCGGAAGAGACGCTCGACGCGATCCCGCCCACCCACGAGACCTTCGAACGCTACAAGCTCGAAGCGATGGTCGCCGATGTCGGCGAGGACTGGAAACGCGCCGACAGCTTCTACGAGGTGGCGCTGGGGCTGACGACGCAGCCTGCAGGCATCCTCAACAATTGGGGATATTCCAAGCTGACGCGCGGCGAATATTCCGCGGCCGAGCGGCTCTTCACCGATGCCATCCGGCAGGACACCTCGCTGTTCACGGCCAAGAACAACCTGATGCTGGCCCGGGCCGCGCGCGGCGAATACAGCATCCCCGTGATCCCGATGAGCCAGATCGAACGTGCCCAGCTGCTGCACACGCTGGCGCTGGCGGCGATCAAGAAGGGCGATGTCGAGACCGGCAAGGCTCTTTTGCGCGATGCGCTGGAAACCCATCCACAGCATTTCGAAGCGGCCGCCACGAGCCTCGACGCGCTCGAAGGCACGAACTAGCCCGAAGGGACCCGTGCCCATGTCCATCGACGCCTCGGCCGCGCTGTGGTTCCTGCCCTTCGTGGTGCCGCTGTGCCTCTATACCTGCTATACCGACATGGCGCGGATGAAGATCACCAATCCCACCGTGATCGCGCTGTTCGCGGTCTTCGCCGCCATCGGGCTGATCGCCCTGCCCGTCGAGACCTATCTTTGGCGCTATGCCCATTTCGCCGTTGTGCTGGTCGCGGGCATCGCGCTCAATGCCGCGGGGGTGATGGGCGCGGGCGATGCGAAATTCGCCGCCGCCGCCGCGCCGTTCATCCATCTGGGCGATCTGCGGCTTCTGATGCTGCTCTTCGCGGCGGTGCTTCTGGCAGCCTTCGTGGCGCATCGCACCGCGCGGGCGACACCCCTCACCCGGCTCGCGCCGGACTGGGCAAGCTGGCATTCGGGCGCCAAGTTTCCCATGGGTCTGGCGCTTGGCGGGGCCCTCGCGCTCTATCTCGGGATGGGGGCCGTCTACGGCGCCTGACGGACGGCGCCAAGGCCGCCCCGCAGCCGTGCGATTTCGCCGAAAACGCCAATCCGCGGCCAAGCTCTCGCCATAAAGAATTGGTCATCTTTGCACGATAGATACGGGCAAAGGATCGCTGAGCAATGAACATGCAATCGTCGAGCGTCATGGCGCCACCGCCGCCGAAACGGCTGCAGGAAATGCAGCTGTCGATGGTGATGATGCGTGACATCGTGATCAAGACGATCTTCCGCAAGAACACCGGCAGCGCGAGCGAACTGGCCAAGGCCGTCTGCCTGCCGGTGCCGATCACGCAGGAACTGATCGATTACGCGCGCGGGCAGAACCTGCTCGAGGCGATGGGCAACCGCTCCGAAGGCGGCAGCTCCGAGATGGGCTACCAGCTGACCGACAGCGGCAAGGCGCGGGCGATGGATGCGCTGGCGCAGTCGGAATATTACGGCGCCATGCCGGTGCCCCTGCAGGTCTACCGCGACCAGGTGCAGCGCCAGTCGATCCGCAACATCCAGATCACCCGCGAGCAGCTGTCGAACGCGATGGGCCACCTGATCCTGCCGCCGCAGCTTCTGGGCAATCTCGGCCCCGCCGTGACCTCGGGCCGCTCGATCCTGATGTACGGGCCGCCGGGCAACGGTAAATCCTCCATCTCGAACGGCATCCGCGATGCGATGGGCGACAAGATCTATGTGCCGCGCGCCATCGAATACGCGGGCTCGGTCATCACCGTCTACGACCCGATCGTGCATTCCGAGGCCGAGGAGCAGCGCGAGGACCCGACCCAGCTGCGCCGCCGGGTGCTCTACGATTCGCGGTACGTGCTCTGCGAGCGCCCCACGGTGATCACCGGGGGTGAATTGTCGCTCGACATGCTCGATCTCGTCTACAACCCGACCGCGCGCACCTACCAGGCGCCGCTGCAGCTCAAGTCCACCGGCGGCATCTTCATCGTCGACGACCTCGGCCGCCAGGCGGAACCGCCGCAGAAGCTGGTGAACCGGTGGATCGTGCCGCTCGAGGAATCGAAGGACATCCTCGCCCTGCAATCGGGCGAGAAGTTCGAGGTGCCCTTCGACACGCTGGTGATCTTCTCGACGAACTTCCACCCCAACGAGATTTTCGACCAGGCCGCGCTGCGCCGGATCTTCTTCAAGATCAAGATCGACGGCCCAAGCCAGGAGGACTTCCTGAAGATCTTCGCCCTCGTCGCCCGCAAGAAGCGCATGCAGCTTTGCGAAAAGAGCCTCGTGCACCTGCTCAAGACCAAGTACCCGACGATCAAGAACGTCTTCGCGAATTACCAGCCGGTCTTCCTGATCGACCAGATGATCTCGGTCTGCGACTTCGAGGGGCTGCCCTACAAGATGACGCCGGAACTGGTGGATCGCGCCTGGGCGAACATGTTCGTGAAGGACGAGGTGATCGTGAAGTAAGGGCTTCGGGCCCGCCGCGCCACCCTTGGTGTGCCTGACGCGCTGGCCCGTGGGGCGACGGGCGATCGGGCCAATCGCCATTCTATGTGAAAACTGGCCCGCGCATGGAGCGAGGGGGCTGTCTGCCCCCTCGCGCTCCCCCGAGAGGTATTTTCGGTCCGGCCGTGCCAGGGGGGCAGCACTTGTTTCGCAAGCGTGGGTCGCGCGGATGGCCGGCGGGGCCGCGTGCCCTGGCGCGCCCGAAAGGTGAGCCCGGGGTCGCGGGCAGTTTCGGGAAATTCCCGCTTGACCCGCCTGCAGGCCTCTTCTAATCAACCGCCACTCTGGCGGAGTAGCTCAGTTGGTTAGAGCAGCGGAATCATAATCCGCGTGTCGGGGGTTCAAGTCCCTCCTCCGCTACCATCGCACCCCACACTGCCCTGACGCCCTGCGGAAAGGCCTTCGGGCCGAGCAGGTGGGTCAGTCTTCCGGCAATCTCTACCTCGACGCCGCCCTTGCGTGACGGATCCCGTGAGACGGTCACGGTGTCGATCAACTCACGCATGGCTTGAGCCGTCTCGGTGTCGCCCGCGCGAATGCCTTTGGCGAGAGCGACCTGGAGTTGCGCGAGTTGCCCTTCGTAGCGTTTCAGTGTGGCGGGGTGCAGGCCGATGACCTCCGGGGGCTCTGGCGCCTCCTGAAGCTTAGCGCGTAGCTTCGCCTGTTCTTTCTCCAATGCGAGGAACTGCGGCTCTAGCTGCTGGATCACGTCCGAGCCGTCGCAGATGGCATCGACAAGTCGCTTCAACGCGCGCTCGATCTCGGTCAGGCGCCGCTCGATCCTTGCGCGGCCCTTGATGGCGTCTGCCGTGAGGCGACGACGCTCCTCATGATAGGTGCGGACATATTCGGCCATAACTTCAGGATGGCGCAGTTCGGCCTTCAGTCCGGACAGGACGGCTATCTCGATCCGATCGAGGTAGAAAGTCTGTGGGTTCGGGCAGGAGCCGCTCTCGCTATGCGCCGAGCAGCGGATGCGGCCGCTGCGGTCCTTGCCATTTGTCGACATCCCCGCCCCACAGGCCCCACACCGCAGAAGCCCGGAAAGGAGGTGGCGCGGACGGCGCCGGTCCCCTGGTGCCGCGATGGCGCGCGCCGCCTTCCTCTTTCCGGCCGCCTCGAAGACTTCGGTCGTCACGATGGCCAGATCGGGCAGCTCAGTCACCACCCACTCCGTGGGCGGATTTGGGCGAGAGACGAGGCGGCCGGTGTCTGGGTCCTTCACCATCCGCACGCGGTTCCACACCTGCCGCCCGGCGTAGAGTGGGTTTTGCAGGATACCGTTCCCACGCGTGGCGTTGCCGTTGATGGTAGAGGCGTTCCATCTCGCGCCCCTTGGCGCCGGAACACGGTCTGCGTTCAGACGGTGGGCGATCTCGCGGGGCGACTTGCCGGCAAGGTACTCGGTGAATATGCGGCGCACGACATCGGCCTCCACTTCGACAATCCGCCGAGCGCCAATGTCGCCCGACACGGGTTCGTAGCCATAAGCGAGGCCACCCGGACTGCGTCCCTCCTTCGCCCGCCCGGACATGCCGCGCCGGATCTTCAAGGCATTTTCCTCGCGGTAGAGCTGTCCGACTAGGCCGCGCAGGCCGACAAGCACGGTGCTCGCCACGCCTTCGTGGACGGCGCGGATTTCGATCTCGAGAAAGGAGAGGCGCTTGTGCAGCCCGGCCAGGTCTTCCATGTCGCGCGACAGCCGGTCGAGCGCCTCGACCAGTACGACCTCGAACCGGCCGTGGCGCGCAGCGTCGAGTAGGTCGAGTAGGCCGTCGCGCACAAGTACCGAGGCGCCGGAGCGTGCCTCGTCGCGGTAGATATCGGTGACTGCTAGCCCCTCCCGTTCGGCGAAGTCCCGGCACAGTGCGATCTGGTCCTCGGCGGATCGTTCGCTCTGCAGGTCCGTCGAGTATCGGGCATAGATCGCCGCCCGCCGTTTCGGTGTGCTGTCAGCCTTCGATGTCGCGCGCATGATCTTCCCTCGCTGCCTGTCGGGCCAGAGCTCGGGCCAGTTTCAGGTCGCCGGATCGGGACGTTCGCGCAAGGAGGCAGGTGCAGTTAGGCGGGGCCCCGCCCGCGTGCCCGGAGGACCCGCGGCGGTGGCGGGAGGTACGTTGCTTCCCGAAGCTCTGTGTCCTGCCCCCGACATGAGGGGAGCATGCGGCGTGCGACCCAGCACCCGAAGGCGTTTCGCGGCGTAGAAGGGTCGCATCGCGGGGAGGAAGGCGCACGGCGAAGCCGATTTGGTGCGTTGCCGGTGGGTCGTCGGTCGCTCGCGAGGCTTCGATCGGAGACCAAAGCCCTCTGGCACTGTAGGAAAGGCCGCGATTAAGCGACTTGCATCGAGGGTCGGCACGGATGGTCTTGCGCTGGCACGAAAAAAGGCGGTCCAAGACAACCACCAGCTTGGCGGCCGTGCCAGCCCTTTTATCTTGCATGACTTTGGTGGGTAGCGAGTGCAGCCGAGGGGGAAAGCTGACGCCTCGTCAGAAGCCGCCGATAGCACACCTGATCAGAGCGCAAGATGTTAGGGATGGGGCACTGCCTGCCTAGGTGATTGATTTTGCTTCGATAACTGCACGGCTACACTCTGATCGCTGCGGCGTGAAAGCCCCTTACCGTCCCATCTTACATCGCAAATAGCGCCGCAACCGGAGCCAAATCCAAATTTCCCGCTCAACCAGCCCCGCAATGCCAGGGCGTTGGTCGCATCATTGCCGCACAAAGCGCAGAGGTGCGGCGACACAAAGACCGTCACAAAAATTGCTTGAGTGCCGAATGCGGCAACCCTTTTATCCCGCGCTCCAATGAAGTCCATGACTCACTTGGAGTTGGAGAACACGTTTCCGCAGCCCAACAGCACCAGATCGGCAACCAATCCCGCTTTGGCCGCAGTGCAACTTGTGCGACAATAAATCCCATCATTCGACCACCAGGTGCATTTCTCCGTCGGAGGGAGGGTGGGAAACCTCCGCAAATCGACCGATAATCTTTGGCTCCACAGTGCATTGGTCTGCACCGTGGCAGTTCTGATTTTGACGGCTTCGCGTACGATCGGAACCGTCGGCGAGGAGCGCGACCCTTTCGACACCTTCGTCCATTCGGTCATCCTGGTCGGTGTTTCCTATCCCTTCCAAACGCTCTTTGCATCGACCGCAATGTCCATGTTCGGCGCAAAGTTGCCGCTTTGGCTTTGCGCGATCGTCGGATGTATCGTCGCGGCTATTCCCGCATCGGTGCTCAGCCCGACGATCAGTTGGGTTGCCGGTGTGATGCCAACCGGAGAGGCCATCGTCGAAACCCGGGAGGAGTTCTTTCAGAACGTTTCGTCACGGCTGCACTACGTGTTCCTGCTGTTCGCCACTCTGGGAACGCTGTTCTGGATGCTGTTGAACTACCGCTGGTGGGTCGAGCATCTGCAGGGAGCACGCGGGACTGCAGAACAAGACAGGCAAAACGAAGAGGCAGCGTCTGCGGATGTGGCACACCTCCTGCGGAAGTTGCCGGTACAGAAACGCGGCCGCCTGCTCGCTCTGTCTGCGGAGCAACACTACGTTCGCGTCAGGACCGAGGCCGGAGAGGATCTTGTCCTGATGCCATTCTCGGAGGCCATAGCTTCGCTGCCGAACGATCTCGGTATGCGCATCCACAGATCGCATTGGGTGAGCCGGAATGCGGTCGACAAGGTCAAGGCGGCGCGAAGCAGCCTGATGGTTATCCTAGAGAACGGCACCGAACTGCCGGTTTCGCGGAGTTTCAGTGGTGCCGTGAGAGAGACCTGGTCCGATCTCATTGAGTCCTGAGGCCTGAGTTCTGAGCTCGCCAGGGTGCCGATGAAGCACCGCTCGTGTAGTCAGCGTGTCATTTCGTGCAGTGCGGGTGGCCAAATGTTACCACGGATCGCACGTTCTTTGACACCTGTTCGGAGCAAGGTGAGGCGCGTGGCTGTGTTTCACGAAAAGGAATTCTGGCGGCATCACGCAACGGTATTTGCCGTGGCATTTCTCATCCTGACACTTTCGCGGGCCATCGGCGCCTTCGACGATTTGGCGTCCATCCGCACTTTGGCGCTGCAGTCGACCATCATGATCGCGGTTGCCCTGCCACTGCAAACTGCCGGAGCGCTGCTCGGCACGCGCTATTGCGGTGGAAGATGCACGACCAGGACGGCGTCGCTGATCGGGTGCATCCTCGCAGCAATACCTTCGACGGCGCTTGCGATGATCCTGATCTGGATCAGCGGGCTTATGTCACTGGAAGGTGGAGCCGAAGCGACGCGTGCCGACTTCATCGCGTGGATGCGGAGCACCTATCCGGCGGCGGTCATCCTGCACGCCTCGCTCGGCTCGATGCTTTGGATGGTGCTCAGTTACCCTTGGTGGGATGAAAAAATCGAGACAGCTGCCGCTGGCATCCCAAGAATTCCAACGCCCGCGCCGGAAGGTGCGCGGGATGAGATGCGGCGCCATGCAGATGCCTGGAGCCCGCCGGAATTCCTGAGGCGGCTCTCTCCCGAGAACTCCGGAACGCTTTGGGCGCTTTCCTCCGAGCGGCACTATGTCCGGGTCCGAACCGATACCGGCTCGGAGCTGTTGCTGATGCGCTTGAGCGATGCGATGGATCAATGTCGCCATCTCGATGGTGTCCAGCTTCACCGGTCGCATTGGATCAACAGACCCGGCCTCGACCGTGTCGTCCGCCGGTCGGGCAAGTTGGAGGTTGTTCTCGCCAATGGCGAGTCGCTGCCTGTGTCGCGCAGCCATCAGGCCGACGTGCTTGCCTTCGTTCAAGGTGACGTGTCGCACGAGTAGTCGTGCCTGTCGGGAAACATGAAACGCCGTTCGTGCATTCATCGGTTCATTCGTGCAGGCAGCGTCGTCAGCTTCGCTTTTCTTCCACACGCTGCCTGCAGGCGATTTCGGCTGGCCGGGGGCGACATGGACGGGCACGCACACTCTATTCGATGCAGCACTTTCTTCAGGCAGACGCTCGGAATTCTGGTAGCGGTCATTTCCGCCCTCGCACTCTGCGGTCCGACGCTCGCGCAAGGCAAAAAGCCGAATTTCGTCGTGATCGTCGCTGACGATCTCGGGTTCTCGGACCTCGGCTCGTTCGGCGGCGAGATCAGGACCCCCAACCTCGACCGGCTCGCGAAGAACGGCATGCGCTTCACCGAGTTCTATGTCGGCTCCACCTGCTCGCCCACGCGCTCGATGCTTTTGACCGGCATCGACAATCACCGCGTCGGGCTCGGCAACATGTACGAACGGACCGCGCCCAACCAATTGGGCCTCGAGGGGTACGAGGGCGTCCTGTCGACCCGCGTCCCCACCATCGCCGAGCGGCTGAAGGCGGCCGGATACCGCACCTACATGGCCGGGAAGTGGCACCTTGGCCATTCTCCGAGGCACATTCCGGCTGCACGAGGCTTTGACCGCAGCTTCTCGCTTCTGAACGTAGCCGGAAGCCACTTCGACCTGCGGGGCGCAAACCAGGACAGCCCGATCAACGAGTTCGTCGAGGACAACGCCTACCTGAGAAAACTTCCCCGCGGCTACTACTCCTCGCTGACCTTCACCGACAAGCTCAAGTCCTATATCGACGAGGGCCGCAAGTCGGGCCAACCCTTCTTCGCCTACCTCGCCTTCCAGGCGCCGCACGATCCGCTTCAGGTACCGAAGCGCTGGCTCTGGAAGTACAAGGGCAAGTACGACATGGGCTGGGACGATCTGCGGCGCCAGCGGCTGGCACGGCAGAAGCGGTTGGGCATCGTCTCGAACTCGGCCCAGCTGGCACCCAGGCTCTGGTACATCCCGTCCTACGACGATTTGCTCGGTGCGGCGCAGGTGCAGCAGTCGCGCCGGATGGAGGTCTACGCCTCGATGGTCGAGTACCTGGATTTCCAGGTCGGCGAGCTGATCAAGTATCTCGAGAAGTCCGGGCAGCTGGACAACACCTATATCCTCTTCTTCTCGGACAACGGGCCCGAGGGCAACGACCCGATCCAGCAGGCCAAGCAGCGCCCGGCGCTTTCCGGGTCTGCCTGGTATCCGAACAACTACGACACCCAGTTCGCTTCATGGGGTCGGAGCTACAGTTACATGGCCTATGGCGCGCCCTGGGCGCAGGTCTCGGCGACGCCGTTCAGCGGCTACAAGGGCTCGGCCTTCGAGGGTGGAATCCGGTCGCCGCTGATCGTCTGGCACAAGGGCATGAAGGGCGGCCGGATCAACCGGGGGGCGCTGATGCACGTCAAGGACATTCCGGCGACGCTCGCGGGTGCCAATGGTCGCGGAATGCAAGGGCGCTCCTGGGTGCCGCTGCTGACGGGCCAGTCGAAGAACCCGCGCAGTGACGGCGGGATCGTCGCGGGGCAGTATTTCGGTGCGCAGTTTGCGCGCTCGGGCTCCTACAAGGCCGTCTGGATGCCCAAGCCCTTCGGGAAGGACCAGTGGCAACTCTTCGACGTTTCGAAGGACCCGGGCGAGACGCGCGACCTGTCCGGCGTCTAGCCGCTTGGCGTCGGCCACTTCCATGCCGCTATACTTCCGACGCCAGTTGTAGAACGTCGCATCGCTGATCCCATGCTTCCGGCACAGATCGGGCGCGCTCATGCCCGCCTGGTGCTCCTTCAAGATGCCAATGATCTGCGCTTCGCTGAAACGGCTTTTCTTCATCGTCTGTCTCCTCAGTTGGAGAGCAGGCTAACCTCAAAGCGAGGACTTTTCAGGGGAGCAGGTCACCCGCACTGAGGCTCTCTCTTATATTTCCACACATTCCGCGATGCACCTTTTCGCGGAGATTTTTCATTTGGAGCGCGCCCATGAGGCCACGGACACCGATCTGTATTTCAGACTGAACACCTTCGCCCGCTGAGACGATCGCAACTTCCGCAAGACCCGGAGTTCCAGAACGCATATGCAAGTGGGCTCGCGGAAGCGGATCTGCCGGAATAGCTCGACAGACAGCGGGTACCCGCCCCTTTCCAAAGATCAGAAAAGCCGCCTTTCGGCCCTGACAGGACCTTCGCGCTGAATACTCCGAAGACCCAGAGGCAGCACTATCGGACCAAACCAGGGCCGATTGCGAAGACGCGTCTCCATTCCAGTAGCCTTTCACGCCGAAGGGGACCTCGCGGCTGTCCGTCCCCACGCAAATGCTGGTTCGCCGTTCACTCGGCGACGCAATCCGCGAAGTACCTGACCTCGCCATTGTCCCCGAGCTCGTGTAGCAGACCGTGGATATCGGTCTCGAAACCGGGGCACTCGCGCGCGAATTCGCGGTTGAATTGAAGGTATTTCACGATTTCCGCGCTGAACACCTCGCCGGGTATGAGCAGAGGGATGCCCGGTGGATACGGCGTGACAAGGCTGGTGGTCACGCGGCCTTCGAGGTCGTCGATGGCGACCCGATCGGTGTTGCGCCGCGCGATCTGTGAAAACGCCTCGGCGGGCGACATGGCCGGGCGGTGATCGCCGAGATAGATCTCGGTCGACAGCCGCGCCACGTCGTATTTCGCATAAAGCGTATGGACGTGCTGGCAGAGATCCTTGAGCCCCATATGCTCGTAACGCGGCTGCTTGGCGCAGAACTCGGGCATCACCCGCCAGAGCGGCTGGTTGCGGTCGTAATCGTCCTTGCACTGCTGGAGCGCGGCGAGAAGCGTGTTCCAGCGGCCTTTGGTGATGCCGATGGTGAACATGATGAAGAAGCTGTATAGACCCGTCTTCTCGACTACGACACCATGCTCGGCCAGGTATTTCGAGACGATGGACGCCGGGATCCCCGTCTCATCGAAATGTCCGTCGATGTTCAGCCCCGGGGTGATGATCGTCGCCTTGATCGGGTCCAGCATGTTGAAGCCGCGCGCCATGTCGCCAAAGCCGTGCCACGCATCCTCACCCGAACTGTCGACCGCCTCCCGGTCGGTCTTCTTCAGCTCCCAGTCCGCGGCGCGGCCGATGCCGTCTTCGGCCAGCCTGTCCGGGCCCCAGACCTGGAACCACCAGTCGTTGCCGTATTCCTCGTCGACCTTGCGCATGGCACGGCGGAAGTCGAGCGCCTCGGTGAGACTTTCCTCGACCAGAGCCGTCCCGCCCGGCGGCTCCATCATCGCCGCCGCGACATCGCAGCTCGCGATGATCGAGTATTGCGGGCTCGTCGAGGTGTGCATGAGATAAGCTTCGTTGAAGAGGTGACGGTCGAGCTTCGTCGTTTCCGAATCCTGCACGAGGATGTGGCTGGCTTGGCTGATTCCGGCCAGGAGCTTATGCACCGATTGGGTGGCGTAGGTCACCGAGTGCTTGGTGCGCGGCCGCTTGCGCCCCATGGCGTGATAGCTTCCGTAGAACGGGTGGAAGGCGGCATGGGGCAGCCAGGCCTCGTCGAAGTGCAAAGTCTCGACATAGCCGTCGAGCAGTTCCTTCACCACCTCGGTATTGTAGAGAACCCCGTCATAGGTCGATTGCGTCAGCGACAGGATGCGCGGCTTTACCGTGTCGGGATCGACATTTTCGAGCAGCGGGTTGGCACGGATCTTGGCTCGGATCGCCTCGGGTTCGAACTCCGAGCGCTGGATCGGACCGATGATGCCCCAATGGTTGCGCGTGGGCTTCAGGAAGACCGGGATCGCGCCTGTCATGATGATCGAATGCAGGATCGACTTGTGGCAATTGCGATCCACGATCACCACGTCGCCGGGCGCCACATTGTGGTGCCAGACCATCTTGTTCGAGGTCGAGGTCCCGTTGGTCACGAAGTAGCAATGATCGGCGTTGAAGATCCGCGCCGCGTTGCGCTCCGATGCACCGATGGCGCCGTTGTGATCCAGAAGCTGTCCCAGCTCCTCGACCGAGTTGCAGACATCGGCGCGCAGCATGTTCTCACCGTAGAACTGGTGATACATCTGTCCGATCGGGGATTTCAGGAACGCGACCCCGCCCGAATGGCCCGGGCAGTGCCATGAATACGAGCCGTCCTCGGCGTAGTCGAGCAGTGCCTTGAAGAACGGCGGCTGGATCCCTTCAAGATAGTTTTTCGCTTCCCGGAGGATGTGGCGGGCAACGAATTCGGGCGTGTCCTCGAAGGCATGGATGAAGCCGTGCAGCTCGCGCAGAACGTCGTTGGGCAGGTGTCGCGAGGTCTTGGTCTCGCCGTAGACGTAGATCGGGACTTCTTCGTTTTTCGACCGGACTTCCTCGATGAAGCTGCGAAGATTCAGAACCGCAGGATCGAGATCAGGGCCCGGGCTGAACTCCTCATCGTCGATCGACAAGACGAAAGCGGAGGCGCGGCTCTGCTGCTGGGCGAACTGCGACAGGTCGCCGTAGCTCGTCGCGCCCAGCACCTCGAACCCCTCGTTTTCGAAGGCCTGCGCAAGTGCGCGGATGCCGAAACCCGACGTGTTCTCGGACCGGAAGTCCTCGTCGATGATGACAATGGGAAAGCGGAACTTCATCGGCCTGTCCTTGCTGCGGCGATCGAGGTCAAACCGTTCTCGAAGCCCGCGACCAAGACGTCAAGGCCCAGTAGCGCCTCGGCCAGACCGCATTTTCCGCGAACACATTTGGAGGGAAGGCTTAACCGATAGCGACCCACGCCCTAACTGTCCATACAGGCCCTGCCATCGCGAACGGCATTTGGCGAGCCTTCGCGAACCTCTCGCCCAAGGTCCGTTTCGATCCTAGAACGTAGATTAATGCGCCTCCATCCAAGCTGAGCGACATCTCGCCGGGCTGGGTACCGAAACTTTTGTTCAAACCGACTCCCGTTGACGGCGACCGAAATCTTCTTGACCGATGAACTCGATCGCCGAGGATGAATTATTGGTATTGCGGAGATTATTTTATGTCTCGTTTTTTTGCTCTGATCATATTTCTCGTGTTGGCCCCTCACTCGGTACTGGCGCAATGGCGGGTCGGCCCAGGGTCCGAACTCTATGAAGGCACCGTCTCGGCCTTTGGTGTGACCGACCGTGGCTTCGGAGCGCTGGCCGTCATGTGTCGCGAGGGGGAGCCGTTGCTGTGGACCCAGGGCTGGGCGGCTGCGAAGGCGGGGCCTGACCGCGAGGAATCCTTTTCGGTCATCGTCGACGGCCAAAGGTTCTACGTGACCGGTCTGCACCTGCCGGCAGATGGGCTCTGGACCGGTGCGCCATCGGACGGGTTGATCGCCGCGCTTCGGGCGGGCTCGCGCGCCGTGGTGGCAGTGCCCGGAGAGGCCGAGGTGGGTGTCCCTCTTCGCGGCTCCTCGCGCGCCATCAGCCAGGTACTCGATGGATGCGGGCGCGATGCGACCGCCGCGACGGGTGCATCCGAGGCGGGCCGCATCGTGTATTTCGGCCAATTGATCGCGACCCAGTGCGCCGGCGGCTATTCCATCTCCGACGAGGCCGAGATGACGGGTCGGCTGGATGGGGACGATATCCCGGATTTCGTACTCGATTGGGGTGGTGTGACCTGCGACGACCGGTCCAAGGGCCGCGGCGCCGGCTTTTGTGGCGCCGCGCTCTGCACGATCGAGATCGCCTTTACCGAAACGCAAAGCCGCCAGCAGGTGCTGGGCGTCAACCCGGAACTGGTGGATCGGGCCTTCGGCGTGAAGGCGCTGAAGACGACCACGCAGGGCGCCACCTGCGGCGGCCCGGCGCAGGTCTGCGATGTCATCTGGATCTGGAACGGCTCGAAACTGGAGCCGCTGAAATGAGATACGTCTTCCCCCTCCTTTGCGCCCTGTTCCCGAGCCTTGCCGCGGCGCAAATCGAGTACGAGTTGGGCATCTTCGCGGCGATGATCGAGGCGCCAGAGGGCACGCCCGTGGCCACGGCGACCGTCACGGGCGGTGCGGCTGGCGACCTGACCTACCTGACTGTTTCCTCCGTTGGCGATCTCGACGCGGCTTGCGTTCGGATCTGGGCCGAAGGGCCTTGTCACGCGGTCACCCGCACAAGGGGTCTGCCCGGTTATGACATGCTGATCCTGCTCGATGCGCAGGTCAGCTCGGACGACATGTTGGCCAGGGCGGGCGCTTTGCAAATGACGCGCATGCCGCTGGTCAGCCAGTACGACCCGGCCAGCGGCGACGCTCTGTCTTTCATGACCCAGAACGACTTAGGCGGCTGGGAGATGCCGGTCGCACCCGTTGCGCCCTCGGGCCAGAGCGCGGGACTTGCGATCCTGCGCGATCCCGCGATCACAGCTCTGACCGCGGGCGCGCCGGTGGCCCACCCTGTGAACGGGCTCGTGGGGATCGTGGCGCGGGCCGGCAATGGCGCGGGGGCCGTGCTGCCCATCGGCGATGCGTTCCGGGCCGCGGTGGCGGCGGGTGTCGAGATCAACGAAGCGCTGGTTCCGCAAGTCGCGGAGGAAGGCGGCCTGCCGCCGCCTGTCGCACGCGAGATCGGCAAGATCTACTATTTCCACGATTACAGTGATCTGGGCTACATGGGCGGTTTTTACGGGCCTGGGCAAGCTGGCGGGTTCGATCCGTCCTTCGTGACGACGATCGATTTCTCGGTCTGGTCCGTTGCCCTCTCCGGAGCTGGCGGCACCAAGATGGCGCAAGGCGACAAGAGCTTGCCGCTTGTCCAGAACGGCATGGCGCTCGAGGCACCATTCCGGGGGAACGCCGACGATCACCTCGCCAGCTGCATCGTCCATGCGACGCCGTCTTCGGAAGGGCAGCCGGTCTTACTGGTGCAGTTCTGGCGCAGTGTGCCGGAACGGTACAACCCGAACACAGACAGCAAGTCCTATGACGAGGCGGCGCCGTCGATGACCGGTTGGGCCGCCGGGGAGAGCGCCTGCGAGGATGCAATCCGGAACATGGGGCCGGCGCGCCTGGCGGCCCTGACGAATTCCGAAACGCCGACCGCTTCAGCCGCGCAGCCTCGCCCGGATGACGGCGCCTCCCCCTCGCCTGCCCCGCCTCCGCCAAGTTCGGTGCAGGACGATTGGCGCCGCGCCGCGAACTGGACGGCGACCGGGTTGGAGGCCTTGTTTCGGGACCTGCCCGGAGGCCGGATCCTGACGGTCGGATGCACTGCAAGTCGGGAACTGGCCATCGCCATATCGCCGGGACAGCAGGTCAGGTCCATCGACGGCAAGACGCCTTCGACCGGTCCTGACGAGACAAGCTACATCTTGCGATCCGGGGACGTACTTAGCTCGATCAGAGTGCAGATTGGTGACGATACGCTTGACGTCGACGTGTCCACGGATGTCGGACCGTGTGAGTAAGCGCGTCATCATTGCGCCCTCGGATTAAATTCGGATCCGAACACTCGAGTGTGCATGGGGGTTTTCGGTCTATTGCGGATTCTCAACCCGCCTGTCGGATTCTTCGGGCGCATTCCGAATTGCCGACTGTCGCTGCGCCGAAACGAGATCGTTTCAACTGATTGGGCCGTGTTGCGGAATGGACCCAAACCATCTTACCCGTCCATCGCGCCGTCCCAGTCATAGACGACGATTCCGCCGGTCTCGCGCGCGTCCAGCGACCGGTAGAGCGCCCGGGCAGGTAGATTGTCGGCCTCCGTCGCCAGCCATATGCCCTTGCAGCCCCGGTCGCGCGCATGCTGCATCAGCGCGTCAAAAAGCCGCTTGGCGATGCCTTGCCGCTGGTATTCGTCTCGCACACCGACTTCGGCGATAAAGAATGCAGGCTGCTTGTCCGGATGCAGCATGATCTTACCGGTTGCCATGCCGACAGCCTCCGCCCCATCAAAGGCCAGCATGATCTCGTGCAGGGGATCGGCCAGAAACGCCTTGGCCTGTTCGGGCAGCACAGCGTTATCGAATAGTCCATGCCGAACCGCGAGAAGCGTTTCCAGATCGTCGGGACTTAGGCGCCGAAGCGTGATCGTGTCGCTCATGTTGGTCACCTGCCCAGAGGTTTGCCTATAAAACTCGCTGATCTTGAGGTCGTTGTCACGGCCCGGCCTGCCCTGGGCTGGGGAGGGCGTTGCGGGATCATTCCCGAGGGCACGACGGACGCCGAAACGAAATTCTGACTTGATACATGGGCTGAGCGAGGGCAGCCCGACGTGGATCACTCGGTCACTCGCGGCCCTACCTTGCCGTCGGTGATCGGTGCAGCAAAGGTTAGCGTCGAGCCCGAAAGTACACGATGCTGCCCGGAGTTTGGTCGTCCGCGCATGCGACCGTTTATTTCGACGACCGTCTAAGTTCGTGTCCACCGGGGAGTCAAAAGATGCACGACCGGCAAGACGTTGCAGATCGTGCAAATTGATTGCACCCAAAGGCCATCAAGAGAGGCCGGGCAGAAATCCACCGGGGTGCTGTCGCGCGTAGGTCCATTGCGCAAGTCGTAGATCGAACCGACTCTGAGGTGACATCTCGGGTTCCGAAACCCCGCATTGGACCACCGCTTTCTCATTGTCGGTCAATGAATGCGAGCGCCAGAACCACATGGGTTTACGCCTCTTCGAGGAAGTAGTTGAGTTGCTCGACAAACCCGAACTTTCGCATCATGGCATCGCCGGCCGGCGTGCGGCTGATCTCGCGCATCTTGTCGAGATCGTGGACCTGACCGACAACAGCGGCCTGGTTGGCGTCCTGCGGGTCGCGCAGAAACGTCATTTCGCCCACGGCATCGCCGAAGACCTCTCGGTGGGCTTTATGGAAGTCGTCCAGCTCGGCCCCGACGGGGATGTGAGAAACGCGGCAAACAGATACGAGCATGGTCATGATGTGTCCCTTCAAACCTTGGGTTGGGCCGGCCCTCAGGTCGGCTTGCTGAAGGATGACACGATCGGATTAGTGCGGGTATACATGCATTATCGGTTTTATAGTTTCATCGGGTCGAACAATGATTGATCAGCTCAGGACCATGGCGATCTTCCAAGCGGTGGCTGAGCTTGGATCGTTTCGGCAGGCTGCGAAGGTGCTGAACCTATCGCCCTCGGTGATCAGCCATCACATTTCAAAACTCGAGGAACAGCTGGGGACACCGCTGCTGTACCGATCCACCCGTCGCATGTCGCTGACCGACGCGGGTCTTGAGCTGCTGGCGGCCAGCCAACGGATGACCGCTGCCGCCCTCGATGGTCTGTCCGCTGTACGGCGGCGTGCGGAGCAACCCACTGGAACACTGACGATTGCGGCTGCGACGCCGTTTGCGCAAAGCCCGTATGTCGAAGCCTTCACACGCTTTGCGCAGACATACCCCGACGTGCATCTGAAAATCCAACTTGATGATCTGTCCGTTCCTGTCGAGGGCTCGACCATCGATGTTGCCATTCGCGGTCGCACCAAGGACCTGGACGACAGCAGCTACAAGGCATGCAAGCTGGGCAATGTTCAGTTCTGTATCTTCGCCGCGCCGTCCTACGTGCAGGGCCGGCCAGAACCGCAGTCGATTGACGATCTTGCCGATTGGGACTGGATCCAAAGCCCACCGATATCATGGATCGATTTCGCGACTTTGGTCGATGGGACAGCGCCCAAAGGGACACCGAGGATCGTAGCGACCTGCAACAATTTTGCGATGGCCCGGAAGTTCGTTGATGAGGGGCTGGGCTTCATGATCGAAACCTACCCGCTCGTTGCCGATGACATTCGCGCCGGACGTCTGGTCCATCTGGTGCCGCGGGCAAAACTACGACCGATCGACGTCTACGCGATCTATCCAGCGAACAGCCCCAAAGATGGGCTTGCGCATCTGTTTGTCGATTTCATGATGGATCAGGCTTGGGCGGCCGAGCACAGCTTCGGTGTCAGGTGATCGAAGGCAAGGAACAAGAAAACCGACATGGGTCCCGGCAACGGCGAATGCTGCCAGGTCCGCGGAGCCGACATTGGCACATGCTGCATCGAATGACGGCTCCGAGCCCATTAGAGGATCGGAGGTCATTTCACATTTCGAAACACGGCCCGTCGAACCTTGCTTCTTGCTGCGCTCAAACAACCGCCGGGACGCAGCATGGCGGAGGCCAGAATAGACGCGCTGGTGACATCTCGTGCACACGCGTTGTTCTAGAAGTGGACGAGCATTGCCGCTGACCTGTTCCCCGTTGAGTCCGCGTTCATCGGTTCGCTCTGTTCGGGGTTTGGTCCTCTTCTGACCATTGGTGATATTCCCCCGATGTGAGCCCGCCGAGGCTCGAATGCGGGCGGTGGCGATTGTCGTCGACGCGCCATGCCGCAATCATGCGGCAGGCATGGCGCAGAGACGGGACCAGGTGTTCATTCAGGCAAGCCTCGCGAATGCGCCTGTTGAAGGTTGCGACCAGACCGTTCTGCATGGGCTTGCCCGGTGCGATGTCATGCCAACCGACTTTGCGATCTTCCTGCCATTTCAGCATCGTGTTGCTGGTCATTTCAGTGCCGTAGCACGTCAGGAAAATGCGTTGCCGATGGCTTATCGTCACCCGCGCGGCTCTCACATCGCGCAGCGGGTGGCCATAACCGGGTCTCAGGTCTCGACAGTGGTCTTGTTGAACCACACTGCTGAGGAGACCGGCTATGACCGCCATCCGCTCCACCGCTTCGACATGCCAAGCATCGCAACGAAGTGCTCATTGGCATTCCAGACAAAACACGCCGCCGTTTGACCGTCATGAACAAGCTTGAAGATTTCAAGCGCCTGTCCAACTTGGAAAAGCACTGAACCCATTCGCTTTCGTCGATTCCAAACCAAGCTATAGTCACGATCGCAACCGCGACGGAGTGGTCTTGGCCGAGGTCGGCGACGCCCCGCACCAAATCTATCGCTTCCGCAGGCGCCATTGCCCTAACGCGGTTGCTCGCACTTGATCATGCTTTACACGGAAGGCGATAACGTTGCGCCGACCCCGCCGGTCAGCGAGGCGGTACAGCGGTACATCATGGGCAAACGCACCCGCTAGCTCGCGGCCATGGCATGCGCGATGGCATACCCGACGGCATCGTTCAGAATGTCCGAGTGACCCTTGATGAAGCGGTCTGCGCGCAGGTTGAAGACCCGTCCCGGGCCCAACGTGTAACGGCCGCCCGGCGGAAGCAACTCGCTCGCGACGGCCTCTTCGGTCTTCTGTGCGCCGTTCGAGCCGAGACCGCCCCACTGGCTCGGTTCGGAGCTCGGAAGGGCCGAAAAGTTTTGACCGGCGAGCCGGGAGGCCAGCGCGTAGGCCACGGTCACCGGCCAATCGTTGTGGGTATGGGTGACGAGGATCGGCCCCTCAACGCAGGGCTTCGCAACGACATCCCGGAAGAAACCGCCCCGCGGCGCGGGAAAGCTTCCTGAGAAGCTGTTATGCGAGAAGGCCGCCTGTAGCAGCGACAGGCTATGGGGCGCGGAGGCTGGATGGCCGTTCAGCGCAAGGGTCGCGTAGGTGACGAGGCGCGCGCCGAAGCTGTGCCCGGCCATGTGCAGCCTCAGGCCCGGATGCGCCTGCCGCAGCCCGACCAGCGTCTTGGCAAGCCCATGGTTTCCGACCAGCCCGGCGCGTCGCTTCATCATGTAGAACGTGGCGAGATTCACGACATTGCCAACCGCGCCGGCGAGTCCACGCCCCGAGGCCCCGGCGGCCCCGCCCCCGCCCAGCTCCCAATCGTCCGCCTCTGCCGTGTCGGCGCTGGTGTCGCTCATCCGAATGGCCGCTTCCGGGTCTGGCGGATCAAAGAGCGCCCGGTCGGCTCCCTCGGCGACGTCGTCGACTGGCAAGGCGGCGGGAAGCGCCTGCATGAACTTTGGAAAGGCGGCCTCGTCTGAACGCGCTGCGATGGCTGCAATTTGAAGCCAGTCGCGCGCCTCCGGCGACGCCTCGTCGGCGAGTTCCTCTAGAAGCGCCTGGAGGTCGTCGTCATCCGCGCCAGGAACACCGGCACTTGCGGCCCCGTTTGATGCGGCGGGGTTGCGTTCAAGTTTCGCGAACGCTTTCGACGGCCAGATGACGCCCAGAAGCCCGATCCTGCGTCCGGAAAGGCCGCCGACACTCGGGATCTGCAACACCAGATGCGCGGCAAGACCGGCGTAAAGCGCCATGGCCTCGCGGTCGGTGTTGTTCCAGCCATGTGACAAGACAAGCAGATCATCGAGTGCCTCTGACGCCGCGAAGGCGCGCACGGCCTCGGCGTGGCGCGGGTCAAGCGCCCGGCCGTTGCGCCCGTAGCGCAGGAGGATCGACGGAAAATTGGGTATGTCCGACATGGGTTCTGCCTCCCCTTCGTAGCCTTCAGACGGACTGGATCGCGCGCATCAGGTCGAGCATCCCCGCGCCCTGCATGTAAGGGTCGCGTCCAAGATCTGTGGCGGTGTCGAGGAAGATTCGCTTGACCCGTTCCGGCTGCCCGATGAACTCCCGCCGGATCGAGAGGAAGGCCGCGATGGCGCCGGAGACGTGCGGTGCGGCCATCGAGGTTCCCGACCTGTCCAGGTAGAGGCGCGAAGGGTCGCCGCCGTGAGTCCGCTCCGCCGCGTAGGTGCCCGCAGCGCAGGACACGATCCGCTCGCCGGGGGCCAATAGGTCGGGCTTTCGGCGCCCGTCTCCCGTCGGCCCCTTCGAAGAGAAATAGGATGCTCCGAACACATGCGGCATCTCGCGATGCGTCGAACCGACCGTGATCGCGAGATCCGCGTTGCCGGGATCGTTGATCGTCATCAGCATCCCGGCCCTGATAGTGCCCGTCATCTTCGTAATTTTCGAGCCGTAGCCCGAATTGCCCGCGGACACCACGACGACCACGCCCGACCGCACCAACCTATTCACCTCGACACAGAGAGGGCTCTGCCCGCAGGCGAACCATTCCGGATTGAAGCCATAGCCGACGCTGAGATTGACACCGTGGATCCGCATCCATCGTCCGTGTTCGTTCACCGACTGTATGTGGGCCAGCGCGGCAAGAATGTTCGACATCTTGCCGGCCCCCTGCGCGTCCAAGACCTTGTAGCTCACGATCTTGGCGCGCGGCGCGATTCCCCTGACAGTCTCGACCGTGTAATTATAAAAATCCTTTGTACCCGCCGGCGTCTGGCGCAGCCGCGAGATTTCGGCCGGCTCTGGAAATCGGCCCCCGGGCGGACCGTCGCCTAACTCCACCCCGGCGTCCGGCACATCCCGCAAGGTCATCTCGGCAATTTCCGCCGGGTCCTGCTGATAGGCCCCCGCGATGATCCCGGCGACATGCGTTCCGTGGCCGAGTTCATCTGTGAGTGCCGCTTTCTGCTCTTCCGGCGATGGCGCCAGAGGGTCGACGCTGGTCGATCCCGCACCATTGAAGTCGTTCGTGAAGTCGAGGTGCTTGAGCGGCGTTTCAAGGCTGCTCAGGTCGAGGGTTCCATGACGCCGGAAGTGTGCGTGTCCGCCATCCACGCCGGAATCCACGACTGCCCAGACGATATCCGAACCGTCAGCGCTGAAGGACCGCTGCGCAGCATCCGCCTTCACTGTGGCCGCCGACTTCACGATATGCGCGTCGAGCCCGAAATCCGGCCAGATCATGAAGACCGTGCGGTTCACGAACTCGCTCGGCCAGTCGTCGTACATGCCGCTATAGACGAGGTCCGCCAGGCCCCTGATCTGCGCCGCGGTCAAGGCACCCATGACGTATTGCGGTGAAAGCTTCGTCTTCCGGCGGTCGATCTGTTCCTCCGTGACCTCCAGTCGCTCGCGCATCAGTTCGAGGGTGCGCTCCTGCGCGGCGGCCAGGCCGTGCTGGTACTTGAAGTTGAGATCGATGACGACATCGTGGCGGTCTTCATCGGCGCCCTTTTCCATGAGCTCCAGCAACGGCCGGGAGATGATCGTGGTGTGAAGATAGGTCGGGTCGAATTCGCCTTCGCTCTCGTCAGCCTCAGCCATCCGCCGGCGCCTCGCGACCTTGGCCATGCATCGCCTCAACCTCGTTGAGGACCCATCGGCACATCTCTTCTGCAAGCCGCCGGTCGTTCGGTGTCGCCACGCTGCCCGAGAGCCTCTTAACGAGGGTCTCGATCCGTCTCGCGCTCGCGAAGGCCGCCTCCCGGTCGGCATCGGCATCGGCATCCGAACGGAGCAGATGGTCGCGCGCGAAGGCGAGCACTTCGATATCGATCCGGATCACGACGGACAGGTCCTTCGGATCGATGCCGATCCCGTCGAGGCCGGGTTCGTCGACCCCGGCATGCCTGTTCGCCTCGGCCACGCCGACCTTGCGATTGGCTTCCGCGTTCTCCTTGAGAAGGCGCCACGCCGTTTCGGCATCGCGCACTTCTGCGACAAAGCGGGCGTCGTCGAAATTGTCGGGAAAATCGGCCTGGTCGCGATAGACGAAATGGCCGAGCAGGCTGAAGATCGGGCGATTCAGCGCTGCCTGCCGCCAGACATGGTTGGCCAGGCGCGCCTCGCGCTGCTGGCGCCGCGTCTCGTGCGGACGTTCGCCAATTTCCTTCAGAAGCGCGAGGGCGCGGTCGAATCCTTCATGCCCCTCGGCCATGTCGGCCTCCGAAATGGGTGGCAGCGAGGTGTCCCCCTGCGTCCGCTCCCGGAACCGGCGGAACTGCTCCTGCAGACGAAGCGTGCCTCGCTCCGCCAGCGCGCGTGCCAGCCGGAGCTGCTGTCGGTGGATATCGTCGCCGCCCCCGCCAGCTTCTATCAGCTTTTCGTGGTGGTCGATGGCCCACCGGAGGAGCCGGTCCGCCTCGTCGTAGTCGAGCGGCGACAGGCGCATCCGGTGCCCAAGCGCCACCACGTATACGGCCTCCGCATATTCATGCGGCGGCTTCGCGCGCTGTCCGAGCGCCTCCACCGCGCTGCCGCCAATCCAGATCAGTCGATCCCAGTCCGACACGCGCGCGGCCAGAACTGCGCTGAACAGCAGGATACGCCAAGCGTCCTCAGGTGGAATCAGCTCGACCCGCTTGTCGATCTCCCGGAAGACGGCGGCGTCGTTCTCCTCATGCGCATGGGCGACGTCTCGGATGCGTCTGTCTCCGATCAGATCGGAGAAGTCGCACAGAAGGTTGACCGAGATCCTGCGCTCATGTTTCTCCGCCTCGGTCATCGCCGCGATCCGCTTGCGGACCTGCCCCACGGCAAGCCGCGCAGAGATATAGACGCCCATTTCTTTCACGTCGCCCACGAGCTCGCTCTGCATCTGTTCGAGCATTTTCTGAAACGACGATGGCGAAGAGCGGGCCTCGTCATAGGTCTCGCGCGCAGCGAGGATGCGGGCCATGAGTGTGGCCTGATTGACGAGGATCGTCTGCCCCATGAGTTCGTCCCAGCGTTCGAGCAGTTCGCCCGCTGTTTCCGATGCAGCGTGAAGATCGGCGGGGCGAGCATGCCGCAGATGGCCGTCGATCTGCGCGCGGATCGCCCGTTCGCCAAGCACCGCCTGCACCGACAGATGCAGGGCGCGGGCCTCGCTGTCGGTGACGCCGACGAGAAAGGTCTCCGTCGCGTCCACGATGTCCTCGAACAGCCGCGTGGAGTCGATCTGGTTGGCAAGCTCCCTCTGGTTAAGGGTCGGGACGAACTGCGCAGGGTGCCGAAGATGGTAATCTTGGACGAAGCTCGAATACAGGTGCTCGTCCCAATCCGGAAGAAGCGTCTCGTCGGCATCGTATTCATAAAGACCTGACGCGGCCGCCTCTTCCATACGGCGCGCGAAATAGGCCTGATGCATGTGGCCGTCGCCAGTCACGAGCGTATGGAGCACACGTTGCGAACCGCGCGGTTTGCGCTGCTCTATCGCGTTTAACCGGTCCAGTTGCGCGAGGACGATGGCGTCCGGCCTGACAGAGCGCGTCTTTCCTGCTTCGCGCAAGCGACGTTGCCATTCGTTGACCTCGTCCACGTCGATGTGGAACACCTCTTGCGGCAAGGCTGTCGCAGGCCGGACAAGCTTCTGCCGCCGCATGCGGCGAAGCATGGCGAGTTCCATGATACGAGTGTCTTCGATCTCGGCCAGCGCCTCGCTCAGGTCCGCGCTGCGACGGCGCACTTCGCTCGTGGAGATCGTGTCGTCACCCCCATCTTTGGTTGGCGCCTGTCCCATTTGCTCGGCTTTGGCGAGCGAGCTCGCAAAGTCCTCGGCCACGGCCTTTACATCGTCGCCGACCTCGAACTTAATGAAAGACATCAGCCGGGTAGTGAACTCTTCCCAATGCGCCGGCAGCATCAACCTGTGGTCGAGCTGCCCCTGGTCGGACGTGCCACGCTTCAGAAGATCCGGGCCAAACAGGCACTCGCCGCTCAGGATGGCATCCACAACCTGCGCCTGCGCCTTGTCGACGCCGGCAATGGTGGCGAGGTAGGTCTTGTTCGCAGCCTCGCGTTCGTCCAGAAGCCGCCCGGGCCAGATAAACAGCAAAAGCGCCACGGCGGGGTCGATGTAATAGCGGATCTGGTGACGCGTCTTTTTCACCCATTCGTTGTCGAACCCGTTGAAGTAGGCGAGGCCTCGCAGACGCGACGCCTCGTAGATGCGCTGGGACAGCTCGGGCACATGCGAAATCATGCGAGCGTTCTCCCGCCAAGACGCCCGAACTTTTCGGCCAATCTGTTTATGGCGCTATCGAGCGACCCCAAACCCGCTTCGGCAAAAATGGCGTCGACGTCGCCAAGAAGTTCGTCAATGACTTCAGGTTCGCCCATGTCGTCGCCCTCGAGGATCTCGCGGTCCGATACAGCCGACGCAAGAAGGTCGATACCGGCCGCCGGGCTGTTGACGCTCTTGCCGGTGAGGATCGTGAAGCGTTCCGCGCAAGCGTGGTAGATATATTCACCGTCGACGTCCGTCGCATGCTGCTCTCGGGCCAAACGCTCGAAGGCGCGCTGCACGTCGTCGTGCATAGTGGCGTCCCTGAGGATCATCTCGGCATCCCCACAGGCGAAGGCGAGTTGGCCCCAGTAATGAAAGTCGATTGGTGCAGTTTGGGCGGCGAAAAGCTCCTCGAGCACGCGGACCGTCCGTTCCGAGCGAAACGGCTTTTCGATAAGGTCGAGCCCCCAGTAGACCGGAAGCTGTGTGCAGGTGCCGACGAGCACGTTCGAAAGCGAGGCCGCATTCACAACGCTCTGGAACTGCGCGCGCAGCACGGTACGGTCGAGCGTTTCAAGATCGTCGATGAAGCGTTCCACGGTGGGAAGCCAGCGCTCCGGCCGATTGAGGACGATCCCCGAACAAACCATCCCGCTGCAGGACGCCGTCCAGTAGTCGGTCCTGAGCGGCATGTCCTCGAGCAGTTGGCGGCCGTCGAGCGAACGTGCGAACGCATGGGCGAGTGCCGTGAGCTGGTAGCCGATTGCGCGTTTCCAATTCTCCGGCAGCAACCCCATGCGGCCCTTCGCAAAGATCTCGCGCGCCGCGGACAACGCCGCGTCGGATCGCTTGCGGGCCGCAAGCGACAGAAGCATGTAGAGAACTTCTGGGCCATCGCGGCTTTCCCATCGGCGCAACGCCAATGTCAGCGCATCGTCGAGCATCTCACCCGCCATACGCAGCCGTCCGCGCGCAGTTCCGGCGTCGATCCCCGCATCCCGTCGTCCCGCCGCGCGTAGAACGTGGTCGTTGAACGAGAATTCCTCGGAATAACTCAATGGATGAAGTGCGATGGCCCGCGCCTCCATCAACTGGGTGGCCGAACGCGCCGCGTCATCTGAGGTTGCGCCTGTCTGCGGATCCGGTCTGAGCGTTGCACCGTAGCCAGCGGCTGCACCCATCAGCCAGTGCGCCAATCTTTCTGGGTCGTCGAAAACCGCAAGGGAAGTCATGTGCGCGCCTCGCCGCCCTCATTGCCGGCTGCGCCGCCGCCCACGAAACGCTCGATACGGCGCACGGCAGCATCGAGCGTCTCGGACCGCGCCTGCGCTTCGTCCCAGAGCATCACGTCGAGAATACGCTCGTCGGCGCCGTCCTTCTCGCAAGGAGAGACGCCAAGCCGCTCCGACATCATGCAGCGCTCGATCTCGCGGCAAGATATCGACGTCATCACGATCTCGCACCCGCCCTTGGGACCGCCCTCGCTCTCTTCCAGCCGCGCGAGGTCCAACGCATGGTTCCATCCCCTCGGACCGGCGCGACCGTCGCGGTCGAACAGAGTGAAGCGGTGGTTCCCCACGCCTTCGAAGATGAAGGGCCGAGTGACTTTCTCGCCCGGGGCTTCCTTGTGTGCGCGGAGCGCATTCGCTTTGAACATGAGCACGACGAATTGCGTGTTCTCGCCGTAATGCCCGAGTCCTAGGTAGTTCCTGAGGCGGTCTGCCTCGACGAAGGGCAGGACCGAACGCCGTTTGCGCAGCGACGGCGCGACCCTTACCACATCGTCGAAGCGGGACGCCCAGCAGATGTTCGTGGGCAGACGCCACCCGGCACCCACGCGGGCATCCGGCTGGAAGTCCTCGCCCGTCAGGCCGGCGACCGCGATGCCGAGATCGGCATCGTTGGCCGTGCCCTGAAGCTTGCCGAGCGGAAGAAGATCTTCTGTCAGAACCTTCAGGGACACCAGGGTGACAAGTCGTCCGTCCGGCGAAAGTTCGGCGGGATCGAGATGAAAGTACTGATCCTGATTGGGCACCACGATGGGCAAGTAGAATGCAGCGCGCGGATCAAGACCTCCCGAATCCTGTTGGGGCAAGGGGCCGTCGCGCACTGCATCCAAGCAGTCGACGATGAACTTGCGCAGCGTTTCGGTGCGATCGGGGGGAAAGGCGCGCTCAGCCTGGGCGACTGCCCTGCTGAGCTGGGCAAGGAATATCTTGCCCTTTCGGTCCTCAAGAAGGCGGTCTATTGAATCTTTTATGGTCATATTCTCAAAGATGAAAACGGCATTTTGGAATAAAAATACTTCTTAATGGCGAAGAAGGTACCAGTAATTCCCTTAGAAGGCCAACGCTTCTTGCGTTTCGTGCGAGACCTGCGCTTCCGGAAGACGCGTTTTTCACTGGAATACTTGACCCCGATGGTTCCGTCAGGCGCATCCCCGTCGGTTACTCGAATACGGTACGAAACCGAGGCTGGAGCACCCGCGAGTACGCAAGAAATCCGCTGTATCTCGCTTTAAGATGTCGACCACGACGCTCGCGCGTGGCGCAGATCTTCAACCGCAAGGCGGCGCGCCGCGCCCACGCGGCCCGTCAACTCGGCAATTCCACCGCCTCGCCGGTCTTGGCGGAGTGCGTCGCCGCCTCGGCGATGGCGAGTGCGGAGATGCCGTCTTCCAGCGTGACCGGCATCGGCGTGCCGTCGATCATCGCGGCGACGAAGGCCTCCCATTCGGCGACATAGGCCGGAATGTAGCGCTCGAGGAAGAAGTAGGTCGGCTTGGCCGACACGACCCCCGCCGCCGTGGATTTCACCACGTTGTTCTCGAGCATGTTGTTGGCCTGCAGCAGCCCTTTGGAGCCCAGCAGTTCGATCCGCTGGTCGTAGCCATAGGCCGCGCGGCGGCTGTTCTTGATGACCGCGATGCGGCCATCCGCATAGGTCAGGGTCGCGACCGCGGTGTCCACGTCGCCCGCCGCGCCGATCTCGGGGTCGACGATCGCGCTGCCGACGGCGCGGACCGTCGCGGGCCGCGCTCCCATCAGGAAATTCGCCATGTCGAAATCGTGGATCATCATGTCCCGGAACAGCCCGCCCGAAACCTTGATATAGGCCACCGGCGGCGGCGCCGGGTCGAACGAGGTCAGGGACAGCAATTCGGACTTGCCGATCTCGCCCGCGAGGCTCGCCGCCTTGAGCGCGGCGAAATGCGGATCGAAGCGCCGGTTGAAGCCGATCATCACCGGCCTGTCGGTCTGCCGGACCTTGGCCAGGCAGGCCTCGGCGCGGGCCAGCGACAAGTCCACCGGTTTTTCGCACAGAACCGCCTTGCCCGCCGCGGTCGCGGCCTCGATCAGGTCGGAATGGGTGTCGGTCGAGGTGGCGATCAGCACCGCATCGATGGCCGGATCGCCGAGGATGTCGTCCGCGGCGCGCGCCTCGATCCCGTAAGTCGCGGCCAGCGCATCCGCCGCGGGCGCGTGAACGTCCGAGACCGCGACGAGGCGCGACCGCGGATTGTTCGCGATGTTCACCGCATGCACCTGCCCGATCCGGCCCGCGCCGAGCAATCCAACCTTCAGCATGACATCCTCCCAGACCTGCGGCCGCCCGATCGGCCGTTCTGCCCAAGCGATAGCATGTCTGCGCGTGGGCGCGAGCGGTCTCTGCGGCGGCGCGCGCGCGGTGTGGCCCCGAAGCGGCGCGAGCGCGGCCTCACCGGCCGGGCAGCCAGAGCGCCAGGCCGGGAAAGAGGATCAACAGCGCCACGAGCAGCAGCGAACAGCCGATGAACGGCATCGCCGCGGTATAGATCTCGCGCATGGTGGTCTGCGGCGGGGCGACCCCCTTCATCACGAAAAGTAAGAGCCCGAAAGGCGGCGTGGTGAAGCTGATCTCCAGCGCCAGGAGCATGATGAGCCCGAACCAGACCGGATCGAAGCCGAGGCTTGCCGCCAGCGGAAAGAAGATCGGCACCGTCAGGAGCATCATCGAGATCTGCTCCATGAACATGCCGAGCACCAGGAGCACCCCGAACATCACCAGAAGCATGGCGATGGGAGCCAGCTCGTACCCCGTGGCCCAGTCGATCAACCCGCGCGAGGCGCCCGAGAAGGCCAGAAGCTGACTGAACGTGGCCGAGCCGAAGACGATGAGATAGGCCATCAGCGTGACCTTCAGCGCGCCGACGATGGATTTCTTCATGCTGTCCCAGGTCAGCCCGCGATAGATCACCGCGAGGATCAGGACGCCCAGCGCGCCGAACGCCGCCGCCTCGGAGGGGGTGAAAAGCCCGCCGATCATCCCGAAGATCGTCAGCACCATCACCGACAGCATCGGCACCACGTCGCGCAGGATCAGCTTCAGCTTCTCGCCGAGGCCCAGCTCCTCGACCTCGTAGGCGGGCGCGGCGGACGGGTCCATTCGCGTCTGCACCCAGATGAGCCCGATATAGAGGCAGGCGAGGATCAGCCCCGGGATGATGCCCGCGATCAGCAGCGCGCCCACGTCGATCTGCGCCAGCGTCGCCAAGAGCACCGCCAGCGCCGAGGGCGGGATGATGATCGCAAGCCCGCCCGTGCCGAGGATCGGGCCCACCGACATGTGCGTCTTGTATCCCCGCGCGTTCATCTCGGGCACCATCAGGCTGCCCAGCAGCGCGGTCGATCCCATGGACGAGCCCGACAGCGTCGAAAAGCCGGTGCCGCCGATCACGGTGACATAGGCCAGCCGCCCCGGCAGACGGCCCAGCAGCTTGTCGATCGCATTGAACATCCGCGCACCGAGCCCGGTGAAGAAGAAGATCTCGCCCATCAGCAGGAACAGCGGGATGGGAACCAGCGCGAAGCTCGTGAGCGATCCGAAGCCATTGTTCAGAAGCTGGGTGATGCCCGCCTCGCCGCCCATGAAGATCCAGGCGCCGACGATATTGGCCGCGAGAAAGGCCAGCGCCACGGGCATGCCGATGCCCATGAGCAGCATGATCGTGCCCAAGAGAAGGCCGAGGGCCGCATACCATTCCATTATTCGCTGACCCCCGCTTCGCCGGAATGCAGAAGCTCCGGCCCGAAGACGAAGCGCGCGAACTCCACCGCCATCAGCGCAAAGGAGATCGGGAACGAGATCGTCAGGATCCATTTCGGCGTGAAATAGGCCCGCACGTCGAAATCGTTGCGTTCGATATTGGTCAGGAACAGCTCTAGCCCCTTCCAGGCCAGGATCACCGACACGAGCACGCAAAGCGCGGCGACGAGCCGGCTGACCAGCGCCTGCATCGTCTCGGGCAGGGCCGCCGTCAGCAGCTCGATATGCACATGGCCCTTCTCGCGCACCAGCCAGGGCGCGCCCAGCATCGTCATGTAGAGAAGCGCGTATTCCGACGAGGTGAAGAGCCACGCATAGGGCTGCAGGCCGAGATTGCGCATGGTGACGGACACCACGACCGACACCATCAGCCAGATCAGCATGGCCCCCGCGATAATCGCCATCAGCGTCAGGAACGCGTCATAGGCCCGTGTGATGTGCCGCATATCTGCCCCGTGCCTCCGCAAATGGCGGGGCCGCCCGAAGGCGACCCCGAACCGGTCTTATTCGCCAGCCTTTTCGAGATCGTAGAAGAGCCCGATCAGGGTGTCGTAATTCTCGAGGCCCATGGGATGCTGCTGCATCTGCTCTTCCATGCGCGCCCAGGTCTTCTCGCGCGCGGCAGCAAGGTAATCGGCCCGCGCCTGCCCTTCCAGCTCGACGACCTGCATGCCCTGCTCGTCGAGCGCGGCGAAATCCGCGTCGCGCTTGGCTTTCAGCGCCTCGACCGACGCCGCCTCATGCGCGATGGCCTGATCCTGCAGGATGGTCTTGGCCTCGTCCGACAGGCCCTCCCAAGTCTCTAGGTTCACGATCACGCCGAGATCGGTCGAGAAGAAACAGGGCTCGATCCGGTAGTTCAGGAACTCGTTCCACTTGAGGTCGATGAGGCCGATCTGCGTCCAGCCGGTCGCATCCACCACGCCACGCTCCAGCGCCGAATAGACATCCGTCGTGGGCAGGTCGATCACCTGCGCGCCCAGATAATCGGTGAAGAAGGCGTTGTAGACGGCGTTGCCGCGCAGCTTCAGGCCCGACACGTCGAGATTGCCGCCTTCGTCGAGCGTCGGCGCGTCGCGGGTCCAGAGGTTGTAGCAGACTCCCGAATCGAACCAGCCGAGATATTTCACACCCATCTTTTCCTGATGGATCTCGTCGATCAGCGCGGTGCCGCCATTCTCGCGGGTCTCGATCGCCGTGAGGTTGGAGGCGACAAGCGCGTCCTTCTCGGGCAGTGCGCCCGCATAGAACGAGCCCGGCGTATAGACCATGTCGACCACGCCGTTGCGCACCGCGTCGGGCTGCTGGAACATGCCGATGGCCTCGGGTCCGCCGCGCACGTCGATCTGGATGACGCCTTCGCCCGCCGCGTTCACCTTCTCCACGAAATCGAGGAAGCTCTGCGTGTAGATCAGCGTCTCGGGGAAGGCGTGCACCGCGGTGATCGTCTGTTCCTGCGCTTGCGCCGCCGCGGCCAGCACCAGCGTCGAGGCCAGCGCGCCGCCCATCAGGGTCATCTTCATGTCGTCTCTCCTTGTCAGATGCGCCGGTTTTCCGGTCGCGGGGTCAGATGCGCCGGTTTTCCGGTCGCGGGGTCAGATGCGCCGGCTTTCCGGTCGCGGGGTCAGATGCGCCGGTTTTCCGGTCGCGGGGTCAGATGCGCCGGGTTGCCGGTCGCGGGTCCTTCTTGTGTCCATATGACCGGTTGGCCCGGCTCTTGTCTTTGGCGACCCTCCCCAAAGAGGCCGCAGGGTCACGTCGTCCGGGGCCAGGCCCAGGGATGTCTCTCTTGTCGTGCGGCGCGGAAGGCCGCGATGGTGTCCAGATGCGCGCGGGTCAGGTCGATATCGTCCCACCCGTTGATGAGCTTCTCGGCCCAGAGCCGCGGCAGATCGAAGGCATGGGCCTTGCCGTTCACGCGCAGCTCCGCCGCCTCCAGATCGACCGTGACCTGCGCCGTGCCGTCGCCCATCGCCGCGAGGATCTCGGGGGTGTCGGCCACGCGCGCGGGCAGCAGGCCGTTATTGACCGCGTTGCCCGCGAAGATGTCGGCGAAGCTCTCGGCGATCACGACGCGGATGCCCGCATCGACCAGCGCATAGACAGCCGCTTCCCGCGACGAGCCGCAGCCGAAATTGGGCCCCGCGATGAGCATGCTCGCCTCCGGATGCCGGTCGAGCGGGAAATCCCCATCGCCCTCGCGCAGATCGCGCATCAGGTATTGGCCGTAGCCTTCGGACCGGCTCGCGGACATGAACCGCGCCGGGATCAGCTGGTCGGTGTCGATATCCGCCCGCGGCAGCGCGACGGCCATGCCCTCATGCGTCGTCCAGCCCGCCATCAGATCCGGCCCTCCATCAGGGGCCGCGCATCGGTCAGGGTGCCGGTGATTGCGGCAGCGGCGACCATGACGGGCGACATCAGGTGCGTGCGCGCGCCCTTGCCCTGCCGTCCGCGGAAATTGCGGTTGGTCGACGAAGCGCAGCGCTTGCCCGCCGCGACGATGTCGCCGTTCATGCCTACGCACATCGAGCAGCCCGAGGCGACCCAGTCGAGCCCCGCCTCGGTGAAGACCGCATCGAGCCCCTCGCGCTCTGCCTGCGCCCGCACCAGCATGGAGCCCGGGCTCACCACGCCCGGCACCTTCGCATGGCGGCCCTTGAGCACGGCGGCGGCGGCGCGCAGATCCTCGATCCGCGCATTGGTGCAGGAACCGAGGAAGACCTGATCGACCCGCGTGCCGTCGAGCTTCTGCCCGGGCGTCAGCCCCATGTAATCGAGGGCGGACTGCACCGCCTCGGCCTCGGCCCCGGTCAGCGTGGCGGGGTCCGGCACGCGTCCGGTGATGGGCACCGCCTGTTCCGGCGTGGTGCCCCAGGTCACCGTGGGCGCGATCTCGGCCGCATCGAAGCGCGCCTCCCGGTCGAACTGCGCGCCCGCGTCGCTCTTGAGATCCGCCCAATCGGCCAGCGCGGCGTCCCAATCGGCCCCCTCGGGCGCGAAGGGGCGGCCCTTGAGGTAGGCGAAGGTCGTCGCATCGGGTGCGATCATCCCGAAGCGCGCGCCACCCTCGATCGACAGGTTGCAAAGCGTCATGCGCCCTTCCATCGACAGCGCCTCGATGACGGGGCCGGCATATTCCACCGCGTGCCCCGTGGCCCCCGACGTGCCGAGCTTGGCGATCCAGTGGAGCGCGATGTCCTTGGCGGTGACGCCCGCGGGCAGCGTGCCCTCCACGGTGATCCGCATCGCCTTGGGCTTGGCCTGCCAGATCGTCTGCGTGGCCAGAACGTGCGCGACCTGCGTGGCCCCGATCCCGAAGGCAAGCGCGCCGAAGGCCCCGTGGGTCGAGGTGTGGCTGTCGCCGCAATTGATCAGCAGCCCCGGCAGCGTCAGCCCCTGCTCGGGGCCCAGCACATGCACGATACCCTGCCGCGGATCGTTGAGCCCGAAAAACTGCACGCCGTGGGCGGCGGTGTTTTTCTCCAGCCGGTCCAGCATCTTGGCGATGTCGGGATCGTCCACATGGTCGCGGTGCCGGGTCGGCGCGTAGTGATCCGCCACCCCGAAGGTCAGGCCCGGCTCGGCCACCTGCATGCCCCGCTCCGCCAGCTTGGCGAAGGCGTGGTGCGAGCCTTCATGCACGAGGTGCCGGTCCACCCAGAGAAGCGAGGCCCCGTCGGCGTTGCGCGTGATCTCATGCGCGGCCCACAGCTTGTCGAGCAGCGTCCGCATCAGCCCGCCCCCTCGCCGTGATCGCCGACCACCGGCTCCCAGTGACGCCCCGGCCCCTCGCCCACGCGGGTGAGGTCCATCTCGAGCTGGAACCGGTCGGGCCGGTAAAGCGCCGAAAGGTATTCCACCCCGCGCCCGCCCGCATCGCGCACCACGCGCCGCAGCCAGAGCAGCGCCGATCCGGTGGAGATGCCCAGCGCCTCGGCCACGTCCGGCGCGGCCAGCGTGGCGCTGACCGTCTGATGCGCCGTCTCGACCCGCACACCCGAGCGTTCGAGCAACTGGTAAAGCGGCGTATTGGCGAGATCCGCCTCGGAATAATTCGCGGCGATGTCTTCGGGCACATGGGTCGTCAGATGCGAGAACGGCTGGCCGTCCGCCATCCGTACGCGCACCGCGGTCTGCATCCGCGCACCCGGCGCCATCCGCATCGCCCGCGCCACCGGATCGGGGGCGGGCCCGTAGGAAAACGCCAGCAGCCGCGCCGAATGGCGGCCCATCTCGACGATCTGCGGAATGAGCGAGGTGACGTCCGCGCCCATCGCGCCCGAGGCCGCGCCGCCCAGCACCTTCGTGCCGCTGCCCGCGCGGCGTTCGACGAGGCCGTCCGCCTCCAGCGCCTCGAGCGCCCGGCGGATCGTCACCCGGCTGACACCGTAAAGATCGGTCAGGCGCTGCTCGCCCGGCAGCAATGCGCCCACCTCGTGAACCCCCGAGGTGATGTCGTCCCGCAGCAGCAGATAGACCCTGCGGGCCTTGCCACCTTCCGGAAGACTGGATCGCACGTCGTCGCGCATCGGCACTCCTCGATTCCCGCCGACCGTACCCACCCGAGGTCAAAAAGCAAGAAATTTGTATGCAAATAATTTCTTGATTTGTACCCTCGCCGCTCATAATCCTGTCCTATAAAAAATACATATCGCAGGGAGCGACCGGTGCCGATTCTCGAATTGCACGTGCTCGAAGGCTATGACGACGACGCCAAGCGGCGGCTGGCCGAGGGGCTGACCGATGCGGTGCGCGTCGTCATGCCCGCCCCGCCCGACGCGGTCACCGTGATGATCCACGAACGTGCGACCAGCCAGTATATGCGAGGCCGCAGGCAGCGAACGGGCGCTCCCGCCCTGCCCGACCCCTGCCGGATCGTGCGCGATTACCTGGCCGCGATGGAAGCCCGCGACGTCGATGCGGCTGCGGGCTTTCTCGGAGAGGGCTTCACCATGGTCTTTCCCGGCTCGGGCCCGATGACCAGCTTGCAGGAACTGATCGACTGGTCCGCGCCGCGCTACCGGTTTGTACGCAAAACCTACGAGGGCTTCGATCTCGCCCCGACGCCCGGCCCCGCGGTGGTCTATGCCCGCGGCACGCTGTCGGGCGCATGGCCGGACGGGACGCCCTTCGAAGGCATCCGCTTCATCGACCGGTTCGAGATCACCGAGGGCCGGATCACCCGGCAGGACGTCTGGAACGACATCGCGGAGGTGCGACCATGAGCGACACGACCGAGATCGACCCGATCACCCTCGCCGTGCTGGCGGGCCGGATGGAGCAGATCGCCGACGAGATGGACGCGACGCTCTTCCGCTCGGCCTTCAACCCGATCATCGCCGAGGCGCATGACGCCAGCCACGGGCTTTACCATGCCGAAACCGGCGACACGCTGGTGCAGGGCAAGTCCGGCCTGCCGATCTTCGTGGGCGTCATGTCCTTCGCGGTGAAGGCGGTGATCGAAAAGGTGGCGCGCGACGGCCACGATCTGCGCGACGGCGACATCTACATCTTCAACGACGCGCATATGGGCGGCACGCACCTGAACGACATGCGGCTCGTGCGGCCCTATTTCCGCGACGGGAAACTGTTCTGCTGGCTGGCCTCGGTCGGCCATTGGCACGATCTGGGCGGCGGCGCGCCGGGCAATTACAACCCCGCCGCCAAGGACGCCTTTCAGGAGGCGTTCATCCTGCCGCCCGTACGTCTGGCCCGCGCGGGTGAGATCAACCAGGACGTCATCGACATCCTCATGCGCAACACCCGCCTGCCGCAATCGGCCGAAGGCGATCTCAACGGCCAGCTCGGTGCGCTGGATCTCGGCCAGAAGCGGATGGACGAGCTGCTGGACGAATATGGCGGCCCGGTCGTCGATGCGGCGCTCACCGCGCTCTCCGAACGCGCCGAGACGCTGATGCGCGCGGAACTGCGCGAGCTGCCCGATGGCCGCTGGGAGGCGGAGGATTTCCTCGACAATGACGGCATCTCGCCCGAGCCGCTGAAGATCCGCGTGGCGCTCGAGATCCGCGGCGACCGCATGACCCTCGATTTCGCGGGCACCGCGGATCGCTGCCAAGGGCCGGTGAACATCGCGCTGCCCACCGCCGTCGCCACCGCCTACGTGGCGATCAAGCACATATTCCCGGCGCTGCCCGCCAATGCCGGCGTGATGCGCCCCATCGAGGTGAAGATCCCCGAAGGCTCGCTTCTCGCGGCGGACTTTCCCGCGCCCGTCGGCGGCTATACCGAGACCATCATGCGGATGATCGACGTGATCTTCTCGGCTGCGGCGCAGGCCGCGCCGGAACGCGTCGTCGCCAATGCCTATGGCACGATCAACGCCCTTTCCATCGCCGGGCGGAAGAAGAACGGCCAGCAATGGGTGATGTTCTCGTTCTATGGCGGCGGGCACGGGGCCAGCATCGAAAGCGACGGGCTCAATCACGGCAACGCACCCATTTCCACCGCCACCATCCCGCCGATGGAGATCCTCGAAGCCGCCTACCCGGTCATGTTCAGGCAATGGGCCCTGCGCCCCGACAGCGCCGGGCCGGGGATGCATCGCGGCGGGCTCGGCGCCACCTACGAGATCGAGGTGCTCGAGGAAAACGGCGCCGAGGCGTTCCTCTTCGGAGAGCGCGGCAGCTTCCCCCCGAAGGGCGTCGCCGGCGGCGGCGACGGCGCGACGAACCGCTTCGCCTACGAGACCGACGCGGGCTGGGCACACCCGCCCATGGTCTCGAAGATGCGCGGCATTCAACTGAAACAGGGCCAGTCGGTGCGGCTCGACACACCCGGCGGCGGCGGCTACGGCCCCGCCGCGCAGCGCCCGGCGGCCGAGGTCGCGCGCGACGTGGCGCAGGGCTTTCTCTCCGAGGACAAGGCGACCGCGCTTTACGGCCCCGCATGGCAGGAGGCGCAGGCATGAGCGGCAAGCGCATGATCGGCGTCGATGTGGGCGGCACCTTCACCGACGTCTTCGTTCTCGACGAGGCGACCGGCAAGGCCTCCGTCGCCAAGGTGCCCACGACGCGGCCCGACCAGTCGGGCGGCTTTCTCGACGGCATCGGGCGCGAGGTCGCGGACCTCTCGACCGTCTCGGTGGTGATCCACGGCACGACCGCCGGCACCAACGCGCTTCTGGAACGCAAAGGGGCGCGGATCGGCATCATCACCACCGAAGGCCTGCGCGACGTGCTGGAAATGCGCCGCCGCGACCGGCCCCGCACCTGGGGCCTGCGCGGGGATTTCGAACCCGTCGTGCCGCGCGAGCTGCGCCTGGAAGTGCCCGAACGCACGCTCGCGGACGGCTTGATCCGCACGCCCGTCGATCTCGACGCGGTGCGCCGGGCGGCGCAGCAGCTACTTGATGCCGGCTGTGAAGCCGTCGCCGTGCTCTTCGCCAATGCCTATGCCAACCGCGACAACGAGGCGAAGGCCGTCGCGGCCGTGCGCGCGCTCTGGCCGAACCCGCATGTTTCGGCATCCTCGGAAATCCTGCCGGAGATCCGCGAATTCGAACGTTTCTCCACCACCGCCCTCAACGCCTATCTGCAACCCGAGGTCTCGGGCTACCTGCACCGGCTCGACAATGCGCTGCGCGACGGCGGCTTCGGGTCGGAATTCATGATCGTGCAGTCGAACGGCGGCGTCATGGGCATCGAGACCGCCTGTGAGCTGCCGATCCGCACCGCGCTGTCGGGCCCTGCCGCGGGCGTGATCGCCGCGGGCTACATCGCGACCGAGGCGGGATTCCCGGACGTCATCACCGGCGATATGGGCGGCACCTCCTTCGACGTGTCGCTGATCGCGGGCGGGCAGTCGATGCTGGCGCCCGAGACCTCCATCGATTTCGGCATGGTCGTGCGCACGCCGATGATCGAGATCACCACGATCGGCGCGGGCGGCGGCTCGATCGCCTGGGTCGACAAGGGGGGCCTTCTGAACATCGGCCCGGAAAGCGCTGGTTCCACCCCCGGCCCCGTGGCCTACGGGCAGGGCAACACTCGCCCCACCGTGACCGACGCCAACGTGGTCCTTGGCCGGATCGACCCGGACAATCCCATCGGCGGCAAGCTCACCCGCCTCGACGTGGAGGCAGCGGGCCGCGCCATCGACGAGCATGTGGGCGCGCCCTTGGGCCTGTCGACCACCGAGGCCGCCGAGGCCATCCTGCGCGTCGCCAATTCGCGCATGGCGGGCGCCATCCGCCTCGTCTCCATCGAGCGCGGCTTCGATCCCAAGCGCTTCGCCTTCATGCCCTTCGGCGGCGGCGGCGCGCTGCATACGGGCGCGATGCTGGCCGATGTGGGCATCGGGCGGGCCATCGTGCCGCGCTATCCCGGCGTGACCTCGGCGCTCGGCTGCGTGATCGCCGACATGCGGCAGGATTTCGTGCAGACGATCAATGCCACGGTCGAGACGCTCGACACAGCGGCGCTCGGGCGCTTCATGCAGGCCCATGTGGATCAGGGCACGGCCATGCTCGACGCCTCCGCCACGGCGTTCGACGCGCGCGAGACGGTGTTCGAACTCGACATGGCCTATGTCGGCCAGACCCATACCGTCGCCGTGCCGATCCCGGTCACGGTCGAGGATGGCAAGGTCACGCCCCCCACCCGCGAGGCCATCGCCGCGGCCTTCGATAGCGCCTATCACACCGCTTACGGGCGTCTGCTCAAGACCGGTACGCGGCGCGTGATGAACCTGCGCTCGGCGGTGATCGGCAAGCGGCCGAAATTCGACCTGACCACGCTCGCGCCCGACGGCGGCGACATGGCCGCTTCCCTGAAGGGCCACCGGCAGGTGCATTTCGGCACCGAATGGCACGAGACGGCGATCTATGATCGGCTCGCCCTGCCCGTGGGCGCGGTGATCCCCGGCCCCGCGATCCTCGAACAGGCGGATACCACCGTGCTGATCGAGCCGGGCCTTGCCGGCGAGGTCGACCGCTTCGGCAACACGATCATCACCCGCAAGGAAGGTTGAGCCATGGACCATCCCTTCGATCCGAAACGCACGGCACTTCTGACCATCGACCTGCAGAACGACTTCCTGCATCCCGACGGCGCCTACGGCCGCGCGGGCCAAAGCTCGGAGGCCATCGCCGCCCTGCCCGCACGCATCGCGCCCCTGCGCGACGCCCTGCGCGCGGCGGGCGGCACCCATATCTCGGCGCAGTTCACGCTGGTCCCGGTCCCCGGCGGCGAGCCCCTGATCGCGCCGCACCTGAAGGCCTTGCGCCCCTTCCTCGGCAAGGGCGATTTCGCGCCCGGCGCATGGGGCCACCAGCTGGTCGATGCGCTGGCCCCCGCCGATTACACCGTCGAGAAGGTCGCCTATTCCGCCTTCTACCAGACGCGCCTCGAATACATCATGCGCGCGCTCGGACTCGACACGATCATCCTCGGCGGCATCGTCACCAATGGCGGCGTCGCCTCGACGCTCAGGGACGCGCATCTGCGCAACATCGACACCGTGCTGCTGAAAGACGGCTGCGCCGCCTTCAAGCCCGAGGTGCATGACGCGACGCTCCTTTCCCTCTCCTCGCTCGGCACGCAGATGACCTGCGCCGAGGCCATCGCCATGATCGGAGACGCCCGATGAGCCTGCGCACCCGCCTGCAATCCTCGAAAATCCTGACCGCCCCCGGGGTTTATGACGGCCTGACCGCATCGCTCGCCGCCGAGGCCGGGTTCGAGGCGCTGTATCTCTCCGGCGCGGCGGTGGCCTATACCCGGCTTGGCCGTCCGGATATCGGGCTCTCGACCGCGTCCGAGATGACCGACACGATGGCGCTGATCGCCGACCGGGTGGCGCTGCCGGTGATCATCGACGCCGATAACGGCTTCGGCAACGCGCTCAACGCCCAGCGCACCATGCGGATGTATGAACGCGCCGGGGCCGCGGCCTTGCAGGTCGAGGATCAGAGCTATCCGAAGCGCTGCGGGCACCTGAAGGACAAGTCGCTGATTTCCAAGACCGAAATGGCGGGCAAGATCGCCGCCATGGCCGACACCCGCGCCTCGGACGAGACGCTCATCATCGCCCGCACCGACGCCATCGCGGTGGACGGCATCGACGCGGCCTTCGAGCGCGCCGAGGCCTATATCGAGGCCGGAGCCGATGCGCTCTTCATCGAGGCGCCGCGCTCGCTCGAGGAAATGCAGCGGATCACCGCGACATTCGGCAACCGCATCCCGCTTCTGGCGAACATGGTCGAAGGGGGGGCCACGCCGATCTCCGCAGCTTCGGATCTGGAAAGCCTGGGCTTTTCCATCGCCATCTTCCCGGGCGGCATCGTGCGCGCGCTCGCCAAGACCGCGCAAGCCTATTACGCGAGCCTCGCGGCCCATGGCTCGAACCGGCCCTTCGCCGGGAACATGTTCGATTTCAACGGGCTGAACGCGGTGATCGGCACCGACGAGATGCTTGCCGAAGGGGCGCGCTGGGAGGGCAAGGATGGCTGAGGTGGCGCCCTCGCCCAACGCCTTCGATCTCGAGGTCGAGACCCTGATCGTGGGTGGCGGGGCCTGCGGCATGGTCGCGGCGCTTGCCGCCCACGAGGCGGGCCAGGAGGTGCTGGTGGTCGAGGCCGACCCGGTGCCGCAGGGCTCCACCGCGCTCTCGGCGGGGCTCATTCCGGCGGCGGGGACGTCGTTCCAACGCGCGGCGGGGATGGAGGACGACCCGGCGCGCTTCGCCACTGATATCCAGAAGAAGGCAAAGAACGAGAACGATCCGGCGCTGGTGCAGGCGCTCGCGGAAGGGTCCGCACCGGCGATCGATTGGCTGGCGGCGCGCTTTGATCTGCCCTTCTCGGTCGTCACGGATTTCGACTATCCCGGCCATTCCCGCCGCCGGATGCACGGCCTGCCGTCGCGGGCGGGACGCGAGCTGATCGACCGGCTGCGCGCCACGGTCGAGGCGCAGGAGATCATGGTGATCTGCGAGCGCCGCGCGACGGTGCTGCACCATAGGGGCCGCCGCATCACCGGCGTCACCCTCACCCGCCCCGACGGCGGCACCGAAACCGTCGGCTGCGCCAAGCTGATCCTCGCCTGCAACGGTTTCGGCGGCAACCGCGCGATGGTGACCGAGCATATGCCCGACATCGACAGCGCGGTCTGGTTCGGCCATGACGGCAATCGCGGCGAGGCGGTGGATTGGGGCACGGCCCTCGGCGCGGCGACGCGGCACCTCTCGGCCTATCAGGGCCACGGCAACGTCGCGCATCCGCACGGCATCCTCATCACCTGGGCGGTGATCGGCGAAGGCGGCGTGCAGGTGAACCGCGTCGGTCGGCGGTTCTGGAACGAGGCGCAGGGCTATTCCGAGGCCGCCCGTGCCGTGCTCGCCCAGCCCGGCGGCGTGGCGTTCTCGATATTCGACGCCCGCATCGCCGGGATCGCCCGGCAATTCGAGGATTTCCGCAGTGCCGAGGCGCAGGGCGCGGTGAAGACCGCCGACACGCTGGACGGTCTGGCCGAGGCGCTGGGGCTTCCCGCCGATGCGCTGGCGGAAACGATTGCCGCGATCCCGCCGGAGGGCGAGGACGCCTTCGGGCGCGCCTGGTCCGGCCAGCGGCTCGAAGCGCCGTTTTGCGGCGTGCGCGTCACGGGCGCGCTCTTTCACACCCAAGGCGGGCTCGAGACGGACGGCACGGGCCGCGTGATCGGCACCGATGGTGCGCCCTTCCCGAACCTCTTCGCGGCGGGTGGCGCGGCCTGCGGAGTCTCCGGGTCAGGGGATTCCGGGTATCTGTCGGGGAATGGGCTTTTGGCGGCTGTCGTACTGGGGCGGGCGGCGGGGATGGCCGAAGTCTGACCGCGCCAAGCGCCGCCTGTGCCCGGAGCCGGATGCGAGACCTCCCACGCCTGCCCGGCGGAGGGCTCTGCACAGAATGAGCGGAGAGACCTCCCCGGCAACGCAACGTCGACGCGCCTGCACCGGAGGATGGGGCTGCACCGGACGAGCGCAGGCGCTTTATGAATGTCACGTTCCTCCGCAGAAGGAACGGCAGCACTGAAGGCTCCAAAGCGCCAGCCCGCGGGGACGGGCAGGCGCTGGCGCGGCGGCTGCAAGCAGCCTTGTTTCCGCGCTTTGGCTCTGTGCTCGACTGTCCATTTGGGCGAAATCAACGCGGCCCCTCGCCATCGCGGCCAATCCCCGCCACACTTCTTCTCAAGCGCAACCCAAAGGCCCCACCCATGTCCGACCTCGCCACCCGTATCGCCGCTGCGCGCGGTGACCAGCCCGCCGACATCGTCTTGCGCGGCGCGCAGATTCTCGACCTCATCACCGGCGAGCGTCTTGAAGGCGACGTGGCGATCAAAGGCGACCGCATCGTCGGCACCTGCGCCGAATACGACGCCACCAACGTCATCGACGTGACCGGCCTCACCCTCGTGCCGGGCTTCATCGACACGCATCTGCACGTCGAATCCTCCCTCGTGACACCCTTCGAGTTCGACCGCTGCGTGACCCCGCTCGGCATCACCACCGCGATCTGCGACCCGCACGAGATCGCCAATGTCATCGGCGCAGAGGGCATCCGCTATTTCCAGAAAGCCGCGCAGCACCTCCTGATGGATCTGCGCGTGCAGCTGTCCTCCTGCGTGCCCTCGACCAATATGGAGACCGCGGGTGCGGAGCTGACCGCCGCCGATCTCGAACCGCTGATGCACCACGCTTCGGGCATCGGGCTTGCGGAATTCATGAATTACCCGGGCGTGATCCACCGCGACCCGCAGGCCATGGCGAAGCTGCGGCTCTTCGAGGGCGGGCATGTGGACGGACATTGCCCGCTGCTCTCGGGCAAGGATCTCAACGCCTATATCGCCGCCGGCATCCGCACCGAGCATGAGGCGACGAGCCCCGAGGAGGCGCGCGAGAAACTGCAGAAGGGCATGCGCGTCCTCATCCGCGAAGGCTCGGTCTCGAAGGATCTGCACGCGCTGGCTCCCCTGCTGACCGAACGCACGGCCCCCTATATGTGCCTCTGCACCGATGACCGGAACCCGCTCGATATCGGCGAGGAAGGGCATCTCGATCACATGATCCGCACGCTCATCGGCCTCGGGGTGCCGCCGCTCGCGGCCTATCGCGCGGCATCGCTGTCGGCGGCGGAGGCCTTCGGGCTGAAGGATCGCGGACTCATCGCGCCGGGCCTGCGCGCCGATATCGTGGCGCTGCCCGACCTCGCGGAGTGCCGCGCCGAGATGGTCATCGCAGGCGGCGTGGTGGTCGACGACGCGGCCTTCGCGGCGCGCGACACGATCCCTCCGGTGGGCCGCCACTCGGTCCATGCACCGACGCTCGCGCCCGAAAGCTTCCGCGCCCCCGGCAACCGCGCCGAGACGCCGGTCATCGGCATCCGCGAAGGCCAGATCCTGACCGATCACCTGACCGAGGACGTGCCCCCAGAGGACGGCGACAAGCGCCCCGATCCCGCCCGCGACCTCGCCCGCATCGCGGTGATCGAGCGGCACGGCAAGAACGGCAATATCGCCACGGGCTTCGTGCGCGGCTTCGGCCTCAAAGCCGGGGCCATCGCCTCGACCGTCTGCCACGATCACCACAACATCGCCTGCGTCGGTGTCGATTACGCCGACATGGCGCGCGCCGCGACCCGCCTTTCGGAGATCGAGGGCGGCTTCTGCGTCGTCCGCGACGGCAAGGTGCTGGCCGAGCTGGCACTCCCCGTCGCGGGCCTGATGAGCCCCGCGCCCTTCGAAGAGGTCCGCGCCGATCTGGAAGCGCTGCGCGCTGCGGCAAAAGGCCTGGGCGTGACTCTGAACGAGCCCTTCCTGCAACTGGCCTTCCTCGCCCTGCCGGTGATCCCGGCGCTGAAGATCACCGATCGCGGCATGGTCGATGTGACCCGGTTCGAGCTGATCCCCTGAGACTTTCGGGTCTCGGCCCCCTCCGCACCAACCTCGGATACGCCTGTCCGCAGGATGGCGCGGCGATTGTCGAACGGCAGCGCTTGATTGCTTTGATGGCCGCCGCACGGAAGGAGCGTCGCACCGGCCGGGACGCAGCGCCGGCCCGTCCCGCCGAAGGTGTGCCACTCGATGTCGGCGCACCTGCGATAAGTTGGCGCGGGAAGGCGCCGGGCGGGGGCGGTCGCAAGCTGCCTCGAGACAGCGCCTTTGGTGCGCCATTCAACGCCTGGATGCCGTGATGACAGACGCTGCCGGCGATCGAAGCCGATCTAGCGCACCCGCGCCGCATAAAGCGCCACGGCGGCGGCGTTCGAGACGTTCAGCGATCCGAACCCGCCCGCGAAATCGATCCGCACCAGCGCGTCGCAGCTCTCCTTGGTCTTGGGGCGCAACCCCGGCCCCTCGGCCCCCAGAACCAGCGCCACCGCCCGCGATCCGGCCTCCGCCAGCGCGTCCTCCAGCGTGGTCTCCGCCTCGCCGTCGAGGCCCAGCACGACGTATCCCATATCCTGCAGGGCCGCGATGCTGCGCGACAGGTTGACCTCGCGCAGATAGGGCTGCCGCTCCAGCGCGCCCGAGGCGGTCTTGGCCAGCGCGCCGGTCTCCGGGGCCGAATGGTGCTTGGTGCCGATCACCGCGCGGGCGCCGAACACCTCGGCCGAGCGCAGGATCGCGCCCACGTTATGCGGATCGGTCACCCGGTCCAGCAGCACGACGCGCGGCGGCCTGTCACCATCGCCCTGCGCCACCTCGTCGAGCCGCCCCCAATCGAGCGGTTTGACCTCGAGCGCGGCGCCCTGGTGCACCGAGCCGGGATCGAGCGGGGCCGCGAATTTGCGCGGATCGCTCATTTCGGGCGCAAGCCCCCCCGCCTCGATCGCACCGGCCAGCTTTTCAGCGGCGTTCGGCGTCACGATCAGGCGCAGCTTCTCGCGCCGGGGGTTTTCCAGCGCGTCGCGCACCGCATGCAGGCCGAACAGCCAGACCGTCTGCGCCGCCTCGGCCTTGCGGCCCTGCTCTTTCTCGACCACCCAGCGGGGCTTCTTCGCCATCTCGCATGCCTTTCCTTGACCGCCGTTTCCGTGACCGAGCGGCGCCGCGCATGCAAGGGATTTTCCGGTTGACGGGCAAATGACCCGCTTGTATTCGACCCCTCACTTGCCGGGCGCGCCCGGCTTGGGGCGACGCGCTGCAAGGTGCGGCAGCGGACTGTAAATCCGCCGGGGAGACCCACGCCTGGTTCGATTCCAGGGTCGCCCACCACTCTCCTCCCGATCACGACGCGGTCACGGACCGATCAGAGACCGATCACCGCCCCCGGCGCGACCGCGCCCCTCGGGTCCGGGCGCTCAGACCCGTTTCAGCGTGGACAGCAGGAAGGCCAGCGCCGCCGCCGTCACGATGGCGGGCCCCGCCGGCGCATCGAAGACGAAAGCGCCCCAGAGCCCCGCCAGCGCCGAGGCCGCCCCGATGCCGGCGGCGATCAGCGCCATCGCCTCCGGGGTGCGCGAAAAGGGCCGGGCCGCGGCGGGCGGGATCAGCAGCATCGCCACGATCAACAGAACCCCCACCACCTTGATCGCGACCGCGACCACCACCGCCAGCCCGACGGTCAGAAGCAGCCGCTCGCGGCGCGGGTCGATGCCGCTGGCCTGCGCCAGGTCCTCGGACAGGGTCGCGGTCAGCAGCGATTGCCAGCGCCAGGCCAGCCCCGCCACCACCAGCGCGCCGCCGCCCCAGATCACCGCGATATCGGCCTTGCTGACCGCGAGGATGTCGCCGAAGAGATAGGCCGACAGGTCGATCCGCACGCCCTCGACGAAACTGACCGCGACAAGGCCCACCGCAAGCGAGGCATGCGCCATCACCCCGAGCCCGGTATCGAGCGCCACGCGCCGGTCCGACAGCCCGCTCACCGCCAGCGCCATCAGGAGCGCCACGCCCATCGCGCCCACGGTGATCGGCAGCGACAACGCCAGCGACAGCGCCACGCCGAGGATCGCCGCATGGGCGGTGGCATCGCCGAAGAAGGCCATGCGCCGCCACACCACGAAAGAGCCGAGCGGCGCGGCCGCCAGCGCCACGCCGACGCCGCCCAGCGCCGCGCGCACGATGAAATCGTCGAGAAGGCTCATGCGCTCTCGCGCGCGTGGTCATGCCCGCAGGCATGATCGTGGCTATGGGCGTGTTCGTGGCGGTAAAGCGCCAGCGCCCCGGCGGTCCCGGTGCCGAAGAGCGCGCGGTATTCGGCGGAATTGGCGACGGTCTCGGGCGTGCCGTGGCAGCAGACATGCCCGTTCAGGCACACGACCCGGTCCGAGGCCGACATCACCACGTGCAGCTCATGGCTGACCATCAGCACGCCGCAGCCCAGCGTGTCGCGCACATCCTCGATCAGCCGGTAGAACGCCGCCGATCCCGGCTGGTCGAGCCCCTGCGTCGGCTCGTCGAGGATAAGCAGCTGCGGCGCATTCAGGAGCGCCCGGGCCAGCAGGATCCGCTGGAATTGCCCGCCGGAGAGATCCGCCATGGCCCGGTCCCAGAGCGCGCCCGCCCCCGCCCGCTCCAGCGCCCGATCCGCGACCGCGCGGCTGACCCGCTTGGGCAGGTTCAGGAACCGCCCGACGGTCAGCGGCAGGGTGTGGTCGATGGCAAGCTTCTGCGGCACGTAGCCGATGCGCAGCCCGCCCGCCCGCACGACCGCGCCGGTATCGGGGCGCAACGCGCCGATCAGGCTGCGCAGAAGCGTCGACTTGCCCGATCCGTTCGGCCCGACGATGGTGACGATCTCGCCCGCATCGACATGCAGATCGACGCCGGTCAGCACCTGCAGCGCGCCCAGCCGGACGCCCAGTCCCCTTGCCGCGATCAGGCGCATGGGGCCACTCCGGTCCGGCAGGCCGGACACAGCCCCTCGGCCTCGATCGCCACCTTCTCGATCGCGAAGCCCAGCTCCGCGGCGGCGCTGCGGATCTCCGCGACGGGCGGGGCGGCGCAGGCCTCGGCCACCGCCGAACAGCTCCGGCAGATGAGGAAGGTTGGCGCGTGCCGCGCGCCGGGATGGGTACAAGCGACGAAGGCATTGAGCCGCTCGATCCGGTGGACGAAGCCATGCGTGGTCAGGAAATCGAGCGCGCGATAGGCCACTGGCGGCTGCGCGCCGAGCCCTTCCTCGCGCAGGATGTCGAGGATGTCATAAGCCCCCATCGCCGCGTGCCGCTGCATCAGGATCTCGAGGACCCGCCGCCGCACGGGCGTCAGCTGCAGCCCGGCCTCGGCGCATTGCGCCTCGACGGCGGCAAGGCCGGTCTCGATGCAGACGTCGTGATCGTGGCGTGCGAATCCGACCGTATCCATGTGCAGCCCTCCCCGGGAATTTTCGACTTGATATGTTATACCATACACGTTAGCAAGCCGAAGATATGTTATCTTATAACGGACTTGCCATGCGAAAGATCCTCACGCTCTGCCTCGGCCTTGGCCTTTCCCCAGTCGCCACCGCCGCCGATCCGCTGCGCGTCGTGGCCGACATCCCGCCCGTCGCGGCCCTTGCGGAGATGGTGCTCGGTGCGGACGGGCAGGTCGTCACGCTGCTGCCGCCCGGCGCCTCGCCGCACGATCACGCGCTGAGCCCCGGCGATGCAGGCGCGCTGCAGGAGGCCGACCTGGTCGTCTGGATCGGCGCCGCGCTGACGCCGAACCTCGAAAAGGCGCTGGGGACGCTGTCTGGCGACGCGCTGCGCCTCACCCTCGCCGATCTTGCCGGCACGCATCTTCTGGAGCCGCGGGAGACGGCGATCTTCGCAGCCGGGCATGACGATCACGACGATCATGACCATGCGCAGGACGCCAAGCGCGACGACCATGACCACGACGCGGAGCACAATGACGCGCACGGACATGCAGACGACCACGATCACGATCACGCCAAGGATCACGCGGAGGCCGCGCATGACGATTATGCCGCCGATGCGCATGGCCACGGCCATTCCCATGACGGCCCCTACGATCCGCATCTCTGGCTCGCGCCGGAAAACGCGACGCTCTGGCTCGACGCGATGGCCGAGGCTTTCACCGCCCGGAACCCCGAGGCGGCCGAGACCTACCGCGCCAATGCCGCGACGGCGAAAGACGCCATCGCCGCCGCGTCGGATCGCGCCGCCGAGCGGCTGGACGGCACGGACCGCCCGCTCGCCGTGCTGCACGACGCGTTCTACTACTTCGAGGATGCCTTCGGCCTGACCATCCTGGGTGCGCTCACGCCCTCGGATGCCGCGCGGCCCAGCCCGCGCCGGATGGCCGAGCTGCGCGACGCCCTGCCGCCCGGCACCTGCCTCCTGGTCGAGCCGCAATACGATCCCCGCATCGTCGATGCGCTCGGGCAGGACATCGCCGTGGCCGAGATCGACATGCTGGGCGCGTTCCTGCCGCAGGATGCCGCGCTCTATCCCACGCTGATCGAGGATATTGCCACCCGCATCGCGGAATGCGGCTAAGGCCGCGCGAACCGTTCCGCGCGAAACGGCGCGAGATCGAGATTGGGCCGCCGCCCCATCAGCGTCTCCGCCAGCAGCCGGCCCGATTTTGGCCCGCCGGTCAGGCCCACGTGGTGATGGCCGACCGCGCCCCAGACGCCCGTCGCACCCACCTGCCCCAAGAGCGGCAGGCTGTCGGGCAGGGCGGGCCGGTGGCCCATCCACTCCTCGGCGTCAGTGAAATCGAGCCCCGGAAAGGCCCGCGCGCCCAGCCGCCGCAGCAGGCCGAACGGCGCGGGTGACGGCCCCGCCGCGAGCCCGCCCAGTTCGAGAATGCCCGCAAGGCGCACGCCCTTCGCCATCGGCGTCGCGACGAACTGTCCCTCGGCCACCATGACGGGCTGCCGCGGCGCCCCTCCGGTGCCGCGCAATTGCAGGTGATAGCCGCGCTCCGTCTCCAGCGGCAGCGACAGGCCCACCGCCTTCAGGAGCCGCGCCGAGGCCGCACCCATGGCGATCACCGCGTGATCGCAGGGGAGCACCTCGCCGTCGAGCACGATGCCGGTGATGCGGCCGCCGGTGCAGGCCAGATCCCGCACCTCCGCCCGCCGGACCCTGCCGCCCTCGGCCTCGAAACCCGCCGCCAGCGCCGCCACGTAGCCTTCGGGATCGGTGATGAAGCCATGCGCGCCCAACACCGCGATCTCGCCCAGTCCGGGGCCGAGCGCGGGGTCGTATTCCTGCACCGCCGCGCCGGACAGGCGCACATGGGCAAAGCCCGCCGCGGCCTTGACGGCCAGCGCCGGACCGGCCTCCGCAAAGGCCGCCGCGTCGCGAAAGCCGTAGACGTAATCCGACCGCTGCAGATACCGCGCCGCCGCTGTGCCCCGGGCTGCGGCCTCATGCGCGGCGACCGCATCGGTCACCAGATGACCGAGCGCGTCCGAGATGCGCCCGACCTCCGCCTCGCCCACATGGCGCAGGGCGCGCGCCAGCCACGGCAGCAGCCGCGGCAGATAGGACCAGCGCAGGAACAGCGGCGCGTCGCGATCGAAAAGCATCCCCGGCGCCGCCCGCAACGCCGCCCGATCGAGCGAGGGCCGCACCGCCGAGGCTGCGAGAACGCCCGCATTGCCCGCCGAGGCCCCCGCCCCGGGGGCCGCGCGGTCGATCAGCGTGACCTCCGCACCGAACCGCCCGAGCCAGAGCGCCGTGGAGACGCCCACGATTCCCGCCCCGATCACCGCGACCCGCGGAGCGCCGTCGCGCCTGTCCCCGCCTTGCATCTTCATCTTTCCGGAAAACCGCCAGAGGTGAATTCGGGCCATGGGCCCGAAGAGGGGGCTGGCCCCCTGCGCCGCCGGCCCTCCCGCGCGACGCAGGCTCCGCAGGGCCGGGCCGGACGCGCGCCCATCGGCGCCTCAGAGGCGCGAGGAGATGACACCGGTCGCAAATCCCCCCATGCGCAACTCGCCGAAGAGGCGCTGGTTCTCGATCTTCGGGCATCGGTTCTGCACCACGTCGAGGCCCCGGGCCCGCGCCTTGGCGGCGGCCTCTTCATGGGTGACACCGATCTGCATCCAGACCGTCTTCAGATGCGGCAGCACCGCGAGCGCCTCGTCGACGATCTCCGGCACCGCATCGGAGCGGCGGAAGATGTCGACCATGTCCACCTCGGCGTCGATCTCGGAGAGCGACGCGGCGATGGGGTTGCCGAACAGCATCTGCCCCGCGAGGCCGGGATTGACCGGGCGGATGTCGAAGCCGCGCAGCGACAGGTAGCGCCCGACATAATTGCTGGGACGGATCGGGTTGGCGGAGACACCCACCATCGCGATCACGCGGGTGCGGCGCAGGATGCGGCGCAGATCTGCATCGCCGGGGGTCATGGCGACACCTGCCCGCGCGGGGCTTGCGCGCCTGCAGGGCACGAAAAAGGCGTCCGGGCAGAGGCCCGAACGCCAGTAACGGAACGAGGGACAGTGAAGGTGTCGCGGGCGTTCCGTGCCCGCGATCCTGATAAATATATGGGTATGAAAGTCACAGTTTGTAGTCCGTTCGCAAAAGCGTGATCTTTGGGCTTGATTTTTCCGCCGCGCCTATCCGGCGGCGATGCGGGCTTCGGCCAGCATCTCCCAGACGCGGTGCGGGGTAAAGGGCATGTCGGCCTGCCGCACGCCCTGCCCCCAGAGCGCGTCCTGCACCGCGTTGGCGACCGCGGCCATGGCGCCCACCGTGCCCGCCTCGCCGCACCCCTTCATGCCCATCGGGTTCGAGGTGGAGGGAACCGGCTGCGTCTCGAAGTGGAAGAACGGCAGATCGTTTGCGCGCGGCATCGCGTAATCCATGAATGAAGCGGTCAGAAGCTGGCCGGTCTCGTCGTAGACGACCCGCTCCATCAGCACCTGACCCACGCCCTGCGCGATGCCGCCATGGACCTGGCCCTCGACCAGCATCGGGTTGATGAGATTGCCGAAATCGTCGACCACCGTATAGCGGTCGAGCGTGACCGTGCCGGTCTCGGGATCGACCTCCACCTCCACCAGGTGACAGCCATTGGGGAAGGACCGCGCGGCCAGCTTGTCATGGGCGGCGACGCTCAAAAGGTCGTCGCGCCCGGCCTTGCGGGCCATCTCGGCCACGTCCAGCATGGAATGGGTGGCGTTGGTGCCGGCGACGCGGAAATGCGTGTCGTCAAAGACCACCTCCTCGGCCGTGACCCCGGCCTCCTCGGCGAGGAAAGCGCGGAACGCGCCGACGAGCTCTGCCACCGCCTTCAGCGTCACGTTGGTCTGCACCGTCACCGACCGCGACCCGCCGGTGCCGCCGCCCGACGCGATCAGGTCCGAATCCCCCTGAACCACGCGAATCCGCTCGACCGGGATGCCGGTCTGGTCCGACAGGAATTGCGCGAAGACCGTCTCGTGGCCCTGCCCGTTCGATTGCGTGCCGACATAGATCGCCGCCCCGCCATCCGGCTCGAACGCGACCCGCACGCCTTCGTCGGGCGCGCCCAGAATGGCTTCGATGTAATAGCACAGGCCCCGCCCGCGCAGCCTTCCCCGCGCCTCGGAGGCCGCGCGGCGGGCCTCGAACCCGTCCCAATCGGCGGCGGCGGCGCCGTGATCCAGCACCCGCGCGAAGGCGCCCACATCGTAGGTCTCGCCGCCCACGGTCTTGTAGGGAAAGGCCTCGGGCGGGATGAAATTGCGCCGCCGGAGCGCGTCCGGCGCGATGCCCAACTCGCGCGCCGCGCGGTCCATCAGCCGCTCCAGCACGTAGATCGCCTCGGGGCGGCCCGCGCCGCGATAGGCGTCGACCTGGCAGGTATTGGTGAAATAGGCCCGGCTGCGCAGATGCGCGGCCGGGATGTCATAGACCCCGGTCAGCACCCGGCTGAAGAGCTGCGTCTGCATCAGCGGGCCGAACTGGCTGGCATAGGCACCTAGGTTGAACCGCGTGTCCACGCGGTAGCCGGTGATCCGCAGATCGGCATCGAAGGCCAGCGACGCGGTCGAGACCAAGTCGCGGCCCATATTGTCCGACAGCATGCCCTCGCCGCGCTCCGCCGCCCAGCGCACCGCGCCGCCCAGGTGCCGCGCCGCCTGCGCGATGGCGAAATATTCGGGATAGACCATCGTCTTCATGCCGAAGCCGCCGCCCACATCCTCGGTCACCACATGCACCGCGTCCTCGGGCAGGCCCAGCACCTTGGCGATCTGGCTCTTGTGCGTCCAGACGCCCTGGCTCGACATGGTGACGTGCAGACGCCCGTCCACCCAGGCCGCCGAGAAGGCCCGCCCTTCGAGCGCATTGGCGATGATCTTGTGATCCGGCACCTCCAGCGTGACCACATGCGCGGCCTCTGCGAAAGCGGCCTCGGTCGCCGCCTCGTCGCCGAGCGCGAAATCGACGCAGAGATTGTCGGGCGCCTCGACGTGGACCGGGCTCTCCACGGCCCCGTCCCCGTCCCTGCCCCCGTCGCCGGCCCCGGCGATCTCCACATGCACGGGCAGGTCCTCGATATCGAGCATCACGAGTTCCGCCGCGTCCTTGGCCTGATCCAGCGTCTCGGCCACGATCAGCGCGACGGGCTCGCCGACAAAGCGCACCTTGTCCTCGGCGAGGATCGGACGGCGGGGCGCGATGCCGGGGCTGCCGTCGCGGTTCTTGACCATCACGGTGAACAGTCCCTCGGTCACGCCCGCCTCGGCCAGGTCCCGTGCGGTCAGGATCAGCCGGACGCCGGGGCTCGCCGCGGCCTCCTCGGTGTCGATGCCGGTGATCCGCCCATGCGCCACGGGCGCGCGCAGGAAATAGCCGTAAAGCGCACCCTCGGGGGCGGTGTCGTCGGTATAGCGTCCCGCACCCGTCAGAAGGCGCAGATCTTCGCGCCGCCGCACCGGCTGGCTTTTTCCGAAAGCGTCCATGAAGCCTCCCTCTTGGGCATGTTGTCCGGGGCGGACAGTAAGCCGCGCCGGGCGACTGTCCAGCCCGGCGACTGCCCCGATGGCCCGGCAAGGCGCGGCGCGGCCCGGCGGAGCGGGCCCCGCACCGCGCGGGACGGCGGGGCGGTCAGCCCTTCTCTTCGAGCGAATGATCGCGGAAAAGCGCGCTTTGCGACATGAAGAACAGGAACAGCGCGGCGGTCAGCCCGAAGGTCTTGAAATAGACCCAGGTCTCGGTCGACATGCTGCGCCACACGATCTCGTTCAGCACCGCCAGTGTGAAGAAGAAGGCGCAAAGCCGCCGGGTCAGCTTCATCCAGCCCTCGGGATTGAGCGGGATCATCCCCTCCATCACCACGCGCAGGTAGCTCTGCCCGCGCAGCAGCCCGATGCCGAGAATGCCCCCGAAAATGAGGTAGATGAGCGTCGGCTTCATCTTGAAGAAGCGCTCGTCGTTGAGCCAGACCGACAGCCCGCCGAAGATCACGATCAGCACCACGGTCAGCACCTGCATCCGGCTCAGATGCCCGGTCAGCCACCACAACAGGCCGGTGGCCGCCAGCATCACCGGGATGAACCCCGCGGTGACGATGATGAAGCCGTCATACTCGGTGCCCCCGATGGTGAAGACCCGGTCCTTGAGCCAGAGATAGGCCACGAAGAACCCGAGCACCGGCCCCAGTTCGAGCCCGGTTTTCAGAAGCGGTGAGATCTCTCGGTGCGCGGCCATCGGGGCGGTGTCCTCCAGCATTGGGATAGGTTCGGTCGGTGTCGGGCTCGGCTGTGCCGGCAATCGGGTATCCGGGGGAATATGGGGCGTCTAGCCGCCCATCTCAACGATGACCGCACCGACGGCGATCAGCGTCATCAGCGCGATGCGGCGCGGACCCACGGTTTCCTTCAGCACCAGCCAGCCGATGATCGCGGCGAAGACGGTCGAGGTTTCGCGCAGGACGGCGGCCTCGCCGACGCTGTCGAGGCGGGTCGCCATCATGATCGAGCCGAAGGAGAAGAAGGCGACGACGCCGCCGATCGCGCCGCGCGCGGCCAGCGGCCCGATGGCCGGGCGGTCCGCGCCCATCCGCTTCCAGCGCAGATAGGCGTAGGGCGGGATGGCGATGCTGTCGATCAGGAAGAACCAGGCGAGGAAGGTGAAGGGGTTGGCCGTCGCCCGGATGCCGTAGGCGTCGTATGTGGTGTAGAGCGCCACGAAAAAGCCGGTAATGACCGCGAAGACCATCGCGATGCCGAGCGTGTCGCGCTCCGCCTCGAGGAAGATGAGGTTGTAGACCGCGAGCCCGAAAATGCCCGCGAGCAGCACCAAGACCCCCAGCCATTGCGTGCCGGTGAAGGTCTCGCCGAAGACGATGCCCGCCCCGATCACCGCGAAAAGCGGCCCGGTGCCGCGCACCACCGGGTAGACCACCGTGTAGGCGCCCTTGGTATAGGCCAGCGCCTGCATGATCTTGTAGCCCAGATGGATCACGAAGACGCCCGCGAAAATCAGCCACATATGCGGCTCGGGCCAGGGCACGACGAAAAGCGCGAGCGGGGCCGCGACCACGCCGTAGGAGGCGTCGATCGCCCCGCGCGAGAGCCACGGATCGTGCCGGCCCTTCTGCAGCGCGCCGAAGACCGCGTGCAGGAAGGCGGCCGACAGCGCAAGGACGAGCGCGGCCTTGTGGCCCGCGGGCGTGCCGTCGAGCGACAGGACATAGTCCATCATGCCGGGGTCTCGCGCCTGCGGCGGGCGGGGCAAGGGGGCGCTGCCCCCTCTTGGCCTGCGGCCAATTCACCCCCGGCGGTATTTGTCCAAGAGGCAAGACAGCCGGTATGGCTCATCGGGCAAGGCCGGTCAGCGCGGCGGCGAATTCCTCGGGGTCGAAGGGGGCCAGATCGTCGATCTGCTCGCCCACGCCGATCGCGTGGATGGGCAGGCCGAACCGGTCGGCAAGCGCCACGAGAACGCCGCCCTTGGCGGTACCGTCGAGCTTGGTCATCACCAGGCCCGAGACATCGGCGAGCTTCTGGAAGGTCTCGACCTGGCTCAATGCGTTCTGGCCGGTGGTGGCGTCGAGCACCAGGAGCGTGTTGTGCGGCGCGTCGGGGTCTTTCTTGCGGATGACGCGGACGATCTTCGCCAGCTCCTCCATCAGGTCGGCGCGGTTCTGCAGCCGGCCCGCGGTGTCGATCATCAGGAGATCCGCGCCGTCCGCCTGCGCCTTGGTCATCGCGTCGAAGGCGAGGCTCGCCGGGTCAGAGCCCTCGGGCGCGGTCAGGACCGGCACGCCCGCGCGGTCGCCCCAGATTTGCAGCTGTTCGACCGCCGCGGCGCGGAACGTGTCGCCCGCGGCGATCACCACCTTCTTGCCGGCGGCGCGGAACTGGCTCGCGAGCTTGCCGATGGTGGTGGTCTTGCCCGAGCCGTTCACGCCGACCACAAGCACGACCTGCGGCTTCGTCGGATAAAGCGGCAGCGGTTTGGCCACCGGCTCCATGATGCGGGCGATCTCGGAGGCCAGAAGCTCCTTGATCTCGCGCGCGGACAGACGGCGGCCCATGCGGCCCTCGGCCATGTTGGCGGTGACGCGCAGCGCGGTCTCGACGCCCATATCGGCGCTGATCAACAGCTCCTCGAGGCTTTCGACCATGTCGTCATCGAGGACGCGCTTGACCTCGGCGGGACCGGTCTTGCGCCCGAAAAGCCGCGAGAGCACGCCGCCGCCCTGCGCTTCGGGCGCGGGATCGGCGATGTCGGGCGGGGGCATGTCGAGCGGTTTGAGCGTCTCGGCAGCGGGCTGGGAGGCGGGCGCGGCTTCAGCTTCGGGGCGGCGCGCCGGTTCGGGCGCGGGCTTCGCGGCGGCTTCTGGCGCGGGCGTGGGTTCGGGCCTGGATTCCGCTGCTGCCCCCTTCTCGGGCTCCGGCTCCGGCTCGGGTTCCTGCTCCGGCTCCGGCGCCGCAGACGGCTCCCGCGCGGGCTCGGGCGCCACATCTGCCGCCCGGTCTGCCTCCGTCTCCGGTGCTCCCGCATCTTCTCCCGGGGCGCCGTCACCGGCCGCTGCCGCATCGGCCTGGGTCTCGTCGGCGGCCGGAGACTCCGGTGGCTCCGGCGCGCGCTCCGTCTCCGGCGCACGCTCCTCAACCGCGCCGCCCTCGTCCACGATCGCGTCCAACCCTTCCTCGAGCTTCGACGAGGATTTGAACAGCTTCGATTTCAGCTTGCCGAAAAAGGACATCCGCACTCCCGACGCCATGGGTAGGAAAGACCCCGACTCCCTATCCCCTCGGCCCGCCAAGGAAAAGGGCGATTGACCGACCCGGCCCGGCCCGCCTTAGACTTGGGGTCATGCGACGCCCGCTTCGTGCCCTTGCCTGCGCGCTTCTCGCGCTTGCCGCCCAGACCGCCGGGGCCGATCCCCTGCGCCCGCCCGGCACGCTTTGCAGCGCGGGGAAATGGACGGCGGTGCAATGCATCCGGCCCGCACATTTCGTGCACGATACCTGCCAGGCGATCGAGGTCTTCGCCGGCCGCCACGGGCTCGATCCGCATTTCTTCGCCCGGCTCATCTGGCAGGAAAGCCGTTTCGATCCCAACGCGGTCTCGCCCGCCGCGGCGCGCGGCATCGCGCAGTTCATCGACTCGACGGCCGCGCGGCGCGGATTGTCGGACAGCTTCAACCCCGCCCGCGCGCTCGAACATTCCGCCGAATACCTGGGCGAGCTGGTCCGCCGCTTCGGCAATCCCGGCCTCGCCGCCATCGCCTATAACGGCGGCGAGGCCCGGGCCGAGGGGCTGGTCGCCCGAACCGGCGGGCTCGCGCGCGAAACGATCCAGTATGTCGCCATCATCACCGGCCTCAGCGCCGAGACCTGGCGGGACGCGCCGCCCCCCGAGCCCGATTTCGCGCTGCAGGCGGGGATCGGCTTCCGCGCCGCCTGCCACGACCTCGCCCGAAACCGCCGCCTCACGGCCTATCCGCCGCCCGCGCCCGATCATGCGCCCTGGGGCGTGCAGGTGGCCTTCGGGTCCGATCCGGACGCGGCCCGCGCCGCCTTCGACCGCCGCACGCGCCAATGCAGGGCCGCGGCGAGCAGCGCGCCGCTGGACCTCGTTTTCGTGAAGAACCGCGTCTCGGGGCGGAAGGGCTTCTACATGGCGCGGCTCGGGGCCCCGGACGGGCGCGCAGCGGGCCGGCTCTGCGACCGGCTGCGGCAAGCGGGCTGCCTCTGCGCGGTCTACCGCAACCCCTGAGCGCGCAGGCCCCACCGGGCCCGCAAGCGCGATCGCCGGGTCAGACGCGCCCCGCCCCCGCCTCACCTTTCCAGAAAACGCAGATCGACGCGTCGGGTCAGACCCCGATATCGGGCCCGAGGCAGGTCATCTCGGCCTCCTCGCCCGCTTCGTAAAGCTCGGTTCCTCCGGCCTCGTCTCCGAAGATCGCCCGCAGGCCGGTCCCTTCACGGTAGAAGCGCCAGCATTGCGGGGTCAGGTTGTCCTCGTAGATGAAGCAGATGCGGTCGCCCTCGGGATACCACAGCCCGTCCTTGCACTGGCCATCGAGAAAGGACCAGCGCACCCGCCGGTTCGGCAGATAGCGCTCGATCCCGTAGGGCACGCCGCTTTCGGAGAAGGTCAGCGTCTTGCCTTCCGTGTAGGCCTCGAAGGCCTCCGCATCCATCGGCGCACCGCCCTGGGCCAAGGCGGGCGGGCCCGCGACGCAGGCAAGGCAAATTGCGAGGATCCGGGGGGTTATATGGGCGCGCAACATGCCCGGCAGAGTGCCATGGCGCCGCCCCGGGCGAAAGGTCTCAGGCAGCGCGGCGCGCGGGCTCGGCCCATTGCCGCGCACGCCGGTCCATGACCCGGCGCCAGAGCGGCGGCACCAGCGCGATGACCGCCATCACCGGCAGGGCATAGGGCAGGATCGGCATCTCCGCCCGGTCGAGCCTGAGGCCCGGATAGGCCCGCCCGGGATGGGCGTGATGGTCCGAATGGCGCGGCGCGTTCAGCATCAGCCCCGACGAAAACCCCTGCGGCGCGTTCCAGCTATGGGCCGGCCCGATCGGCGCGGCCTTGCCCGGTCCCGTCGCGGCGCGGCGCAGCCCGTAATGCTGCACGTAATCCGACAGGAGAAGCTGCAGCTGCGCGTAAAGGCAAAGGCCCGCATAGACGAGGAGGCCCGCAGGGCCGAGGAGCAACGCCACCGCGCCAAGCGAGGCCAGCGCGCCCGCGCCATAGACCGCGTAGGGATGCAGCCCCCGCCGCGCGGTCGCGCGCAGCGCGCTTTCCGCCCGAAGCCCCTCGCGGAAGGACCCGCGCCAGGCCCGTGCCGCGAAATGCCAGAACCCCTCGCCCAGCCGCGCCGAATTCGGGTCGCGGTCGGTCGCCGCATGGACGTGATGCACGCGCGGATGCGCCGAGGCGTGATGGCCGAAAAGCAGGCTCACATAGACCGCGACGCCCAGCCGCCGGGGCGCGCGGCCCGCGCGGTGGATCAGCTCATGCGCGTTGGAATTGGACACCTGCCCGAGAAAAAGCGCGAGGCCGAAGAACAACAAGACGCTCGGTGCGACGCCATGCAGGCCCGACGCGATCACCGCCGCGCCGCCGTAAAGCAGCGGGAAATGCAAAACCCCGAGCAGGACCGACAATCCATGCCCCGCCGGAAACTCCGTGCCCTCGGGCGCGTCGGGTGCCGCCAGCGCCGCGATCTTGTCCATGAAGAAAGTGAAGACCGTGATGTAGAACAACCCCGCCCCGGCCCAGGCGCCGCCCTGCCAGAGGCCGAGGGCCAGCAGTGCCGCGCCCGTCAGGGTGATGATGGTAAACCGCGCCATGGTCCTTGCCCGTCCGACATCCCGTCTTTCGCCTTGGTCTCCGGTCATAGCGCGGAAATCCGTCCGCTCTAAGGCCTCTTCGCGGCGGCCAGAGGTCGCATCGGGCAAAAAATGCGCCGTTTGGCACCTGACCCCGCCGGGTTTTGTCGCGTAGAAGCGGGACAGGGAACATCGCGACAGGAGTGGGCCATGGCGCTCGATAACGGCAAAGGCGTCTGGAAATCCGGCAAGGGCAAGGGCCGCCCGGTGCCGAAGGGCCGGCCGCTCGACGACACGGCGCTCGCCGAGGTGCAGGCGCTGCTCGGCGATGCGCCGCGGCGGCGCGATCTGCTGATCGAGCATCTGCACCGCATCCAGGACCGCTTCGGGCACCTCTCGGCGGCGCATCTGCGCGCGCTCGGGGACGAGATGCGGCTCGCGCAGGTCGAGGTCTACGAGGTCGCATCCTTCTACGCCCATTTCGACGTCGTGAAGGAAGGCGAGACGCCGCCGCCGGCGCTTACCATCCGGGTCTGCGATTCGCTTTCCTGCGAACTCGCCGGGGCCGAGGCGCTGCGCGCCGCGCTCGAGGACGGGCTCGATCCCGCAGAGGTGCGCGTGCTGCGCGCGCCCTGCATGGGCCGCTGCGACACCGCCCCGGTGCTGGAGCTCGACCACAACCACATCGACCACGCCACGCCCGAGAAGGTGCGCGCGGCCATCGCGGCGGGCGAGACCCACGCGCATATCCCCGATTACGAGACGCTCGCCGCCTATCGCGCGGAGGGCGGCTACGCCACGCTCGCCCAATTGCGCGAAAGCGGCGATTGGGAAGCGGTGCAGGACAAGGTTCTGGCCTCAGGCCTGCGCGGGCTCGGCGGCGCGGGTTTCCCCTCGGGCAAGAAATGGGGCTTTGTGCGCGCCAATGCCGGGCCCCGCTACCTCGCCGTGAACGGCGACGAGGGCGAACCCGGCACCTTCAAGGACCGCTATTACCTCGAACGGACGCCGCATCTCTTCCTCGAGGGCATGCTGATCGCCGCCTGGGCCGTGGACTCCGAGCGCATCTATCTCTACATGCGCGACGAATATCCCGCCGTGCTGGAGATCCTGCGCCGCGAGATCGCCGCGCTCGAGGAGGCCGGGATCGCGGCACCGGGCCATATCGAGCTGCGCCGCGGCGCGGGGGCCTATATCTGCGGCGAGGAAAGCGCGATGATCGAATCGATCGAGGGCAAGCGCGGCCTGCCCCGCCACCGCCCGCCCTACGTGGCGCAGGTCGGCGTCTTCGGGCGGCCCACGCTGGTGCACAATGTCGAGACGCTGCACTGGGTCGCGCGGGTCTGCCGCGAGGGGCCGGAAGTGCTGTCGTCGGTGGAAAAGAACGGGCGCAAGGGCCTGCGCTCCTATTCGGTGTCGGGCCGGGTGGCGCAGCCGGGGGTCTATCTGCTGCCCGCGGGCTCGACCATCACCGACATCATCGAGGCCGCGGGCGGCATGGCCGCGGGGCATGTCTTCAAGGCCTACCAGCCGGGCGGCCCGTCCTCGGGGCTGCTGCCCGCGACGCTCGACGACGTGCCGCTCGATTTCGACACGCTGCAGCCGCATGGGTCGTTCATCGGCTCGGCGGCGGTGGTGGTGCTGTCGGACCAGGACCGCGCGCGGGACGCGGCGCTCAACATGCTGCGCTTTTTCGAGGATGAAAGCTGCGGGCAATGCACACCCTGCCGGGTGGGCTGCGAAAAGGCCGTGAAGCTGATGCAGGCGGATCGCTGGGATACGGGGCTCCTGGAAGAGCTGAGCCAGGCCATGGTCGACGCCTCGATCTGCGGGCTTGGGCAGGCGGCGCCGAACCCGATCCGATTGGTGATGAAGCACTTTCCTGAGGAAGTGTCCTAAGCCGCCACAGGAAATGAGCTGCGCCAGCGCCGGTCCGGCGGAGTGGCGCAGCTTCGACTGATTTGCGCGCTTTATTTCGTCAGGTCATCGCACCGGTCGAACCGCGCGCCCACGTCACCAAAGCGCCAGTCCGGTGCGGCCGGACCGGCGCTGGCGCGGCGGCAGCAAGCTGCCTTGTTTCCGCGCCAAGAGCTCTGCAATCAGACGCGCCCTCCGGAAACTGACGCACCGCCTGACAGGACGCACCTGGCCCTCCCGCGCATTTTTCAGCGTGAGGCGGCAAGTGCCCCAAAACTTGCCTCAAGAAACGTCACCCGTATTTCGACACCGGCGTCCCCGCCAGCGCCGCCATGTTCAGAAGCCCCCGCGCGGTGATCGACGGCGTCACGATATGCGCCCGGTTGCCCATCCCCATCAGGATCGGCCCCACTTCGAGCCCCTGCGCCTTCATCTTGAGGATGTTGCGCACGCCCGACGCCGCATCCGCATGGGCGAAGACCAGCACGTTCGCCTTGCCCTGCATCCGGTTCGACGGCAGCAGCCGCGTGCGCAGCTCGGGGTCGAGTGCCGCTTCCACGCTCATCTCGCCCTCGTAGCAGAAGTCCCGCGCCTCGGCATCCAGCAGCGCCAGCGCCGCACGCATCCGGTCGGCGGCCTCGCTCGACTGGTTGCCGAATTGCGACTGCGAACAGAGCGCGATGATGGGCTCCTGCCCGAACCGGCGCACGTGCCGCGCGGCGCTGACCACGGTCTCGGCGATCTGCTCGGGCGACGGCGCGGTGTGGACATGGGTGTCGGCGATGAACAGAGGACCTTCTTCGAGGATCATCAGCGACAGCGCGGCCTGGCTGTGCAGCCCGCCGGTCTCAAGCACCTGGTTGATGTAGTTGAGATGCCAGCGATATTCCCCGAACGTGCCGCAGATCATGCTGTCGGCCTCGCCGCGATGAACCATGATCGCCGCGATGGCGGTGGTGTTCGTGCGCATGATCGCGCGGGCCAGATCCGGCGTCACGCCGCGCCGCGCCATCACCTCGTGATAGGTGGTCCAGTAATCGCGGTAGCGCGGATCGTTTTCCGGGTTCACGATGTTGAAGTCGCGCTCGGGCCGGATGTCCAGTCCCAGCCGTTCGCAGCGCGCGTTGATGACCTCGGGCCGGCCGATCAGGATCGGCTGCTCCGGCGTTTCCTCGATGATGGCCTGGGCCGCGCGCAGGACGCGCTCGTCCTCGCCCTCGGCGAAGACGATCTTGCGCTCCGCCGTGGCCGCCGCCTCGAAGACCGGCCGCATGATGAGCGAGGAGCGGAAGACCGAGGCGCGCAGCTTGGCCTTGTAAGCCTCCATGTCCTCGATGGGCCGCGTCGCCACACCCGACTCCATCGCCGCTTCGGCCACGGCGACCGACACGGTGGCCGACAGACGCGGATCGAAGGGCTTCGGGATCAGGTAGTCGCGCCCGAAGGTCAGGCTTTCGCCCTTGTAGGCCGCCGCCGCCTCGGCGCTCGTCGTGGCCCGCGCCATCGCCGCGATCCCCTCGACGCAGGCGATCTTCATCTCGTCGTTGATCGTCGTCGCGCCGACATCGAGCGCGCCGCGGAAGATGAACGGGAAACACAGCACGTTGTTGACCTGGTTCGGGAAATCCGACCGCCCGGTGGCGATGATCGCATCGGGGGCCACCTCGCGGGCGAGATCCGGCATGATCTCGGGATTGGGGTTGGCCAGCGCGAAGATGATCGGCGGATCGGCCATCTTCTTGACCATCTCGGGCTTCAGCACGTTGGGCCCCGACAGCCCGAGGAACATGTCCGCCCCCGCGATCACATCGTCGAGCGACTTCGGCTCCGTGCCCTGCGCGTAAGCCGCCTTCTGCGGGCTCATATCCGCCTCGCGGCCCTCGTAGACCAGCCCCTCGATGTCGCAGAGCCAGACATTCTCGCGCTTCACCCCGAGTTTCTGCAGCATGTTCAGACAGGCGATCCCCGCCGCGCCGCCGCCGGTGGAGACGATCTTGATATCCTCGAAACGCTTCCCGGCGATCTTGAGCGCGTTGACCGTCGCCGCGCCCACCACGATGGCGGTGCCGTGCTGATCGTCGTGAAAGACCGGGATGTTCATCCGCTGGCGGCAGATCTCCTCGACGACGAAGCAATCGGGGGCCTTGATGTCCTCGAGGTTGATCGCCCCGAAAGTCGGCTCGAGCGCGCAGACGATCTCGGCCAGCTTTTCGGGATCGCGCTCGTTCAGCTCGATATCGAAGCAGTCGATGCCCGCGAATTTCTTGAACAGGACCGCCTTGCCCTCCATCACCGGCTTCGAGGCGAGCGCCCCGATATTGCCGAGGCCCAGTACGGCGGTGCCGTTGGTGACCACTGCCACGAGGTTGCCGCGGGCGGTGTAGCGCGAGGCGTCGGCGGGATTGTCCCTGATCTCGAGGCAGGCCTCGGCCACGCCGGGGCTGTAGGCGCGCGCCAGATCGCGACCGTTGGCCAGCGGCTTCATGGCCCGGATCTCGAGCTTACCGGGCTTCGGAAACTCGTGGTAATCGAGCGCGAGCTGCCGCTGCGACTCCTTGGGTTGATCGGACATGATGCGCCTCCCCTCTCATGACGTTCGGGCCAGAGCTATCCGGTTTTCTCTGCGACCGGAAGCCGCATGCGACACCGCCGCGAAACTCCGCGCGCCTCCCGCGCTTGCCGCTTGCGCATGACAGGCCGAGGCGACACTCTGTCGGTCCCGCGCGCCGCAACCGGTGCCGCACGATCCCAATGCCAGGAGGCGCCATGTCCCTTCGCCAAGCCGCGCTCGATGTCCGCCGCAACGCCTATGCGCCCTATTCCGGCTTCCAGGTGGGCGCCGCGCTGCGGACGCCGTCGGGTGCGATCCATGCGGGCTGCAACGTCGAGAACGTGGCCTATCCCGAGGGCACCTGCGCCGAGGCCGGCGCCATCGCGGCGATGGTCGCGGCGGGCGAGACCGGGATCGCCGAGATCTACGTCGTCGCGGACAGCCCGGCGCCGGTGCCGCCCTGCGGCGGCTGCCGCCAGAAGATCGCCGAATTCGCGGGCCCGGACGTGCCGGTCATCCTGGCCACGCTCGACGGCAACGAGACGCGGACCCGGGTCGGCGACCTGCTGCCCGGGGCCTTCTCCACGGACCATATGGACAAGTCCTGATGCATCCCGCCGAGCTGCTGGATGCCATGCGCCGGGGCCATGAGCCCGACGCCGAAGCGCTGAGCGCCTTCGCCCAAGGCCTCGCCGACGGCGCGGTGTCCGATGCCCAGGCGGGCGCCTTCGCCATGGCGGTCTGCCTCGGCGGGCTCGGCGATGCGGGCCGCACGGCGCTGACGCTCGCGATGCGCGATTCGGGCCGCAAGCTGCACTGGGACCTGCCGGGACCGGTGCTCGACAAGCATTCCACCGGCGGCGTTGGCGATTGCGTGAGCCTCGTCCTCGCCCCCGCCCTCGCAGCCCTCGGGGTCTATGTGCCGATGATCTCCGGGCGCGGGCTGGGCCATACGGGCGGCACGCTCGACAAGCTCGACGCGATCCCCGGCTTCCGCACCGCGCTCTCGGGCGAAGCCTTTGCCCGCGTCGTGGCCGAGGCGGGCTGCGCCATCGTCGGCGCCTCCGCCGACATCGCGCCTGCCGATGCGCGGCTTTACGCGGTGCGCGACGTCACCGGCACGGTCGCCTCGACCGACCTCATCACCGCCTCGATCCTGTCGAAGAAGCTCGCCGCCGGGCTGGAAGGGCTCGTTCTCGACGTGAAGGTCGGATCGGGCGCCTTCATGAAGACCGCCGAGGAGGCCCGCGCGCTGGCTCGTTCGCTGGTGACCACCGCCAACGATGCCGGATGCCCGACCGTGGCCTGCCTGACCGACATGAACACCCCCGTGGCCCCCGCGCTCGGCAATGCGGTGGAGGTCGCCGAGGCGATGCGCGTCCTGCACGGCAAGGCCCCCGCAGACAGCCGCCTTGCCGCGCTGAGCGCAGAGCTGGGTGCCGCGCTTCTGGTGCGCGCGGGCCTTGCGGCGGACGTCGAGGCCGGGCGCGCCGCGATCCGGGCGACCCTTGCCGATGGCCGCGCGACCGAGGCGATGGGCCGGATGATCTATGCCCAGGGCGGCCCCCTCGGCTTCGTCGAGACGCCCGCCCGCTTCCTGCCCGAAGCGACGGTGATCCGCGAAGTGCCCGCCCCGGTCTCGGGCCATGTGGCGGCCATCGACGGCGAGGCGCTGGGCCGCGCGGTCGTGGGCCTTGGCGGCGGCCGCCGGGTGGAAAGCGATCCTGTCGACCCCGCCGTCGGGCTGACCGATGTGGCGGGCGTCGGCACGCCCGTCGCGCGCGGCCAGCCGCTTCTGCGCATCCATGCCGCGCGGATCGAGGATGCCGACCGCGCCGCCGCGTCCTGCCTCGCCGCGATCACGCTGGTCGAGGACGGCACGCCGCCTTCGCCCGCGCCGCTGCTGATCGACACGCTCGGCCTCGCGTGACACGCGCCCTCGGCGCTTGCCCAAGCCGCGCCCGCGCGATACCCCGCATGCAACGCCCCTTCCGAAGCAGGTCCCGATGACGCGTGCCTTTCTTGTCGTGATGGATTCCGTCGGCATCGGCGGCGCGCCGGATGCGGCAGAGTTCTTCAATGACGGCACGCCCGATACCGGGGCGAACACGGTGCTGCACATCGCCGAGGCCTGCGCCGCCGGGCGCGCCGAGGACGGGCGCACCGGGCCCCTCCACATGCCGCATCTCGACCGTCTCGGGCTGGGGGCGGCGGTCAAACTGGCCTGCGGCACGCCCGCGCCGGGTCTCGATGCGACGCCCCAAGGTCTCTGGGGCGCCGCGACGGAAATCTCGCACGGCAAGGACACGCCATCGGGCCATTGGGAGCTTTCGGGCCGGCCCGTGCCCTGGGAGTGGCATTATTTCCCCGTCACCGTCCCCGCCTTCCCCGAGGCCGTGACCCGCGCGGTCTGCGATCTCGCCGGTACGGACGGGATCCTCGGCAATTGCCACGGATCGGGCACGGTCATGCTCGACCGTTTCGGCGCCGAGCACCTGAAGACCGGCTGGCCGATCTGCTACACCTCCGCCGACAGCGTCTTCCAGATCGCCGCGCATGAGGAGGTCTTCGGCCTGGACCGGCTGCTGGCGCTGTGCGAAGGCCTGGCGCCCATGCTGCACGAGATGCGCGTCGGACGGGTGATCGCGCGGCCCTTCCTCGGCAGCCCCGGCGCCTTCCGCCGCACGCCCAACCGGCGCGACTACGCCATCGCCCCGCCGCAGCCCATCCTGACCGATTGGGCGCAAGCGGCGGGCCGGCATGTTCTGGCCATCGGCAAGATCGGCGACATCCTGTCGATGACCGGCATCGACGAGGTTCGCAAGGGCGACGACGCCACGCTGATGGCGCATCTCTCGGACGCCATCGACAGCCAGCCCGAGGGCAGCCTGACCTTCGCCAATTTCGTCGAGTTCGACAGCCTCTGGGGCCATCGCCGCGACGTGTCGGGCTATGCCCGCGCGCTCGAATGGTTCGATGCCGGGATCGGGCGGCTGCTGCCGAAGCTGCGTGACGGCGACCTCATCTGCCTGACCGCCGATCACGGCAACGATCCGACCTGGATCGGCACCGATCACACCCGCGAACGGGTGCCGGTGCTGATGGCCGGGCGCGGCGCGGGCACGCTCGGCCAGATCGCCTTCGCCGATGTCGCTGCCATGATCGCGGATCACCTCGGCATTCCCTCCTCAGGCCCCGGAAGGTCCCGCCCATGAGGCACCAAGACATGCCCCACACCGAAGAAAGCCTCGCCGCGATCGCGGACATGCCCAAGGTCGAGCTGCACCTGCACCACGAGGGCGCGGCCCCGCCCGCCTTCATCCGCGGCCTCGCGCAGGAGAAATCCGTCAACCTCTCGGGCGTGTTCGACGCACGCGGCGGCTACGCCTTCGCCGGGTTCGAACGGTTCCTGCGGACCTACGAGGCCGCGACCTCGGTCCTGCAAAGCCCCGAGGATTACGCCCGCCTGACCACCGCCCTTCTGGAGGAATGTGCGAGGAACGGCGTCGTCTATGTCGAGTCGTTCCTGTCGCCCGATTTCTGCGGCGGCGGCGATCTCGGCGCGTGGCACGAATACCTGCACGCGATCCGCGACGCCGCCGAACGGGCCGAGCGCGACATGGGCGTGACCCTGCGCGGCGTCGTCACCTGCGTGCGCCATTTCGGCCCCGACAAGGCCAGGCTGGCCAGCCGCTGCGCCGCCGAGACCGCGGGCGATTTCATCACCGGCTACGGCATGGGCGGGGACGAGAACGCGGGCGCGCTCAAGGATTTCGCCTACAGTTTCGACATGGCGCGCGAAGCCGGGTTGCGACTGACAGTGCATGCGGGCGAATGGCGCGGCCCCTCCGAGGTCAGATCGGCGCTGGACGATCTCGGGGTTCACCGCATCGGCCACGGCGTGCGCGCCGCCGAGGACCCGGCCCTCGTGGACCGGCTCGCCGAGGCGGGCATCTGCCTCGAGCTTTGTCCAGGCTCGAACGTGGCGCTCGGCGTCTATGAAAGGCTCGGCGCGCATCCCATCGAAAGGCTGCGCCGCGCCGGGGTGCCCATCACTGTCTCGAGCGACGATCCGCCCTTCTTTCACACCACCATGCGCGACGAATACCTCAACCTCGCCCGGACCTTCGACTGGGACGAGGAGGAATTCGGCGCCCTCAACCGCACCGCGCTGGCCCATGCCTTCTGCGATGCCGACACGAAAAAGAAAATCGCAGACCGCCTGGAGGCCCCATGACCGAGATGCCCGCGACGCTCCGTATCGTCGAACACCCGCTGGTGCAGCACAAGCTCACGCTGATGCGCGAGAAGGACACCTCCACCGCCGTGTTCCGGCAGCTCCTGCGCGAAATTTCGCAGCTTCTGGCCTACGAGATCACCGCCGATCTGCCGATGACCACGAAGCGCATCGAGACCCCGATCCAGCAGATGGACGCGCCGGTGCTCGCCGGCAAGAAACTGGCGCTGATCTCGATCCTGCGGGCGGGCAACGGCCTGCTCGACGGTGTGCTCGAGCTTGTGCCCTCGGCGCGGGTCGGCTTCGTCGGGCTGTATCGCGACGAGGAGACGCTGGAGCCCGTGGAATACTACTTCAAGGTCCCCGAGGGGCTGGCCGACCGCATGACCATCGCCGTCGATCCGATGCTGGCGACCGGCAACAGCTCGGTGGCGGCGATCGACATGCTGAAGAAGGCGGGCGCCACCAATGTCCGCTTCCTCTGCCTTCTGGCGGCGCCCGAAGGTGTCCGGCGCATGGCCGAGGCGCATCCGGACGTGCCCGTGGTGACCGCCGCGCTGGACGAGCGGCTGAACGAGAAAGGCTATATCGTGCCCGGCCTCGGCGATGCGGGCGACCGCATGTTCGGAACTAAATAAGCCACAACATTGCTTTACAGACGCAATTTGTTGCGGCATCGTTGACCAAATGCCGTGGGGGCTTTGGTATGAAGATAACTCGTTTCGTGGCGCTGCTCTATCTGGCGGGCGCCTTTGGTTTCGCAGGCCACGTTCAGGCACAGCAGGGCGCGACCGATGTGCCGCAGGAATTCCCGCCCGCCTCCTATGACGGGCGGCAATACGTGGACAGCCGCGGCTGCGTCTATATCCGCGCGGGCATCGACGGCGCGACGAGCTGGATACCGCGGGTGAACCGCGCGCGCGATCACATCTGCGGCCAGACGCCCACCTTCGGCGCCAGCAATACCCGCACCGCCGCGACCATCCCCGACAGCGCCGAGCGCATCACCCTCGAACCCGCGCAAGCCGCGCCCGTGCGCAGCGCACCACCGCCGCAACCCGCCCCGGCCCCGCAGCAGGCGGCCCGGACGGCCCCCGCGCCACAGCCGCAGGTGGTCAAGCCCGCCCCGCGTGTGGTGCGCACGGCCCCCCCGCCGCAGCCTGCCCCCGCGCCGGCCCCTGCCCCGCAGCGCGTCGTGCGCCAGGCCGCGCCCGCGCCTGCCCCGGCCGCCACGGCCCCCCAGCAGGGCGGCTGCCCCGGCGCCTCGGCGATCTCGCGGCAATATATCGGCAACAACCAGGGCCTGACCGTGCGCTGCGGCCCGCAGCAATCGAACCACGTCACCGTGATCCGCCGCGGCGAGAAGCCGGTCGAGGGCAAGAACGTCTATATCCGGCGCGGCTACGACGACAGCAACCTGCGCTTCGCGCCCGAGCGGGGCGAGCATTACATGGTGCCGGATCAGGTCTACGCGACCCTGTCGGTGGAACAGGAAACCGTGGTCCCGCGCGGCTATGAGCGGGCCTGGTCGGATGACCGGCTGAACCCGCTGCGCGCCTTCCAGACCATGAGCGGCTTCAACGCGACGCAGGACATCTGGACCAACACCGTGCCGCGCCGCCTCGTGGCCAATGCGAAGCGCCACAGCATCAAGCCCGCCATCGTGGTGATGAAGATCGCCGACTAGGCCGCACCGGGTCGGATCGCCCCGGCGCCGGTCCCGCATCGCGCCTCAGCGCGTGCAGATGCCCTGCAGGCGCACCCATTCCGCATCGGTCAGCACGAGACGGCTGCCATCGGCGCCGCGCGGATCGGCCTCGATCAGCGCCAGCGTCGTCTCGCCCGTCATGTCGAGCGCATAGGCATAGGGCGAGGACCGCAGCTCCGCCGCCGCGAAGGCGGGCAGCAGCCGGGCCGGATCGACCGGCGGACGCGCGTTCGACAGCAAATCCTCCGCATAGGCATCGAGCGCGGCAGGCGGAAGCTCCCCGGTGGTCAGCAGCTTCAGCGTCGCGAACAGGCCCGCCGTCTCCAGCAGGTCCACCAGCGGATCGGAGCGCTCCGCGCGCACCGCCTCGGCCAGCACGAAGCCCGCGGTCACGTCCGGGTCGTCGGGGTCCTCGACCAGCGTGTGGTTCACCAGGATCAGGCCGCCGGGCAGATGCGCGGTCTGGGCGATGCCCCCGCGCAGCACCACCAGATCGCCGCCCCGCCCGTCGCCCAGCACCCGGCGCCCCAAGGCGCGCAGCGCCTCCTCGGCCTCGGGCGCGGCGCAGGGCTGGCCCGCGACCCGCTGGATCCGGTCCAGCAGGGCGGTGCCGATCTCGTCGCGTTTGACCGGCGGAACCACGTCCGAGGAATAATCCAGAAGCGCGCCCGGCAGCCAGACGATGGCCGCCGTCACCACGCAGGCCGCGATGCCGCCGCCGATCCAGAGCCGCAGTTTGCCCGGGCTCGGGCGGCTGCGCTCGATCGCGCGCAGGACCTTGTCGATGGCGGCGATCATCTCGGCGCCCGAGGCGTCAAGCTCCAGCGTCTCGCCGGGATCTCCGTCGGGATGGTAGATGGTGGGCATGTCGCCTTTGGGCGTCGCGCGGCGCACGGCGGCCAGCGACCAATGCGCCACCGGCTGGTCCTTCAGGTCGGTGATGGTCAGGCTCGCATCGCCCAGCGACACGACGACCTCTCGGCGCTGCGCCTGGGCGTCGGCGCGCCAAAGGCCCGACGCCTCAAGGCGTTGATATTGCGAAAGCGCTGTCATGCGAAGCCCGGGCTGCTCTGCCTCAAACGGTCACGGAACGCTATCACGCGCTGCGCGCGCTTCGCAATGTCGCCCAGTGCGTCAGTTCAGCAAATCCTCGTAGAGCCAGGCGTGACGGCGATGTTCGGACAGGTCGCGCGTCGTGGTCGTGCGACCGCGAAGATCGGCGATCTTCTCGTCGCGCTCGTTCGTGGGCTCACGCGGCTCGCGCGGGGACGTGGTCTCGGCACTCATGATCCGTCTCCTTGGGTGGGGTCCGGCGGGCATCGCCGCCGGGGATCACCGGGAGATAGCCCGTGCCCGCCACCCGGCCAGAGCCTCGCGATCACAAGCTCTTGGCCCGTTCGCGCAGCTCGAATTTCTGGATCTTGCCGGTGGAGGTCTTGGGCAATTCGGTGAAGACCACCGCCTTCGGCGTCTTGAAGCCCGCAAGCGTCTGCCGCGCGAAGGCGATCAGCTCCTCGGCGCTGGCCTCGGCGCCGTCCTTCAGCTCCACGAAGGCGCAGGGCACCTCGCCCCATTTCTCGTCGGGCTTGGCCACCACGGCGCAAAGCGACACTGCGTCATGGCCCATCAGAACGCTTTCCACCTCCACCGACGAGATGTTCTCGCCGCCCGAGATGATGATGTCCTTGGCGCGGTCGGCGATGCGGATATAGCCGTCCGCTTCGCGGATCGCGATGTCGCCCGAATGGTAATAGCCACCGGCGAAGCTTTCGGCGGTCTTCTCAGGGTCCTTGTAATAGCCCTTCATCACGCCGTTGCCCTGGAACATGATCTCGCCCTTGGTCTCGCCGTCCCGGGGGATCGGCCGCATCGCCTCGTCGGTCACCGTGACATCCTCCAGAAACGGCATCGCCACGCCCTGCCGCGCCTTGATCGAGGCGCGCTTGTCGCCTTGCGCCGAGTCCCATTTGGCCTGCCATGTGCATTCCGTGCCAGGCCCGTAGGTTTCGGTGAGCCCGTAGACATGGGTGACGTTGAAGCCCATCGGTTCGATCTTCGCCAGCGTCGAGGGTGCCGGCGGGGCGCCTGCGGTGAAGACCTCGACGATCTGGGGGAACGTGCGCTTCTCGGCGGCGGGCGCGTTGATGAGCGTGTTCAGCACGATGGGCGCGCCGCCGAAATGGGTCACGCCCTCCTCCGCGATGGTCTCGAAGATGGGACCCGCGGCGATGTCGCGGCAGCAGGCCACGGTGCCGCCCACCGCCGGCATCATCCAGGTGTGGCACCAGCCATTGCAGTGAAACAGCGGCACGATGGTCAGGTAGATGGGGTAGAGCACCATGCGCCAGGACAGCACCTGCCCCATCGCGTTCAGATAGGCGCCGCGGTGATGGTAGACGACGCCCTTGGGCCGCCCGGTCGTGCCGGAGGTGTAGTTCAGCGCGATGCTTTCCCACTCGTCTTCGGGCATGATCCAGGCGAAGGCCGGATCGCCGCCCTCGAGGAAATCCTCGTAGGTGGTGTAGCGGCCCGAGGCGCTGCGCCCGGCGACCGTGTCGACCACCTCCACGATCTCGGGGCCGTCGCCCGCCATCGTGGCCTTGGCGGCCTCGGCAAGCGGGATGAAGTCGCTGTCGACCAGCGCCAGCTTGGCCCCGCCATGGCCGAAGATGTAGGCCACCGTGTCGACGTCGAGCCGGGTGTTGATCGCGTTCAGGATCGCGCCCGTCGCGGGCACGCCGAAATGCGCCTCCGCATGGGCGGGGATGTTGGGCAGCAGCGTGGCGACCACGTCGCCCGGCACGATGCCGCGGCCCGCCAGCGCCGAGGCGAGCCGGCTGACCCGTTCGGCATATTCGGCATAGCTCTTGCGATGGGTCTTGTAGACCACCGCCGGGTGATCGGCGAAGACATCCGCCGCGCGGCGCAGGAAGGACAGCGGCGTCAGCGGCGTGTAATTGGCCGCGCATTTGTCGAGACCCGTCTCATCCGGCAACCATCCCATGATGCTATCCTCTTCTTATGTCTCGAAGAGTATAGACCGCGTGCGGCCCGGCAAAACAATCCCCGCGCCGCGCCGGATGTGTCAGGGCAGGAAAACGTCGCGGACATAGACCGGCACGTCGATCACTCCGACCACAGCCTCGCTGCCGTCGAAGATGTCGGACAGCTCCGGAACGTCGCTTGTCACCGAGAGGCTGCCGGACAGCGGTATACCGAGCCCTTCGCTCATCAGGACTTGTGTGACCTGGTCATACCGGTAGATGCGGAAAAAATCGGGATCGGTGTTCGAATAGGTCTGCGACTCGCCCGCCGACTTGCCGCGCATGCCGGTGGTGAAGCTGAGATCGATCGCAAGCGTGCCGCCGCCCTCGGGGCTCACCCGCCAGCGTTCGCTGCGGCTGCGGCCCTCATTCGCGGGACCTTCCTCGGTGTAGACCCGCGTGATGTCGGCGCCGAGCGAGTTGCCATACGGGTTCGGCGAGGGATCGGAGGAATAGACCCGGTAGACATGCAGCCGCGGCGCCCCTTCGCCGCCCGCCTGACCAAGCCCGGCCACGGCGATGTGCCGCGTATTTGCAGGACCGAAAGGCGCGCCCTCGCCATCCAGCTGTACCAACCGGTCGATGGCGACGAACAACACGTTCGCTCCGGAAAACGGACCGCCCGGGAAGGCCATGGGCGTCCAGCCCTCGGGCAGGAAGGGCTGCAGCGCGTCGGCTTTCGCGGCGATGCCCAAGATAACGCGATTATCCACGTTGCTGCCGACCTTGGTTTCCGCCGCCGCCGCGACCGGCGCGAGGGCAAGGCTCACAGCACAGAGGCACAGGGCGAGGATGCGACGCGGCACGTAACGGCGCAGACGAGAGACGATGCGAGACATGAGACAAATCCTTTGCGAATTGGGAGGCGGCTCCGCACGGCGCCATCCGGGCAAGGCAGGTGATGCGTTGCGAAAGGGTATGTCCGCGCGCTCAAGCTGGCCTTGATGTCAATCAAACGGCCATCGGCACCGCGCCCGACGCTATTGCGCAGCCCTGCGGCGTGCCTATTCTCGCGCACATGATCATCTCGCCCGGGCGCGGCTACATCTTCGTGCATATTCCCAAGACCGGCGGCACCTCGCTGGCGCTGGCGCTGGAGGCGCGGGCGCATCGCGACGACATCCTGATCGGCGACACCCCGAAAGCGCAGGCCCGGCGCGGGCGGCTGAAGGCGCTCAACGCGCGCGGACGGCTTTGGAAGCATTCCACCCTCGCCGATATCGAGGGCGCGCTGCCCGAGGCGACGCTGGCGCGCCTGCAGGTGGTCACGCTGGTGCGCAATCCCTGGGACCGGATGGTCAGCTATTACCACTGGGCCCGCGCGCAGGATTTCGACCACCCCGCCATCGCGCTGGCCCGACGCTGCGATTTCGCGGGCTTCCTCGCCGATCCGGCGAATGCCGCCGCGATCGCCCGCGCGCCCTACGGCTCCTACGTGAGCTGGTCGAACGGCGCCGAGGCGCGCCCGCTGTTTCTCAGGCTCGAACATCTCGGCGCCGATCTTGCGCGCTTCGAGGCGCTGCTGGGCTTCACGCTCGATCTGCCGCATGCCAACCGTTCGGAGCGGGAGGCGGATTGGCGATCCTATTACGACGCGGCCACGCAGGCGCGGGTCGCCACGCTCTGCGCGCAGGATATCGACCGGTTCGGCTACCGCTTCGCGCCCGCATGATTCCCCGGCCTGCAAAGGCATGATTTGCAAATCCTGCGGATATTTACACGATAACGCTGCATTGCGTATGACTTTGCAAAACTTTGCAGGCGCTAACATCGGGTTTCTGCAAATTCTCGCCCGTCTTCGGCGGGCCATGCCCGCTCCGCGCTTGCCAGACGGGCCCGCGCGGCCCTAACACGGATCGCAAGGACAGAGGTGAGGAGGAATGGCATGTCGTATGCAGAGGTTTACCAGGCCTGGAAGAATGACCCCGAAGGCTTCTGGCTGGAGCAGGCCCGCGCGATCGACTGGGTCGAGGCGCCGAAGCAGGCCCTCTTCGACCGGGGCGATCACATCTACGAATGGTTCGCCGACGCGCAGGTGAACACCTGCTACAACGCCGTCGACCGTCACGTGGAGGCGGGCCGCGGCGCGCAGGCCGCGATCATCTACGACAGCCCGGTCACCGGCACCAAGCGCCGTATCACCTATGCCGAATTGCAGGACCAGGTGGCGCATTTCGCCGGTGCGCTCGCCGCCCGCGGCATCGAGAAGGGCGACCGCGTCATCATCTACATGCCGATGATCCCGGAAACCGCGGTGGCGATGCTGGCCTGCGCGCGCCTCGGCGCGATCCATTCGGTGGTCTTCGGCGGCTTCGCCTCGAACGAGCTTGCCGTGCGGATCGACGACGCGAAGCCCAAGGCGGTGATCGCCGCCTCCTGCGGGATCGAGCCGGGCCGGACCGTGGCCTACAAGCCGCTGCTCGACGGCGCCATCGACCTCGCCACCCACAAGCCCGACTTCACCGTCGTGTTCCAGCGCCCGGAACTCGCGGCCGAGCTGACCGAGGGCCGCGATCACGACTGGACCGCCTTCGTCGAGGGCGCCGAGGCCGCGCCCTGCGTGCCCGTCCGCGGCGATCACCCGGTCTACATCCTCTACACCTCCGGCACGACCGGCGCGCCCAAGGGCGTGGTGCGCCCGACCGGCGGGCATCTCGTGGCACTGCAATGGACGATGAAGAACATCTACAACGTCGACCCCGGAGAGGTCTTCTGGGCCGCCTCGGACGTGGGTTGGGTCGTGGGCCATTCCTACATCGTCTACGCCCCGCTCATCGCCGGGAACACCACCGTGCTCTTCGAGGGCAAGCCCGTGGGCACGCCCGACGCCTCGACCTTCTGGCGGGTGATCGCGGAGCATGACGTGAAAAGCTTCTTCACCGCCCCCACCGCCTTCCGCGCGGTGAAACGCGAGGACCCGAAGGCCGAGATGATGGCGGGCCACGACATCTCGGGGCTGCGCGCGATCTACCTCGCGGGCGAACGCGCCGATCCCGACACGATCGAATGGGCGCAGAAAGTGACCGGCAAGCCGATCTACGACCATTGGTGGCAGACCGAGACCGGCTGGACCATCGCCGGAATGCCCGCCGGGATCGAGGAGATGCCGGTGAAGATCGGCAGCCCCTCGGTGCCGATGCCAGGCTACGACGTGCAGGTGCTGGACGAGGGCGGCCATCCCGTCGCCCCCGGCGAGCTTGGCGCCATCGCCATCCGCCTGCCGCTGCCACCGGGCACGCTGCCGACGCTCTGGAACGCGCCGGAGCGCTTCCGCAAGAGCTACCTGTCGCATTTCCCGGGCTATTACGAGACCGGCGATGCGGGCCGGGTGGACGAGGACGGCTATCTCTACATCATGGCGCGCACCGATGACGTCATCAACGTGGCGGGCCATCGCCTCTCGACCGGCGCCATGGAAGAGGTGCTGGCGGGCCATCCCGATGTCGCCGAATGCGCGGTGATCGGCGTGGCGGACGATTTCAAGGGCCAGTTGCCCATGGGCTTCGTCTGCCTCACCAAGGGCGTGAACCGCCCCGAGGCCGAGATCGAGGCCGAATGCGTCAAGCGCGTGCGCGACCAGATCGGCCCGGTGGCGGCCTTCAAGCTCTGCAAGGTGGTCGACCGCCTGCCCAAGACCCGCTCGGGCAAGATCCTGCGCCGCACCATGGCCAATATCGCCGATGGCGAGGCATTCCGCATGCCCGCGACGATCGACGACCCGGCCATCGTGGACGAGATGCGCGATGCGCTGAAGACGCTGGGCTATCCCAAGGGCTGAACAGATGCGCGCCCCGCGGGCCATCGAGGCCCGCGGGGCGCGGCGAGAGGCCAGCCTCTCGCGCTCTCCGGAGGTATTTCCGGTCCGATCGTGAGGGCGCCCCGTTGCGCGTGACGCTGCCCGGGGCGCGCCTTTGCCTTACGGACCCGCGCCCTGCGCCTCGAAGCCGATGCCGTCGGGCTTCAGCCCCGCGAGCCGGATGATCGAGGCCAGCGTCCAGGCGGGATCGTCCACGTTGTCCTCGCCGTCGCGCAGAAGCGGATCGTCCTTCGGCGTCCAGCAGGGATCAAGCGTGAACCACGAGCAGGGATCGCCCTTCAGAAGCCCCGCGAAGACCGCCGCCACGATGATCGAGCCGGTGCGCCCGAGCCCGTTGCCGCCGGCGATCTCGGCCTCGCGCAGGATGTAGTACCAAAGCGAATCGGGCTCGTCCGCGGTCAGCTCCACAGGCTTCACGCAGAACTTCTGGGCCACATCCGTGCCCGAGGGCAGCCCGAAGGCGATGCCGCGCTTGAGGTTGCGGAAGGCCAGCACGTTCATCGCGTCGCCCGCCGGTCCTTCATGCAGGAAGGCCAGCGCGTTGGCGAGCTTGGTGTCGATCTTGCGCGCCATCTGCGGGAAGGGCCCGCCCGAACTCTGCATCGGCAGGAACCAGTCCCACTGGATCGAGTTTTCCGGCGTGACCGGCCGGAAGCCGCGCAGATCGTCGGGATTGGCCGCGCCGGAATTGTCGAAGATCGCCGCGTGCTCGCCGAAGCCGCGGGCGGGATTGTTGGTCTGGTAGGCGTTGCGCACCATGGAATGGCCGAAGCGGTAGGCCGCGACCGAGAATTCCACCGGCATGAAGGGCTGGTTCTTCCACGAATAGAGATCGTCGAGCCCGCACTGCCAGACATGCCGCCCGCCGCAGACGGTCTCGCAGGTCAGCGCGCATTTCACGATATCGCCGAGCAGCACGCGCGGCAGGAAGTCGAACCAGACGATGTGCTGGTAGAGCCAGCGCAGCGTCCGCCGGGCGCGCTCGAAGATGACCTTGCGGTCGGCGCCGGGATCGGCGGCGCGCGCGCGGTCCACCAGCGTGTTATGCGCTAGGAGGAAGGCCAGCTGCAGCTGGCTCACCATGGCGTTCTCGTCGTTGCGCATGTCGCCGATCAGCGCCCGGCCCTGGAAGCGCGGCAGGTCCGGCAGACCGGGCGCGCCCGTGACCTCGCCGATGGCCATCTTCGCGCCGTCCGCGGGATCGTAGAGATAGGGCTGATCGTCCGGCCCCGCCCCGTAGAGATTGTCGAGGTCGAGCCGCGGCGTGCGGAAATTCAACAGCCCGTTGGGATCGTTCGCCCGCATCAGCGACGAGGCGGGATCGAAGGTGATGTCGTGATCGACGAATTGCCCGAAATAGGTGTAGCCCGCCGGGATATCCGAGTTGAACTCCGCCTCCATGTCGGAGATGGCGCCGGGATCGCCGGCGAGGTCGCCGGGGGTGCGGCCCGGGCGTTCCACCATCTTCTCGTTGGCGATCGCGAACAGCTCCTGGTCCGAGAACGGGCTCTCCCACGCCGGCAGGTCGCCGCAGATGCGCCCGAACGGGCCGTGATAGAACTTTGATTTCGGGGCGAGAATATCGAAATGCGTTGAGCCGTGCGCCATGGCAAAGCCTCCTGTGGTCAAATGGATCGTTCAAAATAACGCGGCCTGAAAAACCCTGGCCGCTCACTCAAAAGCGGCGTCAGGATACACCAGGCACGGCATTTGCCATAGGCGGGATTTCCCGACCCCGCGCCGATGCGCCGATGCCCGCCGGGGCGCGCGCCACGCGCCCGCGTCACCTTTGGGATAGGTCGCCTTGGGTGTGAATTGCCGGGCCGCGCCCGCAAGAGAGGGCAGACAGCCCTCTTGCCCGCGCGCGGGTCCGGCACGGATCAGCGGGCCCGCCATGCGCAAGCTGCGCCCCGCAGCTTGCCCCGTCGGATCAGGCCCCGGCCTTCCGTCTCAGACGAATTGTTCGCGGATCAGCCGTTCTTCGAGGCCGTGGCCCGGGTCGAACAGCACCCGGTGGGCGATCTCCGGGGCGGAGCGGATATCGACCTGCACCACGTCGCGGACCGCGCGGCTGTCGGCCTCGGCCATCACCGGGCGCTTGTCCGCGTCGAGCACCTCGAAACACACATGCGCGGTCTTGGGCAGAAGCGCGCCGCGCCAGCGCCGCGGCCGGAAGGCCGCCATCGCCGTCAGCGCAAGCACGTCCGAGCCGATGGGCAGGATCGGGCCATGGGCGGAATAATTGTAGGCGGTCGAGCCCGCGGGTGTGGCCACCAGCGCGCCGTCGCAGACAAGCTCGGCCATGCGCAGCCGCCCGTCGACCGAGATCCGCAGCCGCGCCGCCTGCGGCCCCTGCCGCAACAGCGACACCTCGTTGATCGCCAGCGCCTCGTGCACGGTGCCGTCGACGCGCGTGGCCGTCATCGCCAGCGGATTGATCGTCGCCTCCTCGGCGGCCTCCAGCCGTTCGGCGAGCCCGTGTTCGGAATATTCGTTCATCAGGAAGCCCACGGTGCCGCGGTTCATGCCGTAGACCGGCGCCGGCAGCCCCTGTGTGCGGTGCAGCGTCTGCAGCATGAAACCGTCGCCGCCCAGCGCCACGATCACGTCGGCCTGCGCCTCCGCATGATCGCCGTAGCGCCGCGACAGCGCCGCCTTGGCCGATTGCGCGATGGGCGCGTTCGATGCCGCGAAAGCGATCCTGAGCCCCATGCGACCCCGTCCTGTCCTGCCGTTTCTTAACGCGAGCCAAGCACATGCACCGCCCGAGCGCCAGCGGGCGACGTCATATTGTCTCAAACTGCCGCATCCGGGCTTTGAGCCGGGCGCATTTGCCTGTAGATGGGCGGTGATTTCAGGTCGCCGCTTTCCGCGCGGCCCCGCTGCGAAAGGACATGTCCCATGAACGCGCCCCATCGTGACAACGGTTTCTTCACCGAGAGCCTCACCTCCCGCGATCCCGAGATCGCCGCCGCCATGAAAGGCGAACTCGGCCGACAGCGCGACGAGATCGAACTCATCGCCTCGGAAAACATCGTCTCCCGCGCGGTGATGGAGGCGCAGGGCTCGGTGATGACCAACAAATACGCCGAAGGCTATCCGGGCCGGCGCTATTACGGCGGCTGCGACTGGGTCGACGTGGCCGAGAACCTCGCCATCGAACGCGCCTGCAAGCTCTTCGGCTGCGGCTTCGCCAACGTGCAGCCCAATTCGGGCTCGCAGGCCAACCAGGGCGTGTTCACCGCGCTTCTGCAGCCCGGCGACACGATCCTCGGCATGAGCCTCGATGCGGGCGGGCACCTCACGCATGGCGCCAAGCCCAACCAGTCGGGCAAGTGGTTCAACGCGGTGCAATACGGCGTGCGCAAGCAGGACAACCTCATCGATTACGACGAGATCGCGGCGCTCACCGCCGAGCACAAGCCGAAGATGATCATCGCCGGCGGCTCGGCCATCCCGCGCCAGATCGACTTCGCCAGGATGCGCGAGATCGCCGATACGGTCGGTGCTTACCTCCTCGTCGACATGGCGCATTTCGCGGGCCTCGTGGCCACCGGCCTTTACCCCTCGCCCTTCCCGCATGCGCACGTGGCCACGACCACCACGCACAAGACCCTGCGCGGCCCCCGCGGCGGCATGATCCTCACCGATGACGAGGCGCTGGCGAAGAAGTTCAACTCCGCGATCTTCCCCGGCATCCAGGGCGGGCCGCTGATGCACGTGATCGCCGCCAAGGCCGTGGCCTTCGGCGAGGCGCTGGAGCCCGGCTTCAAGACCTACCAGGAGCAGGTCATCAAGAACGCCCAGGCGCTGTCGGACCAGCTTATCAAGGGCGGGCTCGACACTGTCACTCACGGCACCGACACCCATGTCGTGCTGGTGGACCTGCGCCCCAAGGGCGTGAAGGGCAACGCGACCGAAAAGGCGCTCGGCCGCGCCCACATCACCTGCAACAAGAACGGCGTGCCCTTCGATCCCGAAAAGCCGATGGTCACCTCGGGCATCCGCCTCGGCAGCCCCGCGGGCACCACGCGCGGCTTCGACGAGGACGAGTTCCGCCAGATCGCCGACTGGATCATCGAGGTGGTGGACGGGCTCGCCGCCCATGGCGAGGACGGCAATGCCGCGGTCGAAGCCAAGGTGAAAGCCGAGGTCGAGGCGCTCTGCGCGCGCTTCCCGATCTATCCCGACCTCTGATCCGGACGGGTATTCCGACGACGAAACGGGGCGGCCTCTGCGGGGGCCGCCTTTTTTCTCGTGGACAGTCGCCCGCAAGTCACGCGCGGCCCGCCTGCTCCCCTGCGCGCCACCCGGCCCGGCGCGCAAACCGCACCCTGTCTTGCCTCTTTCCAAATACGCGATCCCGCACCGCCCGCCCGCCCCGCCGGCCGGGCCTCTTTACCCCGGCGCGCAATCTGCCATCCTGATCCCCGCATCACGCAAGGACAGATCATGGACATCACCCGCGCCGGAACCCGCCCCACGAAGATCGCCCCCGCCGAGTATTTCACCGGGCATGTCCGAATGGACATCATCGCGGCCCCGGACGCCCCGGCGCGCCATCGCGGCTTCGTCGTCACCTTCGAGCCCGGCGCGCGCACCAATTGGCACACCCATCCCTACGGCCAGACGATCTTCGTGACCGAGGGCCTGTGCCTCGCGCAATCCGAAGGCGGCCCGGTCCGGGAACTGCGCCCGGGCGACACCGCCTATTTCCACGAAGGCGAACGGCACTGGCACGGCGCGGCACCGGATGTGGCGATGACCCACCTCGCCCTGGGCGAGGCGCAGGACGGCAAGACCGCCGATTGGGCGGAGCCGGTCTCGGATGCGGATTACAACGGGCCGCGAGGCTGAGCGTCCGGGCCGCCGCCTCAGACCAGACCGCGCCAGCGCAGCACCACGATCAGCAGCACGAAGGCCAGGATCAGGTTGAAGGACAGCGCGCCCAGCATCCCCAGAAGCCGGCCGCGGCGCCGGTCGGCGACGTCGACCGCGTCGAGCCAGTCGCGCGTCCGCGCGGCGGCCTTCAGGCTCTTGCGCGTATCGACCATCCGGCCGAGCTTCGGGTGACCCGCCATGGTCTGCACCGCCGCCAGCCGGTCGAGATCGCGGCGCACCCAGCGCGGCAGATTCCGCCCCGCCTTCCTCGCACGGCGGTCGAGACGCCCCGAGGCGGCGCCGAACTTCTCGGCGAGCAGCACCTCGATGCGCCCGATATCGCGAATGAGGGTCGGATCCATGGCCATGCGCGACGATCTAGCCTGCCCCGCAGCCGAGGAAAAGCCGCTGGCGTGCGGTCGCGGGAAAAGCCGCTGGCGCGCGGTCGGGGGAAAAGCCGCTGGCGAGCCGCGCCCGCCGGCGTTATTCCTGAGCGCATGCTGAACACGATCCGTCACGGCGATTCCGACCTGCCCCCGCTCGTCATCGTTCATGGCCTCTACGGCCAGGCGAAGAACTGGACCCGCATCGCCCGCGCGCTCTCGGATATCCGGCACGTGGTGGCGGTCGACCAGCGCAATCACGGCGCCTCGCTCTGGGCCGACAGCCACGGCTACGAGGACATGGCCGCCGACCTCGCCCATGTGATCGAGGAGCTGGACCGGCCCGCCGACGTGGTCGGGCATTCGATGGGCGGCAAGGCCGCGATGATGCTGTCGCTCACCCGCCCCGACATGGTCCGGCGGCTCGTCTCCGCGGACATGGCGCCGGTGGCCTACGATCACGATCACCAGTCGGGCTATATCGACGCGATGAAATCGGTCGATCTCGACGCGGTATCGAAACGCTCGGACGCCGCGGCACAGCTGGCCGCCCATGTCGACGACCCGGTGCTGCAGGGCTTCTTCACCCAGTCCCTCGACCTCAAGGAAAAGCGCTGGCTGCTCAATCTCGACGTGCTCGGCGCGGAAATGCCGAAGATCCTCGGCTGGCCCGCGCCCGAAGGGCGCTTCGAGGGCCCGGCGCTGTTCCTGTCGGGCGGCAAGAGCGACTATGTCACGCCCGAGATGCGCGGGCCGATCCGCGACCTGTTCCCGCGCGCGCGCTTCGCCCGGATCGCCGATGCCGGCCATTGGCTGCACGCCGAAAAGCCCGAGGCCTTCGAGGCGACCCTGCGCGCCTTCCTGACCGCCGAGGCCTGAGCCCCGTCAGGGCCCAGCCGGAGCCCGGTCGGCGCCCAGTCAGAGCCAAGTCAAAGCCCCTGGCAATACCGCTCGGACCGGTCCACGAAGGTCTCGTAACGCTCCCAGAACGCGTCGTCGCGCGGGGTCTTGGAATATTTCACGTCATGCGCTTCCTGCGGGTCGCGGAAAAAGCGCGAGGCCCGCCGCTGGTCGCCGCCCGACAGGGTCGCATCCGCCGAGGCCTGCACGCAGCCGCAGAGCGCGCGGCTGCGCGCCTTGCGGTCCGAGGCCATGCAGGCCGAATATATGGGCCCCGTCGCGAAGCGCGTGACATTCGCCGAGGAGGAGGGACCGCCGCCGCATCCGGCGAGGGTCAGGCCGACCACGAGGGCACAGCCGAGGGATTTTGTGCTGCCGGTCATGTCTCTGCTCGTTCTGCCGCCGGATTTTCCCGGCCTTTTGATTGGGGCAGATCATGCCCGATCGGGGGGCGGGTGTCCATTCACCGATCCGTTGGACGCCCCATCCCCGTCGGCGTTCACCGCCCCATGGACCGCCGCGCCTCAGCGCCGGATCTCGACGCCCCGGGGCAGCACCTCCTCCGCAGGCGCGACCGTCACGCCCGTCACGGCTGCGGCGACGGGCCCCTGCCCGAGCGCGCGCGCCATCGCGTCCACTGCGTCCTCGGCCCCGCCCAGCACCGCCTCGACGCGGCCATCGGGCAGATTGCGCACCCAGCCGCGCAGCCCCAAGGCCTCCGCCCGTCCCTGCGTCCAGGCCCGGAACCCCACGCCCTGCACGCGGCCCTCGATGGTGAAACGGCGGGTGGTGGGTGTCTCAGACATCGAACGTACCCGGCAGATCCGGCAAAGGCTCGGCCTCTTCGACCCCACGCAGGTAGTCCCGCAGGTTCTGGAAGGTCACGTCGCTGGCCGGGACGCCGAAGAAATAGGCAACACTGAGCGCGAGCCCTCCAAGCGTCGCGGGATGCCCCAGCTTGCCGAGGCTTTCCGCGAAACCCTTGCGGAAATTACGGTCGAGCCCTTCGGCCTGCGCATTGGCGAGGTTGCCTTCCAGCGTCGCAATAGTTGAATTCAGTTCAACAATCGTCGCCGACAATTTCGCGATTTCGATATCCTTGTCGCGGAGCCGCTGGTCCTTGCTTTGTAACGCTTCACTGCGTTGGGCGGCGATCTGAATCTGGGATGCAAGACGGATAAGAATATCCGGCACCCGCCGAAGCGGTAGCATCTCCTCGGGCAGCTCGTTCGCCGGGGCATTCCGGCAGAACTGAGCGATGGCGTTTTCCAACCCATGTGCAGCAGAGAGCGCCACGCCCTCGCTGAGGAACCGATTGTCCAAAAGCGTGTGGATATGCTGCACGAGCTTTCGTGTTTCCAGTTTCGGCACATGGTCGGGCCAGTCCCGCGGCGTGTCTTCGCGTAAATCTTCCTCGATCTCGTTGATACGTTCCGCAACAACCTCTGGGCCCGCGCCCCACACATTGTTCGGGATCAGTGCGACCTTTTCCTGAAGCGCAATGGGAAGCGGGGTTCCCTGCAGCGCCGCCAAGTACCACCGGCGCCAGACGTCGAAGGCGGGGTCGGCCAGGACGGCATCCGGTCCATCCAGCGCATCCAACTCCGCCCAATCGGGAGGCGCCTTGTCATGCCAGAGCCGGCTGGACCAGAGGTCTGCTTCGGACAGCTTTGTATCGGCAAGTACGGCGGCGCGGGCGGCGGCGGCGGCGCGGGCGGCGTCGGCGGCGGCGAAGTCGGCGGCGTCGGCGGCGACGCGGGCGGCGCGGGCTTGGGCAGAGTTGGCGGCGTCGGAAGCCGCGCGGGCGGCGACGGCGCGGAAGGCGACGGCGCGGGCGGCGTCGGCGGCGGGGGCGGCGGCGGCGGCGGGGGCGGCGGCGGCGGCTCTGACTTCGGGGGTTGGCAACATGGCCGCTACCCCCGAAGTCAGAATACATCTTGCTGTCAAGAAAGAAAGAGTCCGGCGCGCTCGTCCATCGAAGCGATCTGTCAATTTCGCCCCGAAGACAAGCGGCCAGACCCGCAACGCCGCGCGGCACGCAATCAGCTCCGACACGGCACGCGGCTGCGTCTCAAGCCAAGCCCGGAGGTCCTCCAACCGCTCTACCGCCATCGCACCGCCTGCCACTTATCCCGCACACCACCCTACCGGACCGCCCCGCGCCATCAACCCACCTTGACCAGACACCGCCTCCGCGTCATATCGCGAGGTCATGAGCACACCCCTGTCCCGCATCCGCAATTTCTCCATCGTCGCCCATATCGACCACGGGAAATCCACCCTGGCCGACCGGCTGATCCAGCTCACCGGAACGGTGGCCGAACGGGACATGAAGGAGCAGATGCTCGACGCGATGGATATCGAGCGCGAGCGCGGCATCACCATCAAGGCCAACACCGTCCGCATCGACTATCCCGCCAAGGACGGCCACACCTACGTGCTGAACCTCATCGACACGCCGGGCCATGTGGATTTCGGCTACGAGGTGTCCCGCTCGATGCAGGCGGTCGAGGGCTCGCTTCTGGTGGTGGACGCGACGCAGGGCGTCGAGGCGCAGACGCTGGCCAATGTCTACACCGCGATCGAGGCCGACCACGAGATCGTGCCCGTCCTGAACAAGGTCGACCTGCCCGCCGCCGAGCCCGACCGGGTGCGCGAGCAGATCGAGGACGTGATCGGCATCGACGCCTCCGAGGCGTGCCTCATCTCGGCCAAGACCGGCGTCGGCATCCCCGACGTGCTCGAGGCCATCGTCAACCGCCTGCCGCCCCCACCCGAGGGCGATCCGGACAAGCCGCTGAAGGCCATGCTGGTCGATTCGAAATACGACCAGTATCTCGGCGTCATCTGTATCGTGCGGATCATCGACGGCACGCTCAAGAAGGGCGACCGCATCCGCATGATGAAGACGGGCGGCACCTATGACGTCGACGACGTGGGCGTCTACCGCCCCGCCATGACCCATGTGAAAAGCCTCGGGGCCGGCGAGATCGGCTATTTGAACGCGTCGATCAAGCAGGTCCGCGACACCCGCGTCGGCGACACGATCACCCACGAAAAACGCCCCTGCGAGACACCGCTGCCGGGCTTCAAGCCATCCGTCCCGGTGGTGTTCTGTGGGCTCTTCCCGGTCGATGCGAACGATTTCGAGGATATGCGCGACGCCATCGAGAAGCTCGCGCTGAACGATGCCTCCTTTACCTACGAGATGGAAACCTCCGCCGCGCTCGGCTTCGGGTTCCGCTGCGGTTTCCTCGGGCTTCTGCACCTCGAGGTGATCCGCGACCGGCTGGAACGCGAATACGATATCGAGCTCATCACCACCGCGCCCTCGGTGATCTATCACCTGTTCCGCAAGGACGGCGAGCGGGTCGATCTGCACAACCCCGCCGACATGCCCGACATGACCTATGTCAGCCATATCGAGGAGCCGCGGATCAAGGCGACGGTGATGGTGCCCGACGAATATCTCGGCGACGTGCTGAAGCTCTGCCAGGAGCGGCGCGGCATCCAGCTTGACCTCACCTATGTGGGCGGGCGGGCGATGACGGTGTACGACCTCCCTCTCAATGAAGTGGTTTTCGATTTCTACGATCGCCTGAAATCGGTAACAAAGGGTTACGCGAGCTTCGATTACGAGATGATCGGCTACCGCGAGGACAACCTCGTGAAGATGTCGATCCTGGTGAACGACGAACCGGTCGACGCGCTGGCGATGATGGTCCACCGCGACCGCGCCGAGATGCGGGGCCGCGCCATGTGCGAGAAGCTGAAAGAGCTGATCCCGCGCCACATGTTCAAGATCCCGATCCAGGCGGCCATCGGCGGCAAGGTCATCGCCCGCGAGACGCTCTCGGCCATGCGCAAGGACGTGACCGCGAAGTGCTATGGCGGCGACGCGACCCGGAAAAAGAAGCTTCTGGAAAAGCAGAAGGCCGGCAAGAAGAAGATGCGCCAGTTCGGCAAGGTGGAGATCCCGCAGGAAGCGTTTATTTCCGCGCTGAAAATGGATTCTTGAACCCATTTTCAGTGCGCGTGGGCGGCAGCGTGTTTTCAGTGAAAACGCGCGTGCCCACCCGGTCGGAGTAGGGCGCATCACGCACCGCTGATCCCGCCCAAGCCTGCCACATACGAAAACGCCGGACGCGCCTGTCCGCGGGCAGGTGCGGGAGCGCGACAGCAGCAAACTGCCTTGTCCGCGCTTCGGAGAACCCGCTCACACGCAATGGGATGCGGCAAGGCCGTGTGGTAGCCTCCCCAAATCACCCTCGCGGAAGGCTCTCATGTCAAAGCATCTCAGCGCCGCCGCCCTGTGCGCCCTCTCCGCCTGCAGCAGCGAACCCAACCACCTCGGCAACCCGATGCTTCTACCCGTCTCAGCGGTCACAACCGGCATTGGCAACGCCGCCTACAACGCCCGCCGCGCCGCGGTCAAATCCGCCGTCACCGAGGCCGGCCCCGCCCTCCTGACCGACCTGGAAATCCAAGCACGGCTCTGGCAAACAGCCCCCGTCCCGCCAGAGGACCGCGCCGCGACCCTGGGCGACATCGCCGCCCTGCCCGATCCCGGCAGCGCCCAATGGATTGAGGCCGTCACAATCGCGATCATGGTGCGGCTCTAGGCGCGCCCCGCGATCCGGTCCAGCAGCGCCTCCGCCGCCCGCTCTACGAGGTCGAGCGCCCCCTCGAAATCGCGCGTGTAATAGGGATCGGGCACGTGGTCGGTGCCGGGCTCCTCCAGCGCATCGGTGAAAAGCATCACCTCGGCACCACTTTCGGGCCGCATCGCGCGCAGGTCCGACAGGTTCTCGCCATCCATCGCGACGATCAGATCGAACCGGTCGAAATCCGCCCGGTTCACCTGCCGCGCGCGCAGATCCGTCAGGTCGTAGCCCCGCGCCCCGGCCGCCGCGATCATCGGCGGATAGGGCGGCTTGCCCACATGCCAGTCGCCCGTTCCGGCGGAATCGAGCCGCAGATCGAGGCCCCGCCGGGCGGCCTTCGCGCGCACGACCCCTTCCGCCGAGGGCGAGCGGCAGATATTCCCGAGACAGACGAAAAGGATGGATGTGGTCATGGCGGCTCCGGCGACAGGTGCCGTGGAGGGTAGCCAGACCGCCCGGGGAGACAAGCATGCGCCCAGAGAAAATCGTGATCCTGACCGGGGCGGGGATCTCCGCCGAAAGCGGGCTCGGCACCTTCCGCGACAAGGACGGGATCTGGACCAGGCACCGGATCGAGGACGTGGCCACGCCCGAGGCCTTCGCCCGCGATCCCGCCCGCGTGCACGGCTTCTACAATGCCCGCCGCGCGCAGGCCGCCGATGCCCGACCCAACGCCGCCCATGCCGCGCTCGCGCGGCTGCAGCGCGACCATGCGGGCGAGGTGGTGATCGTGACGCAGAACGTGGACGGGCTGCAAGAAGCGGCGGGCGCCACGGTCATCCACATGCACGGAGAGCTTTCCCGTGCCCTCTGTGCGGCCTGCGCGCATCGCTGGGACGCTCCGCGCGAAATGGCCGTGGGCGCGGCCTGCCCCGCCTGCGCCCGGCCCACGGCGCGACCCGATATCGTCTGGTTCGGCGAGATGCCCTATCACATGGATGCCATCGCGGCGCATCTCGGCATGGCCGATCTCTTCGTCGCCATCGGCACCTCGGGCAATGTCTACCCGGCGGCGGGCTTCGTCGAAGAGGCGCGGATGGCCGGGATTGAGACCCTCGAGATCAATCTCGAGGAAACCGCGGCTTCTGGCCTTTTCGACCGCACCCTGACCGGCGCGGCCAGCGCGGCCGTCCCGGCCTGGGTCGACGGCCTCCTCGGGTCCGCTCCGGACTAATGCGCCATCTCCGGCGCGCGCTCGCGGTCGACCACCACGTCGAGGTCGAGCACGGTCCCGTCCTCGAAACGCAACGCCAGAGGCTGGGTCTCGCCCTGCACCAGCGGCACAGTGAGCCCCATGATCATCACGTGATCGCCGCCGCGCTGCAGGCTATGGACGGCCCCGGGCGGGATCTCGATCCCGCCTTCGATCTCGCGCATCATCATCATGCCGTTCTCGTCCTCGCGATGCTCGTGCAGCTCGATCCGGGCGGCGATGTCGCTCTCGGCGGCGACCAGACGCACCGGCGCATCGCCGGTATTCTCGATCGCCATGAAGGCCGCGCCCGTGGGGGCGTCCGGGGCCGTGCTGCGCATATAGGCGTCGCGCACGACGATCTCGGCGGCGGCACCAGAAGCCGACAGGCCGATCAGCGCGGCCAACAGGGCGGGGATTAGAACGGTTGTTTTCATGCGGTGCAGATGCCTTCTTTGACTGCGGGGCGCAAGGCGACACGCACGCTCACCCCCCCTTTTCGGGCGCGAAGAAAGCACGCGCCCGCCGGACCGGGATTGATCCAGAGCAAGGCGTCTGCATTCTGCCTCGGACATGGTTCGACAGGCGACAGCGCGACAGGAGACCCCGTGAGCAGCACATCCGATCCGACCGCCGCGCCGCGGCTTGGCATCGCCGCCCTGTCCTTCGCGGATCTGGGCGCGGTCCTGCGCTGCGGCTGGCACGATTTCCGCCGCGCGCCGGTCTACGGACTGTTCTTCGCGGGTGTCTACGTGCTTGCGGGGCTGGTCCTCGCGCAACTCGGCGCGGGGCTCTTCACCTGGACGCTGACCCTGTCGCTGGGCTTTCCGCTGATCGCGCCCTTCCTCGCGGTCGGCCTCTACGAGGTCAGCCGCCGGCTGGAGTGCGGCGAGCCCCTCAGCTTCCCCGGTGTGCTCGGCGTGATCTGGAACGAACGGACCCGGCAGATCCCCTGGGCCGGGGCTGTGATCGTGATCTATTTCCTGTTCTGGTCGTTCTTCGCGCATATGCTCTTCGCGCTCATCATGGGCCCCTCGGCGCTGACGGGGCCGCCGGACGACCTGGCGACCTATCTCAACGGCAAGGGCCTGACCATGATCCTGGCGGAGCTGGGCTTCGGCGCGGCCTTCGCCTTCCTGCTCTTCGCGCTGACGGCGATCAGCCTGCCGCTGCTGCTCGACCGGGAGGTGGATTTCGTCACCGCCATGCGGCTGAGCGTGGGCGCCGTGCGCGCCAATCCCGCCGTCATGCTGGGCTGGGCGCTGCTGATCGCGGGGCTCACCTTCCTGGCGCTCGTGCCCTTCTTCCTGGGGCTCCTCGTGGTGCTGCCGATCCTCGGCCATGCGAGCTGGCACCTCTATCGCCGCGCGATCCGTCCCGAATGACCGGCGCGCGATGGAAAACAGCCCCGGCCTGAGGCGCGGGGCTGTTCAAACGATTCGCCGAAGGACGGATCGGCAGGGCCGGATCAGGCCTCCGCGGCCTGTGCCGTCTGCAGCTTGGCGATCTCTTTCTTGATCTTCAGCGCCGAGGCCGACAGGTCGGTGTCCTTGGCCTTCTCGAGAAACTTGTCGAGCCCGCCACGGTGATCCACCGTGCGCAGCGCCGCGGAACAGATGCGCAGCTTGATGCCGCGGCCCAGCGCTTCGGACTGCAGCGTCACGTTGTTCAGGTTCGGCAGGTAACGCCGCTTGGTCTTGTTGTTGGCGTGGCTGACATTGTTGCCAACCATCGGGCCCTTACCGGTCAGTTCGCACACGCGCGACATGGGTTCATCCTCGTCAATGTCAGGGCGATGGGCCGGATATTCCGGAGACCGCCGCCAAATGGGGAAAGGGCGCCGCTTGGGGGCCGCGCCCGGAATCTCGTCGCGCTTCTCTAGGCAAGCGCGCCCATGGCGTCAAGTCCCGCCCGTGCCCGATTGCGGCGGGCGCTGCAGATAAGTGGTCAGAAGCTCCTCGGCGGCCGCCGCGGCGGTCAGGTCTCCGGCCTCCACGGCACCCGCAAGCCGCGCCATGGCGCCCTTGACCGGCTCGCGCTTCAGCGTCGAGAGCAGCGCCTCGCGCACTTCCGCCTCGAACCAGTAGCGCGCCTGGTGCGCGCGCCGCGCCGCCCAGTGCCCGGTCTCGCGCCGCCATTCGGCCAGCGCCTGCATCTCGTCCCAGGCCTGGGCGAGCCCCGCTTCCTCGATCGCCGAGACGGTCAGCGCCTTGGGAAACCCCTCGGGGTCCTGCGGCCGCTTGCGCAAGAGCCGCAGCGCGCCCGCGTAATCCGCGCAGGTCCGCGTCGCGGTGGCCTTCAGATCGCCATCGGCCTTGTTGATCAGGATGATGTCGGCCATCTCCATGATGCCGCGCTTGACGCCCTGCAGCTCGTCCCCGCCCGCCGGCGCCAGCAGCAGCACGAAGAGATCCGACAGCTCGGCCACCACGGTCTCGGACTGCCCGACGCCCACCGTCTCGATCAGGATGACGTCGAAATCCGCCGCCTCGCAAAGCTCGATCGCCTCGCGGGTGCGCCGGGCGACCCCGCCCAGATGCGACTGGCTGGGCGAGGGCCGGATGAAGGCGCGCGGGTCCCGCGCCAGCCGCTCCATCCGCGTCTTGTCGCCGAGGATCGAGCCCCCCGACCGCGCCGAGGAGGGATCGACCGCCAGCACCGCCACCTTGAGCCCCCGGCCCGTCAGCATCATCCCGAAGGCCTCGATGAAGGTGGACTTGCCCACCCCGGGCGTGCCCGAAAGGCCGATCCGCAGCGCCTCGCGTCCGTGATCCGCATCCTTCAGCCCCTGCAGAAGCGCGATCGCGTCGCCCCGGTGATCCGCCCGCCCGCTTTCCACCAGCGTGATCGCCCGGGCCAGCGCGCGCCGCTCGCCCCTGAGGATGCCCGCCTGCATTGCATCGATCTCCATACCCGTCTCGCTTGTCCCCTGGGCCGGCCTCGTTCCGGCCCGCCCCGTTCTGGCCCGCACCCGGCCCGGTGTCCAGCCTCGCGGCCCGGGCCCGGCAGGCGCGCCCCGCCCCTGTCACGACCGGACCGGAAATACCTCCAGAGAGCGCGAGAGACAGCGTCTCTCGCAGGGCGCGGGACGCGCCCTCATTCCCGCCGCTTGGCCCGGAGCGTCGGGTCGGCCTGCCGCGGATCCTCGGGCCAGGGATGCTTGGGATACCGCCCGCGCATGTCCTTGCGCACATCGGCATAGGAGCTGTTCCAGAAGCCCGGCAGGTCCATCGTGGTCTGCACCGGCCGGCCCGCCGGCGACAGGAGCGTGACGCGCAGCGGCTGCCCGCCGACCTTCGGATGCTCGACCTGGCCGAACATCTCCTGTAGCCGCAGCGCGATCTCCGGCGCCTCGCCGGAATAATCGATCGGGATGCGCCGCCCGAGCGGCGTGGTGAAGGCTCCCGGCACCGCCCGGTCGAGCGCCTGGCGCTGCCCGTAATCGAGCCGCGCCTCGAGCGCGGGCAGCAGGTCGTACCGCTTCCAGTCCTCCGCGCCGGTGACGCCGCCGAGAAACGGCAGCAGCCAATCCTCGAGGCTCTCGAGCAGCGCCTCGCTGTCCATCGCCGGAAGATCCGCGCCGCCCGCCCGCGCGATCTCCACCCGCGCGGCGAACCGCGCGGCCTTGCCCGACAGCCGCAATCCCAGATGCCGCACGCCCTCCAGCATCGCCCGCGCCACCGCCTCGGCGGGCGCGTCGGTCCAGACCCGGTCGTCCAGCGCGATGGCCCCCAGCCGCTCCTGCCGCCGCGCGACGACGCGGCCCTCGCGTTTGGACCAATGGCAGGTCTCGATCCAGCCGATCTCATCTGCGAAGATCGCGCGCAGCTCGGCCTCCTCGATCCGGATCGCCTGGCGGATCCGCGCCTCGCGCGGATTGCCGTCGAGATCGGTGACCACGATCAGCCGCGCCCCCGCGAGCGGGTCGTCATCGGCCATGACGGCGCCCTTGCCGCCCGACAGCACGTAGCGCGCCGCATCGCCCTTGCGGCGCAGCCCGACCCGGTCGGGATAGGCCAGCGCCGCCATCTGCGCGGCATTCAGGCCGCGATCCCCGGGCGCGCCGCGCGCCAGGCGCCGGGCCTCGGCGCGCACCCGCTCGAGCGTGCCGCGATGGGGCACGAGCCCCCGGCGCGCAGCAAAGCCCTGCGCATCGCGCAGCGCCTCGAGCCTCAGCGTCAGGTCGACCGGCGCGCCGCGCAACGGATCGCGCTCGGCGAGAAGCGCCGCCAGGGGCGCCGAGCCGGCCCCCGCCCGCGCCAGCATATGCGCCAGCCGCGGATGCAGCGGCATCGCCGCCATCTGCCGGCCATGCGCGGTCACCCGATGGTCCGCATCGAGCGCGCCCAGCGCGCGCAACAGCGCCTGCGCCTCGGCATAGGGCCCGGCCCCGGGCGCCGTCAGGAAGGGCAGCGCCTCGGGACCCGCCCCCCAGACCGCCAGTTCCAGCGCGAGCCCCGCGAGATCCGCAACCTCGATCTCCGCCGGCGGAAAGGCCGGCAGCGCCCCCTCCTCGCCCCTGGTCCAGAGCCGGTGGGCCACCCCCGGCGCGACCCGGCCCGCGCGGCCCGCCCGCTGCGCGGCTTCGGCCTTCGACACCGGCTCGGTGACCAGCCGCGACATGCCTGACCCCGGATCGAAGCGCGCGCGCCGCGCGAGGCCCGCATCCACGACGACGCGCACATCCTCGATGGTCAGCGAGGTTTCCGCGATGGCGGTGGCGAGCACTATCTTGCGCGCCGCGATGTCGGGCGCGATGGCCGCGCGCTGCGCCGAGAATTCCATCGCGCCGAAGAGCGGCCGGATCACGCAGCCCGCGGGCACCCGGTCCCTGAGCCGCGCCTCGACCCGGCGGATCTCCCCCTCGCCCGGCAGGAAGACCAGCATGCCGCCCTCGGTCTCGTCCAGGGCCTCCAGCACCGTCTCGACCACCGCGTCCTCCCGCCGCTGCCCCTTGGGCAGAGGGGCCGCGCGCCAGCGCGTCTCGACCGGAAAGCTGCGCCCCTCGGAGGTCACGACCGGCGCCCCCATCAGCGCCGCCACCGGCGCCGCATCGAGCGTCGCGGACATCGGCAACAGGATCAGGTCGTCGCGCAGCGCGCCCGCCACTTCGAGGCACAGCGCGAGCCCCAGATCGGTGTTGAGCGAGCGTTCGTGGAACTCGTCGAAGATCACCGCGCCGACGCCCGACAGCTCCGGGTCCGATTGCAGCCGCCGCGTGAGGATGCCCTCGGTGACCACCTCGATCCGCGTCGCGCGGCCCACCTTGGCCTCGCCGCGGATACGGTAACCCACCGTGGCCCCCACCGCCTCGCCCAGCGTCTCGGCCATGCGTTCGGCGGCGGCCCGCGCGGCCAGGCGGCGCGGCTCCAGCATCAGGATGGTGCCCTCCGTGAGCCCTGCCTCCAGCATTGCCAGCGGCACCCGCGTGGTCTTGCCGGCCCCCGGCGGGGCCTGCAGCACGGCGCGGCCGCCTGCGCGCAACGCCGCGACCAGATCGCCGATCGCGTCTTCGATGGGCAGGCGCGTCACGGCCGCCACGGGCCCAGGATTTTATCTAAAATCCTGCCCCCGCTCACGCCCCGAGGCACCACCGCATGATGGCCTTCTGCGCGTGCAGCCGGTTCTCCGCCTCGTCCCAGATCACCGAGTTCGGCCCGTCCATGACCTCGGAGGTCACCTCTTCCTCGCGATGCGCGGGCAGGCAATGCATGAAGAGCGCGTCGGGCTTGGCTGCCGCCATCAGGTCGCGGTTGACCTGGTAGGGGCGCAGCATGTTGTGCCGCCGCTCACGGGCCGACTGCGCGTCATGCATCGACACCCAGGTGTCGGTGATCACCAGATCCGCGCCCGCCACGGCCTTAACCGGGTCGCGCTCGATGGTGATGGTCGCGCCCTTGTTCCGCGCAAGCCCCACGAACTCCATCTCGGGATCGAGCTGCACCGGCCCGGTGAAGGTGAAGTCGAAGCCGAATTGCGCCGCGGCATGCAGCCAGGACGCGCAGACATTGTTGCCGTCGCCCGACCAGACCACCTTCTTGCCCGCAATCGGCCCGCGATGCTCCTCGAAGGTCAGCACGTCGGCCATGATCTGGCAGGGATGGGTGCGGTCGGTGAGCCCGTTGATCACCGGCACGGAGGCGAACTCCGCCATCTCGGTCAGCACGCTCTCGTCGAAGGTCCGGATCATGATCAGGTCGACGAAGCGCGACAGCACGCGGGCGGTGTCCGCGATGGTCTCGCCATGGCCGAGCTGCAGATCGCCGCCCGACAGCACCATGGTCTCGCCGCCCATCTGGCGCACGCCCACGTCGAAGGACACCCGCGTCCGGGTCGAGGGCTTTTCGAAGATCAACGCCACCATGTGCCCGGCCAGCGGCTGCTCGGCATCGGGCGTGGCCTTGGGCGCGCCGTTTCGCGCCGTCTTGATCGCCCGCGCGGCGTCGATCATGCCCCGCAGGGCGGTGGGGTCGGTCTTATGGATATCGAGGAAATGGTTCATTGGCTTGGACTTTTCACAAGGGGCCGGGCGCGGCGCGCGGGCGGGCCGGAAGATATCAGGGTCAGGCGGGCGCGGTCTCGAGCGCCGCGGCGGCGCGGTCGAGGCGCGTGACCGCCTCGCCGATCTCGTCCTCGGAGAGCGTGAGCGGCGGCAACAGGCGCACCACGTTGTCAGCGGCGGGCACGGTCAGCACGCCCTCGGCGATCCCGGCCTTCACCAGATCGGCATTCGGCGCGCGGCATTTCAGCCCGAGCATCAGCCCCGCACCGCGCACGCTCTCGAACACCTCCGGATGCGCGGCAACGAGCCCCTCGAGCCGCTGGCGCAGCAGCGCCGCGCGGCGGTTCACATCGTCGAGGAAGGCCGGGTCGGCGACGATCTCCATCACCTTGAGCCCCACCGCGCAGGCCAGCGGGTTGCCGCCATAGGTCGAACCATGGGTGCCCGCGCCCATGCCCGACGCGGCCTTTTCCGTGGCCAGCACCGCGCCCAGCGGAAAGCCCCCGCCGATGCCCTTGGCGATCATCATGATGTCGGGCGTGATGCCCGCCCATTCATGCGCGAAGAGCTTGCCCGTGCGGCCCATACCGCATTGCACCTCGTCGAAGATCAGAAGCGCCCCGGTCGCGTCGCAAAGCTCCCGCAGGCCCTTCAGGCAATGATCGGGCACCGGCCGGATGCCGCCCTCGCCCTGGATCGGCTCCACAAGCACGGCGGCGATCTTGTCGGTGACGGCGTCGCGCAGCGCGTCGTGATCGCCGAATTCCAGGTGAGTGAAGCCCGGCAGGAGCGGCCCGAACCCCTTTGTCATCTTCTCCGAGCCCGCCGCGGCGATGCCCGCCGAGGAGCGCCCGTGGAACGAGCCCGAGAAGGTCACGATCTCGGTCCTCTCGGTCTCTCCCTTATCGAACCAGTATTTCCGCGCCATCTTCACCGCGAGTTCGCAGCTTTCCGTGCCGGAATTGGTGAAGAAGACGGTATCCGCGAAGGTCGCCGCCACCAGCGCATCGGCGAGCGCCTGCTGCTGGGGGATCCGGTAGAGGTTCGAGACGTGCCAGAGCGTATGCGCCTGCTCGGTCAGCGCGGCCACGAGCGCGGGATGGGCATGGCCCAGCGCATTGACCGCGATGCCCGCGCCGAGATCGAGAAAGCGTCGCCCGTCCGCCTCGATCAGCCAGCTGCCCTCGCCCTTCACGAAGGTGAGCGGCGCGCGATTATAGGTCGGAAGGACGGACGGGATCATGGTCGTCTCCTTGAGAACGGAAGGCCAAGAGGTGCCAAGGGCACCGGGCCAAGTCAAGTTGTGGTGAGGGTATGACGGACGGATACACGGGCCGCTGCGCGTGGGGCGCGGAGCGGCGGGCGGAGGCTTAGTGGCCTCGTCGGGTGTCGTGTTGGGTCGTCATGGCCTTCGCATAAGCCAAGACTGAGGCAGTTGGCAAGCGTGATGAGCGGGAAGCGGTCTTTCGCTGCGCTTTGGACGAACGGCCCAAAGGGCAAGAGACGCGCTTTACACAACTGGCTCCAAATGGTTACCGTTATGCTACCTTGTCGAAAGCGGATTATGCCAGTTTTTTGTAGCTTTCTTGTCTTTAGACCTGACGAAATCGATTTGATTCATTCTGTTTGCGCTGCTGCGAATTGGCGCTCAAAAGATATTTCCGACCCATCGATGCGATATGCCTTCTCAGAAAGAGGTCTATCCGAATTATCCCAAGCCAGTTCGTTGAAGGATATTGGCGTCCACCACAAAGGGCAAGAACCTGGGAGGTTACTTCTGTTGGAGGCAGAGCAAACCGAAGTTGACAACATCATTCAACTCGTCTGCGCAGAGAATATCGTTCTTGAGGGTTTTCCCTTTAACGAGAACCCGCCCACTTGCGGGTTCGAGCTTTCTGACAAAGAAGCAGATAGGCAAATAACGTTTGAGAACGTTTTTCGACGCGATGGCTTCTTTCAATGGTTTACCTACCGTCAGACGCTACCGGTCGCTGTCGCCATAGCTGCTGCAGCTTGGCAGGATAAGAAGCTTATATATGCCATTCACAAGTTGGCAAAGAGCTACGAAACCGAGTGTGTAACGCCTTGGTCAATGCATCCTCGTTATGGGCAGATGTTTGAAAAACACACCAGCGATTTCGCCTCGCATGTGCGAACGTCTGTGGCAATAAATCTTGCATATTCAGCCACCGAAGAACTTGATCTCGGCGTGAAAGCAAGTCGGGAGGTGCCGCGATCTATTGGAAAAAAGACTTTTTTATGGAACCCGAAGGTTCTGGAGCCTTTAAAGGCTCGTTTACAAAATTCTGGTGTTGATCAGGAAAGAATGATTGATTGGGTGACCCGTGGTAATCAATCCGAAGTGCCGATATATGAAATGCTCAACCAGCTTTCGGAGCATTCGGATGGAGTTGAGGTTCGAGATCGTCAGCTTTCAGTGCCGGACGCGATCAATTTTTGCGAGTTCTTACGCAGCAAAATGACTGCCCACGCATTTTCTTCAGAGACCAACCGTCTCGGGCCCTATGAGGTCTATAACGTTCAGCAAGTAGCAAGATTCCTAATTTTGTCCAAATGCGACCTATGGAACACTTGGACCGAGGAACTAAGAAAGCGCTATAACTCGCCTCCAAAGTAGAAGTTACAAAGCCAGAATCGGCGAGACGCAACGATGGGCGTGTCCGCTTCGGACTGGGACCGGCCATCTATCGAGCTTGGCACGAAGGTCGGCTCTGGCCCGATAGCCGAGGCGGTAGAGAAGCCCCCCAACATCCCCCCTTCCCTTTCGCCCCCAACCCGCCTATACCCTCGCCCCATGAGCACGCCGACCCACACCCTCTCCGCGACCGCGCCCGTCCGGGCGGCGGCGTCGCTCGGCCTGCTCCTTCTGCTTACCCGCCTCTGAGCGTGCCTTGACCGGCGCGACCGCTCAGAGGAGATAGGGACCCGCGCCGACCAAGCCCCAAGCAGACACAATCCGAAAGACATCCCATGACCCCGACCGATAAAGACCGCGTGTGGATCTTCGACACCACGCTCCGCGACGGCGAGCAATCCCCCGGCGCGACCATGACCCATGCCGAGAAGCTCGAGATCGCGGAGCTGCTCGACGACATGGGCGTCGACATCATCGAGGCGGGCTTCCCCATCGCCTCCGAAGGCGATTTTCGCGCCGTCTCCGAGATCGCCAAGCGCTCCAAGCAGGCGGTGATCTGCGGCCTCGCGCGCGCGCAGCTGCCCGATATCGACCGCTGCTGGGACGCCGTGCGCCATGCGGAGCGGCCCCGCATCCACACCTTCATCGGCACCTCGCCGCTGCACCGCGCCATCCCGAACCTGACGCAGGACGAGATGGCCGACCGCATCCACGAGACGGTGACCCATGCCCGCAACCTCTGCGACAACGTGCAATGGTCGCCGATGGACGCCACGCGGACCGAGTGGGATTACCTCGCCCGGGTCGTCGAGATCGCGATCAAGGCGGGCGCCACCACGATCAACATCCCCGACACGGTGGGTTATACCGCGCCGCGCGAAAGCGCCGATCTGATCCGGCGGCTCATCGCCGACGTGCCCGGCGCCGACGAGGTGATCTTCGCCACCCATTGTCACAACGATCTGGGCATGGCGACGGCCAACGCGCTGGCCGCGGTCGAGGGCGGCGCGCGGCAGATCGAATGCACCATCAACGGGCTCGGCGAGCGAGCGGGCAACACCGCGCTCGAAGAGGTGGTGATGGCGCTCAAGACCCGCTCCGACATCATGCCTTATGAGACCGGGATCGATACGAAGAAGATCATGCATATCTCGCGCCGCGTCGCGACCGTGTCGGGCTTCCCGGTGCAATACAACAAGGCCATCGTCGGCAAGAACGCCTTCGCGCATGAGAGCGGCATCCATCAGGACGGCATGCTGAAGAACGCCGAGACCTTCGAGATCATGCGCCCCGAGGATGTGGGCCTTGCGGCCACCAACCTCGTCATGGGCAAGCATTCGGGCCGCGCGGCCTTGCGCGACAAGCTGCGGCAACTGGGCGTGGAGCTTGGCGACAACCAGCTCAAGGACGTCTTCGTGCGCTTCAAGGATCTCGCCGACCGCAAGAAGGAGGTCTACGACGAGGACATCCTCGCGCTCGTGACCGCCACGGCGGCGGACGGCCAGCAGGACCGGCTCGTCATCGTGAACCTGTCGGTGCAATGCGGCACGGGTGGGCCCGCGACGGCGGAGCTCGAGATGGAGATCGACGGCCGCGAAGTGTCGGCCACCTGCCAGGGCGACGGGCCGGTCGATGCGACCTTCAAGGCGGTGCGCGAACTGCACCCCAACACCGCGCGGCTGCAGCTCTACCAGGTGAACGCCGTGACCGAAGGCACCGATGCGCAGGCCACGGTGTCCGTGCGTCTGGAAGAGGACGGAATGATCGCGACGGGCCAGTCGGCGGATACCGACACGGTTGTCGCTTCCGCCAAGGCCTATGTGAACGCGCTGAACCGGCTCCTCGTGCGCCGCGACAAGGCGGGGCCGGGATCGGATGCCAAGGAAATCAGCTACAAGGATGTGAGCTGAGCGATACGGGGTGACGGCGAAGATCCGTCACTCCGCGATCCTGCACGCCGGACCGCGAGGCGCGGGGGCGCTTTTCCTCGCGCCTCCGGCATCTGGGGCGCGCAGCACGGGCTGGCGAGACGCGACACCTGCCCGCGCAAAGCATCAACGCGCCTCCGTTCTTCCCGAAGTCACCCGCCCGAAGCCGCCGCCCTCCCCGCGTCACTCAGAGGCCCTCGTCCTCCTCAGGCATGGGCCTCTGCCAGTCGTCGAAGCTCAGCTCCGGGCTGCTCTTGACGTCCACCAGGCGGATCTCCGACCTCGAAAAGACCAGCTGCTTACCGATCCTCGGATAATGCGCGATATCGAAGCCGGAGCTTTCGCCGCCCATCAGGTAGACGAGATCGTCGCGGAACGGGTTCGTCAGGTGGTGCGGCGGACCGTGCGGCGCGGGAAAGGCCATGATGTCCCCCGGCCCGACCTCGATCTCATCCTCGCCGATCTGGGCCAGACCGCGCCCCGACAGGATCACGAGAAACTCCTCGTCCCGCTCATGGCGATGATACAGAAAGCTCTCCTGCCCCGGTGGGATGCGCGCGATATACAAGGCCAGGCGCTGCAGCCCGAAAACCGGGGCGAGGCGTTTGAGGAACACGTCCGACGCCGGGTTCAGCGGATGCCGGATACGTCCCTCTTCCATCGACCGGATCGCTGCCGCCGAAAGATGGCTCACGGTACCGGAAAGCGGCATCGCCCTAATCTCCCCTGGCGGCCTTCACCGCCCATGCTCGCGCGGTCAGCCGCACCGGGCCGCCTCGATCCAGATCCTCCGCGAGGTGCGCCTTCAGGCCGTCACGATGGTCGTCCGGCAGGCTCATGCAGTAGCCGGGCGCCGGGCCGGCCCCCAGGGTGAACGGGTGCCAGAACGCCTCGAAGTCGGGAAACTCGGTGACGATCTCGATCGGGGAAATCTCGGCATCGGAAAGACCGGCCTCCGCGCACAAATCGCCCAGCCCTTCTGCCGTGCAGAAGGGAAAGCGCCGGCCTTCATCCAGCTCGGCCGCGTCCGCATCGAGCGAGGCCGCCGCTTTCCAGAACGCGTCGATGAAGCCTATGCCGCCACCGGGATAATCCCAGACGTAGAAGGACAGGACGCCCCCGGGTCGCAGCACGCGCTGCATCTCCACAAGGCCTGCACGGCGGTCCGGCACGAAGTTCAGAACCAGCGCCGACGTGACGATATCGACGCTTTCGTTCTCCGCAGGCAGCTTCTGTGCGGTGGCCGTCTCGAACCGGGCCCGAGGGTCCGCGATGGCCGCGCGGGCATGGGTGATGAAATCCTCCGACGGGTCGGTGGCGAGGATGGCGTTGGGATCGCGGCCCTGCAGGATCGCCGCGGTCAGGGCACCGGTTCCGCAGCCGATCTCCAGCCAGTCGGCCGATCGGGGCGGATCGAGCCAGTCGAGGAACCTGGTCGCGACCATCCGGCTCCACCGGCCCATGTAGTGATCGTAGCTTTGGCCGGCGCTCCAGGCATCGAAACCCGCGTGAGGTGGCATGTCATGATCCCTCCCGGAAGAGCGAAGCGCGAGGCGCTGCTCACGCTTCATGGGACGAGCATAGCACAAAACCGCGCCTGGGTCTGGCCGGGGTCTCTGATGCGGCGCGGGACCTGCCCTCCGGTTCGACAACGCATCCGAACGCCCGAAGGCGGCAGGATCACGATCCTGCACCGAAGGATCCGTCGCGCATGCCCGCACGGCTGCCACCGCCTGCCCCGTGCCCGGGCGCGGCCCGCCATCGCTTCTGCCCGCGTTTTGTCACCTGCCCGCCGGCGCCCCCGCTTCGGGCCGAAAAGCCTTGAGATGCGCGCCGAACCTTTTCAGACTGTCCGTGAAATATTGTTGCTAATGGTGTCATGTCTTTTGAACCCGCCTCCACGGCGCACCGCGCCCGTTCCGGTCTGTGCCGCCGCGCCAAGGCGGCCCTGCGGGGCGGATGTCCGAACGCGCGCGGCGCTGTCCTGGCCGTGGCGGCGCTGGCCGTCTCACTCGCGGCCCAGACGGCGCAGGCGCAGGACCGCGACCCGATGCTTCTGCATGAGGCCGGGGCGCTCACGCTACGCAGCCATCTTCAGTTCGGTCTGAACGCGGTCAGCGAAAGCAACCTTTTCTGGGACCTCGCGGAGACCACCGCGCCGGGCAGCGGTTTCGATCCCGATACGCACTGGCTCGAGGGCTACATCAAGCCCGGCCTCAGCTTTGAATACCGGCTCGACGGCGGCGCGCAGGTCTACGGCAAGCTTTCGGCCGTGGCCTCCTACACCTGGGGCACGGATGCCTTCGACACCGGCGATACCGGCGCGGAGACGCTGGAGGAAGCCTATCTGGCCCTTCGCGGCGATCTGGGCCGGGGATTGTCCTATGATCTCTCCCTCGGGGCGCGTGAACTGACCCTCGGCACCGGCATGCTGATCGCCAACGGGGCGACCAGCGGGTTCGAGCGTGGCGCGCTGAAATTCGGGCCGCGCAAGGCGTGGGAACGGGCCGCGATCGCGCGCCTGTCCTCGGGGAACGTCACCGGGACGGCCTTCTTCCTCGATCCGAACGAACTGCCCTCCACGGACGGGCACAACGAACTGGCGGGCTTCGATCTGCGCGTCGACGACCCGCGCGGCGGCTATGTCGGCGCGACCTACGTGGATGTGCTGCACTCCGACTCGCCTTATCCGCAGGCGGCGCCGGGCGGTGTCGGCGCGCCCACGGTGACGCCCGGCGCGCGCGAGGGCACGCGCACGCTCGGCGTCTACACGAAGACGAACCCGTTTGTCGGGGCGCTCGAGAACTGGGCGTTCACCGGAGAGCTTGCCTATCAGTGGAACGACCGGATCGACCTCGAGGCCTGGGCCGGGCGCGTGACCGCCGGCTACACCTTTGCCGGCAGGCCGTGGTCGCCGAACCTGACCCTGGGCTACCAGACCTTTTCCGGCGACGACCCGGACACGAGCACGCTCGAACGGTTCGATCCGCTTTATTACCAGGGCAGTCCCAGCGCCTGGGCGACGGGGTCGAAATCCGCCTCGACCTTCATCAATTCCAACGTGAACGCGCTGACGCTGACGCTGCGGGTGCAGCCCACGCGGCAGGAGACCTGGACGCTGCGCTATGCGCATATCCGCGCGAACGAATTGAACAGCCCGGTTCAGTTCGGGCAGGCGACCCGGGTCGATCTGAACGGGAACGTCGTCTCGGGGGTCACCGATGCCCATCTCGCCGACGATCTGTTCCTCGAATACAGCCGCATCATCAACCGCAACACATTTCTCACCGCCGGCGTCTCCGCCTCCTTTCCCGGAGAGGCGATCGACAACGTGATCGGCACGAGCGCAGAGCCTTGGACCGGAGGATTCCTCAATGTCGTCGTCAACTTCTGATGTGATCGCAATCGCCCTCGCCGCCATGCTCGCCCTCGGCACGGCAACGCAGCTTTCGGCGCAATCGGAACCCCTCTCGGCGCGGGAGTCGGACCCGAAGGTCATGGGCTGGATGCAGGGCTTTCCGCCGCCGCCCGACAAGCTCATCACCCAGCCCGACAGCAATTATTTCAGCTTCCCGAAGCTGCGCTGGTCGGTCTGTCACCTGCGCGAATTCCTGCCCACCGAGGAAATCAGCCGCGGCCTCGGCGCGCCGGTGCCGCTGCCCTACCCGTCGCCGGCGGAATTCGCGGCACTGGCCCGCGAGATCGACGCGCTGACCTTCACGCCGCTGAACGCCAGCGAGGCGATGACCTGGGAAGAGAGCCTCTACGCCAATTACACCGACGGCATGCTGATCCTGCACAAGGGACAGGTCGTGTATGAGCGCTATTTCGGCTGTCTCGAGGAAGGCGGCAAGCATGCCATCATGTCGATGACGAAATCGATCACGGGTCTCCTGGGCGAAATCCTCGTGGCCGAGGGCGTGCTCGACGACACCGCGTTGGTGCGCGACGTGATCCCGGAGATCGGCGACAGTGCCTTCGCCACCGCGACGGTGCGGCAGGTGATGGATATGACCACGGGCGTGCAGTATTCCGAGGATTATTCCGACCCGAATGCCGATATCTGGCTCTATTCGCGTGCGGCAAGCCCGCTGCCCAAGGCGGCGGATTATTCGGGCCCGGACGGCTATTGGGAGTACCTTCAGCAGGTGCCGCCAGACGGCGAACACGGCGAGGCCTTCCATTACAAGACGATCAATTCGGACATGCTCGGCTGGATCATCAGCCGCGTGACCGGCGAGGCCGTGACCGATCTTGCCTCCGACCGCCTCTGGACCCGCATGGGGGCCGAACAGGACGCCTATCAGACCGTCGACGGCAAGGGTGTGCCCTTTGCCGGGGGCGGCGTGACGGCGGGCCTGCGCGATCTCGGGCGGCTCGGGCAGGTGATGCTCGACCGGGGCGAGATCAACGGCCAGCGGCTCTTCCCAGCCGAGGTGGTCGAGACCATCGCCGCCGGCGGCGACCCGTCGAAATTCGCGGGTTTCCCGACGATCCCGAACGGCAGCTACACGAGCCAATGGTGGGTGTTCCACAACGATCACGGGGCCTATGCGGCGCGCGGCGTGCATGGTCAGACGATCTATGTCGACCCGACCGCCGAGATGGTTCTGGTCCGGCTGGCCTCGTTCCCCCGCGCGCAGAACGGCTTCATCGACCCGACCTCGCTGCCCGCCTACCAGGCGGTGGCCGAATACCTCATGGCGCGGTGACCGGGCATGGCCGCGCCCTCCGCTCCGAAAGCCGCTGACGGCGTGACCGCCGGGGCCGCGGCGCGCGGTTGGGCGCGGCTCGACAAGGCCGCGCGGGCCTCACTGCCCGAGCGCGATGCCTTCGCGGCGGGGATCGGCGCCGCCCAGAAGCCCGTCCGGCCCGACCGAGATCGCGTGGATGCCCGAGGTCAGGTCGCGGATGTTGACCTCGTAGCCCATCGCCTCGAGCGCGGGCTGCAGGTCGGCCATGGCCGTGCCCTCCTCCAGATCGAAGGCGCCGAAGCGGTTCACCCCATGGGGCATGGCCGCCGCCGCCTGTACGTCCATCCCCCAGTCGAGATGCGCGAGCACGGTCTGCGCCACGTAGCCGATGATCCGGCTGCCGCCCGGCGAGCCCACGACAAGGATCGGCGCGCCGTCGCGGCGCACGATGGTCGGGGCCATGGACGAGCGCGGACGCTTGCCGGGCTCCACGCGGTTGGCGATGGGCACACCGTCGGCATGGCTGCGGAAGGAGAAATCCGTGAGCTCGTTGTTCAGCAGGAAGCCGTTGGTCATCAGCCGCGAACCGAAGCCGTTCTCGATCGTGGTGGTCATCGACAACGCGTTGCCCATCCCGTCGACGATGGAGATATGCGAGGTCGAGGGAAACTCGAGGCTCTCGTCATCCGCCCAGAGCTGGGCGTGGTCCCATTGCGGATTGCCCGGCGCCACCTCCGGCAGCGCGTCGTCACCCGCGAGAAGCGCCGCACGCTCGGCGAGATAGGCGGGATCCACAAGCCCCGCGGTGGGCATGGGCACGAAGTCGCTGTCGGCCATGTAGCGGCCCCGGTCGGCGAAGGCCAAGCGCGAGGCATCGCCGATCTGCCGCCAGGTCTCGGCCGCCATGGGCTCGCCGGGCTCGAGCGTGTCGAGCATGCCGAGGATCTGCCCCACGGTCAGCGCGCCGGACGAGGGCGGGCCCATGCCGCAGACCTCGGCACCGCGAAAGGGCGCGCAGACGGCGGGCCGTTCCTTCACGCGGTAGAGTGCGAGGTCGAGCGTCTCCATCACGCCGGCATTGCCCTCCACCGATTGCACGGTCGCGACGATATCCTCGGCGATGGCGCCGGTATAAAAGGCGTCCGGGCCTTCTTCGGCGAGACGGCGCAGCACGGCGGCGTAATCGAGGTTCACCAGCGTGTCGCCCGCCGCAATGGCGGTGCCGCCGGGCAGGAAATAGGCCGCCGTCGCCTCGAAGCGCGACAGCCGCTCGGCATCGCCTTCCACGAGCTGCGCGAGGCGCGGCGAGACCGGGAAGCCGCCCTCGGCCAGTTCGATCCCGCGCGTGAAAAGCCCGGCCCATTCGGCCTGCCCCCAGCGGTCATGCGCGGCCTTCAGCAGCGCGGGCGTGCCCGGCACCCCGACCGACTTGCCGCCGACCACCGCATCGAAGAACTCCAACGGCTCGCCCGTCTCGTCCTGGAACAGCGTCGGGGTGGCGGCGAGCGGCGCGGTCTCGCGGCCATCGAGCGTGGTGATCTCGCCCGAGGCGCCATCGTGCCAGACAAGGAAGGCACCCCCTCCGAGGCCGGAGCTTTGCGGCTCGACCAGCCCGAGGACGACCTGTGCGGCGATCATCGCATCGGCGGCGGTGCCGCCTGCGGCCAGCACATCGGCGCCCGCCGCGACCGCATGGGGATTGGCGGCGGCGATCATCCAGTCCTGCGCCGCGACGGGCTGTCCGGCGGCCTTGGCATCGAGAGCCGCGGCGACCGCGGGCGAGATCGCGGCGAAGCCCGCGGCATCGGTGGTCGTGGCGGCCTCGGTGGTGACGGCATCGGCGGCCTGCTGGGCAAAAACGGTGGCGGGCAGGAACAACGCGGCGAGACAAAGAGAGGAACGCAACATGGGAAAGGTCCTTTCGCAGAATCGAATGCAGCCTAGCGTAGCATGGCCCCTGCCCGTGCCCGCGCGGAAAAAACCTTTTGCATGCGAAAGGTTTTTTCTTTTATTAACAGGCGTTTAGATTTGGATGCCGGGGCGTGCGCGGGGCTGTGCGCGGGGGTTCGCTGCCGCTTTGCCCTGCACAGGGATCAGAGCATCGCCGGCACGACCTGATCGGGCGGGCGGTGCCCGTCGGCGAAGGTCTTGACGTTGATGATGACCTTCTCGCCCATCTCCTCGCGGCCCTCGCGGGTGGCCGAGCCCATATGGGGCAGGAGCACCACGTTGGGCAGATCGCGCAGTTCGGGGTTGATGTCGGTGCCGTGCTCGTAGACGTCGAGCCCCGCCCCGGCGAGTTCGCCCGCGCGCAGCATGCGCGCCAGCGCGTTCTCGTCCACGACCTCGCCGCGCGAGGTGTTCACGATCACCGCGTCGGGCTTCATCAGCTTCAGCCGCCGGGCATTCATCAGATGGAAGGTCGAGGGCGTGTGCGGGCAGTTGATCGACAGCACGTCCATGCGCGCGGCCATCTGGTCGAGGCTGTCCCAGTAGGTGGCCTCGAGCGCGGCCTCGGTTTCGGGGCGCAGGCGGCGGCGGTTGTGGTAATGGACCTGCATGCCGAAGGCCCGCGCGCGCTTGGCGACCGCCTGCCCGATCCGGCCCATGCCGAGAATGCCGAGACGGCGGCCGCCCAAGCGACCGCCCAGGAACGCCGTCGGCGCCCAGCCCTGCCAGGCGCCCGATTGCATCGTCGCGAAGCCCTCGGGCATGCGGCGCGTCACGGCGAGCATCAGCGCCATGGTCATGTCGGCGGTGTCGTCGGTCACGACGCCGGGCGTGTTCGAGACGAGGATGCCGCGCGACCGGGCGGTGTCGACGTCGATGTGATCGACGCCCGCGCCGTAATTCGCGATGAGCTTGAGGTTCGGCCCCGCCTGCCCGATCAGACCGGCATCGAGCCGGTCGGTGACGGTGGGCACGAGCACGTCCGCCTCCTGCATCGCGGCGGCGAGATCGGCCCGGCTCATGGGGGTGTCGTCGTCGCGCAGGCGGACGTCGAAAAGCTCCGACAGGCGCGTCTCGACAGAGTCCGGCAAACGTCGCGTGACGACAACACTCAGACGTTTTGACGGCATGCTCGGCCTCCCGGTTCTTCCAAAGATCGGCGTTTCGGGGCAGAGTGTCGTAACTCCGGACGGGGCACAAGAACCCCGCCGAAAAAATGCAGGCAGACATCATGTTGAGATCCTTGAAGGCCTTGGCTCTGGCGCTTGTGGTGGGCGGCGCGCCGATCGCCGCCGATGCCGCCTCGGACGGGCGCGGCCCGGTAACGAACCTGCCACTGCCGCGCTTCGTGTCGATGAAGGCGGCGGAGGGCAACGTGCGGCGGGGACCGTCGCTGTCGCACCGGATCGACTGGGTCTATGTGCGCCGCGACATGCCGCTCGAGATCACCGCGGAATATGGCCATTGGCGCCGCGTGCGGGACCGCGACGGGGCGGGCGGCTGGCTGCATTACGCGCTGTTGTCGGGATCGCGCACGGTCATCGTCGAGAAGGACCGGCTGGTCGTGCTGGCCCGCCCGGTGCCGGACGCGCCGGGGGTGGCGGAGTTCGGGCTGGGAGTGATCGCGGCGCTTGGCAAATGCCTGCCCGACTGGTGCGAAATCGAGGCCGGGGGACATTCCGGCTGGGCGCCGAAATCCGCGCTGTGGGGTGTAGGACGGGACGAGCTGCGCGACTGACCGCGCGGCGGGCTCGGGGCGCGCCGGGCCGAAAGCGGCGCGGGCCGCGATCGGGCTGAGACCGGGACGCGATCAGGCCCCGATCAGGCCGCGTCGTGCAGGAGGATCGCCGCCTCGGAGGCGGTGAGATTGCGCCGCGCGGTGGCCCCGTATCCCATCGGGTTCGTTTCCACATAGGGCACCAGCTTGCGGAGCCGCGCGCGGTCTTCGGGATCGAGCGTGTCGAGCTGCGTCTCGCCGGGGTGGAAACTCTCGGATTCGACGCCGTTGGCGAAGAGCACCTCGTGGCGCGGCAACATCAGGTGGATATAGGTCACCTCCTTGACCTGCCCGTCGGCGATGATCGAGCGGTCATTGACCAGATCGCAGGCCGAGACGAGCACCTCCTCGGTGTTGAAGAGCGACCGCGCGGCGCCGCCGCGGAAGAGGATGCGGTGCTGGGGCGAGACGAGCAATTCCTCGTCCGGGCGTTCGACCCCGAAGGCCCCTGCGCGGATCCGCACCGGCCGGAGTGCCGGCAGCGCGAAAAGCCGCGCACCGGTCATCCGGCGACTACCGATCCAGCAGATCTCCTGCAGTCCGTTATCCTTGGTCTGGACCATGTCGCCTTCGCGCAGGTCCTCGACGGCGACGCTGCCATGGGCCACGCGGATGCGGGTGCCCTTGGTGAAGCAGATCACGCCCGAGCCCAGCCGCGATTGCGGATCGGTCACGGTCAGGTCCACGTTGTGATGGACCAGCCAGAGATCGGTGTCGCGCGGCGGCACATCGTCCACGAACATCAACAGCGGCGGGCTGTCGGAGCCCATGTGGATGACGGTGACGGTGAAGCTCTTGACGCCGTCGGTGACGACGAAGCTCTGGTCGGTGATCGGGTGATCGACCTCGACCTCGAAAGGATCCCTGGCGCCGATCAGCGCCGCGCCCACGAACTTGCGCACCATGCGCGCCGCGCGCTTGCGGAGAAATGCGTCGTCATCCGCCCGATCCAACATCAGGAGAGAGTTCGGACCATCCACCCGAACTGCCTCGCCGTGCCAGGACCATGCCGCCCCGATGGTCAGCGAAGCGAGCGGTGCCGCCTGCAACCCATCGATACCCGTTTGCGACCAGGAGATGACGAACGTGCCACGATAGCCCGTTCCCATGCCTGTATGTCTGCCTCTGTTTTTTTATTGCGTTAAGAACTACCAGAAAGCTCTTGATCGGAATAGAAAAAATGCAGTCAGACCGGGAATCGGGGCGTTGTTGACCCCAGGTCAGTTGTGGTTTTGCAACATTTTCGCAGGGAAAATCTGACTTTCACAATCAGAAATTGTACTTGATCCGCGCCGATCCAAGGAACTGGCCTTCGGGCTGGCCCTCGAATTCCTCGCTCAGATAGGTCACGCCGTATTGCACGCCCCAGGCCTCGCCCTGCCAGTTGAGACCGGCGCGCAGGCGGGTGCGGGTCTCCTCGAGGTCGGGGCCGCGATCGTCGGGCAGGTAGACACTGCTGGCGACCTGCGCCACGTCCGCGCCGAGATAGAGGCTGGTGCCCACCGGGTCCTTGGTGACCACCTGGTAGCGCGTGCCGGTCACCGGATCGCGCGCCAGAAGCTCGCCGACGCCGAATTGTCCGAAGGTCACGTCGACGCCGACGCGCGCCAGAGTCTCGGCCCCCCAGCGCAGTTCGGTGAAGGGGCGCAGGTTGCCGGAGGCGCCGAAGGCGATCTGCCGACCGGCCTCGGCCACGAGCGTGGGGTGGAACCCGTCCTCGACCTGTTCGTCGGTCACGTCGTCACCCGGGCGCACGATGTTCAGAAGGTCGTGCAGCATGTCCTGGAAATCGTCGAGGCGGGTCTGCGGTCCGGTCATCACCAGATCGCCCCCGAGCGCGACTTCCGTGCCGCCCCGGGTGAAATGGGTGTGCAGCCCCAGCGACAGGCTGCCCGCATAGAGCCGGTCGTCGGGGTTGAAGTCGCGCAGGTTCGCCGGGGCGATGATCTGCCCGTTGAAGCGCAGTTCCAGCAGATCGCCGGGCCGCGCGGGCGCCTGCCCGTCCCAGCCATAGCCCCAGACGCGACTGGAGACGACGTTGCCGGTCTGCCAGCGGTCCTTCAGCTCTCCGGCGGAATCGTTCACGATCAGGCGGCCATAGCCGATCTGCGTGCGGTCCTGCGCCGCGCCGGCATCCGGCAGAAGGGTTGCGCCGAAAAGAACCGCAAAGGCCGCCACAGCGCGACACGCCGCGTGGAAGAGGTTTGGTGATGTCATCGAACCTGCTCGCTCGAGGTATATACTTGTTTTTTGCAAGTATTAGGCGAGCATGGCCCCTCCGCCAAGCGGGGAATTGCACAATCGTGCGGTCATGGCCCGGGGGCCACAACCGGGCTTGGCCTAGCTTGCGGGACCGTCGCTGGGCCCGAGCGTCGCCCAGGACGTGTCCTCGGGCGGCGGCGGCGGCGTCTCGCAGCGCTTGCGGTGGATGTTCACCTTAGAGATGAAATGCGCCGAGATCGGTGCGGTCACGAACAGGAAGGCCACGATCAGCACCTCGTGGACCGAATTGCCGCCGGTGGCGAAGGAATGCAGGATCGACGCGGTGATGAGCGCGCCGACGCCCAGCGTGCCGGCCTTGGTGGGCGCGTGCAGCCGCTTCATCGGATCGTCGAGCTTCAGAAGCCCGTAGGAGCCCACAAGGGTGAAGATCGCGCCGATGATCAGCGTGACGGCGGTGAGGATTTCCAGAACCGTGCTCATTCGATGATATCCCCCCGCAGGATGAACCGCGCATAGGCGACGGTCGACACGAAGCCCAGCATGGCGAAGATCAGCGCCGCCTCGAAATAGACCTCGGAGCCCTGCGCGATGCCCAGAAGCACGATGAGGCCGATGGCGTTGATGACCATCGTGTCGAGCGCGAGGATGCGGTCGCCGTTGCCGGGGCCGATCACAAGGCGGACCATCGCCATGACCTGGCTGACCGAGACCGACAGGATCGCGATCAGAAGGCTCCATTCGAAAAGACCGGTGGGCAGGATCATTCGAAAATCTCCTTCAGTCGGCGTTCGTAACGCTCCTTGATCTCGTAGCGCACGGCTTCGGGGCTTTCGGCGTCGAGGGCATGGACCAGAAGGCTGTGGCCCTCGTCCGAGAGATCGGCCGACACCGTGCCCGGCGTCAGCGTGATCGTCCCGGCCAGGACGGTGATCGCCTCGGGCTTGCGCAAATCGAGCGGGATCGTCACCCAGGTGGAGCGCATGTCGGCATTGCGCTTGGTCATCACGATCCAGGCCACGGCAATATTGGCCACGATGATGTCCCAGATCACGAGGCCGATATAGGCGATCATCTTGCCCGCCCGGAACCCGGTCGGCACGTTCGGCCAGTAGGGATAGGTGAAGAACGGGATCAGGATTCCGAGGATCGTGCCCAGCACGAGGCTGTTCAGGGTGAAGGAATTGGCGATCACCAGCCAGACGATCACCAGGAGGATCGTCAGGAGCGGATGCGGGAACAGCCGGCGCAGGAGGCTCGGGCGGTCGGTATCGTCGGATGTCGCCATGATCAGTGTCCCTCCCCTGTGCCGGACGTCGCGGCGCCGGTGGCGTCTTCGGTGGCCTCATCGGTGGCGCCGTAGCCTTCCTCCGACTTGCCGCCCTTGTCCTTCTTGTAGCCGAGCGCGTTGCCGCCTTCCTTGATCTCCTTGCCCTCGGTGCCGAGGACCACGGAAATGTAGGGCTCCTGGTCGAAAAGCTGCGCCGAGGTCGCGCGGAAATGCGCGGTGATCGGCCCAGCGAAAGCGGTATGCGCCACGATCAGCGCAACCAGCCCGCCGATGGCCACCACCGGCAGGACCGGCAGGCTTTGCGGGACGGGCGCGGGCTTGGTCTCGACATTGTCCATCTCGGTGCGCGGATCGTCGTGATCCGCCGCGATCTGGCGGCTTTTCCAGAAGACGATGCTGCCCGCGCGGGCAAAGCCCACCACGGCGATGAGCGAGGAGCCGAGGATGATCGCCCAGGCCCAGACCACGAGCGGGCTGTCATAGGTCGCATCGAGGATCAGCAGCTTGCCGAGGAACCCCGAGAGCGGCGGCAGACCGGTCATCGAAATGGCCGCCACGAAGAACAGCCCGGCGATCATCGCGTTTCCGGGCAGCGGCATCGACGCGTAAAGCCGCAGCCCCGCGCCGCCGCGATGGCTGAGCACCAGATCGACGATCAGGAAGAGCGCCGCCGTGGCCAGCGTCGAATGCACGATGTAGTAGAGCCCCGCGCTGATCCCCGCCTCGGTGAAGACCGAAATGCCGATCGTGACCATGCCCATCGAGCCGATGACCGAGAAGGCCACGAGCCGGTCCATGCGCCAAGCGCCGAGCACGCCGATCATGCCGATGGCAAGGCCGATCATGCCCACCGGCAGGAGCCACCAGCCGTGCAGCCCCGCCGTCAGTTCCAGGTCCGGCGGGAAGATCAGCGTGTAGCTGCGCAGGATCGAATAGGCGCCCACCTTGGTCATGATCGCGAAGAGTGCTGCCACCGGGCCTGGCGCCTCGGCATAGGAGGAGGGCAGCCAGAAATGCACCGGCGCGATGGCGGCCTTGATCGCGAAGACGAGGATCAGAAGCACCGCGGCGACGCGGATGCCGGCGCTGTCCTCGGCCGGGATCATCGCCACGCGGGCCGCGAGATCGGCCATGTTGAGCGTCCCGGTCTGGGCATAGAGCGCGCCCAGCGCGAAGAGGAACAGCGTCGAGCCCAAGAGGTTGTAGAGCACGTATTGCGTGCCCGCCTTCAGCCGCTTGGCCCCGCCGCCATGGATCATCAGGCCGTAGGAGGCGATGAGCAGCACCTCGAAGAAGACGAAGAGGTTGAAGAGGTCGCCCGTCAGGAACGCGCCGTTGATGCCCATGATCTGGAACTGGAAAAGCGCGTGGAAATGCCGCCCGCGTTTGTCCCAATCGGTGCCGATGGCATAGAGCAGCACCGCCACGGCCAGTATGCCGGTCAGCACCAGCATCGTCGTGGCGAGCCGGTCGGCCACCAGCACGATGCCGAAGGGCGCGGCCCAGTTGCCGAGCTGGTAGATCGAGAGCGTGCCGTCGAAGGCCTGCCAGAAGAGCCCGATGGAGACCGCGAGGCTCGCCAGCGTGCCCGCGACCGAGGCCACGCGCTGGATGTCGCGGTGATAGCGCGCCGCGAGGATCACGAAGGAGGCAAGCATCGCCGGGATGATGATGGGCAGGACGATCCAGTGGGTCATTTCTGCGCCTCCCCGTCCGCGCGGGGCGCGGGCTGCGCATCCGGCAGCGTGTCGTTCACCCGGTCGTCATCGCCGCTGAGATAGGCGCCGAGGGCGATCACCACGACCACGGCGGTCATGCCGAAGGAGATCACGATCGCCGTCAGCACAAGCGCCTGCGGCAGCGGATCGGCATAGGTGTCGATCCCGTCGCGCAGGATCGGGGCCGCGCCGAGGGTCAGGCGGCCGCTGGCAAAAAGGAAGACGTTGACCGCATAGGTCAAGAGCCCGATCCCGAGGATGACCGGGAAGGTCCTGAGCCGCATCACGAGAAAGAGGCCCGCGGCGGTCAGGATGCCGATGGCACTGGCGACAAGCATTTCCATGTCAGGCGCCTCCCTCGGTCCGGGTGTCGCGGGACGGGTCGATATCCATGGGATACTCCGAATCCGGCATGTCGGCCCGCCGCGCGAGCCTCGAGAAACTTTCGAGCGACAGCATCACCGCGCCGACGACGGCGAGGAACACGCCCACATCGAAGAAGAGCGCCGAGGCCACCTCGAAGGCCTCGAGCCCGGGCAGCTTCACGTAGCCGAAGCTGGATGTCAGGAACTCCGTGCCGGTGAACCAGGCGCCGATTCCGGTCAGGCCCGCGACCAGAACGCCCGACCCGATGATGCCGTGATAGGGATAGCGCTGGCGCGCCGAGGCCCAGGCAAAGCCCGACGCCATGTATTGCATCACCACCGCAACGGCGACGACGAGGCCCGCGATGAAACCGCCGCCGGGCTCGTTATGGCCACGCAGGAAGATGTAGATGCCGACCATCAGCGCGAGCGGCATGATGACCCGGGTCATCACCACCATCATCAGCGGGTGCCGGTCGCCGGAAAGCGGCTTGTCGGGCGTGCGGTTGAGCAGCCGGGCGCGCACCGGACCGAAGAGCAGCGTCTCGGTCAGCGCGTAGATCACCAGCGCTGCGATGCCGAGGACGATGATCTCGCCGAAGGTGTCGAAGCCCCGGAAATCCACCAGGATCACGTTGACGACGTTGGTGCCGCCGCCGCCGAGATAGGAATTCTCGAGGTGATAGCCCGAAATCGGCGGCGCGATGGCCGAGCCGGTGAGCAGGTGGTAGGCCAGAAGGCCCGCGCCAAGCCCGCCCAGGACCGCGACGCCGCCATCGAAGACCCGCTGCATCGCGGTGCTTTCCTTCGGCGTGAAATCGGGCAGGAAATTCAGCGCGAGCAGCATCAGGATGATCGTCACCACCTCGACCGAGATCTGTGTCATGGCGAGATCGGGCGCCGAGAAGAAGGCAAAGCCCACCGACACCATCGTGCCGACGATCCCCATCAGGATCAGCGCGATCAGGCGGTTGTGGTGGAACATGACCAGCGCACCGGCCGCCGCGACCAGCATGACCCAGCCCGCGCTCGGCGCGAAGCCCGGCCATTCGCCCATCGCCATGGGCTGCGCCGTCTGCCCGGTCATCCAGGCATGGCCCGCCGCCGCGACGATGGTCAGCGCGAGGATCGCCGCGTAGCGGGTGAAGGCGCCGTCGTGGAAGGCGCCCGTGAGGACGCGCGCAAGGCTGAGCGCCCCGGCGATCACAGCCTCGAAGATGGTCTTGGCCTCGGGGCGGGGGGCGGCGTCCCAGCCCGCCTGGAAGGGCCGGTGCAGCGCCAGCAGGATCAGACCGCCCACCACCGCGACCGCCGACATCATCAGCGGCACGTTCACGCCGTGCCAGATCGCGAGGTGATAGGTGGGCACCTCGGCCACATTGCCGAGCACCGCGCCGGTGACGAATTTCACGAAGGGCTCCACCGCGAAAGGCAGGATGCCGATGCCGATCACCAAAGCCGCGAGGAAGGCGGGCGGCAGCCACATTCCGGGATTGGGATCGTGCGGATGCGCCGGGTAATCGTCGCGCTTGGGCCCGAGGAAGGTATGCCCGATGAAGCGGAAGGAATAGGCCGCCGAGAAGAGCGCGCCGAAGGTCGCGAGCGCGGGCACCAGCCAATAGGGTCCGTAAAGCTCGGTCGAGAGCGCCTCCTTCAGCATCATCTCCTTCGAGATGAAGCCGTTCATCAGCGGAATGCCCGCCATCGACAGCGCCGCGATGATCGCGATGGTCGCGGTCACCGGCATCAGGTGGCGCAGCCCGCCCAGCCGCCGGATGTCGCGGGTATGCGCCTCATGGTCGACGATGCCCGCCGACATGAAGAGCGCGGCCTTGAAGGTCGCGTGGTTGAGAATGTGAAAGACCGCCGTCAGCACGCCGAAGGCGGTGCCGGTGCCCAGAAGCATCGTAATGAGCCCCAGATGCGACACGGTCGAGAAGGCCAGAAGCGCCTTCAGGTCATGTTTGAAGAGCGCGATCACCGCGCCGAGCACCATGGTGATGAGCCCCGCCCCGGTGACGAGGTAAAACCATTCGGGCGTGCCCGAGAGCGCCGGCCAGAGCCGCGCCATCAGGAAGATGCCCGCCTTCACCATGGTCGCCGAGTGCAGGTAGGCCGAGACCGGCGTCGGCGCGGCCATGGCGTGCGGCAGCCAGAAATGGAACGGGAATTGCGCGGATTTGGTGAAGCAGCCCAGAAGGATCAGGATCAGCGCGGGCGTGTAGAGCGGGCTGGCCTGGATCGCCTCGCGCGCCTGCAGGATGTCCGAGATCCGGTAGCTGCCCGCGATATCGCCGAGGATGAGCGCGCCACCGATCATCGCGAGCCCGCCCATGCCGGTCACGGTCAGCGCCATGCGCGCGCCCTGGCGGCCTTCGGGCAGGTGTTTCCAATAGCCGATCAGCAGGAAGGACGAGAGCGAGGTCAGCTCCCAGAAGATGAGCAGGAGCAGGATGTTGTCGGACAGCACGATGCCCACCATCGCGCCCTGGAACAGCAGCAGGTAGGTGAAGAACTCGCCCATATGGTCGTCGCGCGACAGGTAATGCCGACCGTACATGATGATCAGCGCGCCGATGCCGAGGATCAGCAGCGCGAAAAAGAAGCCCAGCGGATCGAGCCAGAGCTCGACATTGAGGCCGAGGGCGGGCAGCCATTCGACCCGTGCATACAGCGTCTCGCCGCGCCACATCTCCGGGAGCCGGGACAGAAGCCCCACCAGCGCGGTCAGCGTGACCGCGAGCGTAACTCCCGCGCAGGCCTTGCGTCCGGCCCCGTACATGAGGCCCGGCAACAGGGCCCCGAGAAATGGTAGCGCAACGATGACAAAGAGCGACACGTGATCCCCCCACTGGTCCCGATCGTGGTGCGCCCACTTGTGCGGGGTTTTTCACCGATGCTCAACCCGAAGCCGCGGACCGGACCGGCTGGCCCCCGCCGGGGCGCAGATTTTCAGCACGAAATGGTGTCGGGATCCGAAAAAGGAAGTGTGGTATTGAATGATTGGTCATTTAAAAACGGTTTTTCGGTCCGGCGGCGGCGATCGGAACGTTGTTCCGCCCCCTCCCCCGTCGGACAAATGCCCGATTATCGGGCAGTGCGGCGCGATGCGGATCGGCCCTTGCCCAAGGGCCCCGAACGCGCCACCTCCACGGCAAAGCGCGCGCGGTTTGCGGCGCCCCACGCTCAACCATGAGGTCACACCGATGAAGACGACACTTTCCGCAATCGCGCTCAGCCTCGCGGCCTGGCCCGCCTTCGCCGCGATCGAGGGCCCGCTCATCTCGGCCGCCGATCTGCAGGCCGAACTGTCCGATCCGGAGTTGCAGGTGCTCGATATCCGCGCCGGCGACGACAAGGGTTATGGCGGCGGCCATATCGCGGGCGCCGTGAACGCGCCTTACGGCTTGTTCCGCGGCCCCGAGGACAATCCGGGCCAGATGGTGCCCGCCGATGCCCTGACCGAGACGTTCCGCAGCCTCGGGCTCGAGACGGACCGGCCGGTGGTGGTGACCTACCAGGGTGCCAACGTCACCGATTTCGGCGCCGCGGCGCGGGTCTACTGGACGCTGAAATCCTCGGGCTTCGAGGAAATCGCGATCCTGAACGGCGGCATCAACGCCTGGACCGAAGCGGGCTACGCGCTGTCGAAGGACGCGGTGACGCCCGAGGCCTCGGACATCACCGTGCGCTGGGACGACAGCTGGACGGCGAGCGTCGAGGACGTGCAGGCGGCGATTTCCGGCGAGAGCGACACGCTTTTGCTCGATGCGCGGCCCGAAAGCTTCTGGAACGGCGAGCAGGCGCATCCCGCCGCCGCACAGCCGGGCACCCTGCCCCAGTCGCAGTATTTCGTGCATGACAGCTGGTTCGGCAACGGCCCGACCATCATCGACGCGAGCGCCGCGCAATCGCTGGCGGAGGAGAACGGCCTGACCGGTTCGGAGAACCTGATCTCGTTCTGCAATACCGGCCACTGGGCGGCGACCAACTGGTTCGCGCTTTCGGAACTGGCGGGGATCGAGAACGTGAAGCTCTTCCCCGAGAGCATGGTCGGCTGGTCGAATGCGGGCTACGAGATGGCCAACGTGCCCGGGCCGCTGCGCTATCTGTGGATCCAGATCAAGAACGTGTTCTGATCCATGTCGAGCGTGCAGGATACAAGCGCCGGGGCGGCCACCGCCCCGGTTTCGTCCTTTCTGACCCGGGCCGTTCTGGTCGCGGCCATGCTGGTCGCGACATTGCTGGTCGCGGGCTATGCGGGCGGGCGGTTCGGCCTGCTGCTGCTGATCGGGCTCGGCTTCGGCATCGTGCTGGAGGGGTTCCGCTTCGGCTTCGCGGGGCCGTGGCGCGCGCTCATCACCAAGCGGGATCCGCGCGGGACGCTGGCGCAGCTTCTGTCCATCGGGCTCGTGGCGCTGGTGGCCTTTCCGGTGCTGAACGGCGCGGGCGGCACGATGATCGGCGCGCATGCCCCGATCGGCTTCGCGATGATCGCGGGCGCCTTCGTCTTCGGCGCGGCGATGCAGGTGGTGATGGGCTGCGGCTCGGGCACGCTGGTGAACGCGGGATCGGGCAACCCGGTCAGCCTGCTGGCCCTGCCCTTCTTCGCATTGGGCAGTTTCGCGGGCGCCTATCACCTGCTGTGGTGGACCAATCTCGGCACGCTGCCGGTCATCGTCTTCGAGGGGATGTCCGGGCTCGCCATCACGCTCGGGCTGCTCGCGGCCGTGGCGGTCGGGCTTCTGGCGATGGCCGCGCCGGGCACGCGGGCCATCCCGCGCCGGCTGTGGATCGCCGCCGCGCTGCTGGCGGGGCTGGCGGTGCTGAACCTGCTGGTCGCGGGGCAGCCCTGGGGCGTGGTCTACGGCCTCGGCCTGTGGGCGGCGAAGGGTGCATCGGCCTTTGGCGCTGATCTCTCCGCATCGGCGTTCTGGAGCACGCCCGGCAATGTCGAGCGCGTCACCGAAAGCCTGCTGACCGACGTCACGTCGCTGACCAATCTCGGCATCATCGGCGGCGCCTTCCTGGTCGCGGTCTGGCGGTCGGGGCTGGGTCAGGGCCTGCCCGATCTGCCCGCGCGCGCCTGGATCGCGACGGTGATCGCGGGCTTTCTTCTGGGCTATTCCTCCCGGCTGGCCTTCGGCTGCAACGTGGGCGCGTTCTTTTCGGGCATCTCCACGGGCAGCCTGCATGGCTGGTCCTGGTTCGTCGCGGCCTTCGGCGGCGCCTTCGTCGGTGTCTGGTTGCGTCCGCGGCTCGGGCTGGAGGGGCGCAAATGAGAACCCGCAGACTGACCGCCGGGCTGACCATGCTGCTTCTGTTCGGACTCCTGCTGTTCGATCAGGTGCAGAGCGGCGGGCTCAACCGTTTCGACGCGCCGCCGCTCATCGCCTGGGGCAGCGGACAGGCGGCGGGCGGGGCGCATTGCGCGGCGCTGCCGCGATGATGCAGGCGAGGCGGGCGGCGGGGTTGACCGACGCCCGCATCGCCCGGCCTCGGATCGCAGGGCCTCAGGCGGTCTCGTCCAGCGCTTCGGCGAAGGTCTCCAGAAGCTTGTGCTTGAGGATCTTGCCCGTCGCCGCCGCGGGCAGCGCATCGACGATCAGGATGCGCGACGGGCGCTTGTACCCCGACAGCCGCTCGGCCACGAATCGGCCCAGCGTCTCGGCCTCCACCGCGCCCGGTGCGGTGATCTGGCAGAAGGCCAGCACCTCTTCGTTGCCGCCCGCGACCTTGCGCCCGATCACCGCCGATTGCACCACCGCCGGATGGTCGTTGAGCGCCGCCTCCACCTCGGGCGGATAGACGTTGAAGCCGCCGCGGATGATGAGCTCTTTCGAGCGCCCGACGATGTGCAGCCGGCCCTCGGCATCGAGACGCCCCAGATCGCCAGTGCGCATGAACCCGTCCGCGGTCAGCGCCTGCGCCGTGGCCTCGGGATTCTTGTAATAGCCCTTCATGATGTGCGGACCGGCGGTCAGCACCTCGCCGACGCCGGGCTCGTTGCCGACGCTCTCGTCGAGCCGGACGGTCACGCCCGGCAGCGGCGGGCCGACCGAGGTGTCGGGATCGCCGATGGCGTTGCGGGTGCCCGAGACGCCCGCCGTGGTCTCGGTCATGCCGTAGCCGTTCTGCAGGGGCAGGCCGTAGAAGGCCTCGGCCTTGCGCTTCCACGCGGGATCGAGCGGCGCCGCCCCCGAGGAGACGTAGCGCAGCCGGTCCGAGCCCAGGGTCTCATGGCCGTGCTGGGCCGCATAGGCCATCAGCACCGCGTGCATCTGCGGCACGGCGGGCAGCACGGTCGCGCCGCGCTTGAGCGCCTGGTAGAGCGCCTCGGCGGAAAAGCGGGTGGCGAGCTCCACCTGGCAGCCGGTCATGGCTGAGGCCATGAGCATCGAGGCGAGCCCGAAGACATGGGTGAGCGGCAACGCGCCGTAGACGTGATCGTCGGGCACGAGGTTGCGCAGATCGCGGCTGGCCCCGGCGGCGAAGATCAGGTTGCCATGGGTCAGCATCACGCCCTTGGGCGCGCCCGTGGTCCCGGTCGTGTAGAGGATGACGGCGACCTGGCCCGGGCCCTCCTCGACGGGCTCGGGCGCACCGCCCGGCAGGGCCGCGACATGCACATTTCCGAAGGCGGTGGCCATGGCCTGCGCGCCTGCGGCCTCGGCATGGGCCGCGGCCTCTTTCGAGACGGCGCTGGTATAGAGCGCGGCGCGCGGTTCGGCATGGGCGGCGATGCGGTCGATCTCGGCGGGCGACATACGGGCATTGACCGGCAGCGCCCAGGCGTCGAGCGCCGAGCAGGCCATGACCGTGGCGGCCACGGCAAAGCAGTTCTCGGCCACGATGAGGACGCGGTCGCCCGCGCCGACGCCCTGGGCGGCCAGCAGCGCCGCGGCCGCGTCGATGGCGGCGGCATAGCCCGCCCAATCGTACCGGGTGCCGTCGGCGTCGATCATCGCGGGGGCGGTCGGCCGTTCGGCCGCGTGACGGGCGACCATCTGGTGTATCCGGGTGACGTCTTTCATGTCTGCGCCTCCTCCCTTTGGTTGCGCATGAATGGATCAGGGCCTGAGCCGGGCCAGCGCGGTCAGCGCTTCGGCCTCGAGGCGGGCCACGATGTCGGTGAAGGGTTCGGAGCGGTCGAGCAGGCCGAGCGACTGCCCGGCCGACAGCATGCCGCGCGAGACATCGCCGGTCCGGTAGGCCTGCCGCCCGATCTTGCCCGAGACGTAGGGCATCAGCTCTTCGATGCCGATCCCGGGATTGGCGCGCTCCATCTCGGCGACGATCTCGGTCGTCTCGTTCCGGAGCGTGCGGATCGTGTTGCGGACGCTGCCCATGGTGAGCGCGGTGTCGCGTTCGCTGGCGGCAACCAGCGCCTGCTTGTAGCCGTCATGGGCCTGCACTTCCCGGGCGGCGAGAAAGCGGGTGCCGATCACGACGCCTGCCGCCCCGCCCGCAAGCGCCGCGACGATCTGGCTGCCCGCGCCGATGCCGCCGCCGATCAGGAAGGGGATGTCGAGGCGGCGTTCGGCAAGCGCGATGTTCACGAGGGAGCCCACGAGGTCCATGCCCGGATGGCCGCCGCATTCGGCGCCCACGATGGAGACCACGTCGACGCCCACGCTTTGGGCCTTCTCGGCAAAGCGGACGGAGGGGACCTTGTGGATGACCGTGACGCCCGCCTCTTTCAGCAGGGGCAGGTAGGGTTCGGGGTTGCGGCCCGCGGTCTCGACCACGTCGATGCCCTCGTCGATGACGAGGCGGAAGACGTCCTCGGTCTTCTCGCCGGGCACGAGTTTCGGCAGCATCGAGACGTTGACGCCGAAGGGCCGGCCCGGGGCCAGTGCGCGGCAGCGGGCGATCTCGGCGCGCAGGTCGTCCGGTTCGGGAAAGCTCGCGGCGGTGATGAAGGGCAGCACGCCCGCGCGGGCGGCGGCGGCGCAATATTGCGCGTCGGCAAGCCACATGAGCCCGCCCGCGACAACCGGCAGGCTCAGGTCGAAGCGCGCGGCGAGCGGCGTTGCGAGGGCGCGGTCGGCGGGGGTCATGCGCGGCCTCCGAGCTTGGTGAAATCGGGGCGGCGCTTGTCGAGGAACGCGCCGATGCCCTCGGCGGCCTCGGGCGCGGCGACGGCGGCGGCCATGGCGTCGCGCTCGGCGTCGAGCTGGTCGGCGAAGGGCTGATCGGTGCTGGCGATGAGGCGCTTGATGCGGGATTGCGTGGCCGCAGGGCCCGCGGCGATGCAGTCGGCGAGGTCCATCGCGGCGGCAAGGCTGCCGCCCTCGGCGGTCAGGCCGTTGATCGCGCCGAGCTCGGCCAGCCGTTCGGCGGGCACGGGCGTGCCCAAAAGCAGCATCTCGGAGACGAGCGCGCGCGGCAGGCGTTCGGAGAGCGTCGATGTGAGCCCGCCATCGGGGGTGAGGCCCGCCTTGACATAGGCGGCGGTGAACCTGGCCCCGCGCGCGGCGAGGACGAAATCGCAGGCGAAGGCGAAGGAGGCCCCGGCCCCGGCGGCCCCGCCTTCGACGGCGGCGATCCAGGGTACCGGGGAGGCGCGGATCGCGCGGATGAGACGGTGCAGCTCCTCGATCCGCGCTTTGCGCGCGTCCTCGGGAAGATCGCGCCGTGTGGCGAGCATGGTCAGATCGCCGCCCGCGCAGAAGAACCCGCCCTTGCCCCAGAGCGTGACCGAGGTGATACGCGGATCCTCGGCGCGCGCTGCCGCCTCGGCCAGCGTGGCGTAGAGATCGGGCGAGAGCGCGTTGCGCTTGGCCGCGTTGTCGTTCACGACCACCAGCCGGTCGCCCCGCTCCTCGAGATAGGCCAGGCTCATGCGTCGCCTCCCTCGGGCAGTTTCTCGCGCGGGACACGCTTGAAGACGCCATGCGCGGTGGCGATGAGCGTGTCGTCCGCGTCGCGCAGCTCGCCGTCGATGAAGAGCAGCGACCGCCCGCCGCCCACGACCCGCCCAGTCGCGGTGAGCGTCTGGCCCACGCGCCCCGCCGCCACGAAATTCACCGACAGCGAGACGGTGAGAAACGGCGCGCGGCCGGTCTCGTCCACCGTGAGGCTCGCCGTGGCGCCCATCGCGTTGTCGAGGATCACGCCGGCGATGCCGCCATGCAGCACGCCGTGGCGGTTCGCATGGGCCCCGGTCACGTCGAGCATGCAGCGCGCGCGGCCATCGCCCCCGCGCACATCGAGGACATAGCCGAGCGTGCGCTGCGCGCCGGTTTCACCGTGGATGAGCGTCATGGCTCAGGCCGCGCTCAGCCGGATGAAGCGTTCGAGGTGGAAATCAGAGTCGCCGAAGCGGTGATCCACCATGGTCAGGCGCTTGGCGAGGTGACCCAGTGCATATTCCTGCGTCATGCCGATGCCGCCATGCATCTGGATCGATTCCTCGGCCACGAGCCGCCCGGCCCGGCCGATGAGGTTCTTGGTGGCGCTCACGTGCCGCTCGCGCTCCGCGCGCGGGCTTTCGAGGTGCCCCGCGAGGTTGATGACGGCGGAGCGCGCCTGTTCGATCTCGATCAGCACATCGGCCATGCGGTGCTGCAGCGCCTGGAACTTGCCGATGGGCTGGCCGAACTGGCGGCGCTGCTGGAGGTAGCCGACGGTCAGCGCGCGGATGGTCTCCATCAGGCCCAGCGCCTCGGCGGAAATGGCGGCGGTGGCCCGTGCGGCGGCCTTCTCGATCGCGGGAAAGGCCTGGCCCGCCTCGCCAAGAAGCGCGTCCGCGGGGACGGTCACGTCCTCGAGGAAGACCTCGCCCGCGCGACCGCCGCCGTTCAGCGGGTAGTCGCGGATCGTGAGACCCTCCGCATCGGCGGGCACGATGAAGAGCGAGATGCCGTCCTCATCCGCCGCGTCGCCCGCGGTGCGGGCCGAGACGACGAAGGCCTCGGCGATGGCGGCGTGACCGACGACGGTCTTGGTGCCCGAGAGGGTCCAGCCGTCGCCGCCCCCGGTGGCTTTGGTCTCGACGTGGTTGAGGTCATACCGCGCGCGGGGTTCGGAATGGGCAAAGCTCAGGACCTTGCCGCCGATGATCTCCTCGATCTGGGCCTTCTGGGCGTCGGAGCCGAGCGCGGCGATGAGCCCGCCCGCGAGCACGCCGGTCTCGAGCAGCGGCTCGAAGACGCCCGCGCGGCCCATTTCCTCGAAGACCACGGTCAGATCGAAGCCCGCGCCGCCGAAGCCGCCATCGTCTTCGGAGAAAAGCGCGCCGATGACGCCCATCTCGGTGAGGCCTTCCCAGACTTTCTCGGAATGACCTGTGTCGCTGTCGGTGGCCTCGTTGAGACCCTCGGGGGTGACGTTCTCGCGCAGGTAGCGGCGCAGGCCGTCCTGCAGCATCTGGCGTTCTTCGGTGAGGTCGAAATTCATGTGTGTGTCCTCGCTGTTCGCGTGGGATGACTGTGCCGGGCAGCGCCTGCCTGGGCGGGCGCTTGCGACATGGATGAAGTTGGCGTGACGCCGCGCAGCGTGCCGACCGTCTCGCTTGCTGAGAGGTCAACGGCGCCTGCCGGGGGGCAGGCAGGCGCTGCCCGGCACAGGGTGCCGGGATTGGGCGCGTCATGTGTTGCGGTCCGGATCACAGCTCCAGGATCGCCTTGGAGATGATCTGCCGCTGCACCTCGTTCGAGCCGCCATAGATCGAGAGCTTGCGGTTGTTGAAATAGCTCTGCGTGGCGGGCAGCGCGTAGCCGGGGCCGACGGGTTCCACGTTGGCCCCCTCGTCCAGCGCCTCGGACACGAAGGGCATCGCGTAGGGTCCGACCGCCTGACGGGTCAGCGCGTTGATCTCCTGGCGGATCACCGTGCCCTTGATCTTCAGCATCGAGCTTTCCGCCCCCGGCGCATTGCCCGCCGCGGCGGCGGCAATGGTGCGCAGGTTCGTCGTGGCCATCGCCATCAGGTCGATCTCCACCTGCGCCATCTTGGCGGCGAAGAACGGGTTCTGGATGAGCGGCTTGCCGCCCGATTGCTCGAGCCCCGCGATGCGCTTGAGGTTCGCCAGCGCCGAGGTGGCGAAGCCGACACCCGCGATGTTGGTGCGCTCATGGGTCAGGAGGTACTTGGCATAGGTCCAGCCCTTGTTCTCCTCGCCCACGAGGTTCTCGGCGGGGACCTTCACATCCTCGAACCAGACCTCGTTCACCTCGGCCTCTCCGTCGATCAGCACGATGGGGCGCACGGTGACGCCGGGCGTGTCCATGTCGATCAGAAGGAAGGAGATGCCCTCCTGCGGCTTGCCGTCCTTCGACGTGCGCACGAGGCAGAAGATCATGTTCGCGTACTGGCCGAGCGTCGTCCAGGTCTTCTGGCCGTTGACGATGTAGTGCTCGCCCTCGCGCACGGCAGTGGTCTTGACCGAGGCCAGATCGGAGCCCGCGCCCGGTTCGGAATAGCCCTGGCACCACCAATCGTCGCCGTTCAGGATGCGCGGCAGGTAATGCGCCTGCTGTTCCTTCGAGCCGAACTTCATCAGCACCGGCCCCAGCATGTTGAGGCCGAAGGGCACGATGCGGGGGGCGTGTGCGCGGGTGGTTTCCTCCTCGAAGATGTGCCGCTGCACGGCGTCCCAGCCGGTGCCGCCATGCTCTTTCGGCCAGTTCACGCCAAGCCAGCCCTGCGCGTTGAGGATGGCGTGCCAGTCCTCGTAATCTTCCTTGGTCAGGCGCTTGCCGCCCGCGACCTTGTCCGACAGGCGCTTGGGGAGTTTTTCATCCAGAAAGGCGCGAACCTCGTCGCGGAAGGCTTTCTGGTCGTCGGTATAGGTGAGATCCATTGTCGTCTCTCCTTCATTGGGTTGCGAGGCGCGTCCGCGCGTCTCAGAAAATCTCGAAAAGGCCCGCGGCGCCCTGGCCGCCGCCCACGCACATGGTGACGACGCCGAGCTTCGCGCCGCGGCGCTTGCCCTCGAACATCAGGTGACCCGCCATGCGCGCACCGGTCATGCCGAAGGGATGGCCGACCGAGATCGAGCCGCCCGAGACGTTCATCTTGTCGTTGTCGATGCCGAGCGTGTCGCGGCAGTAGAGCGCCTGGGAGGCGAAGGCCTCGTTCAGCTCCCAGAGGTCGATGTCGTCGACGGTGAGGCCCGCGCGTTCCAGAAGGCGCGGCACGGCGAAGACCGGGCCGATGCCCATCTCGTCGGGCTCGCAGCCCGCGACGGCGAAGCCCCGGAACCGGCCCAGCGGCTCGACGCCCGCGCGTTCGGCCTCTTTCGCGTCCATCATCACCAGCGCCGCCGCGCCGTCGGAAAGCTGCGAGGCATTGCCGGCGGTGACGAACTTGTTCTCGCCCTGGCGCACGGGCTTCAGCCCCTGAAGCGCCTCGAGCGTGGTGGAGGGACGGTTGCACTCGTCCTGCGCGATGGTGACCTCGTGGTGGGTCACCTCGCCGGTCTCCTTGTCCTTCTTGGCCATGGTGACTGTCATCGGCGCGATCTCGGCGTCGAAGCGGCCCGCCTCCTGCGCCTCGGCGGTGCGCATCTGGGACTGGTAGCCCAGCGCGTCCTGCGCCGCGCGGGAGATGCCGTAGCGCGCGGCGACGTTGTCGGCGGTGTCGATCATCGGCAGGTAGAGGTCGGGCTTGTGCTCCATGATCCACTTGTTCGGGGCCTCGTCGGGAGGCGGCTGCACGCCCGAGATCGACTCGACGCCGCCGACCAGAACGGCCTTCGCGCCCTCGGCGGCGATCATGTGCCCGCCCATGGCGATGGCCTGCAGGCCGGAGGCGCAGAAACGGTTCACGGTGGTGCCCGCGATGCTGACCGGGAGGCCTGCGCGAATGACCGCCTGCCGGGCGATGTTGCGCCCCGTGACGCCCTGCGGATAGCCGCAGCCCCAGATCGAATCCTCGATCAGCGCGGGGTCGATGCCCGCCCGCGCCACGGCGTGTTCGGCGGCATGGCCCGAAAGGTCCGCGCCGTGGGTGATGTTGAAGCTGCCGCGGGCCGCCTTGCCGATGGGCGTGCGTGCGACGGAGACGATGACGGGATCGTTCATGGATGTCCTCCCTCAGCCCTTGTCGTTCAGGCTGGCAAAAGTGGCGTTGTCTTGGACGAGGCGCTTGAGGAGCGCGGAGGGCTGCCAGAAGAAATCGTCTTCCTGCGCGTAGTCCTCGATATCCGACAGGAGCCCCGCGAGGCCCACATGGTCGGCCCAGTGCATCGGGCCGCCGCGGAAGCGCGGGAAGCCGTAGCCGTAGAGGAAGGTCACATCCACATCGAGCGGACGATGCGCGATGCCTTCCTCGACCACGTCCGCGGCCTCGTTCACGAGGGCGGCCATGTAACGGCGCTGGATCTCGTCGTCGGTGAAGTCGCGGGGGTCGATGCCCGCCTCGGCACGGGCCTTGGCGACCAGCTCTTCGACCTCGGGGTCTTCCTTGCCGCCGCGCGTGCCCTCTTCGTAGATGTAATAGCCGCGGCCCGTCTTCTGGCCGAGACGGCCCAGATCATAGAGCGCATCGGCCCAGCTCGGCACGATGTCGCGCGGATCGCGGGTCGCGGCCTTCCGCTTACGGGTCATGTAGCCGATGTCGAGGCCCGCGAGGTCGCCCATCTCGTAGGGGCCCATGGGCCAGCCGAAGGCCTTGATGGCGCGGTCGACCTGGTAGGGGCTCGCGCCCTGCAGGACCATCCGGTCCGCCGCCGCGCGATATTTCGCGAGGATGCGGTTGCCGATGAAGCCGTCGCAGACGCCTGCCCGCACGGCGGTCTTGCCGAGCGTCTTGGCCAGCGCGAAGGCCGTGGCAGTGACGTCGTTCGCGGTCTTGTCGGCGACGACCACCTCCAGCAGCTTCATCACATGGGCGGGCGAGAAGAAATGCAGCCCGATCACGTCCGCGGGGCGCGATGTGCTGGCCGCGATCTCGTTCACGTCAAGATAGGAGGTGTTCGTGGCGAGGATCGCACCCGGCTTCATGACGCGGTCGAGCTCGGCGAAGACGGCTTTCTTGACGTCCATGTCCTCGAACACGGCCTCGATTGCGAGGTCGGAGTCAGACAGCGCGTCGTAGCCGGTCGCGGTGCGGAACGTGTCCGACAGGATCGCGTCCTTCTGCGCCGCACCCAGCTTGCCGCGCTTCACGGCCCCGTCGAGGTTCTTCGCGATGGTCGCACGGGCCTTGTCGGCAGAGGCGTCGTCGCGTTCGATCAGCGTCACGTCGAGGCCACGGGTCAGGGCCGCGGTGGCGATGCCCGCGCCCATCGTGCCGCCGCCGATCACGCCGATCCTTGCGACGGGGCGCGGATCGACGCCTGCGATCTCGGGGATTTTCGCGGTCTTGCGCTCGATGAAGAAGGCATGGATGAGACCTGCTCGCTGGGGCGTGTCCATCATTTCGGAGAAGATGCGGCGCTCTTCCTCGAGGCCGGGCATGATCTCGAGGCGCGTCGCGGCCTCGACCGCGTCGATAGACGCCAGACGCGCCACCTCGCCGCGGTTCTTCTTCGACCAGAGCGCGCGCGCCTCCGCGAGCGCCTCGGCGTCATGGTCGGGGCACGGCATCTGCCCCACGGGGCGCGGAGCAGCACCTTCGGCGACAAGCTCCTGCGCGAAAGCGAGACCCGCGGCGCGCGGATCGCCTGTCGCCAGCCGGTCGGCGAGGCCCATCTCGACCGCGCGCTCGGCGGAGACGGTGCCGCCTGCCGGGATGATCTCCAGCGCGGCTTTCACACCGATCACGCGCGGCGTGCGCTGCGTGCCGCCCGCGCCGGGGATGATGCCGAGATTGACCTCCGGCAGGCCCAGCTTCGCGCCCTTGAGCGCGACGCGGTAATGACAGCCCAGCGCCACTTCGAGCCCGCCGCCCAGCGCCGCGCCCTGGATGGCGCAGACCACGGGCTTCGTTGCCGCCTCGATATGGTTGCAGACCTCGGGCAGCCACGGGTCTTTCGGCGGCTTGCCGAATTCGGAGATATCCGCGCCGCCAAGGAAGATCTTGCCCGCGCCGAGGATCAGCGCGGCCTTTGCCTCGGGCTCGGCGTTGAACCGGTCGATCGCGTCCCACAGGCCCTTGCGGACCGCATGGCCCAGCGCGTTGACCGGCGGGTTCGCCACGGTGATGACGGCGATGCCGTCCTCGAGCTCATAAGTGACCATGTCGGTCATGCCGCACCTCTCTGCGTGATTGGTGAATTCATCTCGTCAGCCCCGCATCGTCATGGCGGAGCCCTGCCCCATGATCCGCTCCAGCTCCTGCACGGCGGCGTTGAGCCTGGGGCCGACCTCGGTGCGCATCCGTTCGACGCTGAGATCCGAGGGCAGCGCGCCGCAGGTGAAGACCACGGGTTCGGACAGGTCGCGCGAGTGGAAGGGGCGCGCGACGGCGTGGATGCTGGGGGTGTAGTATTCGTCGGGATCGGTGATGGAAAAGCCCTGCCCGATCAGCTGGCCCCAGGCCTCGCGGCGCACCTCGGCCGCGCGTTCGGGCGTGAGGCCCTGCGCGCCCGCGACGTTGGCGACGGTCTTCTCGAAGACCTCTTCGGTCATCGCCGCCAACAGCGCATGGCCCGACGACGTGCCGTTGAAGGGCAGCCGGTGCCCGGTCTCGAGCCAGAGCGAGGAGACGCCCGTGGGCCGCCAGGTCTTCAGGATCAGAAGCTTGGTGTCGTCGCGCACCAAAAGAAGCGACAGCGTGCCGGTCTCGTCCGCGAGCCGCTGCATGATCGGGCCTGCAAGTTCCACGAAGGAGATGGACGAGGCCGCGACATTGCCGAGCGCCAGAAGCGCCGGGCCGGGACGGTAGCGGTCGTGCCGGCGAGCGTGGTTCAGATAGCCCAGCGATTGCAGCGTGAAGGTGAGCCGCGACACGGTGGATTTCGGGATGCCCGTGCGTTCGGAGATCTCCGCATTGCCAAGCCCGTCGTCCGAGGGCCGGAAGGCGCGCAGCACCGCCAGCCCGCGTGCCAGCGTCGTGGCGAAGCGGCGGTCGTTCTCGTCCTTGGGCAGGATGCGGATATCGCTGTCGTCGCGCATGGGCTCCCTCCTCACATCGACATCGGGATCAGCAGGGACAATATCGGGAAGGCCATGATGAGGCCCAGCACGATCACGTCGACCGTCAGGAAGCGCAGGATGCCCGAGAAGATGCGGTCGATGGGGACTTCCTTGCCGACCACGCCCGAGATCACGAAGACATTGAGACCCACCGGCGGCGTGATGAGGCCAATCTCCAGCAGCTTGATGACGACGACGCCGAACCAGATCAGGTCCCAGCCATAGCTTTCCACCAGCGGCACCATCAGCGGCAGCGTCAGCACCATGATCCCGATCGGGTCGAGGAACATGCCGAGCACGAGGTAGATGATCGCGATGGCAATCAAGAGCACGAGGACCGAGAGGTTCGCATCGGTCACGAAGCCCACGATCTCGCCCGCGACGCCCGTGAGCGCGATGAAGGCCACGAAGATCTTGGCACCCGCGGCGATGATGAAGATGGAGGTGGTCTGCACCACGGTCTCGCGCAGACTTTCCCAGAGGGCGGCGAAGGTCAGCTTGCGCTGCGCGAAGCCGATGAGGATCGCCGCCGAGACGCAGACCGCCGCGGCTTCGGTGGCGGTGAAGATACCGCCGTAGATGCCGCCCACGATGATGACGAAGAGGGCAACCGCGGGCCAGGCTTCGAGCGCGGCCTCCGCGCGTTCGCGGCCCGAGATCGTGCCGGTGAAGGCCGGGGCCGCGGCGGGATCGCGCAGCACCCAGATCCATATCACCAGCAGGAAGCCCAGCAGCGACAGGATGCCCGGGATGATGCCCGCGAGGAACAGCGCGGAAATCGAGGTCTCGGTGAAGATGCCGTAGATGATGAACAGCACCGAGGGCGGAATGAGCGAGCCCAGCGTGCCGCCCGCGGCGACCGAGGCCGTGGCGAGGCGCTTGTCATACCCCATGCGCAGCATCTCGGGGCTGCAGATGCGGCCCATTGTCGAGGCGCAGGCGATGGAGGATCCGGTGATCGCCGAGAAGCCGCCGCAGCCCACGACCGAGGCCATCGCGACCCCGCCCGGGATCGAGGCGAGCCAGACGCGGGCGGCATGGTAGATCTTGGTGGTGATCTCGGCGCGATAGGCGATGTGGCCCAAAGCCACGAAAAGCGGGATCATCGACAGATCGTAGCTGTGCACGAGGTCGAAGGAATTCGAGAAGACGAGGCTCGAGGTCGGCGTGAAGGCCCGCTCGGGCATGAAGCTGCCGGTGCGGAAGGCAAAGATCACGAAGGTGCCGACGGTGGCAACGCCCGCAAGCGCGAAGGCGATGGGCACGCGAAGGCCCAGAAGCACGATCACGGCGGCGAAGGCGACGAGTCCGACGATGGTTCCGTCCATGGCTCAGCCCTCCCCGTTCGCGGTGGGGCCGTAGCCCGTCTCGGGCAGGGGACGACCAGCGCGCATCGCGCCCACGTCGCGCCAGACCATGATGGCGAGGCGCAGCCAGCAGAAGGAAATGCCCACGAGGAAGATCACCCGGCCCGGCCATTTCGGCAGCTGCAGATCGCCGAAGAAATACCCGCCCGAGGCGATGGTATGGGTGACCTCGCGCCAGCCCGCCCAAAGGAGCGGCGCCAGTGCCAGAAGGCCGAAGACCGACCCGAAGACGATGAGGCTGTCGCGCATCCGCGGCGGCATCCGGTTCGACACGAATTCCACGACGATATGGGCGCGGTTTGCGGTGGTCGCGGCCAGCGGCAGGATCACCGCGGCGACCATCAGTTCGCGGACCATGACGATGGCGTCCGGCACGTTCGAATTGAAGCCCGCCCGCAGGACCACCGTCAGGGTGATCAGGAAGCCGAGGCCCAGGACGGAGACAATAGCCAGATCGACGAGCAATTGCTCGATACGGCGCAGCATGGTGACACCTTCAGGGAAGTTCGGGGGATGGAAAGGCGGCGGGGCCACGCCCGGCGAGGCTACCGGGCGCGGCGCGCGGCGGGGCTCAGCCCTGCTCGCGCTCCCAGGGGTAGCCCATTTCGTCGCGCTCTTGGGCGTACTTGGCCAGCAGGCCCTTGTACTCCTCGAGGATGGCGGCGCCGTCGAGGCCCAGCTCGCCCATCTGCGCGACCCATTCGTCGACATACTTGGCGCCTTCGGAGACGAGCTTCGCGCGCTCGGCCTCGGGCAGTTCGATGATCTCGACGCCCGCTTCCTTCATCGTCTCGATGGCGGCCTCGTTATCGGCGGTGATCAGGCGGCCCAGCTCGTCGGACATCTTGCGGCCGGCCTCGAGCAGCACCTGCTGCGTTTCGGCGGGCAGCCCGTCGAAGATCTGCTTGTTGGCGAAGACGCCGAGCGCGCCGGTCTGGCCCCAGTTCAGCAGCGTGTAGCTGTCGATGACTTCCTGCTGCTTCAGCGCGGCGGTCGCGTAGCTGTAGGTCTGCGAGCAGTCGATGAGCCCGGTATCGAGGCCCTGATAGGCGTCGTAGATCGACATCGGCACCATGTTCGCGCCGAAATCGCCGAACGTGTCGCCGTAAGCGCCGACGCCGCGGATCTTCAGCCCGTCGATATCCTCGACCGACCGGATCGCGGTGCCCTTGCAGCCGATATGCACCGCCGAGGTGGTGAAGGTGCCGAGATAGACGAGGTTCTGCGCGGCGAGATTGGCCTGGATCGCCTCGTTCGAGCGCATGATCTCGTCGGTGGCCTTCATGCCGACCCAGGCATCGGCGTTCTCGAGCGGCATGTCGGCGACGCGGTAGGCGGCCATCTCCTTGGGGAAGTAGACGGCGATGATCGTGCCCATGTCGGCCACCCCGTCGGAAATGCCCGACAGCGCCGCACCGGCCTTGAAGAGCGCCCCGCCCCACTGGATGTTGAGCGACACGTCGCCGCCCGACATCTCTTCGACCTGCTGGGCGAAATAATTGAGCGATTCGCCCCGGGCGCCGCGGTTCGGACCCGCCTCGCCGACGAAAAGCTGCTGTGCCTCGGCACCGGTCGCCCCGAGCGTGAGCGCACCGGTGGTGCCTCCGCCAAGGATCATTGCACTGGTCAGCGCGGCCTTCATGAAATGCATCGTATCTCCTCCCTGAGTTTTACTATGCAGAATTGAATTTCACTAGATGGATACAGGAAACGAGAAACCGGTCAATCCCCGTCTGCGGGGGATTTGCCCAAACCCCTGCCTAGCCGCGAAACTTTGCCGGTGGCCGTAACCCGTCCGGGCGGTGTCAACCCTTCAGAAGCGTCAGCAGCCGCATCACCGCGAAGCGGTAGCCATCGGTGCCCGCCCCCGCGAAGACCGCATCGGCCCGCGCCGAGACGTAGGAGTGATGCCGGAAGCTTTCGCGCTTGTGAATGTTGGAGATATGCACCTCCATCACTGGCCCGTCATAGGCGTTGAGCGCATCGAGGATCGCCACCGAGGTATGCGAATAGGCGCCGGGATTGATGACGATGCCCGCCGCCGCGTGGCGCGCTTCGTGGATCCAGTCGACGATCTGGCCCTCGTGGTTCGATTGCAGCGCGGTCAGGGCAAAGCCGCCCGCCTCGGCGAGGGCGGTGCAGTCGCGCGCCACGTCCGCCAGCGTCTCGTGGCCGTAGATCTCGGGCTGGCGCTGCCCGAGCAGGTTCAGGTTCGGCCCGTTCAAAAGGGTGATCGTCTGGGTCATGAGGGCGGCTCCGACGCGCAATGCTCGCGCCTTTGTGCGGCGCGTGGCGGCCTGCGGGCAAGGCCCGCGCGCGCAGCCCCCCTGGGATGTGGCGCAAAAGCCCGCGGCTCACTCCAGCGCGGGACGCCAGGCGCGGCGCGTCAGGCGCGAAATCGGGCCGGAGCGCGAGGCCCCGAAACAGCAGCTGAGCACGTAGCGCAGCGGATCGAGTTGCATCATCTTTCAAAGCCTCCGGCATCGGATGCGTCAGCGTCGTCCGCCTGCTAGCGGCTCTCGATGACAGGGGCATGACGGTCCGGGCGCGGCGCCGGTCCCATCGCCTCTCGACGGGCAGGCGGCGGCATGGCAGAAGCGCGCCAGATTTCGTTCGCAAAGGAATGCCCCGATGTCCCAGCGCCGGTCCGTCAAGATCGCCCCCTCCATCCTGTCGGCGGATTTCGCCGATTTCGGACGCGAGATTCGCGCCATCGAGGATCAGGGCGCCGATTGGGTCCATGTGGACGTGATGGACGGGCATTTCGTGCCCAACCTGACCTTCGGCCCGCCCGCCGTGAAGGCCTTCCGCCGCCACGTGAAGACGGTCATGGACGTGCATCTGATGATCGCGCCCGTCGATCCCTATATCGAGGCCTATGCCGAGGCGGGCGCGGATATCCTGACCGCGCATGTGGAGGCGGGCCCGCATATCCACCGCACCCTGCAGGCGATCCGGGGCGCGGGCATGAAGGCGGGCGTCGCGCTCAATCCCGGCACGCCGGCCTCGGCGGTGGCGCATGTGCTGGACCTCGCGGATCTGGTCTGCGTGATGACGGTGAATCCCGGCTTCGGCGGGCAGAGCTTCATCGACATGACCGGCAAGATCGCCGAGTTGCACGCCATTATTGGCGACCGGCCCGTGCATATCGAGATCGATGGCGGGGTCGATCCCAAGACCGCGCCCAAGGTCGTGGCGGCGGGCGCGGACGTGCTGGTGGCGGGCTCCGCGGTGTTCAAGGGCGGCTCGGTCGACGACCCGGAGGTCTATGGCCGGAACATCCGCGCCATCCGCGAAGCCGCAAGCGGCGTCTGGGCCTGATGCCCGCGCGGATCGTCTTCGATCTCGACGGCACGCTGGTCCATTCGGCGCCCGACATCCAGGCCGTGGCCAATGCGGTGCTGGCCGGGGAAGGCGCCGCGGCGCTGAGCCTCGAGGAGACCATCGGCTGCATTGGCAGCGGCGCTGCGATCTTCGTGGAGCGGATGCGGGCCTTGCGGGGCATCGGCGATGCCGAACAGGCGCGGCTTCTGGAGAGCTTCATCGCGCAGTATGAAAGCGGCGTGTCGCTGAGCACGCTCTTTCCCGGCATGCGCGCCGCGCTCGATGGGCTTGCCGCGACGGGGCACCGGCTCGGGCTGTGCACCAACAAGCCCATAGCGCCCACCCATGCCTTGCTGCGCCATTTCGAGATGAGCGATCTCTTCGAAAGCGTGCTGGGCGGCGACAGCCTGCCCGTGCGCAAGCCCGATCCGGAGCCGCTTCACGCGGTGCTGTCCGGGCTCGGGGAAGGACCGGCGCTTTATGTGGGCGACAGCGAGGTCGATGCGGAGACGGCGGCGCGGGCGGGCGTGCCCTTCGTGTTCTTCACCGAAGGCTACTGCCACCTGCCGCATGACCAGATCACCGCCGCGGCGCGGTTTTCGGAGTTCGCGGAATTACCGGGTTTGGTGGCGCGGATTCACGCGGGGAATTGACCGGTCCGATCCGGGCACCCCGTCGCGCGATCAAGGCCGCAGGCCGCCGCGACCAGCGCCTGCCCGGCGTCACCTTTCCATCTCGACGCCGATCGCCGTGGCCTCGCCGCCGCCGATGCAGATCGACGCGACGCCGCGCCGCGCGCCCTCGGCCCGCATCGCGCCCAGAAGCGTCACCAGGATGCGCGCGCCCGAGGCGCCGATGGGATGGCCCAGCGCCACCGCGCCGCCATGCACGTTCAGCTTCTCGCGCGGGATGCGCAGTTCCTTGGCGGAGGCCATGGCGACGACCGCGAAGGCCTCGTTGATCTCGAAGAGGTCGACATCCTCCACCGACCAGCCGAGATCCGCGAAGAGCCGCTGCTTGGCGTAGATCGGCGCGGTGGTGAACCAGCCCGGCGCGCCCGCGAAGGCCGCGTGGCCGACGATCCGCGCGATGGGCGCGAGGCCCAGCCGCTCGGCCTCGGAGGCGCGTGCGAGGACGAGCGCGGCCGCGCCGTCATTGATCGACGACGACGAGGCGGCGGTGATCGTGCCGTCCTTGCGGAAAGCGGGCCGGAGGTTCGGGATCTTGTCGGGGTCGATGTTCTGCGGGCCTTCGTCCCGGCTCACCTCGACAATGCCCTTGCGGGTCTTCACCTCGACCGGTGTCACCTCCCAGTCGAAGGCGCCGCTCTCGGCGGCGCGCTTGGCGCGGGTCACGCTTTCGATGGCATAGGCATCCTGGTCGTCGCGGGTGAACTGGAAGGCCTCGGCGCATTCCTCGCCGAAGGTGCCCATCGAGCGGCGGGTGCCGTCGGGGGCGATGTCATAGGCGTCCTCCAGCCCGTCGAGCATCATGTGATCGAGCACGCGCGCATGGCCGATCCGCGCGCCGGCGCGGCCCTGCGGCAGGAGATACGGCGCGTTGGTCATGCTTTCCATGCCGCCCGCGACCGCAACCCCCACGGAGCCCGCCGCGATGGCGTCATGGGCCTGCATCACCGCCTTCATGCCCGAGCCGCAGACCTTCGACACGGTCGTGCAGGGCACCGAGACGGGCAGCCCCGCGGCCAGCGCCGCCTGACGGGCAGGCGCCTGCCCGAGCCCTGCGGGCAGGACGTTGCCCATCAGCACCTCGTGCACGGCGTCGGGCTTCAGTCCCGCCTGCGCCAGCGCCGCCCGGATCGCCGCCGCGCCGAGCTCGGTCGCGGGCACGCCGGTGAACGCGCCCTGGAACGCGCCGAGCGGCGTGCGGGCGGCGGCGCAGATCATGATCGGGTCCGAGGCAATGTCCTTGGGCATGGCGGCTGTCCTTCGATGCGGAAACGGGTGCGGCGGGCCGCGTGGCGGCGTGGATGGGATCCAGAGTGACCAATTCGCGGGCTTTGTGCAATTCGTCCGGGCACGCGGCAGAGCCGTACGTGAAGGCGGCGTCTCCCATCCGTTAAAATACCGTTAATACGCGCCTTCACGGCAATTCACGGCGTGGATTTACAGGGAATCGTGGCAAGGTGACCCTGGGTAAAGTGTAACGAACGGGTGAGACATGAGCATTGCGTCCGACCATAAAGCGGCCTGGACCGAGATCGTGGGCGATTACGCGCCCTTCGATGGCTATTCTCACTGGGAACGCGCAACGGCAATTCGCGACCCCCGCGCCGTCCTGCTTTTTGCGGAACTGCGTCCGGGCGGCTCGGTCACCACCCTTCACGCGGCGATCGAGGCGATCTGCGACGAGCCGCGCGCGAAACTCCAGGTTGCGGAACGCGACGCGCTGGCGACGGAACTGGACCGGCTGAAGCGCCGTTCCGACCCTCTGTCCGGCGGCGCGTCGAACGGCGCCGGCGGTGATCTCTCCCCACCGTCGGCGGCCTTTCCGTGGCGCGTGACCGTCGCCTTCTTCTGGCTGGGCGAGATCGCGGACGTGCCCGCCTATTGCCACCTGCTGCATGTGGGCCCGCGCGTCGAAAGCCTGAGCGAGACCGATCCCCGCGCCCATGCGCCGATCCCGCAGGCCGAAGGCACGGAAGCGACCGCAACGCCCGGCGCGCCGATCATGGGCTGCATCGATGACGGGATCGGCTATCTGAACAGCCGTTTCCGCGCTGCGCCGACCGAGACCCGGATCGAGAAGCTGTGGCTGCAGACCGAACCGCGCGCCGCCGCCCATGACCTGATCGAGCCGCTGCCCGAAATGCGCATCGGCCAGGTGCTGACCAAGGCGGATATCGACGCCGAACTGGCCTCGGGCGTGTCGGAGGCGGCGCTCTACCGGGCGCGCAACGACGCGCTTCTGCCCGCCGATCTGCGCCGCACGACCAATCATCGCGCGAGCCACGGCACGCATGTACTGGACCTCGCGGCGGGAGCCGATTTCGAGGATGTGGACGATGCGCTGACCGCGCTGCCGATCCTCGCGGTGCAACTGCCCCCCGCCGCCATCGCGGAAACCTCGGGGCGCAAGACCGAAGGATACGTGGCCATCGCGCTGCGCTGGATCGCGACCGAGGCGCTGCGGCTGTCGCGCTGCGACGGTCGGCCGGTGATCGTCACGCTGAGCCTCGGCGCGCTGGCGGGTCCGGGCGATCACACCGCCTTTCTCGCGCAGTGGATCGGTTTCGAGATCGACCGCTACGCGCGGCTTTCGGGCGGGCGGCTGCAGGTCGTCGCGGCCTATGGCAATGCCCGGCTCGACCAGCTCGTGGCGCGCGCCGAGGTCAGCCGCGCCGCGCCGATGCGGCTCGATTGGCGGGTCCAGCCCGACGACCGCACGGCGAGTTTCCTGGAACTGCGCACCAAGCCCGAGGCCCAAGGCATGCGGCTGCGGCTGACCCCGCCCGATGCGCGCTGGCCCGCGCTGACGCTCGACTGGCTGGAGCCCGGCGAGGGATGGCTTCTGACCCGGAACGAAGCGGTTCTGGGCGCGGTCTACGGCACCGAGGTCGCCGATCTGAACAACGGCGGAGAGGCCGCCCCGCCCTATCCCAGCATGCTGATCGCGCTGGCGCCCACGCACCGGATGGACGGCCGCCCGACGTTGCCCGCAGGGGCGTGGAAGGTGGAAATCAGCACCGCGTCGGAGACCCCGGCGCTGGTCACCGCGGAGGTGCAGCGCGACGACACGCCGCCGGGCTTCCGCCCGCGGGGGCGGCAATCCTATCTCGATGCGCCGGGCTGGCTCTTCGATCCCGAACTCGGCGCGCTCGGCGCGCCGGCGCCCTGCAACCCGGTCACCCGGCAGGGCACGGCGGTGGCATTCTCGGGGGCGACGAACGCGCATCTGTGGTTCGTGGCCGCCGCCCGGCCCGTCACCGGCCAGCCCGATCGGGGCCAGCCCGAGCGGTTTTCGGCGGAAGGCATCATCGACATGCTGGCGCGGGCGGGCGAATCCGAAGGTCCGACGCTGGCCGCGCGCGGCGCGGATGGCGCGATGACGTCGGGCGCGCGGGCGGCGGGGGTCCTTTCGGGCTCGGTCGTGCGCTTCGCGGGCACCAGCGTCGCGGCCCCCCGGGTGGCGCGGGCGCTGGCGCATCTGTGGCTCGCCTCAGGGACGCCCGGCGATCCCGAAGCCGACCTGGCGGCAATCCTTCAAGCGACGCCGCCCCTGCCCGGCCCGGATACCCGGACCGGACGCGGCGTGATGCTGGTTCATCCCCATTCCCGGAGGGCCTGAGTCCCGATCGCGCCCAGAAGGCGCGCGCGGCGGCCCGAAGCGGTCGCCGCGTCGAGATCGGCGGGCAGGAGCGCACGCAGCCACTCGCGCCAGGCCTCGAGGGTGAAGCCGCCGTTCCAGGCCGCGGCATCCTCGGTGAAGGGGGCGGCGGGCGCGAAATCATGGGTGAAGCCGTCGCCCAGCGCGGGCCGCGCAAGGCTGATCCCGAGCATGAAGCCCAGAAGCCCCCCATAGGCGCTGTCGATCGGGAAATGCACGCCCGCCACGGTGCGGTTGTCGGCGATCCGGGCGGCAAGCGCGAAGGGCATCAGCACATTCTCTTCCGCCGCGCTGCCCGGCGTCTCGGCGATCAGGATGTCGATCAGCCCGCGCACCGCATTCTCGCCCGGCGCCCGGCCCTTGAGCCACATGAGCGACAGAAGCGTGGCGAAGGCGAAGGCCTCGGTCGCGTGCCCGCTCGGGCAGGAGCCGTGGCCCGGCGTCTGGATCATCGGCTGCACCTTCGGGGAATAGGCGCTGGGGCGCGGCACCGAGGCCGCCAGCTTCACCGCCTGTTCGGGCTGGATCACCACGTCGTAGACGCGCGCCAGAAGCTCCAGCGTCCAGCGGCGGGAATAATTGTCGAGATGGATCTGCGAGCCGAAGAAGCCCAGCATGTCGCCGGTCTGCAGCACGATCTCGCCCAGACGGTCGGCGCGCAGATCCATCGCGCTGCGCAGATAGGGCAGCTGGTGGGTGCCGAGATCGTCCGCGCCGGGGGTCGGCAGCGTCAGCGTGATGCCCCGGCCCGAGACGCGCGGCGCGGCGCTGGTGCCGGTTACGGTGAAAAAGCCGCTCATCTCCTGCGCGACGGCGGCGGCGCGGGCATCGGGTTGCAGCGCCTGCAGCCGGTCGATCACCGCGCCCGAAGGCGCCGCGGGCGTCTCGCCGGTGCCGTCCCAATAGCCCAGAAGCCCCTCGGCGGTGACGCCGAGCGCGTTGCTGGCAAGGGGCCCCGCCCCGCCGCCCGAATGAATGCCGTGAATGCCGTGGATCCCATGAATACCGTGGATCCCGTGAATGCCATGGATCCCGTGAATGCCGAGTGTCGCCATACCAAATACTCACCTTTGCTAGTGTCCCGCATTCAATCTGCCCCGATCGCGGCCCGCAACGAAGCCGCATCGCGCGCCGAACCCGGGTTTTGACGAAGATTTCACGCTCGCTCGGCTATGTTTGCGGAACGGGGCAAACCTGCTAGCGTGACATGTCTTTCGCAGGAGGGGGCCAGCGTTTGCACGTCCAGCTGATCGGCGGGTTTCGCATGACCGACGCGGAGGGGCGCGATTGCACGCCCTCCTCGGCGCGGGCGCGTGCGCTGCTGGCGATCCTCGCGCGCACCGACGGGCATACCCGCGCGCGGCGCTGGATCGAACGGACGCTCTGGTCCGATCGCAGCCCGCAGCAGGCCTCGGCGAGCCTGCGCACCGTGCTGACCGAGATCCGCAAGGCGCTGGGACCCGCGGCGGCGCAGTTCCACACCGACCGCGACGCGGTGCGCCTCGACGGCGTCACCTGCGACGTGGAGACCGGGCCGGAGACGGCGCTGGAGGCGCTGCGGACCGGGCGCGACCTTCTGGAAAACGTCCAGATCGGCGACCCGGCCTTCACCCAATGGCGCGAGGAGGCGCTGTCGCGGATCCTCGAGGAGCTGGGCACGCTCGACCGGTCGATCCTGCCCGGCGCCGTCGATCCCGAGCAGCAGCCGAAACGGGGCCTGGAACTGCGGATCAAGTCCTATGGCGAGGAAAACGAGGGCCAGGGCGCCTTCGTCGGCGCGCTTCTGGGCGACACGATGGCCAATCTCATCGCCGATTTCGGCTGTTTCAGCATCTATACCGAGCCCGGAGGTGCCACCGAGCCGTCGGACCTGGTGCTGGGGGTCAGCACGCTCGCGGTCGGGCACAACGTGCAGGTCCTCGCGGGGCTGACCCGGCGCGACAGCGGCGAGGTGATCTGGTCCGACAAGGCGCGGATCGACACGCAGCAGCCGGACCTGCTGCAGCAGGGCGACATCCCGCGCATGGTCTTTCATTCCGCCGAACGGGTCCTGACGCAGGATCTCTCGCGCGAGGCGGATGCCGGCGTGGCGCTGCAGGTCGATGCGCGCGTCAACGCCGCCATCGCCGCGATGTTCACCTATGACAGCGCCAAGCTGCGCCATGCCGAAACCCTGCTGGCCGAGGCGGCCGCATTGCTGCCCCTGCCGCGCATCGCCGCCTGGCGCAGCCTTCTGCGGCAGATCATGATCGTGGAGCGGATCGACCCAGAGAATGCCACGCTGTACGAGGAGGCGAACCTCTTCGCCCAGATGGCGCTTGTCGGCAATGACGGCAACGCGCTGGTCAGCTCGCTCGTGGCGCAATTGCTGGCGATGCTGGAGAACGATACCGGCGTCAGCGCGGCGCTGGCCGAGGATGCGGTGCGGGCCAGCCCCTACAACGCGTTCAGCCATTCCGCGAAGGCCACCGTGGCGCTGCGGGCAGGCGAAGCCGACACCGCCCTCAACGCCAGCCGCTTTGCCGCGAACCTCGCGAGCCGGTCGTCCTCGGCGCATTGGTTCGACACGCTGGCGGGGATCTCGGCCATCACCGTGGGCGACATCGCGCAGGCCATCGGCCATCTCGAGCGCGCCCATGCCCGTGCGCCGGTCTTCCGGGCGCCGATGCGGCACCTGATGTGCCTTTACGCCGCCGGAGGCCAGCGCGACCGCGCCATCGCCATGGCCGGGAAGCTGCGCAAGGTCGAGCCGGATTTCGACATCCTGCGCGTGCTCGAGGACGAAAGCTACCCGGTTCTGACGCTGCGGCGGACGAACCTCCTGCCGCCGAAGCAGATGGCGCGCGACCTCGCCTGAGCGGGTCCCGGGCGCCAAGCGGCGGTGAAAATTTATAACGCACTCTCAGTATTTTAATCCGGCCTGCCGCCATTTTGGGCAGGCGCCGGACAGTGGCTGCGACATGCCGTCCCGATGCGCCGATTGGCGTTGCGGCACACCCTTTCAGCCCTTATTTGAATTTCAGGAATTTCTGAAACCGAAGAAGACATGACCCGGATCGAACGCGAATTCATACTCCATTTCGGCGAGATGGGATCCCGCTGGGGGATCAACCGGACCGTCGGGCAGATCTACGCGCTGCTGTTCATCAGCGATGCGCCGCTCTGTGCCGACGGCATCTGCGAACGCCTGGGCTTTTCGCGCTCGAACGTATCCATGGGTCTCAAGGAATTGCAGAACTGGCGGCTCGTGATCCGCAAGCATATCGATGGCGACCGCCGCGAGTTCTTCACCACGCCGACCGATCTGATGGCGATAGTCCGCACGCTGGTCGAGGAGCGCAAGAAGCGCGAGATCGACCCGACGCTGACTAAGCTGCGGGAGCTCGAGCTTGAAAGCGCCGATGCGGGGCAGACCGACACCTATGCCACCGCCCGCATCACCGAGCTGCGCGAGCTGATCGAGAGCATGACCGCGCTCTATGACGACCTCGCCCGGATCGAAACCGAACGCCTGGCCACCCTTCTCAAGGCCGGGTCCACGCTTTCCAAACTGGTCACGGCCACGGGACGCGTCATTCCCATGCGCTCCACCCCGAAAGCGGCTGCCAACGAGGACAAATGACATGATGGACACCCTTCTGCTGTCGCGGATCCAATTCGCGGCGAACATTTCGTTCCATATCCTGTTCCCGACGATCACCATCGCTTTGGGCTGGATGCTGCTGTTCTTCAAACTGCGCTTCAACCGCACCGGCGAAGAGCGCTGGATGGACGCCTACCGCTTCTGGGTAAAGGTGTTCGCGCTGTCCTTCGCCATGGGCGTCGTGTCGGGCATCACCATGTCGTTCCAGTTCGGCACCAACTGGCCGGGTTTCATGGAAAGCGTCGGCAACATCGCCGGGCCGCTTCTGGCCTACGAGGTGCTGACCGCCTTCTTCCTCGAGGCCGTGTTCCTCGGCATCATGCTGTTCGGCTTCCGGCGCGTGCCGGGCTGGGCGCATACCGGAGCGACCTTCCTCGTGGCCTTCGGCACGACCATGTCGGCCTTCTGGATCATCGTGCTGAACAGCTGGATGCACACGCCGCAGGGCTTCGAGATGCGCGACGGCGTGGCTTATGCCACCGACTGGGCGGCGATCATCTTCAACCCGTCGATGCCTTACCGCCTCGTGCACATGCTCTTGGCCTCGGGCCTGACGGTGGCCTTCCTGATCGCCGGTATCTCGGCCTTCCGCTGGATCATCGGCGACCGGGGTGCGGAGGTGCGCACGACGCTGCGCACCGGCCTGATGACGGCGGCCGCGCTCATCCCGCTGCAGATCCTCGCCGGGGACATGCACGGTCTGAACACGCTGGAGCATCAGCCCGCCAAGGTCGCGGCGATGGAGGGCAACTGGGAAACCGGCCCAAACGTGCCGCTGGTGCTGTTCGCCGTGCCGAACGAGGAGACCCGCTCGAACGATTTCGAGATCGGCATCCCGAACGGCGCGAGCCTGATCCTTAAGCACAGCCCCGATGGCGTGGTGCCGGGCCTCAACGACTTCGTCACCGAAGACGGCGAAGTGCTGCACCCGCGCGTGGCGCCCGTGTTCTACGGCTTTCGGGTGATGGTCGGCACCGGTTTCGCGATGCTGGCGCTGAGCTGGGGCGCGCTGGCCCTGATGGCGATGCGCAAGCCCGGTGCCACCGGCACCTGGCGCGAGACGCGCCGCGGCCTCGACGCGCTGCCGCGCCCGGTCTTCTGGGTCGCGATGGTCATGACCTTCTCGGGCTGGGTGGCGACGCTCGCGGGCTGGTACGTGACCGAGATCGGCCGTCAGCCCTGGCTCGTCTCGGGCGTGCTGCCGACCGAAGCCGCCGTCGCGGACGTGCCCTCGGGCATGGTGCTGAGCACGCTCATCGCCTACCTCGCGGTCTATGCGGCGCTGACCCTGGCCTATATCGGCGCGCTCGTGCACCTCGCACGGAAAGCTGCGGGCAAGGGCGGCCTGCCCGCGGACCGCGCCGCGCCCAACCTGCAACCGGCTGAATAAGGAGCCCCGCCATGATGACGCTGTTCGGAGACCCGACCGTCTGGCTGCCCGCGACCTTCGCGGCGCTGATGGGCCTGTCGATCCTGATCTACGTGGTGCTTGACGGGTTCGATCTGGGCGTGGGGCTGTTGTCGCCGCTCGCCACCGAAGAGGAGCGCGACCGCATGGTCGCCTCCATCGGCCCGTTCTGGGATGCCAACGAGACCTGGCTCGTCCTTGCCATCGGCCTGCTACTCGTGGCCTTTCCGACCGCGCACGGGCAGATCCTGTCGACGCTGTACCTGCCCGTCGCGGTGATGCTGATCGGTCTCATCCTGCGCGGCGTCGCCTTCGAGTTCCGCGTGAAAGCGCCGATCACGCAGAAGCGCAACTGGGACTGGGCGTTCGTCGCGGGATCGGCGATGGCGTCGCTGTCGCAGGGCTACATGCTGGGCGCCTATATCCTCGGCCTCGCACCCGGCCCGCTGACCTGGGCCTTTGCCACGCTGACCGCGATCTTCCTGACCGTCGCCTATTCCTTCATCGGGGCGACGTGGCTGATCTACAAGACCGAGGACGCGCTGCAGAAAAAGGCGGTGAAGTGGGCCAAGGGCGGCATCTGGGGTCTGCTGGGCGGGCTTGCCGCGGTGTCCATCGCGTCGCCGCTCGCCTCGCCCCGGGTCTTCGAAAAGTGGTTCAGCTTTCCCGAAGTGGTGCTGCTGGCGCCGATGCCCCTGGGGTTCGCGCTGATCGCCACGCTTCTGGTTCTGGCGCTGCGCCATCTGCCGACCAAGGATGACAGCTGGGCGTGGTTCCCCTTCACCGCAACGATCGCGCTCTTCTGCCTGGCGTTCGTGGGGCTCGCGTATTCGTTCTACCCCTACGTGGTGCCGGACCAGCTGACCATCTACGAGGCCGCCGCAGCGCCCGAGAGCCTCGCCATCATCCTCGTGGGCACGGTCTTCGTGCTGCCGGTGATCGCGATCTATTCGGCGATTTCCTACACGGTGTTCCGCGGCAAGGCGACGGCGCTGAGCTACGACTGACAGGATGCACGCGGAGGGCGGCGGCTGGAAAAGTTGCCGCCATTTCTCGTGCGCCAAAGGGACACGCGCGCGAACGTGGCGGGATGCGATCAGCGGGCGGCGACGGCCTGCACCTGCCCGTTCTTCCATGCCTGCGCGACGAGAAGGCCCACTTGGCCCGGCACAGCCTTCGGTCGCCTGCCGGGCGCGGGACGGGATGCGGTCAAGAGCGCCCGGACCTGCTTTTTCCTGGCGGAGGGGCGCGCCGGGGCGCCATAGCGCGCTTCGGCGTCTTCGACCGACGCGATGCCGCTCAGAGCCGGGAACCGCGCCTCGAGACCCTGCCGGTCCGCTGCCGACATCATCTTCAGCGCCATCGGCCCGGGAAAGAAGCTCTCGCTCGGCACGCCTTCGGCGAAGATGATCTGATGGGCGTCGAACATCAGGTGGATATAGGTCACCTCGCGCTTGCCATGGGCGATGCGGGGCCCCTGCGCACACTCGGCCAGATGGCCCGCGCGCACGAAATGATCGTCGCCGACCAGGATCCCGTGCTGGCGCGAGACCAAGAGATCGCGGTCGCTGCCGAACATGCCTTGCGGGATCAGGATCGGACGCAGCCCGATATCGGCCTTGAGCGCCTCGGGCCCGACATCGCGGCGGCCGATCCAGGCGACGGGCTGGGCGCCGTTATCCCCGGTGCAGACCAGATCGCCCACGCGCAGCGTCTCGATCGCGACCTCGCCCCGCGGCGTCAGGATGCGGGTGCCCGCGACGAAGCAGACGATGCCGGTATTGTCGGAGGAAAAGGTGCTGCCGCTCGCGCCCTGAACGATGATGCTGTTGGCGCCGAACTGGGTGTTGTCGGAGTAATCGACCGCGTTGCCTTCATCGTCGAGCGTGTTCGACTGGTTCAGGATGCCGTCATCCAGAAGGTCGGCGCGCAGCTCGTCGAGGCTGTCGTAATAGCTGCCGAGGTCGATGAAATCGTTGTTGGTGGCGTCGCCGTCCCCGGCCCCGGCGGTGTTGAAATCGGTGATGACATCGCTGCCGCCCGACACGATGAAGCGGTCATTGCCCAGACCGCCGGTCAGGCTGTCATCGCCCGCGCCGCCATCGAGGGTGTCGTTGCCGGAGCCGCCGATGAGCGTGTCGTTCCCGGCGCCCGCACTCACCAGGACCGGCGTGGCGGCGGCGCTGCCATCGAAGCTGTCGGCGCCCGAGGACAGCTCGAACGCCTCGATATTGGTGAAGACGCCGCTGTCGCCGTCATCGTCGACGAAGCCGCCGGCTTCGTCGACGGTCAGCAGGATGGCGACCGTGTCGTCGGCCACCGCGAAGGACAGCGTGTCGAGATCGGTGCCGCCCTCGCCGCCGTCGATGGTGACCGTGCCGTAGCCCGCGTTGAACAGATCGGCGCCGTCGCCGCCTTCCAGCGTGGCGTTGAAGAAGCTGTCGGTCAGCACGTCGTCGCCCGCCCCGCCGACGAGACTGTCGCCCAGCCCGGAATTGCCGCCCGCGATCAGCGTGTCGTTGCCGTCGCCGCCGAGAAGCGTGTCGTCGCCCGACCCGCCCGACAGCACGTCGGCGCCGATGCCGCCTTCGAGGCTGTCATTGCCGTCGCCGCCCACAAGCGAGTCGTTGCCGTCATCGCCCAGGATCGTGTCGTCGCCCGTCTCGCCGAAGATCGTGTCGGCACCGGTGCCGCCGGTGATGAGGTCGTCCGTGCTGGCGGTCGGGATCACGTCGTAGGACATATCCGTGATCCAGATGCCCTGGGTCCCGCCCTGCAGGTTGGAATAGCTGATCTCGACCGACGAGACCGGGCCCGCGATCTCGACCAGCACCGCGCCGTCGGCCTGCGCGGGGGTATTGGCCACCGTGTTGGCGGTGATCGTGTTGCCGCTGACCGTGTCGCCGCCATAGGGCGTCAGGGTGACGCTGACCGGGTCGCCATTGGCATTGATCGCGGTGACGGTGATGACGTCGGTGTGGTTGCCGCTGCCCCAGTCCACGTCGTTGATGATGAAGGTGAGGTTCTCGACCTCGTCGGCGTATTCCGCAGTGGCGCCGCTGAACCCGATGGTCGTGGCCGATGTGGCGCCATCGCCGTTGCCGAACAGAAACAGCGAGGAGTTCGGAGAGAAGCCTTCGGCGCCGACATATTGGGCCTGGGCGGTATCGATCTCGAAGGTCGGATTGTTGTTGCCGATATCCGCGAAGGACACGGTGACATCCATCGCGCCCGCATTCTCGGTGAAGCCCGCCGAGACATCGGTGCCGTCCGGGGCGACATTGCTCCACTGGAAGGTCTCGTTCAGCGCGGGATTGCTCAGCGCGCCGTTGTCGCCATAGATCAGATCGTCGCCCGAGCCGCCGTCGATCGTGTCCGCCCCGGCGCCGCCATAGACGGTGTCGTTGCCCGCACCGGCGGCGATCTGGTCGCCCAGCGTTGTGAGGCCCTGGTCGATGCCGTCGAGTTGCGGATCGGCATAGCTGAAATCGATGGAATCGTCGCCCGCGGTGCCGACCGTGTAATCGGCATAGGTAAACAGCGGATCGCCCGCGCCCGCATTGGGCGTCGTGTCGACCTGGTCGATCGTGTAGGCGCGGCCCTGGACGAGGGTCTGTTCCGACAGCGTGTAATAGCCGGTCACATCGCCGGACGTGACGCGCAGCGTGGCGACCTGGAACGTCTCGCCGGTCACGGTGTCGGTGACGGTCCAGACCTCTTCGGCATAGACGGAAACGTTGGTCGATGTGCCCGACGGGGTGGTGACCGTGGCCGTCGCGGTTTCGCCCGCGCCGATATCTTCGAGCGTCAGCGATCCGCTTCCGGCCTGGTTGTCGGTGATCGTCGCCGTGCCGCCGGTATCCGCGGCCCCGGTCCAGGTGCGCGTGGCGCCGACCGTCGTCCCCCAGACATTGAGAGGGTCCGTGAGATAGATCTCGACCGAATATGTCGGCATCTGCCCGATCCTTGCCCGTCGCACGGCCCCTTTCTTCCGAGGGGTCCTGCAGGAGACCGAAATCTCCGGTCTGCTTTCATTGTTTCCAGCGGGGATACAGTGCGCCTTTGTCTCAAATTTGCAGGAAATCGGGCGAAAATTTGTCGCGATTTTTTGGTGGTTGGCCGCGCGGCCGCGCTCCCGCGGCCTCGAACGCCGCAAGTGATCCGGTGCCCCGGGGGGCCGGTTTCGGGGGCAAAGCGCGGGCCTGCCCACTCCGGCGTATTTCGTCAGGGGGGCCGCGATGCCGCGCGGCGATCGGGGTTACGCGCCGAGCACTGGCAGCGCGGCTGCCGCCGCAAGCGCCCTGCGCCTCGCGATCTCGCGCACGGTCTCGCCGTAGATCGGCGCGATGGCCTTGGGGTGCTTTGCGCCCGTGAATTCCGGAAAGCAGCGCATCATGTCTCTTCGGGCACCGGGCTCCAGCATCGAGACGGCCATCGGGCCGGGATAGAAGCTTTCGGCGGGCACGTTCTCGGCGAAGATGATCTGATGGGCATCGAACATCAGGTGGATATAGGTCACGCGCCGCTTGCCATTGGCCACGCGCACCGGGAGGCCCGGCAGATCGACGAGATGTGCGGCGCGCGCCAGCGTTTCGCGGTTCACGAGCAGCGCATGCTGACGGGACACCAGCAGATCGCGCTCGGCCCCGAGCACACCGCGGCGGATCAGGATCGGGCGCAAGGATGGCGTCGATGCGAGCGCTTCGGGCCCCACCTCGCGGCGTCCGATCCAGCGGATGGGCTGCGGCCCGTTATCCATGGTGTTGACCAGATCGCCGATCCGCAGATCGTCGATCAGGACATCACCGCGGGGCGTGCGGATGGCGGTGCCGGAGGTGAAGCAGACGATGCCCGTATTGTCGTAGCTGAAGCTCGAGGCAGTGGCGCCCTGCATCGTCAGCGAATTGGCGCCGAACTGGGTGTTGTCGGAATAATCGACCGCGTTGCCTTCGTCGTCGAGCGTGTTCGACTGGTTCAGGATCCCGTCATCGGCCTGGTCGGCGCGCAGCTCGTCGAGGCTGTCGTAATAGCCGCCGAGATCGATGAAATCGTTGTTGGTGGCGTCGCCGTCGCCCAGCGCGCCGGTGTTCCCGGCGTTGAAATCGGTGATCGTGTCGTTGCCGTCCGAGACGGTGAACACGTCGTCTCCGCCGCCGCCGGTGAGGCTGTCATCGCCCGTGCCGCCGTCGATCGTGTCGCTGCCCGAGCCGCCGGAAAGCTGATCGTCGCCGCCGAGACCGAGGATCGAGTCGTCTCCGGCCGATCCCACGATCGTATCCGCGTTCGACGTGCCGTCGATTTCATCCACGCCGATCAGCGTCACATTGGTGAAATCGAAATTCGCGACGGCATCTTGAGTCCCGAGCGTGTCACCGCTCGTGCCGCTCCCGTCAATGATTTCGAAACCCTGCGCGTCCGAGAAATCACCCTGGATCCGGTAGGTGCCGGCACCGGTCGAAAGGACGATCTGATCTGTGCCCGCGGTCCCGCTGTCGGTCAGGACATTGCTGGCACCGCCGTCGCTGTCGTCGAGAAAGATCGTGTCCGAACCTTCGCCGGTCTCGATGGTGTCGTTGCCACCGCCGGTATGGACGGCGTCGTCGCCATCGCCACTATCGATCAGGTCTGCCTGGTTGGTGCCGAAGATCGTGTCGTTGCCGGCGCCCGCCACGATGTCGACGCCGGCATTGTCGAGCGTGGCATCGACGAAATCGGCGTGGTCGGTCAGGATCAGCCGCTCGATCTGGCTGAAATTGATCGTATCGGTGCCATCGGTGATGGTGCCGATTTCGTCGCCGCTATAGCTGACCGTGACGGGGCCGGTCAGGGCGCTCAGATCGATGGTGTCGCTGTCGGCGCCGCCTTCGCCGCCGACGATGGTGTCGTTGCCGAAGCCGTCCTCGATCAGGAAGGTATCGGCGTCGTCGCCGCCATCGAGAAGGTCTTCCCGGGTGCCGCCGGAAATGGTGTCGTTCCCGGCCTCGCCGTAGATGGTGTCGTCGCTGAAGTCCCCGCCGCTATCGGTGATCAGGTCGTTGCCCGCGCCGCCGTAGACCGTATCGCTGCGGTTGCCCGCGTCGATCGTGTCGTTGCCGTCGCCACCGTAGACCGTGTCCTTACTGCCTGAGCCGGTTCCGGTATCGACGATCAGATCATCGCCCGCCCCGCCATCGAGCAGGTCGGCACCACCGCCGCCATCCAGCGTGTCGTTTCCGGCCTCCCCCATGAGCGAGTCGTTTCCACCACCGCCCGACAGGCTGTCGTTGTCCGCGCCGCCGAAAAGCGTGTCGTTGCCCGCCCCGCCCTCCAGCGTGTCGTTGCCGTCGGTGGCCACGATACTGTCGTCGCCATCGCCCCCGACGAGGCTGTCGTCGCCCGCGGCGTTCATCAGCGTGTCGTTGCCCGCCCCGCCGATCAGCGTGTCCTGGCCGAGACCGGTGATCAGCAGGTCGTCGCCGTCACCGCCCTCGATATAATCGTCGCCGTCGCCGCCCGAGATCGTGTCGGCGCCCGCGCCGCCGTAAAGCCGGTCGCCGCCGCCGCCGCCATCGATACTGTCGTTGCCGTCTCCGCCTGAGAAGATCTCTACCCCGTCGCCACCCAGCATCGTATCGTTGCCCGCGCGGGTGTTCACATACATCTCACCGGCCGTGGTCGCCGTCGCGTCGATATAATCGTCGTTGTTGGTTGCGTAGACCTGTTCGAGATTTACGAAAGTGCCCGATCCGGTGCCGGCCCCGAGATATGAATAGGTTCCACTTCCATCAATGGCAGCGAACGTGACGGAGACGCCGTCCAGATTGTTCGACCACAGTTCGAGATAATCCCCGACCGCATCGTCGGAGGTGCCGCCGCCGTCGATCCTGTCGATACCGTCATCCTGATAGATGACGAAGGCGTCCTGCCCGGCCCCGCCGATCATCGAGTCGTTGCCGGCGTCTCCCTGGAGGAAGTCGCGGGTGCCGTCGCCGCCAACCAGGAAATCGTTGCCGGCGCCCCCACGCAGCGTGTCGCTGCCCGCGCCGCCCACAAGGGAATCGGCGCCGTCGCCGCCGCGGATGCTGTCGTTGCCTGTTCCGCCAAAGACGGTGTCGTCGCCCAGCCCCGACAGCACGGTATCGTTGCCGTCCCCTGCCTCGACATAATTGTTGTCGGTACCGAGACCGCCGGCCCAACCATCATCGATCATGTCGCCTTCGAGGTCGCCGGTATAGGAGGCATCAATCAGGTCGCTGCCCGAGGAGCCGGTGATCGTGCCATCGCGCGGGTCGATTTCGCTGTAGTCGACGGTGGAGCTCAGGCCGTCGCCGCTATCGGCGGCGTCGCCGTCGCGGCCGTTGGCGGCGGTAAAGGTCTGACCGCCGGTTGGCTCCTCGCCGACCTTGTAGACGAAGCCAACATTCGTGTTGTCGATGCGGAGGACCCAGACCTCGTTGCCCATTGCGTCGACCATCGCGAATTCGTTCTGGATGACCGAACCGGCGGTGTAGGTGACGCCGTTGATCGTGACGTCCTGGGCAAGAGTCTGGCTGCCGCCGGTTTCGACATAGGCATCCTCGAACACGGTGTCGTCGTCGTTGACAACGATCTCGGTCGAGGTGCCGCCGTTATATGTGAAGGTCTCACCGATCCAAGTCGGCGCACCACTGTCATAGAATGCGCTGGCCGGATCGTTGGCGCGGGAATCCGTCTCGATGTCGGTTTGGGAGAGCCCAGCCGGCAGGGTGTAGAGCGACCAGTCGAAGAGGGTCACCGTATAGCTCACGACGGGATACCTCCGCGACGGTCATCGATGGCGACTTCGTCGATCCGGCCGTCCAAGTGGGTCTCGTTCCAATTGCCGTCGTGACGGGCGCCGATCCAGAGCTCTGCGCTGTTGCCGGTCCGGCTGAGCGTGGAAGAGACCTGCGCCATCTGGAGGCCGTTTTGGAAGAGCGTCAGGTTGCCGTTGCCGAAGGTAACGGCCACCTGCTGCCTCTCGCAGGTGCGGACCACGGACACCCCGGTATTGCTGGTCTGGGCGCTGTATCTGTCGATGATCGAGGCGTAGAGCACGCCGTTCTGGACGTAGAGGCGCAACCCTTCCTGCGCGCCGTTGCCGTCGAGATCCTGCGTCTGATCGAGGATCAGGTCGACGCCGCCCGAGCCGTCGTCGTTGGCGCTGCCGACGGCGGCAACGCTCGTTCCCTGAAATACCAGTGTCGCCATTCACGTCCTCGGCCCAGAGCAGCGTTACTAGGGCGCATGTCTGAAGATCTTGTTTCGTCGGGCAGAGAATGGCTTCGAAAAGCGAATAAATGATGATCTGGTCATGACGTAACTTGGACATCTTTCCTGCGCTCTCCGACGGGGATGGCAGCGGCGCGCCCTTGGCCCTGTGGGCCATGGGAGCAAAGGCGGATGCGCGATTTCGGCGGGCCGTCGGGCTGCGGGTCTGCGTTTCGGCACGGAGGCGGAATGGCCTCGTATCTCTGCCGCGTCTCGGCGTATTTTCGGCACAAGGTTAACGGGGGCATGCGGATCGCGGGCGCCTTGACCTGCCGATGGCGGCAGGGTTCGCGGCGGATGATCGGCGGAAGGCGGTTCGGATGGGCATCGAGAAGATTGTGGCAGAGGCGCTCTTGGCGGCGCGGCTGAGCGGGACGCCCGCGGAGGCCGAGGCCCTGCCCCCGGTCGATTATGAACAGGCGCTCGGCATCCAGCGGATCGTGCAGGATCGCCTCGGGCCGGTGGGCGGCTTCAAGGTCGCGCGGCGGCCCGAGGGCAAGCCGGTCATCGCCCCCATTCCCGCGGATGCGATCCAGTCAGGCGATCCGCAGAGGCCTGTCGCCGTTCCGGTCCGCGACCGCCTCGGGATCGAGCTCGAGATCGGGTTCGAGGTGGTCGCGCCGCCGGGTGCGGACCCGATGTCGGAGCCTGCGCGTGTGTTCCGGCCCTGCATCGCGCTGGAACTGGTCGCATCGCGGCTGAGGGCCAGGCAGGAGGACGCGCTGCTGAAGCTCGCGGACATGCAGATGAACCACGGGCTGGTCCGCGGTGCCATGCTGGAGGGTTGGGACGGGCGCGATTTCGGAACGGTGGAGGCGACGCTGACGTGCGGCGGGCGCATGTGCCTTTCGGGTCGGGCGACCGTTCCGGGCGGCTCCGCGCTGCGCAACCTCGGCTTGCTCTGCGCGCATCTGGGGGATCATTGCGGCGGGCTGCAGCCGGGGCAGATCGTGATCACCGGGTCGATCTCGGGGCTGGCCTATTTCCCCGCCGGGACCGATGTGACCGCGGAGATCGCGGGGCTGGGCCGCGTCGGCTGCAAGCTGGTGTGACCCGCGCCGCGATGCGCGCCTCAGCCGCGGCCCGAGGCGCCCGAGCGCCGGGCAGCGCCCTCGGCGTGGTCGACCGCCACGCTCCGGATCAGGTTGATGGCCGCGCGGGTGCCGTCGATTACCGGCACCGGGCAGTCCCGTGCGAGAACCGGCGCGAGCCCCGCCAGGGGTCCGCCCCCCATCACGATGCTGGCGGCGCCCTTTGCGTGCATCTGCGCGCAGAGCGCGGCCAGCTCCGCGCGGAACCGGTGCTGAACAGTTCCGGGGTCGCCGAAATCGGCGACCGGCACGTGGGAGATACCGATGAGCGCCGCGCCGAGCCCGGCCTCTTCGGCCTTCGCGCGCAGCCCCTCGACCAGCCCCGCACCGAAGGTCACGATCCCGAACGGGCCGCCGAGCGCGCGGGCGGTGGCGAAAGCCGCGCTGGCGATGCCGATCACGGGGATGTCCGCGCGCAGCGCCCGCACCTCCTCGGCGCCGGTATTGCCGAAGGAGGCCAGCACGATGCCGTCGCAGGGGGCGGTATAGTTGCGGACCGTGTCGATGACGGCGCGCTTGGCCTCTTCCGCATCCGCGTCGGTGACGATGAGTTTGGGCCCGAAGGCGGGGCGGGTCGTGGTGAACGCGTCGCCCGGCATCGCGGCGGCCTCGGCGGCCTCGCGGATGCGGTCGGTCACCCCGCGCGAGGTATTGGGGTTGAGGATCAGCAGCCGCATCAGAGGATCACCGACGGCAGCCAGAGCGACAGGGCCGGGAAGAGATTGATGAGCACCAGCGCCACCAGCATCGCGGCGATGAACATCATCATCGACGGGATGATCTTGGCGATGGAGATCCGCGCGATGGCGCAGGTGATCAGCACCACCGACGCGACCGGCGGCGTCTGCTGTCCGATGCCGAGATTGATCGTCAGGATCAGGCCGAAATGCACCCGGTCGATGCCGAGCTGATCCGCCAGCGGCAGAAAGATCGGCACCAGCATCAGGATCGCGGGCGTTCCGTGGATGATCGTGCCCGCGAGCAGGAAGAAGACGTTGATGGCCAGCAGCACCACCCAGTAGTTCTCTGAAATCCCGAGGATGCCCTGCGCGATGTCCTGCGGGATGCGCTGGTTTGTCAGGTACCAGCCGAGCAGGGTCGAGGTCGCGACGATGAACATTAGCATGGCCGAGCGCTTGCCCGCGACGCGCAGCGTGTCGATCAGCGTGCCGAGCCGCACGGTGCGGTAGACCACCGTCGCCAGAACGATGGACCAGAAGGCGGCGATGGCGCCCGCCTCGGTCGCGGTGAAGATGCCGCCGAGGATGCCCGCCAGCACGAGGATCGGCAGGGTCAGCGGGATCGCCGCGTCCTTGCCGGTCTCGGCGACGCGGGCCAGCGAGAACGCGCCTTCGGTCGGGTAGCCGCGGCGGACCGAGATCAGGTAGGCCGTGCCCATGAGCAGGCCGCAGACCAGGAAACCCGGCACGATGCCCGCCGCGAAAAGCTCCGCGATCGAGGCATTGGCGACATAGGCATAGAGGATGAGGTTCAGCGAGGGCGGCACGATGATCGCCATCGTGGCCGAGGTCGAGGTGACGGCGGCGGCGAAAGCGGCCGGGTAGCCGCGCTTGCGCATCTGCGGGATCATCACCGACCCGATGGCCGCGGCATCCGAGGTGGCAGTGCCCGAAATCTCGGAAAAGAAGAGCGATGTCAGAATGTTGACATGCGCGAGCCCGCCCCGGATATGCCCCACGAGCGAGGAGGCGAAGGCGATCAGCTTCTCCGCGATGCGGCCCTGGTTCATGATCTCGCCCGCGATCATGAAGAGGAGTGCGGCGACAAGCAGGTAATTGTTGGCCCCGCCGAAGGGGATGAGGCCGATGATCTGCGGCACGACCGCCGGATCCAGCAGGATCATCACCGACGCCGTCACCCCGAGGACGAAGGCGATCGGCATGCCTGCGATCAACAGGACGACAAGCAGGATCAGGATGATCCATCCGGGCTCGAGAAACATCACGCGTCGCTTTCGGGCAAGAGGTCCATGGGGTCGATCCGGCCCGTCGCGATGGCGACGAGGCGGACCGCGCAGAACAGCGCGATCAGCGCGCCGCCAAGCGGCATCGCGCCGCGAAACAGCACCATCGGCGCGTCGACCGAGATCAGCGACCGGGCGCCGAAACTGGCCGCGGCGATCCCGCCATACCAGGCCAGAAGCGCCCCGAACGCCCCCATCAGGATGAGGTTGAGCGCCGTGACTAGGCGCTGCAGGCCCCTCGGCATCACGCGCAGCACCGCGTCGAAGCCCAGATGCTCGTTCGTCCGGGTGAGGTAGGCCGCGCCGATGAAGGTGAGCATGGCCAGAAGCTGCGCGGGCAGCTCCTCGCCCCAGGACACGCTGTCATTGAGGATGAACCGGGCGAGGACCGCCCAGTTCAGAAGCAGCAACAGAAGACCGGCAAGCGCCACCACCGCCGCGTCGAGCAGCGCGCCAAGCCAGCGGTCCGCCGTCAGGATGGCTTTTTCCAAGCGGTGCATGACGATCCCCTGTCCGGTGCTCATTCGATGCCGAGGGCGGCCTTGGTCTCGGCGATCATGTCGGCGCCGATGACGTCCACGAAGGTCGGGCTTTCGTAGAGCGGTGCCGCGGCGGCCTGGAAGGCGGCGAAGTCGATCTCGTTGATCTCGAGCTTGTCGGCCAGCGCCTCGATGGTCTTGGCATCCGTGGTCTCGCCCCATTCGAAGGTCCAGGGCGCGACCTCCCTGGCGACCGAAAGCACGGTCTCGCGCAGGTCGTCGTCAAGCGAGGCGAGGAACGGCTCCCCGATGACGAGGAAGGTCGGCAGATAGACGTGGTTGGACAGCGACATGTAGTCCTGCACCTCAAAGAGCTTGGCGGTATCGACCACGTTGGCGGGGTTTTCCTGCCCGTCGATGGTGCCCTGATCGAGCGCGGAATAGACCTCGCCGAAGGACAGGGGCGTGGCATTGGCGCCGAGCGTGTTGAACATCTCGACCCGCTGGCGGTTGGTGGGCGTGCGGATCTTCAGCCCGTCGAGATCCGCGGGCGTGACCACCGGGCGCACGTTGTTGGTGATCTGGCGGAAGCCGTTGTCCCACACCGCCGCGAGCACCATGCCGGTGCCGTCGAAGCCGTCGGCGAGCATCTCGCCCGCGGGGCTGTCGATGAAGGTCTGCACCGCGGCGCGGTCCTCGAAGAGATAGGGCAGGTCGAAGATCGAGGTGCGGGTGTTGATCTGCGACACCGCCGAGGCCGACAGCGAGGCCTGGTGCGTGCCGAAGCCGAGGCCCTGCAGCACGTCCTCTTCCTTGCCCAGCGTGTTGGACATGAAGATCTGCACGTCGATTTCATCGGGCGCCGCGGCTTCGAGGCGGCTTTCGTATTCCTGCAGGAAGACATGCGCGAAGGAGCCTTCGGGCAGCGACGAGTTGATCTGCATGACGGTTTGCGCCGAGGCGACGGCGGGCAGCATGACGGCGCCGGCTACGGCAATCAGGCTTGCACGGGAGATGGTCATTTCACGGTCCTTTCAATGAGGTTTGGCGAAGGGCGAATCGAACGCGGGGCGTGAAATCAAGTTTTCACAGATATTATCTTGAGAAAAAATATTTACTCAAGTTTCTATCCCGCAAAGCCGCGAACGCCGCAAATTGCGGCAGAATCCGGGGATCGGCTGCGGAGATTTGGGCATTTCGCAAAGCGGTCGGGCGGCGCGGCTGGCGTCCGGAGAGGCGGCTCAAAGCTCGTCGAAGCGCCGGTGGCCTTCCTCGATGGCCGCCATGCGGCTGCGGCCGGCCGCACCCGACAGCTCGATCACGCGGGCGCCGACGAGGTTGCAGACCGCCATGCTGGCCACGTGGTTCATCAGCGGTGCGGTGGTCGAGGTGGCGCAGGTCAGGTGCCAGTCCGCGTCGGCCAGATCGGGGCTCAGGCGGTCCTCGAGCACGGCGAGCGCCGCCCGCGCCTGCCGCGCCGCCGCCGCCACGGCCGCCACGAGCTTCGGCTTGCGGCGCAGCGCGATCAGCATGACCACGTCGCGTTCGGTCAGCGAGGCGAGGCTCTCCGCCAGCGTCTCGCCGGCGCGGGGCAGCACGGTGACATTGGCCAGAACCTGCGAGGTCTGCCATCCGAGATATTGCGCGAAGGATTGCCCGGCGCGGAAACCGATGAACCAGACCCGCGGCGCGGCGATCATCGCATGGGCAAGCGCGTCGATCGTGGCATCGTCGAGCGCGCCATAGGTCAGTTCGAGGTTCTGCTGCGAGGCCTCGAAATGCCGCGCCACCTCGCCGTTGCCCGCAGGCGTGCTGGCGGAAAACCGCAGCAAGGCCGTGCCGTCGCGCTGCTCGTCCCGGACCGCGCGCCGCGCCTCGTCGAAGGAGGCGTAGCCGATCCGGCGCACGAAGCGCGACACCGTCGCATTGGAGACATTCGCAAGCTCCGCAAGCTCGGTCGCGGTATATCCCGCCATCTCGCCGGGGAAATCGAGCACGAGCTCGGCCAGCTTTCGCTCGCTCGGGTGGAGGTCCGGCAGCGCGTCGTTGACGCGCGCGAGGAAGGGCTTGATCGGGTCAGGAGGCGCCATGAAAGCAGGATGCGGACATCGGCGGAGATCGTAAACCGATTTGTGAGCACGGGGGCTTCCGGTGTCCCGCTGCGCGAGGATCGTTGCGCGCCTCCGCCCTGCCCGGCGGTCTCATGCCGGGATCGACACCGCCTCTGCACGGGCGTGGGGCAGCAGGGGCCGGACCCTGTCCTGCATGTTGCGTTCCGCGATAGCGGGTCCGGCTGCTGCGGCGGCGGGCTTCTTCAGCGCAATCAGGATCATCGCGCAGCCGGTGATCCGGGCCGCGCGCAGATCGCGCGCCATGGCGCCCACATTGGTGCGAAGATGCCTCTGGGCGGATTTCGTGGCCTCCACGACCACCTCGACGGGCGTTTCGGCGGGGATGTCGCGCGCGCGCAGCGCCTCCGCGATCCGTCCTGCATTGGCGACGGCCATGTAGAAGGCGAAGGCGGTGCCGGGGCGGATATGCGGCGTGACATCGGCCATGGCGCCGTCCTCGTGCAGCTGGCCGGTGGTCAGGACCAGCGTATCGGTCTCGCCGCGCGTGGTGAGCGGCAGGCCGATCGCCGCCGCCGCGCCGCTCGCCGCGGTGACGCCGGGCACGATCTCGACCGGGATATCCGCGCCCCGCGCCGCGGCCAATTCGTCCGAAAGCCGCCCGAAGATGCCGGGATCGCCGGATTTGAGCCGTACGACGCGGCGGCCCTTGCGCGCCTCGGCCACGATGACCTGGTTGATCTTGTCCTGCGGCCAGGCATTGGCCCCGGGACATTTGCCGACGAAGACGCGCTCCGCGTCGCGGCGGGCGAGTTCCAGCACCTCCGGATCGACCAGCCGGTCATAGAAGATCACGTCCGCCTCCTGCAGGCGCGCCACCGCGCGCAGGGTCAGAAGATCGCGCGCGCCGGGACCCGCGCCCACCAGCGCGATAGAGCCGCCCGGGGCCGCGGCGGGCGGACCGCCCGCCGCGATGGCCGCCTTGATAGCCGCCGCCGCTTCGCGCTCCGCCCCCCGGCACCAGGCGTCGCGAGGCGGTCCGGAAAAGACCCAGGCCCAGAAGGCGCGCCGCCGGGGCCGGGCCACGCAATGCGCGACCGCGTCCCGCATCCGGCCCGAAAAGGCGGCAAGCCCGCCCAGATTGGCGGGCAGGATTTCTTCGATCCGGGTCTTGATCTGGCGGGCCAGGACCGGCGCGGTGCCCTCGGTGCCGATCGCCACCACCACCGGGTCGCGATCCACCAGCGACGGCGTGGTGAGATCGCAGAGCGCGGGCTGGTCCACCACGTTGACCGGACAGCGCGCCGCCCGCACCAGCGCGTGAAGCGCGGCGTCGAGACCGGGACAGCCCGTGGCGACGAAGGCCATCGCCGCATCCTCGAAAAGCGCGGGCGTGATGGCGCCCGCGTGATGCGCCGCTCGGCCCGAGGTCACGACGCCCTGCAATTCGGGCTCGAGGTCGGGCGCCGCGAGGATCAGCCGCGCGTCCGTCTTCAGCATCAGCCGCATCTTCTGCGCGGCCTGTTCGCTACCGCCCAGGATGACGACGCGCCGCCCGCTGGTGCGGATGAACATCGGGAAACTCTTCATGACATCGCTCCTTCTTCGGATGGCTGGGCTGGAAGCGGGCGGCGCTGCTGCCAGAGGCTTCGCGCCTCGACGGGCGCGCCAAGGGTCTCGAGCGCGAGATCGGCGGTGGACAGCACGATGGCCTCGGCGAAGGGATCGCGCCGGCGCCCCGACCACAGATCGACCAGCGCATTGGGCGCGTCGGACGCGTCCGCAAGCCGCCGATGCGCGTCGAGACGCTGGCCCGTCCGGCCCTGCCACGGCGCGCCGGCGCGCAGGCCGAAAACCTCGATATCCTTCGCGGGATGATGTTCGAACTCGCCGCCGCCGCCTTTCAGCACAGTGAGGTCCGCGAGCCCCAGAAGGCCTGCCGCATCGGCCTGCAGCGTCCGGTAGGGCGGATGGAACACCCCCTGCACAGCGGCGCGGGCGCCCGCGGGGTTCAGCATCCGCAACACGGTGTTGATGCAGGAGCGCAGACCGAGCAGGTCGCGCAGGCCCAGGAGCGCCATGAGCGGCGGCGACAGCTTTTCGAGCGGCAGATAGGCGATGCGCTTCTCGCCGAGCGCGCGGGAGGCGGCGGAGGGCGTGTCGGCCACCGGGATGGAGAGCGGCCCCAGCGCCGCGCGCAGGCTCGCCGCGTCGCGCTGGTGGCTGTTCCAGCCATGCAGGAGCACCGGGTATCCCGCCTCTGCCACCAGCCGCGCGGACAGCAGGAACCACGGCAGCCCGCGCGTCCGCCCCGCGGCATAGCTGGGCCAGTCGAGCGCCGGGCGCGGGCCGCTCCAGGCGGGCAGCGCCTGCCGGGCGGCTTCGGCGAAACCGGCGATTTCCCCGGCGGTTTCGCCCTTCATGCGCAAGAGCATCAGGATCGCCCCGATGGCGGCGCTGTCGGCCTCGGCCTCGAGCATGAGGGTCATCGCCGCGCGGGCCTCGGCCCGGGTGAAGCCGCGCGCCCGGCCTTGCCCGCGGGCGAGGATGCGGACATAGGGCGCGAGGCTCATTCGGCGGCCTCCCGGCGCATCGCCGCGCCCAGAAGGGCCGCGATCTCGGGCCGGCAGGAGCCGCAATTGGTGCCCGCAGACAGGGCAGCACCCACCGCCGCGACATCCATCAGGCCGCGCGCCTCGATCGCGGTCAGGATCGTGTTGACGCCGACGTTGAAGCACGAACAAAGCGTCGGGCCCGGATCGGGCACATGCGCAGGCGCGCGCCCGGTCAGCACCTGCCCGGGCTCCGTGCCGGGCCGGGTCGCGAGGTGCTCGCGTTGCAGCGCCAGCGGTTCGGGCCCCACGAAGAGCGCCGCGAGCAGGCGGTGCGCGTCGTCCTGAAATGCGATCCTGGCGATGCCGCGATCCGCGTCGATCAGGCTTTGGGCCGCGGCCTCAGGCAAACCGAAAAGCCCGCGCGCCCAGCCTTCCCAGTCGGCCAGCGGCGCAGCACCCGCAAGCTCCACCCGCCAGCCGGTCTGGCTGCGCGCCCGGGCCCAGTACTCCGTATCGGGCGCAATCGGCCCGGACGCCACCGCGAAGCCGTAGAACGCGGCCCCGAACGGGCGCAGCGCGCAGACCGAGGCCTTGCTTTCGGGCTGGCCCGAGATCGGGTCCGTGACCGCCGCCACCAGCGCGTCGATCCGGGCCGAGGGCGCGGTCTCGCCGGTCCAGTGCATCGGCGCGAAGACCTCGCCCGACTGCACCCGGTCGGTGAGCAGCGCACGCAGGATCGCGCGGCCGGTGGGGCTCGTGACTTCGACAAGCGTGTCTGGGGCGATGCCCAGCGCGGCGGCATCCGCGGGATGCAGCTCGACGAAGGGTTCGGCCAGATGCGCGGACAGGCGCGGCGAGAGCGCGGTGCGCGTCATCGTGTGCCATTGGTCGCGGATGCGCCCGGTGTTCAGGCGGAACGGAAAGCGCGGCGCAAGGCGCGCGGCGGGCGGGCGGTGGCGCACCGGGATCATCCGCATCTTGCCATCGGCGTGAAACGACCGCCCGTCGGCGAAGAACCGGCCGCCCTGGCGCGCGGCGATGGGCCAGCGTTGCGGGGCGAAATCGTCATAATCCTGCGTGGAAATGCCGGCGAGGCCCGAGATGTCGAAATCGAGCCCGAAGCCCCCGGCGATCCCCGACAGGGCGGCGTGTTCGCGGAAGATCTCGACGGGATGGGCGTAGTCGAACGCCATGCGCCAGCCGAGGCGGCGGCCCAGCTCGGCCATCTGCCACCAATCGGGGCGCGCGGCACCGGGGGCGCGACGCACCGCGCGCTGGCGCGAAATGGTGCGGTCGGAATTGGTCACCGTGCCGCTTTTCTCGGACCAGGCGCTGGCGGGCAGAAGCACGTCGGCGAGCCGCGCCGTATCCGTCTCGGCGGTGATGTCGGAGACCACGGCGAAGCTGCTGGCGCGGATCGCCGCGCGCACCGCATCGGCTTCGGGCAGGGTCACGGCGGGGTTGGAATGCATCACCCAGAGCGCCTTGATGCGCCCGTCGGCCACCGCCTCGAACATCTCGACGGCCTTCAGGCCCGGCGCTTCGGGCATGGCGGGCGCGTCCCAGAAGGTCTGGACCGCGGCGCGGTGGGCCGGGTCCTCGAGGCTCATGTGGCAGGCCAGCATGTTGGCAAGCCCCCCGACCTCGCGCCCGCCCATGGCGTTGGGCTGGCCGGTGACGGAAAACGGCCCCATGCCGGGCCTGCCGATCCGCCCGCTGGCAAGGTGGCAATTGAGGATCGCGTTGACCTTGTCGGAGCCCGAGGCGGACTGGTTCACGCCCTGGCTGAAGATCGTCACGACCTTTTCATGCGCGAGCCACATCCGGCAGAACTGCGCGACCTGCGCGGGATCGAGCCCCGTGGGATCGAGCGTGCCGCCCATCGCCGCTTCCAGCGTTTGCGCGAAGCCGTCGACATGGCGCAGATATGCCGCGTCGAGCGCGCCGCCCTCGTAGAGCGCCACCAGCAGGTGGCTGAAGAGCGCCACGTCAGAGCCGATGGCCAGCGGCAGGTGCAGATCGGCCCCGTCGCAGGTCGCGGTGCGGCGCGGATCAACGACGACGATCTTCGTGCTGCGACGGGCCTTCGCGGCAAGCACGCGCTGGTGCAGGACCGGGTGGCACCAGGCGAGGTTCGAGCCGACGAGCACGATCAGGTCCGCCGCGTCCAGATCCGCGTAGGTGCCCGGCACCGTGTCGGTGCCGAAGGCGCGGCGGTGCCCGGCCACGGTCGAGGCCATGCAAAGCCGCGAATTGGTGTCGATATTGGCCGAGCCGATGAAGCCCTTCATCAGCTTGTTGGCGACGTAGTAATCCTCGGTCAGCATCTGGCCCGAGACGTAGAAGGCCACGCTGTCCGGGCCGTGTTCGGCGATGGCGGCGCGGAACTTGCCCGCCACCAGCTCCATCGCGGTGTCCCAATCGGTGGCCTGCCCGCCGATCTGCGGCTGCAGAAGCCTGCCCGCGAGCCCCACGGTCTCGCCCAAAGCCGCGCCCTTCGAGCAGAGCCTGCCCCGGTTGGCCGGATGATCCGGATCGCCCGCGACCGTGATGCCGCCTCCGGCCTCGGGCGACAGCAGGACCCCGCAGCCCACCCCGCAATAGGGACAGGTGGAGCGGACCGGGGCCGTCACGCCGCGCTCCGCCGTCCGAGTGCCGCGGCGTCGATGAGGATGCGCCCGGCCTCGACGCGGACCGGGAAGGTCGCGATCACGCCCTCGTCGGCCCCCTGCGCCGCGCCGGTCTCGAGCGAGAAGACCCAGTTGTGCAGCGGGCAGGTCACCTTGCGGTCATGCACGATCCCTTCGGACAGCGGACCGCCCCGGTGCGGACAGCGGTCCGAGGTGGCGAAGACCTCCTCGGGATCGGTGCGGAAAAGGGCCACGCAGCCCATCCGCGTCTTGACGATCCGCGCACCGCGCAGGGGTATGTCGTCGAGGGCGCCGATGTCGATCCAGCTCATTCCGCGGCCTCCAGGGTCAGGTCGGCCATGGGCGCGAACCGGCGCGCGGCCTCGGGCGTCGCGCGCTCCGCCCAGGGGTCTTTCTGGTAGATGCTCTGGCTCAGGTCGAAGCGCGCGACGAGCGCCTGCCGCGTCGCATCGTCGGCAAGCTGCGCGCGCACCCAGTCGAGCCCCACCTTCGCGGTCCACTTGTAGGCCCGGTCGAGATATTTCGCGTGCTCGCGGTAAAGCTGCAGGAAGGCCACGATCCATTCGACGGTCTCGTCCTCGGTGGCGGCATCGTGCAGGCGTTCGACCTCCTTCACGTCCATGCCCGCGGCACCCGAGACCCCGATCTGGAAGCCGCTGTCGACGCAGATCACGCCCACATCCTTGCAAGTCGCCTCGGCGCAGTTGCGCGGGCAGCCCGACACGCCGAGCTTGACCTTGTGCGGCGTCCAGGACCCCCAGAGCCGCTTTTCCAGCGTGATGCCGAGCCCGGTGCTGTCCTGCGTGCCGAAGCGGCACCAATCGGTGCCGACACAGGTCTTCACCGTGCGCAAACCCTTGGTATAGGCATGGCCCGAGACCATGCCGGCGGCGTTGATATCCGCCCAGATCGCGGGCAGGTCCTGCTTCCGCACGCCCAGAAGGTCGATGCGCTGACCGCCGGTGACCTTGATTGCGGCGCCGTACTTGTCGGCGGCATCGGCGATGGCGCGCAGCTCGGCGGCATTGGTCATCCCGCCCCACATGCGCGGCATGACCGAATAGGTGCCGTCCTTCTGGATATTGGCGTGGTTGCGTTCGTTGACGAAGCGCGATTGCGGATCGTCGCGATAATCCAGCGGCCAATCCGCCAGCAGGTAGTAATTGATCGCCGGGCGGCAGACATGGCAGCCGTTGCGGGTCTTCCAGCCCAGCTCCTGCCAGACGGCCTCCTGGCTTTTCAGCGGATGGCTCTTGATGAGGCGGCGGACATCCTCGTGGGTGAGGTCGGTGCAACCGCAGACGGGCTGCGCCACCGGCAGGGCGAAGGCATCGCCCAGCGTGGCGGCGAGCACCTGTTCCACCAGCCCGGTGCAGGTCCCGCAGGAGGCCGAGGCCTTGGTCACGGCGCGCACGCCGCCCAGATCGACCGCGCCCTCGGCGATCGCCGCCTCGATGCGGCCCTTGCAGACGCCGTTGCAGCCGCAGATTTCTGCGTCAGCCGGCAAGGCTGCAACGGCGGCCAAAGGGTCCGCGCCGGTCCCTCCCTGATAGGCGGGCCCGAAGATCAGCATCTCGCGCATGTCCGAGACGTCGCGACCCTCCCGGATCAGCCCGAAGAACCAGTTGGCATCGGCCGTGTCGCCGTACATCACCGCGCCGATCAGGCGGTCCTTCTCGAGGACGAGGCGCTTGTAGACGCCGCGGGCGGGGTCGCGGAAGACGATGTCCTCGCGGCCCGGGCCCTCGGCGAAATCGCCCGCCGAGAACAGATCGCAGCCGGTGACCTTGAGCTTGGTGGAGAGCTCCTTCTGCCGGAAGGCCGCGTCGTCCTCGCCCGCCAGCACCGCCGCGAGGACCTTGGCCTGGTCGTAAAGCGGCGCCACCAGCCCGAAAAGCGCGCCTTCATGTTCGACGCATTCGCCGAGGGCGAAGATATCGGCGTCGGAGGTGCAGAGCCGGTCGTCCACATGGATGCCGCGCCCCACGGCGAGCCCCGCCGCCGCGGCCAGCGCGACGTTGGGCCGGATGCCCACGGCCATGACCAGAAGATCGCAGGGCAGTTCCTCGCCGTCCTCGAGCTGCAGCGCGCGGACCTGTCCGTCCTGGCCGAGGATCTGCCTCGAATTGGTCGAACAGCGCACCTTGATGCCGCGATCCACCAGTTCCTTGCGCAGAAGGTATCCCGCCGCCGCGTCGAGCTGCCGCTCCATCAGGTGGCCCATCAGGTGCACCACGGTCGTGTCGACGCCGCGGGCATGCAGGCCCGCCGCGGCCTCGAGGCCCAGAAGCCCGCCGCCGATCACCACGGCGCGCGCGCCGGGGGCGAGCGCCATCATCCGCTCGGTGTCGTCGAGGTCGCGATAGGCGATCACCCCGTCGAGGTCGTGGCCCGGCATCGGGATGATGAAGGGCTGCGATCCGGTGGCGATCACCAGCTTGTCATAGGCCAGGACCTCACCCGTCTCGGAGGTCACGGTCCGGGCGGCGCGGTCGATGGCGGCGACCTTTTCGCCGAAGCGGCAGGTCACACCATGGGCGGCGTACCAGGCGTCGTCATGGGTGACGATCTCGTCATAGGTCTTTTCGCCCGACAGGACCGGCGACAGCATGATGCGGTTGTAGCAGCCGCGCGGTTCGGCGTTGAACAGCGTGACCTGCCAGTCCCCGCCCGCCTCGAACAGGTGTTCGAGCAGACGGCCAGAGGCCATGCCGGCCCCGATCACGATAAGGGATTTGGGCATTCGTCTCACTCCGCAGCGATGGGCTTTTGCACCGCCGGGCGGGGCGCGGGCGTCGCGCCATGCTCGTATTCCTGCAGGAAATCGAGCACGTCCTGGCGGTAATTGTAGTAATCGGGATGTTCGAGCAGCGCCTTGCGGCTGCGCGGGCGCGGCAGGTCCACGTCGATGATCCGGCCGATGGTGGCGCGCGGACCGTTGGTCATCATCACCACGCGGTCGGCCAGAAGGATCGCCTCGTCCACGTCATGGGTGACGCAGATCGCGGTGACGCGGGTCGCGGCCCAGACCTCCATCAGGACTTCCTGCAATTCCCAGCGCGTCAGGCTGTCGAGCATGCCGAAGGGTTCGTCGAGAAGCAGTAGCTTGGGGCTGAGCGCGAAGGCCCGGGCGATGCCCACGCGCTGCTTCATGCCGTTCGACAGATCCTGCGCGGGCTTGTTCATCGCATGGGCGAGGCCCACCCGTTCGAGGTAATACTCCACCACCTCCTGCCGCTCGGCGCGGCTGGCCTGCGGGTAGACCCGGTCCACGCCGACGGCGACGTTTTCCCGCGCGGTGAGCCAGGGAAAGAGCGAGGGCGACTGGAACACGACCGCGCGTTCGGGATCGGCGCCCTCCACGTGGCGGCCGTCGAGCTTGATCGCGCCCTGCGAGATGTCGTTGAGCCCCGCCGCCATGGTCAGCACGGTGGATTTGCCGCAGCCCGAATGGCCGATGAGAGAGACGAATTCCCCCTTGTCGATCTTGAGGTCGAAATCCTCGACAACCGTCAGCGGCCCCTTGGGCGTCGGGTAGACCTTGTGGAGTTCCGAGAAATCGAGGAACCGCGTGTCGATCATGCCCTTGGCGGATTTCGCCTGCGCGGCGGGCAGGCCGTGGATCGGGGTGACCTTGGGCAGGCGGCGCGTCTCCTCGATCTTGGCGGCGATGCCCACATCCATCAGGTAGGTCGTGACCTCGGCGCGCAGCGCCTTGAAGGCGGCGTCGTGGTTCATCGCGGTGCGGTCGCGCGGCCGCGGGATCGCGACGGGAAATTCCGCGCCCAGCGTGCCGTCGGGGTTCAGCGCCACGATCCGGTCGGCGAGGATCAGCGCCTCGTCCACATCGTTGGTGATGAGCACGCAGGTCTTGCGGTCGGCCTCCCAGATGCGCTCGATCTCGTCGGCGAGGTTGGCGCGGGTCAGCGCATCGAGCGCCGAGAGCGGCTCGTCGAGGAGCAGCATCTCCGGATCCATGGCCAGCGCGCGGGCGACGTTGACGCGCTGGCGCATGCCGCCCGACAATTCCGCCGGTCGCCGGGACGCGGCGTGGCTGAGCCCCACCATCTCGACGTAATGCGCGACCTTCTCGGTCCTTTCCCGGCCCGAAAGCTCCGGAAAGACGGTGTCGACCGCGAGGCGCACATTGCCCGCCACGGTCAGCCACGGCATCAGCGAATAGTTCTGGAAGATCACGCCGCGTTCGGGCCCCGGCCCGGCGACGGGCTTGCCCTTGAAGAGGACGCGGCCCGCGCTCGGCGTCTCGAGCCCAGCCATGAGGTTGATCAGCGTGGTCTTGCCGGTGCCCGAGAAGCCGAGGATCACCAGGAATTCGCGCTCGGCCACCGCGAGGTCGATGCCGTTCAGGACCGGCGTCTCGCCGTATCCCTTTGAGACGTTGTCGAAGGACAGGATGCTCATGCCGCTCACCGCTGGTTCGAGAAGGTGAAGGCGGCCTGGACCGCGTACATCAGCCGATCGAGCAGGAAGCCGATGATGCCGATGGTGAAGACTGCGACCATGATCCGCGCGAGCGAGGTCGAGGAGCCGTTCTGGAACTCGTCCCAGACGAACTTGCCGAGGCCCGGGTTCTGCGCCAGCATCTCCGCGGCGATCAGCACCATCCAGCCCACGCCGAGCGACAGGCGCAGCCCGGTGAAGATCAGCGGCAGGGCCGAGGGCAGAACGAGCTTCAGGATCTTGGTCCGCGTCGTCATCTTGAGCACCTTGGAGACGTTGACCAGGTCCTTGTCGATCGAGGCCACGCCCAGGGCGGTGTTGATCAGCGTCGGCCAGAGCGAACAGAGCGTGACGGTGATCGCCGAGACCAGGAACGACTTCTCGAAGAGGCCATCATTGGTCACGTAGACCGCCGAGACGATCATCGTGACGATGGGCAGCCAGGCCAGCGGGCTGACCGGCTTGAAGATCTGGATGATCGGGTTCAGCGCCGCATTGGCCGTGGGCGAGAGCCCCGCCATGATCCCCAGCGGCACCGCGACCAATGTGGCGACGAGAAAGCCGAAGAAGACCGTGCCGATCGAGGTGCGGATCTGCTGGTAGTAGGACGGCGCCCCGGTATAGGCGACGGTCTTGACCTCGTCGCCGCGGCCCGCCTCGATCAGGCGCTGGTTGCGCGCCTCGAGCATGGTCTCGAACTTCTCGCGGCTCTCGCCGGTGCGCACGGCGTCTTCGTGCAGGCCCACCGCCTCCTGCCAGACCTGCGCGGGCCCCGGCACCGCGCCGAGCGAGGTCTGGACCTGCGGCGCCAACACGCCCCAGGCCAGAAGGAAGCCAAGGATCGCCAGGAGCGGCACGCCGAGGAGGCGCCAGATCTCCCGGCCCTGGGCGCGGGGATTGTCCCCCGCGGCGGCGCGCAACAGCGGCGTGAGCCAGCCGAGGCCCAGCACGGTGAGCCAGGCATCGGCCTTGTTGATGCGGGTGAAGCGCGCGGCCCGGCGGGCGTCGCGGGCCTCTTGATCGAGCGTGGAGGGGTCGACGGCGGTCATGCGGATCTCCGAAGTCGGGAGGGAAAGTGGGGAGCTCCTCGAGCCCGTCCGGGCTCTCCTCGCCGCGCGAGGACGCCCGCAAGGGCGGAGGAGCGGCTCTGCGTCGGGGTCGGGATCAGCCCTGGATGTCGTTGCCCACGACCTTCTGCGCGCCCTTCAGGCCGATCTCGAGGCTGTCGAGATAGGCGTTGGGCTGGCGGCCGTCATAGCCGATGCCGTCGATGACATCCTCGGCGGGCGTGGCGGCCTTGTAGCCATCGCTGTCCCAGGGGAAATCGGCCGCATCGGCGAGACCCTCGTCGACCAGAAGGCGCGCGGCCTCGAGGTAGATCTCGGGTTTGTACACCGATTTCGCGACCTCGTCGTACCAGCTGTCGGGCTTGGCCTCGCCGATCTGGCCCCAGCGGCGCATCTGGGTGAGGTACCAGACCGCGTCCGAGTAGAACGGATAGGTCGCGTTGTAGCGGAAGAAGACGTTGAAGTCGGGCACCTCGCGCACATCGCCCTTCTCGTATTCGAAGGTGCCGGTCATCGAATTGGCGATCACCTCGTAATCGGCGCCGACATATTCGGGCCGTGACAGGATCTCGACCGCCGCTTCGCGGTTGGCGTTGTCGTTCTCGTCGAGCCAGATCGCGGCGCGTATGAGCGCCTTGGTCACCGCGAGCGTGGTGTTGGGGTTTTCCTGCGTGAAGGCGGCGGTCAGGCCGAAGACCTTTTCGGGATTGTTCTTCCAGATCTGGTAATCGGTGATGACCGGCACGCCGATCCCCTTGAAGACCGCCTGCTGGTTCCAGGGCTCGCCCACGCAATAGCCGTGGATCGTGCCGGCCTCGAGCGTGGCGGGCATCTGCGGCGGCGGCGTGACGGACAGGAACACATCGGCATTGATCTGCCCGGTGGCGTCGCCCTGCCCGTAATAGCCCGGGTTGAGCCCGCCCGCTGCCAGCCAGTAGCGCAGCTCGTAATTGTGGGTCGAGACCGGGAAGACCATGCCCATGTTGAAGGATTCGCCCCTGGCGCGGAAGCTTTCGACCACCGGGACCAGCGCCTCGGCCGAGATCGGATGCTGCGGGCGGCCATCCTCCATGGTGGGAATGTTGGGCTTCATCATGTCCCAGACCTCGTTCGACACGGTGATGCCGTTGCCGTTGAGATCCATCGAGAAGGGCGTGACGATATGCGCCTCGGTGCCGTAGCCGATCGTGGCCGCAAGCGGCTGGCCCGCGAGCATGTGCGCGCCGTCGAGCGTGCCGTCGACCACCCCGTCGAGCAGCACCTTCCAGTTGGCCTGGGCCTCGAGCGTGACGAAGAGGCCCTCGTCGAGGAAATACCCGTTTTCATAGGCCACGGCGAGCGGCGCCATGTCGGTCAGCTTGATAAAGCCGAAGGTCAGCTCGTCCTTTTCCAGCTCCAGCATCTGCGCGAAGGCGGGGCTGGCCAGTGCGGTTGTGGCCACGAGGCCAAAGAGAAATTGCTTCATGTCTGTTCCCATTGATCTGGCCGGAACAAGGCCGGCCAACACGTAAAAAGCCGCTGACGCGCTCCGCCCGGAAGGGGCAGAGGGTCGAGCGGCTTTGCTCAGAATCCCGGTCGTTCGAGAATGCGTGTCGTGGCGAGCACCGTTGCCTGCCAGCCCCGTCAGCGTTCATCAGGGCACGCGGTCCTGCAAGACCCGGGCCCGCATTTTTTCGCCCTCGCCGCAATGCAGCACAAACTTTCGGCTGAATTTGCGCCGAGGCCGCGCCCTTCGGTCAAAAAACGGGCGTCAGTGAATCTCCGGATCGAAGAGCCCGCCATCGAAGAAGCGGTTGCGGCCCAGCCGCAGCGGTCCGCGCGCGCCCGCGGAGGGCGAATCCCCGGCCAGCGCGCCCTCGACCCGGGCGGAGGCCGCGGGCAGGTTGACGCCCAGGGGCGCGAGGGCCGCGCGGTGCAGGTCGCTGCGGAAGATGCGCGCGGCCTTCTGCGCCGCACCGGCCCGGTCGAGGCCCATCCGCCCGGCAAGCTGGCTGCCGATCCAGGCCGCCTGACTGCGCCAGGGAAAATGCGCGACCCCCTCGTGGAAGACCACGAAGCGCGCCACCGAACGTTCCTCGCCCGAGGCGCGGATGGTGAAGTGGCCCTTCATCGCGCGCTCGATCAGGTCCGCGCCGACGCCCAGATATTGCGGCCGCGACAGCAGTTCGGCCGCCAGCGACCGCGCGTCGTCATCCTCCAGCCACTGGCCCGCGCGCCAGACGGCCCGGATCAGCCGGGCGGAGAGGTCGGGTTCGCTCTCGGCCCAGCCGGTGCGCATGGCCAGCACCTTTTCCGGCGCGAAGGACCAGATCGCGGCGCCGGGCAGAAGCAGCGTCGCCACCTTTTCGAACACCGCCTGCGAGGCCCATGGCTCGCCCACGCAGAAGGCGTCGATCTCGCCCGCGCGCATGGCGTCGGCCATCAGCGGCGGCGGCAGGGTCCGCACCGTCAGGCTTTGCGGGCTGGGCAGGCCCAGCGCCGAGAGCCAGTAGAAGACGAGCTCCGCGTGCATCGCGAAGGGAAAGGGCACGCCGATCCGCAGGGGCTTCGGCGCGGCCGCGATCAGGGCGCGACCCGCCGCACCGGCATCGGCGAAATCGTAGTCGTGCCCCGCCGCGTCGAGCCGTTCGGCCAGCGCATCGCTGATGCCGATCATCGTGCCGTTGACCGACAGCACCGACACGGCCTCGAACCCGACGCTGCCGCCCCCCAGACCCAGCGCGTTGGCCACCGGGATCGGGGCCAGCATGTGGGCCGCGGCCACCTGCCCCACCGACAGCGCATCGCGCAGCGCCGACCAGGAGGGCGAGCGGTGCAGATCGAGCGCGATGCCCTCGGCGGCGGCGAAGCCCATCTCCTGTGCCGCGATCAGCGGCGCGGCATCGACCAGCGGCACGTATCCGACCGGGATCGGAACCGTCCTCATTTCAGCAGGTCCGATGCGGTGACCAGCGCCTCGGCCACGTCGGCGATGCGGCGGTTCTTGTCCATCGCAGTGCGCCGCAGCAGCGCGTAAGCCTCTTCCTCGGTGATCCCGCGCGCCCGGATCAGCAGGCCCTTGGCGCGGTCGATCACCTTGCGTTCCTCGAGCGCGCGCTTGGTCTCCGCAAGCTCGGTGCGCATCCGCTGGACCATGTGGAACCGCGCGATCGCGGCATCGAGCACCGGCTTCACCCGCGCCTGCGTCAGACCGTCGACCACGTAGGCCGAGAGCCCCGCCTCGATCGCCGCGGTGGAGAGCCCCTCGTCGCTGCGATCCACGAAAAGCGCCACGGGCCGGTCGAGCGGCGCGGAGGCCAGCGCCAGTTCCTCGAGGATATCGCGGGAGGGATCGGCCACATCGACCAGCACCACGTCGGGATTGTGCAGCGCGATCTGGCGCGCGAGGGCGGCGCGTTCGGCGACCACGTGGATGTCGAAATCCCCCGCCTCGCGCAGCGCATCGACGATCAGCCGCGCGCGGGCGGGATCGGGCTCCACAACGACGATGGTCAGGGACGCGGTCATGTCTGCGACCTCCGCCAAGCCTGCCCGGAAATGCAAATCATATGTGGGGCGCGAGGGGGCCGTGTGGGGCTGCGGCGCGGCACATGACTAAAAATCAGTCACCCAAACCCTTGTTCCGTCGCGGGGATTGTTCCTGCGGCGGGGCGCGGGTGCCGGTTCGCGGCCTCGAAACGTCGCGCGGCCCCTCCCCCGCCGTAGCACCGTCGCTGAACGCGGGGCATGCCCACTATTCCGCCGCCGTCTTCAGCGTCGCGATCAGGTGGTGGAACTTGTCGCCCTGCACGGCGATATGCTGGCGCGTGACGTTTGCGGCGGTTTCGGGATCGCCATCGCTCAGCGCCTTGAGGATGCTCTCATGCTCGGACATGGATTGCCGCAACCGTCCGCGCAGCCTCAATTGCAGGCGCCGGAAGGGTTTCAGACGGCGATGCAGCCGGGTCGCCTCGGCCTCGAGGAAACTGTTGCCGGATTGGGCATAGATGATCTGGTGGAAGCGCTCGTTGGCGCGGTAATACCGGTCGGCATCCTTGTCCTGCAGGGCCCGCTCGCATTCCTCGTTGGTGTCCACGAGCTCCTTCAGCGCGGCGTCCGAGATCCGCTGGGCGGCGAACCTGGCGGCGGCGGCTTCGAGTTCCGCCATCACCTCGAACATCTCCAGCAGCTCGATGGCGCCGGGCTGGCGCACGAAGACGCCGCGCCGGGGGATCCGCTCGGCCAAACCGGCCTGCGTGAGCCGCTGGAGGGCCTCGCGGATCGGTGTCCGGGAGACCGAAAACCGTTTGGCAAGCTGCACTTCGTCCAGCCGGTCGTTATCGGCGAATGTCCCCTCGAGGATCATTTCCTCGAGATGGTCCGCGATGACGTTCGGATGCGTCTTGGACATTCCGTTTCCCACTTCGCCCTTCCCAAAGCGCCCGTCCCGAAGCACCTGTATCGCGGGACTTTTTATACACGTGCGTAGACCTTGTATACAAAAACTTGACTATTGTTCACCCGACGGCAATTAATCGTCACCGGTGCCGAGTCGGCGCCACCGAGGGAGGAACTCATGAAGATCAATTTCACCGCGGCAATCGCCGCCGCGGCCATGATGGCCGCATCCACGACCGCGCTTTTCGCCCAGGAGCTGCGGCTGTCCCATCAATGGTCCGACAGCGACGTGCGCCACCAGGTCGCCAAGATCGTGGCGGATGAAGTCGCCGCGGCGGATGTGGGCCTCGAGATCCGGATTTTTCCGACGCAATCGCTGTTCAAGGCGCGCGAGCAATACACCCCGCTGTCGCGCGGCCAGCTCGACATGACGGTTCTGCCGCTGTCCTATGCCGGTGGCCAGCAGCCCGCCTACAACCTCACGCTGATGCCCGGCCTCGTGAAGAACCACGACCATGCCGCGCGCCTGAACGAAAGCCCGTTCATGGAAGCGATCGAGGCGAAGATGGCCGAAGATGACGTGATGGTCCTCGTGCACGGCTATCTCGCCGGGGGCTTTGCCGGCAAGGACGAGTGCATCACCGGACCCGAGGACATGAGCGGCAAGCAGACCCGCGCGGCGGGCAAGGCGTTCGAGCAGATGCTGGCGGGCGCCGGTGCCTCCATCGCGTCGATGTCGTCGTCGGAAATCTACAACGCCATGCAGACCGGCGTTCTGGACGCGGCCAACACCTCGTCCTCGTCCTTTGTCAGCTACCGCATCTACGAGCAGGTCGCCTGCTACACCCCGGCGGGCGAATACGCGCTGTGGTTCATGTACCAGCCGCTCTTGATGAACAAATCCACCTTCGACGACCTGTCGCCCGAGCAGCAGCAGGCGCTGCTGGACGGCGCGGCCAAGGCCGAGGCCTTCTATCTCGAAGAGGCCAAGAAGGAAGACGCGGCCAGCCGCGAGGTCTTCGAGCAGGCCGGCGTCGAGATCGCCGAGATGACCGAGGCCGATTTCAACGCGTGGCGCGCGCTGGCGCAGGAGACCTCCTACAAGGCCTTCGTCGAAGAGACCCCCGGCGGTCAGGAGCTGCTCGATCTCGCACTTTCGGTCGACTGACCGATGCACCGGGGCGGCGATGACGCCGCCCCTTCACGTTCCGGGATCAGGAGACCATCGTGGCGGGTACCCCAGGCATCACTGTCGCAAAGACGGGCGGCAACAAGTTTCTACGTCTCGTGGCGGCGATTTCCACGCTGGCGGGATGGATTTCCGCGGGCATGATCGTCGCCGCGGTGGCGATCACCTGCCAGATGATCTTCATCCGGTTCGTGATGAACGGATCGACCGTCTGGCAGACCGAAGCGGTCATCTACCTCGTGATCGCGGCCACCCTGCTGGGGCTGCCTTACGTCCAGCGCCTGCGCGGGCATGTGAATGTCGATCTGATCCCGATCTGGCTGGCCCCGAAGGCGCGCTACGTCCTGTTCGTGTTCACCATGTCGCTCTCGATCCTGATCGTCGGCACGATGCTGTTCTATGGCTTCGAATACTGGCACTTCGCCTGGGAGCGGGGCTGGCGGTCGGACACGGTCTGGGGCGTGCGGCTGTGGATCCCCTACCTCGCCCTGCCCGTCGGTTTCGCGCTTCTGATGCTGCAACTGGTCGCCGACCTGATCGCCGTGCTGCTGCGCATCGAAGACCCGTTCGGCCTCGATGAATTCAGCGGGCTCGACAGCCGCACCACGGGAGGCGTCTGATGGATCCGCTGCTTCTTGGCGCATTGGTCGCCGTCTTCACCATTCTCGTGCTGTTCTCGGGCATCTCCGTGGCGCTCGGGCTGCTCGTGGTCTCGGCCGGTTTCCTCATCGTCTTCGACGGCATGCGGTCGCTGGAACTGATGCCGGAGATCCTGTTCGGCAAGCTCAACAATTTCGCCCTGCTGTCGATCCCGATGTTCATCATCATGGGCTCGTCGATCGCATCGACCCGCGCGGGCGCGGATCTCTACGAGGCGCTGGAGCGCTGGCTGACCCGCGTGCCCGGCGGGCTCGTGATCTCTAATCTCGGGGCCTGCGCGCTCTTCTCGGCGATGTCCGGATCGAGCCCCGCCACCTGTGCCGCCATCGGCAAGATGGGCATTCCGGAAATGCGCAAGCGGGGCTATCCCGACGGTGTGGCCGCGGGCTCCATCGCGGCGGGCGGCACCTTGGGCATCCTGATCCCGCCCTCGGTCACGATGATCGTCTACGGCATCGCCACCGAGACCTCGATCGGCCGGCTGTTCCTGGCGGGCGTCTTCCCCGGCCTGATGCTGGTCGGCCTCTTCATGGCCTGGTCGCTTTATTCCACCTGGCGCTCGGGCAACATGGCGGTGCTGGCATCCACCACCTATTCCTGGCGCGAGAAGGTCGAGATCCTGCCCCGCGTCCTGCCGTTTCTCGCGATCATCCTCGGCGTGCTCTACGCGATGTATGGCGGGATCGCGACGCCGTCCGAGACCGCCGCCGTGGGCGCACTTCTCTGCCTCGTGATCGCGATGGTGATCTACAAGCTCTGGAACCCCGCCGACCTCTGGGTCGTGCTGCGCGACAGCACGAAGGAATCGGTGATGATCCTGTTCATCATCGCCGCGGCGGGCGTGTTCAGCTACATGCTGTCGTCGCTGTTCATCACGCAATCCATCGCCGCCTGGATCGGAACGCTGGACGTGAACCCCTGGGTGCTGATGGCGGCGGTCAACGTGTTCCTGCTGATCGCGGGCTTCTTCCTGCCGCCGGTGGCCGTGATCCTCATGGCCGCGCCGATCCTGTTGCCGATCATCACCACGGCGGGCTTCGATCCGATCTGGTTCGCGGTGGTCCTGACCATCAACATGGAGATCGGGCTCATATCGCCCCCGGTCGGGCTCAACCTTTACGTCATCAACGGCATCGCCCCGGACATCAAGCTGAAGACGATCCTCGCCGGGTCGATGCCCTATGTGGCCTGCATGGTGATCGCGATCATCCTGCTGTGCCTCTTCCCGGGTATCGCGACCTGGCTGCCGGACGCCGTGATGGGCACCGCCATATGACCCTGCTGGCCGATCTTCTCTCGACGGTGTTTGAGCGGCGCCACCGGCTGGCGCGCACCGGGTCGCGCGACGACCGTCCGATCGAGGCGCTGACCGCCGAACTGATCGGCGCCTCCGTGGAGGCCTCGGGCCTCGCGGTCGCGCGCAGCCTGCTGGAGCGCTACGCGGAGATGGACGATGCCGCCAAGCGCGGCTTCTTCCATCATCTCGCCCGCGACATGAATATTGACGAGTCCGAGGTGCAGCGCGCGCTGGAGGCCTATGCCCGCGAACAGACCAAGGCGACCTATCGCAGCTTTATGCAGGCTGCCGAGCCGCCGCGTCAGGAACTCATTCGACGGCTCAACCAGGTGCCCGGGGCGACCGCGGCCCTTGTGGGCATGCGCGCCGACCTGTTGCGGCTGAGCGGCGACGAGGATGCGCTGCACGCGCTCGACCTCGATTTCCGGCATCTCTTCGCAAGCTGGTTCAACCGCGGCTTTCTGGTCCTGCGCCCGATCAACTGGGGCAGCCCGGCCTTCATCCTCGACAAGATCATCGATTACGAGGCGGTCCACCGGATCGACAGCTGGGACGACCTGCGCCGCCGGCTCGAGCCGACCGACCGGCGCTGTTTCGCCTTCTTCCATCCGGTGATGCCGGACGAGCCACTGATCTTCGTCGAAGTGGCGCTGACGCGCGGCGTGCCCGGCTCGATCCAGGGGCTTTTGGCGGAATCGCGAGACATGATCGAGGCCGAGGATGCCGATACGGCGGTGTTCTACTCGATCTCGAATTGCCAGGAGGGACTGGCCAGCATTTCCTTCGGTCATTCGCTCATCAAGCAGGTCGCGGCCGACCTGTCTGCGGAACTGCCCACGCTCGAGACCTTCGTGACCCTGTCGCCGATCCCCGGCTTCGCGCATTGGCTGGCCGATCAGGACATCGCCGTCCAGCCCGACGACACCGACCGGGTGCGCGCTCTCGCGGCGCATTACCTGTTCGACGTGAAGCGCTCCGACGGCCTGCCGCGCGATCCCGTGGCGCGGTTCCACCTCGGCAACGGCGCCGTTCTGCACCAGGTCCATGCGGCCGCGGATCTGTCCGAGAACGGGCTGGAGCAATCGAAAGGCGCCATGGTCAACTATCTTTACGATTTCGAGAAGGTGGCCCGAAACCTCGAAGGCTTCGCGGTCGCGCAGACGATCGCAGCCTCGCAGGAGGTGCGGGCCCTGGCGGCGGCGGCCCGGAAAGCCGCGTGATGGGAAAGGGACAGGCAATGGCCAATCCGCTATATGACGAGCTTTTCGGCGTGCATTCGGGCAAATCGACGCCCTTCCTCCACCTGCCGGACGGGCAGATCCTCACGCATGACGCGTTCCTGCAGAGCGCGGCCCGCTTCGCGCATACTTTGACCGCATCGGGACTCGCGCCCGGCGACCGCGTCGCCGCCCAGGTGGAGAAATCCCCCGAGGCTCTGGCGCTTTATGCTGCCTGCGTGCAGGCCGGACTGGTCTTTCTGCCGCTGAACACCGCCTACACGGTCGATGAGCTGACCTATTTCATCGAAAACAGCGGCGCGCGCATGGTTGTCTGCGACAGCACCCGCGAAGACCGGCTCCGGCCCGTCACCGAGACGCTGGGCGCGCAGCTTCTGACACTCGACGCCGATGGCACCGGCAGCCTGCCCGAGGCCGCCCGCGACCAGCCGACGGCCTTTCCCACGGTCGCCCGCGACGCCGACGATCTCGCGGCGTTTCTCTACACCTCGGGCACGACCGGGCGCTCGAAGGGCGCGATGCTGACCCAGGAGAACCTGCTGTCCAACGCCCGCACGCTGGCCGAGCATTGGCGCTTCACCGGCGAGGACGTGCTGATGAACGCGCTGCCGATCTTCCACACGCACGGGCTCTTCGTGGCGACCAACGTGACGCTCGTGGCGGGCGGGGCGATGATCTTCCTGCCGAAATTCGATATCGACACGATCATCGACAAGATGCCGATGGCCACGACGATGATGGGCGTGCCCACGTTCTACACGCGGCTGCTGGACGACGACCGCTTCACCGGCGAACTGGTGAAGGACATGCGGCTCTTCATTTCGGGCTCCGCCCCGCTGCTGTCGGAAACCCATGTGCGGTTCGAAGAGCGCACCGGGCACCGCATCCTCGAACGCTACGGCATGACCGAGACGAACATGAACACCTCGAACCCCTATGAGGGCGAGCGGCGCGCGGGCACCGTCGGCTTTCCGCTGCCGGGGGTGGAGCTCAAGGTCTGCGATCCCGAGACCGAGCAGGAAGTGCCGCAGGGCGATGTGGGCGTGATCGAGGTGCGCGGCCCCAACGTCTTCAAGGGCTACTGGCAGATGCCGGAAAAGACCGCCGAAGAACTGCGCGACAACGGCTTCTTCATCACCGGCGACCTCGGCCGGATCGACGGGGACGGATACGTGCATATCGTGGGCCGCGACAAGGACCTGATCATCTCGGGCGGCTACAACATCTACCCCAAGGAGATCGAGCTGGTCCTCGACGAACAACCGGGCGTGCTGGAAAGCGCGGTGATCGGCGTGCCGCATGCGGATTTCGGCGAGACCGTCGTCGGCGTGCTGGTGGCGGAACCCGGCGCGGCCCCGGATGTGGACGCCATCGCGGAGACCGTGCGGGACAAGCTCGCCCGGTTCAAGCATCCGCGAAAGCTGTTCGTGATCGACGCGCTGCCGCGCAACACGATGGGGAAGGTCCAGAAGAACGTGCTGCGCGAGCAGTACAAGCATCTGTTCGTGCCGGCTTAGGGTCGGATCGCGATTGGGGTGCGGCCCTTGGGGCTATGACAGGCGGATGAGCGTTTCCGTCAGCGAGAGGTGGCGTTTCTTGCTTGCGCGGCGAACGGTCTTGCGAGGCCTGTCGGCGCGGTCGACGCCCGGTCGCGTATCGGCTGGCCGACATCTCTCTTGATCCACGGCGTGACGCCGCAGGCAGGCGAGGCCTGAGGCCTAGTGCAAGCGGGCCCGGACCAGGTATGCCTCCACCGAGGTCTCGCCCAGCACGCGCAACGCTTCCAGCCTGTGCAGCCCCTCAACCAGCACGAAACCGGGCCCGTCCGCGCGGACCTGGATCGGCGTCAGCTGACCTTCGTCGATGATGCTCTCGGCGATTTGCTGAACCTTGGCTTCGTCCAGCGTCTTCTTGCGCTTGAGTGGCACCCGGACATCTTCGATCGCAATGCTTTGTTTGACCAACATCCCGGAAGCATGCGCCCTTTGTGACCGACACGCCAGCGATGAGTTCGCGCAAGGTCTTCCTTTCGCGCCCGAAGACAATCGGCGGTGCCGTACGCGGGGCTCTGCGAGGCCCGTGGTCCAGTGCAGCGGCAAGGCCGCACGCCGCGATGGACTCGACGTGCGGAAGCAGGCGGGATGATGGTATTTTGGTTTTTTCAACGAGCCATGAAACGCGTGATTTCGGGTCGCGTGCCAATCGGGAGATACGGGTTTTCGAATATTTGCGTCATCCGGCGCATCGCGGCGAGGGTCGCAGCTTTTCTGTTGCCAAACGCGCGCGTCTTAAGAAGCGTTGGCCACGTTCCGGCTGGCCGGTATCAGCAGCCTTGCTTCAGTGTAGCTGCAGCCCTTGCCGCGATCCGGCTCCTCCGGGGTCGGTCTCCCCGGGGGGCAAATACCTTGCGTTTGAAGACGACCGACCTTTGGTCTTGGCGGTGTGCGGGAGCTTGGATAGACCGGCCTTCCGACGAGCAGGAGAACGCCCTTGGACCAGACCGCCACCCGCATCGCCCGCACCATCGCAACCGAGATTTCCGCCAGCGACCGGCAGGTCGCCGCCGCGGTCGCGCTTCTCGACGACGGGGCCACCGTGCCCTTCATCGCGCGCTACCGGAAGGAAGCCACGGGCGGCCTCGACGACACGCAGCTCAGGACGCTGAACGACCGGCTGGTCTATCTGCGCGAGATGGAAAAGCGGCGGGCCGCCATCCTCGAGTCGATCCGCGGCCAGGGCAAGCTCACCGACGATCTTGCCCGCACCATCGCCCAGGCCGAGACCAAGGCGGCGCTTGAGGATATCTACCTGCCCTTCAAGCCCAAGCGCCGCACCAAGGCGATGATCGCCCGCGAGAACGGGCTCGAGCCGCTCTTGCGCGCGATCGAGGCGGACCGGAAGGCCGACCCCAAGGCGCTCGCCGAAGGCCATGTCTCCGAGGCGGTCGAGACCGCCGCCTCGGCGCTCGAGGGCGCGCGCGACATCCTTGCGGAGGAATTGTCGGAGAACGCGGCGCTCCTGGGCCGGCTGCGGGCCTTCATGCAGGCCGAGGCGCGGATCACGGCCAGGGTGGTGCCCGGCAAGGAAGAGGCGGGCGTGAAATTCTCGGATTACTTCGCACATAGCGAGGCCTGGGCCACGATCCCGGCGCACCGGGCGCTGGCCATCCTGCGCGCCGCGAAGGAGGAGATCGTCACCGTCGACATCGCGCCCGAGCCCGAGACCGGGGCCGAGCGCGCCCAGGGGATCATCTGCGCCGCCATCGGCATCCCCGGGAACGGCCCGGGCGACCGCTGGCTGCGCGAGGCTGCGGCCTGGACCTGGCGGGTGAAGCTGTCGCTCACCATGTATGTCGATCTCATGAGCGAGCTGCGCCGCCGCGCGCATGAGGAGGCCATCGCGGTCTTCGCCCGCAATCTCCGCGACCTCCTGCTGGCGGCCCCGGCGGGCAACAAGCCGACGCTGGGGCTCGATCCGGGCATCCGCACCGGGGTGAAGGCGGCGGTGGTCGACGCCACCGGCAAGCTTGTCGAGACGGCGACGCTTTATCCGTTCCAGCCCAAGAAGGACCTGCAGGGCGCGCAGGCCTGGATCGCCGCTGCGGTGAAACGGCACGGCATCCAGCTTGTCGCCATCGGCAACGGCACGGCGAGCCGCGAGACCGAGCGCATGGTGGCCGAGACGCTGAGCCGGATCGAAGGGCCCAAACCCACCAAGGTCGTGGTCTCAGAAGCCGGTGCGAGCGTCTATTCGGCCTCGGAGCTGGCGGCACGGGAATTCCCCGATCTCGACGTGAGCCTGCGCGGCGCGGTCAGCATCGCCCGCCGCCTGCAGGACCCGCTGGCCGAATTGGTGAAGGTCCCGCCCGAAAGCATCGGCGTCGGCCAGTATCAGCACGACGTCGACCAGCGCCGCCTCACACAGGCGCTGGAAGGCGTGGTCGAGGATGCGGTGAACGCGGTGGGCGTCGATCTGAACATGGCCTCGGCGCCGCTGCTGTCGCATATCGCGGGGCTGAGCTCCTCGGTCGCGGCTGCCATCGTCGCCCATCGCGACGCGCATGGCGCATTCCCGTCGCGCAAGGCGCTTTTGAAGGTCGCGGGGCTCGGGCCCCGCGCCTTCGAGCAATGCGCGGGTTTCCTGCGCATCCGCGGCGGGGCGGAGCCGCTCGACGCCTCCTCGGTCCATCCCGAGGCCTATGACGTGGCGCGCCGCATCGTCGGGGCCTGCGGACGCGACATCCGCGACATCATGGGGCGGCCCGAGGCGCTGCGCAGCCTCAAAGCGCAGGATTTCGTCGACGACCGTTTCGGCCTGCCCACGGTGCGCGACATCCTCGACGAGCTCGGCAAGCCCGGGCGCGATCCGCGGCCCGAATTCCGCACGGCGGCCTTCGCCGACGGGGTCGAGGACATCAGGGACCTCAAGCCGGGCATGATGCTGGAAGGCACCGTGACCAATGTCGCGGCCTTCGGGGCCTTCGTGGATATCGGCGTGCATCAGGACGGGCTCGTGCATGTGAGCCAACTTGCGGATCGCTTCGTGAAGGACCCCCACGAGGTGGTGAAGGCCGGAGACGTGGTGCGCGTGCGCGTCACCGAGGTGGACGTCGCCCGCAAGCGCATCGGTCTCAGCATGCGCAAGGAGCGCGGCGGCAAGCCTGCCGCGGACCGGAAGCCTTCAGGCAAAGAGATGGCCAAGGGCGGAAAGCCCAAACCCGCCAAGGGCGGCCGGCCCGGACCATCTGCCTCACAAGGGGCGCTCGGCGAGGCGCTAATGGCGGCGATGAAACGGAAGTGAGGTCACCCGTGGCGCGTGGTTTCCGGCAAGGTCGGATCACGCACGACGGGCGACGGCCTGCCGCTTTCGCCGCACGGCTCGGGGGGCCCGGCTCTGACTTTCGGTATATGGGATAGGACACGCTCCTCACGGTGTCCTCGACCTCTCTGACACGCGGGGGCGACGGCTCAAGGCTTCTTGCCGCGCGACACGGGCCGCATCGCCTGCGCCCGGCGATGGCCACCCGGCCGATGCAGGCAACGTGGCGGGTCGTGGCATAGGGATCGCATCGCCCGACGATCTCCGGCCCCGTCAGTAAGAGATGCCGGAATAGAATTGTGCGGGCAGCCAGAGCGTCACCTCCGGGACGAAGGTGATGATCAGCAGCGCGGCGATGCCCACGGCGATGAAGGGAAGCGCGCCGATGATCGCCTCGCGGTAGCTCACGCCGAGGCTGACAGATACGAACAGGTTGAGCCCGAAGGGCGGCGAGAACATCCCGATGGCCGCATTGACCGCGAGGATGATGCCCAGATGGGTCGCGTCGATCCCGGCGGCCAGTGCCACCGGCGCGATGAACGGCACGAGGATGATGATGATCGAATTAGGGTCGAGCACCATCCCCGCGATGAGCACGATCACGTTGATCAAGAGCAGCAGGTGGACGGGGTTCTCGGCGAAGATCGACAGGGCCGCGCCCACGTTGCGCGACACGCCCGACGTGGTCAGGTACCACGCGAAGACGGAGGCGGCCGCGATGATGATCATTACCTGCGCCGTCGTCACCGCGCTGTCCACCGCGCAGTGCCAGACGTCCTCGAGCGACATTTCCCGATAGACGGCCATCGAGACGAAGACCGCGTAGCCCACGGCCACGGCGGCGGCTTCGGTCGGGGTGAAGATCCCGCCATAGATCCCGCCGAGGATGATGACCGGCGCCGCCAGCCCCCAGGCGCAGCTACGCCCTGAGACGGCAATCTCGCGCAGATCCCAGGCCCCGGCATCCTGCATGCCGATGGCCTTGGCATAGATCATGGCGACGATGATGAAGAGCACCCCGTAGACGAGCCCCGCCCCGATCCCCGCGATGAACAGCGCCCCGATGGAAGCGCCGGTCACCGCGCCGTAGACGATCATGAAGATCGACGGCGGGATGATGATGCCGAGGGCCCCGGAACTCATCAGGATGCCGATGGGAAAGGCGCGCCCGTAGCCGCGGCTCGTCATTGCGGGCAGCATGGTCTTGCCCACCGCGATCACCGTGGCGGGGCTCGATCCGGAGATGGCGGAGAAGAACATCGAACTGATGACCGAGGTGACGCCCAGCCCGCCCGTCACGGGCCGCATCAGCGCGCTCGCGAAGTCGATCAGGCGGCGCGACATGCCGCCCTGCGCCATCAGGTTGCCCGCGAAGATGAAGAACGGGATCGCCATGAGCGGGAACTTGTCGATGCCGGAGAAGAACCGCTGGATCACCAGCATCTGCGGCGTCGAGGTGGTGAATTCCAGCATCCCGATTACCGGCAGCAACAGCACGATGAAGACCGGCACGCCGAGGAGCAGCAGGAAGGCCAGGGACATGGCGAGAATGGCAGGCACGGGGGACGCTCCTTATGCGGCGGAGAGCGCGACCTTGCTGCGCGCCTCTTCGGTGTCGGACAACTCGAACGCGCTTTGGGTGAAGCGCAGCGCCATCAGGGCCGCACCGATCGGCACCGACAGGTAGATGATCCACATCGGCCATTCGAGCGACGGCGAGGTCTGCCCGAAGGCCCGCATCTGCGTCGTCAGCTGCACCCCGAACACAGTGAGCAGGATGCAGGTGCCCGCCGATATCACGGCCCCGGTGCGCGCGATCTGGATCGCGACCTTGCGGGAGGCCATCTCGGCCAGGAAGTCGATGGAAATATGGGCCCCGTGCCGCGCCCCGATCCCGCTTGCGATGAAGACGAGCCAGATGATCGCGTAGCGCGTCGCCTCGCCGGCCCATGGCAGCGCGTAAGCGATCGTGGCCCGCAGCAGGATATCGACGAGGATGATCGCGACCGCCAGCAGCAACAAGCCCCCGGCCAGCAGGCGTTCGATGCGCGTCACGGCACCATCGACGCGCCGGTAGAGCGCGCGGGTGTGCGACGTGCTGTCGGTCTTGGTCATGATGGCTCCTCGTGGTTCGGACTCGGGCGGGTCCGCGCCCTGTTCAGGCATCAGGGCCGGACGGCCTGCACCGCCCGGCCCGAAGCTTTGCGCGTTACTGCGACGGGGTCGCGGCTGCGATCTCGGCATAGGCCGCGTCGAGCAGATCGCGCCCGATCCGGTCCGCGAACTCCTCATGCACCGGCTTCATCGCCTCGGCGAAGACCTCGAGCTGCTCGGGCGTGAGCGCAATGATCTCGGTCGTCCCGGCCGCTTCGATCTGCGACAGCAGCATTTCCGCATCCGCCGCCGATTGCGCGCGCTGGTAATCGCCCGCCTCGCGCGCCGCCTCGAGCAGCATCTCCTGGCTTTCCGCAGGCTGCTGGTCGAACCAGACCTTCGAGAAGATGAAGGCGGTGCCGAGATAGCCGTGGTTGGAGATCATCATGTAATCCTGCACCTCGTAGAACTTCATCGAGTTGATCGACACGATGGGGTTCTCCTGACACTCGACCACGCCTTGCTGCAGTGCCGAGTAGACCTCGGTGAAGGCGATCGGGATCGCGGTCGCTCCCATCGTCTCGAACTGGGCGATCAGCAGCGGGCTTTCCATGACCCGCACGCTGCGGCCTTCGTAATCCGAGGGCCCGGTGACCGGGTGGTTGCAGGTCAGCTGCTTGAAGCCCGATTCCCAGAACGCGGCGCCCACGAAGCCCGCCTCGGACAGCCCGTCGAGGATCCGTCCGCCGACGGTGGGCGAGTCGAGCACTTCGTAGGTGGTCTCGACCGAGGGGAAGAGGAACGGCAGGTCGATCAGCTGCAGCGAAGGATTGAAGTTCGACAGCTTGGCAGTGGGGATCGGCGCGGCCTGAACGGCGCCGAATTGCATCTGCTGGGCCACTTCCACGTCGTTGCCGAGCGCATTGTTCGGGTAGATCTCGACGGTGTAGGCGCCGTCGCTGCGGGTCTCGACCAGCTCCTTGAACTTCTCCGCGCCACGCTGCTGGGCGGATTCCTCGGGCAGATCGTGGTGGAACTTGATGACCTCGGCGGACACCGTGCTTGCAGCCATGGCGAGGCTAACCGAGGCGGCGATGCCGAGCTGTTTGAGCGTGATGGAAATCATGCGATACCTTCCTGTCTTGTTTTCGGTTTGGTGAGAGCGTGCCATGCGACCCGGATGATGCGTCTGGTAAGCGGCGATACTGACCTTTTCCGGCCTATCTCAGGGCCCTTCTGCAAAGTGAAATAGCGGTATTTCGGGCCGTTATTCGCGGATGATCGCGCCTGTCCGGTGCCGGAGATCAGGGTGCCCGCGAACGGCAGGTCGCGGGACGCGCGGGTCCTGCGCAGCGCAGGGATTTTGAGCAGGCGGACAGGCATTCTCTTTCTCCGTGGGCTGAGCCAGGTGCACGCGGCCAGAGGCGCCGGGCCGGTCACTTGTGTCAAACCGAGCGCGCGAGAACGGGCCTAATTTTCGCCCCCGCACCCGGAACTGCACAGAGATGAGGCAGATTGCATGCAATTTTTGTATTTATTTTACGCATACAAAACTTTGGCCCCGCGTTTTGCGGCGGTCTCGAATCGGTGCGATTTGGAGCGACCGCATGCGGGAGCTCCTCGATCTCGACTGCTCAGCCCTGCCCCGCGAGGCGCAGCCCGTGCACGATTACATCGAGGTCTCGATGAAGGCGACCCGGCGCAAGCCGGGACCGACATGTCGATGACGGGGTCATCAGCTGAGACAGGCGCGTGTCTTCGACTACTCTGCCCTCGGTATCTTCACGCTGACAGGGATGTGTCAGCCGGCTCTAAGCCCAGGTTGGGTCCCGGAAACGCTGAAGGGGGCCGCGAGGCCCCCTTCGGATTGCTCTGTCGCCGACTTACGAGTCGAGGAAACGCCGTGCCGCGGGCAGGTGCTTCATCAGCAGGTAGTAGCTCAGGCCCGCGGGAATGAGGCTCGCATACCAGGACATGGCCGAGAAGCTCAGCGCGGCGACCACGCCGATGGCCATGGCGATCAGGGCGGCGGGGTTGAAGCTCGCGTAATCGCCGGTCTCGTCATAGAGCTTGTCGAGATCGAGCTGCTGGCGGCGCAACACGTAGTAATCCACCACGAGGATCGCGAAGATTGGTCCGAGGAATGCGCTGTAGGTCTGGATGAACAGGCTCAGACCCGCGGCGGATTCGTCCTTCACCAGCTCCCACGGGAAGGTGCAGAAGGCCAGAAGGCCGACCACGACGGCAGACGTCTTGTAGTTGAGTTTGAACACGTCCATCAGCGCATAGGCGGGCGGCACCACGTTGTTGAGGATGTTGGTCGTGACCTGCGCGAAGGCGATGAAGAGCAGCGTGACCACCAGCAGCAGCTTGTTGTCCACCGCGTTCGAGAAGACCATGATCGGGTCCACCTCGCCGGTGGCACCGGACACCATGAGTCCGATGAGCCCCATGAAGAGCGTCGCGGGCAGGATCGAGTTGGCATAGATCACCACCTGCCGGACACGGCCGACCTCATGGCGCAGTTCGCGCGAATAATCCGACACGTTCAGCATCATGGTGGCGTAGATGCCGAGGAACAGCATGGTCGCGCCCCAGAACGGTGCCCCCCAGGTGCCTTCGACATTGATCAGGTTGGTGCTGATCTCCTCGCCGTATTTGCCGATCACCGAGGTGAACATGTAGACCAGCGCGCCGATGATGAAGACCGAGCCGATATTCTCGAGCCACTTGATGCCATGGAAGCCCAGCACCGACAGCATGATCTGCAGCGCCTGGAAGCCCACGAAGAAGACCACGATGTTGGAATAGCCGAACAGCGTCTCGCTCACGAGATTGAGCGCGCCGGCACCGATCCAGCTTTGGAAGCCGAACCAGACGATGGCCGGCACCGAGCGCACGAGCGCGGGGATGCGCGCGCCCGAAAAGCCGAATGCCGACCGGACCTGCACCATCATCGGGATGCCGTATTTGTGCCCTGCCGCCCCGTTGATCATCAGCGCAAAGCCGATGACGGTGCAGCCGATGGCGATGGCAAGGAACACCTGCAACAGGTTCAGCGTGCCGACGAGGCCCGAACCGATCGTGAAGGTGCCGATCGACACGCAACCGCCGAGCCAGGCGAACAGATAGGACCACGGATCCATGATCCGTGTCTCCTGCGGGGCGAGCGATTCCTCGCCCAGCCCCTTGTGGTCAACCACCGCTGGGGTGTGATCTGCGTGGGCCATGATGCCCTCGTTTGTATCCGAAACAGTCATGTCTCTCCTCCCTGACTTGGATTACTTCGCGTTCGGCGTGGCATAGGCGCCGATCTTGCTGGTCTTCAGCCGCGCGCCGACCAGCGCCTCGGCGAATTTCGTGGCCGCGGCGACGCCGTCGATGACCGGGATGCCGGTCTCTTCCGACAGCCAGTCGACGAGGTCCGACATGCCGGCACAGCCCAGCACCACCGCCTCGCAGCGATCCTCCTCGATCGCGCGCAGGATCTCGTCGCGCACAAGCTGGCGGGCGTTCGAGCCCGGCTCTTCGAGCGCGAGCACCGGGATCGCCGCCGCGCGCACCCGGCGGCACTGGTGGTCGAGCCCGTAGCGCCGCACCAGCTCCTCGATGATCGGGGCCGAGCGCGGCAGCGTGGTGACGACGGTGAACGAGGTTGCGATCATGCTCGCGGCCTTCACCGCCGCCTCGCAGAGCCCCACGACCGGCCCGGTCGCGATCTCGCGGCAGGCCCCGATCCCGGGATCGTCGAAACACGCCACAACGATGGCGTCGACGCGCCGTTCCTCCGCCGCGCGCACCTGATCGAGAAGGCGCGGCACCGCCATCGCCTCGTCATAATGGCCCTCGATGCTGATCGGCGCGCCCTTGGCGGAATGCGCCTCGATCTCGACACCGGGCGCGCAGACCGCGCGCGCCGTGGCCGCGATCTTGTCGGTCATGCTCTGGGTCGAGTTGGGGTTGATGACAGCGATTCTCATTGAGTCCTCCCTTGAAACCCATTCTGGATAACATAAATTGTTAACAATAATAAGAGACAAAAATTTTTCTTCCCTCTGGTTGCCAAAATTTGTCATTTGGCATTTGGAAACAAAGGGATCGACCCGTGGCCGACACACCGGAAGCAATGATCGTCGAACATGTGCTGGACGCGATCTCCGATCAGAGGCTGCGTGCGGGCACCAAGCTCGGCGAGCAAATGCTGAGCGATCTTTTCGCCTGCAACCGCGCGAACGTGCGCCGTGCGCTGGCGACCCTGTCGGCCTACCAGGTGGTCGACCTGATCCCCAAACGCGGTGCGTTCGTCGCGACCCCGTCCGAGAAGGAAGCGCGGGACGTCTTCCAGGCGCGGCGCGCCCTCGAGACGACCATCATCCGCAACGTGATCCGCCAGGCGGACGACGCCGACATTGCGGCCCTGCGCGCGCATCTCAAGACAGAGCACGCCGTCCGCCAATTGCAGGACCGCCCGAAAGCCATCCGGGCCTCGCGTACCTTCCACATGCTGCTGGCACGGATCGGGCGCAATTCGGTGCTCGAGAAATACCTGTCCGAACTGACCATGCGCACGTCCCTCATCATCGGGCTTTACGGACCGACCCATGCGAGCCTGTGCGCCGACGACGAACACGCCCGGATCGTCGACAGCATCATCGCGCGCGACGAAGCCCGGGCGCAGAAGATGGTGGAGGCGCATCTGCGCCACATCGAGGACGAGATCGACTTCACCCAGGAGAACACGCGCCTAGGGCCGTTATCGGACATATTGCGGCCTGCGGCGGGCTGAATGCGGGTGATCCGCGGCGGTATGTTTAGGCCGCCCGCAGCCTGCCATCGCCGTGGTCTGGTGGAAAGGTAGAAGACCCGAACGGGCGCTGGTCCGTTCAGGCCGATCTCTCGCAGATGGGCGGGGTAAGCAAACCGCCCAGCACAGGATCAATAGCGCTCAGAGCGGTAGGTCTTCGTACCCCGGTTGACGCGCTGTCGGCAATGTGGGGGCTTGCTCAGCAGATCGAAGGCGCGGCAGCACTCGGCGCGCTCGACAACGCCTTGATGCATCACGAGCCCTTCGACAGCTTCAATGCCAAATCACTGAAAATCGAAGAGACCGCGACAACAGTGAAGCAGACGATCGCGGAGAACAGTCAGTGAGCTTCTGCATCACCCCAGAGCATCTGAAGGTCGGGACAAGGGCCGAAAACAAGCGCGACGGCTGGTAGGTAGCAGCCGGCGGATTGGACTTAGAAATTCTGGTGGGTGGCACAGCCTCGCGGGGCTGGTATGCAGCCTCTCTGGATAGACGTTGAGGAGAAGCCTTTCAGAAGTATAACCACTCCATAGGTATCTGATATTAATAGGAAATAGGTATAAGTAATGGGAGGAGAGAGAGGGTAGTGAGGTTCAGCTCCTCCTCATCCTCCCCTCTCCTTATCTCCCTCCTGAGGAGAGAAGGAACAGAATGAGTAACCAGCGCAGCGAAGTCGCAGAAGGGGCATATGGCCCAGAGCATACGCAACGACGACCTCGATCGTGTCACGGCGGCGCTGTTTGAGCGCCTCCCTCATATTGAGGAGTCACTCTACGCGGACCAGGGCATTCGGTTGATGAACGTCGATTCCGACATAGCCGCGCGTGTGCACAACCACTTCACTCAACAAGGTGTGGCTGTTCTTTCGGTACATGACAGCTTCATTATCGACATCAGTCGCGTCGGTGAACTCCGGCAGGCCATGGTAGATGCGTCATCAGCAGTGGTCGGACGGGCTTTGCCATTCTCGACAGAGGGTATCGGGTTAGACGAGATCGAACCTGAACGGCGTGACGATCTCGAGGCGTGGCACTTGGGCAGGGTGGAGCGCGCGCCGGGCTACCGAGCTCGCTGGGCTGAGTGGCGTAATCATCGAGGGTGAGAAGGAGCCGGAGCCCCCTCTCTTTTGGCGTGTCAACTTATATAGCTGGCCTTGGCAAGCTCGGCTGAAAGGTCCTTTTCGGCCTCTCCGGGGCAGTGGACCCGCCCTCGATCGACTGTGCACCCCGGCGCGACCCAGATCGCCCGTGAGTAACTTGCGCGGTCCCACTTGGCTTTGGTCTGGTCCCACCCGAGTGCCAGCATCTTATCCCGAAGCTGAGTGCCCCGGACGTGAAGCACCCGGTTGGCGTAGCGCGACAAGTTCTCAGCAGTTACAGCTTTGACACCTAGCCCCTCAAGATGCTCCCGAAGCTGCTGCTGGACCGGCTCCTCCACCGCCGCGATCCGCTGCATCAAAGGGGTGCCGAGGGTGGCAGTGTTGAGTGAGTTGGGATTGAACTGAGGTGAACTGGGCCGCCCCAACAAGTACCGGTACAAAGACGCGAGCGCGCTTGGATCCCTCAGCGCGTCTGACACCTTCTCCACGATAGCGAGGAATGCCCTAACATCAGGCCCGGATGCATGCCCGTCGTGCCCCGTATCCACGAGGTAGAGGCGCCGATCCATCTCCTGAGCAAAGGTCAGCAGCTCGTTGGAAGCCATCACGACATTGAACTTGAGCTCGATTTTTTCAGCTTCAATGCCCTTTCGCTCCGTTGTCGTCGTGTCCTCCGTGAACAGGCTCTTCAGGGCGTTGAGTCTTGTGCCGGAGAGCGCTCCCCCGACCTCATCGCAGGTCACTAGCTTGCTCTGAACCGCCGTTGCATTAAACCGCTGGGTCAGTTTCTCGACGCCGTTCAGCTGCGTGGTGTTATCCTGCCCAAACAGCGCCGCGAGGATGTTCATGAACATTCCCTTGCCTGTGCCCTTCTGCGCTGAGTAGAGCATCAGCCCCTACCGCAGCCTCGTCGTTTCATCTCGAAACGCGGCACTCACCCAGTCCAGAACCATCACTCGGCTGGCTCTTTCCTGGAACACGTAAGAAAAGAACTCTAGAAAGACGCCCGGGTCCGGTTCGACGTCATCGACTAACTGGCGATAGGCTGGCCGCTTCCAGGAATTTAAAAGCACAGTGCCATCCCCAACTGGGACGATCCTTCTTTCGTCTCCGGGGCGACACTCAATTCGGTTGCTCCAGACCCCGATCACCCTGCTGAGGTCTTCGGCGTCAAGATCGGTTACAGACGCGAGGGCGCTCTCGACATCCGCTGTTTTGGTACCCGGCCAACGAAGGCGCAGGTGGTTTACCGCAATCTTCAGAACATCAGTGCCTGAGTAACGTGTCTGGGGATTGTCAGCTTGGAAAATACCTTCCCCTGCCCCACGAAGTGCTGGAGCAGATAGTCTTCAATTTGGGTGCGTTCGCACACCTCTGGCGTTTGGTGTATCGTCAATAGTGTCTCCGTTTTCGTCATGTAAAGACGCACCACGGACGCGTGGTTTGCGGAGAAAAGCTCCGCTTTGCTCATGGTGCGTTGGTGAAAACCGGTCGAGCGGCGCGTTGAGGCCTGCAGACTGAAAATATCCTAGCATGGCCTTCGCCATCTCCTACCGGGAAACGGTACGTGGCGTCGGAATCGAACTGGACAAGGGCTGATCGGAGATTTTTTCACGCGGAGCCTTCACCAAGCACAGTGTCGAGGTATGACCGCCTAAGAACTGCCCACGTCCCCACCTTGGGACCTCTCGCTTGCTCGCCTCTGCACGCTGCAGGGTCATTTCAGCCGGACGGTGGCGGTTAAGTTTATCAGCATGGTCGACCCGCGAAGGCTGGAGACGGCTCTGGACAGAGCCTTTCCGACCCTCGCTCAAACGTCGATGCCCTGTGTAGTATTTGACATGAAGGGGACCAGCGGGCGTTCGCTGCACCGGGTGGAAACGTCGGCAATGCGCAGGAAGCGGAGTTTGCAAAGCTTTGGGCGTTTCCCGATAGCAGACCTTCACGCTGAGTACAGCGAACGACCGGTCTGAGCCGATTCCGTTGAAAAACTCCTGTTCGCGAGCGCAGAATATTGGCGCTCGTGATTGGCTCAAGCGCCTTTCCCTTCAGGCGTTTCGTGGTTTCTGCGGTGCGGGAAAGATCTTCGCCAGCTTCCGGAGGTTCTGGGCGGTGGCGGCGAGCAGGAATTCGTCATTTGCGCCGCATGGTCCGCGTAGGCGGAGCCTTCCGAGGCCGAGGATG
>NZ_FTOQ01000036.1 GCF_900156805.1 Roseivivax lentus | reverse complement strand
TGTTGGATGTCACCGAGAACTGACCCGGCATTGTCACCGAGAACTGACCCGCCCTTTCGTTATGTTTGCTGGTTCATGATGGGGTCAATGCTGGTGTCTCCTTTCGTTTCTTCTTCGCCGTCTCGGAACTGGCCTTGAAGCGATAGCTGTCGTTGCCGGTCTCGAGGATATGACAGCGGTGGGTGAGACGATCGAGCAGCGCGGTGGTCATCTTCGCATCGCCGAAGATGCTCGCCCACTCACTGAAGCTCAGGTTGGTGGTGATGATGACGCTGGTGCGCTCGTAGAGCTTGCTGAGCAGGTGGAACAGCAGCGCACCGCCCGAGGCGCTGAACGGCAGGTATCCAAGCTCGTCGAGGATCACCAATTCGGTCTTCACCAGCGCCTCAGCGATCTTCCCGGCCTTTCCCTGTGCCTTTTCCTGTTCCAGCGCATTCACCAGCTCGACGGTGGAGAAGAAGCGCACGCGTTTGCGGTGATGCTCGATGGCCTGGACGCCAAGGGCGGTCGCGACATGGCTTTTCCCTGTGCCGGGGCCGCCGATCAGCACCACGTTCTCGGCCGCGTCCATGAACTCGCACCGATGGAGTTGCCGCACGAGGGCTTCGTTGACATCGCTGGCACCGAAGTCGAAGCCGGACAGGTCTTTGTAGGCCGGGAAGCGCGCGGCCTTCATGTGGTATGAGATGGAGCGCACCTCGCGTTCGGCCATCTCAGCTTTGAGCAGTTGCGACAGCATCGGGATTGCCGCGTCGAACGCTGGGGCACCTTGCTCCATGAGATCACGCACGGCCTGCGCCATGCCTGGCATCTTCAGGCTGCGCAGCATGATGACGATGGCAGCTCCGGCGGGATCATGACGCATGGCGTGTGCCTCCCATGGTGCGCAATCCGTCATAGCGCGCAACATTGGCCTCTGGCTCCTTGCGCAGCGTAAGGGCCTTTGGTGGAGTCACGTTCGGCTGATCGGCCGGTGTGCCATCCACCAGCCTGTGGAGCAGGTTCAGCACATGGGTCTTGGTCGGCACGCCCGCATCCAGCGCCATTTCCACGGCGCAGAGCACGGCCTGCTCATCGTGATGCAGGACCAGGGACAGGATCTCGACCATCTCGCGATCACCGCCGGGCTTAGGCAGCATCTGTCCCTGCAACTGTCGGAATGCCTCTGGCATCTCGGCAAACGGGGCGCCGTTGCGCAGCGCCCCCGGCTTGCGCTGAACCACGGCGAGGTAATGGCGCCAATCATAGATGACGCGGCCAGGGTGCCGGTGCGACCGTTCAATGATGCGCTGGTGCTCGCAAACCATGTGCCCTTCGGCCACGATCACCAGACGTTCAGGATAGATGTGCAGGCTGACAGGGCGGTTCGCAAAGCTGGCAGGGACAGAGTAGCGGTTACGATCGAAGGTGATCAGGCAGGTCGGCGACACCCGCTTGCTTTGCTCGACATAGCCATCGAAGGCCGTGGGCAGCGGCATCAGCGCAGGCTTCTCGGCCTCCCAGACATCGGCGATGCTGCCGGGCAGGCCGCCATGCGCGGTCTCGGCCCACAGCGCCATGCACCGCTGTTCCAGCCAGAGGTTCAGCGCATCGAGATCCGGGAAGGCCGGCATCACCTGCCACAAACGGTGACGCGCATCGCGGACGTTCTTCTCGACCTGGCCCTTCTCCCAGCCCGCCGCCGGATTGCAGAAGTCGGGCTCGAACACATAGTGGCGGGTCATGGCCATGAACCGCGCATTCACATCGCGCTTCTTGCCAACGCCCACGCGGTCTACCGCCGTGCGCATGTTATCGTAGATCCCGCGGCCCGGCACGCCCTCGAAGACCCGGAACGCATGCCAGTGCGCGTCGAACAGCATCTCATGCGTCTGCAACAGATAGGCTCTGACCAGGAACGCGCGGCTGTGCGACAGCTTGATGTGAGCCACCTGCAACTTGATGCGCTCGCCGCCGACATGGGCCCAGTCCTCGCTCCAGTCGAACTGGAACGCTTCGCCCGGCTGGAATACCAGCGGAACGAATGTCCCGCGGTCGGTCGTCTGCTGCGCGCGCTGCCGGTCTCCTTTCCAGGTCCGCACGAAGGCTGCGACCCGCTCATACGAGCCGTCATAGCCAAGCTGAACCAGATCAGCATGCATCTGCTTGGCAGTGCGCCGGTCCTTGCGCGACTTGCGCTGCTCCGTCACCAACCAGCCGGACAGCTTCTCCGCATACGGGTCCAACTTGCTTGGCCGCGCCGGTGTCTGGAACCGGGGTTCAGTAATCCCTGCCCGCAGATACTTCTTGATGGTGTTACGAGACAGCCCGGTCCGCCGCGCAATCTCGCGGATGGGCATCTTGTCCCGCAAAGCCCAACGTCGAATGACGCTCAAAAATCCCATGTCGATCACTCCGATAACCCCCGACGAACTCCGTCAGAGGCAAGGTTCCACATGGGTCAAATCTCAGTGACAATTCCGACTGCTGCCGGGTCAGTTCTCGGTGACATCCAACA
>NZ_FTOQ01000021.1 GCF_900156805.1 Roseivivax lentus | reverse complement strand
GCCGGGACCCCATCATCACCGTTCACCTCAAGCTGCCGCAGCCAAATTGAATCAGCGGTCAGCTCCTCAAGCAAGGCGAGTTTTTCAACGGAATACCCGCAGAGCAGACGTTGGCGTCGAGCGCTGCGAACGACAGCTCGCCGCCCCCAGCTCACGACATTTTCGATAGAAGCGAGGGTCGAGCTGGTGATCGCGCGCTGGAGTACAGCACGCATGACGATTTCTGCGAGACCGGGGAAATGAAGAACCTGCGCGTCCGGATCCAGGTTTACGAAGTGTTCACGCGCCGGCGCCGTGAACTGCGACATCGACTAAAGGCGCGCGCGCTCGTCGACGGATCACTCTGAAGCGAGTTGTCCCAGGAGCGTCGAATGCGGCAGCAGCGGCAGGTCCGCTGCCGCCGCTTTTCGTTGGGTTTTCGAACTGCAAGGCCAAGGCCCGTTCTTGACCGCCGTCGCGTGTCCAAAAAATTTGGGCAGCTGACGCTTGGGTGCAGCAAATCAAGGCCCAAGGCCCCCTGGCTCAGGACACCGCGCAATAACGACGATCCGCAAGATGCGCCACATTACCTCGCTGCGCTTCAGCGAACGGTGATCTGATCATCGAGACGTCGATCTTCACCGCGTTGACCCGTTTCGCGAGCAGGGCTTTAGAGAACCCGTCGGGATTGTAGTTGGTGATCCCGATGTCACGCTCGACATGCCCCATCATGTAACGACGCTGCGTGTCCGGGCATTCCACTTCGATCAGTAGGTGATTGAAGGTCGTCCGGAAGCTGTGGAAGTCACGTTGAGGGTCGTAAACTTTGTGGTCCTTCCGATACCGGGTGAATTTCTTCGAGAAGTTCTCCGTAAACGTCTTCTTGTTCTCGCTACGCTCAAGCCAAGGGAAGAGACGCGGCTCGCCTTCACGTTCGCGCAGGGCAACCAAGTTCATGAAACCGAGTTTCAGCAAGTTTTCATGGATCGGTACCGTCCGGCGGGCAGCCTGGCTCTTCAGGCTCTGGCCGGGCCCCTGGCGGAGAACGATGCACGGCACGTCGTCGAGAACCTGGATGTCCGTGAGATAGAGTTGCAGAACCTCTTCGCTTCTGAGGCCGGCGTGCAGAGCGATCAGCGGCGCCCAGAACATCGGATCGCCAACATCGTCGAGCTTTTCCTGGAAAATGGGCGAACGGAAGAACGCATCAAGCTTTCCGCACCAGGTCAGGCGCTCATTGTCCTCTTCCAGTGTCTTACGACGTTCGAATTCCGCGGAGTCCCAGATGTGTTCTTCCATGATGTTATCGGACATACGTCCTGTCTTTATCAAGAAGAAGCACATGCGCTGGAAATCTTGCATGTGACGGTAGATCGTCGCGGTGGCAAGGCGCCGAACCTGATCTTTGAGCATCTCGGCTTCGATCTTGCCCGGGCTGGCCCCTTTCTTAGTCAGACGCTCGCGAGTGATCTCCTTGTTGCGTTTCTCTTGCGCATCTGCTTGGTCCGCTGCTTCGGCAGGTGACAGTTTGCTGGTTTTGGCCTGATAGGTCCGTGGTATGCGCGCGTACAATTCCCAAGCCGCAGTCAATTCGGAGTCCGTGATTTCGACGAAACGCTTGTCTCCGAGAATGCGTGTCATCAGTGCAGTTGTGGAGCGCACATTCGGTGCCGTGTTCTTGGCCCAACTTGCAGCGCCCTTCTTGTTTGCCTGCTCGGTCGGCTTGAAGCTCTTGTAGCCCTGACTGCGCAGCGAGATGTATTCTTCAGAGCATTCCTTGATCGTAAGCCCCGATTGTTGCGACGCATACGGTTCCGAGTCAGCGGGCTGTTTTGCGGCTACGGGTTCCGCCACCTCGGGTTCTGGTTTTGACGTTGGTACGTCTCTCGAAACCTGAGCCGACACGTCCTGTGAAGCTGCCCGGGGCGTGATTTGCGGCATGAGATGCTGCGGAACGTGCCCGACGGGCATCCGGATCGGGGACTGCATTGGCAACCCGGGCGCGGCGACGGGCACAGCGCAGGGCGCTCCGTCCAGTTGCTGCCGGGCCGCGGCGAGGACGAAGGTAGTTTCTCTGAAGTAGCCCTGGTCGCGTTCGATATTTTCCTCCGCGGCCTCGCGCATGTGCCGCAATGCCCGCAGGGCGAGGCCACGCCAGTCCGGGTCCGTCTCATCGAGTGCAATCCCGAGGCGCGCCGCGACATCCCGAAGCGGCTGACGGGCGACATCCACGTTTCGAAGCTTGTACGCGTCCCGGAGGCTTCCCACGGCGGCATGCGCGCAGGCCAACTCGTAGTCCGCGACCTCCCGGGTCCTTTCCGGCGCTTCTTCCCGAGCGAGATCTGCAGCTTCGATCAGGAAGCGGCAGAGCTCGACGAGGAGGGTGTTCATGATGTCGGGCGCGATCGCCATCGTTCTCTCCGTCACTCCGGCGAAGGCGACGTCGCTCAGAAGGGTGAGTTTCTGAGCCAGGGCCTTCGCGTCGGGGAGGACGTGCGTACGCAGCGAAAAAAGCAGACAGGGTTTGAGTCCCTGTGAATTTTTTTTCAGGACATGGCGCGGCAGGCGGCGGCGCCAATGAAAGCCCGACGGGCGGTATTCGAGATGGGGATGATTCCTGAGTTGAGCCCGCATGTCTGCGACTCCTGTGCCAGCGTTTGTGCCAAGCGGAGGGACAGGAATCGTGCCAAGCGCGCATTCTCGCGACGTTCGCCGCGATTATACCAATTTTTCAGCAACTTAGGGGAAATTGGCTCCGGCGGTAGGGATCGAACCTACGACCAATTGATTAACAGTCAACTGCTCTACCGCTGAGCTACGCCGGAACACGAGGTGCGTATAGCAACAGCGATTCCACGCGTCCAGAGGGGCGGGGCGAAAAAATCGCGGCGGGGTCACGAAAGTTCGAAGGTGGCCTCGGCGCTCAGGGGGCCTCGGGGCTGGACGATAGATTTCGAATAAAGATCAATGAGATGCGCGAGGACGTTTCGGGAGGCCGCCGGCAGGAGCGCGGGCGGGATATCGGTGTAGATGCGCCGCGCGAGGTCCTCGGCGCGGCCCGCCTGCAGGGCGAGGGCGGCGCGGATCTGCGCCTCCCGGCCGCGCCGGTGGTCGCGCAGCTCCGCAAGACGGGCATTGGGCGCCTCGATCACCGCGCCATGGCCCGAATGGAAATGCTGCCAGTCCCGCGTGCCCAGCCGCTCCAGCGAGGCCATGAAATCGGTCAGGTCGCCATCGGGCGGCGAGACCAGCGAACTGGCCCAGCCCATCACCAGATCGCCCACGAAGAGCGCCCCGTCCCATTCGAAGCCCAGATGGTTGCCGGTATGGCCCGGGATGTGATGCGCGATCACGTCCCAATCGGCGCCCGACACCGTGTCGCCATGGCCCAGCAGCACGTCCGGCGCGAAATCCGTGTCCTGCCCCTCGCCGCCGCCGACGTCGCTCTGCGCCGCGAGATCCTGCATCAGCGCGCTTCGGCCCGCCGCCGCATCGCCGAACGCATAGACCGGCGCGCCGGTCCGGTCCTGCAGCCGCGGCACCAGTGCCGTGTGGTCGAGATGGGCGTGGGTCACGAGGATATGGCTGATCTCGGCGCCTTTCGGCAACGCCCGCAGGATCGCCTCGAGATGGGCGGGATCGTCGGGGCCGGGGTCGATCACCGCGACCTCGCGCGTGCCGAGAAGATAGGTATTGGTGCCTTGATGCGTCATCGGCGAGGGGTTCGGCGCCAGCACGCGGGTGAGGCGTGGCGCCAGCGCCTCCGCGACGGGCAGGGGCGCCGGGCGCGCGGGGCCGGGACGGACGGGATCGGGCAAGAGAGCCTCCTTTCGCGATGGCGGCGGCGCGCGGGCTGCGCTAGCAATAACCATGTCTTTCGAATGGCTCAAACGCTACCTGCCGCGCGGCCTCTACGGACGGGCCTTCCTGATCCTGGTCCTGCCGGTGGTGACGCTGCAACTCGTGGTGTCGGTGGTCTTCATCCAGCGCCATTTCGAGGAGGTGACCCGCCAGATGACCGGCGAGGTGGCGCAGGCGATGAACGTGGCGCTGGCGCGCGACAACGCCTTCCGCGAGGTGATGCTCGATTTCGACGTGCGCCCGGTCACCGAGGCGGCGCTGCCCACGGGCACCGACCGGCGCTGGTTCGATTTCTCCGCGATCGTGGTGCACCGGACGCTGTCCGAGGAATTGCCGAACTTCGTGGCGGCCCGGCTTCCCGACGATCAGGACGTGTTTGTCTATCTGCGCCGCGACGACGCGCTTCTGGAGGTGCGATTCGACCGCGACCGGGCCTCGGCCTCGAACCCGCACCAGCTTCTGGTCTACATGATCTTCTTCGGCGCGCTGATGACGGCCATCGCCTATCTCTACCTGCGCAACCAGCTGCGGCCGATCACGCGGCTTGCCGATGCGGCGCAGGCCTTTGGGCGGGGGCGGCACGCGCCCTACGCGCCTTCGGGCGCTATCGAGGTGCGCAATGCGGGGCATGCCTTCCTCGACATGCGGGCGCGGATCGAGCGGCAGATCGAACAGCGCACGATGATGCTGTCGGGGGTCAGCCACGACCTGCGCACGCCGATCACGCGGCTGAAGCTGGGTCTCTCCATGCTCGACGATGCGGATCAGGCACCGCTTCTGGCCGATGTTGCGGAGATGGAACGGTTGATCGACGCGTTTCTCGATTTCGCCCGGGGCAATGCCGAGGCGGGCGCGCCCGAGCCGACCGATCCCGTGGCGCTTGTCACCCGCGTGGTCGAGGATGCGCAGCGCGCCGGGCGCGCCGTCACCATGCGCGAAGCCGAGGGCGCGGGCGAGGTCATGCTGCGCCCGGTCGCCATCCGCCGGGCGCTGGAGAACCTGATCGGCAACGCCGTGCGCTACGGCACGCACTGCGAAGTGTCGGTGAGCCTCACGAAGAACGCGCTGCGCCTCAGGGTCGAGGATGACGGCCCGGGCATCGATGCGGAGAGCCGCGACGACGCGATCCGGCCCTTCGTGCGGCTCGATCCCGCGCGCAACCAGAACCGCGGCTCGGGCGTCGGGCTGGGTCTGGCCATCGCCGCCGATATCGCCCGCGGCCATGGCGGGGTGCTGCGGCTTGGCGACAGCGAGACGCTCGGCGGATTGCGCGCGGATATCGTGATCGCGCGTTAGCGCAGGGCCGGGCCTGGGCAATTCCTATAACTTTATGGAATGGCCCGAGTTCGACGCGCTGAACGGCACGGTTTTGCCGCGTTTCGGGGGTTTCTGGAGGGCGTAATCCACCCTCTCAGGAGAGCACCTTACCATGAAGACACTCGCCATCCTCGCCACGCTTGCCGCAACTCTTCCCATGGCCGCGCTGGCCCAGCAGCAGTCGCAGCAGAGCACCGTCATCATCTCGACCCAGGGGCAGGGCGCGGCGATGGGCGACGGCGCCGTGCCGTCGGAAAACTTCCGGGGCCAGTGGTTCACCACGCCCGACGGGTGTTCCTACAGCCGGACGCAGGCGCCGGGATATCCCGTGCGGTGGATGCTGATCCTGAACCCGCGTCACATCGGTCAGCCGAATGCCCATCGCGGGTGCAAGTCCATGCTGTGACGCGCATAGCAGGCAGGTTCAGGGGGAGCGGATCGGGGCAGGGCGGGCCCGGCTTCGGTCCCCCGAGCTGCCCGCCGGGTGGTCCCGTCAGGCGTCGCCCGCAAGGCAGGCATCGCTCAGGAAGGTAGCGAGGTCGGTCCGGTCCAGCGGCTTCAGCATCCGCGTGACCCCCAGCGCCTCGCAGGCGCGCTGCACCGCCTCCGACCGGTCGGCGGTCAGGATGACGGCGGGCCGGGGCCCGTATTTCGCGGTCAGAATCTGCAGAAGCTCCGTGCCCTTGGGGCCCGCGCCCAGCTGCTGATCGAGGATCATCGCGTCGGGCATGATATCGAGATCCTCGAGCAGGCTCAGCGCCGCCTCGCCGTTCTCCGCCTCGATCACGTCGACCCCCCAGCTTTCGATCAGGAGCTGGATGGCGCGGCGCAGCTCGGGCTCGTTCTCGACCAGAAGCACGATCAGACCGCTGAGGCCCAGGTCGATCTTGCGGCTGCGCGCCGGGTCGCGGCGTTCGGGACCGGCCTGGCCCGCCACCGGCACCGAGACCCGGAAACAGGAACCGCGCCCCGGCTCTGACCAGAGCCCGAGCGGATGCCCGAGACGCGTGCAGGCCCGCTCCACGATGGCAAGGCCGAGGCCCAGCCCGTCATTGCGGCTGGCTGCCCGGTCGAGCCGGTGAAATTCCTCGAAGATGGCGTCCTGATCCTCTTCAGCGATGCCGGGGCCGCTGTCCCAGACCTCGATCCGGACGGAATTGCCCTGCCGCCGCACGCCGATCAGAACACGGCCCGCCTCGGTGTAGCGGATGGCATTGGCCGCGAGGTTCTGGATCACCCGGCGCAGATAGGCTGGGTCGCTTTCGACGATGGCGTGCGATGGCAGGATGGTCAGCCTCAGACCCTTCTCGGCGGCCAGCACCTCCATCTCGTCGCGCAAGGGGTCGAGGATTTCCGACAGCGCCACGGCGCGAATGTCGAAATGCAGCTTGTCGCTGTCGAGCTTGGAGATATCGAGCAGCGCGTCGATCAGGCTGACCGCGCTCTTGATCGCGGTGCCCGCCTTGGCCAGCACCTGCCGGTCCGCCGGATCGCCGAGCTTGTCGGAAAGCGATCCGATGAAAAGCTCGGCCGCCGAAAGCGGTTGCAGCAGGTCGTGCGAGGCGGCGGCCACGAAGCGGTTCTTCGAGGCATTCGCCCGCTCCGCCGCGTTCAGCGCATCCTCGAGCTCGAGCGTGCGTTCCATTACGCGCTGTTCCAGCATCTCGTTGATTTCGAACAGCCGCTGGGCCGCTTCGCGTTCGGCGGTCACGTCGGTCACGGAAATGAGGAAGCCGCCATCGGGCAGGCCGCGCCCGAAGACGTGCAGGATGTCGCGCGCGCCGTGCCGAACCTCGAACGAGATGGGCTCGACCGTGTGGCCGTGATCGGCCCAGTGGCGGAAGATCGTCCGGTCGACACCGCCGAGAAAAACGAAGGCCTGACCAAGCTGGTCGAGGATCGCATCGAAGGTCACGCCGAGCTGCATCAGCCGCGCGGGCACCGACAGGAGCGCGCCGATCTTCTGGTTCCAGCCCAGAAGCCGCCCCGACGCGTCGAAGATCGCGACCCCCTGGTTCAGGTGATCGAGCGTCGCCTGGATCATCCGCGCCTGCGCGCTTTCCAGCCGCGCGCGTTCCTGCCGCTCGATCCGGATGAGGTCGGTCACGTCGGTCTGAAGCACCACGGTGCCGCCCTTGCCGGTGCGCTGTTCGGAGACCTGCAGCCAGCGGTCCTGAGTCAGCTCCACGTTGAACATGACGTTGCGGTCCTGGTGCCGCGCCATGCGGCGAGCGCGCCAGGCCTCGGGCGTGTCCTTGTCGGGCAGGGCGAGGTAGCGGCTTCCTGCGATCCGCGAGATATAGCTGTCGAAGCTCATGTCGGGCGCGAGATCCGGCGCCACGTCGCGGAAATCGCGGCAGAAGCGCGAATTGAACATCACCAGCCGGTCCTGCGGATCGAAGAGGGCAAAGCCTTCCTTCACCGTCTCGATGGCGTCGGCGAGGTCGCGGCGGGCATCTTCGGCCTCGGCATTGGCGCGCGCCAGCTGGGCGTTGGAATCCTGCAGAAGATCGAGCGTGCGCTCCAGCTCCTCGGTGCGCTGGCGCACCCGCTTTTCCAGAAGCGCCGCGCGTTCGAACTGCACATAGGCCGCGCCCGATTGCGCGGTCTGGTTCTCGATCCGGCGCATCAGCGCATCGGCGATATGCAGAAGCTTGGCGTTCTGCGTCTCGATCGAATCGGCGGGATTGATCAGCGAGGCCGAGCTCATGGCCGGGACGCGTCCAGTTCGGGATCGGGCGGGTAGAAGGCGACGCCGGTCAGGGTCTGGTTCACGTGCAGCGCGCCGAATTGCTCGCCATAGGTGGAATAGCCGGTCACGTTGTGGCGCCGCAGGATCCGCGAGATGTCGCGGCTGCGCTGGCTTTTTTCCGCTTCGATACGGCGCAGGATGCAATCGCAGGCCAGAATCTGCAAAGGCGGCAACGGATCGGCAAGCCGGTCGAAGGCGCCGTCCAGATGCTCGGCGATGTCGGTGTGATCCGCCAGCGTCAGCACCATGCCCTCGTTGATGGCCGAGAAGAACACCAGCTCGCCCGCCGCGTTCACCCGCTGGATCGCGCGCACGTGGTGGCTGTCGCCCAGCCGCACGACCACCGGGTGCTCGGCGAAGGTGAAGGGGTCGAGCTGGTTCGGATCCTTGCCCAGCAGCCGCGCGTATTCCTGCGCGGCGGGGGCCGAGTTGATCTCGGTCACGATGCGCTCGTCGGGCCGGGCGCCGGTCACCACCATGCGGGTATCGGTCGGCACGAAATGGTCGATGGTGAAGACGCGCACCGCCGCCCGGGACCGGATCAGCGCGACGACGGCGGCGTTCTGCGCCGGCGCGCCCCCGCAGGCGAGCTGGGTCTGCACGAAGCGCGTGCCGTCCCCGGCCGATCCGCCGAAAAGCGGCATCGCGCCCAGGGCGGTGGCCAGCATGAAGGTCAGGTGTTCCTCGCGCAGCGACAGACCGTCGATCATCAGGTAGGCGAATTCGGACCAATCGGCGGGGGCCGCGTGGCGCAATTCGTGCCGGGTCTGGATCACGGCGTCGATGAAGGCCTGCGCGGCGATGTCGTGCACGTCCGGCACGGTGACGAGGCGCACGATGAAATCCTCGGCCGGAAAGGCGCTGGCGACGATCTGGCCATCCTCGTAGCCGTCGCGTCCAAGCTCGCCCGCGGTTGTGCAGGCCATGATCGGTGTGTCGGGGAAGCGGCGCTGCGCCTCGGCGAGGATCGCGGCGAAATCCGCCTCGGCGGTCACGAACAGGCAGACCAGCGCGAAGCGCCCGGGGCCGAGCGCCGCCGCGATATGCGCCATGGCGTCCGGCGTGGCCGCGGCGACCTGCGCCGTGCGCAGAATCGTGTGGCGGTCACACGCAGCACCGTCGGGGCTGTCGATTGCTCCGTCCAAGATCGAATGTCCTCTCCCTGCCGGAAAGGTTAGGAGGGATCTTCCCCGCTTGGCAAGACCTTCGCGAAGCTCGCCTCCTGCGCGATCAGCACCGCCTGGGTGCGGCTGTGCACGCCGAGCTTGCGCATGATCGCGGTGACATGGGCCTTGACCGTGGTCTCCGCGATGGAGAGCTCGTAGGCGATCTGCTTGTTGAGCCGCCCCTCGCAGATCAGCGACAGGATGCGCGCCTGCTGGTTGGTCAGCGTGGCCAGCCGGTCGAGCGCATCGGCGGGCGCCGAGCCAGCCTGTCCGCCATCGGGATCGATATAGCCGTCGGGCAGGAAATCGCGCCCGCTGGTTACCGTCTCATAGGCCTTGGCGAAGACCGCGCGCTGCGAATGTTTCGGCACGAAGCCGTTGGCCCCGGCCTTCAGGGCGTGGCAAATCATGCGGTTATCGGCCATAGACGAGGCCACGAGGATCTTCGCCTCGGGCGCGGCCTTGCGCAGCCGCACCAGCCCGTCGAGCCCGTTCACATCGGGCAGGTTGAGGTCGAGCACGACGAAATCGACGTCGCTCGTGTCGATCACTTCCAAGGCACCGGCCAGCGTGCCCGCCGTCGCCACCGACTCGAAATCGGAGATGGAGTTCAGCGTGAGCGTCAGCGCGTCGCAGAACAGCGGGTGATCGTCGACCACAAGCGCGTGGGAAAGACGCGAAGACGCGGCATCGGTGGCGGCTTGGATCATGGCGGCCCGGTCCTGATTGATACGTTTTGTCGCAAGAATGCTACGCCATGGCCCCGGGCGCGTCACTTGCCCAAAGGTCTCACTCCGATGCGAAAACCCGGTGTTCGGGCCGACAGGTCCTCAGCGTTCGGGCAGCAGGCCGCGCGGGCTGAAGCGCAGGACCAGAAGCAGGATCACACCCATGGTCAGAAGCCGCATGTGCTGCACGCTGTCGATCAGATGCGCCTTCAGCGCGCCTTCGGACATGCCCGCGGTGACGAGGCCCATCAGCGCCTGTCCCAGCGGCTCGACCTGCACCCAGGCGAACCAGATGAAGAACCCGCCCAGCACCGCGCCCAGATTGTTGCCGGACCCGCCGACGATCACCATCACCCAGATCAGGAAGGTGTAGCGCAAGGGCTGGTAGGAGGTCGGCGTCAGCTGTCCGTCGAGCGTGGTCATCATCGCGCCCGCAATGCCGCAGATCGCGGAGCCGAGGATGAAGACCTGCAAATGCCGCCCGGTCACGTCCTTGCCCATCGCCCGCGCGGCGGTCTCGTTGTCGCGAATGGCGCGCATCATCCGGCCCCAGGGGCTCTTGAGCGCGAGCTGCGCCAGCACCAGCACCGCGATCAGCACGATGGCGAACAGCACCGAATAGCCGAGCTTGACGTAAAGCGTCGAGGCGGTGGTGGGGTCGAGCCCGAGGCCTGCCGCACGCTCCGTGAAGGCCGGATCGGCCTGCAGATCGACCTCGTAGGGCACGGGCCGGGGCAGGCCGTTCACGTTTTTCACGCCGCGCGCCAGCCAGTCTTCGTTTTTCAGGATGGCGATGACGATCTCGGCGATGCCGAGCGTGGCGATGGCGAGGTAATCGGACCGCAGGCCCAGCGCCGTCTTGCCGATGATCCAGGCCGCGCCCGCCGCGAGCAGCCCGCCCACGGGCCAGGCCAGGAGGACCGGCAGGCCGAGTCCGCCCAGATAGCCCGATGTCGCGGCATCGACCGCTTCCACCGCCTCGACGCCCGCGTCGAAGACGGTGCGGAAGACGAAGAAGCCGACGATCAGAACGACCGCGACGATCCATCCGCGGGCGCGTCCCGAGACGCGCTTCCACGCGAAGACCGCGCCGACGATGGTCCCGATGCCAAGCGCCAGACCCGCCAGAACGCGCAGACCGCCCGCCGCCCAGGCGGCACCCACCGGCGGCATCGAGGTCAGCACGACCGCGAGACCGCCCAGCGCGACAAAGCCCATCACGCCCACGTTGAAGAGCCCCGCAAAGCCCCATTGCAGGTTCACGCCCAGCGCCATCAGCGCGCTCACGAGCCCCATGTTCAGGATCAGAAGCGCCGAGTTCCAGCTCTGGAAGACCCCCGTGCCGAGGACCAGCAGGGCGACGAGGGCGAAAAGCCCGGTGGCGCGCAGCGTATCGTTCATACCGATTTCCCCCGGAAAAGGCCCGTCGGGCGGAACAGCAGCACGATGACGAGGATCACGAAGCTGACCGCGAACTTGTAATCCGTCGACAAGAGCTGCACGAGACCGTCCGGCGCGAAGCGCTCGGGCAGGGTGTATTCCAGCACCTTTTTCCAGGCATAGGTGATGCCCACCTCCGAAAAGGCGATGACGAAGCCGCCCGCGATGGCACCCAGGGGCGAGCCGAGCCCGCCGACGATGGCCGCGGCGAAGATCGGCAGCAGAAGCTGGAAATAGGTGAAGGGCTTGTAGCTCTTGTCGAGCCCGTAAAGCACGCCCGCAATGGTCGCGAGGGCCGCCACGATGAGCCATGTCACCCGCACCACGCGTTCGGGATCGATGCCCGACAGCAGTGCCAGATCCTCGTTGTCGGAATAGGCGCGCATCGACTTGCCGGTGCGGGTGCGATTGAGGAACCAGAACAGCGCGACCACCACGATGATCGCGGTCACCACGGTCAGGCCCTGGGTGGTGCGCAGGGCCAGCCCCTCCTCGAGGCCGGTCAGGTCGCGGAAATCGCGCGCCGAGATGATGAAGCGCTCGCCATCGGCGAAGCGCTGATCGTCCGGGCCGAGCACCAGCCGCGTGACGCCGTTATAGATGAACATCACCCCGATGGAGACGATCACGAAGATCACCGGCACCACCTTCTGCCCGCGGTAGAAGCGGTAGACCACCCGGTCGGTGAACAGCACGAGCGCCGCGCAGCCTGCGATGCCCACCGGGATCGCCAGCAGCGCCACCGGCAGCGGCCCGAGCGACACGCCCATCGCCTGCAGGCCCCAGGTGGCGAGGATCGTGACCATGGTGCCGAAGGCCATCGTGTCGCCATGGGCGAAGTTCGAAAACCGCAGGATGCCGTAGACCAGCGTCACCCCGAGCGCGCCGATGGCGAGTTGGCTGCCATAGGCGATGGCCGGGATCAGCACGAAGTTCGACAGCGCCACGAACGCGTTGAGCAGGTCCATCAGCCGATCTCCTCGCAGGTGCCATGATAGGTGACGATCATCGGGCCCTCGAAATAATGCACCGAATAGCGCGCCGCGCCGTCCGGCGCCGCGGTCAGTAGATGCGCGCCATTGGCATTGCCGCCCTGAAAGAGGAAACCACCCTGGTCGAGCATCTGTCCCTCGCCGGTCATCGTCTCGGCATCGGTCACGAGCTGGACGATCTGCGTCGCGGCCTCCGCCATCTCGATATCGAGCGTGAATTCCGTCTCCGCACAGGCCTCCGCCTCGAAGCATTCGGTGGTGAAGCGGCAGGTCCCGGACATCGCTGCGGCAGGAAGAAATACAAGCAGGATCAGAAGACTACGCATCGTTCTTCATCCTCCGAGGAAGGAGCGGCGGACATCCGGATCGGCCAGAAGCTCCTTTCCGGTGCCGGTATGGGCGTTGCGGCCCTGCACGAGCACATAGCCTTTATCCGCGATTTCAAGCGCTTGCCGGGCGTTCTGCTCCACCATCAGGATGGGGATGCCGGTGCGCGCGACCTCGATGATCCGGTCGAAGAGCTCGTCCATGACGATGGGGCTGACGCCCGCCGTGGGCTCGTCGAGCATCAGCACTTTGGGTTTGGTCATCAGCGCCCGGCCCACCGCGACCTGCTGGCGTTGCCCGCCGGACAATTCGCCCGCCGCCTGGCGGCGCTTTTCCTTCAGGATCGGGAACAGGTCGTAGACCTGCGCCATGGTCTCCGCGATGTCGTCCTCGCGGATGAAGGCGCCCATCTCGAGGTTTTCCTCGACGGTCATCGAGGTGAAGATGTTGTGGGTCTGGGGCACGAAGCCCATGCCCTTCAGCACACGGTCCTGCGGCGAAAGGTCGGTAATGTCCTCGCCGTCGAGCCGCACCGCCCCTTCGCGCAGATTCAGCATGCCGAAGACGGCCTTCATCGCCGTGGACTTGCCCGCGCCATTGGGGCCCACGATCACCGCGATCTCGCCCGGATCGACGGCGATGGTGCAGCCATGCAGGATGTCGGCACCCTTTCCGTAGCCGCCGGTCATGGCGTCCCCGATCAGGAAGGGCCCGTCCGGGGCGGGACGCGCATGGCCGCCCTTCTTGACGGGATCGGCCGAGGAGGGCGCGGTTTCGGGCCCGAGGGAGCGGTCCTTGTTGCCGCGTCCGGAATAGGCGTCGCTCATCCCGCCGCCTCCTTGTTCTTGAGGCCGGTGCCGAGATAGGCCTCGATCACCTGCTCGTTGGCCTTGATCTCCTGGATCGTGCCCTTGGCGAGCACCTTGCCCTCGGCCATCACGATGACCGGATCGCAAAGGCGGCCGATGAACTCCATGTCATGCTCGATCATGCAGAAGGTGTAGCCGCGCTCTTCGTTCAGACGTTTGATTGCGTCGCCTATCGTATTGAGAAGCGTACGATTCACGCCCGCGCCGACCTCATCCAGAAAAACCACCTTGGCGTCGACCATCATCGTCCGGCCGAGTTCCAGAAGCTTCTTCTGACCGCCGGACAGGTTCCCGGCCTTTTCGTCCTTCAGATGGGAAATCGTCAGGAAATCAAGCACCTCGTCGGCTTTCTTCAGAAGGCTCGCCTCTTCCTCGGCGATCCGTCCGCGTCCGAACCAGGCATTCCAAAGCGTTTCGCCGGACTGGCTGCCCGGCACCATCATCAGGTTTTCGCGGCACGACATCGACGAGAATTCGTGCGCGATCTGAAAGGTGCGCAGCAAGCCCTTGTGAAAAAGCACATGCGGCGGCAGGCCCGAGATATCCTCGCCATCCATGATGACGCGGCCAGAGGTCGGCGGCAGCGCGCCCGCGATGACGTTGAAGAGGGTGGATTTGCCCGCGCCGTTGGGGCCCACAAGCCCGGTGATCGACCCGGTGGCGATCTTCAGCGAAGCGCCGTCCACCGCACGGAAGCCGCCGAAATGGCGATGCAGGTTTTCAACCTCGATCACGTGTCCATCCCCTTATCGTCCAGCCTCCCGCGGCCGGTTGGCGGCGTCGTTTACGCAAAACGGCCCGAGATGCAAACCCCGGGCCGTTCCAAAATCGTATCGGGACCGATCAGCGGTAGCCGACCACGCTGAGCGCACCGCCATCGACGGTGTATTCCGCGTAGGAGCCCGCCGCTTCGCCGGAGCCCACGAGTTCCACGCCCGATGCGCCCTGGTAGTCGACCTCGCCGCCATCGGCGATGATCTGGAGCGCCTTGGACAGCTCGCCCGGCAGGATCGGCTCGCCGGGGGCGTTGGCCACGTCCATGATGGAGCCCGCATATTCGGACGCATCGGTGGAGCCCGACGCCGCCATCGCCAGCAGCAGCAGCGCCGCCGCGTCATAGCTTTCACCCGCATAGACCGAGGTGCCGTCGATACCGGCCTCGGAGGCCATCTCCGCAAAGCGCGCGGCACCTTCGTTCTCGCCGCCCGGTGCCGTGCCGATGGAGCCGTCGATATCGGCGCCGAAGCGGTCGGTCAGGCTGTCGCCGATCATGCCGTCGCCGAAGGCGAACATGTCGAACGCCCCGGTGTCGAGCGCGCCCTGGATGACGCCTGCGCCGCCCTGGTCGACGTAGCCGAGCACCACGAGCGCATCGCCGCCCGCGGAGGCCAGCGCGCCGACTTCGGCGGAATAGTCGCCCTTGCCGTCCTCATGCGCGGCTGACAGCGTCACCTCGCCGCCCATGCCCGAGTAGGCCGCGACGAAGGCATCGGCGAAGCCCTTGCCGTAATCGTTGTTGGTGTAGGTCACGGCGACCGAGCCGATGCCCTTTTCGTTCAGGATCGTGGCCAGCACTTCGCCCTGGCGCGCGTCGGAGGGGGCCGTGCGGAAGAACAGGCCGTTATCCTCGGCGGTCGAGAGCGCGGGCGAGGTGGCCGCGGGAGAGATCATCGCGATGCCGTTCGGCACCGCCACATTGGCCAGAACGGCGGTGGTCACGCCCGAGCAGTCGGCGCCCATGATGCCCACGACGCCGTCGGAGGTGATCAGACGTTCAGCCGCGGCGGTCGCGGCGGCGGCATCGACGCAGGTCGCGTCACCGCGCACGGGGGTCACGGCGGCGCCCTCCATGAAGTTCGCATCGCCAGAGACTTCGGAAATCGCCATTTCGGCGCCGGCGCCCATCGCGGGGGTCAGGCTTTCGATCGGTCCGGTGAAGCTGAGCAGCACGCCCAGCTTGACTTCGCTCGAATGACCGGCGGCCATCGCGGCGCCGGTGGTGAGTGCGGTGGCGGCGGAAGCCATCAGCAATTTCTTCATCGGTATCTCCCTGTTTGAGGATCGTTGTCCTGGCGCGGAAGGTAGGCGGCGCTTTTGGAAAAGGGAAGGGGGCTCGCGTAAGGTCAGCGGGCCGTGCCCGCGTCGGCGGGGGGCGGAACGGAGCCGGGCCGGGGCAGCGCGAAATAGGCCGTGTCGCACCATTCCGTGCCGCCATAGAGGAAGTTCTTTTCCGCAAAGCCCGTCTGCCGGAAGCCGAGCCGCGTCAGCACCCGGCGCGAGGCGGTGTTGCGCGGGTCGATCTCGGCGGTCAGGACCGGCTCATCAGGGAATTTCGCAAAGGCCCGGGGCAGGATTGCCTGCAACGCCTCGGTCGCAAACCCGCGGCCCCAGTGGCGGGGATTCAGGATGAAGCCCAATTCGGGCATTGCCCAGACGCCCGCCTTGCCGATGGCGCGGCCTTCGAGATCGAGGATGTATTCCTCGCGGGTGTCCGGCGGGCCGTGGATGAAGTGATTCAGAAAGGCTCGGGTCTGATCGCGGTTCTCATGGGCTGGACGGTCCCAGTAGCGCATGGCGCGGGGATCGCTGAAGATCGCGTGCAAATCCTCCAGATCGTCGGGCCGGGCGGGCCGGAGGGTCAGCCGCGCCGTCGCGATCATGTCTCGCGCATTTTCCCGTGGCTGCCGCGCTCGCGGTAGGGCGTCGTCTCGTAATGGGCGCGGTAGCATTTGGAGAAATGCGAGGGCGAGGTGAAGCCGCAGGCCAACGCCACGTTGATTACGCTCATATCGGTCTGCATCAGCAGGTTCCGCGCCTTCTGCAGGCGCAGTTCCATGTAATAGCGCTTGGGGCTGCGGTTGAGATAGCGCCGGAACAGCCGTTCGAGCTGGCGGGTGGACATGCCCACGTCGCGGGCCAGCGCGGCGGGGCTGATCGGCTCCTCGATATCGGCCTCCATCCGCTGGATGACCTCGGCGAGCTTGGGATGCCGCACGCCGATTCGCGTGGGCACCGACAGGCGCTGGACGTCCTGATCGGTGCGGATCGCCGAATAGATCAGCTGGTCGGCCACGGCATTGGCCAGCGCCTCGCCATGGTCGTCGGCTATGAGCTTCAGCATCAGGTCGAGCGAGGCGGTGCCGCCCGCCGTGGTGAAGCGGTTGCCGTCAACGGTGAAGACCGCCTTGGTCAGCTCCACCTCGTCGAATTCCTCGAGGAAGCTGTCCTGGTTCTCCCAATGGATCGTCGCGCGTTTGCCGTCCAGAAGGCCGGCCCGGGCGAGGACATGCGTCGCGGTGCAGAGGCCGCCCAGCTGGTGCCGGCCCCGCGCCTCGCGCCGCAGCCAGGACAAAAGCGGCTTCGTCGTGGCCTTCTGGACCGCAAGCCCGCCGCAGATCACCACCGTGTCGTCCCGCTGCAGCGGCAGCAGGTCGCTGTCGAGCTGGAAGGTCGTGCCCGCCGAACAGGTTACCGTGCCGCCGCCTTCGCCGACCAGCGTCCAGGAATACAGCTCCCGTCCCGCCATGCGATTGGCAAGGCGCAGCGTCTCGACCGCCGAGGCGAAGGAGATGAGCGTGAACTGATCGAGCAGCACGAAGACGAAGCGCGACACCCGTTCGGGTTCGGGACTGTCTGCGCTCTGACGCTGTGTCTGCATGGGCAACCTCGAGGGATGTCCGGCCGCTCCGCCGCGCCCGGACCTGCCCCCACAATTCAGAACTCGGATGCGCCGTCAAGAAGCGCCGGTTCCGGCGGATCGCGCAAGGCCCCCGCGCTGCCGGTCAATAGACGCGCTGGACCCGGCGCGACAGGAAGAAGCCGTGACCGGTCCGGTTGCGGCAGGTCAGGCCGGTCCGTTCGGACGTACAGGTGATTCCGCCGAAATCCTCGGTCCGGCCGTAAGGCATCTGCGAGCTTTGGGAAAAGTTGCGCAGGCCCGGATCGCAGCGCATGCGAACGGGCCCGCGATCGCCCATCTCGAAGGTATGCCCCCAGCCGACGCGGCAATCGGCGGGTGCGGGACGCGCGGGCGGGCCGGAGCGATCCCAGATCGAACAGGTGATGTCGCTGCTGTTGCGCGACAGGCCGACATAGCAGTCGATATTCCCGGACGGTGTCTCGAACGGAAAGACGTCGGCAGAGGCGGGCAGGGCGAACAGGCAAAGAAAAAGCGCGAAAAGACGTCTCATGGGAAATCTCCAAACTCGTAATGCGAAGATGATTGCGAGCGGGTGACCCATGGTCAAGCGCAAGCTGCCGATGGCTTTCGACAGCGGCCTTTTTCCGTGGCCTCCGGAGTTTTGGGTGGTATAGGCGGTTGGCGCTAACGCATAGAAAGACCGAAGCGGAGACAGACGATGAGCGATTGGCAGAAGACGACGTGGCGGCAGAAGCCCCGGGTGCAGATGCCGGATTATACGGATCAGGCCGCGCTGGAGGCCGTGGAGGCCCAGCTGGCGAAATATCCGCCGCTCGTCTTCGCGGGCGAGGCCCGGTCGCTGAAAAAGCAGCTCGGTGCGGCGGGCCGCGGCGAGGCGTTCCTGCTGCAGGGCGGCGATTGCGCCGAGGCCTTCGATCAGTTCTCCGCCGACGGCATCCGCGACACGTTCAAGGTCATGCTGCAGATGGCGATGGTGCTGACCTACGGCGCCAAGGTGCCGGTGGTGAAGGTGGGCCGGATGGCCGGGCAATTCGCCAAGCCGCGGTCGGCGCCGACCGAGACGGTGGACGGGGTGGAACTGCCCTCCTATCGCGGTGACATCATCAACGAGCTGCCCTTCACCGCGGCCGCGCGCATGCCCGATCCGCAGAAGATGCTGCAGGCCTACACGCAGGCCGCCGCGACGCTGAACCTGCTGCGGGCCTTTTCGACCGGGGGCTATGCCGACGTGCACCAGGTCCATGCCTGGACGCTAGGGTTCACCGATGCCGACGAAGCCTCGAAATACCGCGAGATGGCGGGGCGGATCTCCGACACGCTCGATTTCATGAAGGCGGCGGGTCTCGAGAGCGAGACCAACCACAACCTCAAGACGGTGGATTTCTACACCAGCCACGAATCGCTGCTGCTGGAATACGAAGAGGCGCTCTGCCGGCTCGATTCCACCTCCGGCAAGTGGCTCGCGGGATCGGGTCACATGATCTGGATCGGCGACCGCACGCGGCAGCCCGATGGCGCGCATGTGGAATTCGCGCGTGGCGTGCTGAACCCGATCGGTTTGAAATGCGGCCCGACGACCACGGCGGAGGACCTCAAGGTCCTGATGAAGAAGCTCAATCCCGAGAACGAAGAGGGCAAGCTGACGCTCATCGCGCGCTTCGGGGCGGGCAAGGTCGGTGAGAACCTGCCGCGGCTGATCGAGGCTGTGCGGCAGGAAGGCGCGAAGGTGACCTGGGTTTGCGATCCGATGCATGGCAACACGATCAAGAGCCAGTCGGGTTACAAGACGCGGCCCTTCGATGCGGTGCTGCGCGAGGTGCGCGACTTCTTCGCAGTGCACAAGGCCGAGGGCACGATCCCCGGCGGCGTGCATTTCGAGATGACCGGCCAGGACGTGACCGAATGCACCGGGGGCGTCTATGCCGTGTCGGACGAGAACCTGTCGGACCGCTATCACACCGCCTGCGATCCGCGGCTCAACGCCTCACAATCTCTGGAGCTGGCGTTCCTCGTGGCCGAGGAACTGACCGCCTACCGCGAGGCGAAGGCGGCGGTGAACGGCTGATCCGCGCCGATCCATGCGATTTTGCAGAAGGCCGGCCTTTCGGGGCCGGCCTTTTTCATGGGCTGGAAAACCTCAGACGCCCGAGCGTCGGGCCGTGAGCGCGAGCAGCACCAGGGCGCCGAGGCCGAAAAGGGCGTATGCGCCGAGGATCAGCGCGATCTCGTCATGCGCCAGCGCATCGGCCCCCTGCGCGCCGCCCGCGGCCAGGTATAGCGAGGCCGCGAAGAGCAGCCGACCCACGAGGCTCTGGATCGAGAGATAGGTGGCCCGGCCCGCGCCTTCGAGCCGTGGCTGGATATGCGCGAGGATGAAGGGGCGCGAAAAGGCATCGGGCACCATCCGCAGGGTCAGTGCGAGGATCGCCAGGACCGACCCGGTCAGCGCCAGCGTGGAGATCAGCGCGATCTGCATCCCGAAGGCCAGGAGCAGAAGCGCCGCGAGACCGATCCGCGCCCGCAGCCGGGGTGCCGCCAGCGAGGCCAGCAGCGAGACCCCCATCATGATTGCGGTGATCGTGCCCGAGACGAGCGGCGCATCGTCGGAGAGATCGAAGCGCGCGAGCGCGCCCTCGATGAAGGGCTGGCCGAAGATGAAGGGCAGGTGGCTGTAGCCATACATCAGCGCCGCCAGCGCGAAGAGCCAGATCAGCACCGGATCGCGGAACGCGGCGCGCAGCGCGCCCCATTGGGTCTGCGGCAGCACCGCGTCGCTGCGCAGCTGCGGCGGATCGGTGAAACGAAGCGCCAGGACAAGGCCGATCCCGGCCGCCGCCGCCGAGAGCCAGAACGGCAGGGCCAGCGACCAGAGGGCGGCGAGGCCACCCAGGGGCGCCGAGACCAGAAGTGCGCCGAAGGAAAAGCGCCAGGCGCGCAGCTCCTCGGCCTCGACCGAGGCCTCCTCGCCCGCGGCCTGCAGCGACTCGTAGAGAAACGAGCTGTCGGTGCCCGAGACGAAGGCTATGCCCGCGCCCAGCAGCGCCTGACCGGCCATGAAGACGGCAAAGCCGCCGCCCCAGCCCAGAAGCGCCGCCCCGAGCGCCATCGACAGCGCCGAGACGATCAGCGTCACCCGGCGGCCAAGCCGGTCGGACATCACGCCGGACGGCACCTCGAGCAGCGTGGCCGAGAGGTCGTAGACCGCATAGAGCAGGATGGCCTGGGCCGGCGTCAGCGCCTGCTGGAAATACAGGAACCACGTCGCTTGCCAGAACAGCAGGCTCTGCGCCGCCTTGAACCACGGATACAGCGCGACGTTTCGCGTGGCGGCACCGCCCGCGCCAGGCATGCTCATCCGGCGTCCGGCTCAGTCACCGAAATCATCGGGTGAGAGCAGCGCCAGCTGGTCCTGCGCCCAGCGCGCGGTGTTGTAGATGCCGACCTTGCGGCGCAGCTCCACCATGCGGCTCTTGCGGTTCTCCGGGCTCATCGTCAGCGCGGTCTCGATCGCGTGGTCCATGTTCTTGTGGCTGTAGGGATTGGTCAGGATCGCCGAGCCAAGCTCGATCGCAGCACCGGCGAATTCCGACAGGATCAGCACGCCGTCCTCGTCGTCGCGGGAGGCCGCGAATTCCTTGCAGACGAGGTTCATGCCATCGGCCATCGGCGTGATCCAGGCCACGTCCGCCACGCGGTAATAGGCCACCAGCGTCTCGAACGGGATCGCGCGCGAGATCAGCGTCACGGGGTTCGAGTTGAACGTGCCGAAGCGGCCGTTGATGCGGCCCGCGATCTGTTCGATCTCGTCCTGGATCTCGGCATAGACGGTCATGTTGCGGTTGGCGGGCACCGAGACATGCAAAAGCCGCACCTTGTCGCGCATATCCTCGTGCTTCTGCAGGAACCGCTCGAAGGTCAGAAGCTGCTCCGCGCCGCCCTTGGTGTAATCGGTGCGGCCCACGGAGAGGATCAGCTTCGCCTCACCCAGCTCCTCGCGGATCTCGGCGGCGCGCTTGTGGGTATCGTCCCGCGCGGTGACCTCGGCGATGTAATCCGTATCGACCCCCACGGGCGTGACGCCCAGACGGACCTCGCGGTCGCGCGTCTTGATCGTGACGGGCTGCGTGCGGTCCGACAGGGCGGAACCTTCGGAGATGAAATCGTCGGAGACCGTCACCCGCGGCACGTCGCCCACATCATATTGCGAGCGTACAACCGACACGAAGTTCGACGCATAGCGCGGGATGTGGAAGCCCACCACGTCGCAGGCGAGAAGGCTGTCGACGATCTCGCCGCGCCAGGGCAGCACGTTGAAGATATCGGCCGCCGGGAACGGCGTGTGATGGAAGAACGAGATGCGCAGATCGGGACGCATCTGCCGCAGATAGCCGGGCACCAGCCACAGATTGTAGTCGTGGACCCAAACCGATGCGCCCTTGGCGGCCTCGGCGGCGGCGGCTTCGGCGAAGGCCTGGTTCACCTTGCGGAACGTACCCCAATCGACCGGATCGTAATTATACTTGTCCTTGAAGCCGTGCAGGATGGGCCAGAACGCCTCTTTCGATGTGACGTGGTAGAAGCTTTTCACGTCCGCCGCGGTCAGGGGCAGGCGTGAGACGGTGTATTTGCCGAAACTGTCCTCGATCTCGATCACGCGGTCGAAATCGGGATTGGTCACGTCCTCCGCTTCCTTCCAGGCGACCCAGGCGGCGTTGTCGACGCGGCCGAAGAAGCTTTTTAGCGTCGGGACGATGCCGTTCGGGCTCTTGTTCTCGCGAAAGACGGTTTTGCCGTTTTCGACAACCTCTTCATAGGGTTGCCGGTGATAGACGATAACAAGATCGCTGCCCATTCAAACGCCCTCCGGGACGGGATGGAGGTCCATCGCGCCCACTGCTTCGAGAATACCCGCCGCGCCGATCGCGGTGGCCTTGTAGACATGCTCGAGCGGTGCGACCCGGTCGAGCAACGCGGCCTCGGAGCCGCCGACCGCCACCGCGGGCAGGCCGCATTCCAGCATGGAGGCATCGTTCAGCGTGTCTCCGGCGGCCAGGACGCGATGCTCGGCGATCTGCATATGCGCCACGAAGCGGCGCAGGGACGGTCCCTTGGACACGCCACGGGGCAGAACGTCGAAATACTTGTTGTCGGAAATCAGCCAATCATGCCCCAATTCGGTGACCTTGTGCTTGGCACTGTCATCAAAATCAACGGGTTGCAGGTCATAGCTCACCCGATACCTGAAGCTGGTCGGCTGAAGCGTCAGGCCCGGATGCCCCTCCAGCGCGGCGCGCACGGCGGAACCCGCATCATTCCAGATGCTTGCGATCTCTTCTTCAAGTTCGACGATGGGCGAGATTTCCTTGTTCTCGACCTGCGCAATGGTGGTGCCCACATCGCCGATCACGAATTCGGGCCACGGCACGCCGCTTTCGCAGAGCGACCGGATGAAGGCCGGGTCCCGGCCGGTCACGAAGACGAGGCCGATGCTTTCGCGATGCGCCTCGATCCAGTCGTAGAGGCGCTTGCGATCGGCGTCCGAACCGCCGAGGAACGTGCCGTCCAGATCGGTGGCCAGAACGAAGCGGCGCGCGTTGAGCGCGGTCGAAATCGGGGGCGGTTGGGTCATGTACGCTCCTTTTGGGATGCGGGATGATCGAGTTGGATGGACAGCGCGCGCGGTTCGCTCTCGATGGGGCGGGACCACAGCGCCACGAAGGTCGAGGAGAGGTCCGCGCCTTCGTGCAGGATGGCATGGACCGCCTCGCAGATGGGCATTGTCACGCCGATCCGGCGCGCCAGATCGACCACCGAGACGGCGTTCACCTCGCCCTCGACGACGACCTTCTTGCCGTCGAAACATTGCTCGCGGGGGATGCCCTGGCCGAGCTGATGACCGAGCGACATGTTGCGCGAAGTCAGCGAGGAGCAGGTGAGCGTCAGATCGCCCGCGCCCGAGAGGCCAGTCACGGTTTCCCGTCTTCCGCCAAGGGCTTCCGCGAGGAACTTCATCTCGTCCATGCCCCGGGCGATCAGCGCCGCGCGGGTATTCTCGGCAAAGCCCGCGCCGGTCATCATCCCGCAGGCGATGGCGATCACGTTCTTCACCGCGCCGCCGATCTCCACGCCCGTCAGGTCGTCCGAGATATAGGGCCGGAACGCCGCCGAGGACATCGTGACGGACATCCGCGCGGCGGGGCTGTCCTGCGGCGTCAGCCGGTCCTTGTAGGTGAACTCGAAGGCGATGGTCGCCGCGGACGGATGGCCCAGCACGGTTTCCTTGGCGAAGGTGGGACCCGATAGGGCGCCGACCGGGTGGCCGGGCAGCTCTTCCTCCACGAGCGCCGACAGGAGGTAACCCGTGCCCTGCTCGATCCCCTTGCAGCCGAGCACGAGCGGCACGCCCTGCGGCAGGTGCGGGCGGATCTGGTTGCACATCTTGCGCAGCGTGCGCGAGGGCGTCACCAGAAGCACCGCTTCCGCGTCCTTCAGCGCATAAGCGAGGTCGGTCGTGGCCTCGATGCCTTCGGGCAGGGGCGCATCCGGCAGGTAATCGGTGTTGCGGTGCTGGGTGTTGATCGCATCGGCAAGGGCGGCGCGCCGCCCCCATAGCCGCACGGCGCAGCCGGTCGATGCCGCAACCGCTGCCAGCGCGGTGCCCCAGCTGCCCATGCCCAGCACCGCGATGCGGCGATAGGGCCGGGCAGAGCGGGGCGCGGGCAGACCCTCGGGGCGGGGAGATTTGGGCATGTTCAGAGCGTGTCCATCCATCTGCTTGCGGCCCGCCTCGGCGGAGCGGGTGACTGTTGCTGTTTGGTGCAAAGGCTAGCGGTCGCGAAGAAAGTGTCCAGACGGGACCGAGGATTGTGGCTTCTGCGATATCACCATGAGCGCCGCGATGAAAGGTTGCGCAGTTTGCCCGGAAGGTGCCGGCTTTTTCATCATTCATTCAGTTGTGACCGCCGCCGGCCAGGCTGCTGACCTTTGCGATCACCCGTTTGGGTCGCGCCGGTTCACATGGAAAACCCCGTCAATTCATAGGCTAAACGGATGTCGGGACGGCGCAATGTCACAGGTTGGGAACTTGGGGCACCCCTTTTGACTTATTTTACGTACGCCATAGCGTTATCACCACACGCGCATCGCAGCGCTGAATTGACATGATCAGAGGAGCTATTTCGATGGACCCCAAGCCAACCGCCCAGACCGCGCGTGTCCGCACCGCAATCTTTCCCGTGGCGGGGCTCGGAACGCGGTTCCTGCCGGCGACCAAGGCCACGCCGAAGGAACTCCTGCCCGTCCTTGATACGCCACTCATCCAGTTCGCCATCGACGAGGCCCGCGCGGCGGGCATCGAGCGCATGGTCTTCGTCAGCCACCCCTCGAAGGACGCCATCGAACGCTATGTCCGGGCCGACGACGAGCTTGAGGCGACGCTGCGCGACCGCGGCAAGGCGCAACTGGCCGACATGATCAGCGACAACGCGCTGGACGAAACCGAGACGCAGATCCGCTTCGTCATGCAGGAAGAGCCGCTCGGGCTCGGACATGCGGTGCTTTGCGCCAAAGACGAGGTGCTGCCCGGTCCTGTCGCGATCATCCTGCCGGACGACCTGATCCTGGGTGAGCCCGGCTGCCTCAGCGAGATGATCGCGGCCTATGATGCGGACAAGGCGGGCCACATGGTCGCGACGATGCAGGTCGCCGACGAGGACGTGTCGTCCTACGGTGTGCTCGATGTCACCGGGCGCGACGGGGCGTTGATCCTTGCCAAGGGCATGGTGGAGAAGCCCGCAATGGAGGATGCGCCGTCGCGGCAGGCGGTCGTTGGCCGATACGTGCTTTCGTGCGCGATCTTCGAGGACCTAGAGGGGTTGCCGCCCGGCGCGGGGGGCGAAATCCAGCTGACCGACGCCATCGCGAAGGCGGTGGAGACGGCCGGGCTTTGCGGGTTCCGCTTCACCGGCACGCGGTTCGATTGCGGCTCCAAGTCGGGCATGCTCGCGGCGACCATGGCTATCGCGTCCGAGACCGCAGAATATCAGGGTGTCGTGGACGAAGCCCTTGGCGGCGCGAAGGCGGCGGCGACCGCTGCGGAGTAGGGGCTTGCGGGGTGCGCAACGCGCGCCGCAGTCGGTTAAAAAACACAAACGCCGCGTGGGGATCGCGCGGCGTTTTGTTATTTATGACAGGATGCCTCTGACCGAAATGCGGCGCCGACGGCCCGACGATCAGTCGTTGGACACCACGACGCGCAGATGCGGCGCGCGTGGGCCGGTGCCGCGGCGGGCCGCGAAGGGCGCTTGGGTTTCCGCGAAATGACGCGGGCGCGCAGGTGCTGCGGACGCCGGACGCGGTGCAGCGCCCATGGTGTCGATGCGCATCTCGGTGATGCCGAAACGGCGGGGCGTGCGGCCGATCTCGCCCCGGGTGACCAGCGCGCCGAGCGCACGGTCGACGCAGCCGGCCTCGCAGGTCAGCGGCAGGATGAGCATTTCTGCGGTCAGCGGTTTCCGCGACCAGCCCGCGGCGCTGGTCAGCTCGGCGCGCAGGATCGCCGGACGGGCGAAGACCTCTTTCAGGCCGCGTGCGAGTGCGTCGCGCGCATCGGGCGTGAACATCGCCGATAACGGCATGCCCGCCACTTCCATGCCCGCAAGGTCGTTCAGATGCGAGCCTGCCACGCGCATCCGCCCGATGCCCGGGGCGATGTGATGGATCAGGAACGCGAACTCGAGCGCGTTCTGCATGCCGCGCGGATCGACCGCGCTGCGCGGCGGGACCGGGCCATGATCGGCGCGCAGCGCCTGCCAGTAGCTTTCGATCACACCGAGGGCCGTCCGCGCGAGGTCCGGGCCACGTCCGCTCATCGGAATCACGTCGTTTCCATCTTTTCCACGGCCGAGCATTGGTCTCTCCCGTTCTCCATCGTGCCGAGGCAGTCCCATGCCTAAGCCTGCGTTCATGTGTCTTACTAACACCTTAATTATGACAAATTTGCCCAAATTGCGCCTCATTTCCTGGCGCGTGGTTAATCCCGGCGGAACCTTGCCATGCCAGCGGGGCTCCTGTAGCCGGATCGGGTGCGATCAGGGATGAGGAGCGCGTGCCGATGCGCCAGTCGATGACGGGATTTGCCGCGACCGAAGGGGCCGGGCAGGGCTTTGGCTGGAGTTGGGAGATCCGGTCGGTCAACGGCAAGGGACTCGATTTGCGGCTGCGTCTGCCCGACTGGATCGAAGGGCTGGACGCGACGGTGCGCAAGCGCGTGCAAGCGCATGTCACCCGCGGGTCGGTCAGCGTCGGATTGAAGATCGCGGCGGAGGGCGGGGCCGGGCGGCTCGGCCTCAACACCGATGCGCTGAGCGACGTGCTGGCGGCGCTCGCGAAGATCGAAGCCGAGGCGCGGGTGCAGGGCCTGAGCCTCGCCGCGCCGTCGCCGAGCGAGATCCTGGCCCTGCGCGGCGTGATGGAGGAGGCGCAGCCGGTGCCTGATATGGCGGCCCTGCGCGACGCCCTCCTGGCGGATTTCGACACGGCACTCGCGGCCTTCGTGGCCTCCCGCGATGCGGAGGGGCAGGCCCTGCGCGGCATCCTCGACGGACAGCTCGCGCGGATCGGCGCGTTGACGGAGCAGGCCGCCGAACGCGCCGAGGCGCGCCGGCCCGAACAGGCCGAGCGGCTGCGCAGCCAGCTGGCCCGGGTCACCGAACATGCCGACAGCCCCGACGAAGCGCGCATCGCGCAGGAACTGGCGCTGATCGCGGTCAAGGCCGACGTGACCGAGGAAATCGACCGCCTGCGCGCGCATGTCGCCGCCGCCGAAAGCATGCTGGCGACGGGCGGCGCGGTGGGCCGCAAGCTCGATTTCCTGATGCAGGAATTCAACCGCGAGGCCAACACGCTCTGCTCGAAGGCGCAATCGGCGCCGCTGACGGAAGTCGGGCTCGAATTGAAGACGCTCATCGACCAGATGCGCGAACAGGTTCAGAACGTGGAATGACCCCTATGCAAGCGACACGGCGCGGCCTTCTCATCATCCTGTCCTCGCCTTCGGGCGCCGGGAAATCCACCATGGCGCGGGCGATGCGGGCCTGGGACGAAAGCATCGTATTTTCGGTCTCGGCCACGACGCGGGCCCCGCGGGCGGGCGAAGTCGACGGCGAGGATTACCATTTCGTCTCGGAGACCGAGTTCAAGCACATGGTCGCGAATGGCGAGATGCTGGAACACGCGCATGTCTTCGGCAATTTCTACGGCTCGCCCAAGGCCGCCGTCGCCGAGGCGATCGAGGCCGGGCAGGACGTGCTCTTCGACATCGACTGGCAGGGCGCGCAGCAGATCCGCAACTCCGCGCTCGCCCCGCACACGCTGTCGATCTTTCTGCTGCCGCCGTCGATCGCGGAGCTGAAGCGGCGGCTCGAGGGCCGCGGCCAGGACGGGGCCGAGACGATCGAAAAACGCATGCTGAAAAGCTGGGACGAGATCAGCCATTGGGACGGCTACGATTACGTGCTGGTGAACAACGGTCAGGACGAGACCCAGGAGCAGCTGAAATCCATCGTCGCGGCCTCGCGGCTCAAACGGATGCAGCAGCCCGGCCTGACCGAGCATGTGCGCAAGCTGCAGATGGAATTCGAGGAGGGACGGATATGACACTTTACGCGCTCGGCGATATCACCCCGACACTGGCCGACGACGCCTGGGTCGCGCCCGATGCCAACGTGATCGGCGACGTGACCCTTGAGGCGGGGGCCTCGATCTGGTTCTCCTCGACCCTGCGCGGCGATAACGAGCCGATCACCGTGGGCGTGGGCAGCAACATCCAGGAAAACGTGGTCTGCCACACCGATCCCGGGTCGCCGCTGATCATCGGGCCGGGCTGTACCATCGGCCACAAGGTCATGCTGCATGGCTGCGTGATCGGCGAGAACACCCTCATCGGCATGGGTGCCACGATCCTGAACGGCGCGAAGATCGGCAAGAATTGCCTGATCGGCGCGGGCGCGCTGGTCACAGAGAACAAGGTGATCCCCGATGGCAGCCTTGTGATGGGAATGCCGGGCAAGGTCGTGCGCGAGCTCGATGAAGAGGCCATCGAGGCCCTGCGCGAGAGCGCCCGACGCTACCAGGCCAATGCCGCGCGGTTCCGCGCGGGGCTTCGCCCGCTTTAGGGCAAAACGCACCCGACATCGCGGGCCAGCCAGCCGGCCCGGCAACAGACACGACATGCGCGGCGCGACCGGCCCGCGCCAGAACGGAGCGCCAAGATGGCCACCAAACGCACGCTCATGCGTCCCGACATCCTCGAAGACGGGGCTTCGCGCCCGGTCGTGAACGGCATCCAGCCCTCGGTCGTTTACGCCTCCGAAACGCCCGACGCGCTCGATGCGCAATATGAAGGCCGCGTGCAGGGCTACACCTATGCGCGGGAAGGCCATCCGAACGCGGCGCTTCTGGCCCGCGCAATCGCCCGGATGGAGGGGATGGAGGAAGGGCTGACGCTGGGCTCCGGCATGGCCGCTGTCACGGCGGTGCTGATGGGACTCTGCCGCGCGGGCGATCACGTGCTGGGCGGTGACCAGCTTTACGGCCGGTCGCTGCGCCTGATGAACGAGGATCTGCCGCGGCTCGGCATCGCCACCTCGCTCGCCGATCCGACCGATGCCGCGGCCTTCGCCGCCGCCTTGCGCCCCGAGACGCGGCTGGTGCTGATCGAGGTCGTCTCGAACCCCACGCTGCGGGTCGCCGATATCGACGGCATCGCCGCGCTTTGCCGCGAGAAGGGTGTCACGCTGGTCGTCGACAACACCTTCACCACGCCCACCGCGATCCGGCCGGTCGATCATGGCGCCGATATCGTGATCCATTCCGTCACCAAGCTGCTGGCGGGGCATTCGGACGTCACGCTGGGCTGGGTCGCCGCGAAGGACCCCGCGCAGCGCAAGGCGATCTACGATTTCGCCGTCACCACGGGCATGACGCCGTCGCCTTTCGATTGCTGGCTGGCCGAACGGGGCCTCATGACCTTCGGTCTGCGCTTCGCCCGCACCCAGGAGACGGCGGAGCGGTTGGCCGCGCATCTCGCGGGGCAGGCAGGGGTGATCCGCGTGCTCTACCCGACCCGCGCGGATCATCCCGACCGCGCCCGCGCGCAGGGGCTTCTCAAGGGGCAGGGCTGCAACATGGTCAGTTTCGAGATCGAGGGCGGGCGCGCCGCCGCCAATGCCTTCACCAAGGGCGCCGAGGCGCTGGCCTTCGCGCCGACGCTGGGCGACGTGGGCACCACGCTGTCGCATCCCGCCTCGTCGTCGCATCGCGCGCTCAGCCCCGAGGGGCGGGCGAAGCTCGGCATCTCGGAGGGGTTCTTCCGTGTCTCCGTGGGCCTCGAGGAGCCCGACGCGCTGCTCGCGGCCTTCGATGCGGGTCTGGCCGCGGCGCGGGACGCGGCCGCCTGATGCCATGACGCCCAAGGCGATCCTCGAGGCGCTGCCGCTGCCCGCCCTGTTGATCCGCCGCGACGAGCGGATCGAGGCGGTCAATGCCGCCGCGCGCAGCCTTCTCGGGCCGGCGATCGAGGGGCGCCACTTCATCACCGCGCTGCGACAGCCGGCTGTCCTCGACGCGATCGAGGCGGTCATGCGCGATGCCACGCCGCGCGACGCGCAATACCTCACCAATGACGGCCAGCAGGACACGACCTTCAAGGTGGCGGTCCGCGCCGTGGCGGGCGGCTCGGTGCTGGTGTCCTTCGAGGACGAGACGCCGCTGGCGCAGTCGAACGCGATGCGGCGCGATTTCGTCGCCAACGTGAGCCACGAGTTGAAGACGCCGCTCACGGCGCTCACCTCCTTCATCGAGACCCTGAAGGGGCCGGCGCGCAGCGATCCCGCCGCGCAGGCGCGCTTTCTGCAGGTGATGGGCGAGGAGGCGGAACGGATGAACCGGCTCATCTCGGACCTGTTGTCGCTGAGCCGCGTCGAGGCGGAGGAACGGGTGCGCCCGACCGCCATCGTGGATCTCGTGCCGCTTGTCCGCTCCGTCGTGCTGGGCCTCTCGCGGCTGACCGAGGCGGCGGAGATTGGCGTCCGGATCGAGGCACCCCAAACGGCGGAAGTGCGCGGCGACGCGGACCAGCTGCGGCAGGTCCTCGTCAACCTTCTGGAAAACGCGATCAAGTATTCGGGCGCAGGCGCGGATGTGACGATCACCATCGGCGTGCCGCGCTACGAGGCGGGACTGCGCAGCGATGGCGTGGCGCTGATCGTGCGCGACAGCGGGCCGGGGATCGACCCCCAACACCTGCCGCGCCTGACCGAACGGTTCTACCGCGTGGACGCGCACCGGTCCCGCGAACAGGGCGGCACGGGGCTTGGCCTCGCCATCGTCAAGCACATCGTGAACCGCCATCGCGGGCGCATCCGCATCGCGTCGGAGCCGGGCGAAGGGCTCGAGGTGAAGATCCTTCTGCCCTGCTGAGCGGGGCTTTGCAGTCGGGCCGGCATCTTGCAGGATGGGGCCGGGACAGAATGCAAGGGGATCATCATGCATAGACGCGACATGCTTTTGGGACTGGGCGCCACGGGGTTCGCGCTGGCGGGCTGCACCGCGCCCAGCGACGACGCGGTCCGGGTGCCCGCGAACACGACGCTCATCATGGTACGTCACGGCGAGAAAAGCGGGCTGGAGCTGACACGTCCGGGGCAGGAGCGCGCGGCGGCGCTGGCGCAGCGTCTGGTGGATGTGCCGCTCGATCGGGTCTATTCAACGAGCTACAAGCGCAACGTGCTGACCGCGCAGCCGGTGGCGGACCAGAAGGGCCTCGAGGTCGAGACGGTTGCGGATTTCGACGTCGCGCCGCAAATCCTCGCGGGGAATGGCGGCAAGACCATCCTCTGGGTCGGCAACAAGGGCAACCTGTCGCAGATGTGGGAGGCCATGGGCCTGCCGGATCCCGCACCGCTCGAATACGGCGATATCGCCTTCGTGCGCGCGGACGGGCAGGGGCGGGTCTCGGTGTCGCTGGAGCGGTTCGGGGCCTGAGACACGGCGCCGGGCAGGGCGTGCGGGCTCGGGTCGGGCGGTTCGTTCAGTAAAGCACGCCCGGCGCACCGATCAGCAGCGCCGCGAAGAACGCGCCCGAGGCGGACAGCACGAACAGGTGCCACAGCGCCCGCGCATAGGGCCAATCGTGGCGCACGTAGATCGACACGCCGGACGTATAAAGCGCGCCGCCCGTCATCATCAGGGCGAGGGTCTGCCACGGCACAATGCCCGGCAGCGAAATCATCGGCAGTGCCGAGAACCATGCCAGCGCGAGGTAGACCAGCGGATCCCAGCGGCTGGGGGTCTGCCAGAAGAACAGCTTCCGCGACGCGCCGTAAAGCGCCAGCGTCCAGACCAGCGCCAGAACCGACAGCGCGAAGGGTGTGGAAATCATCACCGCGAAGGGCGTCGCGGTGCCGCTGATCTTGATGTAGATCGCGGCGTGATCGAGCCGCCGCAGCAGCGGGCGCACGGAATGCCACGGCCCGGAATTGTAGACGAGCGAGGCGAGAAAGCTTGCCACCAGCGCGGCGGCATAAGCCGAGAGCGCGAACAGAACGCCGAAATCCGCACCTTGTCGCGCCGCGTTTGCCAGAAGATAGGCCGCCGATCCGACCGACAGAATCAGCCCCACGAGGTTCACGATCGCATCCGACACCCAGGCCCTGAAGGAGAGCGGGTTACCGCCGTGGAGCGCTGCGCCCCAATATGTGAGATCGCGAAACATGCGTATACGATATTCCCAAAGCTCGGCGTCAATGTGACGACACCACATCAATTACGCGCCTTTGCTCAACAAAATGATAATACATCGCCCGCGACATCCCACCGTTAACCTTGCGTAAACGTTTTCGTGTCGGCGGGATTCCCGCGGCGCGGGCGGTCTTTGTCATGAAACTGTTACCTGCGCGTCACAAAAGCTTCGTCACGCGTCTTTAGGCGGACCGCGAGGGGCCGACGCATCGGCCCGCTCTTGAATGACCGACATCAGACACTCGAATGGAGTGAACATGACCAAGACACTGACCGTTTCCGCGCTGGCCCTGGCCGTCGCTTCCCCGGCCTTCGCGCAATCGCGCGACAACGTGCAGGTGGCCGGCTCCTCGACTGTGCTGCCCTATGCCTCGATCGTGGCGGAAGCCTTCGGCGAGAATTTCGACTTCCCGACCCCGGTCGTGGAATCGGGCGGCTCCTCGGCCGGCCTCAAGCGCTTCTGCGAGGGTGTGGGCGAGAACACCATCGACATCGCCAACGCCTCCCGCGCCATCCGTCCCGCCGAGATCGAGGCCTGCGCCGCGAACGGCGTCGACGAGATCATCGAAGTGCGCATCGGCTATGACGGCATCGTCTTCGCGAGCCAGATCGACGGCCCCGACTTCACCGCCTTCGAGCCTGCCGACTGGTTCCGCGCGCTGGCCGCCGAAATGCCGGTGGACGGCGAGATGGTGACCAACCCCAACACCACCTGGGCCGACGCCAACGCGGATCTGCCGGCGGTCGAGATCGCGGCCTTCATCCCCGGCACCAAGCACGGCACCCGCGAAGTCTTCGAAGAGAAGGTCCTGCTGCAGGGCTGCGAAGACACTGGCGCCATGGCAGCCATGATGAAAATGGGCATGTCCGAGGACGACGCCGAGGATGCCTGCATGGCGGTGCGCACCGATGGCCGCTCCGTGGATATCGACGGAGACTACACCGAGACGCTGGCGCGGATCGACAGCAACCCCGAAGGTGTGGGCGTCTTCGGCCTCGCCTTCTACGAGAACAACACCGACACGCTGAAAGTGGCCACGATGGGCGGCGTCGCGCCGTCGACCGAGACCATTTCCTCGGGGGAATACCCGGTCTCGCGTCCGCTGTTCTTCTACATCAAGAAGGCGCATCTGGGCGTGATCCCCGGCCTCAAGGACTTCGCGCAGTTCTTCGTCGCCGACGAGATCGCAGGCCCGGGCGGCCCGCTTGCCGATTACGGCCTCGTGCCCGATCCGGAGCTCGCCGAGACCCAGGCCAAGATCGAGAACGAAGAGACGATGAACGCGGGTTCCTAATCCGTCGCAACGTCGATAAAGGGGCGGCGGGCCACACGCCGCCTCTTGCCATATCCGCCCCTCACGTCCCGGAGCGTCTCTCATGCCAGCATTCTGGATCGTCCTGATCGTCCTCGGGATCGCCGTCGCAGGTTTCGTCCTCGGCCGGTCCCGGGCGCTGAACGCCGTCATCGGCGACAGGCGCGACCTGCATTCGCTGCCGAATTATTACGGCTGGAACGCCGCGCTGAAAGGCGTGGTCCCGGCGCTGGGGCTGCTGGCGATCTGGCTGATCCTGCAGCCCATGCTGATCGAACGCGCGGTGACCGGGCTCGTGTCCGAGCAGGCCATCGCCGAAGAGCGCGATCTGGGTCTGGTTCTGGCGGATGTGCGCCGCGTGGCGGCGGGGCTCGATGCCGCCGTCGCGCAGGGGCTTCTGTCGGGCGACGCGGCCCGAGACCTCAGCACCGCGAGTGACGATATCCGGGCCACGCTGGCCACGGCCGGTGTCGCGCTCGGCTCCGATGTGCAGCCCGCGGTTCTGGCGGCGGCGCAGCGTTTCCGGGTCCTGTCGGGGCAGGCGGGGCTCGTGATGGTGGCGCTGGTGCTCGCGATCTCGGCGGGCGGCACGCTTTACGGTCTGCGCGAGGTGCGCCCGGATTTCCGCGCCCGCAACGTGGTGGAGCAGGGCATCCGCGCCATCCTGATCGGGGCCGCCTGCATCGCCATCCTGACGACCGTCGGCATCGTGCTGAGCCTCGTCTTCAACACGATCGAGTTCTTCCGCCTCTACCCGGCCGCGGATTTCTTCTTCTCGACCACCTGGTCCCCGTCCTTCGGGGGTGGCTCTGAGCTTGGCATCCTGCCGCTTTTGTGGGGCACGCTCTACATCTCGCTCATCGCCCTTCTGGTGGCCGTGCCCATCGGGCTCTTCGCCGCCGTCTACCTGTCGGAATACGCGACGAAGCGCGTCCGCTCGGTCGCCAAACCCGCCATCGAGATCCTCGCCGGCATTCCCACCATCGTCTACGGCCTCTTCGCGCTGCTGACCGTCGGGCCCTTGCTGATGAAGGTCTTCGGCGATGACGGCCTCGGCTGGATGCAGGCGGGCACGGCGGTGATGACCGCGGGGCTGGTGATGGGGATCATGCTGATCCCGTTTGTCTCCTCGCTGTCGGACGACATCATCAACGCCGTGCCGCAGGCGCTGCGCGACGGATCCTACGGGCTCGGGGCCACGCAATCCGAGACCATCCGCCAGGTCATCCTGCCCGCCGCCCTGCCGGGCATCGTGGGCGCGATCCTGCTCGCGGCGTCGCGCGCCATCGGCGAGACGATGATCGTCGTTCTGGGTGCCGGTGCCGCGGCCCGGATGGAACTCAATCCCTTCGAGGCGATGACCACCGTCACCGCGAAGATCGTCAGCCAGTTGACCGGGGACGCGGATTTCGCGAGCCCCGAGGCGCTCGTCGCCTTCGCGCTCGGCATGACGCTTTTCGTCATCACGCTCGGGCTCAACGTGCTCGCGCTCTACATCGTGCGCAAATACCGGGAGCAATACGAATGACCGATCTCTCCGCAGGCGCGGCTTCCGGCCAGACGCCCCGTTCCCTGACTCAGACCGATGCGCGCACCAAGAAGCGCAACGCCGCCGAGAAACGCTTCCGAGCCTATGGCATGGCGGCGATCGCGGCGGGCATGTTCTTTCTCGTGGTGCTCTTGGGCTCCATCGTCACCAATGGCGTGACCGCGTTCCAGCAGACCTTCCTGCAGGTGCCGGTCTATCTGGACCCCGAAAAGCTCGACAAGACCGGCAATCGCGACCCCGAGGAGATGAAGAAGGTCTCGACCTTCGGCTACAAGCCCCTGGTCGAGGACGCCGTCTTCGCCGCGGTGCAGGCGGCGGGCATCGAGACGGCCTTCGAGGATGCGGGCGACATGGACGCGCTCTTCTCGGCCTCGGCGGCCGCGCAGCTGCGCGACCGGGTGCTCGCCAATCCCGACCTCGTGGGTGAGACGGTGACGTTCAAAATCCTCGCCTCGAGCCGGGTCGACGGCTACCTCAAGGACCGCGTCACCCGGGACAGCGTCGCGCGGGACAAGAACATCGACGCCGCCCATCTCGATCTGGTGGACGGCATGCGCGATGCGAGCCTTGTGACCAAGAGCTTCAACTGGGATTTCATCACCGGCTCCGATGCCTCCGAAAGCCGCCCCGAACAGGCGGGCATGGGCGTCGCGATGCTGGGCTCGTTCTACATGATGCTCGTGGTGCTGGGCCTCGCGCTTCCCATCGGCGTCGCGGCCTCGATCTATCTCGAGGAATTCGCGCCGAAGAACCGCTTCACCGACCTCATCGAGGTGAACATCTCGAACCTCGCAGCGGTGCCCTCCATCGTCTTCGGCATTCTCGGCCTCGCGGTCTTCATCCAGTTCGTCGAGCTGCCGCAATCGGCCCCCATCGTCGGTGGCCTCGTGCTGACGCTGATGACGCTGCCGACGATCATCATCGCGACGCGCGCGTCGCTGCAATCGGTGCCGCCCTCCATTCGCGACGCCGCGCTCGGCGTCGGGGCCTCGAAGATGCAATCGGTCTTCCACCACGTCCTGCCGCTCGCCATGCCCGGCATCCTCACGGGCACGATCATCGGCCTCGCGCAGGCCCTGGGCGAGACCGCGCCGCTTCTGTTGATCGGGATGGTGGGCTACATTGCCACGAACTACCCCGACAACATCGCCTCGGGCTTCTTCGATCCGAACTCGGCCATGCCCGCGCAGATCTACGAATGGGCCAAGCGCGCCGATCCGGCCTATTACGAACGCGCCTGGGGCGGCATCATCATCCTTCTCGTCTTCCTCTTCGCGATGAACGCCATCGCGATCATCCTGCGCCGCCGCTTTGAGCGCCGCTGGTAAGGAGATATACCCATGTACGACACAGCATCCCGCCTGGAGGGCCAAGTGAGCGCCACAGACATCAAGATCGCGGCCCGCGACGTGCAGGTCTTCTATGGCGACAATCACGCCATCAAGGACGTGTCCGTCGATATCCAGGACAAGACCGTCACCGCCTTCATCGGGCCCTCGGGCTGCGGCAAGTCCACCTTCCTGCGCTGCCTCAACCGGATGAACGACACGATCGACATCGCCCGGATCGAGGGCGAGATCCTCATCGACGGCGAGGATATCTACGACAAGCGCGTCGACCCGGTGCAATTGCGCGCCAAGGTCGGCATGGTCTTCCAGAAGCCGAACCCGTTTCCGAAATCGATTTTCGACAACGTGGCCTACGGGCCCAAGATCCACGGGCTGTCGAAGACCCGCGCCGATCTCGATGACATCGTCGAACGGGCGCTGCGCCGCGCCGCACTCTGGGACGAGGTGAAGGACCGACTTACGGCGCCCGGAACGGGCCTTTCGGGCGGCCAGCAGCAGCGGCTCTGCATCGCGCGGGCCGTGGCGACCGAACCCGAGGTGCTGTTGATGGACGAGCCGTGCTCGGCGCTCGATCCCATCGCCACGGGCCAGGTCGAGGAACTGATCGACGAATTGCGCCAGGACTACTCGGTGGTGATCGTCACGCACTCGATGCAGCAGGCCGCGCGGGTCAGCCAGAAGACTGCCTTCTTCCACCTCGGCAGCCTCGTGGAATACGACACCACCGACAAGATTTTCACCAACCCCCAGGACAGCCGCACCGAGTCCTACATCACCGGACGGATCGGATAGAGACATGAGCGATATGACCCGGCACATTCATTCCGCCTTCGATCGCGATCTCGAAGGTATCCAGGCCCAGATCATGAAGATGGGCGGCCTTGTCGAGACGGCGATCCGCGACGCCGCCCGCAGCCTCGAGACCCGCGACGAGGAACTGGCCGAGCAGGTCCGCGCGGGCGACAAGGCGATCGACGCGCTGGAGGACAGCCTGAACGATGAGGCCGCCCGCGTGATCGCGCTGCGCGGCCCGCAGGCCTCCGATCTGCGCGTCGTGCTGTCGGTGATGCGGATGTCGGCCAATCTCGAACGGATCGGCGATCTGTCGAAGAACATGGCCAAGCGCACATCGGTGCTGACCCAGTTCCCGCCCGTCAACGGATCGGCAAAGTCGCTGCGCCGCATGGCCCGCGAGGTGGAGCGCATGCTGAAGGACGCGCTCGACGCCTATATCCAGCGCGATGCGGAACTGGCGCGCGACGTGATCGACCGCGACGGCGAGATCGACCAGATGTACAACACGCTCTTCCGCGAGCTTCTGACCTTCATGCTCGAGGATCCCCGGTCGATCACCGCCTGCATGCATCTGCATTTCATCGCCAAGAACATCGAACGGATGGGCGATCACATCACCTCCATCGCCGAGCAGGTGGTCTTCGTGGTCTCGGGCGAGCATCCCGACAAACCGCGCACCAAGGCCGACCGGACCTCGTTCGACCCGGCCTATTCGCTGGACACGGACGGCGAGTAATCCGCGATGTCGGGCGACAAACCCACCGTTCTGCTGGTCGAGGACGAAGCGGCGCAGCGCGAAGTGCTGAGCTACAACCTCGAGGCGGAGGGCTTCGCCGTGGCCCGCGCCGCCGATGGCGAGGAGGCGATGCTGCTGTTCGAGGAGGCACAGCCCGACCTCGTGATCCTCGACTGGATGCTGCCCCGGCTGTCGGGCATCGAGGTCTGCCGCCGGATCAAGATCCGCCCCGAGACGCGCGGCGTGCCGGTCATCATGCTGTCGGCCCGCGCCGAGGAGGTGGACCGCGTGCGGGGTCTCGAGACCGGCGCGGACGATTACGTCGTCAAACCCTATTCGGTGATCGAACTGATGGCCCGCGTGCGCGCCCAGCTGCGCCGCACCCGGCCCGCCGCCGCGGGGCAGGCGCTCAGCTACGACGATATCCTGCTCGATGGCGAAACCCATCGCGTGACCCGCGCGGGCCGGGAATTGAAGCTGGGTCCGACCGAGTTCCGCCTCCTGTCGACCTTCATGGAAAAGCCCGGGCGGGTCTGGACGCGCGAGCAGCTGCTCGACCGAGTCTGGGGCAGGGACGTCTTCGTCGACACCCGCACGGTGGACGTGCATGTGGGCCGTCTGCGCAAGGCGCTTGGCCAGCATGGCGGCGACGACGTGCTGCGCACGGTGCGGGGGACGGGCTACGCGCTGGGTTGACCATTGCATCGCTGCGTCGCGGCATTAGGTCTGATATCATGACCGGCGAAGGAGTCCCCTCATGAAACGCATAAATCTCGCCCTGCAGGGCGGCGGCGCGCATGGCGCCTATACCTGGGGTGTGCTGGACCGGCTTCTCGACGAACCGGACGTGGAGATCGCCGCCATCTCCGGCACCTCGGCGGGCGCGCTCAACGGTGCGGCCTTCAAGTCGGGCTATCACAAGAACGGCCGCGACGGGGCGCGCGCGGCGCTGGACTGGCTCTGGCACGAGATCGCCAATGTCCGCGATATCGGCCTGCCGGAATGGATGAATGCCTGGATGCCGCATCCGGGCGTTACCGCCCGGGCGCTGGAATATTCGCCCGGCTATGCGTTCAGCGACGCCGCGAGCCGGGTGCTCTCGCCCTATAGCTGGGGGCCGCTTTACCGCAATCCGCTGACGCATATCGTCGAGCAGCTCGATTACGCCTCGGTCTGCGCCGATGACGGCCCGCTGCTCTTCGTGGGCGCGACCAGCGTGCGCGACGGCAAGGTGCGGGTCTTTTCGGGTGACAAGATCGGCACCGAGGCGATCCTCGCCTCGGCCTGCCTGCCCACGCTTTTCCAGGCGGTCGAGGTGACCTGCCCCTATACGGGCCGCCGCGAGGTCTGCTGGGATGGCGGCTATTCCGGCAACCCGGCGCTCTTCCCGCTCTACGACAAGAGCCTGCCGGACGACGTGGTGATCGTGAACATCAACCCGCTGATCCGCGAAGAGGTGCCGCAGACGGCACCCGAGATCCAGAACCGCATCAACGAGATCAGCTTCAACTCCGCGCTTCTGAAGGAACTGCGGGCGATCGAATTCGTGCAGCGCCTGCTGCGGGACGGGTCGGTGAAGCCCGGCACGATGAAGAACGTGCTGGTGCACATGATCGCCGATGATGACTTCATGACCGAGCTGTCGGTGGCGACGAAGCTCATCCCGGTTCCGGGCCTGATTTCGCAGCTGAAGGCGGCGGGCCGGGCGCGGGCGGACGCCTTCCTCGCCGCGCACAAGGAGGATCTGAACAAGAACCAGACCGCCGATCTGGTGGCGATGTTCAATTGATCTGAGACGGGTCGCCGGGTGTGGCGCGGCACCCGGCACGCATTGCGCTGGTCGCAGAATTCACCGGCATCTGAGCGGCTAGCGTCGTGCTGGCAGCCGGACCGTACGCGCCTTGCGCCTTATTCCGCCGCGCGCATCGGTGCGGTGTCGGGGGGCTGGGTCGGGTCCTTGGCGTTGGGATAGACGAGGCCTGCCGAGATCACGAGTTTCGCCGCGTCCTCGAGCGTCATCTCCAGTTCGATTACGTCTTCGACCGGCAGGAACAGCAAGAAGCCCGAGGTGGGGTTCGGGGTCGTCGGGATGAAGACCGACACGAGCCCGCTCGTGGTCACGGCCTTTTCCGCCACCTCGCCGCGCGTGTCGGTCGAGATGAAGCCGATCACCCAGATTCCCCGGCGCGGATATTCGATCAGGCAGGCCTTCTCGAAGCTGCGGTCGGATTGCACGAAGACCGTCTCGGCGATCTGCTTCACACCGGAATAGACCGACCGCACGATGGGCATGCGCAGCACCACCGTCTCGCCCCAGCGGATAAGCGACCGGCCGATCAGGCCCTTGGCGACCCAGCCCACGAGCAGCGTGAAGAGCAGCAGGAAGATCACGCCCACGCCGCGCAGGTTGATGCCGATATATTCCTCGGGATTGAAGCGCGCGGGCACCAGCGGCAGGACGAAGGCGTCGATCCAGCCGATCACCGTCCAGACCAGCCAGATCGTCAGGCCGACCGGCAGGATCACGACCATACCCGTCAGGAACGAGGCGCGCAGGCGCGACAGGAGGCTCGGGCTGGGCGGTTTGGGATCGAAGGGTTCGGTCATCGTCGCGGCTTGGGTTGGGTGTCGTCTCAAGAGCTATGCTGCGGCGCGCGAAACTACAATGGCTGGCGGAAAATGCCTGTGCCTCAGCCGCCCTGGCTGACCATTTCGCGGGCAATCCGCGCACCGAGCGCGGCATTGTTCAGAACCAGCGCCACATTCGCTTCGAGCGACCGTCCGTCGGTCAGCTCATAGATGCGCTGCAGCAGGTAGGGCGTGACGTCCTTTCCGTGGATGCCGTGCGCCGTGGCGTCCTGCATCGCGCGGGCGATGAGCGGCGTCATCTCGCCGCGCGGGATCTCGGCGGCCTCGGGGATCGGGTTGGCGATGAGCTGCCCGCCCGCGAGGCCCAGCTGCCCGCGCATCCGGTGCGCCCGGGCGATGGTGGCCGGGTCGTCCATGCGCAGCGGCGCGCGCAGACCCGCGCTGCGCGACCAGAAGGCGGGCAGGGCGTCCTGACCGAAGGCGATGACCGGCACGCCCAGAGTCTCAAGAACCTCGAGCGTCTTCGGCAGATCGAGGATGGCCTTGGCGCCCGCGGCGATCACGCTCACCGGGGTCTGCGCGAGTTCCTGCAGGTCGGCGGAGACGTCGAAACTGTCCTCGGCGCCGCGATGGACGCCGCCGATCCCGCCGGTGGCGAAGACCGCGATGCCGGCGCGGTGCGCGGCGATCATCGTCGCGGCGACGGTGGTCGCGCCGGTGCGGCCCGCGGCCATGCAGACGGCCAGATCGGCGCGGCTGAGCTTGGCCACGCGCTCCGCCGCGGCAAGGGTCTGCAGCTGCGCGTCGGAGAGCCCCACGCAGAGCTCGCCCTCGAGCACCGCCACCGTGGCGGGCACCGCGCCTTCGTCACGCACCGCCGCCTCGATCCGCCGGGCCACGTCGAGGTTCTGCGGTTTCGGCAGACCGTGGGTGATGATCGTCGATTCGAGCGCGACGACGGGCCGGTTTTCATCCAGCGCGGCGGCGACTTCGGGGGACAGGTGGATCAGGCTCATGACGGGGTTTCTCCGGATACGTATTGCGCGGCGGCATCGAGGGCACGGGCCAGGGCGGCCGCGCGGTCCGCCCCCCTTGCCTCGCTGGCGATATGGGCGGCCATGAAGGTGTCTCCCGCCCCGGTGACGCGGGTGACGAGCACCTGTCGCGGCGTCGCGGTCAGAACGCCGTCGGCGGTGGCATCGGCGGCGGGGCGTCCGCCATCGGTCACCAGCGCCCGCGCCGCACCGCGGGCGACAAGCCCCAGCGCCGCTTCGGCTGCGGAGCCGAATGCCTGATGGCAGAGGATGCCCGCCTCCTCGAGATTGACGTAAAGCGCGCCCCGCTCGGCCCGCAGGAAAGGCATCAGCCGTTCGGCCTTGCCGGGCGAGGCGGGTGCGATGCGCAGATCCGCGCGCGACAGGCGGGGATCGTGGGCGATCTCTTCGAGAAGCTGCGCGGTCAGGTTGCCGTCGATGGCGACCGGACCGGCATAGGGCAGGGCCTCCGTGCCGAAGGTACCGTTGCCCAGCGGCGCCAGGATCTTCGCGCCCGCGGCTTCCAGCGAATGCGCATCGGCGATGGCGGCGATCAGCCCGTTCGCGCCCTCGACCGCCATGTAGCGATCCGTCGGCAGGTCCTCGGAGCGGTAGACATGCGCCGTCTCAAGACCGAGGCCCGCGCATTGCTGCAAAAGCTCCTCGCCCTCCGCGTCGCGGCCCACCGCGCTCAGGAGCGCGGGCCGCATGCCGAACCGCGCCAGCGTCATCGCGATATTGAGCGCGACACCGCCCGGCAGGCGGATGATCCGCCCCGGCACATCCGCGCCCTTCTCCATATGCGAGGGCGCGCGCCCAATCATGTCCCAGAGGACCGAACCGATACACAGAATGTCGGGTGGGCGTGTCATGCCTTTTTGTGACCGAGTGCGCGGATCATCGCAAGCCATTGGCGCAAGTATGCGATTTCCCTTTGCCAAGGCATCCCGGCGGCTTGACATCGTGGACAACGCGCCACTTGGTTTGAGACCAATTGCCCGTATCGAAAGACCTCCGACATGCTCCGCGCCCTGCTGACTTCCCTGTTCTGCACCTTCGCCGGCCTTGCCGCCGCGCATGAGGTGCGCCCCGCCATCGCCGATCTGACCGTCACGGAAGGCAGGCTTGAGCTGTCGGTGACGCTGAATGCGGAGGCGCTGGTCGCGGGGGCCGATCTGGAAGGGGTGGAGGACACCAATGCGCTCGATCTGTCGGACGAGATCGACGCGCTCCGCGCTTTGCCGCCCGAGGCGCTGGCCGCGCGCCTGTCGGAGATGCGCGCGACCGTGACGGAGCGCATCGGCATCGAGGCGGGCGGGAAAACCGTCGCGCTGAGCATGACCGAAATCAGCCCGGGCCCCGTCGGAAATCCCGAGCTGCCGCGCGACACGGTGCTGGCCTTCGAGGGCACGCTGCCCGCGGGCGCGGACAGCCTCACCGTCACGTGGCCCGCAGATTGGGGCACGGTCGTGCTGCGCCAGCAGGGCGTCGAGGAGCCCTATACCGGCTATCTCTCGGGCGGCACCCCGTCCGAGCCCATCGCCATCGGCGGGGGCGGCGCGGACAGCGCGGGCGAGGCTTTCCTCGGCTACATCCCCGTGGGGTTCGAGCATATCCTGCCCATGGGGCTCGATCACATCCTCTTCGTGCTGGGCCTGTTCTTCCTCTCGGCACGTCTCGGAGCGCTTCTGTGGCAGGTTTCTGCCTTCACGCTGGCCCATACGGTGACGCTGGCGCTGGGGGGGCTCGGCTACGTGAACGTCCCGGGATATATCGTCGAGCCGATCATCGCCGCCTCCATCGTCTTCGTCGCGGTCGAGAACATCACCTCCAGCGGGCTGTCGCGCTGGCGGCCCTTCGTGGTCTTCGGCTTCGGGCTCTTGCATGGTCTGGGCTTTGCCTCCGTGCTGGTCGAATTCGGCCTGCCGCAGGACCAGTTCATCCCGGCGCTGATCGGCTTCAACGTCGGCGTGGAGCTGGGCCAGCTTGCCGTGATCGCGATCGCCTTCGCGGTGGTCTTCGTCGCGCTGCGGGTCGACGCGCTGGATTATTCCGAACGCACCGGGCAGGTCTTCTACGCGGTGATCGCGCTGATCTTCGTGGTGCTGACCGTGCTCCTGCGCGGCAGCGGCATGCTGTCGGAATTCGACGTCTCGGCGCCGATCTTCCTGATCCCCCTGGCCGGGCTGTCGCTGCTATGCTTCCTGTCGGCCAGCAATGTCGACAAGCTGGAGGCCTACCGCACCTTCGTGGCGGTCCCGGCCTCGGCGGCGATCGCGCTGGTGGGCGCCTACTGGTTCGTCGAGCGGGTGTTCCTGTAAGCGCCCGGGCACCCGGACAAGGCGGCGCCGGTCACTCCGGCGGCGCCGCCTCGCCGAAATGTGCGGGGTCGGTGTAATCGCGCCCGAGATGCAGGACCGACAGGTCCGCCAACAGACCCTCGGCCTTGATCTCGTCATAGGCCGCCTCCACCTCCGCCACGCCCAGCGGGCTGCCTTTCGGCACCGCGATATAGGTCGGGGTCACGAAGATCGTGTCGGCGGACACGGCGATGGCGAAGCCTTGCTTGCGGAAATACTCGGCGAAACGCGCGCTGGTGACGCCATGGGTGATGGACGGGTCCTCGCCGGACAATTCGCGCAGCATGTCCGTATCGGTGGTGAATTCCACGATCTCGGCCTCCGGGTAGCGCGGTTGGCCCATCTCGCCATCCGCCGCCATGTAATTGCCCTCCAGGAAGGCGCGATAGACGCAGCCCCGGCAGACGCCGATCCGGTCGCCCGGGCCGGGTGCCGGCAGGGGGCCCTCCTCCGTCTCGGCGCCGATCAGCACGACGAAATCGTAGTAATAGGCCCCGACGAAATCGAAGACCTCCCGCCGCCGGTCGGTGATCGACATGGAGGCCACCGCGAAGGACCATTCCTCGGGCCAGGCACCGCTCTGGATCCGGACGAAGTCGGCGGCGGCGAATTCCGGCGAGGCGCCGAGCTTCTCCGACAACGCGCGGGCGACGGCGATGTCGAAGCCGTCGGGCGTGCCATCCGCCTGCAGGTAGGAAAGGGGCGGGTATTCGCTGTCGAAGGGCAGCACCACCTCCTGACCCGCGGCCCGATGCGGTGCCGCACCGAGGCTGGCCAGCAGCGCCAGGAGGGCGAGGCTGCGGCGGGGCTCAGCTGCCCTGCGATTGGTGCACATTCACACTCTCCTGCGACCAGTCCTTGAGCAGCGTGATGAAGGAGCCGAAGTAGAAGCCGATGATCAGCCCGCCCCAATTGGCCAGCGTCTCCGGCACCTCGTATCCGGGTGCCAGCAGCGGCATCAGCGCCACGACGCCGATCACCGCCAGCGCGATGATCGACGAGACCGAGACCGCGCAGAAGACGACGAAACGCTTGGAGGATTGATCGAGACCGACGCGCGTCGTGCGAATGTCGGGCCGCGGCACGGGGGAGGGGGTGTTCATTCTGGCGTCCTTTCTGAAATGCGCAGGGAAATATCCTTGAGATCGCGGATACGGACATCTGCCGCCGCGGTCGCGAATTCGAGACGGGATTCGGCGCGCAGGCTGGCATCGGCGAAATCGCCCCATTGCGCGCGCAGAAACGGCTTTTCGGACGCATCCTCGATGATCGCGTCGATCGTGGGCCCGGTGCCGAAGCCCGACATGGTCTCGAGGCAGGTGCCCCAGTCGAGAAAGAGCCGCCTTTGCGCGGTCCAGGCCATGCGGATCGCCTCGGCATCGGCCAGCGCGCGCGCGGCGTTCTCCGATAGCGAGACGCAATCGCCCGCCTCGGCATGAAGCGCCGAGAGGTGCTGGTAGACCCGCACGACCGGCAGATCGGCCAGGTCGGCCTCGGCGCCGTCCAGCGCATCGATCATCGCGGTCCCGAGCAGCAGCGCCGCATCGCGCACCGTGCCGGCGGACCCGTATGCCCGGTCGAGATCGGACGCGCCAACCAGCGTGTCGAGAAGATCGAGCTCGACCAGCCAGCGTTCCCGAAACGGAAGGTCGGAATAGCCCGACAGTTGGATCGCCAGTTCCTCGGGCGTGGCGGGCGCGTAAGAGGGCGGCCCGGCGCCGGCGGCAAGCTGGGCGCGCAGGACCTTCACGAAGAGCAGGAAATTGTCGAGTTCGGGATTGTAATCGATGGCGCCCAGGGCCGCCTTGTAGGCGCGCTCGAAATCGCTGTCGGACAGGCGCGAGAGGCGCAGGATCTGGTTCACCTCGATCCGGTAGAGCTCGGCGAATTGCGCCCGGGTCTTCAGCACGATTTCGCGCTGGATCGGCTGGCCGCCCAGATAGCGGGGGTTCATCCGGACCAGCAGTTTTCCCGGATCCGCGGGCAAGAGGTTGCTTGGTCGGTCGACATCGATGAAGACGAAGTAATTGCTGCGCTCCTGCCCGCCGATGTAATCGTTCAGGCGATCCTCGCCGTAGATGAAAGTGCTCGGCTCGCCACGCTTCGTGGGTACGATCGAATCCTCTTCGGGCATCCCTGGCGCCGTCGAGGGGCTGAAGGGATAGACCTCGTAGTGCACCGTGGGCGGGCTCGTCAGCGAATAGGATTCATCCTTCAGCGTGACGTGCAGGAAATACTTTTCCTGCGCATACCCAGCCCCGGCAGAGGCCAGAACCAAGGCCGACACACATGTTATTCCGAGCAGTCGCATCCCGTAATCGTCCCGTCTGAATCGAGACTTTCGCTACAACAGGTCAGGCCGTTGGAGAGTTGGCAGCAATGAAGCACCGGGCCATCGGCGTCGGTTGCCATGCAGGCCGGGCGGTCGGGCGCCGGGGACAGCACCGTCGCGACGGCGAAAAGGAGCGTCGTGAAAGCCATGACGAAAGAACTCGGATTAAAAAATAAACGTGTTTAATAATGGAACGGTACATGCAAAACGCGAAAATGTAAACGACGCTCTCGCAGAGCGGTTTTTCCCGCAAGCGGCCCTTGCGGATGGGCGCGAAGGCGTGTAACGCGCACCCATTCAATCCCGCAGGCAGGGCGGGCGTTCGGGGGAGACATCCCCGGCGTCCACCGGTTGTCCGGCAGCGCAAGCTTCGGATCACATCCCCGCCAAGGCGTAAACCGGAAAGGAAAAGGCATGGCTCTTCCCGAGTTCACCATGCGTCAGCTCCTCGAAGCTGGCGTTCACTTCGGCCACCAGACGCAGCGCTGGAACCCCCGTATGGGCGAGTTCATCTACGGCGAGCGCAACGGCATCCACATCATGGACCTGACGCAGACCGTCCCGATGCTGGACGCGGCGCTGAATGTCATTCGCGAAACCGTCGCCAAGGGCGGCTCGGTCCTCTTCGTCGGCACTAAGCGCCAGGCACAGCTGCCGATCGCGGAAGCCGCCGAAAAGTGCGCGCAATTCTACATGAACCACCGCTGGCTCGGCGGCACCCTGACCAACTGGCAGACCGTGTCGAAGTCGATCAACCGTCTGAAGTCGATCGACGAGCAGATGGAAGGCGGCGCAGAGGGCCTCACCAAGAAAGAGCGCCTCGGCATGGAGCGCGAGCAGGGCAAACTGCAGGCCTCGCTCGGTGGTATCCGCGAGATGGGCGGCCTGCCCGACCTGCTCTTCGTCATCGACGTGAAGAAAGAAGCGCTGGCAGTGCTCGAGGCCAAGAAGCTGGGCATCCCGGTCGTGGCCGTGGTCGACACCAACTGCTCGCCCGATGGCATCGACTACATCATCCCCGGCAATGACGACGCCGCGCGCGCGATCGCGCTCTATTGCGATCTCGCCTCCCGCGCAGCGCTCGACGGCATGTCGGGCCAGATGGAAGCGGCAGGCGTCGATCTCGGCGCGCTCGAGAACACGCCCGTCGAAGACGTGGTGGCCGAAGAGGCCGCACCGGCCGCCGACGCCTGATCTTGCGGGGCAGCGCCGCCGCGCGCTGCCCGTCCTTCAGCGATTTGACCGGGCAGGGGCCTTTGCCGCCCCGCCCGATGACCCCTACTTGAGGAGAGCCCCATGGCGATCACAGCAGCACAGGTGAAAGAACTGCGCGATATGACCGGCGCCGGCATGATGGATGCCAAGAAAGCGCTGACCGAAAACGGCGGTGACATGGAGGCGGCGGTCGACTGGCTGCGCACCAAGGGCCTCGCCAAGGCCGCCAAGAAGTCGGGCCGCACCGCGGCCGAGGGCCTCGTGGCCGTCTCCGTCGACGGCGGCACCGGCGTCGCGGTCGAGGTCAATGCCGAGACCGATTTCGTCGCCAAGAACGCCGAGTTCCAGAAGATGGTCTCCGACATCTCGAGCGCCGCTCTGGGCGTCGACAGCGTCGAGGCCCTGGCCGAGGCCGAGGTCGACGGCAAGGCCGTCAAGACCATGATCACTGACAACATCGCCAAGATCGGCGAGAACATGACCCTGCGCCGCATGGCGAAGATCGAGGGCGGTCAGGTCGTCTGCTACGTCCACAACGCCGCGACCGACGGCATGGGCAATATCGGCGTGCTGGTCGCGCTGTCGGGCGACAACGAAGCATTCGGCCGTCAGGTCGCGATGCATATCGCCGCCGCCAACCCCGCATCGCTCGGCGAGGCCGATCTCGACCCCGCCGTGGTCGAGAAGGAGCGTCAGGTCCAGATCGACATCGCCCGCGAATCCGGCAAGCCCGAGCAGGTCATCGAGAAGATGATCGAGGGCCGCATGAAGAAGTTCCTCTCCGAGGTCACGCTGCTCGGTCAGGCCTTCGTCATCGACCCCGACAAGACCGTCGCCGAGGCCGCCACGGATGCCGGCGTCGAGATCACCGGCTTCGTGCGGATGCAGGTCGGTGAAGGCATCGAGAAGAAGCAAGAGGATTTCGCAGCCGAAGTCGCGAAAGCGGCCCAGGGCGGCTGATCCGGACCCCGCCGTCCGATCAGCTCGGCGAAACAAGGCAAGCCGCCCCGGGACGGGGCGGCTTTTTTATTTTCAAACAATCACTTGTGGATACTTGTTAAACAAGAACACCAGCGCAATACCCGACCGATCAATGACATTGGGGATGAGATAAAGATCGGTCGGGCTTCGACGCCTGGACTGAAAATACAGCCAGATCGACGAACGGTTTGCACCGAAGATCACGCAGAGCCCTGAAATTGCAGGGGTACGAGAGCTTTTTGTTCCGGGCCTTTTGGTCATCTCCCGGGAACACGTACACTCTGGCACCTGACGCTGCGTAAAGAAAGTCCGGAATTCCTGACTTCGGGAATCGACCCGGTCCGACCCTGCGTTTCGCCCTAGAGATCGAGCACGAACATCTGGTTCTGGAACGCCGCTTTCAGCACCGCCTGCGCCGTCGTCTCGACGTTGAGCGCGGCCCGGGCCAGCCGCAGATGCTTCTCCACCGTGGCCGGCGTGAGGCCCATCAGGGCCGCGGTATCGGCGGTTGTCTTGCCGTCGCCGACCCATTCCAGCGCCTCGCGCTGGCGCTTCGTCAGCGTCTGGTTCGGCGGCGTATAGGGCAGGGTGAGGATCTTCAGATGCGCGACGTTGCAAAGGATCTGGATTTCCGAGGAATGCGCCTGCCAGATGGAATCCACCTCGGCCTGGCTGATCCCGGACCGCGCCGTCAGCGCGATCGCACCCTTGGCCCGGCGCGACACCGAGCGGAATGAGATCGAATAGCCGGCCTTGATATCATGGGAATGGTTGAAGGCCACGACGCGCCGCTCGGCATCGGTCAGAACGCCTTCGTCCGCCATCTGCTGCAACACGCGCCAGGAACAGGCGCCGTCGTTGTTCAGCGCCCAACGCACCATCGGCGCTTCGCGATAGAGACGCTGATCGAAAAAGGGCTGCGTGTAGCTGTTGGAGAAGTTCGTGAGCACGAGGAAGTCGTCCGGATCGCCGAGCGACTGACCAGACCGGAATCGCGTGAAGCCATAGAGCAACCGGTCGAAGCCATAGACCTCCATGGCTTCGCACAGATTGGACCAGACCTCTTCGATCTGATCGTATTGCGTCATCGCGAGGACACGCTTCTGAAGGTCGAGCGAAGCGGCCTGATCCCGCGCGCCGATGTCGGTCATGACAAGCGCCTCCGTGAACGCCTCAGTGATAGCGCTCGCGGAGGTACTCTGTCCAGCATCTGGGGCCGGAGCGGGCGAGCCTGTGGCTTGGTTCGGATTTTTGTTTAGGGTCAGAGGGCTGCGGGCCGTTTCTCAGTCTATTAAGTTTACATAATACTGATTATAAGACTGACAGATGTGTAGCGGGCACATTCTAAACTGGGTTGCGACAAATCCCCTATCTTGCTGGAAAGCAAGGAGAATGGAATTGGCCCACACAGAACTGGATTTGCGTGAGAGG
>NZ_FTOQ01000011.1 GCF_900156805.1 Roseivivax lentus | reverse complement strand
ACCAGCATTGACCCCATCATGAACCAGCAAACATAACGAAAGGGCGGGTCAGTTCTCGGTGACAATGCCGGGTCAGTTCTCGGTGACATCCAACAGCTGGCACAGATGGTGGCAAGGAATCCCACCCGTACAGACTTCCTTGAGCGATTTCAAAAGCTCATCGACGGGTACAACAACGGCAGCCAGAACATCGAAGCGTTCTTTAACGCGTTGATGCGCCTCGCGGAGGAGCTTTCGGAGGAAGAGCAAAAAGCCATACGTGAGGGCCTCAATGAAGAAGAAAAGGCTCTCTTCGACATTCTCACCAAACCGGAGCCTGAGCTGACAGAAAAAGAAATCGAGCAGGTGAAAGCCGTTGCGAGGTCACTTCTACAGACGCTCAAGGATGAAAAGCTCGTCCTCGACTGGACAAAGAAGGAACAAGCAAGGGGAGCAGTGCGGCAAGTCATCGAGGTCATGCTCGACCAGGGGCTTCCTGACGCCTACGACGAAGAGACGTTCTATCGGAAGTGTGATGGCCTTTATCGTCACGTATTCGACGCCTATCAAGGCGGACCACAGGGCATCTACGAAGCGGCCTGAGGATTGGGGGCCACCATCAGAAGTTCCGTAACCCCACAGGCTTCCCGCCATTATCAAGTATGCGCCCGCTCTCGGCTGCGCCGATGGGGATGAAACCTGTGCCGAACAACAGTTCGGCCCATGGTGTAAAACGAACACGCCTGGGGCAAAAGCTCCCAAAGCGATAAAGGCGCCGAACAGGGCGCTTAGAAAGCCCTCAACGCAGCATTGGCGACGACGGCGCAGTCTGCGCTTAACGTGTTGCCTCTGCCAGCGACACAATCCGTCCGGAGCCGCCCGTTACGTGATCGGCCCAGCGCTCGATCAGCGCGTGGCGTTGTTCCAGAAAATCGGTACGGAGATAAGCGCGTACGTGGGTACCGTGGGTGATATGCGCCAACATGGCCTCGGCGACTTCGAAAGGGGCGTCAGTGGTCTCGGCAAGCCAATTGCGCAGTGAGGGACCGAAAGCCGTGCGGTCGAGCGTCACAGCCGCGCTCTCGCATGTATTTCGAAAGCGTATTGTCGGAAAGCGGCTTACCTCCACGCGCTACGAAGAGGAAGCCGTTCCGAACAAACGGGCGCGCAGCATCAATGACCCGCGATGCCTCAGCAGACAGGGGCACTCTGAAATCTGGCGTTTTGCCTTTGCGACCCTTCATGGCTTCGCCCGGTATAGTCCACACGCCACCTTCGATCTGCTCAAGGCGCAGGTGCCGCAGCGGGCCGGTTCGAACGCCGGTCAGTATCAGAAGGCGTAAAGCGAGGTGTGTCGGCGTCTGCTCCGTCAGGCTAGCATAAAAGTTGGGTACTTCTTGCCACTGCATGGCCGGGGTATTCGTCGATTGGTGTCGTGAATTGCCAAGCAGCGCCTTCGCCTTTTCAACTGCCTGCAAGTCAACGTCTAACCCCATGGCCGCTCCGTGGCGCAGCACAATTGCAAGCCGGTTAAGAGCCTTGCGCGCAGTCTCGGCTTTCTCATGCCATATAGGCGCAAGCGTGTCGCGAATGTCCCGTTGGTCGAGCTCTTCCACGGGCACACCGCCCAGCTTCGGTAGAACGTGGAGTTGCAGGGGAGAGAACCAACGTCCCGCTTTCCCATCGCCCTTCAATTCTGCCTTTCGAGCCTCGAAGGCTTCGAGCGCTACGGCTTGTAAGCTATGATCTGTGCGTGCTGCCTTGCGGGCTGCACGTTCCCGTTCCTTTACGGGATCGCGGCCTTCCTTCGCGACAGTACGCCAGTGGCCCGCCGTCTCCCGAGCCTTCGCCAATGACACATCGGGAAAGCCACCCAAGCCCATTTCTCGCCGTCTACCATGAATGGCCACGCGCAGGATCCATTGGGCGCCACCATCATCTCGCTTCACAAACCAAAGGCCTGCACCGTCGCAGTGCTTGCCCGCGGGCGCCTTCTTAAGAAATGCATAAGAAAGGCGGTTTCTTGCTCGCATTATTCTTGGCCCTTCACCAGTATTCCGACAGGAGCTTTACCCACCTTTTCACCCACCCTTTGCTAGTGGATGCAGGCGGATACGGCAAGACGCAGCAAGACGGCTTTACCCATATTTTTCAGGTGGAAAGCTAGTGGAGGGATGGGGAAAAATATTGAAAAACAGTAAGTTGGTGCGGTGTGGGGGCACCACTTTCCACTCTGAACATCGCTTTCCCTGCCTGCGCGCCATCGCGCTAGTCGCGCGGGTACTGCTTCGCATGGCGCGGCGGGAGGCGGTGCCTGTGCGCGGACCGCCTCCCGCTTTCCGTCAATCGGTGATCGCGGCCCCGTCTGAGCGGGGATCGGTCGCCGCTTCCAGAAGGCCCGACGGATGGCGCATCACCGCGCCCGCATGGCCGGCGAGGTCGGAATACTCCTCGATCATCTCCACCTGGTGGCCCGCATCGCGCAGCGCCGCGACCAGCGCGGGATCGAACCGGCTTTCGAGCTTCAGCGTGGTGGTGTTGTCGCCCCAGGTCTTGCCCAGAAGCCAGCGGGGCGCCGTCACCGCCGCCTGCAGGTCCTGTCCGAACTGCACCGCGCGGGTGAAGACCGCCGATTGCGTCTGCGGCTGGCCCTCGCCGCCCATCGTGCCGTAGGCCATGACGCGCCCGTCGGTGAGCTCCGCCATGGCGGGGTTGAGCGTATGGAACGGCCGCTTTCCGGGGGCAAGCTGGTTCGGCCCCGTGGCCAGCGAGAAGCCCGCGCCGCGGTTCTGGAAGAAGACGCCCGTCTCGGGGCAGGTCAGGCCCGAGCCGAATTCCCAGAACACCGACTGGATGAAGCTGACCATGGTGCCGTCGCGGTCGCAGGCGCCCATCCAGATCGTGTCGCCCGCCTTGGGCTCATAGGGCCAGGGCAGGGCTTTCTTGCGGTCGATCCTCGCGGCCAGCGCGTCGAGATGCTCGCCGTCCAGCCATTCCTGCGCGGGCGTGGCCATATGGGTGTGATCGCCCAGCTCGGCATTGCGCTGGATGAAGGCCTGCTTGGTGGCCTCGATCAGCCCGTGGATGTGGTCAAACCCTTCCGCCTCGGTCACGCCGAGCCGGTCGAAAAGGCCGAGGATCATCAGCGAGGAGACCCCCTGCGTCGGCGGGATCATGTTCCAGATCGTACCCTGCGCGGTGGTCAGCTCCAGCGGCGTGACACGCTCGGCGGCGTAATCGTGGAAATCCTGCAGGCGCAGCGGGCTGCCATGCGCCTCGAGGAACCGCGCATGCGCCTCGGCGATGGGTCCGGTGTAATAGCTGCGCAAGCCCTCATCGGCCAGTCGCGACAGCGTCTGCCCGAGGGCGGTCTGCGTCAGACGCGCACCGGGGGCGGGGACCTCGCCGTCCAGCAGGAAATGCTCGGCAAAGCCCGGCACATCGCGCAGACCGTCGAGCTTGTCGCGCGTCGTGCGGTGCTGGTTGCCGGTCACCGCGATGCCGTCCATCGCGTAGGCGATGGCCGGCGACAGAAGACGCGACAACGGCAGGCGTGTCTCGCCGAGGCCGAGCGCCGCCTCCCAGCCGCCGATCGTGCCGGGGACGGTCAGCGCGGCAAGCCCGCCGCGCGATGGGATCGCCTCCGCATGGCCCTGATCGGCGTACCATTCGGGCGTGGCCAGCGCCGCGGCCTGGCCGCCGGCGAAGATGCCCTGCGGCGCCGCGCCGGGCCGCTTGACGATCCAGAAGCCGTCGCCGCCGATCCCGTTCATGTGCGGATAGACCACGGCGATGGTGGCGGCGGCGGCGACCATGGCCTCGATGGCTGTGCCGCCATCGCGGAGCACGTCCCGGCCCGCAAGCGCCGCGGCCCGATGCGGTGCGGTCACCGCGCCTTCAAATCCCAATGCTGCGTGAAGCATGTGCTGCCGTCCCTTTCTGTCTCTTGTTGTCTTGTCTCGCGTCGGCCACCGGCACCTGGTGCGGAGCGGCCGCAATCACGTCACCCGGCTGCTCCATAGCGGGCCATGAGGTCATGCGCCATCTGCAGCACGCCGCGATCGTTGCCCATGGCGCCCACCACCTGCACGCCCATCGGCATGCCGTCCTCGGCGCGCAGGATCGGCACGGTGCAGCAGGGCAGGCCCAGCAGCGTCCAGATCCGGTTGAAGGCCGGGGAGCCGGTGCCGCTTTCGATGGCGGGTGCGGGGCCGGTCGCCGCCGGGGTCAGCCAGACCGCATCCGGGGCGAGCGTCGCGTCCATCATGGCGCGCAGGCGGCGCATCGCCGCCCAGTCCGCGGCACGTTCGGCGCCGCTCAGGGCGCGGCCCGCCTCGAGATGCGCGCGCAGCTTGTCCGACAGCAGGTCGGGCGCGGTGGCGTGTTCGAAGGCCAGCGCCTCGGCGGATTCGCCATCCATGATCCGACCATGCAGATCGGCGGCACCGCGCAGCGCGGCGGTGAGTTCGGTCGGGAAATTCTGTTGCCGCCCGGCGGGGGCGAGGCTGTCGGTGAAGGCCGCCCATGCGGTCCTGAGCGCGGGCTCCGCATCGTCCCAGGCCGCCGACACATCCAGCGGATACTCGGCGCGATCCGTGGCCGGTTCCGGGGCGAGGTCGATCCCGGTCAGCGCCGTCACCCCGAGCGCGACATCCGCCACGCTGCGGGCAAAGAGCCCGATCGTATCGAGGCTGCGCGCCAGCGGGGCCACGCCGCCCGGCTCGATCAGGTCGAAGGAGGGCTTGAACCCCACGACACCGCAATAGGAGGCGGGCCGGATGATCGAGCCCGAAGTCTGCGTGCCGAAGGCCAGCGGCACCATGCCCGCCGCCACGGCCGCCGCCGACCCCGAGGACGAGCCGCCGGGCGTGCGGGCCGGGTTGTGCGGATTGCGGGTGCGGGCCGGATTGTAGCTGGCGAACTCGGTGGTTTCGGTCTTGCCGACAAGTACCGCGCCCGCCGCACGGGCCAGCGCGACCGAGCCCGCGTCGAAGGTCGCCACACGGTCCTTCCAGATCGGCGAGCCGCAGCGCCAGGGCATGCCCTTGACCGCGAAAATATCCTTCACCGCCATGGGGATGCCGTGCAGGAGCCCGCTCGTGCCCCGGGCATCGAGGGCCGCCGCCATGTCCCGCGCACCGGCGCGATCAAGCGCGACCCAGGCGCCGATATCGTCCTCGGTGGCGTCGATGCGCTCAAGGCAGGCGTCGAGTTCCTTGAGCGCAGTGCTGCGCCCCTCGGCGATGCGCAGGGCGGTCTCGACCGCGCCCGGCATGTCTTGCGTCGCTCCCGTCATCGCGCGGCCTCCCTCATGATTCTTCCCTCATGATTCCCATGTCCGGCCAGGGCCGCAGTCACTGCATCCCGTCGGCATGGCGCACAGATTTAGCCATGCCGGTGCAAAGGTCCACCGCCGAAACCCCGCCGCCCGCGCCCGCGCGCCGCCGGGGCGATTCCCGGCCAGAGCGCGGCTTTGGTCCCAAACTGGTGTGAACGAGCGTTCAATTCCTGCCGAAAAGCGCAGCCGCGCGGTGCCGTTTTGCCTAAAAAACAGGCACAAAACGTATTTGCATCTGGATTTTCAAGCTGCGACCTTTCGACCGGCGAAGTCGGGGGGCACCTCGATGCGCGCGATCGCGACAAGATCGCCACGTGGCATGCGGGGAGGGCACGCCGGTGTCGGTTCGACACTGGTCTATCGATCGAACCCATCTACGTTCCAACTCACGCCCGTAAGGGGTGCGTTCAACACGGAGGACAAAGAATAATGGAAAGACGCAAGTTTCTGAAGGTCGCCACAGGCGGCGCCGCGGCATCCGCGCTGGCGGCACCGGCCGTCGCGCAGGATCGTGTCGACATGGTCATCGTCTCCACCTGGGGCCGCGATTTCCCGGGTCTCGGCACCTCTGCGCAGCGTCTAGCCGCGCGCATCGAAGAGGCTACCGAAGGCCAGATCGCGGTTCAGTACTTCGCAGCGGGTGAGCGCGTCGGCGCGTTCGACAGCTTCGACGAAGTCGCCTCGGGCAACGCGCAGGCTTATGTCGGCACCGATTACTACTGGAAGGGCAAGCATCCCGGCTGGGCGCCCTTCACCGCGGTGCCCTTCGGCCTGACCTATACCGAGATCGACGCCTGGATGAAGTTCGGCGGCGGTCAGGCGCTGCTCGACAAGATCGGCGCCGAGTTCGGCATCAAGGGCATTCCCTGCGGCAATACCGGCCTGCAGATGGGCGGCTGGTTCAACAAGGAAATCAACTCGCCCGAGGACCTGCGCGGCCTCAAGATGCGTATTCCGGGCCTCGGCGGCGACGTCATGGCCAAGGTCGGCGCGTCGCCGGTCTCGCTTCCGGGCGGCCAGATCTACGAAAACCTCGTCTCGGGCGCGATCGACGCAACCGAATGGGTGGGTCCGTGGAACGACTTCTTCCTCAAGCTCTATGAAGCGGCGCAGTATTACTACTGGCCGGGCATGCACGAGCCCGCCTCGCAGGTCAGCCTGGGCATGAACGCCGATTGGTGGTCGCAGCTTTCCGACAACCACAAGCGGATCATCACCATCTGCTGCGCCGAAGAGAATGCGCGCCAGCCCGCCGAGACCAACTACCAGAACGGTATCTACCTGAACCGCCTGGTGAACGAGTACGGCGTCGAGCTGCGCGAGTTCAACGACGACGTCTACGAGGTGTTCGGCGAAGCCGCGAACGAGGTGATCGAAGAGACCCGCGACCACTCCGCACTGGCCGCCGAGATCATCGACAGCTTCCTCGAGGTCCGCAACAATGTCGGCGTCTGGAGCAACTACTCCGACGCGCCCTACGTCGCGAAGCGGAACCGCTTCCTGCGGCTCTGACCCGCGACACCGGGTTACGCTGACCTTTCGGTCGGCTTCGGCCGAGCCGGGTTTCACATCCGGCTCGGTCCAATTAAAGGTTCGGCCATTGGTCCGGCGGACTCACCAAGGGGGGCTTTCGAATGACTGAATCCTACGCATCACCTGCGCCGGGTGTGCGCATGTTCGGCTGGATCATGCTGGCCAGCATGACGGCGTTCATTTTCAACGCGATCCTGAAATTCTGGTTCGACATGGCCGGACCGATGGCGATGTTCTCGGGGGGCGGGGCCGGTGCGGTCCTGCAGGTCGTGATCTACCTCGCCGCCATCGCGCTCGCGGTTCTGGGCGTCCTGCGCTCTCCGGACCGGACCTTGCGCGAAGAGGCCGCGCGCGTGACCGCCATCAACACCTTCCTCATCCGCGCCGCCTTCTGGGTCGTGCTGCTGGTCGGCGTCGGCGACGCGGTGGTCTCGTTCCTGCGGGTCAACGGGCAGCTCGAAAGCGTGGTGGGCGAGGAGCTTGCCGGCAATCTGGGCCGCGCGCAGTATCGCGGGCTCTATTTCCACACGCCGCTCGTGCTGCTCGGCATCGCCATCGCGGCGGTGACGCGGTCGCTCGGCTTCATCTGGCTCACGCTTCTGGTGGTGGTCGCCGAGCTGCTGATCGTGTTCAGCCGCTTCGTCTTCTCCTACGAGCAGGCCTTCATGGCCGACCTCGTGCGCTTCTGGTACGGCGCGCTCTTCCTCTTCGCCTCGGCCTATACGCTCTACGAGGACGGCCATGTGCGGGTGGATCTGTTCTACGCCTCGATGCGCCGCCAGTCGAAGGGACGGGTCAATGCCGTGGGCGCGATCCTTCTGGGCATGGGGCTGTGCTGGACCATCCTCATCATGGGCTTCGATTCCGCCTCGAGCGTGATCGTCGGCCCGATCCTCGTCTTCGAGGTGACGCAGTCGGGCTTCGGCATGTACGTTAAGTACTTCATGGCCGGATTCCTCGGCGTCTTCGCCGTCACCATGATGGTGCAGTTCGTCGCCCAATTCTTCGAGTCGATCGCCGATACGCGCGATGAACCCGGCGCGCGCGAGACGCACGCCGACATGATGTAAGAAAAGGCCCGCATCTCATGGAGCTCTTTTTCCTTCTTCTTCTGGTCGTGATCATGGCTTACGCGCTGGGCTCGGGCTATCCCGTGGCCTTCGCCCTGCCGGGATCGGCTATCATCGCCATCCTGCTCGCCGCCGGCGCCGGATACATCTTCACCGGGGACACCGACGCCTATTTCGAATCCGGCGGTCCGTCGCAATGGCTGAGCGCGGGGGTGACCAACCTCCGAGGGGTCTATTGGGAACCCGAACGCGACACGCTGATCGCGATTCCGCTGTTCATTTTCATGGGCATCATGCTGCAGCGTTCGAAGATCGCCGAGGATCTGCTGGTGACCATGGCGCAGCTCTTCGGGCCGGTGCCGGGCGGCCTCGGCATCTCGGTTGTCGTGGTGGGTGCGCTTCTGGCCGCCACCACCGGCATCGTCGGCGCGACCGTGGTCGCGATGGGCCTGATTTCGCTGCCAGCGATGATGCGCAACGGTTACGCCAACCCGCTTTCGACGGGCATCATCGCCTCGTCGGGAACGCTGGGGCAGATCATCCCGCCCTCGATCGTGCTCATCATCCTCGCCGACCAGCTTTCTTCGGCGGTCGACCAGGCGGGGCAGGCGCGTCAGGACCTCTACAAGGAGGTCACGGGCGAGCTGGTGATGCCGTCGGAATACGCGGTCGTGTCGACCAGCGCGGGCGACATGTTCCTCGGCGCGATGGTGCCGGGCCTCGTCCTCGTGGGTCTCTACATCCTGTTCATCCTCACCGTCGCGCTGATCCGGCCCAAGCTCGCGCCGGCCGTGCCCTATGACGACGGCTACGACCTCGAATTCCTGGGCCGCGTGCTGCTCGCCATGGTGCCGCCGCTGGCGCTGATCGTCATGGTTCTGGGCTCGATCATCGGGGGTATCGCGACGGTGAACCAGGCCGGCGCCATCGGGGCAATCGGTGCGCTGGTCATGGCCGGCTACCGATTGCATCCCGGGGGACGCCTGCAATTCATCCCCGCGATCCTGACGCTGGGCGGCCTCGGGGTCATCACCTTCGTTCTCGCGAATTACGACACCAACGTGCAGAACATCCAGAGCGCGGACGATGCCTTCGGCGTCAACCTCGCGATCTTCGGCTCCGCCCTGACCATCGTCGGCATCATCTGGAGCGGCTACCGCGCCTACGTGACCGAAGACGCGCTGTCGGGCGTGATGATCGAGACCGCGAAGACCACCTCGCTTGTCTTCATCATCCTCCTCGGTGCGGCGATGCTTACCGCGGCCTTCCGCGCCTTCGGCGGCGAGGAGCTGGTGAAGCACTTCCTCGAAGGTCTGCCGGGCGGCTTCTGGACCAAGTTCTTCATCGTCATGGTGGTGATCTTCGTCCTGGGCTTCTTCCTCGACTTCATCGAGATCGCGGTGGTCGTGGTGCCGATTGTGGCGCCGATCCTGCTGGCCGATCCCGAGGCCAACGTGACCGCGGTCTGGCTCGGCGTGATGATCGGTCTGAACATCCAGACCTCGTTCCTGACGCCACCTTTCGGCTTTGCGCTGTTCTACCTGCGCGGCGTCGCCTCGAGCGCGGTGAAGACGATCCAGATCTATATCGGCGTCTTGCCGTTCATCGGCCTGCAGCTCGTGTCGCTGCTAATCGTGGCAAGCTACCCGCCGCTGGTGAACTACCTGCCGATGCGCTCGTCGCTGACGGCCGAGACGGCACCGCCGCCGATCAACCCCGCGCTGCAATATTGCGTGGAGAACTACGTGGCCGAGACCTTCGAGACCGAGGGGGACACGATCCGCGCGGCCATCGACCGGATGGCAGCCGTGGATATCTCCTACCTGCCGCGCAATGCGCGCGAGGACTTCAATGACGGGCTCGAGAATGCCCGCGAGGCCTTCACGCTCATGGACGAGATCGAAAGCATCAAGGTCCAGCTTGCGGAGCAGGCGGTGGAGTATCGCCCGCAGCACAGCGTCGTGCGTCAGCTCGAGGCCGAGGCGCGGCGCATCGAGGACACGCTGGAGGATCTGCGCACGCAGGTCAGCCGCGGCTTCGGCGACACCGAGCGGCTGCAATCGCGCGTCGACGAGCTCGAGGCCGAGCGCGAGCAGCTGCTGGCGCAGGTCCCCGAAAGCTGGGAGGAAGCGGAGGCGGCCTATGGCCAGATCACCGCAGCCGACCGCCGTGCGCGGGGCATGTACCGCCGCACTGTGGACCAGGCCTACGAGCCCGTCGCCGAGCTGCGCGAGATGATCTCGGAGACCTCGGTCGATGCGCTGGCCGCGCTTGAGGCGCCGGTCGACGCGCTGGCGCAGGATGCGCCCGGCATGGACGGCGAAACCGCCGATGCGCGCTTCAAGGACGTGGAGCGCATGGTGGGCGATGTCGCGGGCGGCAACGACATTCGCGGACTTCTGTCCGACGCGCGCCGCGAGATCGACGCGCGCACCCCGAATATCGAGCGCGCGCAGGAATACATCGCCGAAGCGCAGGAGATGATCGCCGCGGAACTCGCCTGGCGGTCGCGCGCGCAGGCGGAGCTCCTGCCCGAGCTCGAGGCCTACGATCAGGCGATCCAGGGCACGATCGGTCTGCGCCAGCAGCCGCGACTGCCCAAGGAACAGGCGCTCTTCATCGCGTCCTGTAACGCCAAGCATCGCGATATCTCGCTGAACTTCTGACCCCGGTCGGATCGGCGAGATCCTGAAGGCGGCCATCCCCCGGGATGGCCGCTTTTCGTTGGCATGACGCGCCCGGCAGGGGGGACACGATTCTCGAAATCGGGCCCGGCGCGCGTCGTGAAGACCCGCTTAAAGCCGGTGACATTCGCGCAAAGAAGCGTTTGCGTTGTCGCAAGATGCGCGTTTTCGCGACGTTCTCCCTCGTATCTGCAACTTTATGCGGCAGTTTTCGGCATCGCGGAGACTGGCGGCCCCATGACGATTGGCGCGGCGCATCGCCCCGGCGCAGGTTTTGTCTGCCTCATGATCCAGGGAGATTTTTCGTGAAACGTACCTTATTGCTGAGCGCGGCCTGCCTTCTGCCGGCGCTTCCCGCCGCCGCACAGGACTGCCCCGTCAAGGTGGGCGTGCTGCATTCGCTGTCCGGCACCATGGCCATTTCCGAGACCACGCTGAAAGACACCGTCGAGATGCTGGTCGACCAGCAGAACGAAAAAGGCGGCCTTCTGGGCTGCGAGATCGAGGCCGTCGTGGTCGATCCCGCCTCCGACTGGCCGCTCTTTGCCGAAAAGGCGCGCGAGCTTCTGACCGTCGAGGAAGTGGACGTGATCTTCGGCTCCTGGACCTCGGTCAGCCGCAAATCCGCGCTGCCCGTTCTGGAAGAGCTGAACGGCCTGATGTTCTATCCGGTCCAGTACGAGGGCGAGGAAAGCTCCAAGAACGTGTTCTACACTGGCGCCGCCCCGAACCAGCAGGCGATCCCGGCGGTCGATTATTTCCTCGAGGAGCTGGGCATCGAACGCTTCGCGCTTCTCGGGACCGACTACGTCTATCCCCGCACCACCAACAACATCCTCGAGGCCTATCTGAAGTCGAACGGCGTCGCGGACGAGGACATCTTCGTCAACTACACCCCCTTCGGCCATTCCGACTGGGCCACCATCGTGGGCGACGTGGTCGACATGAGCGCCGATGGCCGTCCGGTGGGCGTGATCTCGACGATCAACGGCGATGCCAATATCGGCTTCTACAAGGAGCTGGCCGCGGCCGAGGTTTCCGCCGACGACATCCCCGTCGTGGCCTTCTCGGTGGGTGAGGAAGAGCTGTCGGGCCTCGACACCACGAACCTCGTCGGGCACCTCGCGGCGTGGAACTACTTCCAGTCCGCCGATACCGACGCCAACCGCGAATTCGTCGCCACCTGGAAGGAACGGATGGGCGAGGATCGCGTCACCAACGACCCGATGGAGGCGCATTACATCGGCTTCAACATGTGGGTGAACGCGGTCGAAGAGGCCGGCACCACCGATGTAGATGCGGTCCGCGATGCGATGTACGGGCAGGAATTCCCGAACCTCACGGGCGGCATGGCGGTGATGCTGCCGAACCACCACCTTGCCAAGCCGGTGCTGATCGGCGAGATCACCGAGGACGGTCAGTTTGACATCATCAGCCAGACCGAGGAAGTGCCGGGCGACGCCTGGACCGACCATCTGCCGGAAAGCGCCAAGCTGATCTCGAACTGGCCCGAGCTTGGGTGCGGCATGTGGGACACCGAGACGGAAAGCTGCGTGCAGACCCTGTCGAACTACTGATCCCACACGCTCTCAAGGCCGACCCGGATGCCTCCTCCCCCGGGTCGGTTTTGGCATGAGGAGTGCCCATGCGCCGCCTTTCGCTTGCCCTGACTTTCCTTCTGTCACTTCTCTGCGGTCCCGGTTTTGCCCAGTCAGGCCCCGTCCAGACCGCCCTGCAAGCCCATGCCGAGCAGATCGCCGATCCCTCGCGGCGGACGATCCAGCCGGTGCTCGACGATCTGGCCGCCAGCGGCGCCGCGGGCATGCCGCGCTTTCTGGAGGCCTGGGCCGACAAGCGCGCGCTTCGGCGCGACAGCGACGGGCTGTTCTTCCTTGGGGAACGCGACGGCGACAGCTATCCGCTTCTGTCGGTCGAGGATGGCAGCGCCGTGGGCACCGCCCTGCGCGACGACATCACCGAGCTGAAGCCCAATGCGGGCGTGCGCCGCCTGATCGCCACGGCGCTGGTGCAGTTCCAGCTTAACGATCCCGATCCAGACCGCCGCCTCGCCGCGCTCGACGCGCTGACGCGGAACCCGACGCCGGACCTTCTGGCGCCCCTGCGCGCCTCCATCGAGAACGAGGAGAACCGGACCATCCGCGCGCGCAAGGAAGCGCTCGACCGGCTCATCACCATCCGCTTCGGCACCGATCCCGCCCGCCGGATCGAGGCGATCGAATGGATGGCGGCGCGCATCTCGCTCGAGGCGCGCGCGGCGCTGAACAACGTGCTGACCACCGACACCATCGTCGGCCCCGCGCCCGACGGCGCCAATGTCGCGCGGGTGCTCACGCCCGGCGAGGACATCCCGGAGGCGGACGCGCTGGCGCTTCTGGCCGAAGCGGGGCTCGAGGTCGCGACCGTCAGCCGCGCGGCCCGCGACGCAGCCCTCGTGGACGCCATCGACGGCGGGCGCATCGCGGGCAGGCCCATCGCCACCCTCGATACCGAGGCCGCGCGCTGGGACGCCTATGACGCCCTCGCCGAGGCCGGCACGGTGCCGCCGCGACCCGCCGAAACCGCCATCGCAGAATTGCTGGCCGCGACGCCCATCCTCGCGGTCTATGACGAACCCGACCCCGCCGTGACCGCCGCCGCCGAGACGGCGCTGGCCGAGATCGAAGCCCGCGTCGCCCGCGCCGAGGCCGCCGATCTGGCGCTCGATGCGCTGAGCCTCGCCTCGATCTATTTCCTCGCCGCCATCGGCCTTGCCATCACCTTCGGGGTGATGGGCGTCATCAACATGGCCCATGGCGAATTCATCATGATCGGTGCCTATACGGGCTATGTCGTGCAAAGCATCGTGCCCGATTACACCCTGTCGCTGGTCGTCGCGCTGCCGCTGGCCTTCGTGGTCGCGGGGGCTGCGGGCGTGGCGCTCGAACGGCTGGTGATCCGCCACCTCGCGCATCGTCCGCTGGAGACGCTGCTTGCGACCTTCGGCATCTCGATCATGCTGCAGCAGATCTTCAAGAACATCTTCGGCACGCAGGCCGTGCCGCTGACCTCGCCCGACTGGCTCGCGGGCGCCTGGGTGCTGAACGATGTCGTCGGGATCAGCTATATCCGCATTGCGATCTTCGTGCTCGCGGCGATCTTCCTCGCGGTCCTCGTCTACATCCTGCGCCGCACGCGGCTCGGGCTCGAGGTCCGCGCGGTCACCCAGAATCCCGGCATGGCGGCCTCGCTCGGCGTCGATCCGGACAAGGTGGGCATGGCCACCTTCGCGCTGGGATCGGGCATCGCCGGGGTGGCGGGCGTGGCCATCGGCCTCTTCGCGCAGGTCACCTCCGAGATGGGATCGGCCTATATCGTGCAAAGCTTCATGACCGTGGTCGTGGGCGGCGTGGGATCGGTCTTCGGCACGCTGGCGGGGGCCGGCATGATCGGCGGGCTGCAAAAGGGCATCGAGTGGCTCAATCCGTCGAACACGCTGGCGGCGCAGACCTACATGATTCTCTTCATCATCCTGTTCATCCAGGTCCGTCCCCGCGGCATCGTCCCGCAAAAGGGGAGGTTCGCGGCATGAGCGTCGAAAGCCTCGATATCGCGCCGCGCGCGCGCCGCCCGCTCGCGGCCCGCACGGACGTGATCGCGATGATGCTGGGCCTTGCCACGCTCACGGTCTGCGTCACGCTGCTGGCGCAGATGGGCTTGGTCTCGGTCTCCTTCGTCAAGCTTCTGGGCAAGACGCTGTGCCTCTGCCTCGCCGCGCTGGCGCTCGATCTGGTCTGGGGCTTCACCGGCATCCTGTCGCTCGGGCATTTCGCCTTCTTCGGGATCGGCGGCTATGCCATCGGCATGTGGCTGATGTGGGACCGCACCGAGGCCATCGTCGCGGCCTCGCTCGCGCAATCGACCCTGCCGCCCACGCCCTTCGAGATCCGCGAGGCGATCGGCACGCAGATCTTCGGCGTCGTCGGCACCTCCGAGATCCCGTGGCTCTGGGCCTATGCCGGATCGCTGCCGCTGCAGCTTGCCTTCGCGGTGCTGGTGCCGGGGCTGATCGCGGGCATTTTCGGCTGGCTCGCCTTCCGCAGCCGGGTCGCAGGCGTGTACCTGTCGATCCTGACGCAGGCGGGGACGCTGGCGCTGTCGCTGTGGCTCTTCCAGAACGACAGCGGCCTGCGCGGCAATAACGGCCTTTCGGGCCTGCAGAACATTCCCGGTCTGACGGATGTGCCCCAATCGGTGATCTCGATCTGGTTCCTCTGGGCCTCGGCCATCGCCCTCGCGCTGTCCTATCTCGGCGCGTCCTGGACGGTCTCGGGCCGCTTCGGCAGCGTGCTGCGCGGCATCCGCGACAACGAGGCACGCGTGCGGTTCCTCGGCTACGAGGTGGAGCATTACAAACTCGCCGTCTTCACCGGCACGGCGATGCTTTGCGGCCTCGCGGGGGCGCTTTATTACCCGCAGGCGGGCATCGTGAACCCCGCCGAGATCGCGCCCATCGCCTCCATCTACCTCGTCGTCTGGGTCGCCATCGGCGGGCGCGGGCGGCTCTATGGCGCGGTGATCGGCGCCGCCGTGGTCAGTCTCGCCTCGAGCTGGTTCACCGGCGGCGGCGCGCCCGATATCGAGCTTGGCTTCTACACGATCAAATGGACCGATTGGTGGCTGGTTCTGCTGGGCCTGTCCTTCGTGCTAGTCACGCTTTACGCGCCCAAGGGCCTTGGCGGCCTGGTCGACATCTACACCCACAAACGCGCCCGCCGCCGCGAAGACCTCGGCCCCGACCAGGGATCGCTCCGGGGCGAGGAGGAACAGCCATGAGCGCGCTTCTGGAAGTCTCGGGCGTGACCAAGTCCTTCGACGGGTTCAAGGCCATCGACAACCTGTCGCTCTCGGTCAATGAGCCCGAGCTGCGCGCCATCATCGGCCCGAACGGCGCCGGAAAGACGACCTTCATGGACCTCGTCACCGGCAAGACCCGGCCCGACAGCGGCACGATCCGCTACGGCGAGCTGTCGCGCGACCTGACCGCCATGTCCGAGGCGCAGATCGCGCGCGCGGGCATCGGCCGCAAGTTCCAGAAACCCACGGTGTTCGAGGACCAGACCGTGCTCGAGAACCTCACCATGGCGCTGGCTGCGCCGCGCAACCCCTTGAACGTGCTGCTGCGCCGCCCGGACCGCAGCGCGCGCGCGGCCGCGGTGGCCGAAGAGGTGGGGCTCGAGAAAGACCTGAACAAGCGCGCGGGCATCCTCAGCCACGGGCAGAAGCAATGGCTCGAGATCGGGATGCTGCTGGCGCAGGAACCACGGCTTCTGCTCGTCGACGAACCCGCCGCGGGCATGACCACCGCGGAGCGCGAACGCACCACCGCCATGCTGGTCGAGGCCGCGAAGACGCGCGCCGTGGTGGTGATCGAGCATGACATGGAATTCGTCCGGCGCTTGAAATGCCGCGTGACCGTCCTGCATGAGGGGCGGTCGCTGGCGGAAGGCTCGCTCGATCACGTCTGCGCCGATCCGCGTGTGATCGACGTCTATCTCGGACGCCCGGAGGAGGCCGATGCTTGAAGCCCGCGACATCACCCTCGAATACAGTGGCAGCCGCATCCTGCACGGCATCGACCTCAACGCCGAGGCGGGGCGGATCACCTGCATCATGGGCCTCAACGGCACCGGCAAGACCTCGCTCCTGAAGGCCATTTCCGGGCGGCATCCGGCCTCGGGCGCGATCACGCTGGACGGGCAGACCTTGCCCCCGGACGCGCAGGGCCGCGCGCGGGCGGGCATCGCCTATGTGCCCCAGGGCCGCGAGATCTTCGCGCAGCTCACCGTGGCCGAGAACCTCGAGGTCGGCTTTGCCTGCCTGCCGCGCACGGCGCGCCGCGTGCCGGACGACATCTACGATCTCTTCCCGGTGCTGGCCGAGATGCGCGGGCGGCGCGGCGGCGATCTCTCGGGTGGGCAGCAACAGCAGCTCGCCATCGCCCGCGCGCTGGTGACGAAGCCGCGCGTGCTGCTGCTCGACGAGCCGACCGAGGGCATCCAGCCCAACATCATCGACCAGATCGGCCGCGTGATCGCGGGTCTGCGCGATGCGGGCGAGATGGCCGTGGTGCTGGTCGAACAGCGTTTCGACTTCGCTTGGGGCCTCGCCGACCGGATCGTCGCGCTGCGGCAGGGCCGGGTGATCCGCAACGAGGCGCGCGCGGACGCGGACCGGCAGGCGGTGCTCGACGATGTGTCGGTCTGATCGCGCCGTCGCTGCCCATTTATTGGGCAAACGCACGGAAATCGTTGACAATCCCGGCCGGAACCGCGCGCGATAAGGCCAAGACGCATCGGCGTGACGGAGAAGACCCATCCTGCAACGAGTGACAGAACCGGACACAGATTCCCCCCGCGTGCCGCGCGCGGACGGGCAGGGCTGGCTGTCGGTGAAGGCCCGCGACGGGCAGAGCGTGCTAGACCGGTTCCGCACGCGCGGCGCGCTCAAGATGCTGTTCCCGGTGCGCACGCCCCGGGCCGAGGCGATCCTGATCAATACCGCCGGGGGCCTCACCGGCGGCGACCGGCTGCAACTCAGCGTCGAGGTGCAGGCGGGCGCGCATCTGACGATGACCACGCAGGCCGCCGAACGGGTCTACCGGGCGAGGGAGGATACCGCGCGCGTGACCAGCGACATCACCGTAGGCGCGGGCGCGCATCTGTCCTGGCTGCCGCAGGAGCTCATCGTCTATGAGGGCGGCGCGCTCGACCGCCGCCTCGCCATCGACCTCGACGCGTCCGCGAGCCTTCTGATGGTGGAGCCGGTGATTTTCGGCCGCCGCGCCATGGCCGAGACGCTGCGCGCGGGGCACCTGTCGGACCGCATCCGCGTCAGCCGCGCGGGCCGGCCGCTCTATCTCGACGGTACCGAACTGCATGGCGACATCGCCGCGACGCTGGCGCGGCGCGCGCTGGGGCAGGGAGCGGGCGCGATGGCGAGCCTGCTCTACGTCGCTCCGGATGCCGGGGCGCATCTCGATGCGCTGCGCGCGGCGCTGCGCGCGGCGCTGCCCGCCACCGGCGGCGCGTCGCTGCTGGCGCCCGACACGCTGGCGCTGCGATGCCTCGCCGAGGACGGCTTCGCCCTGCGTGCCGCCCTTCTGCCCATTCTCGACCGGCTCAGCCGCGATACACTTCCTGCGTCCTGGAGGCTCTGACATGAACCTGTCACCCCGCGAAAAAGACAAGCTGCTGGTGGCCATGGCTGCCGAGGTGGCGCGCAAGCGGCTCGCGCGCGGCGTCAAGCTCAACCACCCCGAGGCCATTGCGCTCATTACCGACGCGGTGGTCGAGGGCGCGCGCGACGGGCGCTCGGTCTCCGAGATGATGCAGGCGGGCGCCGAGGTCATCACCCGCGATCAATGCATGGAAGGGGTGCCCGAGATGATCCACGAAGTGCAGGTCGAGGCGACCTTCCCGGACGGCACGAAGCTCGTCACCGTCCACAACCCCATCCGCTGAGAGGTGCGCCCATGATCCCCGGAGAGCTCTTTCCCAAAGCCGGCAGCCTGACGCTGAACCCGGACGCCCCGGTGACCACGATCATGGTCGCCAATACCGGCGACCGGCCCGTGCAGGTCGGGTCGCATTACCATTTCGCCGAGGCCAACCCGGCGCTCGATTTCGACCGCGAGGCCGCGCGGGGCCAGCGGCTCGATATCGCCGCGGGGACCGCGGTGCGGTTCGAGCCGGGCCAGCGGCGTGAGGTCAACCTGATCCCCTATTCCGGCGCGCGGCGCGTGATGGGGTTCAACCAGGCCGTGATGGGGGAGCTCTGATGCGCCATCTGATCTGTGCTCTTGCGATGCTCGTGCCGTCGGTCGGCGCGGCGCAGCAATTCGACTGCGCCCGCGACCAGACGCAGATGGCGCTCAACTGGTGTGCGAGCCAGGACTGGGCGGTGGCCGATGCGGAGCTGAACCGGCTCTGGCGCATCGTCAAGCCGCGCGCCGATGCCGCGGGCTGGGGGCAGAGTCTGCTGACCGAACAACGCGCCTGGCTCAAGACGCGCGATGCGCGCTGCGAGGCCGAGCGCGACCGATATGCCGGAGGCTCCATCGCGCCGCTGGTCTATTACAGCTGCATGGAAGAGATGACCTTGCGCCGGAACGACGATTTCCGCGCGATGCGATAGGAGAAAGACATGCCCGCAACGATCAAACGCGCCGATTACGCGGCCATGTTCGGCCCCACCGTGGGCGACCGGCTGCGGCTTGCCGATACCGACCTCATCATCGAGGTGGAGCGCGACCTGATCGCCGAACGCGCGGGCGCAGCCAGCTCCGGCGGGACCGGGGCGAACGCGCTGCATTACGGCGAGGAGGTGAAGTTCGGTGGCGGCAAGGTGATCCGCGACGGGATGGGGCAAAGCCAGGCCACGCGCGCCGAAGGTGCGGTCGATACCGTCATCACCAACGCGCTGATCGTCGACTGGACCGGCATCTACAAGGCCGATGTGGGCCTCCGGGACGGGCGCATCCACAAGATCGGCAAGGCCGGCAATCCCGACACCCAGCCCGGCGTGGACATCATCGTGGGCCCCGGCACCGAGGCCATCGCGGGCGAGGGGCGCATCCTGACTGCGGGCGGGTTCGACAGCCACATCCATTTCATCTGCCCCCAGCAGATCGAGGACGCGCTGCATTCGGGCCTGACGACCATGCTCGGCGGCGGCACCGGCCCCGCCCATGGCACGCTCGCCACCACCTGCACGCCCGGGCCCTGGCATATCGGGCGCATGCTGCAGGCCGCCGATGCCTTCCCGATGAACCTCGCCTTCGCGGGCAAGGGCAATGCCTCGCTGCCGGGCGCGCTCGAGGAGCAGGTCAATGCGGGGGCCTGCGCGCTCAAGCTGCACGAGGACTGGGGCACCACGCCCGGCGCCATCGATTGCTGCCTCTCGGTGGCCGACGCGATGGACGTTCAGGTGATGATCCACACCGACACGCTCAATGAATCGGGCTTCGTCGAGCATACGGTCAAGGCCATGAAGGGCCGCACGATCCATGCCTTCCATACCGAGGGCGCGGGGGGCGGGCACGCGCCCGACATCATCAAGATCTGCGGGCTCGATCACGTGCTGCCATCGTCGACGAACCCCACGCGCCCCTTCACCGTGAACACGATCGAGGAACATCTCGACATGCTCATGGTCTGCCACCACCTCGACAAGTCGATCCCCGAGGATATCGCCTTCGCCGAAAGCCGCATCCGGCGCGAGACCATCGCGGCGGAGGACATCCTGCACGACATGGGGGCCTTCTCGATTATCGCGTCGGACAGCCAGGCCATGGGGCGCGTCGGCGAGGTTCTGATCCGCACTTGGCAGACCGCCGACAAGATGAAGAAGCAGCGCGGGCGCCTGCCCGAAGAGACGGGCGAAAACGACAATTTCCGCGTGCGCCGCTACATCGCGAAATACACGATCAATCCGGCCATCGCGCATGGGATCGCCCACGAGATCGGCTCCGTCGAGGAGGGAAAGCGCGCCGATCTCTGTCTCTGGAACCCAGCCTTTTTCGGGGTGAAGCCCGAGATGGTGCTGATCGGCGGCTCCATCGCCTGTGCGCAGATGGGCGATCCCAATGCCTCCATCCCGACGCCGCAGCCGGTCTATTCGCGGCCCATGTTCGGGGCCTACGGGCGCAACGTGGAGCGCTCCGCCGTGATCTTCGTGTCCGAGGCGGCGCAGGCCGCGAGCGTCGGCAAGGCGCTGGGCCTCGCCAAGGACACGGTCGCGGTGCGCCATACCCGGCAGATCGGCAAGAAGGATTTGAAGCTCAACGACGCGACGCCCGAGGTCGAGGTGAACCCCGAAACCTACGAGGTGCGCGCGGATGGCGAATTGCTGACCTGCGAACCGGCGGAGATCTTGCCCATGGCGCAGCGGTATTTCCTGTTTTGATATGACTTCTGAGAAGGAGCGATACGAGGAGCTTGCGTTAAACTACCTATTAGCCGCACAGAAACTCTGGAAGCCGGATCCGAGTGATTATGGCGATCCAAACCATTTGATTGCTCCAACTCTGCAATGCTTGGCAAACGCGTTCGAGTTAGCTTTCAAGTCTTTGCTTTTAGCAGAGGGGAAATCAAGCGAAGACATTCGAAAAGACTACGGACACGATCTCATCAAGCTATGGGAATGCGAAGCCTTGAAAGGTCCGCGCAAAGAAATGCAGATCAGTGCCATGTATAACGAGTTCTACGAACAGTTTTTGGTCCTGAGCAAAAGGCATATGAATTCAAATGGAGCGAAGTACCTTCTGCGACATCCGTCGGAGGATAGGATAATGGTATATCCGCCAGATGACTTAATTGTAGCTGCAAAAACGATATTGGGTTCAATTATTCACGAACCCAACGGAGTATCGTAATGACCGACCTGCCCATCGCCCAGACCCTGCACCGCAAGGCCGCCCATGACACGGACGCAATCTGCCGGCTCGACTACGCCGCGCGCTTCCTGCGGCGCAAGCGTCTGACCACCGAGGACGGCCGCGCCTTCGTCGTCGATCTTCCGCAGACCACCTCGCTCGACGATGGCGACGTGCTGGAGCTTTCCGATGGCAGCCGCGTCGCGATCCGCGCGGCGGAAGAGGCGGTGCTGGAGGTGCGCGGTGCGAACCTCGCGCGCCTCGCCTGGCATATCGGCAACCGCCACACGCCCTGCCAGATCGAATCCGACCACCTGAAGATCCAGAACGATCCGGTGATCCGGCACATGCTGGAGCATCAGGGCGCGGAGATCACCGCGGCCACCGCGCCCTTCACGCCTGAAGGCGGCGCGTACGGCCATGGCCGGACGCATGCGCATGAACACGGCGCGACGGCGCATTCCCACGGCCATTCGCACAGTCACGCGCACACTCACCAACACGAACACGGCCACGCCGAAAGCCACAGCCATTCCCACAGCCATGACCACTGACACGGACCTCCTGATCCTCGCGCAATGGCTGTCGCCCGCCTATCCGCTGGGTGCCTTCGCCTGGTCGCAGGGCCTCGAGATGGCGGTTGCCGACGGGCATGTGACCGACGCGGCGACGCTGCGGGACTGGGTGGCCGATACGCTCGAGCATGGGGCGGGGCGGTCGGATGCGATCCTGATCCGGCTGGGCCATGCCTGTGAGGCGGACGCGCTGGCGAGGCTGAACGAAACCGCGCTCGCCTTTGCACCTTCGCAAGAGCGGAGGCTGGAAATGACCCGGCAGGGCACGGCTTTCTGCAAGACGACCGCCGCGACCTCCCGGATCGACCTGCCCGACATGGTTCTACCCGTGGCGCTTGGCCGGGCGGCAAGGCTCACAGGGCTGGATCTTGACCTGACCGTGGCGCTCTACCTGCAATCGCAGGTCTCGAACCTCGTCTCGGCGGCGCAACGGCTCATGGCGCTGGGTCAGACCGAGGGGCAGGGCGTGGTCGCCGGGTTGCGCCCGCTCTGCCGGACTATCGCCGAGGCGACGCGGGGCGCGGGTGAGGACGATCTTTACAGCGCGGCCTATCTCGCCGACATCGCATCCATGCGGCACGAAACCCTGCAACCGAGGCTCTTTCAATCATGACCCAGATGAACGGACCCCTGCGCGTCGGCATCGGCGGCCCCGTCGGCGCTGGCAAGACGACGCTGACCGCGCGGCTGGCCGAGCGGCTGAAGACGGACTTCTCCATCGGCGTGATCACCAACGACATCTACACCAAGGAGGATGCCGAGGCGCTGATGCGCATGCAGATCCTGCCCGCGGATCGCGTGATCGGGGTGGAGACCGGGGGCTGCCCGCATACCGCGATCCGCGAGGATGCGTCGATCAACCTCGCGGCGGTGGACGAGATGCAGAAGCGCCATCCGGAGGTGGAGATCGTGCTGATCGAGTCGGGCGGCGACAACCTGTCCGCCACCTTCAGCCCGGAACTGGCCGACGTCACCATCTACGTGATCGACGTCGCCGCCGGAGAGGAGATTCCCCGCAAGGGCGGCCCCGCGATCACCCGCTCGGACATCCTCGTGATCAACAAGACCGACCTTGCGCCGCATGTGGGCGCCTCGCTCGAGGTGATGGAACGGGATGCGACGCGGATGCGGCAGGGCCGGCCCTTCCACTTCACCGCCTTGCGCCACGGCGAGGGCGTGGAAGCGGTCATCGCGACGCTGCAGGAGGCGGGCGGCCTCGTCCGGCAACCGGCCTGAGGCCCGGTCAGGGCACGTAATCGGTCGGCGGCGGCGATTGGATCGTCTCGAGATATTCCACCAGCGCGATCAGGTTGCGCGGGGCCTCCACGGTCACGCCGTTGCCGGTATCGAAGGGCACGAGCGGCGGGTCGAGGAATCCCGAGAAGGCCGGCATTCCGGCCCGCGGATTGGTGCCTTTCGCGTAGCCGTCGATGATCGACATGACCTCCAGCATGGGCCAGATGCCGTCCCGCCGCGCCGCGATGCGGGTCAGGTCCGGCGGCGTGGTGCCCGGGCTCGCCCCGGGGCCGCCGCCGGTCGCATCGCTGCCATGACAGCCCGCGCAATTCTCGGCAAAAAGCGCGCGGCCCGAAACGGGTGGCTCGGGGGTGCAGGCGGACAGCACACCGGCAAGCGCGAGCGGCGGCAGGACGAAGGACGGGATGCGGGACATGGGCGGGCTCCGGCGGGGCATATGTCGGGCCGAGCCTAGGGGCCGCGGGCCTGCGCGTCCTTGATGCGGGTCAAGGTTTGGGTGGGCAGTGTCGGGGGGCGGTCAGGCGTCGCTCAGCCCCAGCTCGACCAGTGCGGCCCCGATCGTGATGGACGAGAACGGCTTCTGGACGATCGCACAGGCGGGATAGCGCGCCCGAAGCTCGCCCAGATCGCCATAGCCCGTCGTCAGCACGATGGGCACGCCCAGCTTGGCCAGCCTGCGCGCGATCTCGAGGGAATCCTGGCGGCCCAGATTGACGTCGAGCAGTGCGACCTCGAAGCGATGCGTGCCGATCAGGTCCAGCGCCTTGCGCACCGTGCCCGCCATCTCGGTGCCGGTCGCACCGAACTCGGTCAGGATGTCGGCGCCATCCATGGCCACGATCATCGAATCCTCGACCACGAGGGCCGGGCCGGTCAGCTTGGGCCGCCCTTTCAGCGCGGCGTTGCGATTGGCGCCAAGCTGCACGACGGCGGTGGTCTCGCTCAGGTAATCCGCGGGCACGACGAAGCGCGCGACGACCCCTTCGGGCGGGAAGGAGATCGTGGATTCGCCGCCCAGTTCGAAGGCGATGGACTTCTCGATGATGGTGGAGCCGAAACCGCGCCGCGTGGGCGGGCTGACCGGGGGGCCGCCGATATCCTGCCAGTCGATCTGCAGCGCCCCGGCCCCGGTGCGGCTGAGAGTGATGCGGACGCGGCCCTTCGGCGCGCTCAATGCGCCGTATTTCACCGAGTTCGTCACCATCTCGTGCACGACCAGCGCGAGGACGGTGTAGACCTCCGAGGTCACCAGCACGTCCGCACCCGAGAGGTCGAGACGCGAGGCGGAGGCGGAATCGCTGAAGGCGGAAAATTCGAGGTTGATCAGTTCCTTGACCGGCAGCGGCGCCCAATCCTCGCGGGTCAGCTGGTCGTTGGCGAGCGCCATCGCGTGGATGCGACCGTCCAGTGTCCGGGCGAAATCCTGCAGCGTCATATCGTCCTGGCGCGATTGCGACACCAGCCCGCGCATCAGGTTCAGGATGTTGCGCACCCGGTGGTTGAGCTCGGCGATCAGCAGCTCCTGGCGCACGTGGCTGCGCTGCCCCTCGTCGACGTTTTCATTGCTGATCCGCAGGAACACCTCGAGCAGAAGGGTGCGCAGGTAACGCGCCGATTGCAGCTCTAGCGGGCTCCAGGGTTCGGATTGGCCGGTGACGGTTTCCTGCCAGGCTTCGAAGCTCTTGCGCGGGGTCAGCCGGATGCCGTTCGGCCCCAGATCCCGCGGTTTCTCGGGCTGTCCAGCCCAGTCCACGTTCTGCGTCACTTCGCGGCGGCACAGGATCAGGTAGTCCCGCGGCCTGCGCGAGAAGGGGATGGCCAGGACGCCCGCGCAGACCGGCAGCAGCGCCGGCGCGCCGGCATGGTCGGTGCCCAGGCAGTCGGTCGCGAAGACCTCGCTCGCCTCAGTGGTGTTCAGAAAGCGCAGCAGCTCGGGCACATGGGCCGGATCCGGGGTCGCGCCCCATTGAAACAGCTTGTCGCCGGTGAACAGGATCGCGCCGTCATGCGGGATCGCCTGCTGCAATTCCGCCGACAGCTCGCGCAGGGCCCGCGCCAGGCTCGATCCGTCCGCCACATGCATCAGAAGCTTGCGGTGCAGATCGGCGGTGCGCGCCTGCGCCTCGGAGATCTCACGCTCCTCGAGGCTCATCAGTTCGTAGGAGAAGAGATGCGTAAACAGCTCGATCGCCGTGCGCTTCTCGAACGGAATGTAATGCGGGCTGCGGTGGTGGCAGGCGAACAGCCCCCAGAGGTCGTCATCCTTCAGGATCGACACCGACATGGAGCTCTTCACACCCATGTTGCGCAGGTATTCCAGATGCACCGGCGAGACCGCGCGGGTCACCGCGAGCGACAGTTCGATCGGCTGACCCTCGGGCGTGCGTTCCGGCAGAATTGCGGCGCCCTTGTCCGAGACATCGGCGATCAGGCGCAGAAGCGCGCGCTTGTAGAGGGCGCGCGCCTGCTGCGGAATATCCGAGGCCGGAAAGCGCAGGCCCAGATAGGACGGGCTGTCGTCGCGCTTGGCCTCGGCGATCACCGTGCCCGACTGGTCCGGGGCGAAGCGATAGACCATCACGGTGTCGAATCCCGACAGGATCTGCATGCCCCGCGCGCCCGCGCGGCATTTCTCCTCGAAGGTGGCGGCCTCCCGGACGCGCTGGATCAGCGGGTAGGTCTGGCTCAGCGCGTCGGAATCCTGGCGTGGCTCGTGGGTTTCGAATTCGAAGATCAGGTGCCGGCCGCTTTGATGGATCGACAGGTCATAGCTGTGCCGGCCCATCGGGAAATCGAAGATCCGCGTGGCCGAGCCCGCGCCGTCGATCGTCCGCATGTGGCCGCGGATACGTTCGAGCGCATCGGCGCCCAGAAGCGTGTCGAGGCCGACGCCGATGGCGTCCCGGACCGCGATGCCGAGCACCGCCGCGAGGTTCTCGGAGGCATGCTGCACGATCCAGTCCGACGAGACCGCCATCAGCGCGCCGTAGGACTGGACACGTCCCAGAAGGTGAATCGCTTCGCGGTCGCAATTCGTCAGGTCGACGCGGGTCTCGGTGCGGCGGGCGCCGGAAGGGTTGGGCGGGCTCATGTCGCCATCTCCGCCGTGCCGAAACCATGGAGGCCGGCCGCGGCGCGGAACAGCTCGAAGCCGCGCCGCGCGTCCTCGATCAGCGCACTCAGCGCCACCTCGTCGCCCTCGAGCCCGTCGATCCGGGTGCGGAAGGCCTGCCAGGCGAGGCTGGGCGGACGGGCGGCGAAGGCGCGGGGGACGGCCAGGCGGGCCTCGGTCAGGCGGCGCTTGATCACTTCCGTGCCGAGCCGCGAGCCCAGGGTCAGGTAGCTCACCGCTTCGGGCAGGAGCGGGCGGCCCTGCGGCAGGCCCGGCAGCACGCGCCCGGCGAGATCGGCGGAAAGATCGTCGATCAGCGCATCGAGAAGGGCGGCATCCTCGGACACCACGCCCGGCCCGCCATGCGCCCGCAGTGCCACGAGCGCGGTCAATTGCGCGGCCATGAAACGGTCGAGATGGGGCGCGGGGGCCGCCATGAAGGGTGCGAAGCACTCTTCGACGGAGCGATGCGCGTCCTGCGTCGCTTCTCTCAGTCGGGCTCGGCTCGCCCCGCCAGCCGGCGTGGCGATGCGCTGATGGATCATCGGTGTTTCCAGTGGTCTGCCGTGCCGGCGCATGGACGCGTCAACACAAATATCGGATCCCACCGTAAACAAATTTGGACATTCCTCGCAATCCACAGGACTGCAAGACCGGTTTTCGCTTAGCCGATTTCCTTCAGGCGAGAAAGCGCCGCCTGCAGGGCCGCGATGTCCTCTTCGCGCGCGGCGAGATTGTCGCGGGTTTCCTCCACGACCTCCTCGGGCGCGCTTTCGGCGAATTTCGGGTTGGACAGCCGACCGCGCAGCCCCTTGGCTTCCTTCTCGATCTTCTGGAGGCTCTTCTCGAGCCGGGCGATTTCTTCGCCGACATCGATAAGTCCTTCCAAAGGCAGGCCAAAACTGGCCGCGCCCACCGGGATCGTGACGGTGCCCTTGGGGAAGGCCTCGACGGTCTCGAGGCTCTCGATCCGCGCCAACCGCTGGATCAGCGCGGCGTTGCGGTCCCAGGCGGCCTGGCCGTCGGCATCGAGCCCGGTCACCAGCATCGGCGCGTAAAGCCCCACCGGCACGCGCATCTGCGCGCGCGCGGACCGGGTGCCCTCGATCAGCGAGATGGCCCACCGCATCTCCGCTTCGGCGGCCGGATCGACCAGCGCCGCGGCGGTGTAATCGGGCCAATCCGCATGGACGCAAAGCGTGTCACGCTTGGCGGACAGATTCCAGAGTTCTTCAGTCACGAATGGCATGAAAGGATGCAGCAGGATCATGCATTGATCGAGCACCCAGCCCATCGTCTCGCGCGTCTCGGCGATGATCGCCGCGTCTTCGGAGGCGTAAAGCGGCTTCGAGAACTCGACATACCAATCGCAGACCACGCCCCAGACATAGGCGTAAAGCGCGTTGGCCGCATCGTTGAAGCGGAACTGCGCCAGCGCCTTGTCGACGGTCTCGCGCACCCGCGCGGTCTCGCCCACGATCCAGCGGTTCGCGGTCTGGCTTGCCTCGGGCGGGGTGGTAGCGGCCACCCGGTCCTCGAAGACGCCGTTCATCTCGGCGAAGCGGCAGGCATTCCAGAGCTTGGTGCCGAAATTGCGGTAGCCCGCGATGCGGTCCTTGGAGAGTTTCAGGTCGCGGCCCATGGCGGCCATGGCCACCAGCGTGAAACGCACCGCATCCGCGCCGTATTCGTCGATGAGGTCCAGAGGATCGAGCACATTGCCGAGCGATTTCGACATCTTCTTGCCCTTCTCGTCGCGCACCAGCGCATGGACATAGACGGTGTCGAAGGGCCGTTCGCCCACCACGGCGTATTGCATCATCATCATCCGGGCGACCCAGAAGAAGATGATGTCGAAGCCGGTGATGAGGACAGAGGTCGGGAAGTATTTCTGCAGCTCCGGCGTCTGTTCCGGCCAGCCCAGCGTGCCGATGGGCCAGAGCCCCGAGGAGAACCAGGTGTCGAGCACGTCTGGATCGCGCCAGACCGGGTAGATCAGATGGGTCGGGTCCTGGCTGACGTTGTATTGCGCGAGGCTTTCGGCCAGCGCGTGCATCGCGGCGTCGCGGTCGGCGACCTCGGTCACGGTGGCCGCGTGCAGCGGCGCGGGCAGGGCGCGCAGGTCGGCGTGGAACTTGTCGGCCACCGCATCGAGGTCGGCGGCGCAATGGAAGGTCGGCTCGGCATGGTTGAACGCGCCGTCGGTCAGTAGGCGGCCCAGCTCGACCTCGTCGAGATCGCCGTCGCCTTCATCGTCGCTGAAACCCGTGTCCCAGACATCGAGCCCGTACCAGACCGGGATCTGGTGCCCCCACCAGAGCTGGCGCGAGATGCACCAGGGCTCGATATTCTCGAGCCAGTGGAAGTAGACCTTCTTGTCGCGCTCGGGCAGGATCTCGACCGTGCCGTCGCGCACGGCGTCGAGCGCCGGACCGACGATCTTGTCGGCGGCGACGAACCATTGATCGGTCAGCATCGGCTCGATCACCACCTTCGAGCGGTCGCCCATGGGCTGCATGATGAGCTTTTCCTCGACGAGGGGGACAAGCACCTCCTCAGGCGGTTTACCGCCTTCCTCGGCGGCTTCCCTGCGCTCCGCCTTGCGGCCGAGGCGCGGATCGTGGGCGGGCACCATGACCGCGAGGCCCTCCTCGGTGATCTGGTCGACGACGCGCTTGCGTGCCTCGAACCGGTCGAGCCCGCGCAGCTCGTCGGGCACGAGGTTGATCGCGTCGACCTCGGCTTCGCTCAGCGTGTCCTCGCCCTTGGCCACCGCCATCGCCGTTTCCGCGGCCTCGGCATAAGGCGCCCCGTCAGCGCGCATAGCGCCCTTGGTGTCCATCAGCCGGTAGCAGGGGATATCGCCGCGTTTCGCCACCGCGTAGTCGTTGAAATCATGCGCGCCGGTGATCTTCACCGCGCCCGAGCCGAAATCGGGATCGGGATATTCGTCGGTGATGATCGGAATTAGGCGGCGATGCTCTTTCGGGCCGACCGGGATCTCGCAAAGCTGGCCCACGATGGGCGCATATCGCGTGTCGGACGGATGCACCGCGACCGCGCCGTCGCCCAGCATCGTCTCGGGGCGCGTGGTGGCGATCGAGATGTAGTCGCGCTCTTCCTCGAAGAGCACGTTCCCGTCTTCGTCCTTTTCCACGTAGGTATAGGTCGCCCCGCCCGCGAGCGGATACCTGAAGTGCCACATATGGCCCTGGACTTCGACATTCTCGACCTCGAGATCCGAGATCGCGGTTTCGAAATGCGGATCCCAGTTCACCAGCCGCTTGCCCCGGTAGATCAGGCCCTTTTCGTACATGTCGACGAAGACGCGGATCACCGCGTCGTGGAAATTGCCCTCTTCGCCCTCGGGCGCATTCGGGGCACCGGACATGGTGAAGGCCTCGCGCGACCAGTCGCAGGAGGCGCCGAGGCGCTTGAGCTGCCCGATGATCGTACCGCGGGACTTGATCTTCTGCTGCCAGACCCGCTCGAGAAACGCCTCGCGGCCCATCTCGGCTCGCGTGGGCTCACCATTTGCAGCCATCTCACGCTCGGTCACCATCTGCGTTGCGATGCCCGCATGATCGGTGCCCGGCTGCCAGAGCGTGTCATGGCCCTGCATCCGGTGCCAGCGCACGAGGATATCCTGCAGCGTGTTGTTGAAGGCATGGCCCATATGCAGGCTGCCCGTCACGTTCGGCGGCGGGATCATGATCGAGAAGGTCGGCGCGCCGGGCTTGGCATTGGCGCCCGCGGCGAAGGCCTGCGCGCTCTCCCACGCTTCGGAAATGCGGCCTTCTGCGGATTTTGCGTCGAAAGTCTTGTCCATTGCCATGGCGCGCGGGCCTCCTTGATCGCTTCCCCGTCTCCTAGCGAAGCCTGTCGGCAAGGGAAAGCGTCCGCGCCGCCCAAATCCCGCAAAATGGCGGTTGGGCCGGGACGCGATGCAAAGGGGGGGCAAGGGCGGGAGGAAGCGGCGACCCCCAAGGGAGGAGGAGAAGAGGGCCGCCGCAGGTCCCGAAAGTCCCCAAGGGAGGAGGAGGGAACTTCCGACCGGGTTGGATGCCGCGCAAGGCGCGTCGCATCCGAAACTCTGGGTGGCGACGACCCCTCAAGGGAGGAGGAGAAAGGGGCCGCCGCCGTATCGAAGACCCCAAGGGAGGAGGAGAGGCCTTCGTCTCGTTCGCCGCTGCGGGATGTGCCCGCGCTGCGTATCAGGTCGCGGCGACCCTCCAGGGAGGAGGAGAGGAGAGCCGCCGCGTGGTCCAAAGGCCCAAGGGAGGAGGAAAGGCCTTCAGCTCTGGTGAGAAAGGGACCTTGCCGGTCCGTTCCTCGAAACGTGTGCGGCGACACCAGGGAGGAGGAGGGTGCCGCCGCGATATCCGAAGGCCCAGAGGGAGGAGGGCGGGCCTTCAAGATCTGCACGGGTAACTGCCAAGACCCGAGAAGGTTTCCTCATAATGTCAGAAACGACATGGTGTTGCGAAACCGCCTCGGTCAGCGTCCGTTGCCCCGGGATGTTCAGTTGTCGTAGGCCGCCTGGTAGGCGACGCTGCGCAGCACCGAACGGTTCAGGCCGAGATCGTTCAACTCGCGATCCGAAAGGCTCATCAGTTCGTTCAGCGTCTGGCGGTAGACTTTGCGGCGCGCCAGCTTCGCGGCCAGGTCGGACTTGATCCGGGCGAAGAGACCGGCATTGGCGCCGCCGGTGTAGGTTTGCGAATAGGACATCGGAATGTTCCTCGAATTCTGGTGTGACTGTGCGTCTGTTTGGGACAAAGATGGGGCGAATGCTGCGGTTGCACAATGGACGGTTCGTCAAAGCTGCCATGTCGTGGTTGCATAAATGATATTGTTTTAATTCAGCGTGTTGCATGTCTTCCTTGATTGGTTCCCCGAAGTGACGCGGCGTCACAATAGCTGTTTTGAGGAAATTTCCGGCAGTTTTGTTATCCGGTAACGCCGCATTGCGGCATGATTTGCGGCGGACGGGTCGTTATTACCGGCGCGCAAAGCTCAAAGGCAGGTCGAAAGCGTAGCTGGCGGCCTGCAGCACGCCCGGTGCCCGCGGCAAGCCCGCGCGCCGCGCGGCCTCGAGCGCGGCACGGTCGAGCTGCGGATCGCCCGCCGACGCCACGAGCGCCACGGAGAGAAGCCGCCCCGAGGGCGCGACGTTGAGGCGGACCGTGGCCCGTCCCGTCGCCCGGCTGCCGCGCGGATAGCGTTGCGCGCGGGCCACCGCCTGCCGGATCGCGGCGCCCCATTGCGCCCGCGCATCGCGAAGGGCTGCCGCCGAGGGTCCGGGCGCCGGGGCGGGGTTTGCGGTTTGCGCGGGCGCAGCGGTTCCGCCCGCGCCCCGCGCCGTCCGTCCAGCCTGGACTGCGGGCGGCGGGGTGGGCGGCTCGGCCCCGGGCGCAGGTTGTGCACGCTGCTCCGCGCGGGCAGGCGCGGGTTCGTGCGCGAGTCCATCCGGGCGCAGCGCGGGCCGGGCGGAAAGACGCGGCGCGCGCGCCTGCGGATTGACCGGCAGGGTCGGCCTCCGGGCGGTTTCGGTTGCCGCCTCGGGCACCGGGTCGCGCGCCATGTCCGGCGTGGCTGGCGTCTGGGGCAGGGCGATCCGGGACGGCGCGGCGGGTGTTGCGGGCAAAAGGGGCGCGGTCTCCCCGGATCCGGTCGGGGCGGCAATCGCGGCAGGCGCGCCGTCGGGCACGGCCAGCGTGCGCGGGCGGAGCGTTTGCTCCGGCATGGCGGGCGCGCCTTCGGGCGCCGTTTCGGGCGGCTGCAGGCGGTCGGGTTGCGGCGACGTGCCGGGGGCGGGCGCTGCTTTCGGGACCTGCGGCGCCACCCCGATGGTAGCCGTCGGGGCAACCGGCCCCGGGATCGCTTCAAGCCGCGCGAGCGGCGCGGTCCAGCGGGCCACCAGCGCCGCGATCTCGCCCGTTTGCGGCATCACGGTGACGTCCTCCGCGCCCCCCGCGCCGCCAGCGGTCCCCCCGCCCACGCGCCCGGTGGCCTCCAGCCAAGCGAAGGCGCCCAGATGCAGGCCGAGGGCCAGGCCGCCGAAGACGGCTGCGACGCGCAGGCTCATGGCCGGGGCACCTGCGTGGCAAGGCTGATCTCGTCCGCGCCCGCAGCGGCCAAATCCGCAAGAAGGCGGGCCAGCGCCGCCGCGGGAAGGTCGGCATCGGCCTCGATCCGCACCGGGCCCGCCTTTGCGGCCGCCGCTAGGGCTTCGGTGCCGCGCAGGTCGCCATGGGACAGCCGGCCATCGGCGGCCACGTAGAGGGGCCGCGCCGCGATCCGTGCCGGGTCCGCCTCGGCCTCGGGCAGGGCGATATCGAAGGGCGCCACGGGCACGATCTGCGCGGTCATCAGGAAGAACACGAGCAGCAGGAAGACCACGTTGATCATCGGCACGACCGCCTCGCGCGAGCGGCGGCGCGGGCGCAGCGACAGACGCGGCGGCGGCGTCATTCGATCACCGCCAGCCGGTGATACCCGGCCCGGTTCAGCCCGGCGACGAGCGCCACCAGATCGCCGGTGCGGGCCGTTTCCCGTCCGCGCAGCACGAGGATGTCCCGGGGCCCCTCGGTCAAGGCGGGCAGGGCCGCGAGAAGGGCCGCCATGTCGGCCATGGGCGCGCCGTTCAGCCACAGCCCGTCGGCGCCCAGCTCGATCAGCCGGGGCGGGCCGGAATAGGCCGCCGCCGCCTCGCCCGTGCCCGGCGCGAGGGCCAGGGCCGGGGCGGTGCCGAACCGGGCCGCGAGCATGAAGAAGACCAGCAGCAGGAACACCACGTCGATCATCGGCGTGAGCGACGGCTTGCGGCGGCGCGCCGCCGGGGAGGCGAGCCCCAGGCTCATGCCCGGTTCAGCACCCGGCTGGCCAGGTCATCGAGGTCATGCGCGACCCGGTCGTTGATCGAATCGAACCACGACAGCGCGACCGAGGCCGGGATCGCCACCGCCATGCCCGCCGCGGTGGTCAGAAGCGCCTCCCAGATGCCGCCCGCCAGCGTCGCGGGATCGGCCTGCGCGCCGGTCTCCTGCAGCGCCTGAAAGGCGTCGATCATGCCGAGCACCGTGCCCAGAAGCCCGACCAGCGGCGCGATGGTGGCAATGAGGTCGAGCGCGCGCAGACCGCGCGCCGCCTCCATCAGCGTGGCACGGGCGACGCGCAGGGTTTCCTCGCGCGCGGCTTCGGGGGGCCTTGTGCGCGCGGCCTGCATGGTGGCGCGCAGGACCCGCGCGCGCAGGCCCGTGCGCCCCGCGAGCGTCGCCTCGGCGGCCTCGGGCGCGTTCTCTTCCCAAAGCGCCACGGCCCGTTCCGCGGGTCCGCGCCGCCACGCGCCCATCCGCGCGAGCGACCATGTCTTCCACAGGATCACCGCAAGCGTCAGCACCGACAGCCCGGCAATCACCCAAAGCGCGGGGCCGCCGCGGTCGAGAAAGGCCAAGAGGTTATCCATCGGGGCACTCCGGTCGGGGGGCGGGTCTGAATGAGCGCGCGGGCGTCATGCCAGCACGCCCCGCGGGTCGATGACAAGGCCAGCGTCGGTCTCGATCAGCGCGGCATCGAGGCGGAAGACGGAGGCGAGGTTGGTTTTGCTCAGCACGTCGCGCGGCGCGCCGTCGGCCACCTTGCGGCCCTTGTCGAGCAGGACAAGCCGCGTGCAATGGCGCGCCGCGAGGTTCAGATCGTGCAGCGAGGTCAGCACTGCGCGTCTGTCGCGCGCGAGTTGCGCGAAGAGCTCGAGCGTGGCGATCTGGGCGGCGGGGTCGAGCCCGGCGATGGGCTCGTCCGCCATCAGCAGCGGCGCCTCTTGCGCCAGCGCGCGGGCGATCAGCACCCGGGCCTGTTCACCGCCCGACAGGGCCGTGGCGCGGCGCGAAGCGAACGTCTCGAGCCGCATGGCCGCCAGCGCGCCCTGGATGGCCGCGCGGTCCGCCGGCGTGCCGCCCCGTCCATGCGGCAGGCGGCCAAGTGCGACAAGGTCGGCCACGCTGAGCCCCCAGGCGATCTCGCGGTTCTGCGGCAACCAGGCGGCGGCCCGGGCGCGGGCGCGGGGCGGCAGCGCGGCCAGCGACGAGACCCCGTCGGCGGCGATGAGGCCGAGCGCGCCGCGCATCAGCGTCGTCTTGCCCGCACCGTTCGGCCCCAGAAGCCCCACCACCTCGCCCGGGGCGACACTCAGATCCACCGCGTCCACCACCGGGCAGGCGCCGCGCCGCACCGTCAGGCCGCGAAGCGTCAGCGCGCTCATGCCAATTCCTTTCGCGTGCGAAAGATCAGGTGCAGGAACAGCGGCGCGCCGATCAGCGCCATGACCACGCCGAGCTTGAGATCGCGGTCGGGCAGGATCAGCCGCACCGCGAGGTCGGCGGCCAGCACCATCGCCGCGCCGCCAAGCGCGCTTGCGGCCAGAAGCGCGCCGGGGCGGGCCCGCATCAACGGGCGCAGAAGATGCGGCACGACAAGGCCCACGAAGCCGATCGCCCCCGCCACCGCCGTGGCCGCCCCGACCGCGGCGGCGGTGCCCACGAGGACCTGCAGGCGCAAACGCGCCATCGACACGCCAAGCGCCTCGGCGGCATCCTCGCCCAGCGTCAGCGCATCGAGCCCGCGGGCTGTCAGCGCCAGCACCGCGAGCCCGGCAAGGATCAGCGGCGCGGCCAGCGACACATGCTCCATCGACCGGTCGGCGACCGAGCCCAGAAGCCAGAAGACGACCTCCGCCGCGGCATAGGGATTGGGCGAGAGGTTCAGCACCAGCGACGTGAGCGCGCCCGCCAGCGCAGACACCGCGATCCCCGCGAGGATCAGCGTCAGCGACCCGCCCCGCGATCCGGCCAGAAGCAGCAGCAGCGCCACGGCGCCCGCGGCAAAGACCAGCGCGGTCAGCGGCAGGGCCAGCGCGAAGGCCCCGGCCAGCCCGGTCTGCAGCGCGATCACCGCGCCGAGGGCCGCGCTGCCCGAGACGCCGATCAGTCCCGGCTCGGCCAGCGGATTGCGCAGAAGCCCCTGCATCGCCGCCCCCGACATGCCGAGCGCCGCGCCCACGACGGCGGCGAGGCAGGCGCGCGGCAGGCGGATGTCCTGCATCACGATCACGGTCAGCGGATCGCCCTGCCCGAAAAGCGCGGCGAGCGCGGGCCCGGGGCGCAGCGGCGCATAGCCTACCAGAAGCGAGGCCCCGATCATCAGGACGACCAGCGCGGACAGCGCGGCAAGGGTCACGGCGCGCATCATCGGGCGTCCTCTGCCAGTGCGCGCAGATCGGCGATGGCCTGAAGGAGCGCGGGCGTCTCGCAGCTCCAGGCAGCCCCCGCCTCGATCCGGCGCAAAGGGGCCACGGCGCGCAGGGCGGGATGGCCGGGCAGGTCCGTCGCGCGCGTCGGGCGGGCATAGGGTGCGGGCGTCAGGATCAGGTCGGGGGCCGCCAGCACCGCCTGTTCAAGCTGCAGCGTGCCATAGCTCAGCCCCATCTCGGCGGCGATGTTGGTCAGGCCCGCGGCCTCCATCAGCGCATCGGCCAGCGTGCCGCGTCCCGCCGTGCTGCCCATGGGATAATAAAGCAGCGTGCGCGGCCCGTCCGGCAGGGGCGGGGTCCGGTCGAGCCCGGCCTCGAACGCGGCGATGAGATTGCGGGCGGCGTCCTCGCGGCCCAGAAGCGCGCCCATGCGGGCCATGTGCTCGGTCACCTGCGAAAGCGACGTGACCGGCGGGAACAGCGCGACCTCGTGGCCCAGACCCTCCAGCATCTCGACGGTGGCGCGGGTGGTGAAGGTGCCCGCGAGGATGAGATCGGGCTCCAGCAGCACGACCTCCTCGGCGCCGCCGCCATTGGCCGGGATATCCGCGAGCGCGTCCGCATAAGCCGAGGAGCGCGGATCATGGGCGAGGGCGGAGACCGAAATCAGCTGTCCGGGTGCTGCCAGCAGATGCGCCAGCTGATCGGTACAGACATTGAGAGAGACGACCCGCGCGGGCGCGCCCCAGGCGGGTACGCCGAGGACCGCGCCGGCGATTGCCAGCGCGGCCCCGAAGCGCATGAGATCAAAACGAGGCACGGACCCCGAAATAGGCCGAACGGCCCGGCGCGTCGTAATCGGGAATGATCTCGTAATCGCTGTCGAAGAGGTTCTCGACGCGCAGATAGGCCTCGATATCCTCGGTGACCGCGTAGGCGACGCGGGCATTGACGACGGTGTAATCGTCGACGCTTTCGACGCTGGAGAAATCCGCGTTGAACGTGTCGGGGAAGTCGGCGACGTGGCGCAGGGTCACCCCGCCCGAGACGCGGTCGGTGATCTCGGCGTCGAGCCCCAGCGCGAGGTCGTAGCGCGGCACGTTCAGTTCCGGATCGTCGCTGGCATCGCGCGCATCGGTGTAGGTGAACGCGCCGGAAAGGCCGATGCGCGCGCCCAGGGGCAGGAAGGCCGCGATCTCGAGCCCTTCGGTGGTCGCGGTGCCGTTCGACTGGGCATAGGCGCCGAAGGGCGCGACGGTGCCGTCGAAGACGATGAGATCGTCGATCTCGGTCTTGAAGAGGGTGGCGGAGACCGATGCGCCGTTGGCATAGACCTTCTCGATGCCGAGATCGTAGCTGAGGCTTTCCTCGGGATCGAGTGAGGCGTCGCCATAGGTCGGATCGTAAAGCTCGTAAAGCGACGGCGCGCGGTAGCCGTTGGCCACGCTCGCGCGGACGGTGATGTCGGGCGTGGCCCGCCAGGTCACGGCGCCGCGCGCGGCGGTGAAGTCGCCGAACTCGGAATGGTGGTCGTTGCGCACCGACAGCGCGAGGTCCAGGTCCGGCGTCGCGGCATAGACCAGCTCGGCGAAGAGCCCGCCCGTCTCCACCTCGTCGGAGGCGACATTGGCCTCCTCGATGGTGCGGTCCGCGCCGAAGGACAGCAGCGTGCCGCCGCCGATATCCCATTCGCCCAGATAGCCGATCTTCTTGCGTTCGCCCTCGAAGGTGGAGGTGCCGAAGCTGTTGGTGGAATCCCGGCCGATGCGGAACTGCGACAGCTCCAGCGTGTGGGTCAGGGCGCCGGTCTGCAGCTCGGCATAGCCGCGATAGCCGCGCTGGTAGGTCTCGAATTCGCCGTCTTCGACATCGGCGGGCGTCAGGCCGAAAGTCGGGTCGAAATCGCCCTTGGAGGCGTTGTAGAAGCCGGTCAGACCGACCCGCAGGGTGTCGGTGACGTCGACATAGGCATCGAAGCTGGCCTGCTTGGCCGCAAAGCCGTCATCCTCGTCGTAGCCGGGCAGGTCCACCGCGCTGTAGCCCTCGGATTGGGTGCCGCCGAGGCTGAAGGCGAAGCCCGCCCGCTCGGTCGCGAGGCCGTAGGAGAGGGTCGCGCTCTGCGTTTCGTAAGCGCCCGCCTCGAGCACGATCTCGCCTTCGCGGCCGGGGGCGTCGGGGGCCTGTGCGGCGGTCAGGGCGATGATGCCGCCCACCGCGTCGGCCCCGTAAAGTGCCGATTGCGAGCCTTTCACGATCTCGGCGCCGGTGACGCCGCCCGAAAGTATGTTGGACCAGTCGAACTGGCTTTGCACGCCCGAGGGATCGGTGACGTCGATGCCGTTCACGAGGACCGGCGCGTAGCGCTGGGGCAGGCCGCGCAGGCGCACGAAGGCGGGCTGGCCCGGCCCGCCGGTCTGGGTGTAGCTGACGCCGGGCTGGGCGGCGACGGTTTCGGCCAGGGTCTGCGCGGGCGCGTCTTCAAGCTCTTCCTCGCCGATGACGGTGGCCGTGGCGCCGGTGCGCGACAGCGGCAGGTCGGTCACGTTGCCGTAGACCGTAATCGGCGCAAGCTCGAGCACGTCCTGGGCGTGAACGGAGAGGGGAAGCGACAGCGCAAGCACGCTGACGCCGGAGAACAGGCGGGACATGGGTGTCCTTTCCCTTGTCTGTGCCGCGGCGCCGTTTGGGCAAACCGCGGCGGTCTGGTTTGGTGTTCTTGGAAAGGACATGCCCTCCCGGTGAACGGCGTAGGATGTCACCACTCCGGAAAGACCGTTTCCCGGGACGCGCCCCGCGCCCGAAAAGGGTGATCGCCGCGGCAGGTCTCCTGGCTTCGCGGGTCGTCACGCTACGCGGGCCTTCCCGGACGTCTGCATCCAGTGGCATGTGCCGCGCGCGCTCGCCGCTGACAGTTGCGGGGGCAGCCGTGGATTCGCACCACGTTCCCTATTCACCGGGCAGTCGCCCGGACCGAGGCCTTTTCGGGGTAGAAGCCTTGCTGCGCGAAATCAAGAGCCGATCGCGCGGCCCTGCCAAAAGGTCGTGCTGCGGTGCGGCGCATGGGATTGCCCGCGCTGCGCGCCTGGCGGGCGGCGCGCTTCGTTCGCGAAATGGGATTGTATGGGTCCTGGCGATCAGCGGGTGTCGGGGGCTGCCTGTTGCAGGTCTGAATCACCGTGGATTTCTATGGGAACGGCCCCGTGCGCGATGGATTCGGCTGCGCTATTCAGGGCTTCGAGGGCGGTGCGGCGGCCGTTTTCGCGGAAGATCGGAGATTTTCTTGGAATTCATGGGAAATGGGTCTCGCCCGAGTTTGCTACCATATTTTGTTATAACTTGTGCGGTTCAAACAATATAAGCGCATAATTAGGTGGTTTTGGTCCACAAGATGTTGTCCAAGGGTCTGCCCGAAAACAACATTTCGCGTCGGGCCGGCAAAAAATTTGTTGCGTACCATGATTTCCCATGTCATCCATTGTTCATCGACGAGGGCAGGGAAGACAGCGGACACAAAAACCAGCCGCGACACTTCTCCCGAAAAACAATAAAAGAGCGGGTTTCATACAGGCACCTCGCTCTCGTCGACCAAAATGGAATTCCAGCGCGTGGGCGAGCAGACATCCCCCCAGGTGGCACGCGCAGCTGGGATCCTCCCGCCCCAAGCGGGACCAGGCGGCGGGTTGATCGATGGCAGCGGATCAACCCGCCGTTTCTACGTTTACCGGGGGCGGACAGTGAAAGGGCCGGGCAGTGGGCCGCAGGCTGAGGTTCAGAGGTGAAGGTCGGCAGAAGGTCGACAAGAAGGGGCGGGTGTCTATCCCGGCCTCTTTTCGCCGTGTCCTCGAAGCGGGCGATCCCGGCTGGGATACCGGCAAGCAGCCCGAATTCGTGATCGTCTACGGCGATCACCGCCGCAATTACCTCGAATGTTACACCATCGCCGCCATCGAGGATGTCGAGGAGCGCATTGAGGAGATGCCCCGCGGCTCCAGCGAGCGACGCCTGCTGGAGCGGACCTTCTCGGGCATGTCGGCGGACGTGGTCGTGGACGATACCGGTCGCTTCGTGCTGACCCAGAAATTGCGTGACAAGATCGGCGTGAACCTCGACAGCGAGGCGTTCTTCATCGCATCCGGCGACACGTTTCAGATCTGGAACCCCGACACCTATGAACAGGAGCAGGCCCGGACCGAGCAGCTGCTCGACGATCTGCCCGAGGATGTGGACGTGCTCGCGCTCCTGCCCAGGAAGAAGCCGCAGGGAGACTAAGCCATGACCGAGGGCGCCGCGCCCAAGCCCGATGCGCCGCATGTGCCTGTCTTGCTGCGGCCGCTTCTGGCGGCGGTGGCGCCGGTCGCGGGCGTCTGGATCGACGGCACGTTCGGCGCGGGCGGATATGCGCGCGGCCTGATCGATGCGGGCGCGGCGCGGGTCATCGGCATCGACCGTGATCCCATGGCGCATGAGATGGCCGCGGCGTGGCTGCCGGAGTATCAGGGACGCATCGAACTGGTTCGCGCCAATTTCGCCGAGATGGACAGCGTTGCCACGGAAGTGGACGGCGTCGTGCTCGATCTCGGGGTGTCGTCCATGCAGCTCGACCGGGCCGAGCGCGGCTTTTCCTTCATGCGTGACGGCCCGCTCGACATGCGGATGGGGCAGGAGGGCCCGTCGGCGGCCGATATCGTCAACGAGGCCAGCGCCGAGACGATTGCCGACATCCTGTTCGTCTACGGCGAAGAGCGCGCCTCGCGCCGCATCGCCAAGGCCATCCTGCGCGAGCGCGCGGTCGAGCCGATCACCACAACCCTGCGCCTGGCAGGCATCATTGAGGGCTGCCTGCCGCGCCCCAAGCCCAACCAATCCCATCCCGCCACGCGCAGCTTCCAGGCGCTGCGGATCGCGGTGAACGACGAATACCGCGCGCTGCATGAAGGGCTGATGGCCGCCGAGCGGGCGTTGAAGCCCGGTGGCGCGCTGGCCGTGGTGACCTTCCACTCGGTCGAGGACCGCATGGTCAAGCGGTTCCTGCAATCGCGCGCAGGCCAGACCGGGCGGGCCAACCGCTTCCAGCCGCAGGTCGACGAGCCCGACCCGCAATTCGAGCTGATCTCGAAGAAGGCCATCGGTCCCGATGCCGAGGAACTGGCGGAAAACCCGCGCGCGCGCTCGGCCAAGCTGCGCGTCGCCCGCAGGACCGCGGCGCCCGCGGGCGGGATCGACGCCAAATCCCTCAACATGCCGGAACTCAGGCCGGAACGCACAAAGGGCGGACGCTGATGCGCACGTTTCTCTACATCCTCACCTTCATGTCGGTGATCGGGCTCGCCTTCTGGGCCTATCACGAGAATTACAAGACGCAGGAGGCGTTGGCCGACGTGCAGGATCTGCGCCGCGACATCGGCGCGCATCGCGAAAGGCTGGCGGTCCTGCGCGCCGAATGGGCGTTCCTGAACCGGCCCGAACGGCTGCGCGACCTCGCGGAACTGAACTTCCCGCGGCTGGAGCTGATGCCCTTCCTGCCCGAGCAATTCGGCCGCGTCGACCAGATCTCCTATCCCGCGCCCCCGATCATCGAGTTCACCGATCCCATCGATCTGTCCAGCGAAGGAGGACAGCGCCCATGATCCGCACGCCGCTGCGCCCGCTGGCGCGCATCCTCGAGGCCCGCCAGAAGGGCGAGAACCCCGACGCGATCGAGCGTGAGAATCTGCGCATCCGGCACGAGCAGATGCGCGACACGGCGCGGGTGCGCGCCGAGGGGCGGCTTCTGGTGCTGGGTGTCGCCTTCTTCTGCGCTTTTGCCATCACCGGCGCGCGCATGGCGACGCTGGCCGCCTCGGAACCGGCAGAGCCGCGAGCGCATACCCAAGGCGCCTCCATCGTGTCGAGCCGGGCCGACATCGTCGACCGCAAGGGCCGCATCTTGGCCACCAACATGGACACCTATTCGCTTTACGCCCATCCCCAGCAGATGATCGAGCCCGAGCGCGCGGCGCAGGCGCTGGCGGGCATTTTCCCCGATCTCGACGAGGCGCGGCTGCTGAGGGATTTCACCGGCAATCGCAAGTTCGTCTGGGTGCGCAAGAAGCTGAGCCCCGAACAGAAGCAGGCCGTGCATGATATCGGCGAGCCGGGCCTGTTGTTCGGCCCGCGCGAGATGCGGCTTTATCCCAACGGCACGCTGGCGGCACACGTGATGGGCGGCACTCGGTTCGGGCAGGAGGGCGTGCATTCCGCCGAAGTGGTGGGCAGCGCCGGGATCGAGCGGTATTTCGACGCGCTTCTGCGCGATCCGGCGCGCGAGGGCGCGCCGCTGGCGCTGTCGCTCGACCTGACCGTGCAGGCGGCGGTGGAGCGGGTGCTCGCCAGCGGCATGATGCTAATGAACGCCAAGGGCGCCGCGGCGGTCCTGATGGATGTGCATACCGGCGAGGTCGTCTCCATCGCGTCGCTGCCGACCTTCGATCCCAATGACCGGCCGATGCCGCCCGTCACCGGCTCGCCCGCCGACAGCCCGCTCTTCAACCGGGCGGTGCAGGGGGTCTACGAGCTGGGTTCGACCTTCAAGATCTTCACCGCAGCACAGGCCATGGATCTGGGCCTTGTCGCGCCCGAGACGCAGATCGACACCAAGCCGCCCATGCGCGTCGGCGGGTTCAATATCGGCGAGTTCCGCAACAAGAATTACGGCACGCTGTCGATCGAGGAGATCATCATTCACAGCTCCAACCGGGGCACCGCGAAGCTGGCGCTGCAGATCGGCAACGAGCGGCAGCAGGATTTCCTGCGCAAGCTGGGCTTCTTCGAGCCGACGCCCGTCGAGATCACCGAGGCGCAGGGCGGCCAGCCGCTGCTGCCGAAGACCTGGACCGACCTGTCCAGCGTGACGATCTCCTACGGGCACGGGCTGTCCTCGTCGCCGCTGCACCTCGCGGCGGGGTACTCGGCCATCGCCAATGGCGGATACGCGGTGAAGCCCACGCTGCTGCGCCAGCCGGGGCCGCAATACGGCCCGCGCGTCATGTCCGAACGCGCCGCCGAGCGCTCGCGCGTGATGCTGCGCAAGGTGGTGACCGAAGGCACGGCCAGCTTCGGCGAGGTGAAGGGCTACCAGGTGGGCGGCAAGACCGGCACCGCGGACAAGCCCCGGGAACGCGGGGGCGGCTATTACGACGACAAGGTGATCGCGACCTTCGCCACGATCTTCCCCGCCCATGCGCCGGAATACGTGCTGGTCGTGACGCTCGACGAGCCGGTGGACACGATGGGCGAGAAGCCGCGCCGCACCGCGGGCTGGACCGCCGTGCCCGTCGCGGCCGAGATGATCGGACGTATCGCGCCGCTTCTGGGCCTGCGCCCAGATTACGGCGTGCCCGATCCGATCCACCTGGCCTCGGACTGAGCGGTCTTCGCCCTTGAAAACCGTTCCGGAAACAGGGCAACAGGGTTGAAACGAGGGTGAGAGGCGCGGGTATCCGATCCCCGCGCGCGGGAACGAGACCATGAACGTGGAAAGCGGCGTGAAATCCTTGGGCGAGCTGGGCCTGACCGCACGGGGCGGGCGCGACGTCGCGGTGACCGGACTCGCCGTCGATTCGCGCGAGGTCCGCGACGGCTTCCTCTTTGCCGCGCTGCCGGGCACGCGGGTGCATGGCGGGGAGTTCATCCAATACGCGCTGCGCCAGGGGGCCGCGGCGATCCTGACCGATGCCGAGGGCGCGGCGATCGCCCGCGACGTGCTCGATGCCTCGGATGCCGCGCTGATCATCGCCGCCGATCCGCGCCAGGCGCTGGCCTATACGGCCGCCCTGTGGTTCGGGCGCCAGCCCGAGACCATGGTCGCCGTGACCGGCACCAATGGCAAGACGAGCGTGGCGAGCTTCACGCGCATGATCTGGCAGGAGCTGGGGCTGCGGGCCGTCAATCTGGGCACGACCGGGGTCGAGGGCGACTGGTTCGCGCCGCTGAAACACACCACGCCGGAGCCGATCACCCTGCACCGCGCGCTGGCCGACGCGGCCGCCGCCGGCGTCGATCACGCGGCGATGGAGGCTTCCTCGCACGGGCTCGAACAGCGCCGCCTCGACGGGGTGCAGCTGCGCGCGGCGGGGTTCACGAATTTCAGCCAGGATCACCTCGATTACCACGCGAGCTTCGAGGATTACTTCGCCGCCAAGGCCGGGCTTTTCGCCCGCGTCCTGCCCGAGGAGGGGGCGGCGGTCATCAACATGGACGACGCGCGCGGCGTCGACATGGCGGCCATCGCCAAGGCGCGCGGCCAGGACCTGATCACCGTGGGCCGCGACGAGGGCGTCGATCTATGCCTGATGGCGCAGCGTTTCGACGCGACGGGGCAGGACGTGCGGCTGCGCCATCGCGGCGCCGTGCGGCAGGTCCGGCTGAACCTGATCGGCGGCTTTCAGGCCGAGAACGTGCTGATCGCGGCGGGTCTCGTCATGGCCTGCGGCGAGGATGCGGATGCCATCTTCGAGGTGCTGCCGCGGCTCGTCACCGTGCGCGGGCGGATGCATCTTGCGGCCACGCGCGAAAACGGCGCGACCGTCTTTGTCGATTATGCCCACACGCCCGACGCCGTTTCGACCGCGCTTCAGGCGCTGCGCCCGCATGTGATGGGCCGGCTTGTCGCTATCGTCGGCGCGGGCGGGGATCGCGATGCGGGCAAGCGGCCGCTGATGGGGCAGGCGGCGCATGACCATGCCGACCTGGTGATCGTCAGCGACGACAATCCCCGCTCGGAGGAGCCCGCCGCGATCCGCGCGGAGGTCATGGCCGGCGCACCCGGCGCGCTAGAGGTCGGGGACCGCGCCGAGGCGATCCTGCGCGGCGTCGATGCGCTGGGCCCGGGCGATGCGCTGCTGATCTGCGGCAAGGGCCACGAGACGGGCCAGATCGTGGGCGACACGGTCTATCCCTTCGACGATGCCGAACAGGCCTCCGTCGCGGTGGCGGCACTCGATGGCGGGGTGCCCTGATGGCCGCCGTCGTGTCTGCGTATTTGCAAAGAGGCAACGCAGCTTTCCGGGCGCGGGAGGGCAGGCGGTGAGCCTCTGGACGAGCGAGGAGGCGGCCCGCGCCACCGGCGGGCGCGCGACGGCGGAATGGCGCGCGCGCGGCGTCTCGATCGACACCCGCACGCTGAAGCCCGGCGATCTTTTCGTCGCGCTGAAGGCCGCGCGGGACGGCCATGACTTCGTGGCCCAGGCGTTGGAGAAGGGCGCGGCGGCCGCGCTTGTCAGCCATATGCCCGAGGGGGTCGCGGCGGACGCGCCGCTTCTGGTGGTCGGCGACGTGCAGACCGGCCTCGAGGCCTTGGGGCAGGCAGCGCGCGCGCGTAGTGCCGCGCGGGTGGTCGCCGTGACCGGATCGGTCGGCAAGACCTCCACCAAGGAAATGCTGCGCAAGGTCCTGGCCGGGCAGGGAAAGACCCATGCCGCCGAGGCCTCCTACAACAATCACTGGGGCGTGCCGCTGACGCTGGCGCGGATGCCCGCGGATACCGAATTCGCGGTGATCGAGATCGGCATGAACCATCCCGGCGAGATCGCGCCGCTGGCGCGCATGGCGCGCCCGCATGTGGCGATGGTGACCATCGTGGCGCCCGCCCATCTGGAAGCCTTCGAGAATATCGAGGGGATCGCGCATGAAAAGGCGTCGATCTTCGAGGGGCTCGAGCCCGAAGGCACGGCGATCTACAACGGTGATGTGGAGACCGCGCCGATCCTGCGCGCCGCCGCGGAGGCCGCCGCCCAACGCGCGGTGAGCTTCGGCGAAAGCGCCGGTTGCGCCTATCGCGGCACCGGCATCCGGGTGGGCGACAGCGCCACGGTGGGCCAGCTGCAGGCGGAGGGCGAAGAGGTGCTCTACAAGGTCGCCGTGCCGGGGCGGCATTTCGCGGTCAACGCGCTCGCGGTCCTGGCCACGGTGGATGCGCTGGGCCTCGACCGGGCGCGGGCGCTGCTCGATCTCGGCGCTTGGACGCCCGGGGCGGGACGCGGCCACCGCGAGCGGATCAGCCTCGACATGGCCTCGCGCGATGCCTGGCTCGAACTCATCGACGACAGCTACAACGCCAACCCGGCCTCGATGGGCGCGGCGCTGGAGGTCCTCGCGGGGGCGGTGCCGCGTCACGATGTGGGCCGCGTCTCGAAGGGCCGCCGCATCGCCTATCTGGGCGACATGAAAGAGCTCGGCCCCGACGCCAAGGCGCTGCACGCGGCGCTGGCCGATCATCCGGCGATGGCGCAGATCGACCGGGTGCATTGCGTGGGGCCGCTCATGCACGCGCTCTGGACGGCGCTGCCCGCCGAGCGGCGCGGCCACTGGACCGAGGAGGCGGACGCCATGCGCGCGCGTCTCGCCCGCGATCTCGATGCGGGCGACGTGGTGCTGGTGAAGGCGTCGCTGTCGATGGGCCTCGGGCGGCTCGTGGATGCAATCCGGAAAATGCGCCAAGGCGCGGCGCCGTCCTGACCGGGCGGCCGATCTGAGAAAGGACCCTTTCGCATGCTCTATTGGCTCGCTGAGCTGTCGGACGGGGGCGGTGCCTTCAACCTGTTTCGCTACATCACCTTCCGGGCGGGCGGGGCGTTCCTGACCGCGCTGATTTTCGGCTTCCTCTTCGGACAGCCGCTGATCAACGTGCTGCGGCGCACGCAAGGCAAGGGCCAGCCGATCCGCGGCGACGGGCCCGAGGGCCATATCGCCAAGGCGGGCACGCCGACGATGGGGGGCCTGCTGATCGTGGGGGCGCTCTTGACCTCGACGCTGCTCTGGGCGCGGCTCGACAATCCCTTCGTCTGGCTCGTGCTCTTCGTGACCATGTCCTACGCCGCGATCGGTTTCGCCGACGATTACGCCAAGGTCAGCAAGCAAAGCTCGGCCGGGGTGTCGGGCAAGGTGCGGCTGCTGCTGGGTTTCCTGATCGCCGCGGTGGCGGGATTCTGGGCGAGCCTCTATCACCCCGAGGCGCTGACCGGGCAGCTGGCCTTTCCGTTCTTCAAGAACTTCCTGCTCGATCTGGGGCTCCTCTTCGTGCCCTTCTCGATCATCGTCATCGTCGGGGCGGCCAACGCGGTGAACCTCACCGACGGGCTCGATGGGCTCGCGATCATGCCGGTGATGATCGCCGCGGGCACGCTGGGCATCATCGCCTACGCGGTGGGACGGGTGGACGTCACCGAATATCTCGACGTGCATTACGTGCCCGGCACCGGCGAGCTTCTGATCTTCACCGCGGGCATCTTCGGCGGGGGCTTGGGCTTTCTGTGGTACAACGCGCCGCCCGCGGCGGTCTTCATGGGCGATACCGGCTCGCTGGCGCTGGGCGGCGCCCTCGGGGCCATCGCCGTGGCCACCAAGCACGAGATTGTGCTGGCCATCGTCGGCGGGCTTTTCGTCGTCGAGGCGCTCTCGGTGATCATCCAGGTCCTGTATTTCAAGCGCACCGGCAAGCGGGTCTTCCTGATGGCGCCGATCCACCACCATTACGAGAAGAAGGGCTGGGCCGAGCCGCAGATCGTGATCCGGTTCTGGATCATCTCGCTGATCCTGGCGCTGATCGGGCTCGCGACGCTGAAGGTGCGCTAGGCGCCGGACCCGCGGGCGGCGTCCGTCCGGGCGGCCTGCTGCCTTCGTGACTTGCGCTCACAAAGCGAGGGGGCTGTCTGCCCCCTCGCGCTCCCCCGAGAGGTATTTTCGGTCCGGCCGTGCCAGGGGCGGCGCGCGAGAGACCCGGGCCCGGGACGCGCGGTCGGGAGGCCGGGCCCGTGGATCGGTGGTTTCTTCGCGGGCGAGTGTCAGCTAGACTTGACAGTGCCACAGCCCAGGAGCGCCGATGCCCCGCGACATGACAGGTCCCACACGTCCCGAGATCGGCGGCGCCGCGCGGCCCGGGCTCTGCACCGATTGCGGCGTGAGCCGGATGGGCGACGGGCGGGCCTGCGGGCGCGCCTGCCAGTTCATCCAGCCGGATTATCCGCGCCTCGAGGCCGCGGTGCATGGCCGCGCCGCGGATGAGGCGGGCGACGAGGCGTTCTTCGGCGTGACGCGGGCCATGTATCGCGCGCGGCTGTCTCCCGCGGCTCCGGGCGCGCAATGGACGGGCATCACCACGGCACTCGGGGCTGCCCTGCTGGCGCAGGGCGCGGTCGATGCGGTCATCTGCATGGGACCCGATCCGGCGGATCGCTGGCGCCCGGTGCCGATGATCGTCACCGAGCCTGCGGACATGGCCCGGGCGCGCGGCATGCGGATGGGCTACGCGCCGCTGCTGGCCGCGCTGGAGCCTGCCCGCGCGGCGGGCCACCGGCGCATCGCGGTGATCGGCATTCCGTGCCAGGTCTATGCACTGCGCGCGCTCGAGGCGGAGATGGGCTTCGACGAGATCACCGTGATCGGCACGCCGTGCTCCGACAACACCACGACCGAGAATTTCCACGCCTTTCTCGCGCGGCTCGACCCGTCGCCGGAGACGATCTCCTATCTCGAGTTCCGGGCCGATTACCGCGTCGAGCTGCGTTTCGACGATGGCCGCAAGCCGCGCACGATCCCGTTCCTGAACCTGCCGCTGTCGGATCTTCCGCCCGATTTCTTCCCGATGACCTGCCGGACCTGCGTCGATTACACCAACCGGCTGGCCGACGTGACCGTGGGCTACATGGCGGGCGAGGGCGCGCAATGGCTGATCGTGCGCAATGCGCGCGGGGCGGCGCTGCTCGATCGGCTGGGGGAGCGGCTGGTGCGCTCCGCGCCGGGCTCGAGGGGCAAGCGGCAGGGCGCCGTGCAGGGCTTCAAGACCAATACCGAACGGGCGGCGGGGGGCCTGCCGTTGCGGCGCATGCCGCGCGCGCTCAGGCCCATCGTGTCGTTCCTGCAGCCCCGGATCGGGCCGCGCGGCCTCGAATTTGCGCGCGCCCGGCTCGAGATGAAGGCGATCGAGACCGTCCTGCATCTGCGCCGCGCCCATCCCGCGAAGATCAAGAACATGGTGCCGGCGCATGTCTGGCGGCTGGCCGCGCGCTACGGGCTCGTCCCCGGACCGGGCGAGCGGCGCTGAGGTCTTTCCAAGCCTGCGCGGATCCCCTAGCGCTTGGGGGCAAGCAGGCAGGCAGGGGGCAGGCATGATTCCGGTGGATGGCGTCGCGGGCGAGAAGGTGGGTGTTCTGGGACTGGGCCGGAGCGGCCTCTCGGCGGCGCGGGCCCTGCGTGAGGGCGGTGCCGTGCCGATCCTCTGGGACGACAACCCGGCCGCGCGGGCCGCGGCGGAGGCCGAGGGCTTCGAGACCCGCGACCTCGGCGCGGCGGGGGCGATGGACGACCTGACGCTCCTGGTCACGAGCCCGGGCATCCCGCATCTCTATCCCGAACCCAACCGGGTCATCGCCGCGGCCTATGCCGCCTGCGTGCCCGTCGACAACGATATCGGGCTGTTCTTCCGGGCGCTCTCCTCCGGGGCGTGGGACGATCTGGAAACGCCGCCCAAGGTCGTCGCCGTCACCGGATCGAACGGCAAATCCACCACCTCGGCGCTGATCCATCACATCCTCTCGGAGGCGGGGCGCGAGGTGCAGCTTGCGGGCAATATCGGGCGCGGCGTGCTCGATATCGACCCGCCGGGCGAGGCGGGGGTCATCGTGCTGGAGCTGTCCTCCTACCAGACCGAACTCGCGCGCGCGCTGACGCCGGATATCGCCGTTTTCACCAATCTCTCGCCCGACCATCTCGACCGGCATGCGGGGCTCGGCGGATATTTCGCGGCCAAGCGACGGCTTTTCGCGGAGGGCGGCCCGGACCGCGCGGTGATCGGTGTCGACGAGCCCGAGGGGCGGTACCTGGCCAACCAGCTGGCCACCGCGCGTTCGGATGACCGGGTGATCCGGGTCTCCGTCGGGCAGAAGTTGTCGGGGCCGGGATGGATCGTGCAGGCGCGCAAGGGGTTCCTGACCGAGTGGCGCAAGGGCAAGCAGGTCGGCGCGATCGATCTGCGCGAGATCCCGGGCCTTCCGGGCGCGCACAATCACCAGAACGCCTGCGCGGCCTATGCCGCGGCGCGCACGCTGGGCCTTGGGCCGCGTCAGATCGAGGCGGCGCTGCGCACCTTCAAGGGCCTGCCGCACCGCAGCCAGATCGTCGCCGAACGGGACGGCGTGCGCTTCGTCAATGACAGCAAGGCCACCAATGTGGACGCGGCGCTGAAGGCGTTGCTGGCCTTCGACCGCATCCGCTGGGTCTGCGGCGGGCTGATGAAGGAGGGCGGGCTTGCGGCGCTGGCGCCGGGTCTGCCGCATGTGGCGAAAGCCTACGTGATCGGGCGGGAGGCGGCGCAATTCGCGCTTGGCCTCGACGGGGTCGAGGCGGAGGTCTGCACCGATATGGGCACCGCCGTCGCGCGCGCCGCGGCCGAGGCCGAGCCCGGCGACGTGGTGCTGCTGGCGCCGGCGGCGGCGAGCTTCGATCAATACGACAATTTCGAGAAACGCGGCGAGGATTTCGCGGCTCAGGTGGCGGCGTTTCTGGGATCCTGACGCAGCGTGTGAAGCACGCCTGCGGCGAGGGCTGCGGGATGCACCGCGCCAAGTTGGGCGGGGATATGCGGCAGGGCCAGCAGCCGGGCCACGGCGAAGCGGTGCATCGCCCCGCCTGACCGGATGAGGCGTCCATCCCGGCCCACATGCACGAGAACACCGCCATGTTCGCGGCGGTAATAATCCGGCGTGTCGATCCTGGGTCGCAATCCTTCGCGCTTGGCGTATTCCCACAAGCGGTCAAGCCGCTCGTAGCGGTTGTCGAGCGCCTCCTGCGAGGTCAGCTGGTCGGGTGCTTCGCCGCGGGCGATCTGCGCGGACAGCTTCTTGTAGATCGGCGTCTCGCGCCACGGCACCCCTTCAAGGAAATGCATCCGGCAGGACACTTCCTTGGTGCTTTCGACGATGGGCGTGACGGCGAGGTCCCAGTCCCCGGGTATCACCTGGCCGGAATTCGACCGCCGGAGCGGCAAGCTCTTGCCGCCCGCATAGGCGAATTGCACGCCGCGCGGGTCGATCCAGATACATTCGTCGCTGAGTGGCGCATCCGGGCCGTAGCGCCATCGGTTCCACGCGTCGCGCAAAGCCTTTCGCGGCACCTGCGCTTCCATGGCGCGGGCCAGCTCGACGAATACGGATTTATCGCGACGGGGCTTGAACATGGCGGTGAATGTAATGGTTCTGTGACGGCTTCAACAGAGCCGTCGCGGAACCTTTTCCGACGTCGGGCGGCTGTTACCGCAGCGTCACATCGTGGCCGCGCCGGAAATCGCCTGACCGGCGGCCCAGCCCGAGGACCAGGCCCACTGGAAGTTGTAGCCGCCGAGCCAGCCCGTGACGTCCACCGCCTCGCCGATCATGTAGAGGCCCGGAAGATGCTCCGACATCATCGTCTTCGACGAGATCCGGTCGGTGGCGATGCCGCCCAGCGTGACCTCGGCGGTGCGATAGCCCTCCGATCCGCCGGGGCGGAGCTGCCAGTCGCCGAGCGCGGCGGCGATCTCGGCGATGCGGGCATCCGACAGATCGCCCAGCCGGCCCGCGAGGTCCATCTCGCCCGCCAAGTACTCGACCAGTCGTTGCGGCAGGTGGCGGGCAAGCTCTGTCGCGATCTGTTTCTTGCCGTCGCTGCGGCGCTTCTCGGACAGGATCGCGCCGAGGTCGATCCCGGGCAGCAGGTCGAGCGAGAGCGCGTCGCCCTCGCGCCAATAGCTCGAGATTTGCAGGATCGACGGGCCCGAAAGGCCGCGATGGGTGAAAAGAAGCGCCTCTTCGAAGGCGGTGCCGTTGTAGGCCGCGCGGGCGGGGCAGGCGACGCCCGACAGGGGCTTGAATCGCCCGTCGGGGAAGGCCAGCGGCACCAGCGCGGGGCGGGTTTCCGTTATGTCATGTCCAAAGCGGCGGGCGATGTCGTAGGACAATCCTGTCGCGCCCATCTTGGGGATGGATTTGCCGCCCGTGGCGAGCACGAGGTTGCGCGCGCGGACCGTGTGGCGGGTGCCTTCCCGCTCCAGTATCGCGGTGAACACGCCATCCGCATGGGACAGGTCCGCGAGCGACGTGCGCAGCCACAGATCGGCGCCCGCGGCGTCCATGTCATGTCGCAGAAGCGCGATGATGTCCTTGGCGGAGGTGTCGCAGAACAATTGCCCGAGCGTCTTTTCGTGCCACGGGATACCGGCTTCGGAGACGCGGGCGATGAAATCCCATTGGGTGTAGCGCGACATGGCCGATTTGTGGAAATGCGGGTTCTCGCCGAGATAGCGGTCGAACCGGATGTCGAGATTGGTGAAATTGCAGCGCCCGCCACCCGAGATGCGGATCTTCTCGCCCGGCGCTTTCGCATGATCGATCACCAGCGTGCCGGGCCCGGCATGGGCCGCACACATCATGCCCGCCGCGCCGGCCCCGAGGATGAGCGTTTTCACCTGCATGCGGCGCGGAAAGCACGGGCGGCGGGCTTTCGCAAGGGGCTCCGCAGCCGGGGGGCAGATTCGCCGCAGCCGATTTGCTAGCCTTCGCGCAAAGGCACCGGCCAACAGGTGCATCAGAGCAGGAAGAGACCGACCGTGAACGTCCCCCTTCGCGCGCAACCGCAATCCGAGGCCCTGGTGCTGATCCCGGGGCTTGCCGGGGATGCCACGCTCTTTTCCCATGCCCTTGCGCGGCTGTCCCGCGCGCGGCCCGTGACGCTGGCCCTCCCGGTGGGCGGCGAGCGGGTGGAGGAGATCGCGAGCGCGATCCTCACGCAGATGCCGCAGCGCGTGGCGCTGGTGGGCCATGGGCTCGGTGGCGTCGTGGCCTTGGAGATCCTGCGCCGCGCGCCGAAGCGCGTGGCCCGACTCGCGCTGATCTCGGCGATGCCCTTTCCCGACACGCCCGCCGAGGCGGCCGAGCGCGACGCGCGGCTGATCGCCCTGCGCGCGGGCCGGATCGCGGACTGGGTCCGGGCGGAGTTCGGCGGGGCCATTCCCGGCGACGCGATCCTGCGCGGCGCGCGGGTGGCGCGCATCGCGGAGATGGTCGAGACGCTCGGCACCGATACGGTGCTGCGCCAGGTACGCGCGCTGCAGCGGCGCGGCGATTACCAGAGCGCCTTCCGCCGCTTCCGCCAGCCGATCCACCTGATCGCGGGCAGCGCCGATCCGGTCTGCCCGCCGCGGCGGCAGCAGGTCCTGTCGGGGCTCGCCCCCGATGCCCGGCTCGTCCGCATCGAGGAGGCGGGGCATTTTCCCATGCTGGACGCGCCCGAGGCGGTGACCGAGGCGCTCGAGGCCTTCGTCGAGGCGCCCTTGGTTCTGCGCTGAGCCGCGGCCTGCGCGATTGACCGCCTGCGCATCGCGGCGTATGCCCGGGCTCGCGCGGAGGGCCGGACGGCCGCTTCGTCCCGCGTCTTCGGGCCGGGACGGGGAGGAAAGTCCGGACTCCCTGAGGCAACGGTGCCGGGTAACGCCCGGGCAGGGCAACCTGACGGACAGCGCCACAGAAAACAGACCACCGCCGGGCAACCGGCGGCCAGGGTGAAACGGTGGGGTAAGAGCCCACCGGGGGACGGGCAACCGGACCCGCACGGCAAGCCCCACCGGGAGCAATGCCAAATAGGGACCTCGCGCGGGCTGATCCTTTCGGGGATATCGCCGCAGGGCCGCTTCAGCCCGAGGGGTCCGGGTTGGCAGCTTGAGCCGCTCCGCGAGGGGCGGCCCAGAGGAATGGTCGTCTGGGACGGGCTCGCCCGTCCGACACAGAATCCGGCTTACAGGCCCTCCGCGCATGATTTCCGGCCCCACGCCGGTTGACAGTGGGCGCGCCATGCGTAAAAGGCGGGTCTGACCGATTTCACGGACCCCGCATCCGGTCCGTTGCAGGAGACTTTATCATGGCGAAGCCGACCACCATCAAGATCCGCCTGAACTCGACCGCGGGCACCGGCCACTTCTACGTGACCAAGAAGAACGCCCGGACCATGACCGAGAAGATGTCGATCCGGAAATACGACCCGGTCGCGCGCAAGCATGTCGAGTACAAGGAAGGCAAGATCAAGTAAGAACGCCTCTTATTTGACTAGCTGTCGCGCCGTCCGTGTCCCGGGCGGCGTTTTTTCTGGGCCGACGGGGCATTGCCGTTATCCTTGGGATCCATTCACCGGGGATGGAGGACCCCATGAATTTTTTCGATCGTTTTTCAATCCGTACCGCCCAGGCCAGTGATTTTACCGCGGTCGACCGGCTGTTCAGCGAAAGCTATCCGGTCCTTCTGCGGACGGCCTATTCCGAAGATATCTGCACCAGGGCGTTGCCGCTCATCTCGCGGGCGCAGCCCGACCTCGTGCGGTCGGGCAAGTTCTTCCTCGTGCATCGCGGCTCGAAGCTGGTGGGCGCGGGGGGCTGGACCCGCAGCGCGCCGGGCACCGGGATCGTCACCCCGGGCGTCGGCCATGTGCGCCATGTGGTCAGCGATTACCGCTTCCAGCGGCAGGGCATCGGGCGGCGGCTGCTCGATTACGTCATGATCAACGCGCAGGGCGACGGGTTGAGCGCGCTGCGCTGCTTCTCGACGCTGAACGCCGTGCCGTTCTACACGGCGATGGGCTTCACCGAGGAGGGGCCGGTCGATCTGCCGCTGCCGGGCGGCGTGCATTTCCCCGCGATCCGGATGCACGCCACGCTCTGACGGGCCGCGCCCGGCGCATTGCGGGGGCTTGCGGGAACCGATCGTTCCGTTGCTGGTTGGGTCTTGTCGCGCGACGCATTCTGCCGCGCTCTTTGTCTCCGAAGGAACGATATGAGTAAAGATATGCCTCGAAAGGCCGACGAAAGCGAAGCGGACAGGGATATCTATTCCAACGAGGAAGCCTCCCAGATCGCCCGGCATCGCTCGCTGGCGCCGCGGGCCGTCTACGAGGTCATCAACCTCGAAGGGCGGGAGGAACTGAGACGCCCCCTCTGGTCGCTCTGGTGGTCGGGCATCGCCGCGGGCATCTGCATCTCCGCCTCGGTGCTGGCCGAGGGGATCCTGCACGTGATCTTCGAAGGGCATCCCTACCAGGGCCCGATCGAGAACCTCGGCTACACGGTGGGCTTCATCCTGGTGATCCTCGCGCGGATCCAGCTGTTCACCGAGAACACGATCACCGTCGTGCTGCCGGTCCTGAAGGAAAAATCGCTGACCATGCTGACCTGCGCCGCACGGCTCTGGGGCGTGGTCTTCGCGGCCAACATGGTGGGCACGTTCTTCGTGGCGTTCCTGAGCATCTACGGCGGCACGGTGATCCCCGAATATGTGGAGGGGATGAAGGCGATCTCGCATCATTTCGCCCATTATTCCCCGGTCGAGGCGTTCAAATACGGCATCCCCGCAGGCTTCTTCATCGCCGCGATCGTCTGGATGCTGCCTTCGTCCGAGGGCTTCGAGATCTTCGTGATCTTCCTCTTCACCTATCTCATCGCGATGGGGGAGTTTACCCACGTGGTGGCGGGCTCGAAGGAAGCGTTCCTGCTGATGCTGGCGGGCGATATCTCTGTCGCGACGGCGTTTTTCGGACTGATCCTGCCGGCCTTCCTCGGCAATGTGCTGGGCGGCACGGGGCTTTTCGCCTTGCTGGCCTACGGTCAGGTGGCGTGGGAGATTGATCCCGAGACCAACGGGAAGTAGCGCCGTTCCTTAGCTAGCATTCACGCGCCGGGATCGGCTCCGGCACGCGGATACAAGAAAGCCCCGGCGGATGGCCGGGGCTTTTTCGTTGGATGCTCTGGGCGCGGTATGAGGGCTGGGGCGGCCGTCGCGTCAATCCTCGAGGGAATCCGCGCGCTTCTTGTCGACCAGCGTCATCTCTTCGGCCTTGCGGTCACGGAAGCGCTGGCCGTAACCCTCGATCTCATCCTCGGAGATCACTTCGCGGGCACGGCCGAAGACCTCGTCCTCTTCCTCTTCCATGTGATGCTCGTAATCGTGGCGCAGCGTGTTGAACTTGTTGAGCCATCCGGGGCTCGACATGTCCATGTCGTTCAGTTCCTCCATCAGATCGTCGAGCGCGCCGTGTTCCTCCACCGAATGGCGGGCGCTGTCCTGACCCCAGGTCTTGGACATCAGCTTGGAATAGAAGGTCTCTTCCTCCGCCGCGGCATGGCTTTTGACGTCGTAGAAGAATTCCTTCCACGCGGCCTTGCGGTCCTCGCTGGCGCCGGTCGTGTCGGCGATGCGGGCCATGAGCGTGCGGTGGTTCTCGTGATCGGCGATGATCGCGTCGTAGATGGACATGGAATGCGCTCCCTCTCGTGGGTCGCATCATCATGCGCCCGGTGTTTCAGCTCGACCAGCCTGCAGGACGAAACGGGACCTGGGGATAGAGGCGGCGTCGCGCGGATCGCAGGCCGGTCGGGAAAGAAACGTGTAAGTCGGGGTCAGGTTCCACCGGGTCAGGGCAGAATCGCGAGCCAGACCCAGACCGTGCCGACCGACAGCCCCGTCGCGAGCAGCACCGAGGACGCCGCGACGCGTTTCGCGCGGCCGTACATGTTGGCGAAGACATAGGCATTGATGCCCGGCGCCATGGCCGCCGTGATGACCGCCGAGCGGAACTCGGCCACATCGAGCGCGAAGGCCTTGCCCAGCGTCCAGGTGATGGAAGGATGCAGCACCAGCGACACTGCGCAGACGAAGGCGATGATGCGGAAATCGCCCTCGGGCCGGTAGCGGTAAAGCACGCCGCCCATGCCGAACAGGGCTGCCGGAAGCGCCGTGCGCACCATCATGTCGAGCGCGTCCTCGACCGGGCGCGGCAGGCCGAGATCGAAATAGTTGAAGAGCGCGCCCAGCACGATCCCGATTACCAGCGCATTGCGGAACATCGCCTTCAGCACGGTGCCCGGCAGCGACGTGGCGGGCGCGCCGTTGTTGCGGGCGCGCACGATCTCCATCGTGGTGATGCCGAGCCCGTAGCAGAACGGCGAATGCATCGCGATGATGGCGAAATTCGCCTCGAGCGCGGTCTCGCCATAGGCGCGTTCGGTGATCGCAAGGCCGATCAGCACCGAGTTGGCGAAGAGGCAGCAGAAGCCGATGGCGACCGCGTCCTCCCATTCCCGTTTGAAGAGGTATCGGCCCGCGAGAAGCCCCGCAAAAAAGCCGGTGGCGGAGCCCGTGTAGAACGAGATCAGCAGCGCGGGGTGGAAATTGTCGCCCAGATCGAGCGTCCAGAGCGCCCGGAACAGCAGGCAGGGAATGGCGAATTGCTGGGTGAAGACCATCAGCCCGTCGACGGCGCTGTCCTTGAAGAGGCCCCGCCAGACGGCGACATAGCCCGCGCCGATCAGCACGAAGACCGGCAGGATGACCTCGAGCAACGCCTGCATGCGCCTCAGGCCCAGTCGTCAGATGTCATAGCGGATGACCATGCCGTCATAGGCCGGGGTGATATGCTCGGGCGTCTCGGCTGCCAGCGTGGCGTAATCGAGGTCGATATGCATGTTGGTCAGCACCGCGCGGCGGGGCTTCGCGCGTTCGATCCAGCCCAGCGTCATGTCGAGATGCGCATGGGTCGGGTGCGGCGTGCGGCGCAGCGCGTCCACCACCCAGCAATCGAGGTCGTGCAGCTTGGCCCAGCTGTCTTCGGGGATCTTCGCCACGTCGGGAAGATAGGCGAAATCGCCGACCCGGAAGCCGAGCGCGTCCATGGAGCCGTGTTCCGCCTCGAAGGGCGTCAGGGTGACCGGCCCGCCCGCGCCGTCGATCGTGAACGGGCCGTCATGGATCGTGTTCATGTCGAGGATCGGCGGATAGGGGCTGTCTTCGGGTTGGATGAAGGCATAGCCGAAGCGCGCATAAAGCGCCTCCTGCGTCGGGCCGTCGGCCCAGACCGGCAGGCGGGCGCGCATGTTGAAGACGATCATGCGCAGATCGTCGATGCCGTGGACATGGTCCGCGTGGGAATGGGTGTAGACCACCGCGTCGAGCTCGCCCACGCCGGCGCCCAGAAGCTGCGCGCGCAGGTCGGGCGAGGTGTCGATCAGCACGCGGGTGGTGCCCTCCGCGCCTTCACGCTCGATCAGGAGCGAGCAGCGGCGGCGGGTGTTCTTGGGGTTCTCGGGGTCGCAATCGCCCCAATGCCCGCCAAGGCGGGGCACGCCACCCGAGGAGCCGCAGCCGAGGATGGTGAAGCGCAGTTCGCCCATCACGCGGCCTTGGCGTATTGGGCGGCCTTCCAGAAGAGCCGGTCGAAATTGGCCTCGGTCCGGGCGGCGAAATCGGCGTAATCCATGCCGAAGACCTCGGCGCCCACGCGGGCGGTGTGCACGGTGTAGCCGGGCTCGTTGCGCTTGCCGCGTTGGGGCGGGGGGGCAAGGTAGGGGCTGTCGGTCTCCACGAGGATGCGTTCGGGCCGCGCGGTGGCGAAGATGTCGCGCAGATCCTGGCTTTTCTTGAAGGCGGCGATGCCGGACATCGACAGGTAGAAATCCATCGCAAGCGCGCGACGGGCAAGCTCCGGCCCCGACGAGAAGCAATGCATCACGCAGCTATAGGGCTTTTGCGCATAGCCTTCCTCGAGGATGTCGGCCATGTCGTCATCGGCATCGCGGGCATGGATGATGAGCGGCAGGCCGGTTTCCTGCGCCGCTTCGATATGGATGCGAAGCGAGGTTTGCTGACGCTCCGCGCTTTCGGCGGTGTAGTGGTAATCGAGCCCGGTCTCGCCCAGCCCCACGAATTTCGGATGCGCGCTGAGCCGCACGAGTTCCTCGACCGAGGTCATCGGCTCGTCCGCAGCGCTCATCGGATGGGTGCCCGCGGCATAGAAGACCTGCGGGAAAGCCTCGGCGATGGCGCGGACCTGGGGTTCCTGGCGCAGCCGGGTGCAGATCGTGACCATGCGGTGCACCCCGGCCTCCGCCGCGCGGGCGACGATCTCGGCGCGTTCGCCGTCGAAATCGGGAAAATCGAGGTGGCAATGGCTGTCGGTGATGCGCGGTTCGCTCATGAACGCTCCTCGGGCCTTCGGTTGTGGCTCGGTATCTAGGATGGGGCCAGAGGGGTCAAGGTGGCCCGGGGACCTGCGCCGGATCCTCGGGCGGGCTTGCGTATTTGCAAAGAGGCAAACCAGCAGGGGCCCGCGCCGAGACGGGTGGGCGGGCGCGCGCCGTCTCAGCGGCGCAGGGCCGAGGCCGTCTCGCGCATCTTCATCACCGTGTCGAGCACCAGCGAGGCGGGATCGACATTGACCGCCCGGCCGTGCCGCGCCCGGTCGCTCGTCACCTGCGCGATGTCCGCCCAGGCGCGCCCCGCCGCAGGGCCCGGCGCGAGGCGGGCAAAGAGCGCGGCTTCCTCGGGGGCGGCGGGCCGGGCCGGGGCCGCGCCGGTCACGCCCGTGCGCGCAAGCCGCGCGAAGGCCAGATCGGCCAGCGTGAAGAACAAATCGCGCCGCTCTTCCTGGCCGCGCTGGGCGAGGCTGTCGGCCAGCTTCAGCGTGCGCGGCATGTCGAGATCGGGCATCGTGCCCATCACCTCGAGAAGCGCCCGGTAGAGCGCCAGCCCGTCCAGCCCGACGATCCGCATCGCCGCGCCGACCGAGCCCGAGGATAGTTCCGACAGGGCGGCGGCTTCCTGCGGCGAGAGCGCCGCGCCCGCCTGATCGAGCGCCTGGGCCATGTCCTCGGGTCCAAGCGGGGTCAGGCGCAATTCGCGGCAGCGCGACCGGATCGTCGGCAGAAGCCGGGCGGGCTGGTGCACGACCAGAAGAAGGACGGTGCGGGCGGGCGGCTCCTCGAGGAGTTTCAGAAGCGCGTTGGCGGCGTTCACGTTCATCTCGTCGGCGGCATCGACGATCACCACGCGCCGCCCGCCATCGGTGGCCGAAAGGGCGAAGAAGCTCTTGAGCTTGCGCACCTGGTCCACCCGGATCTCGGCCGCGAGCCGGTCGCCCTTGTCGTTGGGCCCGCGGGTCAGCGCGAAGAGGCCGGGTTCGGACCCCGCGCGGCTGCGGCGCATAACCGGGTGATCGGAGCCGATATCGAGCGTTTCGGGCAGCGGCGCGGGGCCGAAAAGCCCCGCATCGCCCGCGGGGTCGGGATCAGGCGTGGCCAGCAGAAAGCGCGCGATGCGCCAGGCCAGCGTCGCCTTGCCCACGCCCTTCGGCCCGACCAGCATCCAGGCATGGTGCAGCCGCCCGGTATTGAAGGCGTCGAGAAAGGCGGCCTCGGCGGGGGCCTGGCCGATCAGCCGCGGGGTTTCGCGCGGATGCGGCGCGCCTTCGACCTGGGTCGGATCGGGAAGCGTCTGGTCCTTCATGGCCGCCGCTCCAGGTGGTCCGACACGATGCGGGCGATATCGGCCTCGACGGCCTCGGGCGGGCGGTCGCCGTCGACGACCCGGATGCGCGCGGGATGGGATTTCGCGAGGTCGAGGAAGAAGCCGCGCACCTCCTGCTGCAGGGTGAGGCCGAATTCCTCGAAGCGCAGTTCCGCGCCGCCGCGTTCCTCCGCCCGGGCGAGGGCGGCGGCGGGGTCCATGTCGACGAGGATGGTCAGGTCGGGCTCCACCCCGATCATCAGCGCGTGCAGGTCGTCGACCATCCCGCCGAGCCCGCCGCGGGTGCGGCCCTGATAGGCGCGGGTGCTGTCGGCGAAGCGGTCGCAGATCACGATGGCGCCGCGTTCGAGGGCCGGGCGGATCGTGCGTTCGAGGTGGTCGCGGCGCGCGGCGGTAAAGAGCAAGAGCTCGGTCTCGGCGGACCAGCGGTCGGGATCGCCCTCGAGCACGAGCTTGCGGATGTCCTCGGCCCCGGGGGAGCCCCCGGGCTCGCGGGTCAGCACGACATCGCGGCCCTCGGCCTCGAGGCGCCGGGCGAGGCGGCGCGCCTGGGTCGACTTGCCCGAGCCGTCGATGCCCTCGAAACTGACGAAGGTGCTCCGGCTCACGAAGCCTCGGCGGCCTCTGGCGCGCCGTCATCGGCGCCGCCGCCGCTGGCCAGCGCCCGGCCCAGCAGGACCTGCGCGACGGTCATCACCCGATCGACGAAGCCCGCGCCGGGCACGTCGGACGCGGCGACCAGCGGCACGCGGTGATCGGGCAGGCCTTCGGGACGGATGATGAGCTCGGCCAGTTTCTGGCCCGCCTTGACCGGTGCCTGCAGCGGGCCGGTATAGACCACCTCAGCCGCGAGGGGCGCGCCGGTGAGCGTCGGGATCAGCAGCGTCACGTCCTCTTCGGCGACGAGGCCCACGCTGTCGGCGGCGCCCATCCAGATATCGGCGGAGGCCACGACGCGGCCGCCGGTGACGACTTCCTTCTCCGCGAACTGGCGGAAGGCCCAGTTGACGATGGCCTCGCTTTCCTCGGCCCGGGCGCGCTGGCTGTCGAGGCCGGTGATCGCGAAGATCACCCGGCGGTCGCCCTGCTTGGCCGAGCCGACGAGGCCGTAGCCCGCTTCCTGCGTATGGCCGGTCTTGAGCCCGTCGGCGCCGATGCCGAGGCCCAGAAGCGGGTTGCGGTTCGAGACGTTCTGCGGCGCGCGCCCGTCGAACTCGAAAGTCTGTTCGTCGAACATATCGTAGAAGTCGGGGAAATCGGTGATGATGCGGTTGGCGAGCAGCGTGAGGTCGCGCATCGACATCAGGTGCCCGTCCGCAGGCCAGCCGGAGGCGTTCTTGAACACCGAATTGGTCATGCCCATCTGCTGCGCGCGCCGGGTCATCAGGTCGGCAAAGCCGCGCTCGGTCCCGTTGGGCGACAGCGCCTCGGCGATCACCGCGCAGGCGTCGTTGCCCGACAGCACGATGATGCCGCGCAGAAGGTCCTCCACGGTCACGCGGTCGGTGGTGTCGAGAAACATCGTCGAGCCGCCATAGGACATCGCGTGGCTCGACACCGGCAGACGCTCGTCGAGCGCGAGGCGCCCGTCGCGGACCGCCTCGAAGGCCATGTAGAGCGTCATCAGCTTCGACATGGAGGCGGGCGGCAGGGCCTCGTCGGCGTTCTTGGCCAGAAGCACCGTGCCGGTCTTCTGGTCGAGCACGAAGGCGGCGCGCGCGGAGGTGTCGAAGGCCGCCGCGGCGCTGGCGGTGAGAAGCGCCGCGCAAACCGCAGCGGCGAGGGACTTGAAGAGGGCGGTCATGGGGCAGCTCCAGAACCTGTGTCGATGAAGAGGGTTCCGGACACGCGCGGTGCCCGGAACGAAGACGGGATCAGTTTGACACCGCGTAGGCGTCGGTAAAGCCCTCGGCGCGGATCTTTTCGAGCAGCGCGTCGATCTCGGACTTGGATTGCGCGGGGCCGACGACGACGCGCCAGAAGGTCTTGCCCGAGGCGCTTTGTTTCTTGACCGTGGGCACCATGCCCGCCTGGCGCATCGCGGTCGCGGTGTTCTCGGCGTTCTGTTCGACCGAGAAGATGCCGATCTGCACGAAGGGCCGCGCGAGCGATCCGCTGCTGGGCGCGGGGGCGGGGGTCGGCCGTGGAGCAGGGGCGGGGGCCGCCGCGGTCTCGACCGGGACGGGTGCCGGCGCGGCACCGGTCGGGGCGCCGGGCGCCGCATCGAGCACGGCCGCGGCGCTGGCGGCGACCGGGTCCAGCGTGCTGGCCTCAATCTCGCCCGCAGCGCTCATGGCCTCGCCGCCCGTAACGGCGGAACCGTCGCTTGCGACGGCGGTCTCGGGCGCGGGGGCCGCGACCTCCTCGCGGCGCAGGGCCACCACATGCAGGTTGGTGGGCGCGCCCGCCAGCATGCCGATGGCCGCGGCCGCATCAGAGGAGACCTGCAGGCGCGGGCCCGGTGTCTCGCGTTCGCGCTTGAAAAGCGCGCCGATGACGAATTGGCCGTTGGAGAGGTTGCGGATGATGACGCGTTCGGGCTCGGTCACATCCGGATGGGCGACCCAGACGCCGCCCAGCGACGGGCGTCCGTCCCAGAGCCCGGCCTCGCGGACCTCGAAGACCTCGGGTGCCTCGACGTCGCGTTCCGTCGTGGCGCCGCGCGTGACGCTTTGCTCCGCCCCGTCCCCGCCCGAGGGCTGGGCCTGCAGAAATCCCGGCATGTTCACGCTGTCGCAGGCGCCGAGCGCCAGAAGCGCCGCGCCGAGCACCGCCGCCCTGCCGTTCAGCCTGGTGTGATATCGCATTGTCCCGCTCCGCCTTGCCTGTCCACCCGTCCCGGTGACGTCTCGGGATCTTCCGTCCCGCGCGCATGACCGGACCGCGCACTGCCTCAAACGCACGCGGCTGGCGCGACGATACAGAGCCCGCAGGCACATGAAAAGCCCGGGCGGACAGATCGGCGATTTTCCACGCGGCTGCGGCTTTCAGAATCGCGTGAACGCGGCTAAGCCTCGCGCCGCCGGAGGAGTGGCAGAGTGGTCGATTGCACCGGTCTTGAAAACCGGCGTGCGTGAGAGCGCACCGTGGGTTCGAATCCCACCTCCTCCGCCATCGAGCCCGATCTCATTTCAAAATGCCGAAATCAGGGAAGATCCCGCAGTCATTCCGGGCGCTTTCTTCCGTGCGGCTTTGACTAAGACGCACCGAATGCTGCGCGCGGGCGCGGATTCCAGGCTCGATCTCTGTCCGCTGATTTGGCGGGTGAGGTTTTTGGACCTTTTCCCTGATAACCCGAATTTTGCAATATTGGGGCTCTTGGCGTCCAAAAATGCGTAAGTCGCATGGGATCTTTCAAGTGTTTTTGGAGAAATTCCCTGGTCAGCCGAACAGGGAGTTTTGAGCATCGAACTGGAAAATTCGCACCTGAATCAGGGTGAAAGGTGGGCGAACAGGGGAGCGCTCATCCACCTTCGAAATAGAAATTGAACAATCGCCTCACAATTTCGGCTTCCGCAGCATTGACGACGAGTTCTCGTCGGGTGAGATCGGGATGCGGGTCGTAACCGGGTGGCGCAAGCCCGCCCATCCAGACCCCTTTTTTCCTCGATGCGACGATCTTGTCCCGGATCCTACCGGCGGTGACCTCACGTTCGAGCTGCGCGAACGATAGAAGCATATGAGAGACTTCCTGATGCGCATTCATGATGGGCCGCAAAAGGTGCATCAGGTTATTCGCGAAGACATTCGATCCGCGTTGCATAAAGTCGATCTATCTCATGCCCGCGACTTGTTCGCTGTCCTGCGTGGATTTCTTGCGCACCATCCCGAAGCCGCGTGCAAAACCGGATCATAGGGACCGCAACAGGCACGTCTTGAACGGCATCTGGACAGGCCGTGTTCCGGCACGGATCAGGCTTGTTTTACCGGCGCGCGTGCCAAGGCATCTTCATGTAGGCGTCGCCCGAACGCAGCTCGTCCAGCATCTGGTTGAGGCGTTTCATTTTGGTCTCTTCCCGCTTGGCGCGAGAAATCCAGCCGAGATAATCATTGCGCTGATACCAGGGCCTCTGGTCATACCGCGTTTTCAGATCATGATCTTCCAGCGCCTGCAATACGAAGTCGGGCATCGGATTTGGCGGTCTTGCCAAAGCTGCTTCCCTTCTGGATCGATCTCGTATTTCAGATCCGATCAGCCCAATCGCGTTGGAGCGACTGACTTCACCAATTGATACGTCGAATCCTGCTATAGCGGGATATCGTCATAGCGACGCGCATGGCCGGTCTTCATTTCCGTGGCGATATCCTCCGTGGCTTTGCTCATCCGTTTCGAAAGACGTTGAGCTTCCTGCGTATATTGCTGAATGGCCTTCTGGATATAGTCCGATTGGAGACGCAGCAGATCCGCGGGCGTCCGGCATGCCAGCAAGGCTTTCTGCGTCTCGATATCTTCATGCAGCCGGGTCGTTACGAATTGCGCACTTTCGGACATGAGGTCCATCCAGGCCTTTGTCGCTGCAGGGTTTACCGCCATGATAGCCGCCGAAAGAGTCGGCATACCTGCACCAAGGGCGAGGTCAGGGGTCTCATTTTTCGGGGGCATTTTCATACTCCTTTTATCCGCACCACTTCAGTCAAGCACGATACGGCAGGACTGCACAGTCACTTTTCCCGGGGGGCCATGTCGGGTCCGATGCGCGCCTTTCACAAGCGAAAATCCGCTGCTGCCTCCGGGTTGAAAAGGGGCAAAAAATCCGCTCTCGACGCGGATGCCGGTGATGCTCCGTCCAGCCTGGCCCTAAAGGTCCTGCCAACAGTGCAGGGTCAGTCCCGCAGCGCTTCGCGATCCAGAACGGCCAAGGTCTCTTGATAAAGCTGTGCGGCCTCTTCGCGGGACCCCGAGACGCAGATTACCCCAAGCTTTCCGAATTCCGACAACGACCCGATCAAATGGAACACCACGCCTGTCTGTTTGGCGCCGTGGAAATGGAGCCCGTTTTCGACCGCGATATCAATGAGGTCTTCGGGCAGAAGACCGCGGTAGCTCGGCGAAACAAGGTTGTCCGAAGCGTAATAGTGACAGGGTTGTCCGCCATGCGTGGTGAAGGATCCGGTTTGCGGATCGTATGTGCCATCGGTCAGAAATTCCAACATCAGAAAGGGATGAGTCGTCCCACCCTTCCGCAGGTTGATCTCGACCGCGTAATGCTGCCAGCTCGCCTCCTCGCGCACCGAGATGAAGTCGATGCCGAACCGCCCCAGAACACCGCGCTGTGCAAGGATGCGCCCGGCCTTGAGCCCGGCCTCTTGAATCTCCAGTCGATAGGCCTCGTCCGCCGGAAAACGGCACCCGAGGAAGACCTGCCCTGTTTGGTCATCGATCACCTGATCATGCGTTGAAATCACGCAAAGGCGGCCAAGGGGATCGATCCTGTATTGCGCGGAGGGAGAGCTTTTGACGGCGCCTTCGATGAACTCCTCCACGATCGCGCCCATCTCGCAGATCTTGGCCGAATAATCCTCCCAGGTCATCTCCGCAGCCGCAAAAGCCATCGTCGGCAGCGACACCCTGACCCAATCCGCCAGCAAGCTGCCCTTCGGGGCGTCTTCGAAGTGGACAATGGCGTTGCCTTCCCCGGAAAACCCTTCGTTCAGTTTCACCACGGCGCGCTGCATGTCGGGATTGCGGCGCTTCAATTCGGTGAGCGCCTCGGCGACCTCCGCCACGTCGGACAGGTTCTCGAACCCATCGGCCATGCGCAGCCCGGCCTCTCGAAAGACCTCTCGGGACCCGCTCTTGGAGCCGATCGGCAGCAGATCGGGATCGCACCCGTAAATCGGAATGCCGAGCCGGACCGCGAGGCTGCGCTCAAGAGCGGAGACGTTGAAACAGGTCATGTGCGCGCTTCCACCTGCGTTCAGCGTCTGCCGGATCCGGCGCAATAGGCGCGGTCGCTCAAGGATCTTTTCGGTCAGAGGGCGCGCGGACGCGTCGTGGCAGGACAGCAGGGTCAGGCGCTTCAGCGCGTGTTCGCGAGGCACGCCGGGCAGAAGCTGCAGGTAGTAGTCGATGATCGACGAAGGAAGCGGCTGGCTGGTGACGAAAACGATTCGCGTATGGGGCATGCGCAAGAGCAGGAGGAGGCACAGCATACGTTCTTCGTAATGCGTCGCCCCGGTTATGCGCGCCATGACATCCTGATCGAGCGTGAGGCTGGGAATGACCAAGACGGTACGGGGGGCTGACGGGTCTGGAAATATCCTTTGGAACTGCTTCGGCAGCGTCTTCTGCAGGCGCTTGAATTCCTCGAGAGCGGCCTGGGCCGAAACGCTTTGTGCTGATTGCCGGGCCGACGTCATGATCTGCAACCTTCGAAGGTCGCTCCGGAATGAAGCACCACCACCCATGGAGCATGCCGCATTCTAAGCGGCGTTTCGTTCGCGCGGCAAGCTGCAGCGTCCGCCAGACCGCGCATCCGGAATTCCACCCTTGTCGCGGTTGGCGCCTCTGCGCGTTGGAGCCGAGACGGTCCTTCGGCTTGCCCTTTGTCCGGCAGGCGATTTGCAGCCCGCATCGAGTAGACAGGGGCTCCGCTCCTCCGCTCAAGCAGAATGTGCGGATGCCGCTTGCGGACCCGATGCGGGGACTGAACACCGGGGCATATGCGCGAGCACGTGTTTACGTCTGAGACGGGAAACATCACCGATGGCGCACCTGACGTGCTTCGCGCGGATGCGCCATGGCATCGCGGCGGGCCGCGGGTGTCGCCATTTCTTCGATGCAACGCCTCGCGGCACGGTATTCTCCGGCATCTGTTCGGCCAACGGCATCTTCAGCTTCGCGGTCTCGTCTTCGAGCGCCGTGAGCCGTTGGACGTCCGGTACCTCGGCCCCCCGGACTTGGCCTTCCACTTTTGGAAAGACACCGAACTGATCCCGCGTTGCCGGCACATATCTGCCGTCTCCACGCCGCTCTCCTGCTGCTTCAGGATCGCGAAGATCTGCTCATCGCTGAGCCGTGATCTCTTTGCACCGTCCGTCTCCTTCGTTGAGGCGGACTCTACCTCAAGATGTAAGAGGAAACGGGGCTCAGGTCAGGTCGCCCGCACCGAGGGCCGGCTTGGACGGGCTACACTTGGTCGCCGTGTTCCCTTTCTCCACCTTCCCGGGCTGCGAAGATGGCGACGTTTCGCATCGCATGCGCCAGTGCTGCGGGCAGCAGGGCGTCCGTCGCAGCAACAAGCGCGCCCAGGGTGAAGGCGAACAAGGCAAACTCCGCAATTTGCGCCGTTGCGACGCGATGTTGGTAAATTTGGGCATGACGCGCGGTGAAAAGGCCCGCTGTGGCCAGTAGGGCCAGAGGACCTCCGCCCAATATCGCCGTCTGCAACGCTCCGCGCCACGCGGTTTCCTCGAATGCGGCCCGAAGGACCTGACCCGCACATCGGCGTCTTGGAAGACGGCACAGGCCCCGACGCAGATTTTTGAATTCCACGACCAGAGCACTGGTATTGCAGCGGGATAAGACCCAGACGGCAAAAGCGAAACTGCACAATCCAATTGCGCAGCCGCCGACGACTTCCAGAACACTGACCGGCATCAGCCACATCTTCCAGGCGCCCGAGACGACGATCGCGGCTGCCAGAACCGCGTTGCGCAGATAGGGGTTGTCGACGGCGCGGCGTAGTGGTGAGCGCCGCCGGACCCGGCGCCCGTGCCGGGCGTCTGCGTCGATGTTCACAGGACCCGATCCCGCCCGCGATCTGGCGCTTATTGCCGTGCCGTACTCTGCAATAGCGCGTTCGACGTGTAGGGATGGTATCGACCCGTCTTGTCGAGCGCGATGGCTTTTTCGGCGCTTTCACGGCCCGCATCGTTGTCGCCTGCCCGCGAGAGGGCAAAGGACAGCCCGATCAGCGCGCCGATGGAGTTGGGCGCAGCTTCGACCGCGTTGCGATAGTGTTCGACGGCCGCATCCCGATCGCCACGTTGTGCGGCGATCGACCCCAGGAGTTCGTGCACGACGACGCTGCGGGGATGTTTGCGCGACAACCTTTCGGCAACCTCCTGGGCGCGGTCGGGTTCTCCGTCCTGTCGATAGGCATATGTCAGCGCGAAGGAGGCGAAATCGCCGATCGCGTCGCTGTCGATCAGCTTTTCGAGCTCTGTGCGGCCGCGTTTGCTCGTTGTGGTGAGGCCCATCATGTTCAGCGCCTCGAGCATCGCCAACAGGGTCGCGAAGAACTCCTTTTCCTCACGGATGGCCTGGCTAGATCGGCGCATCTCGCGCAAGGCCAGGGCCGCCTTGTCGCGCATCGCGATCATCTGGCTTTGAATCCGCAAGACCGTCAGCATCGCATCGGCGAAGCGAAGATGCGGATCGTTCATTTCCGTCATCTCGACACGCTTTTCCGAAAGATCGGCTTCAGCCGCATCGAGGTGCCGGGCCACGTCTCCCTGCGCGGCGTAGAAGTCGTTCGAAAATCCGGCCAACATCGCCAATGCCAGCTGAAATGCGGGCTCACCGGGATCCTTCTTGGCAAGTTCGGAAATGCGGACCGATGCACGTTCCTTGCCGGAACCGACAACACCGTTTACCGCCTCGACAAAACCATCAAGCAGATCAGTATCAATCATTGGTCTATTCCTCTTTCTCAATGTGTCGCGAAAATGCTCAGCCGCCGTAAACACCGCAGGCTTCGATATCCACATCGTCGACGACACAGATTTCAACTTCGCAGTGATCGTCGCAATCACAGGCGGCGAGCGGCCCTTTGACCGGAGCCGGATGAGACTCGGGTTGGATGCGTTTGATTTCGAAAATCTCTTTCTCCGGGATATCCATCAGCAATTCCCTTTCAAATATCTCCATTATTCGAATTATCGGCAAAGATTAGCCGCCATATACGCCGCAAACATCGACATCCACGTCATCGCCAACGACGCAGACTTCGACTTCGCAATGATCATCGCAATCACAGGCTGCGAGCGGTCCCTTGACCGGCTCTGCCTTGGCCTCGGGCTGGATGCGTTTTATTTCGAATATCTGATCGGTTTGATTGTTCATCCTATTCTCCATCGCAATATGCATGCCTTGGTTATCCGCCATAGACGCCGCAGGCCTCTGCCTCGACGTCGTCAATTCCGCAGATGTCGATGTTGCAATACTCGTCGCAATCGCAGGCCGGCAGGGGACCTTCGGTCGGACGTGCCGGCACCGGTTGCAAGCGCTTGACCGCGATCACCGAATGAGCGGTATCCGCGTGTCCTTCAGTCATCTTGTCTTCTGGCATGCGGTTTTCCTTTCTCAGGGCACTGGTTCGGCACTCAGCGTTACGATGGCTTGCGCGATGGCACGCGCCGCGGCGGCCATCTTTTCCAAGCCCGCCACGCGGGCGGCCTCTTCCACCTGGTGGGCCGTGCGCGTGCCGTGTTCCAGGCGTGCCGGGGAAACGGTTCTGCGCTCTTCCAGATCGTCGAGCAACTGAACAACGACGTGGAAGTTTTCGATGATGTCTTCGAGTGTCGGAAGCTGGTGCATCGCGTCCCAGCGCAGGCAGAGAGCCGCGGCGCTTATCTTGAGCGGAGACAGCTTCTGCCCGATGATTTCGTTGCTCCGCTCGCCGGCGGCTTCGGCGGCCAAAGCTGCATAATATTCCGTCCAGTACCGGTGAAAGAGCGGCCAGAAGGCGGGAGTGTCCGTCATCAGCCCGCGGTAGGTCTCGGTGCATCGCAGCATGTAGATGGAGGCAAGCGCGTCCAGCATGGGCGTCACCGCATCGCCGTCGATGACGTCGTCCTGCATCAGGCAGGCATATGATCCGAAGAGATTGCCCAGCGTCACGAGACGGATCCCGTCGACATCGTCTTGTCGGCCTTGCGCATCCGCCAGCCACCCGGGAAACTCCGTAACCACCGATCTGTGGCGTTCGCGACGCCGGTGCAAACGGTGGAGTGCCGCCAGATGCGCTGGCAAGCCTGCGCGTGCCACTTCGAATTCGCGGCTCGCCCATATGACGGGGTCGGGTGTCATGACATGTCTTGCACCCCCATCAATGCGGCGGCTGTCGCGAAGACACCTGTCTGCCCGGATGCCAAAGGGGGATGTGCCGCCGCCGCCTTGGCAGACAGCGCCGGGACGCGCATGACGGCCTCGTTCGGCCAAATCCCGTTCTCGCCCTGAAAAGACACGAGGGCGGCAAGCCTGGCCGCGTTGTCGAGCCCTGCCGCCGCCAGACAGCAAAGGGCCATGGCCGTCTCGAAAGCGCTGTCGCGGCTGTTGCCGTTGGAATCCTTGATGCACCACGCGCCGTTCGGGCGTTGTTCTTCCTCTATGCGCCGCGCCGTGCGGTGGATCATCTCGCGGGCTGCGGGATTATCCGGCGCGGCCGTCGCAAGCGCTTGGACAGCGATGGCCTGCAGATAGGTATGGCCTTCCCACCAGTAACTCGACCAGCCTTCGGTGCCGCCGCCTCGGCGCAGCAGGGTGGCGACCAGCGCGCCGGTCTCCCGGCCCGCGGCGTGCAGCGCAAGCACCACGTTCGCCGTCACGCAATCGCTTGGCTTGGCATATCCCGACCCGGTCGGAATGCCGCGCGTACCGGATGGGTAGGTCGCGACACCGTCCGCCTCGATCCAGCTTTCCAACAGATCGGCGGCCTTGTCGGTGGCTACGTCCGCGGGGCCCGTGGCGAGCAGGGCGCGCAGACAGGTCGCGGTGGAATCGGCATCGGCAGGTGCCGTCGGATGGTAGCCCCAGCCTCCGTTGCCCCGCTGACTATTGTGCAGAAAAGAGCGCGCCCGGGGCAGGCCTTTCGCGTTCCATCCGGGTGCCGAATTCTGCCGCGCGAGGGAGAGCAGCACGAAACCCGTGATCCACTCGATCCCTGGAACGTTGAACACCTTGAAATCGCTCCAGTTTCCCTCGCCTCGTTGAAGGGCGCCGAGGGCGGTCGTCCCGGCGAGCACAGCCTCCCGCGGCGTGCGGAGATCCGCGAGCGTCGTCATTCGCCCGGCACCGCCGCTTCGGCAGCGGCCTGGGCGCCCCGCGAGACCCGCGGCGCGTTGTCGGGGTCGAACAGGCGCGCGACAAGGTCGGGCCCAAGCTGCGCGTAAGTGGCGACACAGATGGCCGTGAGTCCGCGCTCTATCCGGCAGCGCAAGGGATCGGGGTCGGAGATTTCACCGGTGGCCTGCAGCGCCTCGTGGGCGCATTTCCCGCCGCAGGTATACCGTGCCCAGCAGGAGGCGCAGGGTTCGCGCTGATCGACCGTGTTTCCTGCAAACCGGTCGCGAATGTCCTCGTCCACGCCCGGCGACTGGATGTTGCCCATTTTCCAGCCGTCCTCGCCGACGAACCTGTGGCAGGGCCAGACGTCTCCGGACGGGTCGACGGCCATGTAGGCCAAACCCGCCCCGCAGCCGTAACGCGTGCGCTGGCGTTTGTGGATTTTCTTGAGATACTTCAGGATGTTGCCAACGGGTGGCTTCTTGCCGCGCCGTACTCTGGCCACGAACTCATCCGCGACGCTGGACCATTGTGCGATGATCCGATCGGCCGTCTCGGTTGTCATGTGTTCGCCCGTGGGCGTGGTCAGGGCGGGCTCCATCGCGACGTCGGTGACCTCTTCATCGTCGATCAGGGACCAGACCGAGGCCTCGACCTGCGGGACGTCCGCGCTGATCGTGCCCCGGACGATTGTACCGCCCTTGCGGGCATTCAACCGCCGCAGGCCACGTTGCACCACGCTGTAGGAGCCGGCGCCGTTTTCGAAAACACGCAGCTTGTCATGCTCTTCGGGGCTGCCATCGATGGACACCTGAACGCCGACACCGTTGTCTTCCAGAAAATCGATTTCGCGCTCGCCGAGAAAGGTGCCGTTGGTGGTGACGTGGAAGCCGATCCGCTGACCGGTTTCATCCGACCGCGCATGCGCATGGGCCACCGTCGACCGCATGGTCTTCATATTCATCATCGGCTCGCCGCCGAAGAATTTGACGCGCACGCTGGGCCGCGAGCCGCTTTCCCCCATCAGCCAATCGACCGCTTTCGCCGCTGTTTCCGGCGTCATCATCTCGCGCGGGCCGCCATAATGCCCTTGTTGGGCAAAGCAGTAAGGGCAGCGCAGGTTGCAATCATGTGCCACGTGCAGGGCGACCGATCCCAGCCCGTCGCGCGGGGCCTCATCGGGTTCGGACAATGCCGCGTCAATTTCTGCTTCGAGGGTCACGAGCGCATCGCCCACCGGCCCGGCCAGCGTCAAATCGGGGGGGTGTTTTGCGCCATCCGGATGATCGGGACCCAGCGCGAAGGCGTAGACGGGTTCCGGAACCTCGAAGAGATTGAGGGTCTCGAAAGCGTATAGGTAGAAGCGATCATCGACCTGAAATGGCAGATATCTCGACTGAGCGTCGGTCGCAGTTATCCAATCACCTGAAGGCTGCATAATGACCCCTAGATTGTTTTGAAAATCTTGAAAACTGAACGGTTTACGGAACATCAATTAACTGCTAAATTGTACTAAATCAGCGGGTAAATTTCAATCCTGAACGTAAGAATCCGCCGTTGGACCGCCTTCCCTGGCATCGATTTCGGAAGGCCTGATACGCTTCGGGATCCGGTTATTTTCAATCATGGAGCTCGCCATGAAAGACGGTCCCGATTTCGAAAAATCGATTGAGAGCGACGACATCCAGACCCGCGTCATTGCGGCCATCGCGGACGCTGCCGACCTTGAGCCCGCCCGGATAGAACTGGACGATGACATCTTCGTCGATCTCGGCGTCGACTCGCTGGGCGCAGTGACCGTGTTCGTGTTGCTCGCCGACGATTTCGGCGTCCGCGAGCCAACGGACGAAGACGAAATCCGCGGCTTGAACACGGCCCGTAAACTCGCCGATTTCGTCCGTGCCGAGCTTGCTTGATCCCGAAGCCGTCGATCCTGGCGTGGTCTTGCCCTATGGCCCGGAATTCCTGTTCGTGCGTGGTGTGACCGAGGTCGAGCCCGGGGCGCGTATCGTGACCTGGATGCGCTATGCGGCGGACGATCCGCTGATCTCAGCCCATTTCCCCGGAAATCCTTTGGTGCCAGGGGCGCTGCTCATCGAACAGATGTGTCAAAGCGCGATGCTTCTCGGGTTGTTGTCGCAGGGCGGCGGCAATGGAGCGGACTGGCGCATGGCGTCTGTTGATGCGCGGTTCCACGCGCCCGGACGGCCGAACACCGATCTCATCACGGAAGTCCACTACACGTCTCACGGTCCACGCATGACGGGCTTCAAGGCCAGTGTCATGGCAGGCGACCAGAAGCTTGCGCGCATGCGTGGGGCGGCGGTCAGGCTGGATCGGTGACGCGCCAACCCGTCATAACCGCGATCGCCGTCGAGACGGCGGCGGGCACGGGCATGGATGCCTTGTGGGATGTCCTGCAAGACGATGCGCGGCCGATCACGCGGGCTGACGCGGTCGGGCTGACGCAGTCGGAGGATGTGCACGTGGCGGCGGTGCCCGGTCTGGCGAGAGACCTTTCGCTCGTGCCGAAAGACGCCGGTGTCGTGGGGCCGGCGGGTCGGTTGCTGCGACGGGTGCTGGTCTCCCTCGATGCGGCTACGCGCCACGAGATCCCTGTCCACCTCGCGACGAACCACAGCGAAACGGATGTGATCGAGGCGGTCTACCGCGCGGCCGCGGATCCCGCCCATCCCTCCATCGGCAGGGAAGCGCCCGCGTTGCTTGCGGAGCCGATCATGGATGTTGTGCAGCATCTGCCCGGGTTGTGGCCCGCGGAGACGTCCTATGCCGCTTGCGCCTCGGGCCTTTACGCGGCCTTCCTGGCCTTGCTTGAAACGGCGCCCGGGCCACGTATCGTAGCGGCTGCCGATGCGTTGGCGCAAATGGGCATTGCCGGGTTTCGCCGGGCGGGCGCCATCGGCGCCGATGGCTGCAGACCCTTTTCGGATGACCGCGACGGTCTCTTGATCGGGGAGGGTGCGGTCGCGATCCGGCTCGACACAGAAGGCGAAAACGGTCTCCCACGCATCTTGGGATTGGGCGTCGCCTGCGATGCCGGTCACCCGACCGCGCCGGATGCCGAGGGCAGGGGGCTCGAGGCGGCCATTCGCGATGCGCTCGCGCGGGCGGACGTGACCGCAGAGGATGTCGGAGGCCTTGTCTTGCACGGCACCGGGACCGTGGCGAACGACGCGACCGAAGCCAAGGTCTGCGCGCGTATCTGGCCGAAGGGCGCGCCGCCCGCGACCTCCATCAAGGGGCATGTCGGGCATTGCATGGGCGCTGCGGGGCTTTTGAACCTCGCCGTCGCGGCAGAGGCCTGGCGACGGCGATCGCTGCCGCCGACCTGGCCCGCGAATGTTCCCGGCGATGTCGCGGGCCTCGACGTCGTGCGTGGGCAAGCGCGCACCTTGCCGCGGCATCATCCGGTACTGGCGACCGCGCTCGGCTTCGGCGGTGCGAACGCCGCGGTGCTGGTCGGGGGCCGTCGATGACCGGCCATGTTGCGCGCCTGTCCGTACTGACACCGCGGCCGGATTGCGCCGAGCCGCGCGCGCAGGACATCAAGGCATCAGGTCTGCGCCATGCGTCACGACAATCCTACGCGGCTGTCCTGGGTTTGGCGGCCGCGCAAGCGGCGCTCGGCGGGCAAGTGACCGACCCTGAACGGCTGGCACTCGTGGTGGCGGTGGAACAGCCGCAATCCGGCCCGGAATGGACCTTTATCGAACGGCAAATCCAGGGTGGATGGAAAAGCCTCGACCCTTTGCGGTTTCCCGCGACGCTGCCCTCTGCCGTCTCCGCGGCCATTGCGGCAGCCGTTCAGTCCAAATCCTGCGCGTTCTCGATCGCCGCCGGGGCCGGGGCATGGATGCGAGCGATCTCGCTTGCGGTGCGGCTGATCGAAGACGACCGGGCCGATGTCGGCCTTGCGATTGCCGCGGCCGATGCACCGCCGCCCCTCGCTGCCGCACAGCGCACCATCTATCCGGGCATTTCGCCCATGGCGGGCGCTGTTGCGATATGCCTTGGCGCGGAACCGCGTCCGGACGAAGCGTTGCTCGATGTGTCGATAGCGGACGATGTGAACGGCTCGGGCGCCGTTCCCGTCGAAGCCGCGATGCCGCCGCTGACCGGATCGCTCTTGCTTGGCCAGGCCTATGCCGCAGCTGATGCGATGTCGCGCGTCAGGTCCGCGACCGTGCTCGACCCCGGCTGCCGCGGCGTGCCTTTCCTGCGCGTCGCACCACTGTCCGGCTGAGATCGGACGCATGCCCTCAAATCCGCAAGATCAGGCTGGCGTTCTTTTCGTAGGTATTGGCGTCATCCGCGCCGGAGGTCGTGGCCCAGCGGGCGCGGGCGATCCCGGCATCGATCCGGTACTGCCCGGCGTCGAGGGCCACGGCGTTGGCACCTGAGACAGGGATTACGATCGCGCAGGTCGCTTCGGCATTCTGCAGGACGACAACGTCGACGCCGGTTTCCACCACTTCGAGGCGCCAGTGTTCCAGCACGCGATCCAAGTCCGCGGTCAGGTCGATCCGGTCGCCGACGCGCAGCTCGGTCCCGCGCAGTTCCTGCGGGACCGCGATGCGCCGGGTCTCCGAGGTGGCCTTGTCATCGCCGAGGGCGATCAGCAACTGACCATTGGCCGTTTCGGTCGCGAGAATGCGCGCCGTGACCGTCGCCCCGGCGGCGATTTCAGCAGTCGTCGTCAACCGCGTGCCTAGGCTCGTCTCAAACCGCTCGAGAGGCGGGAACGGTCGCGGCGGTGTGCGCATCGGCGGCGCCTCAACACGCGAAAACCGGTCGATGATCCTATCGATCACCGGCGGATCGATCAGCGAAAGCCCGGGTGTGATCGCGCGGCGGCGGAACTCGATCCGCGTGAGTTGCAGGGTGACCTCTTCCGTGAAATCGAGACGTTCGGGGCTTTCCAGTAGAAGGGCCCGGGTCGTTCCCGACTCGTCGAAGGCCGAGATTTCAAGCCGCTCGGGGTCGGTCCGCAAGGGCAGACCCAACTCCGTGGTCCATTGCTCGAACATGGCCGCACGATCGAGGGCCGGTGCGGCCGGGTCCATTGCCGTGGATATCGCCGCGCGCGTCGCGGCACAGAGGGCGGAGACCGTGGTCGTCGTCGTGCCGGTACCCATGAGGTTCGGCGTCAGCCGATCGACGGCGCCTCCCCAGCTTGCGACATGTTCGGCGAAGCCCATGTAGCGGCTGGGCTGGAAGTCGAAATCGTAGAGCGCGAGCCCGCGCACCGACAGCGACAGGAAGCCCCCGGAGCCTTCCGCGGACAGGCAGAACCGGCCTTCGCGCAGCTCGCCGCGATCCGCGTCCACCACCACATCGCCGACCTGAGCGCGGACCTTGTCGTCGAACGACGTGATCACGAGGACATCGTCGCCCGCTGCCTCTTGCAACGTGGCGCCGTTCAACTCCGAATATCCGCCCGCAGCATTGCGGCGGGCAATGACCAGACGGTCCGGGGAGTGGCTCGCGTCGACAAAGACGAAGATCCCGTCGCCGATCCCGGTGGCGGGGCAGGCCAGGCCCACGCCGACCCGGCCCGTGCCCCGGCGAAGCGTCGCGGTGACCGAAGCGTGAAGCCAGTCGGGCTCACCGAAGAGCGCATGTTGCAAGGCGGGCGTGCCGACGGGCGCCAGAAGACCGTCGGAGACAGTCCAGGATGTGCCGGCGGTATTGCCGTCCGTGCGGTATGCGAAGGCGGTGGCATCGGCGGGCTGAAATGCCGCGCGGTGCACGAAAGGTGCTCCGTCGGGACGGACCACGGCGCGGAAGGGTGTATTGGTGGGCCAGAGCTTGCGCGCGGGGTCTTCGGGATCGGCGGCGCCTTCCGGATAGGCAAGAAGCGCCGATCCGATGACATCCCGCGGATCGGCAAGGCCGCAATCGACCTCGGGCCGCTGGGTCAGCCCGGCAAGTCGTTCCCGCAGCGGATTGGTGGAGATCATGTTCACGGCGGCGGTTTCCGCGCGTCCGACACCGTAGGCATAGGGCAATTGTGCGACCACCGCGACGAATGTGCGATGGGCGACGATCCAATCGCCGGAAGTGGCGGTGCCTGGCGTGTCCGAGATAAGCGCCGCCTGCGGCTCTGCCACCAGACGCATGGCGAACAGCTGGGTTTCTTCTGCCGTCGAACCTGCCGGGCGATGGGCCAGCGGTACGGCAATCGCGAGTTCTTCGGTCATCGCGATGGCGACGGGTTCTTCGCGGTACAACGTCCCGCGCCCGCCGTTATAGCTGCTGGCGACGTAGGGCCGGACCTCGTCGCCGACCTCTTCGCTCGCGTTCAGGCCCGGCCACCCCTTTGTGGCAAACATCAGGTGTTCCGTGATATCGGTCAGCTCTTCGTCGACCTGCGGATGATCGACAGAAACCTGCGTTTTCACCGCGACTTCGTAGTCGTGGTTCGGCAACCAGAAGAACTTGCCCTTGCCTTCATACTGGCGGCGGAATGCGTCGGAGCCTTCGTTGCAGGCGTCTTCGGTTGCGTCGTCGATCCAGTCGCGCACCGCGATGTAGACCTGCCGTTCGATTTCCAGGGCGGCGGCAAAGAAATCGCTGGGCAGATCGAAGTTGCCGAAGGTGAGGTTGGGCGCGTTCTGTCTCTGTCCCAGAATCACGCGGCCGACTACGCGCCGCATGGGACCGGTGGCCGCGAGCGTGATCGATTGCAGCGCGCCCGTCTGCCTGAGTTTCATGCGTTCGGTGCCGACCGTGTCGCCTTGGGCGTCTTCCGCGATCAGTTCCAGTTCCGCATCCGCGCCGATCCAGGCAAAGCGCATGACGAAGACGATGGCGGGCGCGTCGAATTCGGCGGTGAAGACTCGTGCCGAATGCCGCAGGGTGACCGCAGCCACCTGCATCGAGGCCGGCGCGCCCGAAATCCCGAGGGGCGGACGGGCGGTCGTCGGCAGCGGCAGGCGCAGCGGGCTCATGCTGTCGGAAAACAGGCGAGCACCGGCGGGCGGGGTCCGCAACTCGTCTCCGGTCACTTCGTCGGTGAAGGTGATGATATGCCGCCGACGCTGCCGGCGCTTCGTCTGGCCTCCGCAGCACGGCCAGTTCGGATTGCCCTCGACGACCTCGTCATCCGCTTCGGGGTTTTGCGTGTTGTACTCGAACGGTGCTTCGCTGTTCAGAAGCAGGCGTTTTGCGGCGGTTTCGCTCGAGATGCGAACGTCGGTGTCCCACATCATGGTGATGGCCTGCGGCCCAATCTCGCCCGATAGCGTAGCGCCTGACGGATCGGAGAAATCGGCTTCGAGTGCGACCCGCTCGGCGATCGTCTTCCAGCTGCGATCGGCGCCAAAGCGCGCGCGCCGCCGGACCTCGACGCCCACCAGCCGGTACCGAAGGTCGAGGTCGCCGGCCTTCTGCTTGCCCTGATCGGCCCCGGCGCCGCCGATGCCCAGCCCGTCATCGATCGCCACGGTGAAATCGACGGACACGGTCGCGTCCGTCGGCAGCAGGTCGATGTCGGCATTGGCGAAGGCCGTCAGCCGCTGTGCCTCCTGTGGTACGAACCCCCGCAGGCTTTCGATCGAATGGACAGGCGCGGCGCCCGTTCCGTCCCAATTCGCATCGAGCCGTGTGACAAACAGGGTAAGGGGGACATTCGTCACCGCCTGGCGTGCGCCTCCGGACCGCAACGCGCCGGTCGCGACCGACAGGCGCTCCGGCTCCAGTTCTCCGAACTCCTTTTCGAAAGTCCAGGTGATATCGGGCAGAAACCAGGGCGTTTCGAGCTTGATCGTGAATGTCAGCTCCCCGCGTGACGGGTCCGGCCCGACGACGCGAAATTCGATCTTGGCGGAAATTCCGAACCGGATGAAACCGAACAGCACGAAGCGCAGGCCACCCTCGATCCAGACCGCGACCGCGAATGCGGACGACCCGGTGTTGAAGCTGGCAACGACAAGGCCGAAGCCGAGATTGTATTCCAGCCGGATGATGCCCGCGTTCATGCCGCCAGCCGCACGAACGATCAGGCCGAAACCCGTGGCTCCGTCCGGGCCTTCGCTCCATTCGAAACAGAAGCCGATCTCGAAGAAGGTCTTTCCGAGCAGGAAGTCGATGTTCCACACCAGCCGGAACCAGCTGCGCTGATCGGCGATCCGTCCGATCGCAACCGTGCCCGGATCATTCGAGATGAACAGCGAGCCCGTGATCGTGATCAGGCTGCCCAACCAATCCGGCGCGCCGTCGACGAAATGAGCGATGGACAGATCGATGCCCAGCAGCATCGAGAAGCGGCCCTCCTTGCCGTCCCACTCGATGGCAAGGAAGGCGACGGGCTTCGGGTTCGAGGCCAGAAAGGCCTCGCCGACGATGAGCAATCCGCCTTCCTCTGGCCCATCGAGCCCCATGACGAACACGCCCAGTTCGAGGATCTTGCCCAAGCTCGCGATGGAGGCGTTGAGACCGACGCCGAATGCCCAGGCATCGTTCTGCGCCTGCCATTTCGCAAGCCGCCTCTCAGCCGGAACGGAGAGGGTATCGAGAGACGATTTGTACCAGGTGTAATATCGAAGCTGCCCCGGCTTCTGCTCGTCCAGCTTCGGCTGCATGTTGTTTGCAAACAGCAAACGCGCCCCGCGAAATTCAAAGGCCGCGGCCGGAATGGAGGCGCGCGCGAAAAGAAAGAACAGCTGGTAATTGAAGTCGTCGACCGGGCCACGCACCTTGCCGAGGATCATGTCGAGCCCGATGGAGAAATTGTCGGCGCCGAGATCGACGGCGACCTTGCCCGACATCGCGAATTCCTCGATCTCGTTCTGATCGACGGTCTTCTTGGTGTAGTAACCGCCAAACTCGATCTTGACCTGTGGCGCCTCGAAACGTGCGAAGGCACCGTCCAGCAATGGTGTGGGCGCGTCGGGATTTCCCGCGATATTGAAGCGAAGGCGTTTGACCGATGCCGAGCCTTTGAAACCGGAAGGCAATTCGAAGCCCAGCCCGCCCGTGATCGTGAAATAGGTGGCGCCGTTCTCCACGGCGAGGCCCAGTTCCTCCAGGATCACGTAGGCCACTCTGGCAATCACGATCATGACCCCGTCCGGAAAGGCGAGTGTCTTCAGGCTCAAGCTGCCTTGTTTCCATCCCAGATCGGTGACGGCGAAGGTGGTCTCGTTGCCCGAAAGGCCCCGGATCTGTACGACGCCCGCATCGGTATTGGCGATGGTCACCCACAAATCGATGGTGAGTTCGAAACAATCGGCAAAACCCGCGCCATCGGAGACGGCCTTGCCGATGGCATAGCCTGCCCGAAGCGCCATCACGTCCAGTTCGGTATTGGCGATTTCCCAGTGCAGCAAGTCGTTGATCGTGCGCGCGCCGCCCGTGCCCGCCTCGGGCAGACCGCCTGCGGAAAACTCGCGCTTGTAGCCTGCGCGCACGGTGTAATTTTCGCCCAGCTCCAACAGGATCGTGTTGTGGTCGATGGTTTCGCCGCTTTCGCCCGGCGCCGCGCTCGAGCCGATGACCAACCCGGCCTTGAAGGTCAGGCCGAGGTCACGATCCAGCTCTTCGATGGGCATGGATCGGAAAAAGAAGGATTCGAGTATGAGCTGAAGGTTGGGATCGCTCGAAATCTGTCCCTTGACCGGTGCCTTGTTGAAATCGAAGACTTCCTCGATGTCGAAGGGGTCCACGTTCCGTCGCCGCACGCCGATGGTGATATGCCGGGGGATCGGCAGGACCCAAAGGGAATAGAACGGCACGACGAGGTCTTCGATCACCAACACCGCCGTGGGATCGGTGTCGTTCGTATCGGTCAGCGCCCTGGCCGCATCCCGGATCGGTTCGGCCATCGGGTCGATCTCGAGCGCGCGAACCGCGAACTGCCCCTGTATCGGGTTGGCATCCGCGTCCCAAGGCTCCAGGCCATGGTGTATCCAGCCCAGCTCGTCGGTGGCGCGGGTGGGTGACGGGATCAGCGTGAACCCGTGAACCGCAAGGCAGGGGATACCCGAAAGCTTGCATTTGGAGAAATTGACCGGCACGGCGAAGCGCATCGTGAAATCGCCCGCCGCATCCATGTGCAGCCGGATATGGGTGCGGATGGTCGTGCGCCCGGACCGCCGAATGATGATTTCCTGGTCGTCGGGTTTCGCCGAGCCGGATATAAACTTTCCGGATTTCTTCTCGATTTCGGCAACGTCGCTGGTGCCCTCTTCCGGGTCCGGGGGGATCACCAATCCCTCGGGCAGACCGATCTCGACGGGCAGACCCTCCAGCAAGACTTCCGGCCCGGCATCCGTCAGCCGGGCAATCAGCCTGACCGGCTGTGAGCTGGAGATGTTGAGGATGCGGAACTGCACATCCGACAGGGTGAAGATCGCAAAGGGAAAACCGTCGGAAAACGCGCCTTGCTCCATGTTGGCGGTCAGCGTCGCCTCGACCCCGACGCCATTCGCATCGGCGCCGAAACGGACATCCTCGACCGATACCGCCATGTCGAGGAAGGCAAGCCAGCTGAGGTAATCGGCATCCGACGTCGCTTCCAATCCGGCATTGGGTTGGATGCGCGGCGGCCACCCTTCCAGGAAATCCGCAGCCCCGGGGAGCGAGAGGAGTTCACTCAGCTTCATGGCCATGGCCGTGCACCCCCTTTACACCCTGTCTTCCAGATCGGTTGTCGGATCGACCACGGCGTCGAAGAACGCTTCACGTTCCAGCGTCCCGAGCGTGAACACGCCCAGACCGGTGACCGAGGTCAGTAACGCGCCCGCGACGCTGTCCCCGGTGACCGCGCCGAAAACCAGATGGTGTGGCATCGCCTCGAGCGGCACGAACCTGTTGCCAAGGAACTGGTTGCGGTCGAATAGCGCAGAAGATGCGACCGGGTCGCGCAGGATGGGTTCGCTCATCGGGTAGGGCAGATCGAGCATTTCGGCCCAGAGCTGGGTGCGGAACTTGGCGACCGTGTTGCGCGGATCGGATCGCAAGGCTTCGGGCAGGGTCAGCACGTTGCATTCCGCATCGTGGAAGTACCCCCGGCGGTTCACGTTGGCCGAGCCGATGTTGAGATACACGTCGTCGATGATCATCAGCTTGGAATGAACGTAGATCCCGGCCAGGTTCACGATGGATGCGGCATCCCCCTCCTTGTGCTTTCTCGGCGATGCCCCGGCAGGTGTGGGCGGTCCGGCCGTGATCCGGGTATCGGCTCCGCGGTCGACCTGTAATCCCTTTGCGCCGTTCACATCCCCGGGGTCCGGCAAAGGTACCGCGACATCGTCATAGGCGCGCATGATCTCGCCACCGACGGACAGCCAGAACGGCGTCGCGGGCACCCGTGTCTGCGGGGTCACGAAGATCTCTGTGTCGCCGACATCCACGTCTTTCGTGAGGCGCAGCTTTCCCTGCATCGCCCCGGTTTCGGCGCTGGGCATGACGATTTGCTGACGGGGATAGCCGACCTTCACGATGCCCGCTCCGGCATCGGCCGCGATCAGATCGGCGATGAACGCGTTGCGCTTTTCCTCGCCGAACGGCTGGTCCGTTACGTTCGGCACGCAGATGATCATCGACTTGATCTCGCGATTGGCGACCTTCTGAACCATTGCCGCGCGATACACGGGTGGGGGCGTCATGTATTGGTCTTCGATGAAGATGTATTCGCGCGCGGCGGCGATGGCGGCGAGCACCCCCCGCACCAGCGTCGCGTCGCCCTGTGGCGCGAAATCGAGGCCGCGCGCCGCAGCGCGGGCCTGCGGATAGGTGCGCGCCACCTGCGCGATCATGGTGCCCGAGGTCGGCAGGTCGGCAAGGGCAGGGGTGGCGATGGCGGGGGAGGCCGCGCCGGCCTCGCGGGTCCAGCGCTGCTCGAAGGTGAGAGCGATGTCGCGCACGGCGGGACCGTCGATGCGGATCTGGGTGTCCTGATAAGGTGAGGCCGCGAGGTGGCGTTCGTCGTCGATGCGGTCAGGGTTCAGATCGATCCCGCCGCAATAGGCGATCACATCAGCCGGTGTCTTCACGATCGCGATCTTCTGGTGAAACGCGCCGAACCGCTCGAGCGCGCCGAAGACCGCGCCGAAGACAAGACTGTTCAGTGCCCCGTCGAACCCGTCGACCAGCGGGTTGTCATCCTTGCTGACGGGCAGGCCGTCCAGGCGCGCCTCCGAGACGCCGCCCTGGCCGTCCAGACGGTCGACCGCATCCTTGCTCGGTTCCAGCGCCGCGGCGCCGTTCGCCGTGAGGATGGAGATGATGATCGCATTGGTCAGGATCACGGCCATCAGCACGATGATCCCCGCCGTGTTCATGCGCGCAAACCGGACCCCGAAGATGTTGAGGATCATCAATGTCATGCCAAGCACGTGGACGACCAGGATCTCGACCGCCGTCACCGCCGAGAGATCGTCGGAATTGATGAACCGCAGCGGCAGGAAGCGCCCCCCCTGGCCCGCGCTCGAGATCCGCGCATTGGCCTGTTCGAGCGTCACGGGCACGTCACCCGCGCCTGCCCGGTTGTCCGCGGCCGAGATCGACAGGTCCGTCCCGAGATCGTCGTTCCAGCGGCGCTTGATCAGCGGCGCGCCGGGATACATGGAGTACCCCGCCAGGTGCACCCCGCCACCTGCAGCATCCGCCGCGTGCAATGCCGCGAAAAGGTCGTCGAAATAGGGCGGGCCGTTCAGGAACGTGGTGATCCGGTTGCCCTTGGTGAAACGCTGGAGAGGAGAGGCCGCAGCACCCGTGGGAACGGCGTCTTGCGCGGGAAACCAGTCATGAAGGTCGGTAGTCGTGAAATGGCGGTTGGAGCCCATGTCGAACGGTGCCGCACCGGTGCGCGCAGGGTTTGCGAATGCCGCCCATTGCGCCGCGCCGGGCACCGGTGCGATCTGCTCGATGCTCGCACCGGCACCCAGCCCCGTCAGATCGGCCGGCAGGGTCGGATCGCCAGCGCGCGCCCGGCTCAGCGCCTGTTGCAGATCACCGTCATCGGCCGGATCGAGGCTCAGGTCGATGGCCGCCGCTCCGCCGGTTCGGTTGATGCGGAAGCTTCCTGCGCGGACGCGACGGCCTGCCGTGTCCAGCACCAGCATCGGGGACGGGGTGATGTCGCCTGCGATGGCAGTGATCAGGTCCGCGACCGCAGAGGTGCCGGCCGTCGGCGCTGCGGTATCGCCTGCGGCCGTCATCGCATCGACGAGGTTTTGCAACGCCGCGGCCGTGTCAAGTTCCGCCCGACCCTGATCGAACAGACCGAAGGACACGGCCGTCGCCGTCAGCAGCGCGTCGCCAGCCGATAGCGGGTCTCCTGTGCCCGGGGTAAGGGTGGGGGCACCGTCGAGGATCAGGTACAGGGTCGGGATACCGCCGGTCAGCCGGCGCGCCACAGCCGGTGCGCCGAAGGCCATCGGTTCCAATTCCGCAAAGCGCAGGGCGGGCGGGCCTGTCACATCCGTTATCCGCAACATGGCGCGGGTCGGACAGACGAGGGCCTCCGCGGCGGCTGCCGTGGCGCGGACCACGGGCATGACATGGCCGGCATAGCGCGTGCCGACCGGCATCGTGACCGATGGCGCGCGCGCGAAGTTCCATCGCGTAGGGTCGGCAAAGGGCGAGATGAATGTGGGCATCGTCTGTCCTTTCCCTAGCTCGGGCTCACGGCTGTGCCGTCCGCGGTCGTGCGTGCGCTGCGCAATACGATGCGGTAGGTCCGGGCGCCGCCCCCGCCGGCATCGACACTCAACGTCCCGGCGCCCGGGCGGCGCCAGCCCGTGACCCTTGTCCATGTCGCCCCCGCATCGGTGGAGCGTTCGAAGGCGATCTCCGTGGCCGCGGGAGCATCGGACCAGCTCAGCAGGTCTTCGGCGCCATTCGCGGTCACGACAAGCGTCGGCACGCTCAGCGGTGCGGGATCGCCCAGAACGAGGACGGGCCCGCCCGGGCGCGACGGGGCTCCGTCGCGGTTGAGGGCCACCGCCCAGACGGCGCCCTGCGCGTCGAGACCAACGGGGAGGTCAGCAGAGAATTCCCGCTCGGGGCCGTCGGTGACGGATTGGGCCCGCGTGGCCTTTATCGGGTTCAGAATCCGGCCTGTGGCCAGACGCAGCCTGATACCGGCATCCGGGTATTGGCCTTGAAGGTTGGGCACCCGGAGCACTTGAGGCGGTGTGCGGGTGGCAGGACCGAAATCGGCCCCCACAGGCGTTGCCAGGACGAAAAAGGCGACAGCGTCGATGTCGAAGCGATCCGTGAGTCGTGCCCTGGTCTGCGCCATGGCTCCTGCCGATGCGACGAACCGGATCTCCGGCGTCGACGGGGGACGCAGGTCGGGCACGCGATAGATGTGATCGGTGACAGCCCCGCGCGCAGACACCCGCCCGGTCGCATCGGCGCGCCGCACCCGGAAGACATAGCGCGCGGCATCCGACGGCAGGGTGATGTTGAGCGCGCCGAACGGCACCGGCTGTGGCGTCGTCCGCTCCCAAAGGGTATCGAAGTCGGTTTCGAACTGGCCGAGAATGTCTCGCAGGAACTTGCCGGCCACCCGTCCGGGCGGGCCCTTGGCCAGCTGGCCCGTCAACTCCGCCTGATCGGCGGGGGCGGCGGGCGTGTATGCGCGCGCGGACCCGTCCGGCGCGCTGAGCGTCGCGCCCGTGGCGGTGGCTGTAAGCCGGGCCGTGATCTCGACGAGGTTCAGCCGTTCGACCACAACCAGATCGCCCGGGGTGATGGCGCCCGCCGCGATATCGGCCGCGAGGTCCAGCACATGCGCCACCTCGCCGCGGATCGGCTCCGAGGTCAGGATGACCGGTGCCGCCGGCAACAAAGGCGGCGGCGTGAAGGCCGGGCGCCCATAGCGGCGCGCATCCGCGGAAACCGCGGCCACGCTCGATTCGTTTCCCGAGCGGCCCGACAGGGGCCCGGAGATGCGTTCATCGGGAATGTAGGACTGGTTGTCCGCCGCCGTCACGCCCGCCCAGATGCGCTGGATCGGGTTGGCCTCGCTGAAGGTCAGCCGATCGCGGATCACGTGTCGGTAGCGTGTTTCCGCGGTCAGCGGCACGATGGCCACGCGCTCTTGCCACCGGCTGGGGCGCAATTCACTGCCGTCCAGCATGGGGCGAAAGCGGAACGGTCCGGGTTGCGGACGCGCACCGGGCCGCGTCGGAGACGGGTTCAACCGCATGGTCACGGTGCTGCCCGCCGGATGCGACACGACCTTGTAGGTCGTATCGCCCATGCGCAATCGCCGGTTCTTCATGAAATCGACAGGAACGGAACGATCGAATTGCACGGGCACCAGAATCTGGCCGCCTGACATCGCATGCGGACCGGTGATGTTGCCGTTCACCAGGTCGAAGGGTTTCGGTTCCCAGTAAATCCTGAATTCCGTGACCCACGGATCCTCCGACCTTTGATTGTCGTGCCAGCCCCATTCGATCACGACGATATTGGAGGACGGGCCAAGCAGGACCAGGTCGCCGTCGCTCAGGCCCGGCTCCCCGGCCTGGATCACGCGCACGGTCACGCCGCGCGCTTCCTGTTCGGTGTTCAGCGGCGATGCCATGACCGGCCCGGCCGGCATGGGCGGCGGACGGCGCTTCTCCAGCCGGACGACGGAGCCTGTGCGCGGGCTCGAGGTCCGACCGATCACGTCGACGCTCTGGACCCTGTATTGGAAGAGCGTTCCGGGCGCGGGTCCGGGCTGCTGCGGGGCGGTCAGCACGTCCGAGGCACTCACCAAGGGATCGACAGGGGGCACGGGGGCGGAGCTGGCGGGGAAAAGAGCCAGCAGATCGGCGCCCCAATGCACCTGGGGCGGATCGGTCTGGACGCCGCTGGAACGGAAGAAGCGGATCGGCCCCTCATCATCCGATAGCCGCTTCCAGTCGGCACCACCCAACTCGCGCCGTTCGATCCAGTAAAACAGCGCCTCCGTCGGCGGTGCGGCCGCAAGGTCCGCCGGCCAGAGTGCTTCAATTCCGCCCGCGGGCGGCGGCGCCGGCCAATGCAGTCGAAAGCCGAGGTCTTGCGGTGCATCCCGTGACCCGAGATTGGTATCGGTCACCACCGGCGCGGTCTGCAGGTTCACCGTGCCCAAGGCGGATGGCGCGGCAGTGGGCGTGCCTGCCTCGAACCGGATGCCGCTGAGCGTGGAGGATCGCAGCACGGCCTCTTCGGGATCGATGCCCTTGGCGTAGCGGGGCAGGCGCACCGCATAGAGCACCGCTGAACCGGTGAGCATGAAACTGTCGATCGGGAAGTCGAACTCCAGATCGATACGACGACTTGCGCCGAGGTTCTGCCGCTTGGTGCGCGGCTGGCCCGCCGCGTCCGCCGCGTCTGAGTCGGTGATGATCTCGACATTCTGCATCTCGCCGGGCGCGAATTCGAGTGCGATCCGGTCTGCGGGGACAGGCAAGGTCATACGCAATGTCGGCAGGTGCGGGATCAGGGGACGGAAGCGCAGCCCGCGCCGCCCGGGCTCGACCGCGCCGCCCGGTGCATCGCTTCGCCAGACCACCTCACCGCGGCCGAGCAGGCTGCATTCCAGGTCATCCAACGCAAACGCGCCGGGAACTTTCAAACCCGTGGGCACGGTATGAAAGCTGTAGATCGTCTCGTCGATATCGGCGCGACGAAACTCCGCGGTGATGCGGTAATCGTAGCGGTTGCCCTCGACAAGGCCGTCCTTGTCGAGATGCCCGAGCGCCAGCATCCGGCGCCAGCCGGCATCCGTGGACAGAGACATCAGAAACGGCCAGGCGGACACCTCGACATGATCCTCCTGCGGGTCGGACCGGGTGCGGACGGTCGCCAACGTGCCGGGCCAGTCATGGGCCGCTTGTGCGACGGCGTTGGCATAGCCCGACACCTCTTCGAAACGGTTCGGTTCGAACGTTTCGGGATCGATGAGGCGCGGTTCGGCGCGGTTTCGTTCGTCGGCGAGGTTGCTCAATGCCGGATCAATGCGCCGAAAGGGCATCTGGAGGTTGCGGACGATGAAGGGCACACCGGACCATTCGGCCTCCTCGGCCTTCCTGTCGGCGAAATCCACGCTGCAAATTCGCAGCGAGTTTGCGGGCGCGCCGAGATAGAGCACGACGCGGTCCAGCCCGGCGCCATCCAGTCGGACTTCGGCGTTCTGAAGACCGCCTGGATCCGTGAGAATGCGGGAATGCACCGCTTTGCCTTCGCTGAAGGTAATCAGCAGCGCGCCCGCTGCGCCGACGCTGATACGCGCGGCCGGAACCAACCGGCGCAGGTCTATGTCATAGCGCGCGCACCCCTGCGGTACGCCTCTTATCGCAGCCACCGAGGTTACGGCGGTCAGCGCGTCCGGCGCGCCGACAAATGCGAACCGCTCGGGCGAAGCCAGACGCGGCAGTGCCAATGCGCCCGCCCCGATGATGCAGGTCTCCAGCAGGATCGTTTCGGCCTGGGGCGCGGTGATTTCGATCCGGGCGAGCCCGGTCTGTGTGAATGTCAGCGTGGTCGGGGTATTGGTCGGGATCCGCGAAACCGACGAGAAAAGTTCACGGCCGGCGGCGTCCAGCCCCCGGAGTTTCGGGCTGCGCGAAGTGTGCAGGATCCGCAATGCCACCCCGCGTGCACCCGGCGGCAGGTCGATGGCCATGCGTTGCGCCACAGCAAGACCTCGCACGGCACCCAAGGGCGCGATGGCGTTCCTGGCCAGCGCCTGACCTTGTCGGTCGAAGGACGAATAGGTCACGTCGTCAAGCGTCACGGGGTTCTTGAGGCGCCTGCCTGCGAGCGTTTCGAAAACGGTCGCGCGTTTGCCGGGATCGCTGCGACAGACGCGCAGGATCACCGCCTTGCCGCCCTCGACACTCAGGCGCACCTGAACGATGTTTTCCGCGAGGATCGAAAGACTGAATCGGGCCTCGCGCGGCAGTGGCCGCGTGTCGGAAAACACCGTTTCACCTGCATCCGAGATGGCCGCGATCCAGACCGCGTCACCCGAGGCCCAGATGTCCAGTTCGATCAGGCCGGCAGGGGCATCGAGATCGAAGGTGAACTCTTCCTCGAAGAGCAGCCCCTGACCGGCATCGACACCCGCGATTTCCAGCCGATTGGTGGATGATCCGTCAGGATCGAAGCGGAATCCCGCCCGCTCGATGCGGTCCCGGACGAGGCCCGGCGGGTCTTTCCGGAACTCCGCACAGATGCGCCCGTCCGGCATATCGGCCGAGGGCTCGTCCGGCACGCTGCGCGGACCCGTCGGACATTGCGTCTGGCGGTAACCGATTTCCGCAACCGGGACGGACAACCGGTGCGTGGCATGCAGGATATTCAACTCGACGGGGTTCAGGTCGTGGCAGGTGAACCTCTCCTGCCGATCCCGGGCATCGCGACGCTGAATGCTGAATCCCCTGAGCGATGCCGGAGCATAGCCCGGCAGACCCCACAACAGATGGATGCCATCCGAGTCCGTGCCAGAGATGGAAGAGATCGCGGAGAAAGGTATCCGTTCCGTCATGTGCAAACACGCCTTCAGGTCCTCGCACGGGGACAAGGCGCACGAGAGCGCAGTTGAAAAATGGGTGCGTCAAAAAATCTATTCGCCCTAGAATTGTATCACGAAAAGCCGGGCCTGTCCCGAGATCGAAGGGGCGCGGTCGGAAAACCGCCGACCGGGGGCACAGAATTCCGTTAGGCTCTGTTTTTCGGGGGAATTGTCGGGGTGTACGAACTCCCCGTGTCGACGCGAATGAAGAATTTTCCCCCGCGACGTACTGTGCCGACGACCATGTGCGGTCTTGTCAGAGCAGCTTGGGTCCGAAAGTCTTCAAGACACAGGCTGTTCGAAGAACAATCGCGCCCAGAAGTCACACCTGCCCTTCCGACGACGCGAGCGGGCGATGCCTCGGTTTCGGCGTATGCGAAGTCTTCAGAAGTTCGCCGCCGACCATGCCTCCGTCGCTAACCGCTTCAACCAAGCGCGCAGGCTATTCACTAGACCGCTCCTCAAGGCCAAATGCGCCGCCGCTCTCGCCGACGGCGCGGTCTCTACGCTGCGCAAGGGCCAATGCGATGGTATCAGTAGAGACTGGTTCGAATTAGTCTGCCAGCACCGACACGATCTCACGTCGCTCCGCGGCCTGTCCGAGCCGAACCGATCCTGCGTTCCGCGCACCGGGACTGCGCTTCGCGGGACGCCATAGCAGCGGCTCAAAGCCCGAAAGGATAGGTTTCGTCCTCTCCCGGGACGGGCCTGATGGGTATCGGGACCACTGCCTGCGTGCGGTCGAACCAGACATATCCGTCGTATTGATCCGACAGGATCGCATTGCTGTAATGGCTCCAACGTTCGGTTTCCGGCCGGTAGATGACGCCGATGTATCGCTCGAGCCGCGGTTCGGACAGCGCGGCCCGGAGCGCGTCATCGACCCCGGGCCGAAGGTCGAGCAGGAAGCGTTCCCCCCCCGCCCCGTGGAAGATGGCCTCGTGGCTGTCTGCCCGCGACGGACGCACGGCCTTGATCTCCATCGGTCCGTCCCAGTCCGAGGCGCAGGCAACGGTGCCGGCATGGGTACCGAACCCGATCAAGGCGGCGTCGTCTCCCCATTCCTCACGGCAGAGCTGACCGATGTTCAGCTCGCCCCGGTTCACGCCCATGTCGGTGACGCGGGCGTCGCCGATGTGGGAATTATGCGCCCAGACCACGGCCTTTGCGGAGGAACCGGCATGCTCCATGACCTGCTTGAGGGTCTCGAACATATGCGTGTCGCGCAGGTTCCAGCTTTCGGCGGATCCGAAATACATCACGCGGTAGTAACGTTCCGCGCCGGCGACCACTCGGGCATTCTGGACGGCATCGAAAAAGCGGTCGCCATCGCGCCGGGCCTGCGACAGTTCCCGCGTCAGCAGATCGACCAGCACGCGCGTGGCAGCCTCTTCGCAAAGCGCATGTCCGCGGGTCAGCGCCGCACGGCCATAGGCGGCGGGCTCGTTCGCCCAGGGCGCGAGGCATCCATAATGGCGGCGCGCCGCCATCGCCGCGGTTGGATCATGCGCATCGAGATAGGCCAGGACCTCGGAGATCGAGTTGAACATGCTGTAGATGTCCAGCCCCTGGAACCGGACACGCTTCTCCATGGGCAGGGCTGAATTGTGATCGCGCAACCATGCGATGAAGTCGTCGACATCGCGGTTGCGCCACATCCAGGTCGGGAACCGCGAGAATGCTGCCACGTTGCGACGACCTTCCGGCAGCCCGCGTGCCCGGCGATCGAGGACAGCCGCATCGGGCCAGTCCGCCTCCACGGCGACGATGTTGAAACCGTGCTTCTCGATCAGCCTGCGGGTGATGGCGGCGCGGGCTCGATAGAACTCGGATGTGCCGTGCGACGCCTCGCCGAGAAGAACCACGCGCGCCGTTCCATACCGGTCGAAAGCCGCGCCGAAATCCAGGTCGTCGGGATCCGGCAAGGGCTCGGCCGCCGCGCGGATGGTCTCTTCCGGCGTGGCGGGCGCCTTCTCGCGGATCAGGGGGCGAGCCAGCGACGTCTCTTCCCGGATCGAGTAATGCTGGAACCAGGCGCCGGCCATCTCGGTGACGGTCTCGAGTTCGCCCGGCCCTTCGAACAGGTGGCCGGCGCCCGGAACGATCCGCAGCAGCTTTTCGCAGCGCAACTCCGCGAGGGCGCCGCGGTTGAGGTCCAGGACCTGCGGATCGTCACCGCCCACGATCAGAAGCGTGGGCGCCGTCACCTCGGACAGCCGCGGGCCGGCCAGATCGGGGCGTCCGCCTCGCGAGACCACCGCCGAGATCCGCGAGCCGAGTTCCGCGGCCGCCAGAAGGGCGGCACCGGCCCCCGTGCTCGCCCCGAAAAGCCCGAGCGGCAGATGTGCCAGTTCCGGTTCGGAGGCGATCCACAGATCGGCTTCAAGCAGCCGCTCCGCCAGCAGCGGGATGTCGAAGACATTGCGGCGATCGGCAGCTTCCCGTTCCGTCAGAAGATCCATCAGCAGCGTGGCGAAGCCCATGTCGTTCAACTGCGCGGCAACCTTGCGGTTGCGCGGGCTCAGGCGGCTCGACCCGCTGCCATGCGCGAAGAGGATCACGCCCCGCGGATCGGGCGGCACGACGAGGTCGCCCTGCAGCCCAAGGGGCGGGATCGCCACAGTGCGACTGAGCGTCGGACCCGTCTCGGCCGTGTCCGCCACCGTCCATGCCCGGCGCAGATATCCGATGGTCTCCTCGTCGGTGAGCTGGTGAAAATCGGCATAGGCCCCGCCGACGCCGCGGAAATGCGGGTCGGCGACGAGGCAAATGACCTCGTCCGCAAGGTCCTGGAGAGCCGGTATCGCGGAGGCCGGCGCCACCGGAATCGCCACGACGATTTGCGCAGCACCCCAGCGCCTGAGCGCAATCAGCGCCGCCTTCATCGTCGCGCCGGTTGCAAGGCCGTCATCGACCACGATGGCCGTTCTGCCCTTCGCATCGACCCGGCGCCGGTCGCCGAGATAACGTTCGCGCCGGCGCTGCATTTCCGCGGCTTGCAGCGCGGTTCCCCTTTCCAGATAGGCCTCGTCGGCGCTCGAGTGGCGCATCACCTCTTCGTTCAGCACCCGCTCGGGCGGCTCGCCCTCAACGATGGCGGCCAGCGCCACCTCCGGTTGGCGAGGCGCGCCGATCTTGCGCACGAGGATCAGGTCTAGCGGAGCGCCCAGAGCTTCGGCGATCTCCGCGGCCACAGGGACTCCACCCCGCGGAAGGGCGAAGACCACCGAGGCACTGAAGTTGCGTTTGACGAGTTCCGCCGCGAGCCTGCGCCCGGCATCGTCGCGATTCGCGAATGGAAAGCGCCCCTCCGCCATGTTCGACCCTCCTCCACTTCGGATGTTCGCGGCCGCATCGGGCCATGGATGATGCCTGATCGTCACGCGGTCCCTGATCTTGGGCCAAGCACCTGTTCGTCGCCGCGCGCGCCGTCATTTCAGCTGTGCTGCACGAAGTCTCATCCACTTTGCGCGGAGGCGTTTTGAGCAAGATCAAAGCTCGAAACGGCGACTCGGGCGTCTTGCGGCCTGTCCCGTCTGCGCAGGTGGCGGGGGCTCGGAAGTGGCCTGAAGACAGAGAGCTCCCTGATCTCGGCGATCGGGTCCATCCCTTGGGCGACGCGGTGGTCGGAGAGCGCGGTGTCGGTGATGCTCGCCAGGCATTCCCTGCTGAGGTTTTCGATCCCGCAGGGCGCCCCGACGCGGCGGCCATCGGACAGGTGGCCTTCCGTAAGAGGCCCGCGCGCCGCGTCAGTCGCCGGCAAGGCGCGGTCGCAGGTAGTCGCGGTAGAGCGTATCGACGCCGGCGCGGTTCAGGTGATCGGTATCGAAGTAATTCTCGGCGCCGGGGATCGCAGCGCTCAGGTCGAGAAAGTCGACGTCGCGCCGCGCAAGCCGCGCTCGCAGGGCCGCGTCGAAGGTCGCCTCCTCGGGCAGGCTGTCGCCGAAGGCCTCCGGCAACGGCGGCTTGATGACCAGCACCTCGATCCCGGCCGTCGCCGCCCCCGCGATCATGGCGTCGAGCATCCCGAGATAGCGGCCCAGATCCTCCGCCTGCGGGGCGCCGTCCGGGTAGAGGTAGTCGATCCGCGCCGACACAGCGTGCCGCGACGGGCGAAACCGGCGGTCGAATGTCTCGGCGCCGCGCCAGCCGGCCTGCGGGAAGCGGTCGGCGGGGTTGAGCTTGGAAAACCCGCTCAGGTAGTCGATGAGACCGCGCGGGTCGAGCCGGTGGCGGAGCGCCGTGCTTGCAAGGATGCGCGCGGTGGACAGGCGAAGCGGGGTGCGGCGCAGTAAGCCGCGATCCGAAAGGCGCGCCTCGTTCCATTCACGGCTGCCGAAGGCAAAGGCATCGACCACGTAGATCATCCGGCCGATCGAGAGGTCTTCAAGCGCCTGCTCGAAGACGGCCCGGTTGTAGAGCGGGCCCGCCCCGATCTCGGCCGCAACCAGCATCGTCTGACCGGTCTCGTCGCGCAGGCGCTGCGGCACGTCTCCGTAATCGAGGGGCAGCGCATGGGAGGCACCGAGCACCAGCCAGTCGACATGCTGTCCCCTGGCGGCGAGGAGTTTCTGGAAGGCGGTCTCGGTCGCGCCGCGCGCCACCACGCGCTCTGCGGTGGCGAGCGCCAGGCCGTACAGAAGGGCGAAGACCGCCGCGAAGACGAGGAGCGACCGAAGCGGCGCTCTGGTCGAAGGTCGAAAGGCGGTGTCCATGTGCGCGCTCCTAGAACTGCATGTAGACGAAGGCCTCGCTCTGCCAGCGGCCAAGCAGCAGGAGCGCGAAGATCCCGGCATAGACCGCGCCCCAGCGCAGGGGACGCGGCATCCGCGCAAGGCGCCGCCAGAGCGGGCGCCGCTCGTCGAGGAACTCGATGACAAGGAGACCGAGGATGAGGCAGGCGAGAAAGGCGTGTTCGGCGGTAAACGGATAGCGCAGCAGAAGCGCCGGCAGCTCCGGCAGGGCGGCGAAGATGCGGGTGAGCACGGTCCAGCCGTCGGAAAGCGAGGCGGCGCGGAAGAAGACCCAGCTGATCAGCACGAGGTGGAAGACCACGAGGGCCGCAAGACACCGCCCGATGGCGCGCGCGAACCAACCTTTGGCGTGTCGGCGCAGGGCCGCGCCGAGCGGCGCCAGCGCGCGTTCCCCCCAGATATAGGCGCCGTTCAGCGCCCCCCAGACCAGAAACCCCCAGCCGACGCCGTAACCGAGCCCCGCATGCCACAGCCCGCTGATGACGAAGACCACCATGATGTTGAGGTAAAACCTTGGTCTGCCCACCCGGCTCCCGCCAAGCGGGATGTAGAGATAGTCGCGGAACCAATGCGCGAGCGTGATGTGCCAGCGCTCGGACCAGAACTCGCCGACCGAGCGGGCGAAATAGGGCCGCCGGAAATTCTCGGCGAGCCGGATGCCGAAGAGGAAGGACACACCGCGGGCGATGTCGGTGTAGCCCGAAAAGTCGCAATAGATCTGGAAGGCGAAGAAGTAGCTGGCGATCATCAGCTCCATCGGCACCGCGTAGGCCGGGATGGCATAGGTCCGGTCGACGAAGGGCGCGAGGTTGTCGGCGACCACGACCTTCTTCAGGAGGCCCCACAGGATCAGCTGCGCGCCCAGCACGAAGAGCGCGGCATGGGCGCGGCGATTGCGCCGGATCTCGAACAGGAAATCGCCGGCGCGCGTGATCGGGCCGGCGAGGATCTTGGGAAACCACGCGAGATAGAGCCCGTCGCGATAGGGCGTCGCACCGGGGGCCGGTCGGCGGTAGCGGTCGATCAGCAGGCTCGCCGCCATGAAGGCGTAGAAGGAGAACCCCGCGGGGTTGCGCAGGCCCGAGGCGGGCAGGGCGCCCGTGGCGGCCGCGATCGGGTCGTAGAATTTCAGGAAGACCAGAAGTCCCAGCACCGCGGTCAGGCCGAGGCTGAGCGCCAGGCGTCGGGTCCGGCGGTTTTGCGCCCGCCGGATCGCAGCCGACGCCGCCAGTGTCAGCCCGGCCACCGCGGCCAGATAGGCGAGGTTCCCGATGCCGAAGCTGGCATAGAATACGAGGCTCGCCAGCATCAGCCAGTGCAGCCTCAGCCCGCCCGGCAAGACCCAGAACAGCGCCACGGCGACAGGCAGAAAGAGCAGAAATTCCAGCGACGTGAACAGCATCGGTCGCCTCCGCCGGCGATGGGCCGGCCGCGATCAGTAGGATGCACCCCCGGCCCGCAGCTCTGGCGGCACGAGGTCGATCGGGATGGCGGCGTTGAGCACCAGGTAATCCGCGAGCAACTGGCGTTCCGCATCGCTCATCTCGATCTCGACATGGCTGGGCGAATTCATCGTGCCGAGCCAGGCCTCCCGGGTCCGGTCCTGGGTCACGACCACGGTGATGATGTGGCAGGATTGACAGAGCTGGAGCGACAGGTCGCGGCCGTCGCGGGGCAGCCCGCCCCCGGCGTCGAACGGCGCTCGCCAGGCGAGGTAATGGGCCAGCGTGTCGGCCTCCCAGCTATCCAGCGCCGCGATCGCGGGAGCCTCTGCGCGGGCGGTCTCGAGCGTCTCCTGCCAGGCGGCGACATCGGCGCCGGGCCCCGCAATGGCGGCGGACAAGCTCTCGGGCAGACCGCCGGCACGGAGCTTCTCCAGCAACGTGCGTCCGCCGGCCGGGATGAAGTCGAAGACCGCGTCCACGTCCTGCGCCCGTGCGGTGCCGTTGATCGGCAGGGCCAGAGCCGCAAGCAACGGCAGACCGAGCGGGACCAGGCGTTTCATTCTCAATCCTCCCCTTTGTCGCGCCGGCCGGGCAGGGTCAGAACCGCAGCTCCGGTGGGACGTCGTCGAATTTCATCGGCATGTTGATCGCCGAGTAGATGGCGAAGGTATCGCGCTCGACCTCGCTCATCGGGATCTCGGCATGAAACGGGGCCTTGAAGGTGCCTTTCCAGCCGACCTCGTCGCGGTCATGCATGAGGTATCCGGAAAACAGCGAGTGGCAGAACTGGCACTGCGCGATGGCGAGGTCCTTGCCGTCGGGCGGCAGGAGCATGGCATCGCCGCTCTCTGCAAGCGCGGCGATGATGTCCTCGCCCGCGGGCAGGTTCAGCGCCGCGTAAGCCGCGACCGTGTCGAGCGCGGCGTCGGTCAGCCCGGTCTCTTGCGACGCGGCCCAGTCTCGCCAACCCTCGGCGGAAAGATCCTTGGCGGCGATTTCGGCGAGGCCCGCGCCGCCCGTCTGAGCCGCGAGGTCCGCGAGCAGCGTGCGCCCGCCCGCCGGCATGAAGTCGAACTGCGCGTCCAGTGCGAGCGCCGCGCCGGCCGTTGCGAGCATCAGGCCGATGGTGCCCCAGTCACGCCGTCGCATCGGAGGTCTCCACGCCCGGGTCCGGGCCGCCCGCGCCGAAGGCGAAGACCGGAACCGATTGCATACGGACGGCCCGGTCGCGCGGAAAGCCCGCGCCGCGCATCAGGTCGAGCTTCATCGCGACCTCGTCCTCGTAGTACCGCTCGCCGCAGCGCGCGCAGACAAGCGCCGGGATGCCTTCGACGACGACCAGCGTCTCGCCCTCCCAGAAGGCCGTCTTGACCTCGTCGCGGGACAGCGTGCCGCCCGCGCAACTCGTGCAGCGCGCCGGCATGACCGCCGCGCTGCCTGCAGGCGCCGCGGCGGGCACCTGCATGCCGGTGTCCCGGTCAGAGAAGGGCACGGGCCGCTCCGGCGATCTTCTCGGCGTCGGGTCGCATCCAGGTGAACATCTCGGGCGAGGCCGGCGGCGGTGCATCGGGGAACGCGACGCGCTTGTAGCGGGCGCCCTCGACATTCTCGGCCACGCGCGCGACCACCTCGGCACCGGGACCCAGCGTGTAGTAGGACTGGTCGACCGTCAGCAGCCGCTTGGTCTTGGCGACCGAGTTCACCAGCGTCTCGGTGTCCATCTCCTTCAGGACGCGCAGGTCGATCACCTCGACGCTGGCGCCTTCGGCGGTCAGCGTGGCCGCGGCCTCGAGCACGCCCGGCATGCCGCCGCCCGAGCTGACGATGGTGAGATCGCTGCCCTCCTGCCGCACCGCGGCCTTGTCGAGCGGCACCTCGTAGGGCTCGTCCGGCACGTCCTCGGTCAGCGTCCTGAGGCCCGCAGGGTAGAGGTACACCACCGGGTCGGGCGAGCGCAGCGCGGCGTGCATCATCCCCTTGGCGTCATAGGGCGTCGACGGGATTATGGTGCGCACGCCGGGAATGTGCGCGTAGTAGCTGTCCTCCTCGTAGCAGGAATGCTGCCCGGCGAAGCCCGGCGTCTGGCCCGTCATCTCGATGATCCAGACCACCGGCATCGAGGCCCTGCCACCGGTCATGTGCCGCAGCTTGCCGGCGACGTTCTGGATCACCTGGAAGGGCATCAGCGCGCCCTGGTAGGGGATATACGTCGCGGCCTTCGACCCGGCGAGGCTGGCGCCCAGACAGCAGGACGCCATCCAGTTCTCGTCGATGCCGGTGTTGCAGACTCTCTTGCGGCCGAAGGCGGTTTCGAGGTTGATTACCGGCTGGCCGGGGTTCGAGGCCACCGGCGGGGTGAGCTCGAAGATCCAGATCATGTTCGGATCCTGCTCCATTTCGTACTGCACGGCCTCAAGGACCGAGTACATCCAGCTTTTCTGTGCCATCGTTTTGTCCTTTCAGAAGGGTGCGTTGGGGTCAGCCGAACTGACGCGCCGGGACGGCACCGTCTGCGAAGACGTTCTTCAGGCCGTCTTCGGGGTTGCAAAGCGGCTGGTCGCTGGCCCAGACGAAGGCCTGTTCGATCTCAGCCTTGATTTCGGTCTCCATGTCCTGTGCGGCGGTCTCGTCGAGCACCTGCCAGTTCACCAGGATGTTGCGGGCGATATCGACCGGGTCGCGCTGCATCCATGCCCGGACCTCCCGTTCGGGACGGAACGAGGTGATCGCCAGCGGGTCGTAGCCGAAGGCTCCGAGCTCGCCCGCGGTCGCGCCGGGTGCGCCCCAGTGGTTGTAGTAGCGGTAGGTCTTGGCTTCGATGAAGCTGGGGCCCCCGCCTGCGCGGGCGCGATCCACGGCCTCCTTCGCCGCGTTGAAGACCTGCACCACGTCCTGGCCATCCACCACGCGGGACGGAATGCCGTAGGCCGCGGCGGCGTCGGCGATGTTCGTGTGCGGGCACGAATAGGAGTAATGCGCGTACTGGTGGTAGAGGTTGTTCTCCAGCACGTAGATCAGCGGCAGGTCCAGGAGCTTGGCGTTGTTCAGCGTCGAGTGGAAATGCGGCGTCGCATAGGTGCCGTCGCCGCCGAAGACCACCGCCACCTGGTCCGAACCGCGGGCGCGGAAGGCAAAGGCCGAGCCCGAGGCGATGGGCATCGAGGGGCCGATCATCCCGTCCGCGCCGATGAAGCCCACCGAGGGATCGGAGAGATGCATCTCGGCCGCGTAGCCGCCGTTCAGGCCGGTGGCGCGGAAATCGTTCTCGGCGACCATCTTGGGGATATCCACACCCTTGGCGATGGCGTGGCCCGACGGGCGGTGCGACGAATAGGCGAGGTCGATCTGCTCGAACGGTCCGGTATTGCGCAGCGCCGCGCAGACACCGGTCGCCACGGCTTCCTGGCCGGCATAGAAGTGGTTGTAGCCACGATAGCCGGGATTGGTCAGCATCTGGTCGGCCTGGGTCCGCTCGTGCCAGCGGATCTTGAGGATCGTGCGGTACATGTCGACGAGCTTCTCGTCGGACAGATCCTTGGCGTAAAATCCGATATCGCCGTCGGCCAGCGCCTTGCGGGCGGACACCGCCACGGCACCCGTCACGGCGGCCATTTTCAGGAATGTGCGTCTGGACTCGGATACCGGAACATCGAACTCGTCGGGCGCGGCGGCCCGGGCCTTGGTCTCGTACTCCATGATGTCTCCTCCCGTCATTGAGAGCGCGTCGTGCAAGTCTCCCACGACATTTTTCGGACGAATCGTCCAAGCGGGCTTGACTCAAATCAATCGGCCCGCGCGGCATCACCGACCGGAACGGACAAACGCCTGCGCTTATCGCTTGTTAGCGTGGCTTTGCCGGCCGCGAGAAATTCCTTCGAAGAAGTCCATAACAGGCTCTCCGAGATACCCTCGTGCGCGCAGATTGTGCCGGTGCTCTCTGCCCGGCACAGACCGGCCAGGGCAATCCTGATCTTCGCGGACCCTGACGGAAATCAAGCTGAGCCGTGCGTTTTCCCTTAGGCTTGGCCCGACGGTCATTATATATTCAAAAGCGGGAATGAGTGGAGCTGCGCGGATGGGCCTGAAACTGACCTGCCTTCATTGCGGACAAACCAACAGGGTGCCGGAAGAGCGGCTGAGCGCGGGTCCGAAATGCGGAACCTGCGAGGCGTCTCTGATGGCGGCCAAACCCGTCGAGATCTCCCTGGACATTCTCAGGAAAGCCCAGGCGACCGACGAGGTTCCGCTGATCGTGGATTTCTGGGCCGCGTGGTGCGGGCCGTGCCGGATGATGGCGCCGGAATTCGCGAAGGCCGCGGAGATGCTCAAGGGCCGTGTCCGCTTTGCCAAGCTGGATACGGAGGCATACCCGGCCGCCGGTGCGCGCTACGGCATTCGGGGCATTCCGCTCCTGATCGCCTTTCGCAAGGGGCGCGAGATCGGACGCCGCGCCGGCGTGACCCCGGCGGGCGAGATCGCGGCCTGGGTCGCTGCCGAGGCGCGGACATGATCGACGATCCCTACAAGGTTCTGGGTGTCGCGAAGACGGCGTCGCAGGACGAGATCAAAAAGGCCTATCGCAAGCTGGCCAAGTCCCTGCATCCGGATCTCAATCCGGACGATCCCGACAAACAGGCACGTTTCCAGGCTGTGTCCGCGGCGAACGATCTGCTGCGCGATCCCGAAAAGCGCCGCCGCTTCGATGCGGGCGAAATCGACGCCAGCGGACAAGAGCGGCCGCAGCGGCAATATTACCACCAATATGCGGATCAGGATGCCGGCGCGCGCTACGACGGCGGACCGGGGGGGGCGAGGTTCGGACGCGGCTATTCCGCGGGCGACGAGGAAGACTTCGCCTGGGCCTTCTCCGACCTCTTCGGACGGCGTCCGCAGGGCGCGGGCGGGGCCGGGGCCTATGGTGGCTTTCAGGCCCGCGGTCAGGATGCGCGCTATCATCTCGCGGTCGATTTCCTCGATGCCGCGAAGGGCGCCAAACGGTCCGTGACCATGCCGGATGGCAAAGGCATCGAAATCGCGATTCCGCCCGGGGTGCGGGATGGCCAGACCTTGCGGCTGAAGGGGAAGGGGCAGCCGGGGCTGGGCGCCGGGCCGCCCGGGGACGCGCTGATCACGATCGCCGTGGGCGAGCATCCCGTCTTCAGCCGCGATGGCGACGATATCGAGATGGAATTGCCCATCACGCTCGATGAAGCGGTCCTCGGCGCGAAGGTGGACGTGCCCACAATCTCCGGGACGGTCGCGATGACGATCCCGCCCGGCGTGTCCTCGGGGCGGCGCATGCGCCTCAAGGGCAGGGGGATCAAGCGCGACGGCAAGGCGGGCGATCAGACCGTCCGGCTGAAAATCGTGCTGCCCCCGAAGATCGACGACGAGACGCGCAAAATGGCCGAGCGCGTGCGGGATCATGCGGCCTTCGATCCGCGCTCGGAGCTGAGGAGAAGCCTATGAGCCTCGATGAACACATGGTTCTGGCGCGCATCGAGCGTCTGACCGTGCATGATCTGCGCCTCTGGGTCAGCGAAGGCTGGGTGCGTCCCGCCGAAAGCGAGACCGGCCCGGTCTTTGACGAGGTGGACGTGGCGCGCCTGAGATTGCTGTGCGATCTGTCCAAGGACATGGCGCTGCCGGAAGACGCGATGCCGACGCTTCTTTCGCTGCTGGACAATCTGCACCGGACACGGCGCGAACTGCGCCTTCTGAGCGCGGCAATCAACGATCAGCCGTCCGAAATTCGCCAGGCCATCCTGGCATCGCTGGAGGCGCGGATGGCCAGCGCGGATTAGGACGATCCGCGGATTTTCGGCAAGGCAACCACAGGGAGGTGGGATAAAATGAGACCTGATCTCGATCCGCGTCGCCGGGCGGTGTTCATCTTCTACCAGAGATACCAGGAATTGGATCGCGCATGGCAACGGGCGCAACGGGACGCGTTGTCATGGTTTCCATCGGGTGCGCGACCGAAGGGCCTGCTGATCGGCGCGCCCGGCTCGAAGCTGCGCAGGCTCTATGAGCAGCGCGACCGCGCGCGGTCGCAACTCGAGGCGGCGCAGCGCAAGTTCGACGAGGCCCGGCATCGGCATGCGCTCAGGATCACGGTGCTGGCCCTGCCGTCCGCCTGAGCGTCCGGCGCAGCGCCGAAGCGGCTGTGCCAGAGCCGCTTCCCGCGATGGATCACCGGCATCATCTGCACTAGCCTGTGCGAGGAATGGTTATCGGGGCTGGCCCCGAACAGCAGGCGGAGCAGACACACGATGCCGACACTCACGACCGACGACGCTGTGACGCTGTATTACGAGGAGGTCGGGCAGGGCACGCCCGTCCTTTTCGTACATGAATTTGCCGGGGATTGCCGCAGCTGGGAGCCGCAGATGCGGTATTTCTCCCGCCGGTACCGCTGCATCGCGTTCAATGCGCGGGGCTGGCCGCCCTCCGAGGTGCCGGAGGATCCCGCGAAATATTCGCAGGCCCGTGCGACGGCAGATGTGGTGGCGATCCTCGACGGGCTCGGGATCGACCGGGCGCATGTGGTGGGCCTGTCCATGGGCGGCTATGCGACGCTGCATCTGGGCCTGACCGCGCCGGAGCGGGCGCTGTCGCTGGTCGTCTCCGGCGTGGGGTACGGGGCCGAGCGGGAACGGCAGGCGCTTTGGCGGGCCGAGGCGGATGCTAGTGCCAACCGCCTGCGCAGCGCCGGGATGAAGGCCTTCGCGGAGGACTACGCGCAGGGGCCGACCCGGGTGCAGTTCCAGAACAAGGACCCGCGCGGCTGGCGCGAATTCGCGGACCGGATGGCAGAACATTCCGCAGCAGGCTCGGCCCGTACGCAGCAGCAGGTGCAGCGCGAACGGCCTTCCATCTATGATCTCGAGGACGGCCTCAGGGCGATGACGACGCCCTGCCTGATCCTGAACGGGGATGAGGATTGGCCCTGCTCTCTGCCGGGCGTGTTCATGAAGGCGGTCGTTCCCAGCGCGCAGCTGCAGGTCGTGCCGGGCACCGGGCATACAGTCAACCTCGAGGAGCCGGACCTGTTCAACACGGCGCTCGAGAAATTCTTTGCGCAGGTCGATGCCGGTCGGTGGCCCCTGCGCGACCCGCGCGCGGTGAGCGACAGCATCACCGGTGTGATGCCGTCGAATTAGAGGGCGGCGCACGGGATCGAAGGGCGGCGGCCGGTTCGGCCGGAACCGGGCGCCGCCGCCTCATTCCTTGTCGGAACGCCGGTAACGCGCAGCCGCATGTCTGGACAGCGATCTGAGGCTCTTCGTGACGCCCTGCACCGTGTCGAGCGCCTCGCGTCCGAAGGATTTCTCTCCGCGCATCAGCCGGGTGCGATTGCGCTGGACCCCTATTGCCTCGGGCAGCCGAGCCGAGATCTGCTGCCGCACGGCAGAAACGTTCCACGGGTGATCGCCAAGGGCGACAGGCACGGGGGCATCCATCCCGGTCTCTTGTGCGATGGCGGTCACGGCGGCGCCGATGCGGGTCTGGACCTCTTGCGGGATGTTGTGTTCCGGATAGGGCCAGTCGGGACCGGCGAGCTTGTCGCAGAACGTGGCGACCCCGATGAAGGGCGGCACACGGCGGCTCGGTGCCTTGGCGAATTGCGCCTTCATCTTCGCGATTGTCGCGCGGTCGAGTTCGCGTCCCGGCCGGTTTGCCGCCGTCACCCAAAGCAGGATGTCGCAACGATCCGCCTCGCGCAGGGTGGCTTCCGTGGCCGCAGCACTGCCATCGAGGCCCGGAAGGTCGATCAGGTTGCAGGGTAGCCCGGCGATTTCGCCTTCATGCATCGTGTCGCGATCGGTGGTCGGCGGCATATCGGTCTCCGCGAAGTCATAGCCGAGCAAGGCATTCACCAGGCTGGACTTGCCCGCGCTGACCTGACCGGCGACGGCGATCCTGAGCGGTGCGTCCGGCGCGGCCAGACGCTGACGGTCGATATCGGCCTCCTGCAGGATGCTTTCGAGAAGCTCCGCATCGGACATGCGCAAGCGTCCGGAGTAAAGCTCCGTCGCGGCGCGCGCGATCTCCTCGAAGAGGATGCGCTGGCCGATGACCTGCAACTCGCCGGTCAGCATCTTGGAATTGCCGCTGGTGACCAGATCCAGCGTCTCGCGCATCACCGCGACGGGCAGCCCGGCGGTCAGCCGGTAGACGCGGTAGGCCCCGTGCCCGAGCCCGTAGAGCCGCTTTGCCCGGTCCTGGTTCTGCCAGAGCCACACGAGCGTTCCGACCGAAATCCGGTCCGAGATCGAGATATGCGCCCTGAGATCCGCGCGCAGCCTCGAGGAGACGCGTTCGACCAGAAGCAGCGCTTCGGGGATCGTGAAGTCCAGCTCGCGTTTGCCCTGATCTCCGGAAGCCTCGGCCACCTGGCGGATCACCTCAAGGGCGAAGTTCTGGATTTCGTCCACCGGCAAGGGCTGGCGCAGACGCGTGTCGATCAGCTTGCGGGCAGCGCCGAAGGCCTTCTGTTCCGAGGGCGACCAATCGGGATCGGCCTCCACATGGTAGCCCTCTGCCAGATCAAGCGGCTCGGACGGTTCCGCCTTGCCGAGCCACAGGGGCAGTTTCAGCGCGAGGTAAGCCATGAGGCCCACGACCAGACAGGTGATCGTGAATTCCAGAAGGTACCCGTGCTCGCGCAGCCACAGGAGGCCCAGAAGGCAGGACACGATGACGGGAAGGGCGACCGCGCCCGCCCGCACGAGGATGCGCCATCTGAGCAGGAATCCCCGTGCGCGATCAATGATCATGCTGCTGCCCGGCCCGCTTCAGGGCGTCGCGAAAGGTCGCCTGAATGTCCTCGCGCGACGGCGTGCCACCGATCGAGAGCGTATAGAGATAGCGGCATGCCGTCCGCCCGAGCGCATAGGTCGCAACGAAGGTGAAGGCACCGGCGGCCACCGCGCCCGCGGTCTGTCCGTATCCAGGGATCAGCTTGCCGCCTTGCCGCAGGGCCACGCTGCCCAGAAGGCGCCCTCCGACCCCCACGCCCAGCAGGGACAGGAAATTCCGGGCCAGCGCCAGCGTCACGGGCACATCGTAATGATCGCCGAGCTTCTTGAGCATGGTGAATTGCAGCCCCGTCGACGAGAAGAGGCCGAGAATGGGCAGCGCATCGGACCCGCCCGCCATCCCGGAATAGAGAAGAACGGTCTGACGGACCTCGCTGAAGGCGCGGGATTCCGCATCCGTCACCGCCTCTTGGCGCAAGGCCAGTCCGGCGTTCGGCAGGGTCTCGACCAGCGCATCCTTCAAGGCGGCAAGCTCGTCCTCCTGCGGGTTGGCCCCTTGTGGCAAGCTGATGATCACGTCGGGGATCGCACGGCCCGCCGCACCCTCGAAGCGCTTCTGGTTAGCGGCGCGCGCGCGCTCCTGCATCGACCGGTCGGCCAGCAGGTCGGCGCCCGTATGGACCAGAAGGATCTCCATTCCGGGCCGGCGCTGCACCACGGTCTGCAACGCCTCTGCAACCTCGCCCTGGACCGGATCGTCCAGACGGGCCACGATCATCACCGCGTGGCTGTGCCCTTCGCAAGCGGCCAGATCCTCGCCGGGATCATAGCCCGCTTCGCCGAGGCCCCGGGTGTCGAGAAACCGCACCAGCGGCTGTTCTGCGGGGAAGTCGAAGCTCTGAGACGTGCGCGTACACGGGGCGTAGCCGTTGCCGACCTCGATCGCGCCGAGGCCCGTCAGCACCCGAATGAGCGAGCTTTTTCCCGCACCGGTTCGGCCCAGCAGCCAGACGATCGGAATATCGCGCGGCATGGCAACCGCGCCGTCGGGGTCGCCAGCGGTGCTTTCAGGGTCTTTGCCTTTGAAGCGGTCGAACGGGTTACGCATGTCGGATCATCTCACCCGCGGGGCGGAAATTGAAAGCTGCCACGGTCCTCGGTCGCGCGGAGGTCGGCACCGTTGCGGGTGGTACGCTCTGCGTGCAGGGGCGCGGGGCCGGTGGTGGAGCATCGGGGCGGAGCAATGGATCGGCACCTTCGGGCATTCTGGCGTCTCCGCCGGAAAAGGGACATCGCCGGAAGCCTAAGCCCTCACGCTCCGCGAGCCAAACATTGATGCGCCTTTCCGCCAGCCAAGCACGGGGAGCAGGTCACCCGCAAGTAGCAGGCCGCGATTAACTTCCTGAGAAAAGACGTAAAAAAGCACGGCCGGCGGGAAGTGTGTGGCAGACAGGCTCAGGATCTTAGGTGCGGCGCTGCGGGAATTCGGCGTCGGCGCCCGCCTGGAAACCGCTCCTCGGCGCAACGATCGGGCGGAGAATTCACACCTTCCCTTTCGACGACGCGCGAGGGCGATGCTGCGGTTTCGATCACCGTGAAGTCTTCAGAATTTGCCGTCGTACACGCCTATGTCGCGAGGCATTTCACGCACGAACGCAGCCGCTCCTCCCGTAAACTCTTCGAGCTGAGCCGCAATGTTGCCCGCGATCCATGGCGCGGCTTCCGCGCGGAATAGGGGACGGTCTGATTGCCCAAGCTGAGACTGGTTCGCATTCGTCTGACACCATCTTGACGCTGCCCCATAGGAGCTGAGGTCAGACGCAACCGCCAATAGGCCTTGACCCAACGTCACACAACCGTCAACATGATTCATAGCCTTTGTGAGTGCGTCTTCTTTTAAAAATTAACCGCGTTGATTTCGTACCGTTATTCCTTTTGGAATGCGATAGGTGTATTTTTTCTGTTTTTTAAATTTGTGCTCTTGGGGTGATTGCAAAAAGTATTCCTCCTGAAACTCAATAAAAATAGGTATGAATTTTTCATTTCTTCAGGTGCCGAGACTGCGCCTCTTCTGAGAGTACCGGCGACATGTGACTGACGCTCTTCGTGACACGATGGCGTCATAACAAGCCGTCTTCCCGAAACAACAAGGGAGAATTCAGCGATCTCATTTCCGATTTTTCGTCTTCAGAACATTTATCACCTGATATCAGGAGGGTAGTCATGTCTTACGGCACTGCAACTATCATGATGACTTATATTCCCCAAATTTGCGGCGCAGCAGTGCCGCAGGGAATCACGATTACACCGATTTGCGGTCAAACGGGCATCACGCCAGTCTGCGATCCCAATGTGACCAGCATTCCCGTCATTTGTGGCGGTGCAGCGGCAGCGCCGCAGGGAATCACAATTACACCGATTTGCGGTCAAACGGGCATCACGCCAGTCTGCGATCCCAAAGTGACCAGCATCCCGGTCATCTGCGGCGGCGCGGCGGCAGCGCCGCAGGGCATCACGATTACACCGATTTGCGGTCAAACCGGCATCACGCCAATCTGCGATCACAATGTGACCAATGTCCCCGTCATCTGCGGCGGTGCCGCGGCAGCGCCTCAGGCAGTCGGATGCGCGCAGGCTACGGTACATCCGACCATCACGACACTGCCGATGTGCGCACCCACCGTACAGGTTTGCCCTGCGCCGACGGCGCCTGCCCCGGGCGGCTGCAGCGGCATTCAGGGCGGCTGTCAGTCGCCGCTCACGCATCCTCCGTGCAGCGGCGTTCAGACCCAGTGCTGTCCGCAGGCCGGGGCGCCGCAAGGGATCACCGCCCTCGGCCTGTGCGACAAGACCTTTATTCCAGCGGTCTGCGGCGTCACCGTCGCATCGCAGGCAATCGGATGCACTGGCGTTCCGGTCATCTGCAACGGTGGTGCTGCGGCAGCGCCTCAGGCAGTCGGCGGTGCAAATGCAGCCCTGCATCCGACGCTGACCGCGATGGGAAAATGCGGTGGACAAACGGTGCAGGTGTGCCAGACCATGTTTACGCAACCCGTCACCCATTGCAGCGGTGTACAGACGCAATGCTGCGCTCCTGCTCCGGGCGGAGCGGCGCCACAAGGCATTACAGTGCTGGGCATTTGTGGAGTGACCCTACCCATCGTCTGTCCGGTTGCCACTATTTCGCAGCTTGCCCAGTGCACGGGCGTCGCCGCGATCTGCAATAATGGTGCTGTGGCTGCGCCGCAGACTCTCACCATCAATACGACCGTGATGACCCATCCGGCGTTCTGCCCGCAACACCCGACCATGACGACCACGGTGCAACCGACATTCGCCTGCGGACAAGGAATGGCGGCGGCGGCTCCGCAAGCGGTCGGTATGCATACAGCCGCGACCCTCTGTACTCAGCCGGCGGTCTGCGCGGGCACCACGATGGCAACGGTCTGCACCCAGATCGGCTGCAATGGTGGCGCTGTGGCGGCACCACAGGGCGGCCCGATCCAGACGTGGTTCCACACCTGCGGGGTCCCGCCGGTCACCTTGACCTGCCCGAATCCCGCACCGGGTGGAGGCGCGGCGGCACCGCAAGCCGTCACCGGGACGATCAACCCGGTCGTCTGTGCCGCCTCGAACGTGATTGGCTGCACCGGGATCCCGGTCGTCTGCTGATCCGTGACCGAAGGGCTGGGCGCCTCGGCGCCCGGCTGTCCCTTGTCCAGTCCAATCCGGAGGCCACGCCATGTACCTCACGAGCGGCACGCTCGCCACTTACCTGCTGGACCGCGCCACAGTTGAGCCGGGGCTGATCCTTTCGGGCGATTACCAAGTGGTCGAGGCCGGACGGCGCAACCGGAATTTCAAAGTCTATCTCAAGGACGGCGACGGGCTTTTCGTCAAGCAGGCGCCCATGGCCATGGCCGAGGTGCACGAAACCCTGAACCGCGAAGCGATCTTTCACGCCCTCGTGGCGAACCGCCCGGCCTTTGCTCCACTTTCGGGCATGTGTTTTTCAATGCGCGATTACGACCGGAGCCGAGGTACGCTGACGCTGGAATTGGCGGCGACGGGGCGGTCCCTGAATGAATTTCTGGCGCAAGCCGGTCCGGACCACCCCCAGGTCGCGCAGCAACTGGCGCAGCATCTGGTGACGCTGCATTCCGCAACCGCCGCGATCCTTGCCGATACCGACTCGACGGCGCATTTTCCGCACCGCCAACCCTGGGTGCTGCACCTTCCGCGCAACGCCGAGACGATCATGCCCGCGGCAAGCGCGGGTCAAACGGGCCTCGTCGCCCAAATCAGGGCCAATCCCTTGCTGATCCAGCTTCTTGATACCGTCGCCGCGGAATGGCGGCTGAACACCTTCAATCACGGCGATCTAAAATGGGAAAATATCGTCATCGTGGCCAATACAGGTGAAGGGGCCGAAGCCGATTTTACCGTAAAGCTGGTGGATTGGGAACTTTGCGATATCGGCGACGCCGGCTGGGACGTCGGCTGCATCGTCGCGGGATATCTGCAGCGTCTGTCCCTGACCGCCACCGGAGCCGCCAAGACGCCGGGCCTTGCCTGGTTTGCCGCAGAGCCCGACCTGATTACCCAGGAGACCGATAGCGCGCGCAGGGCGCTCGCCGCGTTCTGGCACGGATACGCCAGTGCCTTTGGTGTGCTGGACGGCCCCCACGCGGATCTCGCCCGCCAGCGCGTGATGCGGTTCGCCGCGGTGCGCCTGGTCCTCTCGGCGTTCGAGATGGCGGCCGCCGCGTCCGCCGAGGCGCCGCATGTGACCGGTCTGATGCAGGCGGCCGCCGCGATCTTCGCCGATCCCGACCGCGCCGGGCGCAACACGCTTCTGCCAGAGATCGCCGCATGACCATCTCTCAGATGACCGCTCTGACCTCTGATCGGACACAAGAAACAGGTGACAACACATATGGCTGACCTCGACCCACTCCCGCGTGCCCCTGACGCTGCATCCCTCGCGGCCCGCACGGCAGCCATCGACCCCGATATGCGCGCGCGCCTAACGCGGCTTTTCGAGGCGACGGAGATCGTCACCCCGATGCAGGCGCGCTTCGCCGACATGACCGTCCCGGCTGCCGTGACCGAGGCCGATGCCGCGACAGCGGCACAGCCGAACGGAGGCCGCACCGGCGCCACGCCTCGCGGCGGGCCCGACTGGGCCGCGCCGAAGCCGTGGGTCGGCCGCACTTCTCCGCCCGACCCCACAGCAAGTGCTCATCCGCTGGCCGATGCGCTGTGGGGGGTCTATTACAACGAAGGATATGCTCGCGTGTTTGGCGGCACGGCGCAACGCCCCACCCATGTCACCCAGCCCAACACGGAGTTCATAGGCCGGTTCGGGGCAAGCCTGACGCCACAGCAGGGATGGAATCAGGGCTGGACGATTTTCCAGGCCGACGCCAATGGCGCGGTGCATGTTCGCAAGGGCGAATGTTACATCCAAGTCGCGCCCGGGCGGTTCACCCTACGTGACGGCGCCCAGATGACCGTTGGCGCGACCGTGGACATCATAACCGACCTGTTTTCTTCCGCCTGGCAGCCGGGGTTCCTTTACTGGAACGGCGGGCGCCCGCTCAGCGATTACGACAGCGCCTCGCTGCTTCGGATCTATTTCAACCCAACCGCCGATGCGGCGCCGACTCTTGTCGCAGCCATCATCGCATCGCTCGATGGATACGGAATTCCGTTCCGGATCAAGACGCTGGCCGACCCTGCCGGGTATGACCGTACCGACTGCACGGTTCTCTACAGCCCACGGCGCTACGCTGCGCTCGTGCAGCATCTGGTGATCGGAGCCGCCGCCGACTTGCTTGGCGCCGATGCGGCGACCCCGCTTTTCACGCGTGAACTCGCGCCCGGGATCGGGCTTGCCGACGACCCGGCCGATGGGCAGAGCTTCGGCCAGTCCCGTTGCCGTCTGATGGCCGCCGGTGTTCTCGATGCCTGGATGAAGGGTCTAACCGACCCCGAGGCCCGGCTGACCGCCGTCGCGCGGCGTTTCGCGATGGCCGGTCTTGATATCGCCGTGCCACATCTTGGCAGGGGCCGAAGCGCGGATGCCGAGGTCAGGCCGGCTTTTACGGCGACATCCGGCACAATCCGCCTCGTTGCCAGACCCGGTTCGATCCCGCCCGCCACCGACCCTAAATCGGCGGCCGACGCCTATATCGAGGCAGCGGGTGTGATTGGCCGTCAGCTTGCACGCGACGCGATTTGGGACGGCGACAGGGCAGGGTGGACCGGTTGGGCGATGAGCTTCGTGGATGGCGGATTTCGACCGGCGCAGCGTGGCATGGGTCCGTTGCTCTACGATGGCACCGCAGGGGTCGCCTTCTTTCTCGCCGAACTTGCCGCGCGCGGCGGTGACGCGATCATTGCAGACGCCGCACGCGGTGCGATCCGGTCCGTGGCAGCAAGCGCCGAGAACTTCGAGGGGCGCGGACTTTATACCGGAACGACCGGCATGGGCCTTGCGATGATCCATGGGGGTGAGCGGCTGGACATGCCCGAGCTGGTGGAGGACGGCATCTCGCTGATCGGCCGCGTCACCGACGCCGATTTCGAACCGCTCGACTTCGACTATCTCGGCGGGCGCGCTGGAGTGATCGTTGCGCTGATAGATGTGGCCCGTCGCTACGATCGGCCGGACCTCGCCGAGACCGCGCTGGCCATAGCCCGGACCCTCGCTGCTGACGGCGTGCGCGACGTGCACGGCCTGTCCTGGCAATCCGCGATCCCGAGCGCCAATAACCTTCTGGGTCTTGGCCATGGCGCTGCAGGCCCCGCCGCGGCATTGATAGAGGCCGCCGGGATCGACGGTGACACCAGCCTGAGAGCGGCGGGGGAAGCTGCGCTTGCCTATGAACGCGCGTGGTTCGACCCGGCCCAGCAGGCGTGGCCAGATTTCCGCATCGACACGACGCAAGGTCAGACGCGCGAGAACCACGTCCCTGTCTATGCGCCCACTTGGTGCAACGGATCGGTCGGCATCGCGGCATCCCGTCTCCGCCTGCTGGAGCTGCTTCCCGACGATCCGCAGCTGCTGCAGGAGGTCAACGCCGGGCTGCAACACATGTCGGCCTATCTTACCGGGCCGATCCCGTCCAACGCCCGCGACTTCTGTCTGTGTCACGGCACCGTTGGTGCTGCGGAAACGGTCCTGCTCGCCGGAGAGATCTTGAAACGGGACGATGTGGCGCTTGTTGCGCACCAGGTCGGGCGCTGGGTGATCGACAGCTACATTAATCCCGATATTCCTCTGCCATGCGGCGTCCAGCAAACCGGGGAAGCACCGGGACTGATGATGGGGCTGTCCGGGATCGGCCATTTCCTGCTGCGCCTCGCCGACCCGGCTGCAACACCCTCGGCGTTGATCCTCCGTCCGCCCCGGTCGAAGCCCGCCACGGAGCAAAAACCGAAAGCCACGCGAAAGGCACAGACGCGAAAAAAAGAATAAAAAACCAAGGAGATTTATCACCATGGCTCGTTACGTAATTTCTCACCGGCTTTCCGGAATGACCGAAGGCTCGGAACGCACGGCATCACTGAACGCCGCGCAGGAGTTCTTCGGCACGCATCTGGAAAAGAATGTCGATACCGTCAGCAAGTCCGGCGGAAGCGGGCGAGGCAAGTCCGCCAAGGATCGGCGCTTCATCTCGGTCTTTGAGGCCGATCCCCATGAAATCGAGGCGAAGGCGGCGTCCGCGGCGGCCGATGTCATCATCGAACCCGAGTTGCTGCGTCGCCCGATGAGGTCCCATCCGGCGGAAATCGAAAGCCTGTTGCGCAATGTGCCATTCTCCCTGACGCCGGGAGCGGGAACGACACTGACCGTCACGCTGCGGGGCGCTGGCAATCCTGTGCCGGGTGCGCACCTCACATTGTTCCTGCAGGACGCCACCCGCGGCAGCCATTCATCGGCTAAGGCCACGACGGACGAGACTGGCGCTGCGAGCTTCAATTTCGACCCCGATTACACACCGATCTCGATGCTGGTCGATCCTGTAGCAAGCTGGTTCAGTACGGTGATACCCGCACCGATCTCCGCCACGCCGATCGAGTTGACAGCTTTGCCGATGACCGGACCGCTTGGATGGTGGCATGAGATCATGGGCCGCACGACCGACAGCCGCGTCGGCGACGGCATTCGCGTGGGTGTCGTAGACACAGGGTGCGGGCCGCATCCGTACTTGTCCGCGGTCAAGGTCGTTGGAGCCTTCATCGACGGCAGTTTCAAGTCCGGTAGCAGCGCCGGGTCAGACGCGCGCGATCACGGCACGCATGTGTGCGGCCTGATCGGTGCCACACCGCCCGACGCGTCAACGGATTACGCCGGTGCCGCGCAAGCGGCTGAAATCCTGTGCGCGCGTGTCTTTACGGCAAACGGCGGCGGCAACCAGGGTGATATCGCCGCGGCGATCGAAAGGTTGTCGCTTGACGACAACGCCGACCTGATCAACCTCAGCCTCGGCGCGTCTCAGCCGTCGCAAATCGAACGCGATGCCGTCGCCGACATGGTCAACGCCGGGACATTGTGCATCTGCGCGGCGGGCAACGATTACGGCGGGCCGGTCAACTATCCGGCGGCGTACCCCGAGGCGGTTGCGGTGTCGGCCATCGGAATCCGCAGCGCGCTCGTGCCGGGCACGCTCGCCTCGATGAATGTTCCGACAGGCGCCGATTCCAGCCTCAAGGAAGGGCCGAACGGGGTCTTTCTCGGCAGCTTCTCGAATGTCGGCAAGGAGGTCACCGTGACCGGGCCCGGTGTCGGGATAATCTCGACCGTGCCTGCGCGCGAAGGGCTCGAAGCACCCTATGCCGCCATGAGCGGAACCTCGATGGCAACGCCCCTGGTCACCGCAGCGCTTGCCAGCTTGCTGGGCGAGGATGCGCGGTACAAGCAGCTCCCGCGGGAGCGTGAGCGTGCCGCCTATGCATCGACGCTTCTAGCGCAGACAGCGATCAATCTCGGCATGGCGCGCCCGTTCCAGGGTTTCGGCTTGTGCCGTGCAATGCATTGAGGGACGCTCCCTTGCGGGCGGATTTCCCTGCGCGCGTCATACAAGGCGACTGGGCATGTCGGAGCGATTTGTGATCGCGCTGCGAAGGGGCGTGAGAGACGACACATGGCAGGAACGGGTCGCCGAAACGCGCGGGGTCCGCGTCGTTGGTGCGACGCGCAGGATCATGCAGGTGGAGGCCGAAGGGATGAATCTAGAAGCGCTGCAATCGAAGCTTGGTCCCGATATTTTGGTCGAACAAGCCATCAATCGCGAGATCTGAGCGCGGGGCTGCGCCCGAAGGTGGAAGTTTGCTCGCCTGCGCATTCGAAAATGCGGAGCTGTCGCCAGCCAGGGAGTCAGGCTGGTGGAGCCGTCATTGCGTATAGAGCGGCATCTCGGCGCTTGCCCGAGATCATCAGACGGGCCGCCAGAACACCCTCTTTCGTCGCTCCCAGCTTCTCGGCCACGCGGCAGGTCGCGATGTTGTCGACCGCCGTCAGAATCTCGATCCGCGCCAGACCCAGTTGAGTGAAACCAAAACTGATCACCGCCCGCGCCCCGCAGGTGGCGACACCGCGTCGGGTCTGCCCCGTGGCGGTCCAAAAGGACAGGTTGCCACAGCGGTGTGTCCAGTCGATCCGACCAAGACCGCAAACGCCAAGGAATGCGTGTCCGTCACGGGATTTCAGCGCAAAACTGAACTCCGATCCGGCGGCCCAGGCCCCCGCGCGCGACTGTGCCCAGACCAACCGCGGCTGCGCATCGAAAGCGCTGCCCGCCCAGGCCGTCGTGCGAGCCAAGTCCGGAAAAGAACGGGCGACCGCATCCAGATAGGCTAGCGTATCGCCAGGCTGGAAAGGCGCTGCGATGCAAGTCTCGTCCGAAGTCATCATGTCACCTGGGTCAGAAAGGCAGCGCGCCCTGTTGCCGGAGGAATCGACGGCGTTTGAAAGCTGTCCACTACAGCCGAACCCGAGGGCGCTGGCCGTCTCGCAGATCATCGGTTGGCAGATTACCACGGCCGCTACACTTCTCTTAATGTAACATATTTGCAGAAGGTCTTGTCAGAGGAACTCGCTTTTTGGGCGGGGCGACGGGTTGGCTAGCATCGTTGCATGACAAAACGTCCGCCGCTCAAGTATTTCGAGACGTTGCCCAAGATCATCCGACGTGCCGTGGTATTATACGGCGGGTTCTCTTTGTCGCTCCGAAATGTCAAAGACCTGTTGCAGGAGAAAAGCGTAGAGAACAGCCACGAGACGGTATGGTTCTGGTGGCGCAAGTGTGGACCTGAGCTGGCCACGAGCCGACGCAAGCAGTGCAGCGACTTATGAGCCGCAGCCGCAAGCTTAACAGTCTGCGGAAGAAACCAACACCTCCCTTTCAGGCCGCGAGGGCGGACAATCCCTCGATTTACGCGTGTCAGTCTTCAGACGTTCGCCTGCGTCTCGAACCGCTTCGATCAGGAACTTGCCCTCTCCAGCAGACGCCTCTTCCAGGCCAACCGCGCCGCCGCGCGTACCGAGTGGCGCGGTCTCTGCGCGGCATAGGGGACAGCCATCCTGTCCGTGGAGAGACCGGTTCGAATTCGTCTGGCAGCGCCTTTTGGTGTAGACTCCATGACTCATCGGGACCCGCGCCCACGATTTCATCGAAAGGATTTTTCAGAATGCCGCCGACACTTGATATTCAGCAACCCCAACCCTTTGACCTCGTTGGTTCAACGATCCTGATAGCAGGAAACGCGACAGCATTTGAGGGCACGCTCAGCATCCGCGTGTCCGAGGGCCACGACGAGTACAGTTCCTTCACCAGCGTCGGATCGCTCGGGTTACGGCAGTTCCAAGGGTCGATCGAGATCCCGAACCAGAACGCGTTCAAGCTCAACCGGCTGTTTCTCACGCTTGCCGACGATACCGGCAACGAAAACGGCCCGTCGGTCGTTGTTCCGATCCTCTATGGGCCGAAGATCCTGACAGGCTACGGCGGTTGGAGGCCCTATACCGTGCAGCCCGGAGACACGCTGACCGGGATCGCCCAGCAGGAATACGGAAACAACGATTTCCAGCCGATATTCCAGGCCAACCAGCACATCATCACGGATCCGGACGTGATCTTCCCGGGTCAGGAACTTCGCATTCCGCGAAACGACATATAGACGTATCGGTCGCCGGGACTTGTCGGAGAACGAAGCGAATTGTGCATCGCGGGTGTTCGCGCTGCGCGTTGAGATCAGGACAAAGGCCCCGCAAGGTGCTGTCAGAAGAGCTTTTTTGTGGCGGGGCAGGGATCTGGCCCGAGGCTACGCATGGCCGAACGTTACCCCTTCAAGTGCTTCAAGGCGTCGCCCGACAGCATCCGTGTTGCCATCATGGCGGATGCTCGGTTCCCGCAGCCGGGGCGCACGATCGAAGGTCTGCGGCATGACCGCGGCGTCGATGTCGGACATGAAACGAACCGGCATTGGTGGCACAGCTTCGGTCCGATCTTCGCCGCCGAGATCAGGAAAGGCCGGTTCGAGGGCCTGCGATCCGGCCGGTGGCGATGGCACCTCGAGAAGATGGTCGTGAAGATCAAGGAAGAGATGCGGGAGGTGCAGCGCGCTTCCGGCCATAGGGGGAAGTTCTGGAGATCTGTCTCTCACCACCGGGGCGTGGCTTCCGGCAATCGTCGCATGCGCTCAAACAAGGCGCGAAGTGCTATGGTTGCAAACAATTATTTGGCGAATCGTTTTCAACATCCAATTGGGAGCCCGCATCATGACCGCAAACCGACCAGCTCATGGCACAGCCACACTTTCCCGACGCACGCTCTTGCAGGGCGCGACGCTGGGCGCGGCCGTGCTTGCCGCCCCACATATCGCGCGCGCTGCCAGCCATCAGGGGGTGGTGCGGCATTCCATGACCTCTCCCGAGGGGCTGGAGCATATGATGACCTACCGGCGCGCGGTCGATACGATGCTGTCGCTCGATGCGACGGATCCGCATAACTGGCATCGCTATGCGTTGATCCACCTGATGGACTGCCCGCACATGAACTGGTGGTTTTTCGTGTGGCATCGTCCCTACACCGGGTATTTCGAGCGGATCATCCGGATCTACGGCGAGGACGACACCTTCGCGCTGCCGTTCTGGGACTGGACCAAGGACCAGCGCGTGCCCGACACGATGCTGATGTCGGACGCCGATCCGGACAATCCGCTCGATCCGCGCAGCGCCAAGTACCCCGACTGGTCCACCTTCGAGAACACGTTTCACGACGCGTTCGAGGCGGTGTGGAACGGGTTTGACGATGCGCAGCGCCTGCAGCTCGATACACGCGGATACCCGGATTTCGACAGTTTCTGGACCGGCGATCCGACCCTCTACCTGGGCGTGAAGCCCAACTTCACCGATGATCGCACGCGGGCGCGGTCCAAGACCGCCGAGGCCCCGGACCTCACCGGCACGGGCCTCAGCGCGGTGCAATACGGAAGCTACAAGGCCGGTCTGACGACGCCGAATTTCCTCACCACCCGCCAGATGGTCGGCGGCGCTCCGGCCACGGTGGGCGGGCTGAATACCGCCCAGACGCTGACCCATGACGGCAGTTCGTCCTTCGGCTCCCTGGTCGAGGGGCAGCCGCACAACCTCGTGCACAACAATCTCGGGTTTCCGACTGACACCAACATGGGCTGGATGCCCAGCCTTCTGTCCCCCATCGACCCGATCTTCTTCATGCATCACTGCAACGTCGACCGGCTGTGGGATATCTGGACGCGCCGTCAGCAGGCGAACAACCGCAGCCCCTATCCCGCCGAGGGGCTGCAGGCCGAGCTTTTCAATCGCGAAGCCTTCCTGTTCTACATCGACGAGGCCAAGAACCCCGCGCCCTCGACGGCGGGCCAGTCCATGGATATCGACCCGACCTGGGGCTACAGCTATGCCGACGGCACGGGCTCGGAACTCGTGGCGCCGGATACCGGCACAAGCACGGTCTTCGCCGCGCAATCCACGGCGCGCGGCAACGCGCCGTTCGGCAACCAGCAATTCGGGACCCTGACGCTGGCGGTTCCCGGCGCCCTTGCCGAGCGCGTGCCCGCGCCCGAAAACCGCCAGGTGGCTCATATCGTGATCATGCCTCCGACGGTTCTGCGCGGTGTTAGCTTTGACGTCTTCGTGGTGCCCGAGGGCCAGGCGCCGGACACGTCGCGTGACAGCGCCGAGTTCGCGGGCTCGGCCGAGTTCTTCGGGATGGGCGTCCACCACGGCGGAGACCTCGGGTTCAGCATCGACATCACCGAGGCGCTCGACCGCTTGCACGCGCAGGGCATCCTCGACCCGGGCGCGTCGTTTGACGTGGCCGTCGTCACCGTCGGTCGCGAGGACACGGACGGAGCGGACGCCGGCATGGGGCGCGGCGCGATCTTGAAATCGGTGTCCGTCGAAACCATCGTTACGGGATGACAGGCTTTCTCCCCTTGGCCGTTTCGGTCCTGATGTCAGTCCCGGCCGCAGCGGCCGGGGCCGATGTCACGCCCCCGGTTGGGAAGGAGGGGACGATGCCGGAGCATTCGGTGTCCGCACCCAGCGTCGAATTGGCGGCACCGGCTTCGGAGGGCGACGTGATCGTCGAAGTCCTGACGGGCCGCCTGATGCCGTCCGCCGCGCTTGTCCTGCGTTCAGAGACCGGCGAGATCGCCGGCAGCGTCGCGCAATTCGGTCTTGGCGCCAATGCGCCGCGTGTCCTGTCGCAACTCGTCGTCATCGACCGGGCGATGGTTTCGGACGGCAAGCTGCGCCTGACCGTCTGGATTCAGACCGAAACGGGCGAGCGGCCGGCGACGGATGAAGAATTCCTCGGCCTGCGTCTCGCCCGGTAGCGCGTTTGCCCAAGGGCTGAGGTCGAGGCGGGCAGGGCGGGTCAATCCACCCCAACCGCGATAACCGCCATGCGCCAGCCCTTTGCGCGGCGTCGCATGCGAGCGGGGCCAATCACCCGAAATGCAGGCTCTTCACTTCCTGGTAATCCTCGAGGCCCATCGTTCCGCCTTCGCGGCCATTGCCGGACGCCTTGTAGCCGCCGAACGGCGTTCCGCAGCCGAGGCCGCCGCCATTCACGTGCACCGCGCCTGCGCGCAGCCGCGCGGCGACGCGCCGGGCACGCTCCGGATCGCCGGTCTGGATGTAGGCGGCAAGGCCGTAGAGCGTGTCGTTGGCGATGGCGATGGCGTCTTCTTCGTCGCAGGCGGCAAGGATCGACAGGACCGGGCCGAAGATCTCCTCACGCGCGATGGTCATGTCGTTGCGGACATCGGCGAAGATTGTGGGCCGGGCATACCATCCGCGGTTGATCCCCTCGGGCCGGCCCGGACCGCCCGCGACGAGGCGTGCGCCCTCGGCGATGCCTTGCGCGATCCGCTCCTGCACCCTGTCCCATTGCAGGCGGTCGAAGAGCGGGCCGATATGGTCCCCCTCGGCGCGGGGATCGCCGATCCGGGTCTCCTCCGCGGCCATGCGGGCGATCTCGACCACGTCGTCATAACAGGCGCGCTCCACCACGAGGCGCGTGGGCGCGTCGCAGGACTGCCCGCTATTGAGGAAGCATTCAGCGACCGAGGCGCGCACCCGCGTCTCGAGATCGGGGCCGCAATCGGCGAAAACGAGGTTCGGGGACTTGCCGCCGAGCTCCAGCGTGACGCGCTTCACGCTGTCGGCGGCGGATTTCGACACCGAGATGCCCGCACGGGTTGAGCCGGTGAAGGACACCATCGCGAGGCCGGGATGCCGCGCCAGCGCGTCGCCGACCACCGGCCCAGTGCCGTTGATGAGCGCGAAGGCCCCGGGGGGCACGCCCGCCTCGTGCAGGATTTCGGCATAGATCGCGGCGGAGAGCGGCGTGTATTCGGACGGTTTCAGGATCGCCGGGCATCCGGTCGCGAGCGCGGGCAGGACCTTCAGCGCGATCTGGTTGATCGGCCAGTTCCACGGCGTGATGAGGCCCGCGGGCCCGATCGGCTCGCGCAGCAGCGTGTCGCCGTTGGAGAGGGTCCAGCTTTCCTCCTGCGCCTCGAGCGCCTCGATGAACCCGTCGGCATGCCCGACGCCCGCTTCGGCCTGCATCTCGCGCGCCATGGTGATGGGGGCACCCATCTCGCGGGACATGGCCTGGGCGAGGTCCTTGATGCGTTCGGCGGTCAGCGCCCGGATACGCCGGAGAAGGGCGAGGCGTTCGGCCTTGGACCATGTGCCGAAGCTGCGGAACGCCTCGGTGGCGGCGTTGACCGCGTGATCCACATCCGCCGGGGATGCCAGCGCGACCGTGCCGATCCGCTCTTCGGTCGCGGGGTCGGTGATCGGCATCGTCGCGTCGCCCGACGGCGCGATCCAGGTGCCGCCGACATAGATGCGCAGCACGTCCATGGTCATTCCGCGGCCGCCGCTACAGGCGTCCTGCGCCGCACCTCGTAGCCTTCCTCCTCGGGTTCGTCATCGACCAGCACGGTCGGGAAGCCGTCCGCTCGGATGGATAGCCCGGTCGCATCCTCCAGCCGCTCGATGATGCGGTCCGATTGCGCGCGCGCGCCATAGCGGCGCTGCCCGTCGGCCATGATGTCGATCAGGAGCGGCGAGACCTCCAGCGGCACGCCGCCCTGCTCGGCGAGTTTCTGGAAGAGGCCGATATCCTTCATGATGAGATCCATGGTGAAGTTCACGTCGCGCGATCCCGAAAGGATCAGCTGGCTTTCGGTCTCGTGGACGAAGGAGGTGCCGGAGCTGATGCGGATCGCCTCATAGGTGGTCGCAAGGTCGAGGCCCGCGGCCTTCATCGTGGTCAGCGCCTCGCAAAGCGCGACCAGATGCACCGTGGCGAGGTAATTGGTCATCACCTTCAGCTTGGACGCGGTGCCCAACTCGCCGGTATGCAGGATGCGCCGGCCCAGATGCTTCAGAAGCGGCATCACCGCCTCGACGGCGGGTCGGGGACCGCCGGCGAAGATCGAGATATTGCCGGTATCGGCCCGGTGGCAGCCGCCAGAGACCGGGCACTCGACCGCGACCCCGCCGGTTGCCGCGACCTCCGCGCCGAGGCGCAGGATCTCGTCGGCATCGGTGGTGGACATCTCCATCCACGTCTTGCCCGGTCCCATTAGGGGCAGCATCTGCGCCATCACGGCTGCGGAGGCGGCGGGCGAGGGCAGGCATGTGATGACCACGTCGCAGGCGCGCATCATGTCGGCGGGTGCTGCGCCATCCGTCGCGCCGCGCGCCACGAAATCCGCCACGAGATCGGCGTCGAGATCGTGCACCATGAGGGAGATGCCGTTGCGCAGAAGGCTACCCGCGAGCTTGCCGCCCACATTGCCCAATCCGATGAAGCCTGTCTGCATGTCCTGTCCCGCCCTGTCCGGTGCCTGTTCCTTCGCCGACCGCCCGCATCCCGCGGGTGGTGGTTCGATCATTGCCGGATTCGGATCACTCGCAATAGTCCGGCTCTTCGCGGTCGAGCACGGATTTGAGATGTGCGAAATGCGCATCGGCCATCCCCGCATAGGCTTTCCAGCCCTCTGCCGTGTTCCGCGCCACCGCGTCGCTCATCACCGCGAGGTCCTGACCCGATGCGCGGGCGAGCAGGACCGTGCGGGCCGCCTTCTCGAAGAAATAGAGCTGCTCGAAGGCCTGCGCGACGGTCGCGCCGGTGCAGGTCAGCCCGTGATTTGCCATCAGCAGCGTGGAGCAGGAGCCGAGCGCCGAGGCGATCCGCGCACCCTCGGTTGCGTCGTCGGCGATGCCGCCGCAATCGAGGTCCACGGCGAGGTCGCCGTAGAAGCGCGCGGTGTTCATGTCGATGGGCGGCAGGGAGGGCAGTTTCAGCCCGGCCAGCGCCGTCGCGTGCGGCGGGTGGCAATGCAGCACCACGCGGATATCCGGACGCGCCCGGTGCAGCGCGCCGTGGATCGTCCAGGCGGAGGCGTCGGGCGCGTCCGGGCCCTCCATCACCCCGGGGTCGTCCGCGTCGAGCAGCAGAAGATCGCGCGCGCGGATCGATGCGAAATGCCGCCATTTCGGGTTCATCAGGAACTGCCGTCCGTCCTCGGAGACCGCGACGCTGAAATGGTTGCCGACGGATTCGTGCCAGTCGAACCGGGCGGCCAGCCGGAAGGCCGCGGCCAGATCGGCGCGCAGCGCCTGCAGCCCGGCCTCCGGCGCGCCGTCTTTCATTTGAAGCGGCCCTCGGACACCATCGCCCGGTAAAGGCCGCGCAATTCGCCCCGGTCGGTATAGGTGCCGCGCAGGTAGCGCTCTCCGCTGGTGGCCGAGAAAGCGGCGCGGCCATGCACGATCCGGTGGTTGTCGAAGGAGATGCATTCGCCTTCCGCAAGGGAGAACCGCATGAGGTATTTGTCGTCCTGCAGCATCCGCCCGAACTTGACGAAGGCCGGGTAATATTGGTCCATCAGCCGCTGCGGCAGATCGAAGATGTCGGCCAGGTGCTGGCTGATCGTGACACCCGACACCTCGTCGTTGTGATCGAGCTCGATCACCCGCTGGCGCGCGCGCATGTCGATATGGTCGTGTTCCTTGTAGAACGGCACCTCGGTTTCAGACAGTAGCCGGAACGCCTCGGGGTCGGACGCGCGCAGGTCGTTGGCGACGGCGGTGCCGTCGAGAAACAGGTTCTGGCCGCCCACGACGCTGTTGCGGCGGCAATGCAGGTACTGGATGCCGGGCGCCAGCTCCTCGGCGGGAACATCGGTGTGCAGTTCCAGCGCCTTCGACGTGTAGGCGAGGTTGGTGGGCCGGATATGCAGGCGCACGTCGAAATAATCCCCGAAGAAGCTGGGCCGGATCGTGCCCAGAAGCCCCGCGGTCTCGGTCAGGGCCGCGTCGGTGTCGGGCATGTCGGTGACGATCGCGATGCCCTCGACCAACAGCGCCTCCATCCAGCGCTGCCGCTCTTGCGCATCCTCGAGCAGCACGGGATGCGAGACCCGTGTGATCGAGGGATAATGATCCGCGAACCAGGGCCGCCGCGGCAGATCGGCCGGGTCCGGCCGGCGGGCGCCGTGGGCATAAACCTGCAGCATGGCCAGCGGATAGCGCGAGACGTGGTCCTCGTCGGCCCAGCGGATCATCAGGGCGTCACCCTCGATCCGGGCCTCGGCCGGGCGCGGCGCCGCCTTCAGGTGAAAGACATCGAACCCGCGCTCGCGCGTTTCGGGGTCGAAGGAGGTCGGGCAATTATCGCGCAACCACCAAGCGTTGAAATAAGCGGGCCCGGTTTCGGGAAGGGTCACCGTGAGCCCGTTCTCCTCTGCCACAACCGCGTCGATCTGTGCGCCGTCCATGGGTTTCCCTCGCGTTTCATCGTTGTCTCGGCAATGACGCTATGCCCGGACCGGCCGGCGCGATACGGCGATTGCGCTAAAGGAAATATTAGCGAATGGTTATGCTATGGATCACGATCTGCCGCCCCTGCGCCTGCTGACCGCCTTCGCCGCCGTGGTGCGTACGGGATCGGTTCAGGCCGCGGCGGCGGAGCTCAACGTCACCCAGCCCGCGATCAGCCAGGCGGTTCGCAAACTTGAGGACCATATCGGCCTCGCGCTGCTCGATCGCGGCAGCCGGCCGGCCCGGCCGACGGAGGCGGGGATCGCGCTTGCCGCGACCACGACCGAAAGCCTGTCGAAGATCGCCGATCTGCTCGACCGGATGCGCCAGGCGGAGGGCGCACGGGCCCAGACCGTGACCGTTGCCTGTTCGGTCGGGGTCGCGACCTACTGGCTGATGCCGCGGCTGTCGCTCTTCTACCGCGCCCATCCCGATCTTCTGGTCAACGTGGTCACCACCCAGTCCGGGGCCCCGGCGCTGGCGGACGGGGCCGACGTGGCGATCCGCTACGGGCATGGGCGCTGGAGCGATGGCGACGTGCATCATCTCTTCGACGAGGCGGTGGAGCCGGTCTGCGCGCCGTCCTTGCGCGCTCGCTTCGAGGGGCCGGTGCCGCGGGAGGCCGCTCCGCTCCTGCATGTGCGGACCTCGGACGCGTCGTGGCTGAGCTGGGCCGAGTACCTCGCGCGAACGGGACAGCCCCGCATGCACGGCGGCGGCCAGTCCTTCACCAATTACGTGCAGACCACCCAGGCGGCATTGGAGGGACACGGCATGATGCTAGGATGGCGCTCGATCACCGGCGCGCTGGTGGCCTCGGGCGCGCTGGTCTCGGCGGGCCTTGCGGTTCTGCGCCCCAAGGACGCCTTCTACCTCGCGCTGCGTGCAAAGAGGACCGGCGAGGCGACCGAGCGTTTCGCCCATTGGCTGCGCTCCCATGCGCGCGCGGAATACAAACCGGACTAGCAGCAGGGATCTCGCCGGGGCGCGAGGCGCCTGGAAGCGGGTCCCGCGATGCGATCAGGGCAGGATCGCAGGGTCGGGCTGACTCGAAGGGCGCTGACATGCGTTGCGGCCCTGCGCATGTCGGGGCTCAGGCCTCAGGCCTCAGGCCTCAGGCTTCGGACGGGCTCGGCGCGGGCATCTCTGCGCCGGAATGCCCGGGGCCGGAAGTGGCCCGCGTGTCGAAGGCCTGGGCGAGCGTCTGGATGGTCAGCGGCTTTGCCATGAAATCGTCCATGCCAGCATCCCGGCACTTCTCGACATCGCTCGACTGGACGCTGGCGGTGAGGGCGATGATCCAGGTCGCGGCATTGGGTCCGCTGCCCTGTCGGATCGCGCGCGTCGCTTCGAGCCCGTCGAGATCGGGCATGTGCATGTCCATCAGGATGACGTCGTATTTCCGCGCATCCGCTTTCGACACGGCGCGATGCCCGTCCTCGGCGAGATCGACGCCGTGGCCGAGTTTGCCCAGCATCGCTGCGGCCACGGTGCGATTGATCTCGTTGTCGTCCACCACGAGCACGGAGGTGGGGGGATGGCCCCGCGCCGCCGCCAGTGGATCCTGCCCGGTATCGGGTAGGGGGGCGTCCGGCGGCGCAAGCGTCAGGCGCACCTTGAAGCGGCTGCCGGCGCCCGGTGCGCTGTCGACCGTCACCTCGCCGTCCATCGCGGCTGTCAGGCCGCGCACGATCGAGAGGCCGAGGCCAGTGCCGCCGAAGCGGCGCATCGAGGTGTCGTCCACCTGCTCGAACCGGTCGAAGATCCGCGACAGGGCCTCCTTCGGAATGCCGATGCCGGTATCGCGCACCTCGACCTCGAGGCGCACCGTGCCATCGGCCTGCCGCGTGGCACCGCCGCCCAGCGTGACCGCGCCGGTCTCGGTGAATTTCACCGCGTTGCCCAGAAGGTTGATGAGGATCTGCCGCAGCCGGTCCTCGTCGCCGTTGCAGACAAGGTCGACGGGGGCGTTGAAGCGGTTGACCAGCGCGAGGCCCTTGGCCTCGGCGGCGGGGCGGACGATGTCGAGCGCCTCGCCCACCAGCGCGGCGGGCGACATCCTGCGCGGCGCGATGGTCAGCTTTACGCTTTCCAGCATCGACACATCGAGGATGTCGTTGACGATGGAGGACAGCGCGTTGCTGGACTTGACGATCGTGTCGACCTTCTGGCGCTGCTCGGCGGTCAGCTCGGTGTCGCGGAGCATTTCGGCGACCGGGACGATGCCGTTCAGCGGCGTGCGGATCTCGTGGCTCATGGTGGCGACGAACCGCGACCGCGCCTCCAGCGCCCGTTCGGAGCGCGCCCGGGCCTGTTCGAGCCGGGCGGTCTGATCCTCGATCTGCGCGCGCATCGCGCCGAAACTGCGCGCCAGGGCGCCCACCTCGTCCGCGCCATCGGGCAGTTTGACGTCGAAATTGCCGAGCGCCATCGCGTCGGCGGCACGGGCCACCTGCACGAGCCGCCGGGTCAGCAGCCGGTCGATGATGTAGATCACCGCGCCCAGGATCAGCGCCACGATCCCGGCTCCGAGAAGGATCATCCGGCGCTGTGCGCCCTGGAAACGTTGGATCTCAGGGCCGAGATCGATGGCCGCGGTCAGCCGGCCGAGCGTTTCGCCGTTGGCGGTGACCGGAACGGTCTCGACGATGATGTCGGGAGCGGTGAGAGGCGGCGGGGCCACGAAGGGGTACAGGCGCCGGCCGCCCGGGGTCTCGAGTGTCAGCGCGGACCAGTTGTCATAGCGCGCCTCGACCGTGCCGAGCGTCTCGTGGATGGCGCCGAGCTGATTGCTCAGAAGATAGGGCGCGATGCCATCGGCGAGGATCTGCACCTCGCGCTGCGCTTCCCGGGACTGGGCCTCGACCAGAAGATCGTTCAACCGTGGCAGCCACGCGATCTCGAAGAGCAGCGCGATGATGGCGCTGCCCGCGAGGATCACGGCGGTGAGCCTGAAACGGATCGATCTGGACGGCATGGCGGGGACCCGGCTCGGTTGTGATGGCGTTAATGCTCGACCCAGTAATCCTGCAAGCGAAAGGTCCTCAGCACTTCGTAATCGTCGGCCGTGGCGGCGATGATGTCACGAAACGGCACCCGCTCCAGCAGCGCCTGTCCCTGCGGGGTTTCCGCCATGTCGAGGAACGCCGCCTGCACGTTCGCGGCGATCTCGGCATCGACACGGGGATGCACGACGACCGGATGCGGGGGCAGCTTGCTGGTCTCGTAGATAATACGCAATCCGTCCCGGATCTCCGGCTCGAGCCGGTTGAGCGTCGCCATCACCCCGCCCGCGGCATCCATCACGCCGAGCGCGACATTGAGATAGGCGGAGGAATGGGTGGAGACGTATTCGGCCTGGTAGTCGAGCCCGTGGACGCGGTCGAGATCGGCGCGCATGAGCAGCGCGGCGCCGAGCGCGTTGGGCGACGGAAAGGCGATGGTCTTGCCCTCGAGATCACCGACGCTGCGATACTCCGAGGCCTCGGCCACCACCAGCACCCCGAACAGCGACCGGCCGCCATCGCGCAGGATCGGCGCATAGCCCTGCGCCTCGGCGGCCTTTAGCCCGTGATAGGGGTTCATATAGGCGAAATCGAAGGCGCCCTCGATGAAGGATTGCTCGAAACCGGCGATATCGGGCGAGCCCACAAGAACGAATTCGTGGCCCGTCCGCTCGCCCAGTTCCTCGAGGATCGGCGACCAGATCTCGGACAGCATCCGCGGCTCGAATTGCGGCACGACGCCGACCCCGAATGTCTCCGCCGCGGCTCCGCCCGACAGCGTCAGCAGCGCCAGCGCGGCGGCGAGGCCGCGGCGCGCGGCATGCAGACCGGCCCGCCCGGCATCCGACCGCGTCACGTCACGACACCGGTGTCGAGGTCGAGCATTTCGAGCCGCGCCTTGGTGGCCGCCCAGACGCGATGGACGTCGGCGATGGCGGCCTCGATCGGGCCGCATTCGCCGCTTTTCAGCGCAGTTTCGGCGGTGCCGAGCGCGGCATGAAAGCGTTGCGCCCCAAGCACGGCGGCGGTGCCTGCGAGCTTGTGCACGCGGCGGGCCGTCGCCGCGGTCTCTTCGGGCGCGACGGGTGCGGCGGGCAGTTCCGCCTCCGTTTCCGACAAGAAAATCAGGATCAATTGCCGGACGGCATCTGTCGACAGGACCTGCATCAGTTCGCCCAGCCGTGAAAGGTCGATCACCACCAACGCGTCGGCGTCGTCGATGACCGCTATCGCATCGGGCGCGTCCGGCGCAGGCGCGGCCTCGGCCGCCGGCGTCGCGGCAGGACGGTCGCGGTCGGACAGTTTCTTCAGAAATCCAAGGCGCATTTGTTCGTCCCCATACTCGCAGATCGAAAAAACCAGAACGCGGGGCCATCCGTCGCCGCAATGGATGAGCGACAATGCGGATGGCCGCTTTGACTGAAAGACAAACTATCACAATCGAAGGATTGAGAATTTGTGCATCGGCATACCCGACTATACTTTTGAGACATCCCGGCGCGGGTTGTTCCGCGCTGGGCGGGCGGCCCGCTTTCTGGCGGGCCACGCGGTGGTCAGGGCGCGATCTCGACGCGGAAGCTCACGGCGCCGCTTTCGCCCGGCGCGTAGCTGCCCGTGCATTCCCAGCGCAGGTCTCCGGCATAGCCCGCCGCGTTGATCGCGGGCTCGGCCAGGCTGCACAGCAGCGCCGCGCCGACCGGGATCGGTGACGGCACCGGTGCGGCGAGACGCGTGTAGGCGGGCGTCCGGTCATAGATCGTCACGTCGCGCGCGGAGGTGGTCGAGGTGTTGCGCAGGTAGATGCGGTATTCCAGCACGTCGCCCACAGCCGCGGCGTTCCGCGATCCCTCGCCCGAGGCGCTGGTGATGTTCTCGACGGTCTTGCTGAGTTCGAGCCGCGATACACCCGAGAGGCTGGTGAGCCGGTCGGTATTGATGTCGACCTCCGAGAATGTCGTGCCGGTATAGCTGGTCTCGGCATGGACCTCGAAGACATGCACCGCGCCTTCGCCAATGCCCGAATCCGATGCGACGCGGGCGACGAGGCAGATGCGGGTGCCCTCAGTCACGGCCATGGGTGCCGTCACGGGCAGGCTAGGCGTGCCGTCGCAGGCCGGATCGAGATAGAGCGTCGCGGAGAAGCTGCTTGCCGGCGTCTGGCTGATATCGACGACCGAGAATGCCACGCTGCCCGCGCTGTGGCCGAGATATTCGTGCTGCAGCTGGACGATCTGGCCCGGCGCGATCGTGGCCTCCTGGCCCTCGCTCAGCCCGGCTTCGCGGATGAGGCCGATATCGAGGCCCGCGTAATCCGTCCCCGGGTCCGGCAGGAAGGTGATCGCGCCGTCGATGGCGTCGGGCAGGGACCGGCCCGGCAGGGCTGCGCCGGTTTCGGAGATGACGCGATGATCGAGCGGAGCCTCGGCGCTCAGCGTGACCGCGTCGGCATAGCCATCGGGCAGGGTGAAGGACCAGGTGCCGTCGGCGCCCGGCGTTGCGGTTCCGAGGATCGTGCCCGCAGCGTCGAAGATGGTGACGATGGCCGCGCCGGTCCCGGCCTCGGTGCCGGCCTGAAGGCCGTCATGGGCCACGGCGCCGCCCGTCCCGGTATCGAGGAAGACCGTGCCCGACAGCGTCGCCGCGCCGGGCAGCACGGTCACACCCGCACTGGCCTCGTCGTCATCGGCAAGGCCGTCGCCCAGATCGTCCGCCGCGGCGCCGACGCCCGGATCGCTGTCGGGATCGACGACCGAAGACTCGATGATCTCGGCCTCGTTCAGGTGCTTGCCCGCCGCCAGAAGCGTCGCGCGGATGGTCAGGCTGCGGCTCGCGCCGGAGGGCACGGCGCCAACCTGCCAGAGACCCGTCGCGGCATCGTAGCTCATCCCCTGTGCGGCGGCGTCATCGGAGACATAGGCATAGCCCGAGGGCAGGCGGTCGTGAACGACCACCCCGTCCGCCTGGCCGGGACCGGCATTGTCCACGCGGAGCACGAAGTCGAGCGCGGTACCCGCAAGCGCCTCCGAGATCGGCGCGCCCGCGGTGTCCTGGACGGCCTTGTTCAGCGCAAGATCGGCCTCGGGCGGGATCGTGAAGATGGTGACTTCGTAATCCTCGACCTCGCCGTCGAGAGCGAAGCCCAGCAGGTCGTCCGAGACGAGCCCGCTCGTCGTCGACCAGCGCAGCCGGGCGATGGTCGGGCCGGCCACGGCCCCTGCGGGCACCGGAACGGCGAGCCGGATTTCGGTGTTGAAGCTGCCATCGAGGTCCAAGGGCCCGCCATTGACCACGTCGGCGGCCACATGCTCGCCGATGCCGAACACGCCGTTCCCGTCGAAATCGATCCAGAGGTTCAGAAAGGTCATGCCGAAGAGCGGCGGCAGGGGATCGAAGTTCAGCGATTCGCGGACGCTGACGACCAGCTCCGCGGTCTCGCCCGCGATCAGGTCGGGCATCTGCGCGATGCCGTCCTCGTCGTCGATGCCCGACGTGTCGTCGCCCGAGGCATCGGAGGAATAGCTGGCACTCGGTTCGCTGTCGGGCAGATCGGCGCCGAGGAAGATCTCGGGCACGATCAGATGCGCGGCATCGCCGTAGCTTGCGGGCGCATCGCCCCGGTCGATCAGCGCGGGATCCACCGCGACCGTGACCGTGGCGCGGTCGCAATTGGACGGGTCGATGAGCTCGCAGAGCTCGTAGACGATGGTGTAGGTCCCGGCCGGGGTGAACAGCGGCACGACCACCTGGCCCTCGAGCAGGCCGTCGGTCCCGATATAGGGCACCGGATCACCGGCGCTTGCGGGCGTGGCGGGCTGGATCGTGGTGATCGCGGCCAGTACCGGATCGATGGGCGACAGGTCCACCGTATCGTTGTCGAGCACGTTGCCCGCAATGCCGCCCAGCCCGCCATTCACCGGGCTCGCGCCGTAATCGTCATCGGTGGCCACGAGGTTCGTCGACGTATCGGCGATGGTGCACAGAAGGATGCCCGCGCCGCGCGAGCTGAGGGCCGTCTCAGTGCCCGTGAAGCCCAGAAGGAACGTGCCGGTATTGAGCGCGCCGTAGCGATAGGTGACGTAGTTGTCGAACGGGCTCTCGTTCGGTTCGTCGAACCAGTCAGCGGAGCTGCCGACCTTGGCCGGATCCATGACGATCGCCTGACCCGGTGCCGGGAAGGACGGCCAGGGCACGGTGTTGAAATAGCTCACCTCCGGGTTGCCCGTGAGGAAGCCGGCCACATCCGAGCTGTTCTGGTTCACGCCGTTGCTGTCGATATCCACCTGCTGGATGACGACGCCGTTGATCCGGCTGAGATCGATCGGCGTGCCCTGCGGGTTCGCGGGCGTCGCGGTGCCGTCGCGGACCATTGTCACGTCGAAGCTGAGCCAGGAATTGTCGGCCGCGCGCATGTTGGCATCGAGCACGTTGGACGCATCGGTGAAGCGGATGTTCGTCGGGCCGCTCACGGTGTTGAGCTGGAAAACGACGTCGATCGGGTTGCCATCCGTATCCACGGTGACGTTGTCGAAGAGATAGACTGTCCGTTGTCAGAGTTTTTCGGAGAGTATGATCTGTTTCGCTACGGAGGCTCTGGTTCGGCTTGTGTTTGAGATTAGGCGGCAGCGGCTTGGTG
>NZ_FTOQ01000004.1 GCF_900156805.1 Roseivivax lentus | reverse complement strand
CAATACAACACCAAGCGTCGCGGGATGGAGCAGTCCGGTAGCTCGTCAGGCTCATAACCTGAAGGTCGCAGGTTCAAATCCTGCTCCCGCAACCAGCTTTAGCGAAGACGCCGTATCCGAATAGGATGCGGCGTTTTTTGCATCTGCAAAGCTCAACAATCCCAACAGCTTGCCCTCTATCTCGGCCGTATGCCCAGCCGTCTCTTCGTGCCGGATGACAATGCGGTCGATCAGCCCGCCGAGGATCTCGGAGGCGCGATGGACCACTTCCGGGTCGGAGAGCGTGTCCGCCAGCGCATCCACCTGCGCGCGATAGAGCGCTGCCAGATCCTCCGGAATATCCAGGGTAGGAGCCTCGACGGCTGCCAACTCCGCTTCCAGCGCTTCCTTCTTCTCCTCGGCCGCCCCCAGCATCGCGTAGACGCTCTTCGTGGCCATGTCGTCTCGTATGGCACGCAGGGCACCGTCGATCGCCTTCTGCTCCTGTGCTATCGCCCTGCGGAGCGATGCCTGCTCGGTGTCGCGCTCCTTTCGTGCTTCGGCGACCCGGTCGAGAAACTGGCTCCGAAAACGCTCGACCGCTTCCGGCGTCATCAGCTCGTCCCGTAGTCCCGACAGCACCAGCGGCTGCAGCCTGTCGATGCGTAGGCCAGGCATTCCACGGCAGACGGCGGGGCCTTTCTCCTTGGCATTGGCGCAGTAATAGGCGCGGCTCTTTCCGGAGCCCGCGACCGTCATGTTGCCTCCACATTGCCCGCATCGCACGAGCCCGGACAACAAGTAGCGCTTGCGCCGGAGCGTAGATGGTGCGCCTTTCGACAAGGTGCGGCGCTGCCCAACCTGGCGCGCCTTCACCGCCTGCCATAGCTCCTCGTCTACGATCCGCAGATCCGGCACCTCAACCCGGATGATCTCTTCTTCGTCGCGACCGCGCGAGGCGCGCTGGTCCGTTTCCGGGTTCTTTCGATATTGCAACCGGTTCCAGACGCGGACGCCGGCATAGAGCTCGTTGTTCAGGATGCCGGTGCCGCGCTTGGCGTTGCCGTAGATCGTGTTGACCTTCCATTCCCGCCCGCGCGGGGAGGGGACGCCTTCCGCATTCAACTGATGGGCAATGGCGCGCGGGCTGTGACCTTCGCTGAACTCCCGGAAGATGCGGCGGACCACATCGGCCTGATGCTCGTCAGGCTCGAGCTCGCCAGTTTGGCGCAGACCCGTATTGGGGTCGATGGGGATGCGGTAGCCATAGCTCAAGCCCCCTGCAGAACGTCCGTCGGCAACGCGTCCTTGAAGGCCCCTGTGCGTCATCTGGGCGATGCGCTTCAGGTGCATTGCGTCCATCGTGCCCTTCATGCCGATGTGGAGTTCTTCGATGCGGCCCTCGGCGATGGTGTGGATCTCGACGCCGTTGAACTCGCACACCGCGAAGAGGTTCGCCGACAACTCCTGGCTTCGGTTGAGGCGGTCAAGCCCCTCGGACAGGACGACGTCTACGAGGCCGCTCTTCACGGCCTGCAGCATCTTCTTGTATCCGGGGCGCTCGCGCTTGGCCCCGGAGATGGCGGCGTCTTCGAAGACTTGCAGAACTTGCCATTCCTTTCTCTCGGCGAGCGCGGTGCAGTTCGCGATCTGGTCGCGCGTGGAGTTCACATTCTGCAGGTCAGTCGAAAACCGTGCGTAGATCACGGCGCGGCGGGGATTGGAGCGTAGGGAATCCATGTTCGCAGATTGATCCTCATAATTTGGCGATCTCAAGGCTTTCTCCGAAAAACAGTTCACGCCGCCTCAAAAACGCCTGGATCAAGCGGCACCCTGGCCAAGTCTGTTCCGAGGCGTCGCGGTCGTTCTTGCCCTCCCGGGCGGTGCGCTTCGCGGCGACTTCGGCAATCAGGTCGATCAGGTTTGCGAGGGCCATTGGTATCTCCTTCGGCTGTGGACACCGAATACCGACAGACCGGCGAGATCCGAGCCCTCGCGTGTGATCGTTGAGCCCGTGCAGGCAGGATCTGCACGGGCTTCTCTTTTGGCAGACGCGCCGACATCTGTAGCAGCAGAAGGATCGTCGGCGCGCCCTGACGCGGGTGTTCCGGCCCGCGTGTCTCATCAGGCCGCGGAGCGCAGCCCCTCCAGGGCCTTCTCTGCGCGCAGGATGTCGTGCACCGCCGACAGGGTGGCGTAGAGCTCGATCAGCACCGCCAGGGCGTTCGACAGGCGATCAGCCTCCGGTGTGAGGCGTTCTTGGCCCCAGGTCTTGTAGTCGGAGACGTTTTCCGGGCTATGGTCATAGCGGGTCTCGACGTAGGTGCCCTCGGCGATCTCGGCATCGAGGACTCCGACGAGCTCGTGCAGCATCGCCAGGATGCCCCTGTCGAAGATCTTGCCGGCCCGCAGCAGAGCGGCGAGCTTCTTGGCCTCCTGCTTCGGCTTCGGCGCGACGAGGTCGAGCACGTCCTGGTCGATCCCGGTGGCGGCGGCCCGCGCAAGCGGGAAGCACGATGCGGCCATTGCGGTGATCTCGGAGGCGGATTTGAATGGCATATCCATTGGTCTTTCCTTGTGTTGATTGAGGGGAGGAGCAGCGGCGAGAGCGCGGTTCCCTATCGGAAACCGCGGTCTTCGCGCGCCTGCTCTTCCCAGTAGTAGGCAGCAATGTCGGCTTCGGCCTGGATCCGTGCGCGGACGGCATTCATCCGCTCCAGAAGGGCTTCATCGAGGCGGCCGATGATATGCGGCCCCTTTGCCCGGCCGTGGAAGCCGCTGTGGTTCACGTGGACGATGATGCGCCGTGCGCAGACAAACCGCGTGGGCTTCGACAGTCCGGCCGTCGCGCGCGCGGCGGGTTGCTTCACGATGACCTCGTAGCCGCGGTTCGCGCGCGTATCGGCGGAGGTGCCGTAGGCGATCTCGACGAAGCGATCGTCGCCCTTGGTCAGCGTGTCGAGCACCAGGCAGGGGCGGCGCTTCGGCGCGCCGGGTTCGTCATCCTCTTCGGCGAGAGGAAAGCGGAACAGCACGACGTCGCCGCGCAGCAAATCCGCGCTGGTCGGAAACGGCGTGAAAGGCTGGGGATGATGATACATGAGGGCCTCCTGTGGCGTGGGAAAACGACGCCAGCGGGAAAGCCTATCTACTCAAGGCGGTGGTTCAGCTGCGCGTCACTACGACCGCGCAGCTGAACCACCACCAAATCGGAAGAGCGCCGAGAGGGGGGCCCTCTGGGCAAAATCTGCCCATGGAGGATCGGAGAACCACAGCCGGACGCAGAAGAAGAGGCATGCGCGCCACGAACGGCACCACAAAAGCGTCGTGAAACGGCCCAAAGCGGACGACCTTACCAGAGTAGCGCGCTGCGTCATACAGCCCAAGCCTGCCGATGCGACTGTCTAAAGCGCAAACTGGTTGATCTATTCAGGATACACCCAAGGAAAACATCCACCGCCTCGCACTAGAAGACGGCGCAGTTGCAGTAGCACACGGCACACCTTATCAGTTGTATTTGGGACATAAACAGGATGGCAAATGCCCTCGAAGCCGCGCGCAAGTAAATATATCAGCCTTAATGTGTTAAACGATCTTGGCTCACGATCCGCCCGCAGGCGGTTCATTTGGACGTTTATCATTCTGGCCGCTGTCACAGCTCTTTCCTATTGGTCTGCATCTCTGTTGGAGCCGGAGAATACATGGTCAAATTTCATTCGGTCCGTGTCATCCAACCTCTTTTCCGCAGCTCTAACTGTTCTGGTTGTCTACGGCGCATATATTTATTTTATCCGAGAGGACATCGAGAGACCGGAGATCGAAACGCTGCGACCTGGGGATATATCCGATGAGATAAAGGAACTGCCTGAAGATACGGCGTTCTACTTTCTTTGGGCGAGATCAGCGACATACTTCCGGGCTGAGACGCTTCAACGGTTGAGTGACAACGCGCGAAAGGCTCGGAAAACCATAGATGTCACTATTCTGCTGCCTGACCCTGAAATAAAAAAACTGTCCGAGGTCTATGAAGATATGGTAGGTATTCTGGGGGAGGATGACGGGAAAGACAAGCTATTCAAGAATGCAGTCGCCACCTCTGCGGCATGTGCCTTGGCTGCCGCGAACAATCGAAATCTCAAAGTTCGAGTTTGCTTATCAAACTTCATACCATCATTCCGGATAGATATGTCGGATCGAGGTGCAATCCTTACCGAAGACGACAAGTCTCTATATGCGCTAAAGTTTTCAAGACAGAGCCAATTTTTTGAAATGTTTCGCTCAATGATTATTGGTGAGGTGGAGCTATCTCGGGCAGTTGATTTGTCCGCCTACCAGTGGAAAAAGCACCGTGCCGGCGATGAAGACATTCCCGTAGAAGCGCTTCTCAGCTTTGGCTTCCCAGAAGATAGAGTCAGAGAGTATCGTGAGGAGATATTCTCTATAATCAAGCCGAAGGATCACCGCTACAAATGAAAGTTGAAAAGCGTCACATTCGGAGTTTTCGCGTTCACCCGCTTGGCTTTTACTATTTGGTTTTGTCCTCTGGCGAAGTGACCCGTCGTCTTCATGTTTATAGCGAAAATGCCGATTTCTCGGCAGATAACACGTGGCACACCCATGAGTTCGACTTGGACTCCAACGTTCTCGCTGGATCTATTAAGAACTATATAGCTGAGTTCGTTCCGGATAGAGAGGCAAACCTGAAGGAATTTTCGGTGACCTACGATGATGGTAGGTCGATACTGCATGAGACGGGGAGGCTTGGAGCAATATCAGAGGTGGTAAACTTTACCTGCGGTGCGGGGCAACACTACTTTATTAAGGCGGGAACGATACACCGCGCTAAAAATATTGATAGCCCGTGCGTGACTCATGTAAGAATGAGGCATCAAGGGCAGAAAATATTCAGCTACGGATCTGAGGAATCTCCATTCTTGCGGAGGCAGGTTAGTGATGCCGAGTCTTCTGAGGTATTCGAGATACTTCGTGAAAATGACTTAATTGCATTTTGATAGGCAGCCGGGTGCGATTTATTTTCATCGATCTGTCTCGAATGCTGCTTCTTGCCTTCGTGAACGTAGTTGCCAAATCTTGCTGTCGACACTTGGCTCATAGTCGCTAATCGTTCGTTGCGCAGCGAATGGCGGCTGTGAGTCACTTTCAGTCTCTCGCGACCTTTCCGATGCTGCGGCGTGGGACGCTTGATGCTGTAGACGACCCTGGGTCAAAAACCCATTTGAGCGTAGTAGGGATCCTTCTTGAGCGCAGGATGATCCACATGTAGGTTGGGAGCCAATGATGCGCTGCTGCCATTCTTCGCGGCTGCCAGTAGGATCAAGACCTTGGGAAAGAAGAGTGCCTGAGGAAAGGTGTGATTTGGAGCTTTGATGTAAGCTTTCAGCGATTGGCTAAAGCTTGTCGAGCTACTTACCGACAGTAGATACTCGTATACATCGTCGGCATCTGGCGAGTTCAGCTTGCGAATGAAGTCAAGATATTGACCCCATTCGGGTTCACCAATGAACAGAGACGTCAGCCCCGCAGCGGCCCGGCTGAGCCAGAAGTCGTCTGAAATTCGCTCGATATTGTTATCCAGAAGGCATTGTATTTGTGGGCGATCTAGAAAGCGAGCTGACACGAATATTGCACAGTGCAAGCCAATATCGCTCGTTGATGCGGCGTGTTTGCAGAATTCTTCCGCCCGAAGTGTGCATGCTTTGGTCTTGCGAAACTTGGTATGAAGCATGAAGCCCGCCACATCTACGTATGCAGCATCGTCAACGAACACGCCGCTTCTCACCATTGCGATCAATTTCTTGAGGACTGTATTTCCTCTACTCGTTCTGGAGAGGTATCGCAGTGCTGTTGGCCGCATTGAGGGATTATGCTCGACCTGCCAGAGGAGGTCCTCGTCACTGACGCTGCCACCTGCTTCGTAGATCAAAGTCAATACATGTTTATAGATCTTTGGGCCATTGCCCCTAACGAAACGCGATTTCTCGCTCGGACCGCCAGCAGAGGTCCGATCAAGCCAAGCCTCATATTTCGAGGTTAAGATCGCCTTGGCGAACTTTAAGAATCGTTTCTTCTCGATAAGCGCCTCTACCCGTGAGAGCGTTAAATTCTCCGAAATACAGAAATGAGCGAATGCCTCCTGCTGTGATAGTATTTGAGTCTTCGAGGAGTTGAGCCTGAGTTGGCGTGATTGTAGGATTAAATCAATATCTCGAACAATGACCTTTGCTTTCTCAACAGAACTCACGCCGATATCCATGTCGTCCATAAATCTGGCGTAGTTGGACACCGCTGAGTGCTCGCAAAGCTTGTCCACCTCGTAGAGCATAGCGTTCGCCAAAACACGTGTTGCTGATGTCTCAATTTGAGGCATGCCGACTTGTGTCAAAGGCATGAAATCTGGCGTCCATGTCAGGCGGTTCAGCACATGGATCAGCAAGTCGAGAATGGACTCGCGAATGTCTGCCAGAGAAGAGACGATGTTTCTAAGGTGCTGAAAGTTGATAAAGTCGTAGAAATTCGCGACGTCGGTTATTACGATGTAGTTGTTCTCCTTTGCAAAGCCAAAGATGCTCTTTTGAAACTTCTTCCAGCTTGCAAAAGATCCGTACTCGAAGTCGCTTTGCTTAAAACCCTTCGTGAATTTTCCATCATCGGGCTCGAAAAAAGCTGACTTGCTTGGAGCTTTATGCTTCAACTCAAAGTACACCGATCTGGAGAGCCTTTCCAGAACGAGTAGGTCTTTTGGGTGTATCAAAGTCATTTGTCGGCAAAGGCCGCGAGACTTCTCAGCCAGATACCTCTTTGGCATGCGTACGACATAGTTGCCCTCACTGACCTCCCTGTGTACGCGTTGAAGTAGACGGGTTATATCTTGGTCAATGTCTCTATATTCAACCGCGTCGAATATGAGCTGCTTCCGTATTTGCGGCTTCGTTCGCTTCTTCCACTCCTCCTTCAAGAGGCTTATGTCGAAGACGTCCTTGATATCACTTTGTAGAAACTGAAACTTCGGAGATTGCAAAACCAGCCTCGCACATTGGTCGCTTAGTTATCGGACTGAGTGGCCTCGCTGGCAAGGGGGACGCATCATGAGGTTTTGCTTTAGGACAGCGCGTCGACGTCGCAAATGCGACGAAGTGGTGTCCTCCGAGCAGGTCAGTTAGTGAACGGCTACATGCGGATCGCCGCCATCCGAGCGGACCGCCGCGAATGTCTGGAAACCCATCATCATTACCCCGACCGGCGCCGGTGATGAGAACGCTCCGAAAAGCGTTCTCTTCTCCGGCGCGGCGCGCCTCGCACTAACGGCCTCGGGGTGCAGGGGCGTGGCGAACGGCCCCTGCGAGCAGGCGGGGGTTCGGGGGAGGAGTGCGGAACGACGCTCCCCCGGGAGCAGGGGTTGCAAGGGGAGTGCGGAACGATGACCTTGCCGCCCTCCGCGCAGGAGTGCCCGCCGCACAGGTGCCCCCGGCGGGCGGGGTTCCGGGGCAGCGCCCCGGGCGAACGGCAGGCCGAACGCAGGCACCGCAGGTGCCGGAGTGCGGGCTGTTTAGTGAGTAATGACCCCACACATCCGTTCGTGGCTGCGTCTGGGCGATTTCTCCGGTGCGGGAAAACATCAACCCATTTTCTGACCTCAACGTTTGGAGGTCAGACATGGCAAGCAAGAAGCACCCGGTGGTTCTGCGGTTCGAGGGGATGGACCCGAGCGATATCGGTGGCTACGAGGCGCATCGCTATCGCAAGGGCGGCGACCTCGGACACATCGACCGGAACAAGCCCAAGCCCCGCCGCCTGATCGGCTCCGAGACCTGGGCGGAAGAGGCGCGTGCCGAGATCGAGCTGATGAAGGTCGAGACTTTCGCGGCTGAACTCGAGGACCTTGATCGGCGGAACCGTCGCAAGGATCTCAAGAAGCGGCGGACCGAAGGGCCCCGGGATCCCTGGCGAGCGTCGCGGCACGGACCGATGCGCGAACTCATCCTGACTGCCAACAAGGACTGGTTCGAGCAGACCGAGAGCAGCGACGTCGAGTTCAGCACCTCCCAAGAGGAGCTGTTCGAGGAGCGCGCCGTCGCCTGGCTGCGCGACAACTTCGGCGACGATGTGATCCATGCGCGCGCCGATCTCGACGAACAAGCCTATCATATCCACGCTGTCATCATGCCGCGCGCGACAGTCAAAAAATACGGGACCGAGTGCCGTGTTCTGCAGCCCTCGATCCATCCGCTTATCAAGGATTACGAGGCCGCGCAGGACAGCGTCGGCGAGTGGTTCAACGAAATCGGTCTGGTGCGCGGCGAGAAACGAAAGCAGGCCATCCGCGACGCGCTGAACGACGGTCGGACACCTCCGATCAATCCGCGGCATGTCCGACCCACAGAGTGGCGCGTGAAAGAGGAAAAGCGCCTCGCCGAGAAGGCCGCTGAAGTCGAGATCCGCGAGCGCGATCTCGTCGAACGCGAAGACGACGCGGCAACCGTCCTGGCCTTTGCCGACGCGGTGGCGGCGGGCGAGATCGACACCGACGGTCGCCCGGTCAAGACCGCCAAGGCAAACGGGAACCCCCAAACTCAACCATCGGTCAAGAAGGCAACTCTCGGATTTGCCTCCGCGCGCAAGGCCTTCCGGGCAGTGGCAAAGCGGCTCGGTGCGAGGGCCGAAGAGAAGGCGCGTCGCGAGGCCCAAGAGCACATCGCGTCCGAGGTCGCGGAGATCAGGGCGGCGGATGAGATCATCCTCGAGATCGCCCGCGCGTTCTCGCAAGACCAGCGGGAGCGGATCGCGCAGATCCGACGAACGCTGACCGCGAAGATCATGGCGCTCGATCCGCGGGTGAAGGGGCGTTCGAAGGGGCCGAACTCACGGTTCGAGGAGCCGCAGTGACGGCGCAAAGGCACGGATTCTTTCACATGAAAGGTCATGGATGCTGGGGGGTGAAAATATTCTCTCTCTATTACAAGCGTTTAGGCCGTCGGAATCCGCCGCAAGAGATTTTTCGCCTTCGGAAAATGGAGTCGGTCACCGGCTGCGACTCCATTTGTTGCGCAAGCCGGATGCGGCGGGCGATAAACCCAAGGCTCCGGTGACATCGCAACCGTTCAACCGGAGTATCTCAAATGAAGAAATCGCTGTCCCAGAAACCCGCCCGCAAGCCCCGCTCGTCGCAGTTCGCAATGACCCCCGCCATGGAGGCTCGCATGCAGAAGGCGATGGTCTCGATCGGCAACATCGCCGACAAGCAAGCCCGCAAGGACGACAAGATCCAGCGAGAGGCCCGCACGGCCATCGCTGAGACCTTCGACGCCTGGCTCGACTGGCTGGAAGAAACGGCGCCCGACCAGATCGAAGACGTCTTCTTCGAACTCGGCTGCTTCGCCACCGCCACCAACCGCCGCCGGATGTTCAAGCACGCCAAGGCGCCGGAAGGCGTCGCAGAGCGGGCGCAGGAGCAGGTCGATCAGTGGAAGGCTGAGGAAGAAGCAGCCAAGGCGGCCGCCGACGATGGCGCGCAATCAAAGTCCGATGCCGCCGAAAGCCAGGCGTGAAGGCTTCGCCCCGCGCGCAGAGCGCGCGCGGAGGCGCAGATCACCGTCTCACCTGCAAAATCGTTCGCCAAAGACCAAATCCTGCTCCCGCAACCAACGATACTTGCGATGCCTCCGCCGGTCCTGCCGCGGAGGTTTTTGCTTTTGTACCTCCCGCGCGCCGGGATCGTCTGCTGCGCCCTCCCGCAACCAAATAACGCCAACAAGCCGCGCCCAATATGGACGCGGCTTTTTGCGTTCTGGCTCGCCGACGGAAAAGAATGGGTGAAGCTTGTGCGAAACCTATGTTGACGAATGCGAATTCGCAAAAGCCCATTCTCCCGGTTGATAATTTCATTTTCTGGACAAGCCATAGAATACACGTACGTCAATTCAGGCAATGTGCAAATCGCAGAGCTTCAAGTGCCGAATGAACCGACCGTCAATGATCTGAAGCCCACGACATGGCTCCATGCAGGCCCGCTTAGAAATCTGAAAGAATGACAACATCGCACAGTAGTTTTTCGTTCAGGCACTCGGACAATCTTTTCAGCGATCGTGAACGACGAAATGCCTCATGCCGTCGATCTCCTTGGTTCGCCAGAGGGCGCAGCAGGCTTGGGCAGCCGTGCTGACAAGGACGGGCTAGAGGATGGTGGGGCGGACCCGGTTGCGGGTCGTTGCGGGTGGTTGCGCCCGGTGGAATTTATTTGCGCGCCGTTGCTACTGGCGCAGCTGGTGCGCGCTCCGGATGCCGAGCTTGGTCTTGACCGAGGACCAGACCTCGAAACTGCGCGATCGCTTCAGTCCCAGCGCGCTGCCGGCCTGTTCCACCGAATGCCCCTCGGCGATCCCGCCGTAAAGCGCGCGCTCCTGCCGGGTCAACGTGTCGAGATCCGGTCGCGCCTCGATCGCCGCGCGCGCCTCGGATCCCTTGGAGGTGCAGGTCAGTAGCCAGAGGCGCTCGCGTTTTCCGGCGAAGATCGGGTCGGGATCGAGCGGGGATGCGAGAAGCACGACGGGCGGCATCTCGGCGTCGTGGCGCAGGAATTCGTGCTGTTCCCATTGCTCGAGACCGATAATGTTGACCGCGTTGGCGAAGCTGATCTTGCGCTTGCTGCCGGACAGACGGATCGCACCGCTTTGCAGAAACGCGTCGAAATGCTCGTTGCTTTCCAGAAGCTCGCCATTCGCGCCGGCGATGCAGATCGGAGAGCCGGCCCCCGCCGCCCGTCCCATCAGGGCCGCGCTCGATTGCCGTGTCTTGGTCAGCGCCTGCGAGGTGACCCAGGCATTGCGGATCAGGTCGTAATACTCGTTGGCGAAGTCGAGCGCCCTGCGGGCTTCCGACGATGTCGGCGATTCGAGGAACAGGTTGATCGCGGTCCAGTACCCGGACATGCGGTCGAGTTCGAAAACGATCGTGTCGTTGAAACCGAGCTCGCTCAGCCACTCGAAGAAACGCTGATCCTCGACCGAGTCCTTCGGGCACACGGTGGACATCTGGACCGGGCGATGCGGGTAATAAGTGCGCTGGAATTCGGCCCACGGATCGATCGTGCGTAGGTTCGTCAGGTAATGCACGATCGCTTCCGTGGTGAAACCGCGGATGAGTGGGGAATGGAATTTTTCCTCGAGCTCGACATCGTTGACGATCTGGCATGTCTGCTTGTCGCGCAGCGTGATGATCGCGGCTTTGGCGCCGGTAATCCGCATGATCGTCTCGAGCACTTCACCCCATTTCTGGGGCTCCTTGATCGCCTCCATGAGCTTCAGCGGAAGGGTTTTGTCCCAAAAGGCCAGGTTCTCTTTGTTCACGAATTTCCCCCACAGATACCAGCGACCCGCACCGCGCCTTCAAAGAGGCCCTCGGCGCGGGGTTCGCGCATCATTCGCACTAATTTAGAGGCTTATCCCCTGCGCATTTGTGCATACAGACCAGAGGGTTGCAAGTATTGTGACTGCGATCTGCACCAATGGCCCGAGCCCCAAGTGAAATTGACCGGACTCAGGTCCGGGCACATTCGGATTCCGACCCGTTAACAGTGATCGCAGCAGGCGATTCCACGGTCGGGTGCTTCAGGTGGTCAGTTGCAAATTAGTGAGATTGAGCACCGCTGTCGGCCGGGAACCTGTACGCGGCGTATTGTGTGTCGCGCGGGCGGTCAGGTCATCTCCATCCAGGTGCCTGACCGCTTCGCTGCTGCTTGCGGGCGCCATGTCCGGAGCAGCCGCCCAGGTCACCTTCGACGAGGTCGACGCCGCCTTGTCCGCGCTGGAGCAATCCGTCGGCGTGACGGGTGGAGTCGCGGGGGGCGTGTCGGGCCCGGCTTCGATAAGTGGCAGTTCCGTGCCGCCGATTGCAGGAACGACGCCGCCGCCGGACGTGATCTCAGCCCTGGGCGGCTCTGAGGCCAACGAGGGAACCGGCGAAGGTGGCGTCGATTTCCTGCCGATCCTGACGGACCAGGCGTGCCCGGCTCGTCTGACCTCGCTGAACCAGCGCGGTCTGCGCCAGATTTCGCAAGTGGAGTAGAACGTACGCTCCGGTGGCGACGGCGCCGTCGCCAGCGCGGAGATCAGCCGGATCCGCCAGAAGGTCGATGTCGACAACCGGATCATAAAGGCCGTCGTGGGCGACCTGACGCACACGCGCGGGCTTTACGTTGGCGCGCTTGAGCAGACCCGTGCGGATATCGACAACTTCGTGGCGTCGATCCAGCAGTACCAGCCGCGCGTCACCTCGCCGCAGCAGACCTCGCTCATAGGCGCCGATGGTGGTCAGGTCGGCCGCGCGGTCGCCGGGCCGAAACCGCGTCGCATCCCGGCCCAGTGCATCGACGATCCCGACCATGTCGTAGCCGGGGGGTGAAGGGCGGCTTCGCGTTCACGTCCGGGTAAAGCCCGTTGCGGATCATCACGTCGGTGAAGGCGGCGCTGGTCACGAGGACCCGCACGCGGACCTCGTCCGCCGCGGGCACGGGCAGGTCGGTCACGGTTTCGAGCTTCAGTTCATCGGGGCCCCCGAAGGTGGTCAATCTGACACGGGTCCAGGACATCACGGTCCTCCTTGCAGGCTCAATGAGGGATGAAAGCGGCGATCTCGTCTGTCAGGGCGGTGTCACGGCCCAGCCAGATGTGACCGCCATCGGGAAAGATCGTCAGCCGCGCTCCGGGGATCCGCGCAGCCAGAAGCCGGGCGGTCTCGGCGGTTCCGAAGAGATCGTCCTCGCAGGACAGGATCAGGGTCGGCACCGTGATACGCGCGTAGTCGGTGGGTGAAGGCGTCCCCGCCCGTATCCCGTCGTTCCGCATCCCGGCCAGCTTGCGGCTGACGGGCATGATCTGATCGAGGATCGTCAGCGCCCGGCGGCGTTCGCTCGGCGCGACCCGGTCGAGCAGCGCCGGTTCCGTCGCCAGAAGGGTGCGGATCATCTGGCGCGGGGCCAGACGTGACAGGGCCCAGAACCAGGCATCCGAGCCCAACATGGCGGCCACCGCGAGGCGTTGCAGCGCGGTGAAGGCGACCGGATCGCGGTTCGTGAGATTCGCCGCTGGCACGATCAGGACGAGCTGCGCGCAGCGTTCGGGGTGACGCCGCGCGAATTCCGCAGCGGTCAGCGCCCCGGCTGACCCTCCCGCGACGGCAAGTCGCCCGATGCCCAGATGATCCAGCAGATCGACCAGGGCATCGGCCTGATGCGCGGGCGAGGCATCTTCGGGATAGGCGCTGCCCAGATATCCGAAGCGCGACGGCGCGACGATGCGGAACCCGCGGGCCCGCAGGCCGGATGCGAAAAGCAGGCCCTGATCGAAGCCGCCACCGGTTCCGTGGATCATCATCAGGGGCGGCCCGTGCCCGGCAACGGCGTATTCCATCGCGCCCGCGCGCGTCTGGATCACGTCGCTCTGCCCGAAAAGGCGCGTGTCGGTCTGGGCACGCGCCTCGCGGAAGGCACCGGTGGCGTAGCCCGCGCCGCCCAGTGCAAGCGCACCCAGCCCGAACAGCAGGCCGCGCCGGGTGCTCATGATCGCGGACGGGACGGGATCACGTCCGTCACGGCGCCTGCGCGCGAGAACATCGCGTCGCGCTGCCACCAGACGATGCCGGCGGTGACGGCCACGAGGATCCACGTGTCCCAGGGCCGCGCATCGGGCCAAAACGGGTTGATGAGCTGCCAGTGAAACAGCATCGGCAGTAGCAGGCTGCCGCGTGCGCTGTTGAAGATCGGTGTGACGAGGATGGCCAGGGTGACGTTGCCGATGAAGAAGGGCAGAAAGCGCCATTCGGCGAAGACCACGCCCGCGAGGTAGAAGGCCGGAAGGTGCCAGATGCCCCAGGCCGCACCGATGATGGCTCCGGCCCAGAACGGCGCCACGTGGCGCTGCAGAAGGGGCTGGGCGACTCCGCGCCAGCCGAATTCCTCCATCGGGCCGAGAAACAGCATCATGATCATCAAGGCAAAAAGCGGCCCGGCCCCTTCGGGCGGCAGGGGCGTCAGCAGCGGCCCGCCCTTGATGAGCGACCCGGCCATGAACACGAGCGGGATGCCGATCAGGATGAAGGCCCACCAGACCGGGTCGCAACGCCAGTAGAGCAGCCGGGAGAGGAAAGCGCGCAGACCGCGCAGGTCGCCGAAGCCCAGCACGAGCAGACATCCGGCGATCCCCGGCGCCCATGTGGCCAGGAAATAGAGCGGATGGCTGCCGCTGATCGCGCCGAAGGTCCCGGCGGCGCGCTCCGGGAAGTAGATGTAGCCGCCGATCACGCCCCAGGTGACGCCGAAGGTCAGCAGGACGAAGAGCAAGAGCGCACGGGATGGCAGCGAGGGCTTCGGCGTGCCTGCGAGGGAAGACATGGCGTGATTTCTCCGGACACCGATCTTGATCGGCGATCGCGCGGAGCTTCCTCCGAATCGCGCGCGGTTTCGCTGATTGAGATCAAATGCAAGGGAATGCTTGGATGCCGGTCCGGAGTTCCGGGGCAGAGCGGTGGGCGGCCAAGGCTGCGGGCCGCGCGGGATGTCGAACGGCATCCGAGCAAGCGAGAGGCGGCGCCCAGTCTGCTCATTGCCCGCGTCAATTGCAGGCCGAAATCCCTACGAACCGTGCCGCCGGGCCCCTCAGGGCAGCACCGGCTCCTGTCCCATCTCGAGATGCAGGTTCGTGCCCGTATAAGGCGACGCGGCAATCGCCGCATCGTCGAGGTCGATCCCCAGCCCCGGCGCGTCGGGCGGGATCACGTAGCCGTCCTCCCACCGGATGCCGCTCGTCACGCAGGACATGTAGGGCCCCTCGAACCGCCCGATCGATTCGAGGATCAGGAAATTCGGCGAGCAGGCCGCGATCTGGATATTGGCGGCGGCCACCACGGGCCCGCAATAAAGATGCGGCGCGATCTGCGCCTGACGGGTTTCGGCCATCCCGGCGATCTTCTTGGCCTCGAGCAGCCCGCCGACCCGTCCGAGATTCATCTGCAGGATCGAGGCCGCGCCGGTCTCCAGCAGCCGGGCGAATTCGTGCTTGGTGCAGAGGCGTTCCCCCGCGGCGATGGGGATCGAGGTGAAGCGCGCGATCTCCGCCATGTCAGCGGGGTTCTCGGGCGTCGTCGGCTCCTCGAACCAGAGGGGCTCAAAAGGTTCCAGCCGGCGCGCCATCCGCTTGGCACCGGAGACGGTGAATTGCCCGTGCGTGCCGAAGAGCAGATCCGCGCGGTCGCCCACCGCCTCGCGGATCCGCTTGCAGAACATCTCCGAGCGGTCGAGATGGGCAAGCCGCGGCTGGCGGCCGTCATGGATCGTGTAGGGCCCCGCCGGATCGAACTTGATCGCGGTGAACCCCGCCTCGACCATGCGCAGCGCCTGCGCGGCGGCAAGGTCGGGATCGTCGTAGACGCTGGGCGCGCCGGGCGCGGGATAGACGTCGCCCTCGGGCGGATAAAGGTAGGTATAGCTGCGCAGGCGCGCATGCACCTTGCCGCCCATGAGCTGGTGAACCGGCTGATCGGCAGCCTTGCCGATGATGTCCCAGCAGGCCATCTCGAGCCCGCTGAAAACCCCCATGACGGTGGGGTCCGGCCGCTGGCTGAACCCCGCCCCGTGGCTTTGCCGCCAGAGCTGTTCGATGCGGTGCGGATCGGCCCCGTCGAAGTGGCGGGCGAACATGTCCTCGGCCATGGCGGCGACGAGGTCGGGGCCGAAACTGGCGCAGTAGATCTCGCCCACGCCAGTGATGCCGCAGGCCGTGCGCAGCCGGACGAAGATGAAATAGCGCCCACCATGGCGCGGCGGCGGGTTGCCGAAGACGAAGGTCTCGATGTGATCAAGGTGCATGGGCGAGCCGCCTGTCATGGGCGCCCGTCGCGGCGTCTTCGAGGATCATCTCGCCCGCGCGGCAGCCCAGCATCATGGTCGGGGCATTGGTGTTGCCCGAGGTGACATTCGGGAAGGCGGCGCTGTCGACGACCCGCAGACCCGCGATCCCGTGGACCCTGAGCCGCGCATCGAGCACCGAGGTCGCGGCGTCCGGTCCCATGCGGCAGGTCGATGTGGGGTGGAACACGGTCGAGGCCCGGGCCCGGAAATCCGCCATCCGCGCCTCCGGGTCGGTCAGCTCGGCCGCGGGTTCCAGACGCCGCTCCGTCACGTCCCGCAGCACCGGGGCCTGCGCCAGCCGGTCGATGATCGCGACAGAGCGTGCCGCACCGGCCCGGTCATGATCCGTCGCCAGCGTATTCGGCCGTATCGACGGGGCCTCCATCGGATCGGCGGAGCGGATCGCCACCTCACCCCGGCTCGTCGGACGGCAAAGCTGCGCGCTCAGCAGGAAGCCCGGCTCGTGATCGAGGACGGGGCGGCCTTTCGGACCGCTCCAGTAGGACAGCGGGTTGCAATAGATCTGGATGTCCGGCTCGGGCTGATCCGGATCGCTGCGGACATAGCCGCCGACTTGGTTCACCGGCACGCAAAGCGGGCCGCGGCGGGTCAGCGCGTAGCGAATGCCCGCGGAAACACGCGGCACCACGCGCCCAAGGATGTTGTTGAGCGTCGGCGCCGTGGCACGAAAGACGTGGGAAATGGCGATATGGTCCTGCAGCCCGCGCCCCACTTCGGGCAGCGCATGCAGCACGTCGATGCCATGTTGCCGCAAAAGCACGGCGGGTCCGATCCCCGACAATTGCAGCAGCTTCGGGGAATTGATCGCACCGGCGGATAGGATCACTTCGCGCGCCGCTTCCACGTCGAAGGTCTCTCCGCGGGCCGAAAAGCGCACGCCTGTGGCCCGCCTTCCAGAGACCGTGACACGGCGTACCATCGCGCCGGTCACGACGCGCAGGTTGCCGCGGCGGCGCGCGGGCGCGAGAAACGCATCGGCGGCGGAGCATCGCATGCCGCCGCGCACGGTGCTTCGGTAATAGCCGACCGCCTCGCCGGTCGCGGTGCTGAGGTTGTCGCGGCGCGCCCAGCCGCAGGCCTCGGCGGCGGCGAGAAAGCGTTCCGAGAACGGGTTCATCTGGTCGCTGAGATCGCTGACGGGCAGCAACCCTTCGCCCTCGGGCCGGGCGGAATCGGTGCCATCGCGGTCCAGGTGCCGCTCCATCCGGTCGAAGGCGGGCTGCACGTCCCGCCAGGCCCAGCCGGATGCGCCCGCCGCGTCCCAATCGTCGAAATCGCGGGGCAGGCCGCGCATGTAGGCCATCGCGTTGATCGAGCTCGATCCGCCGATGACCTTCCCCCGCGGCCAGTAGATCGCGCGTCCGTCGAGGCCCGGATCGGGTTCGGCATGGTAGCCCCAGTTCAGCTGGGGATTGGCGAAATTGACGCCGTAGCCGACAGGCACCTTGATCCAGAACTTGCGGTCCGTCCCGCCGGCTTCGAGCAGGAGAACGCGGATACGCGCATCGCGGGTCAGCCTCTCGACCAGCGCACAGCCCGCGGAACCGGCGCCCACCACGATGTAGTCATAGGTTTGCAGGTCCATCGCGCGCTTCCCGTTGCCGTGCCGCGATGTGAGCGCAAGCGCGCGGATGATGCAAGCGAGGGCGCGACATGGCGGAGGGCTTCGGGGCGCATAAGCGGGGTGTTTCGCGCGCCTTGCGACAGGCGCCGTGATCCGCAATGCGCCGCGGGCTACCACGCGGTATTCGACAGGGCGCCGGTCGGAGCCGCGGCGCGGCTGCGCGATGCGGGATGCGGGGTCGGGTTGGCGCTGCGCCTTGCCGCCGACCCCGTTGCGGCGCTGCAGGACGCGCGCCGCGTCGCAAGGCCCTGCGGCAAGGTCTTCGTCATGACCTGGGGTGAGCCGGGCAGCATGGAGGCCGCGGCCCTCGTCGCCGCGCTCAAGCCGCTGCTGCCGCCGCCGCCCGCGATTGCCTCAGGCCCGTTTGCCCTGTCCGAGCCGGGCAAGCTCGAAGCGTTGGTCGCCAGCGCCGGGCTGGACCTGGTCGTGGTCTTCGATGTCGACTCGCCCAGGGCCTACCCGGATCTGGCGACGGCCCAGAAAGGGCTCGGCTCCTCGGGCGTCGCGGTCAAGGCGGTCGAGACCAGCGGCCAGGACGCGCTCGACGCCACCCATGCGGCCGCGCTTGCGCCCTTCTGTCAGCCGGACGGCAGCTACCGCATCGGCGCGAGCTTCCGCGTGCTGATGGCGCGGGTCGGGGACTGACACTTCCCGGGGGGCGTTCTTGCCCGAAACCGACGCGGCGCGCTCTGATGCGCCGCGTCCTGAGGCGACCGGCAGGCCCGATCCCGCGATTCCGTACCCATGCGGCCGAATTTGCTTTATACTTGGGTTCAGAAGCCTCAGCCTCGCGTAGCGTTTTTCTTTTTGAGTCATTGATCGGCGGAGACAGACATGCCCCAGATCCTGCAAGTTGCCGCAATCGTCCTTGCCACTGCCGGGACCGGTGCGGCCACCTTGACCGTGATGAACAAGGATATTCCCGACCTCGCCGTGCCCGAAGGTTCCTGGGTCGCGAGCGGCGCGCTGGATGGCCAGGCATTCACAATCCGCGGCACCGATCTCGACAGCGGTGCGGTGCTCACGGATGAGCTTCTGTTCCGCGACGGGGCCTTTCAGTCCGTGGACTGCCAGAACTACTGCGATTTCGGCTGGTCCGACTACCAGACCAAGGAGATCGACGGCGTGACGTATTTCACTGCCACGACCCGTTGCCCCGACGCGCCGCACACGGTCGTCTGGTACGGCGCGGTCGAGGAAGAGGCGATCACGCTCGACGTCACCTGGACGACGCGCCGCTGGTACTGGACCAACCAGATCGCCATCGAAGCGTCCGGGGAAGCCACGGATTTCGACGCCGTCCTGCCCGTGTCGGGCTAAGGCCGTCGGAATGCGCCCGTCCGGCCCGTCGGCGGGCGCCCTCGTTCTGCGAGTCGCCCTTCTGATCGCCGTCCTTGTGCTGGCCACCTGGGGCGCGCATGCGGCGCGCGACGCGCTGAACCTGCAGATCCGGCCCGATAACGAACAGCAGGTGCATCGGCTCATCATGCTGGGCGCGGTGGCCTATATCGGGCTTCTGGCCTTGCCCTTCGTCCCGGGCGCCGAGATCGGACTGGCGATGCTCGCGGCTTTCGGCCCGGCCATCGCGCCGCTGATCTACGTCTGCACCGTGGCCTCGATGATCCTCGCCTACACGGCGGGGCGGTTCCTGCCCATCGAGGTGCTGCGCAAGCTTCTCTCGACGCTTCGGATGCACCGCGCCGCAGCGGCGATTGCGCGGGCAGCCCCCCTGTCGGGCGACGAACGGCTGGCCATGCTGCTGGATGGTCAATCGGCGCGGACCCTGCGGCTTGCGGTCCGCTACCGGTATGTCGCGCTGGCGCTTGCGGTGAACACGCCCGGCAATTCGGTCATCGGAGGCGGCGGCGGCATCATGCTGATGGCTGGCCTGAGCGGCCTCTTTTCGCCTCTCGCGACCTTCGCGACCATAGCGATCGCGGTATCGCCAGTGCCGCTGGCCATGGTGTTTCTCGGTCTACGGATCTGATTGGACGGGTCACCTGACGCAGTCTGTCGGTCCCTCGCTTTCGGTGAGAGTCCGCGGACTGGAACCGGGTAGACCCGTTCTTCATCTGGCAGAAACGCACCAATCGACACCAATCAATCGAAGTATTAGCATCATGATGTCGGAAAGTGGTGCCCAGGAGAGGACTCGAACCTCCACGTCCTTGCGGACACCAGCACCTGAAGCTGGCGCGTCTACCATTCCGCCACCTGGGCAGGTTGCGTGAGGCGCGATGTACCCATAGCCGGGAGGCGTGTCAACGCCTTGCGATCACGTTTTGGGCGTGGATCACCGATGTCTTGCCCGCCGCCCCGGGGACCGGTAGGAACAGGCCGAACGCAATCTCCGGAAGGAGCGATCCATGCCCAAGTCCAAGCTTGTCACGATCATCGGCGGCTCCGGTTTCGTGGGCCGCTACATCACGCGGCGGATGGCCAAGAAAGGCTGGCGCGTGCGGGTTGCATGCCGGCATCCCAACGATGCCATCTTCGTGCGGACCTATGGCGTGGTCGGGCAGGTGGAGCCCGTGTTCTGCAACATCCGGGACGACGATTCGGTGCGCAATGTCCTCAAGGACGCGGATGCGGCGGTGAATTGCGTGGGCGTTCTGGCCGAGACCGGCAAGAACACCTTCGACGCGGTGCAGGCCGAGGGTGCGGCCCGGGTCGCGCGGCTGGCCGCCGAAGAGGGCGTCGGCCGGCTCGTGCAGATCTCGGCCATCGGGGCCGATGCGACGGGCAAGAGCAAATATGCGCAGACCAAGGCGCGGGGCGAGGCGGCGGTGCTCGAGGCGTTCCCGGACGCCGTGATCCTGCGGCCCTCCATCGTCTTCGGGCAGGAGGACCAGTTCTTCAATCGTTTCGCCTCGATGACGCGCTTCGGTCCGGTGCTGCCGATCGTCGGCGCAGATACGCGCTTCCAGCCCGTCTACGTGGACGATGTGGCCCACGCCGCGGCCAAGGCCGCGCTGGGGCAGGCGGCGCCGGGCACCTATGAGCTGGGCGGGCCGGATGTGGACACCTTCCGCGAGCTGATGATCCAGATGCTGGACATCATCAAGCGGCGGCGGTTGATCGTGAACATCCCCTTCCCGATCGCGAGGATCATGGGGGGTGTCTCCGAGGTGGTGAACACCGCCACGCTGGGGCTCGTGCCTGCGCAGATCACCCGCGACCAGGTTGCCAATCTCAGGATCGACAATGTCGTGGGCGAGGGCGTGAAGACCTTCGCGGATCTCGGGATCGAGCCGACCTCGATGGAGGCGGTGCTGCCGGATTACCTGTGGCGGTTCCGGCCCTCCGGGCAGTATTTCGCGATCAAGGAATCGGCGGATTCGCTCAAGCCGCGCTGAGGCAGTCCGGGTTGCCGGAGCTCAGGGCTTCAGTTTTTCCAGAATACGCGCATTCAGGCAGCCCGGCATCGCGTCCGGGCTCTCTTCATGCGCGTCCAGCCAGTCATCGCAGCGCTCCGGCGCGCCGCAACTGCGGCAGCGAGTGACGATTTCAGCCCATTCCGCATGCTCGATGACGCCGGAATTGCGCGCCGCGGCGGGATCGGCGCCGATGGCCTTGGCCATGCGGCGGACGCGCATCAGATGCCTGCGCGGATCGCCCAGCGGCTGGGGCCGCATCAGGCCTGCGCCTTCAGCGCGGCAAAGCGCGTGCGGTTGCGGCAATATCCCGGCGTCGCCTCCTGCGGGGCGCTGAAATCCATCAGCCAGGCGGCGCAGGAATCGGCGCGTTCGCATTGCGTGCAGGTCAGGACCGCGGCCTCGACCTCGTTCGAGGGCAGGCGCCCGCGCTGGCGAAGGACCTCCAGGTCGAAGCCGAGCGCTTCGGCCATCATCGTCACCATGCGGCGGTGTTTTTCCAGTGTGGCTGATCCCAACATGCGCATCTCCCGGTGTTGGATTGCATGCAGGAGATGTTGTCAGCCGGCCGCGCGCGGCGCCTTGATCTCAATCAAACCCCGAGTCGGGCGGCGGTCTGGCGCACGATGTCGATCCGCGCGGCATTGGGCGGATGCGTCCCGAGGAAGCGGTTGCCCGGGTCGGGGATGCGCAGGAAGAACGCCGCGCCTCTGATCGGGTCGTATCCCGCCCGGGCGGTGATGACGGTGCCGAGCTGGTCGGCCTCGAGCTCGAAATCCTTGGAATAGCGGCGCGCGCCCATTTCCGCGCCAAGCTGCTCGGCCTCCCGGACGGAGGCGGGGCTGGCCCCCGACATCGCCGCGAGCCCCGAGAAGATCACCGCGCCCACGGCCGCGTTCTGCTGCGTGCGTTCGAGATGGCCGAGGATGTGATGCGACGCCTCGTGACCCATCACGAAGGCCAGCTCGTCGGCATTCTCGACCGAGGCGATCAGCGCGAGGTTGAAGGCCAGAATCGGCCGGCCCGCGCGGTCGACCGTCTGGAACGCATTGGGCTCCTGCCCGGGGCGGTCGTCGATCACGATGATGAAGTTGCAATTGGCCCGGGGCGCCACCCGGCGGCATTCGCGTTCGGCCACCGGTTCCACCGTCTCGACCACTTCGACGAAGGTCCGCGCCGAGCGGGACGCGCGTTCGGCCACATCCGGTGTCGCGGCGGGCGCATAGGCACCGGCGGGCGGCTTTGCCGCACCGGTCGGAGGCAAGGGCGCACAGCCCGCGAGACCCAGAAGGACAAGCGGCGCAAGCAGCAGCAGAAATCGTCTCAAAGCACGCATGTTCTATGGCATATCGCCGCCGATTTCCCGGCGAAACCCACAAATACGTCACTTGGCAGGCCTTCGCTTACACCTACCTCCGACCCCATGAGCGATAAAATGACGGTCATCTACAACGATACCTGCCCGATCTGCGCACGCGAAGTGAAAGGCTACAAGTCGATCACGCGCAAGCACGATCTTGCCATCCGCTATCATGGGCTCAGCGAGGGCGAGATGGATGCCTACGGGCTGACCAATCGCGAGGCCGCGCGGCGCTTTCACGTGGTCAAGGACGGGGTTCTTTATGACGGCGTCGACGCCTTCGCGCTGGTCTGGGACGAGATGCCCCGATTCCGCTGGCTGGCGCGGCTGGTGAGGGTGCCGGGGATTCATCGTATCGCGGAGCTGCTCTACGATCATGTCGCGGCGCCTGCGCTTTTCGCGATGCATCGCCGACGCGCCGCGAAGGGGCAGGCGCACAGACAGGGCTGACGCGGCTGACGCGGCAGGGCGCGATTTGCGGTTTTCACGTCTGCCGCGGCGTTCTAGGCTGAGCGCATGTTCAGCATAGAGCACGAATTCGACGCCACCGTGGTCACCCTCGTCGACGAGGGGTCCGAAAACCTGCAGGAAGACGTGATCGTCAATTCCTTCGAGGAATGCGTGACGATCGAGCAGTTCGATCCCCGCACCGATCAGACCATGCGGATCACCCTGTCGATCAGCCAGATGCGCGACCTCGCCGCCGCGATCGAACTGCCCGAGGGCGTCTATCGCCGGGATCCGTCGGACAGCAAGACCTGACCGCGCCGTGTGCGACTGCGCGAAGCGGCGGATCCGCGGTTGAAACCCGGCTTCCGATTACAGACATAGGCAGCATCAAGACCGAGGAAGGCCCATGCCCGACGCTAACCCTGCCGCGCTCGACTTTCTCCTGACGCGCCGCTCCCGCCCCGCCAAGACGCTGACCGGCCCCGCGCCCGACCGCGCCGGGCTGAGGACGCTGCTGACCGCGGCCTCGCGCAGCCCCGATCACGGCAAGCTGGAGCCCTGGCGCTTCATCGTGCTGGAGCGCGCCGCACTCGACAGGCTGGCGGCGGCTGCCGTAGCCCGGGGCGAGGCGGCCGGTCTCGACCCCGAGCAGATCGAGAAGGGCCGCAAGCAATTCGCCGACAGCCCGCTTTGCGTGGCGGTGATCGAGACGCCCAAGACCTCGCCGAAAGTGCCTGCGCTGGAACAGACCTACGCCGTGGGCGGCGTCTGCCTCGCGCTGCTGAACGCCGCGCTTGCGGCGGGCTGGGGGGCGAACTGGCTGACCGGCTGGGTCGCCCACGATCGGACCCTGACCGCAGAGGCGCTGGCGCTGTCCGACGCGGAACGCGTGGCGGGCTTCATCCATATCGGCACCGAAACATCGCGTCCGCCCGAACGTCCGCGTCCCGATCTCGACCGGATCGTCACCTGGCAGGACGCATGATCGGGCGCAGCCTTTCCCGTGCGGTCGCGCAGATGGGCGATCCGCGCTTTCGCAGCGTCCTGCTCAAGGGCGTGGGCCTCGCCGTGGCGCTTCTGGCGCTGTTCTATGCAGGCTTCGTCACGCTGATGGGATGGATCACGCCCGAGGTCGTCACGATCCCATTCTTCGGCGAGGTGCGCTGGATCGACGATCTGGTCAGTTGGGGCTCGATCATCCTGATGCTGGGGCTCTCGGTCTTCCTGATGGTGCCCGTGGCCTCTGCGATGACGGGACTGTTCCTCGAAGATGTCGCCGCCGCGGTCGAGGACCGGTATTACCCCAATCAGCCGCCGCCCGGGCGCATCCCCTATGCCGAGGCGTTCCGCGACACGCTGTCCTTCCTCGGCCTGCTGATCGTCGCGAACCTCTTGGCGCTGGTCCTCTACCTCGTCTTCGCGCCGCTCGCGCCCTTCATCTTCTGGGGGCTCAACGGCTTCCTGCTCGGACGGGAATATTTCACCATCGCGGCGATGCGCCGGGTCGGCCGGCGCGGCGCTCAGGAGATGCGCAAACGCCATTTCCTGACCGTTTGGGTGGCCGGCATCCTGATGGCGGTGCCGCTGACCATACCGCTCGTCAACCTGCTGGTGCCGATCCTCGGGGCCGCGGTCTTCACGCATCTCTTCCACGCGCTCCGGGCTTCGCGCGCGGTGTGACGGGTCCGGTTACTCGGTCTCTTCGACCGCTGCGGGGCCCATGCGGTCGAACATGTCGATGTCGCGCACGGTGATCCATCCCGAGGTGATGATCACGTAAAGGATCACCCAGATCACCGCCGATACGAGGGTGGTGATCCAGGCCTTTTTCTTGAGGTGGTGGTTTTCGGGGCTCGAGGCATGGGTGCCATGGACCACCTCGCCCAGATCGCCCTGCGTCTCGAGCCGGATCGGGATCGCGATCAGGAAGCCCATGAACCAGATGACGGCGTAGAGCACGAAAGCGGATGTGATCGTCATGCGTTTCTCCCCGGCGCCGGTCGCGCCGTCAGACTTGTTCCAGTTCGACGAGGCAGCCGTTGAAATCCTTGGGGTGCAGGAACAGCACCGGCTTGCCATGCGCCCCGATCTTGGGCTCTCCCGACCCCAGGACCCGCGCGCCCGTACTCTTCAGATGGTCACGCGCGGCCAGAATGTCATCCACCTCGTAGCAGACGTGATGAATGCCGCCCGAGGGATTCTTGTCGAGGAACCCCTGGATCGGGCTGTCCTCGCCCAAGGGATAAAGAAGCTCGATCTTGGTGTTGGGCAGCTCGATGAAGATCACCGTGACGCCGTGATCCGGTTCGTCCTGCGGCGCGCCGACCTTGGCGCCGAGCGCGCTGCGATACTGCTCCGCCGCGGCCTCGAGGTCGGGCACGGCGATGGCGACATGGTTGAGACGTCCGATCATGGGCGGGCTCCTTCTGCGATCCCCTGCGATATGCCCCGCGGGCCTCGGGGTCTGCAAGACCGTGCAGTCATTAACTCCGCATTAGCTGTTCGAAGGCACGCTGCGAGAACAACAGAAATGAGAGGGTGTGATGAACGATTCGCTAAGTCTCGAAGGACGCATGCAACCGACGGCGGCGCGGCCGCTTCTGGGCCTGACCATCCTCATGGTGGAGGACAGCCGCTATGCCTGCGACGCGGTGCGGCTGTTATGCGTGCACAGCGGCGCGCGCCTGCGGCGTGCCGATTGCCTGGCCTCGGCCCACCGGCATCTCGAAGTCTACCGTCCCTCGGTCCTGATCGTCGATATGGGCCTGCCCGACGGTTCGGGGGCCGATCTTTTGCGCGAGGCGTCGCAATGCACGCCGCGCATCGCCGCGATCCTTGCCACCAGCGGGGATCCCTTCTCTGAGCATTGCGCGCTCGCGGCGGGTGCCGATGGCTTCCTGCCGAAGCCGATGTCCAGCGTGGCGATGTTCCAGAACGTGATCCTGTCGCACCTGCCGCAGGAGCGGCGCCCGATCGGGCCGCGCGTCATGACCGAGGCGACGGTGGATGCCGATCCGGTCGCCTATCGCGACGACATGGCGCATGCCGCGGAGGTGCTGGCGCAGCCCGGCGATCTGGCCGGGCTCGATTACGCCGCGCGGTTCCTTTCGGGGGTCGCGCTCAGCGCCGGCGACCGGGTTCTGGCAGATGCCGCCGATGCCCTTTTCGAGGCGCGCATGTCCGCGTTGCCGGTGGGCGCGCCGCTGATGCGGTTGTCCGGATTGGTGCAGGAACGGCTCGAGGATCGCATGGCGGTGTGACGGCGGTTCGGCGGGGCTTGCCCCGCGTTCGGCTGCTTGCTAGGTGTTCTGCATATGTTCGCGCACCCCGCTGCAGGAAGCGGGGTGACAATCCAGTCGAAATCTTTCATGATCTGGCCCATGGCATCCGACGCAACACAAGATTTGGCGCGCTTCCTCGGTCCGGACCGGTTCGGCTGCGTCATGGCCGATCCGCCCTGGCGGTTCACCAACCGCACCGGCAAGGTCGCGCCTGAACACAAGCGGCTGGCGCGCTATCCCACCATGACGCTCGAGGATATCTGCGCGCTGCCGGTGGCCGATCATCTGGCCGACCGGGCGCATTGCTATCTCTGGGTGCCCAATGCGCTGCTGCCCGATGGGCTGCAGGTGCTCAATGCCTGGGGGTTCGAGTACAAGTCGAACATCGTCTGGCACAAGGTGCGCAAGGATGGCGGATCGGACGGGCGCGGGGTGGGTTTCTACTTCCGCAACGTGACCGAGCTTCTGCTGTTCGGCGTGCGCGGCAAGAACGCCCGTACCGAAGCCGCGGGCCGGCGGCAGGTCAACATGATCCAGACCCGCAAGCGCGAGCATTCCCGCAAACCCGACGAGCAATATGAGCTGATCGAAGCCTGTTCCTGGGGCCCGTATCTTGAGCTTTTCGGGCGTGGCGTGCGGGACGGCTGGACGGTCTGGGGCAACCAGGCCGATGCCGATTACAAGCCCAGCTGGACCACCTATGCCTACAATTCTGGCGTCGCCGCCGAATAGGGCGTGACGCTGTCGGCGGGCAGGCCGATCAGCAGAAGCGGGCAGGGATTGCCGACGCCGCGCCGGACGCGGTCCTCGATCTTGCTCCAATGGGTCGTCGCCATGCCGAACTTGTCGGCCACGAAATAGCGCGCGAAAGCGGTCGCGAAATCCTGCCCCGACGCCACCGCCTGCGCGACGTATTTGCGCTGCCGCGCGGTGCGCTCCTTCATCCCGAGGGCCACGAGCGGGGCCTCGTCGACGATCCGGGCCGCGCGCAGATACGCCTCGATCTTCTGCCCGAGCGTATCCTGCAGCGCCCGTCCGCGGGTCACGATGATGCCCGCGCTGATGATCGATTGCGCATGCAGGCGCTGGAAATTATCGAGATCGCGGTCGAAGAACGGGTCCTTGTTGTTCCACTCGATCTCAAGCGCGAGCGTCCCGGCGGGCGACCGCCGGATATGGTCGATCTCGTGGCTCGTGCCGTCGCCCTTGGGCACGCCGTCCACGTTCGTCTCGATCCGGAAATTGTGCTTCTGCCAGCCGGCCAGCGCCAGTTCGCGCCGCAGCCGCTGGGTCGACTTGGCCTCGCCGCCGCCGGAGGCCACAAGCTCCGTTACCGGGATCGCGACCCGCAGGAGCGCCTCGACCAGCTCCTGCGTTTCGTCCGGGAAATCGACGCTCAGGATGGCTTCGGCATGGTTGCGCACCATGACGTCGAAGCCTCTCCCGCGCAGCGCGTCGAACATCACTCCTCCGGGATCACCCGAAGCCGCAACTCCATCAGCTGATCGCTGGTGGGCTCGGACGGCGCGCCCATCATCAGGTCCTCGGCGCGCTGGTTCATCGGGAACATGATGACCTCGCGGATATTCTGCTCGTCGGCCAGCAGCATGACGATCCGGTCGATGCCCGCCGCGCAGCCGCCATGGGGCGGGGCGCCGAAGCGGAAGGCGTTAACCATACCGCCGAAGCGCTTGCGCACCTCGTCCTCGCCATACCCCGCCAGTTCGAAGGCCTTGAACATGATCTCGGGCTTGTGGTTCCGGATCGCGCCGGACACCAGCTCGTAGCCGTTGCAGGCCAGATCGTACTGATAGCCCAGAACCTCGAGCGGATCGCCCGACAGCGCGTCCATCCCGCCCTGCGGCATCGAGAAGGGGTTGTGCGAGAAGTCGATCTCGCCGGTTTCCTCGTCGGCCTCATACATCGGGAAATCGACGATCCAGGCGAAGGCGAAGCGGTCGGTATCGGTCAGGCCCAGCTCGTCGCCGATGACGGTGCGCGCCTTGCCCGCGACCCGCTCGAAGGCCGAGGGCTTGCCGCCGAGGAAAAACGCCGCGTCGCCGACGCCGAGGCCGAGTTGCTGCCGGATCGCCTCGGTCCGCTCCGGGCCGATATTCTTGGCAAGGGGGCCCGCGGCCTCCAGGCCGTCGCCCTGGTCGCGCCAGAAGATGTAGCCCATCCCCGGGAGGCCCTCTTTCTGGGCAAACGCGTTCATCCGGTCGCAGAACTTGCGCGACCCGCCGCCCGGGGCCGGAATCGCGCGGATCTCGGTGCCCTCATGCTCCAGAAGTTTCGCGAAGATCGCGAAGCCCGAGCCGAGGAAATGCTCCGACACGACCTGCATCTTGATCGGGTTCCTGAGATCCGGCTTGTCGGTGCCGTACCAGAGCGCGGCATCGGCATAGGAGATCTGCGGCCAGTCCTCGGGCGCGTCCACGCGGCGGCCGCCGCCGAACTCCTCGAACACGCCCGCGATGACCGGCGAGACGGTGTCGAAGACGTCCTGCTGCTCGACGAAGCTCATCTCCATGTCGAGCTGGTAGAAATCGGTGGGCGAGCGGTCGGCGCGCGGATCCTCGTCGCGGAAACACGGTGCGATCTGGAAATACTTGTCGAAGCCCGACACCATGATGAGCTGCTTGAACTGCTGCGGGGCCTGCGGCAGCGCGTAGAACTTGCCCGGATGCAGGCGCGAGGGCACGAGGAAGTCGCGCGCCCCCTCGGGGCTCGAGGCGGTGATGATCGGCGTCTGGAATTCGCGGAAATTCCGCTCCCACATGCGCTTGCGGATCGAGGCCACCACGTCCGAGCGCATCACCATGTTCTTCTGCATGACCTCGCGGCGCAGGTCGAGGTAGCGATAGCGCAGGCGCGTTTCCTCGGGATATTCCTGGTCGCCGAAGACGATGAGCGGCAGCTCTTCGCTGGCGCCCAGCACCTCGACGTCTCGGATATAGACCTCGATCTCGCCGGTGGGCAGCTTGGGGTTCACGAGGTTTTCGTCGCGCGCCTTCACCGTGCCGTCGATGCGCACGCACCATTCCGAACGCAGCTTCTCCACCTCGGCGAAGACCGGGCTGTCGGGATCGCAGAGCACCTGCGTCATGCCGTAATGGTCGCGCAGGTCCACGAAGAGAACGCCGCCATGGTCGCGGATGCGGTGCACCCAGCCCGAAAGGCGGACATCCTGGCCCACATGGTCTTTGCGAAGATCGGCGCAGGTCTGGCTGCGATAGGCATGCATTGGGTTGGCCCCTTGGAATTCTGCGGGAAAGTTAGGCGCCGATACACCGCCCCGGGCCCAGGAAGTCAAGCGAAAGGCCTCCGGATTTGGCGCCATGGCCCGCTTGGCGTATCCTGCACGCAGGAATCGGCGGACCGTTTTGACAGGCCTTTGCACAAGGGGGCGTTTCATGTGGGACCGGATGCTGGACTCGATCCTGTCGCGTTTCGTGACGATCGGCGATTTGCACGTCACTTGGCCCGACGGGCGTGAAACCCGCTACGGCGCGAATTCCGCGCCGCGGGCGCATGTCACGCTGAAAGACCCCTCGATCGTGCGCTTTCTCTGCCTGCGTCCCGTCCTTGCCTTGGGCGAAGGCTATGTGGATGGGCGGATCGAGATCTCCGATGCGGAGTTGCATCCGCTGCTCGCGCTGCTGCAGCGGGCGCGGGAGACCGGCGGGCGGCTGCCTCGCTGGCTCGAGATCGCGAGCGACGCGAAACTTGCGCTGAGCGTCTTCCTGCAGCGCAACTCTCCGCTCTCGTCCCGGCGGAACGTGGCGCATCACTACGACCTTTCCGATGATTTCTACCGGCTCTTCCTCGACGAGGACATGCAGTATTCCTGCGCCTATTTTACCGAACCGGGCCTTGACCTCGCCTCGGCGCAGGCGGCCAAGAAGGCGCATATCGCCGCCAAGCTGCAGCTGAAGCCCGGCCTGCGCGTGCTCGATATCGGGTGCGGCTGGGGCGGCATGGCGCTGACGCTGGCGCGCGATTACGGGGTGCAGGTCACTGGCGTCACCCTGTCCGAGAACCAGAAGGCGACCGCAGAGGCGCGGGTGCAGGCGGCGGGCCTATCGGACCGCGTCGATATCCGGCTGCAGGATTACCGGCAGGTGTCGGACCGGTTCGACCGGATCGTCAGCGTCGGCATGCTGGAACATGTGGGGCGGCCGCATTTCCGCGGCTACTTCGCCAAGCTGTCCGAGCTTCTCGACCCGGAGGGCATCGCGCTCGTCCACACGATCGGGCTGAGCCGGCGGCCGTCGCCCACCTCGCCCTGGCTGGCGAAATACATCTTCCCCGGGGGTTACGTGCCCGCGCTTTCGGACCTCGCGCCGGAGATCGAGCGCGCCGGGCTCTGGATGGCGGATATCGAGGTGCTGCGCGGGCATTACGCCTGGACGCTGCACCATTGGCGGGAACGCTTCGAGGCGTCCCTCGACCGGGTGCGCGCGATGTATGACGAACGCTTCGTGCGGATGTGGCGCTTCTACCTCGTGGCCTGCGAGACCGCCTTCGAGCAGCAGCGCCAAGGCGTGTTCCAGTTCCAGCTTTCCAAGGCGCAAGGGGCGGTGCCGGTCACCCGCGACTACCTTTACGGCGGGCACGGGGCGGGCGCGATGTCCCAGGCAGCGGAATGAACGGGGCCCGGGATCAGATCGAGATATCGAAAGCGCAGTGATCCCCGCCGGTCGCAATGCAGCAGCGTTCGGTGCAGGTGAAGTCGCGGTGCGACAGGCGCTGATACATGTGCTCGAACATCGCCGCGTAGTAGTGGCAGCAGGGTCGGTCGGTCTGGATGTTCAGGGCCAGCGGATTGTGGAACAGCGCCAGTCGTGAGGTCGTCTGGATCGCGAACATCCCCGATCCCGCGAAGGTCCAGGCATTGTGCCGCGCCGATTTCCCCACCAGCCAGGCCGAGATCGACCAGGGCATGTTCTGCAGCATCAGCCGCGCCTTGGGCGGGATGTAATGCGCAACGAAGACCTCGGCGGCGACGCGGCCCGCCATGTCCATCATCCGCGGCGCCTGGTCCGGCCATGTCTGCCAGACAAGCTGGTGCAGATGCGCGACCTTGCCCTCGGGCACGAGGTCGGCCTCGGCGGGGATTTCGATTATGCCCGAATCGTGGAAGACCTCATCGCGCGCTGCGGCGCCGATTTCGCGTTCGATAACGGCGTGCAGGGGTACGATCATGTTCGCACCCATGAGCCCCGCCTGTCTCTGCGGCGGATGGGTGGTGTCGTACGCTACTGCCATGCGGCGGCTCCTGGGGAGAGGTCGGATCTATTTTGTCTGTCTTTCGCTGCGTTTTCTAAGAATGGTCACCGCGCAGAAGAGAAGTATAGCAGAATAGACATAATTGAGTGTCAGAATATTATGACAACTTAAGTCAATAATGCTGTCATTCTTGCGCTTGGCGGGGCAATGACCCCGAGGGCGCGCGTTCGGGGCTTTCGGGCTTGAACCGGGCCTGTGCATGTCTATAACGCACGACAATTTGCGACCCGCCTCCTTCGGAGTCCGGCCACCCTTCGTCTGACGAGGACCCCATGCCCAAACGCACCGATATCTCTTCCATCATGATCATCGGCGCCGGGCCCATCATCATCGGACAGGCCTGCGAATTCGACTATTCCGGCGCCCAGGCGTGCAAGGCGCTCCGGGAAGAGGGCTACAGGGTCATCCTGGTCAACTCCAACCCCGCGACGATCATGACCGATCCCGGGCTCGCGGACGCGACCTATATCGAGCCGATCACGCCCGAAGTCGTGGCCAAGATCATCGCCAAGGAAAAGCCCGACGCGCTGTTGCCCACGATGGGCGGGCAAACGGGTCTGAATACCGCGCTCAAGCTCGAGGAGATGGGCGTTCTGGCCGAGCACGGCGTCGAGATGATCGGCGCCAACCGCGATGCCATCGAGATGGCCGAGGATCGCGCGCTTTTCCGCGAGGCGATGGACCGGATCGGCCTCGAGAACCCCAAGGCCACCATCGTCACCGCGCCCAAGAAGCCCGACGGCAATGCCGATCTGAAGGAAGGCGTGCGCATGGCGCTGGCCGAGCTCGAACATATCGGCCTGCCCGCGATCATCCGTCCCGCCTACACGCTGGGCGGCACCGGGGGCGGCGTGGCCTATAACCGCGAGGATTACGAATATTACTGCCGCTCGGGCATGGATGCCTCGCCCGTGAACCAGATCCTGATCGACGAGTCGCTGCTGGGCTGGAAGGAATACGAGATGGAGGTCGTGCGCGACCGCGCCGACAACGCCATCATCGTCTGCTCCATCGAGAACGTCGATCCGATGGGCGTGCATACGGGCGATTCGATCACCGTCGCCCCGGCGCTGACGCTGACCGACAAGGAATATCAGATGATGCGCTCGGCCTCGATCGCGGTCCTGCGCGAGATCGGGGTCGAGACCGGCGGCTCGAACGTGCAATGGGCGGTGAACCCCGAGGACGGCCGCATGGTCGTGATCGAAATGAACCCGCGGGTGTCCCGCTCCTCGGCGCTGGCGTCGAAGGCCACGGGCTTCCCCATCGCCAAGATCGCCGCGAAGCTCGCCGTGGGCTACACGCTCGACGAGCTCGACAACGACATCACCACGGTCACGCCCGCCAGCTTCGAGCCGTCCATCGACTACGTCGTGACGAAGATCCCGCGCTTCGCCTTCGAGAAGTTCCCGGGCAGCGAGCCCTACCTCACCACCGCGATGAAGTCGGTGGGCGAGGCGATGGCCATCGGGCGGACGATCCACGAGTCGCTGCAAAAGGCGCTGGCCTCGATGGAGACGGGCCTGTCGGGCTTCGACGAGGTCGAGATCGAGGGCGCCGACGATCCGGCCAATGGCCGCGCCGCGGTCATCAAGGCCATCTCCAAGGCCACGCCCGACCGGATGCGCACCATCGCGCAGGCGATGCGCCACGGTCTTTCGGATGACGACATCCACGGCGTGACCAGCTTCGATCCGTGGTTCCTTGCCCGCATCCGCGAAATCGTCGAGGCCGAGGACAAGGTCCGCGCCGACGATCTGCCGCAGGATGCCGACGGGCTGCGCGCGCTCAAGATGATGGGCTTCACCGACATGCGCCTCGCCGCGCTGACCGGCATGGAAGAACAGGCCGTGCGCGCCCATCGCACCGGGCTCGGCGTCACCGCCGTCTTCAAGCGCATCGACACCTGCGCCGCCGAGTTCGAGGCGCAGACGCCCTACATGTATTCCACCTACGAGGCCCCGCTCATGGGCGAGGTAGAATGCGAGGCGCGGCCCTCGGACAAGAAGAAGGTCGTCATCCTGGGCGGCGGTCCGAACCGGATCGGGCAGGGGATCGAATTCGACTATTGCTGCTGCCACGCCTGTTTCGCGCTCACGGATGCGGGCTACGAGACGATCATGATCAACTGCAACCCCGAGACCGTGTCGACCGATTACGACACCTCGGACCGTCTCTATTTCGAGCCGCTGACCTTCGAGCATGTGATGGAGATCCTGCGCGTGGAGCAGGACAACGGCACCCTTCACGGCGTGATCGTGCAGTTCGGCGGCCAGACGCCGCTCAAGCTCGCCAACGACCTCGAAGAGGCGGGCATCCCGATCCTCGGCACCACGCCCGACGCCATCGACCTCGCCGAGGACCGCGAGCGGTTCCAGGCGCTGGTGAACAAGCTGGGCCTGAAGCAGCCCAAGAACGGCATCGCGTCCTCGGACGCGCAGGCGCTCGCCATCGCCGAAAGCATCGGCTTCCCGCTGGTGATCCGCCCCTCCTACGTTCTGGGTGGCCGCGCGATGGAGATCGTCCGCGACATGGCGCATCTCGAACGCTACATCCGCGAGGCAGTGGTGGTGTCGGGCAAGTCGCCGGTGCTGCTCGACGGTTATCTCTCGGGCGCGGTAGAGCTCGACGTCGATGCGCTCTCGGACGGCACCGACGTGCATGTCGCAGGCATCATGCAGCATATCGAGGAGGCGGGCGTGCATTCGGGCGATTCGGCCTGCTCGCTGCCGCCCTATTCGCTGCCGATGGAGATCATCGACGAGGTGAAGCGCCAGACCGTGGCGCTGGCCAAGGGGCTCGATGTCGTGGGCCTGATGAACGTGCAATTCGCGGTCAAGGACGGCGAGATCTACCTCATCGAGGTCAATCCGCGCGCCTCGCGCACTGTGCCGTTCGTGGCCAAGGCCACCGACTCGGCCATCGCCTCCATCGCCGCGCGGATCATGGCCGGCGAGAAGCTCGCCGATTTCCCGCTGCGTCCGCCCCATGGCGACAAGATCGACTATGACACGGACGTGCCGATGGCCGACCCGATGACCCTCGCCGACCCGATGATGCCCTGGTTCTCGGTGAAGGAGGCGGTTCTGCCCTTCGCCCGCTTCCCCGGCGTCGACACGGTGCTCGGCCCCGAGATGCGCTCCACCGGCGAGGTCATGGGCTGGGACCGGTCCTTCCCGCGCGCCTTCCTCAAGGCGCAGATGGGCGCGGGCAACATGCTGCCCGAGAAGGGCCGGGTGTTCCTGTCGATCAAGGAGGCCGACAAGGGCGCGCAACTGATCGACACGGCGAAGATCCTCGTGGGTCAGGGCTTTACCATCGTCGCGACCGCGGGCACCGCAGCCTATCTGGAGGCGGCGGGCGTCAAGGCACAGGTGGTCAAGAAGGTCTATGAGGGCCGCCCGAACGTCGTCGACATGCTCAAGGACGGCGAGATCCAGCTGGTGATGAACACCACCGAGGGCGCCGCCGCGCTGGAGGACAGCCGCGAGATCCGCTCCGTCGCGCTTTACGACAAGATCCCGTATTTCACGACGCTGGCCGGGGCACACGCGGCAGCACAAGCAATCCAGGCGCGGGATGAGGGCGAGCTGGTGGTGAAGTCGTTGCAGGGGTGATTATTGAAGCCGGGTGAGCAAAAAGCGCATGTACTCATCGCCGAGCTATTGCCCGGACATATTCAATATGAACCTATCCAAAACGCCCCACCTGACTTTCTTGTCAACGATATTGCAATCGAAGTTACACGCCTGACCAAGTCCATATCTTCCCAAGGCCAAGAAGAGGTTGTCGACAGCTCATTTCCAAGTTTGGCAAAAAAAATTGAAAGACTTATAACTGAACTAAGTAAGGGCGAGGGTTGCGACACATATTTCGTTAGTTTCTCTATTGATCGCCCATTTATTTGGCAAGATGCAAAAGAGTCTATAACTAAATATCTTTCAGGCTTCAGAATCAAGCTAGGTCCTACTGATTGGCCGGTCGTTTTGGATGGCGGTGTAACGCTGTATATGATGAGGGGAACGCCAAGGCCGGGATGCGACTTTATCCTAGGCGGAAGATCCGACGGTGACGCATCGGGTTTTGTAGTAAGCGATGTATTCTCAAACCTTCAGCGAGTTTCAGCGAAAAAGTTGTATAAGATTGAGCCGTTTAAAATGAATTATCGTGAGTGGTGGCTAGTACTTGAAAACACTCTTGCCGGTTCAATAAGTGACGAAAGCTTTCTTGCGGTCGTTGAGTTGGTCTCTGCTAAGCGTGATGCCTTCAATGGTTGGGATAAGATAATAATCTTTCAGCCAGATAACCCAAAGAAATATTGGCTGGTTTTCGAAAAGTAAAAGTTCCTCCACATCCCCTCTCGCCCCTGCTAAATTGAAGTAATTACCATTGAGGACGATCACCCATGCCAAGCCATGTCATCCCCTGTATGCGATGAATCTGCATGCCCGCTGAGACAAAAGCCCCTTCCGCCTTCCGCGTCTGGAAATACGGCCTGCTCCGGTCCTGGCCCGGTGCGGTCGGGCGGCGCTATGACCGCAAATACGGCAAGTCCGTCCGCATGCGCGAATTCGCCGAGGCGCTGGCCGGATCGAAGGACCTGATCGGCGTCGATCTCGGGGCCAATCTGGGCAAGTATACCCGCCGGATGGCCGAGGCGTGCCATCATGTCTACGCCTTCGAGCCCGATCCCTGGACCGCCGAGAAGCTGCGCGCCAACCTTGACGGTTTCGACAACGTCACCATAGAGGAGGCCGCCATCGGCACCGCACCCGGCACGGTGCGGCTCTATCGCCGGGCGGATTTCTCGGAGGATCACGAACGCGCGTCCGAGGGCTCGTCGATCTTCGCGGAGAAATCGAATGTCGATACCGGCACCGGGATCGACGTCCGGGTGGTCGATTTCCTCGCCTTCGCGCGGGGTCTCGACCGCGATATCGGCGTGCTGAAGATCGACATCGAGGGTGCCGAGGTCGATCTTCTGGAGGCGTTGCTCGACGCGCCGGATGTCCTCGCGCGGATCCGGATCATCCTCGCCGAGACCCACGAGAACCGCATCCTGTCGCAGGGCGAGCGGGTCCGCGCGCTGAAGGCGCGGGTAAAGCACATGCGCGCGCCGCGGATCAATCTCTACTGGGATTGACGGGCCTCAGCCCTTGGGCATCGCCGTCTCGGCCACCTCTTCCAGCACCTTGAAATGCGCCTCGGGCAGCTTGGTCGGCAGCGACAGTTTCTGCATCACGGTGCCTTCGGCCATGTTGCGCACGGCCGTGGCGCTCAGCTTGGCGTAATCCTTCTTCCAGTGGCGCAGGAAGAGCGTGTCGTAGGAGGTGAATTTCGGCACCTTCTCCCATTCCGCCCAGAGGTCGGCGCGTTCGGCCATCATCAGGTCGAACAGCATCGCGCAGGCGAAATAGGGCGTGACGATGCCGCCGCCGCCGCGCTTGATATCGACGGCCCAGTTCGGATCCTTCGGCTGGTAGATGCGCTTCGGCCCCCGGATCGACAGCGGCCCCTGCACCGCATCCATCGCGCGCCCGATCAGGCGCAGGATATCGCCCTTGGTGCCCCGGTCGAGTTCGCGCTTGAAGCGCATGGGCCGGCGCGGAATGCGCCAGTATTCGACCATGTAGTCGCGCCAGCCGGTGATCAGCGGATGGCCGGGCACCGCGCCCAGGAACCACGTCTCGGCCATGCGTTTGCGGTAGGGGTCGTGGTAGGCGAAGAAGCCCGAAGGCATGAGCGGCGGCAGGAACGCGTCGAGCGGGCGGAGCGGCACCGTGTAGGCATCGACCCAGACGCCGCCCTCTTTCGACAGGCTCGACAACCGCACGATGTTCGAGATGCCGGTGAAGGACATCTTCGAGCCGTCGACGCCGAACGCCTCGAAATCGGGCGCGATGTCGGACCAGTCGAGGATGCGCAGGTCCCAGCTTGGGTTCATCCGCGCCCAGAGATCCCAGCAGCGCTTGATATCGTCCGGTGCGGCGTCCCGGCCCTGGTGCCAGTAGCCGAAGATGTTGCGGTTGAAGCTCTCGTCCATGGATCCTCCCGGTGGGCGGCGGCCTTTCTGTCGGGCCGGTACAGGTGTGGCACAGCGGCTCCTTGCGGGGAAGGGCGCAGGGAACGGCTCAAACGCGCCGGGACGGGTCTTGCGGCTTTCCCATCCCCCCGCGGCTCTGCTACCAGTCGGATACCGTCTAGCAAAGAGGCCGCACCATGACCAAACCCGTCATCCTGACGATCCTTGACGGTTGGGGCCTGTCCGACACGCGCGAGGCGAACGCGCCCGCACTGGCGGACACGCCGAACATGGACCGTCTGATGCGGGACTGCCCGCATGCCACGCTCATCACCCACGGGCCCGATGTGGGGCTTCCCACCGGGCAGATGGGCAATTCCGAGGTCGGGCACACCAATATCGGCGCGGGCCGCGTGGTGGCGATGGATCTCGGCCAGATCGACCTTGCGATCGAGGATGGCAGCTATTTCGAGAACGCCGCGATCCTCGACTTCGCGCAGAAGGTGGCGGAGGCCGGGGGCCGCGCGCATCTTTTCGGCGTCGCGTCGGATGGCGGCGTGCACGGACACTTGAACCACATCCTCGCCACGGCGAAGCTCTTGACCGGCAAGGGGGTCGAGGTCGTCGTGCACGCGATCACCGATGGCCGCGACGTGCCGCCGAAAAGCGCCGATGGCTTCATCGACAGGCTGGCCGAAAAGCTGCCGGAGGGCGCGCGCATCGGCACGGTGATCGGCCGCTACTACGCGATGGACCGCGACAACCGCTGGGAACGGGTCGAAACCGCCTACCGCGCCATTGTGGACGGGCAGGGCCAGGAGAAAGCGAGCACGCCCGCAAGGGCGGTCGCGCAGGCCTGGGATGCGGGCAAGACCGACGAATTCATCCCCGCCACGGTGATCGAGGGCTATGAGGGCATGGCCAAGGGCGACGGTCTTTTCTGTCTCAATTTCCGCGCCGACCGCGCGCGCGAGATCCTCGCCGCGATCTGCGCCCGGGACTTCGACGGGTTCGACCGCGACGCGCCCGAGCTTTCGGCGCGGCTCGGCATGGTCGAATATTCCGATGCGCATAACGCCTACATGGACACGGCCTATCCCAAGCGGAAGATCGTCAACACGCTGGGCGAATGGGTGGCGCGTCACGGCAAGTCGCAGTTCCGTCTGGCCGAGACGGAGAAATATCCCCACGTGACCTTCTTCCTCAACGGCGGCAAGGAAGTGCCTGAGGAGGGTGAGGACCGCTTCATGCCGAGCTCGCCCAAGGTCGCCACCTACGACATGCAGCCCGAGATGAGCGCGCCCGAAGTGACCGCGAAATTCGTCGAGGCCGTGCGCGCAGGCTACGACCTGATCGTGGTGAATTACGCCAATCCTGACATGGTCGGCCATACCGGCGATCTGGAGGCCGCGATGGCCGCCTGCGCCGAGGTGGATCGCGGTCTGGGCGAGGTCCTGGCGGCGCTGGACGAGGTCGGGGGCGCCATGATCGTCACCGCCGATCACGGCAATTGCGATGTCATGGTCGATCCCGAAACGGGCAACCCGCACACCGCGCACACGCTCAACCCGGTGCCGGTGATCCTGGTGGGCGGGCCCGAGGGCGCGCAATTGGCCGAAGGCCGGCTCGCGGATCTGGCGCCCACGCTTCTCGAACTGATGGGCCTGGAGCAGCCCGCGGAAATGACCGGGCGGAGCCTGATCCGCCGATGATCCGCGCGCTGGTTCTGTCGCTGGCCCTTTGGGTGGGGCTGCTCGCCGCACCGCTTGCGGCGCAGGATGCCGGTGCCGCGGCGCGGCAGGCGGCGGCGGCGCTCGATCAGGCGGGCCGCGATCTGGCCGCGGCAGAGCGGGCCTCGGACCGGGTGGCCGCGCTCACCGCGACCGTGCGCGCCTACGAGGACGGGCTGACCGCGCTGCGCGACGGTTTGCGCGACGCGGCGATCCGCGAGGCGGCGCTGCGGCGGGATCTGTCGGCCCGCGAACGAGAGGTCGCCTCGCTGCTTGCCGCGCTGCAGACGCTGGGCCGGGCCGACGTCGCGCAACAGCTTCTCCATCCCGAAGGGCCGCTGGGCGCCGCGCGCTCGGGCATGCTCGTCTCTGCCGTGACACCCGGGCTCGCCGCCGAGGCGCAGGCCCTTGCGCGCGATCTGCAGGAGGTCGCGACCCTGCGCCAATTGCAGGAAAACGCCGCGGAGACCCTGCGCGACGGCCTTTCGGGTGCGCAGGAGGCCCGCGCGGCGCTCAGCCAGGCGGTGGCCGACCGCACCGACCTGCCCCGGCGCTTCACTGAAGACCCGGTTCAGACCGCCGTGCTGATCGCCGCGACCGAGACGCTCGAAGGCTTCGCCAGTGGGCTGACCCAGATCACCGGGCCCGACATGGCGCCCGAGAGCGGCGCGCGGCTGGCCAAGGGCGATCTGGCGCTGCCCGTTTCGGGCCGCATCCTGCGCCGCGCGGGCGAGGCCGACGCGGCGGGTGTCGCGCGCCCCGGCATCGTGCTGGCCACTCGTCCCGAGGCGCTGGTGACGACGCCTGCCGCGGCGACGATCCGCTATGTGGGCCCGCTTCTCGATTACGGGCTCGTCGCCATCCTCGAGCCGCAGGCCGACATCCTGTTCGTCTTCGCCGGGCTCGAGACGCTGTTCGGCGCCGCGGGGCAGGTTCTGCCGGAGGGCGCGCCGATCGGCCTGATGGGCGGAGGCGACGGCACGGCTGGGACGAACAACACCTCTGTGTTACAGGCCGGCGAGGGGACTGGAAACACACGTCCGGAAACGCTCTATATAGAAGTCAGAGAAGGGGACACGCCGGTCGATCCGCTGGCGTGGTTCGCAACCGACAAGGGATAACATCTTATGCAGAAATTCGTCATGGCCGCGCTTGGCGGGACGCTCGCCGGCATCGTCGCGACGACGCAATTCGTGGGCCCGCTGCTGGCGCAGGAAGACAACCGCACCACCAGCGTCTACGAGCAGCTCGATCTCTTCGGGGACATCTTCGAGCGCATCCGCGCGCAATATGTCGAGCAGGTGGACGAGGAAGACCTGATCGAGGCGGCGATCGACGGCATGCTGACCTCGCTCGACCCGCATTCGAGCTACCTGTCGCCCGACGATGCCGCCGACATGCGGGTGCAGACCCGCGGCGAGTTCGGCGGCCTCGGCATCGAGGTCACCCAGGAAGACGGCTTCGTGAAGGTCGTCTCGCCCATCGACGGCACGCCCGCCGAAATGGCCGGCATCGAGGCCGGCGATTTCATCACCCATGTGGACGGCGAGTCGGTTCTGGGTCTCACGCTCGACGAGGCGGTGGACATGATGCGCGGGCCGGTCGGCTCCGAGATCGTCATCACCGTCGTGCGCGAAGGCGAGGGCGAGCCCTTCGACGTGGAGATCATCCGCGACACGATCACGCTGACCGCCGTGCGCACCCGCACCGAGGGCCAGACCGTGGTGCTGCGCGTGACCACCTTCAACGACCAGACCTATCCCAATCTCGAGGCGGGGCTGAAGGAAGAGGTCGAGGCGCTGGGCGGCATGGAGAACGTCAACGGCTTCGTCGTCGACCTGCGCAACAACCCGGGCGGTCTGCTGACCCAGGCGATCCGGGTCTCCGATGCCTTCCTCGACGCGGGCGAGATCGTCTCGACCCGGGGCCGCGACCCGCAGGACGGCGACCGCTACAACGCCGAAGAGGGTGACCTCGCGGAGGGCAAGCCGATCGTCGTGCTGATCAACGGCGGCTCCGCCTCGGCCTCCGAGATCGTCGCGGGCGCGCTGCAGGATCATCGCCGCGCCATCGTCGTGGGCACCAAGTCCTTCGGCAAGGGGTCGGTGCAGACGGTGATGCCGCTCCGGGGCGACGGCGCGATGCGCCTGACCACGGCGCGCTATTACACGCCGTCCGGCCGCTCGATCCAGGCGCTGGGCGTCTCGCCCGACATCATCGTGGCCCAGCCTCCGCGCCGCCCCGAAAGCGAGGAGGACGAGGAGGCCAGCGGCCTGCCCACCCGCACCGAGGCCGACCTGCGCGGATCGCTCGACAATGACAGCCTCAGCGAGGACGAGCTGCGGCAGATCGAGGAAGACCGCGAAAAGGCCGAGACCGCCGCGGCGCTGCGCGAGGAGGATTACCAGCTGGCCTATGCCATCGACATCCTGAAGGGGCTCTCGGCGCTGGGTCCGAACGTCCAGGCGCTAAGCCAGGGCGCCGCGCCGGCCGAGACCGTGGCCGACACCGAGTGACTTCGCATCGGGCGCCCCCAGGGGCGCCCGACCGCCATCCGAGGACCGTCATGTCGCCCGAAGAGATCGCAAAGCTGCCCTATCGTCCCTGTGTCGGCGTGGTCCTCGCCAATCCCGCAGGCGAGGTCTTCGTGGGCCAGCGCTTCGAAACGCCGGAGCCCGCCTGGCAGATGCCCCAGGGCGGCATCGATCCCGGCGAAACGCCCGCCGAGGCCGCGCTGCGGGAATTGTGGGAGGAGACCGGCGTGCCGGCGGACCTCGTCCGGCAGGAGGCCGAAACGCGCGACTGGCTGTCCTATGACCTGCCGCACCACATCGTGCCGCGGATCTGGAAGGGGCGCTATCGCGGCCAGACCCAGAAGTGGTTCCTGCTGCGCTTTCTCGGCGAGGATGACCAGGTGAACATCGCCACCGCACATCCCGAGTTTTCCGAATGGCGCTGGCTGCCGCCGGACGCCGTGGTGGAGCAGATCGTGCCCTTCAAGCGTCCCGTCTACGCCGCGGTGATCGGCGAATTGAAGGAACACCTGTGATGCGCGCCGCGATCCTTGCCGCCTGTCTGACCCTGACCGCGGCGCCGGCGCTGGCCCTGTCCTGCCTGCCCGCCGACATCGCGCGCGACTACCAGCGCGCGGAGGAGGATGACGCGGCCTGGATCGTCGTGACCGGCAAGCTGACCTTCGACGAGGCGCGGCTGCCCGAGGTGGACATGGACCGCCAGCAGGAGACGCCGCCCGAAACCGACATTCCCGCGCGCATTGCCGGCGGATCGCTGGGCCCCGAGGGGTTCACCCGGACCTTCACGCGCGACATCACCCTGCGCGTGCTGTGTTTCGGTCCTTGGTGCGGTTCTGCGCAAAGCGGCGGGGATGTCTTGGCCTTCCTCAAGCAGGAGGGCGCGGATTTCGTGGCCATGGCCTCGCCCTGTCCGGGCATGCTTTATCCCGATCCGACGCCCGAAATGCTGGAGACCGTGACCCGCTGCTTCAACGGCGGGCGATGCACGCCGAAGATCGGACGGTGAGGCACGGAATTTTCGTGAAAATTCCGATGAGATTTTTGCGAAAAATCTCGCGCCCGGATCAGCCGTCGCGCAACCGTTCCAGCACCCGAAGCGACACGTAGCCGTCGGGCCGCACGCCCTGCGCCCGCTGGTAGGTGCGGACCGCCGAGATCGTCAGCGGCCCGATCCGGCCGTCGATCTTTTCCGGGTCGAAGCCGGCGGCGCGCAGCCGGGTCTGCAGCTCGATCCGCTCGTCGAAGGTCAGCGCCCGGTCCGTCCGGGGCCAGTCGCCGGTCAGCGGACCCGCGCCCGCGATCCGGTCAGCCAGGTGCCCCACCGCGATGACATAGGCATCGGCGGTGTTGTACCGCTCCAGCACCTCGAAATTCTCCGAGATCAGGAAGGCCGCGCCATCGGCGCCCGCGGGCAGCAGCAACGACAGCGCCGTGCCATCGGGCATGTCGGGTTGACCCACGGGCACGACGCCCAGGTCGCGCCATGCCTCAAGCGTCATGGTGTTGTCGCGGCGGGCCTGCATGTAATCGAAGGGCTCCGGCAACAGGACCTCGATGCCCCAGGGCACGTCCGTCTGCCAGCCATGGTGCTGCAGGTAGGCTGCGGACGAGGCCAGAGCGTCGCGCGGATCGTCCGACCAGATATCGCGCCGCCCGTCGCCGGTATGGTCGATGGCCAGATCGAGATAGGATGACGGCATGAACTGCGTGTGCCCCATCGCCCCTGCCCACGAGCCGCGCAGCCGGTCGGGCGTCGTCTCGCCGGTCTCGAGGATGGTCAGCGCGGCCAGCACCTCGCCTTCGAAAAACTCCGCGCGGCGGCCTTCATAGGCCAGCGTCGCCAGCGCGGCGAGGGTGGGCGTGTCGCCGCGATAGCCGCCATATGCCGATTCGAGGCCCCAGATGGCGGTGACAACCTCGGCCGGAACGCCGTATTGCGCCTCGATCTCTTGCAGTGTCGCGCGGTGATCGGCCAGCGCGCGGCGGCCGTTGGCCACGCGCGCATCGGACACCGCGGTGTCGAGGTAATCCCAGATCGTCTTGGTGAACTCGTTCTGGCGGCGGTCCCGCTCCACGATCTTCGGATCGAACCGCGCGCTGGCGAAGGCCGCGTCATAGGTCCGGTCCGAGATCCCGGCCGCGCGCGCGGTCCGCCGGAACCCGGCGATCCAGCGCTCGAACCCCTGTTGGGACAGGGCGGAGAGGCTGGCCAGCGACGTGACCTCGGCCGAGGCGAGGACAATCGGGCGAGCCTTCGGACGCGGCCCCTCGAAAGGGGCCTCGGCGCCGGCGGGCGGGGCAATCGCCACGAACGACAGAAGAACGGCGGAGAGAACGGGAATGCGCATCACGAAACCTGCATGTGACGGGTGAAACGGGCTGCTCTTTTGCGTCGCAGCCTACGCCAGTCGCGCCCGGCGGCAAAGCGCGCGATCGCCCGCGCGCGATGCTTTGCCGATTAGCGCTGGCGGGATCGGCGGGCTTTCACCTTGCCGGTCTTGCTGTCCTTCTTCTTGGCGCGCGCGAGCTTGCGCTTGGGCGACGTGCCGGGCTTCTTGCCGCGCCCGCCGAAGCGTCCCGGTCCGCCGCGGCCCCCGCGTCCCGTCCCCTGCGGCATCTCGCGATCCTCGAGCGTGATCAGCTCGAAGGCGATGCCGCCCGTGACCGGTGCGGCCTCGGTCAGCTTCACCGTGACGCGCTGGCCGAGCCCGATCACCGTGCCGGTCTCGGACCCCATGAGGGTGCCTTCGTCGCGGTCGAAGTGGAAATATTCGCGCCCGAGATTGCGCATCGGGATCAGCCCGTCCGCGCCGGTCTCGTCGAGCTTCACGAAGACCCCGAACTTGGCGATGCCGGAAATCCGTCCGGTGAACTCGGCCCCCACGCGATCCGACAGGAAGGCCGCGAGGTAGCGGTCGGTCGTGTCGCGCTCGGCCACCATCGAGCGCCGCTCGGTTTCGGAGATGTGCTGCGCCGTGGCGTCGAGCTTGTCGAGATCGCCCTCGGACAGCCCGTCATCGCCCCAGCCATGCGCGGTGATCAGCGCGCGGTGCACGATCAGGTCGGAATAGCGCCGGATGGGCGAGGTGAAATGCGCGTAATTGCGCAGCGCGAGGCCGAAATGTCCGAAATTCTTCGGGCTGTAATACGCCTGCGTCATCGCCCGCAGCGTCGACAGGTTGATGAGCTCCGCCTCGTCCGAACCCGCGGCCTGCGCCAGAAGCTGGTTCAGATGCGAGGTCTTCAGCACCTGCCCCTTGGCCAGCGTGAGGCCCGCCGCCTCAGCGGTGTCGCGCAAGGTGTCGAGCTTGTCGTCGGGCGGCTCCTCGTGGACGCGGAAGAGAAGCGGCGTCTTCTTGGCGCTCAGCGTCTCGGCTGCGGAGACATTCGCGAGCACCATGAATTCCTCGATCAGGCGGTGCGCATCCAGCCGGTCGACGAAATTCACGCTTTCCACATGGCCGTCCTCTGAGAGCTGGATGCGGCGCTCCGGCAGGTCGAGATCGAGGGGCTGGCGCTGCGCACGCGCGGCGCGCAAGGCGGCATAGGCGTCGTAGAGCGGCGCGATCACGTGCTCGGTCAGGGGCGCGGTCCTGTCGTTGGGCGCGCCGTCGCGCGCGGCCTGCACCTCCTGGTAGGTCAGCGCGGCGGAGGACAGCATCAGCCCGCGCACGAAACGGTGGCTTTTCTTGTTGCCCTCGCCGTCGATCACCATGCGCACGGCGACGCAGGCGCGCGGCACACCTTCGTGCAGGGAGCAGAGATCGCCCGACAGCCGGTCGGGCAGCATCGGCACGACGCGGTCGGGGAAATAGCTGGAATTGCCGCGTTTGCGGGCCTCGCGATCGAGCGCGGAGCCGGGGCGCACGTAATGCGCCACATCGGCAATCGCGACCCAGAGGACGAACCCGCCCGCGTTCTTCGGGTCGTCATCGGGCATGGCGAAGACCGCGTCGTCGCGGTCGCGCGCATCCGCGGGGTCGATGGTGATGAGGTCCATGTCCCGCAGGTCGACCCGGTCGCCAAGTCCCGCGGGCGTCATGCGGTCGGCCTCGTGGATCACTTCGTCGGGGAAGGCGTCGGGAATACCGTGCTGGTGGATCGCGATCAGCGACACCGCCCGGGGCTCGGACGGATCGCCGAGCCGCGCGGTGATGCGGGCGCGGGGATTGCCCATGCGGCCCTTGGGGCCGATCTGTTCGGCCTCGACCAGTTCGCCGTCCTTGGCGCCGCCGCTGGCATCGGGCGCCACGCGCCATTCGCGATCCGCCCCCTTGTCGATGGGCTTGATCGCGCCGCCTTCGGAGTTTTTGCGGAAGATCCCCACGATCTTCAGCGGGTTCGACCCGATCCGGCGGATGAGCCGCGCCTCGTAATGGTGGTCCTCGGCCTTCACCTCCTGCAGGCGCGCGAGGATGCGGTCGCCCGCCCCCAGCGCCGGATCGCTTTCGCGCGCAACGATCAGGATGCGCGGTTCCGCCCCGCTGCCGTTCCATTCCATAGGCTTGGCGAAGAGATCGCCATCGTCGTTCGGCGCGCGCACTTCGAGCACGCTGACCGGGGGCAGGCGGTCGGGATCGCGATAGGTCTTCTGACGCTTTTCGAGATGCCCCTCGGCCTCGAGATCCTTGAGGATTTTCTTCAGGTCGATGCGCTGGGCACCCTTGATGCCGAAGGCCTTCGCGATGTCGCGCTTGGCCGTCTGCGTGGGGTTCTCGGCGATCCAGTCGAGGATCTCCGCCTTGGTGGGAAGCTTTGCCATGACGCGCCACCTAGCACGCGCATGGGGGGGCGTCACGCGGGATCAGGGGGCGCGGCGCATCATCCGGTGCGGCACGCCTTCGTCGTCGTAATCCGCGCCGTAGGGCAAGAAGCCGAGGCTTGCATAGAACGGCATCGCCCGGACCTGCGCGCCAAGCGCCACGATGCCCACGCCGCGGTCCGCGAAATGCTGCAGCCCGGCCCGGACAAGGGCGGCGCCGACGCCGCGGCCGCGCCCCTCCGGCAGCACGCAGATGCGTCCGATCCGGCCTTCGCCGTCTGCCATGTAAAGCCGCGCGCAACCGATGGGCGCCCCGCCGTCCGAGGCCAGAAGATGCCGCGCCGCCCTATCGAGCCCGTCGAACTCGGAGGCCTCGGTGAAGCCCTGTTCGCGCACGAAAACCGCCATGCGCAGTGCGCGGACCGGCGCGAAATCCGTGGCCTCGGCGATGCTCAGCGTCACGCGAAATAATCCGCCAGGATGCGGGTATATATCGCCTTCAGCTGGTGCACGTGATCGGTCCGGACCCGCTCGTCGACCTGGTGCATCGTCTCGCCCACGAGGCCGAATTCCACGACCGGGCAGTGATCGCGCACGAAACGGGCATCGGACGTGCCGCCCGTGGTCGACAGGACCGGCGCGATGCCGGTCTCGGCCTCGACCGCGCGGGCGACCAGATCGGAGAGTGGCCCGGGCGGGGTCAGGAAGGCCTCGCCGGAGATCTTGATCTCCATCTCCGTCCTGGTGCCGAACGCCGCATCGACCTTCGCGACCTCGTCGCGCAGCCAATCGGACAGCGATGCCCCGGAATGGCTGTCGTTGAAACGGATGTTCAGAAGGCCCCGCGCCTCGGCCGGGATCACGTTGGTGGCCGGGTTGCCCACATCCATGCTGACGACCTGCAGCGAGGAAGCATCGAAGTGATCGGTGCCCTGGTCGAGCTCGTGCGCGGCCAGCCGGTCCAGAAGCCTGAGGAGCGCATGGCACGGGTTCTTCGCACGATGCGGATAGGCCGCGTGCCCCTGCACGCCGCGCGTCGTGATCCAGGCCGACATCGATCCGCGCCGCCCGATCTTCATCATCTCGCCCATTTCCGAGGGGCAGGTAGGCTCGCCCACGAGGCAGACATCCATCGCCTCGCCCGCGCCCTCCATCCAGTCGAGCAACGCGCGCGTCCCGTCGACCGCCGGGCCCTCCTCGTCGCCGGTGATGGCGAGGATCAGCGCGCCGTCGGGGGGCGTGTCGGTGACGAAATCGAACGCCGCCGCGACGAAGGCCGCGACGCCCGACTTCATGTCTGTGGCGCCCCGGCCCCAGAGGTAGCCGTCCTTTTCCGCCGCGCCGAAGGGGTCGACGGACCACGCGTCGGGGTCGCCCAGCGGCACCACGTCGGTGTGGCCGTTGAACCCGAAGGTCCGCGCGTGGCCCTGCGCGCCCCAACGGGCGAAGAGGTTCGCGACGCCGCCCCGGTCGACGCGGGTGCAGGTGAAGCCCGCCGCCTCGAGCGTGCTTTGCAGCAGCGTCAAGGCACCGCCCTCTTCGGGGGTGATGGATGGACAGCGGATCAGGTCGGCGGTGAGGCGAACGGGATCGGTGGGCACGGGACCTCCTCGGACGGGCATCTGTGGCGCGAATGCCGCGCAACTTGCCGGGTTATCGACGAATTTCGAAGAAGTGTTAAGTATCGCCGCAAGCGCGCGGTTACCATCGCGGCAAAACGGGCGCCCGATCTGCGGCATTTCGCGGAAACGGGCGACAGAGGCGAAGGCAGATAACGTGACACAGGCAACGGGCCGGATGCATTGCATGGCGCCGCGCCGGCAAGGCCGCGCGGCATGAGCTGGATCGCGTTGTCCGGAAACGATATCGACTGGACCTGTCCCGACAGGTTCGGGCCGGACCTGGTCAGCCGGAACCAGTTCCTGATCCGCGGCTCCCTCGTGATCGAAACGCGCCTGTCGCCCCACGGGCGGCCGCAGACGCTTCTGGGTTACGAACGGCGGCATCCCTGGACGGGGCGCATTTCGCTGCAGGCAGTGCCCGGCGGCGGCGTCGTGGTGGTGCTGAACCAGGGTGGATCGCATTTCCACACCGTGATCCCGCCGGAAAGCGGCGCCCGGACGGAAACGCTGCGGCTGACCTTTTCGTGGGACGCGCCGGCGCGCTGGGGCCGGCTGTCGGTGGAGCGGCCGGAAAGCGCGGGTTTCCGGATGATCGAGACGCCGCCCCCGCCGCCGCTGATGCTCGAGGATATCTACACGATGATCCATCGCCCGCAGCTTTGCGAACGGGATGCGGATGTGCTGTTCTTCGCCGTTTCGGACGCGATCGAGCCCGTGGGGCCGCAGCCCGCGCTGGCCAGCAACGCGGTGATCGAGACGCAGCACGGCACCAAGCGCGCCTGCGACATCCGCAAGGGCGAGCTTGTCCGCACGCTAGGCGGCAGCCTGCAGCCGGTGCTGAAAGTGGTCCAGCGCACGGTGCCGGCGCTCGGCTCCTTCCAGCCCGTGCGGCTGCGCGCGCCCTATCTGGGGCTCGTGCGGGACGTGACCGTTGCGCCGCATCAGCGGCTGGTGATCGGCGGGTCCGAGGTGGAATACATCTTCGGTCACGAGGCGGTGCTGATCCCGGCGGATGCGTTGTCCAACGGCTTCACCGGCCTGCGGGATACCCGGCGCAGTTTCGTGCAGTATTTCCAGTTCGTGCTGCCGCGCCATGATGCGCTTCTGATCGCGGGGGCCGCCTTCGAAAGCCTCTATCTGGGCCGCTTGCGGCGCAAGCGCGCGCTCGTTCCGGCGACGCTTCTGGCGGATATGGATCGGGCGAGCTTTCCCGAGCATGTGCGCGCGGGCTACCAGGTTCTGCGTCCCTTCGAGGCGGTGACGCTGGCCGAGGCACGCGCGGCCTGATCGGCGCGTTCAGCCCTTGTGGGTGGCCTTGTCGAAATACGGGGTGATCTGGGCCACCACGACGGAATTCTCCTCGAGGGCGCGGGCCATGAGGGCTCGTTCCTCGGCGTCGATCTCGTGCCCGGCCTCACGGCGCTCGTCCTCGGTGCCGTAGCCCGTGACATCGAGCGGCGCCATATCCGCCTGTTTCAGGATCGCCACGGTCTCGCGCACGGCCTCGGCCTCATCGACGCCCGACGCGTAGCACATCAGCGCCGCGCCGGTCGCGCCATCGGGCAAGCCGTCGCCGGACTTGCGCCCGAGTTCCACGACCAGCGTGTAGACTTTCTGTTTCGATCCGGTCTTGGTCATGCGCGCGTGCATGATGGGCAATGCGGGGGCTTGTCAACAACCATGCCGCCCGCCGCCTCCGGCCCTAGCGCTTGATCGCGCGCCAGCCGCCGATCAGGATGCAGGCGCCGATCAGGCCCACGACCAGTTGCGACACCCACCATCCCGAGGCCATGATGCCGAGGATGCCCAGGAGCCAGTTGGCGAAGATCGCCCCGACGATCCCGAGGATGATGTTCAGGAACAGCCCGGTATCGGCCTTCATGATCATGCTCGCGAACCAGCCGGCAAGGCCGCCGACGATGATCGATCCGAAAAATCCAAGTCCCATGACGTCTCTCCTTTTCTGTCTGCGCCCCGTCTGCCCGGTCGCACCGGGTCATGCGAATATCTCCGTCACGAGCGCGGTGAGGTAAATCCCCATCATCAGCACGCTCTCGATGCCGATGCGGCCTGGCCCCTCGCGCTGGCGCAGGATCAGGCCGGCCAGCAGGACGGCGGTCATCAGAAGGCCCGTGGCCAGCCAATAGGCGTCGTTCGTGCCGGTGGCGTGGTACAGCGATCCGTCGCGATAGGCGATGTCGCCCGCCACGAGGAACAGCGTGTCGAAGGTGTTGCCGCCGATGATCCCGCCCACCGCGAGCTGCAGGGCGCCGCGGCGCACCGCCACCAGCGTGGTGACGAATTCCGGCAGCGAGGTGACCACGGCGGTGATCACGGCGCCCACCAGCGACGAGGACAGCCCGAAGCGCGAGATGAACACCCCGCCCGCCTGGCTGATGACCCAGCCGCCCAGTCCCATGATGGCCACAAGTCCTGCAAATTGCAGCGCCGGGCCGCGCACAGAGTGGCCCGCTTCCTCCGCATCCTCGGGCGCATCGTGGCGGGTATCCGAGGTGCGCACCGGGCGCCACATCGGATCCTCGCGCACCGAGGCGGCCAGCCGGACACCGGCCAGATAGACGAGAAACAGCAGCACCGAGGCCGGGTGAATGCCGAGATAGGCGATATCCGGCCCCGACATGGCGCAGAGCGGAATGCTGAGAAGGATGATCAGCATCACCGCCTGGAAAAGGTTGGCAGGCTCCGCAGCGGCATGTTCGAGATTGGCGCGCTTGTGCAGCAGATCGGCGATGGCGAGGAACAACGTCTGCGCCGCTATGCCGCCCACCGCGTTCGAGAAGGCGTAGCTGGCATCCCCCGAGGCGGCGGCGTTGACCGACACCACCACGCCCGCCAGAGAGGTCGCGCCGCCGAGGATCAGACCGCCCGCCATCGCCTCGCCGATCTGGGTGCGGTCGGCAATGATGTCCGCGAGGCGCGTCGCCTTGATCGACGCGATCACCACTGCGGTCGCGGCAAGGGCGAACACGGCGAAGAGAAGCGGCGATGGAAGGCTTGCGATCATGAAAACGGCCCGGCTCTGTCACTCGGACAACCACCGGGCCGCAGATTTGTTTCAATCCGCGCAGAAGCCGCGCGGACGCCGCGCAGGATGCGGCGCGCGGGATCAGTCGCGCAGAAGCTCGTTGATCCCGACCTTGGAGCGGGTCTGCTCGTCCACGCGCTTCACGATCACCGCGCAGTAGAGGTTCACACCGTTCTTCGACGGCATGGAGCCCGAGACGACCACCGAATAGGGCGGCACCTCGCCATAGGTGAACTCGCCCGTCTCGCGGTCGACGATCTTGGTGGACTTGCCGATATAGACGCCCATGCCGAGGACGGCGCCTTCGCGCACGATGCAGCCCTCGACCACCTCGGACCGCGCCCCGATGAAGCAATTGTCCTCGATGATGGTGGGCCCGGCCTGCATCGGCTCCAGCACGCCGCCGATGCCGACGCCGCCCGAGAGGTGCACGTTCTTGCCGATCTGCGCGCAGGAGCCGACCGTGGCCCAGGTGTCGACCATCGTGCCCTCGTCCACATAGGCGCCGAGATTGACGAAAGACGGCATCAGCACGACGCCGGGCGCGATGAAGGCCGATTTGCGCACGATGCAATTGGGAACAGCGCGGAAGCCCGCCTCTTTCCAGTCCTTCTTCTTCCAGCCCTCGAACTTGCTGTCGACCTTATCCCACCAGGTGCCGCCCTGCGGTCCGCCGGAATGCTTTTCCATGTCCTTGATGCGGAAGCCCAGGAGCACGGCCTTCTTGGCCCATTGGTTGACGTGCCAGTCGCCGCTTTCCAGCTTCTCGGCGACGCGCAGCTTGCCCGAATCGAGCGCCTCCAGCGTCTCTTCGATGGCATCACGGGTCTCGCCCTTGGTGTCGGGCGTGATGTCGGCGCGCGCCTCCCAGGCGCTCTCGATGGCAGCTTCGAGCTGGGCGATATCCATGGGCCTTGGTTCCTTCGCTGTCGTTTCGGGTTGCGCCCTCTTAGCGCGCGGCTCGGCCCAAGGAAAGCCGCTCTGCAGGTGCTGGCGGGCGCCGCCGATCCGGGCTAGGTCTGCCAAGCACATCACTGCCGGAGGCCCGATGAAGGATAACCGCAAGAGCCAGTTCCGCGATGCGGGCCGGGATCGCAAGACCGCTTCCGAAGTTCCGGACACGCCGCAGACGCGGTCTCCGGCCTACAGGCTCGCCTTCACCGATCACGAGTTCATGGTCCGCCCCGAGCTGCGCCCGGTCCGGCTGCAGCTGGAGCTTCTCAAGACCGAGATGCTGCTCGACGAGGCCGGGATCGAGACCACCGTGGTGATGTTCGGCGGCGCGCGCATCCCCGCGCCCGAGCGCAAGCACAAGGCCCGCACCGAGACGCTGGCCGATCTGTCGCGCTATTACGAGGAAGCGCGCAAGTTCGCGCGCGTCCTGACGGAGCAGTCGCTCAAGGCCCATGGCGGCAGCGATGCGGTGGTTACCGGCGGCGGTCCGGGCGTGATGGAGGCAGGAAACCGCGGCGCGGAGGAGGCGGGCGGACGGTCCGTCGGGCTGAATATCGTGCTGCCGCACGAACAGGCACCGAACTCCTATGTGACGCCGGAGCTGACCTTCAATTTCCACTACTTCGCGATCCGCAAGATGCACTTCCTGATGCGGGCGCGGGCGATCTGCGTGTTCCCGGGCGGGTTCGGCACGCTCGACGAGCTGTTCGAGGCGCTGACGCTGATCCAGACGGGCCGGATGAACCGCGTGCCGGTGCTGCTTTTCGGCGAGGCGTTCTGGCGCTCGATCGTCAACTGGGAGGCGCTCGCGGAGGCGGGCACGATCGGCGCCGATGATCTCGAGCTTTTCCGCTTCGTGGAGACCGCCGACGAGGCGCTGGAGGAAATCGCCAAATGGCCGGTCGAGCCCGCGCGCGACCGGCTTCCGCCGCGCTGAGGCGCTGACGCGCGGGCCGGGCCCGGGCGCAGCAGCGGACCCGCGCTGCGCCCCTTTCCCCTTCACGCGGGCTGCGTTAGATAGCGTCGCAATTCAAGACCGGGCGGTATGTCTCCGTCCGGCCAACAGCACAGGAGCCGATCAAATGGGCTACAAAGTTGCCGTCGTAGGCGCCACGGGCAATGTGGGCCGCGAAATGCTGAACATCCTCGCGGAGCGGGAATTCCCGGTCGACGAGCTGGCCGCGCTGGCCTCGCGCCGGTCGCTCGGCACCGAGGTGAGCTTCGGCGATGCGACCCACAAGACGCAGGATCTCGACACGTTCGATTTCACCGGCTGGGACATCGCGCTCTTCGCCATCGGGTCCGACGCGACGAAGAAATACGCCCCGAAGGCGGCCAAGGCGGGCTGCATCGTGATCGATAATTCCTCGCTCTACCGCTACGACCCGGACGTGCCGCTGGTGGTGCCGGAAGTGAACCCCGAGGCGGTCGAGGGCTATGCCAAGAAGAACATCATCGCCAACCCGAACTGCTCCACCGCGCAGATGGTCGTGGCGCTGAAGCCGATCCATGACCGCGCGAAGATCAAGCGCGTGGTGGTCTCGACCTACCAGTCGGTGTCGGGCTCCGGCAAGGAGGCGATGGACGAGCTGTGGAACCAGACCAAGGCTGTCTACAACCCGACCGACAGCGTGCCGCCGAAGGTCTATCCCAAGCAGATCGCCTTCAACGTGATCCCGCATATCGACGTCTTCCTCGAGGACGGCTCCACCAAGGAAGAGTGGAAGATGGTCGCCGAGACCAAGAAGATCGTCGATGCCTCGATCAAGGTCACCGCGACCTGCGTGCGCGTGCCGGTCTTCGTGGGCCACGCGGAATCGATCAATATCGAGACCGAGGAACATCTCGATGAGGACGAGGCCCGCGATATCCTGCGCGAGGCGCCCGGCATCATGGTGATCGACAAGCGCGAGGACGGCGGCTACGTCACGCCGATCGAATGCGTCGGCGATTACGCGACCTTCATCAGCCGCATCCGGCAGGATTCCACGATCGACAACGGCCTGAACCTGTGGTGCGTGTCGGACAACCTGCGCAAGGGCGCGGCGCTCAACGCTGTGCAGATCGCCGAGACGCTGGGCAACCGGGTGCTGAAGAAGGGCTAATCGTCCTCGATCACCTGGAAATCGTCATCATCCGCATCGCCGCCGCCGTCCCACATCCGGGGCGGCGGCGTTTGCGTGTCGAGAAGCCGGGCCGCGAGATGGTGATGCGCGTGCCCGGGAAAGGGCGCGCCGTAGCGGCGCATCAGCGCCCCGCAGGAATGACCGAGCTCGGAGGCCTTGCAAAGGCGCAGGCCCTCGGGATGGGAATGGAGCGCGAGGCCGCCGCCGGCCTCGTGCAGCGCGTAGCCTTTGGCGCGCAGCCGCGCGGTCAGCTCGTCCCAGCTTCGCGCCGCCGCGAAATCCCGCGCGAGGAGGACCCGCAAGGGGCCGAGGAGCTGCTCATCCGCCCGGTTGGGCGTCTTCGCCGGGCAGGCCCTGCGGCGCAGATCGGCGGCCAGCGCCCGCCGGATCAGATCCCCGGGCGAGATATCGGCGGCCCGCGCGGCCTGTTCCGTCGCGCGGCGCAGATCAGGGGGCAGGAAAAGGTCGAAACGCTCCATGCCCGAAAGCTACGCGCGCTGCCGTTAAGAGATGGTAACCACAAGGCCACAATCTGGAGAAAAGGTCCGACCCGGTCCTAATTCTGCCCCGAATCAGCGGCATAGTGAAAAAAACAAAATACCGAGGCAGATCATGCACCTTGCAAACAATTCCGAAGCCGCATCCCACGCCCTGCCACCGCGCCTCGATTGCGAGACCGCCGCGCTGGTCCGTGGTTTTCTCAGGCCGATCTTCGAGCGCGCCCAGACCTGGGCCGATCTGGTCGCCGCGCTTTCGGCGCGGGGCTACGACCTCGTCTTCCGGGAGGGTCGCCTCGTGATCCTGTCGCATGACGATGGCCGGCCGCTTTGCACCGGTCGCGATCTGGGCGAACCCCTGGCCGATCTTGCCGCGCGCTTCGGGCGTCTGCAGCTCAAGACCGGCCGCGATGGCCGGTCCGGCTGGATCGCCTGACCCGGCCGCTCAGACCGCCGCGTAGACCCCCCGGGCCGGATCGAACTGCTCCAGGCTGCCTTCGGCGATATCGGTCCACAGGCCGTGCAGCGACAACGCGCCCGACTCGACCGCGCTCTTGACGAAAGGGAAGGTCATCAGGTTGTCGAGCGACACGAGCACCGCTTCCTTTTCCAGCGCCCGCGCCGCACCCGCTTCGTCCACCTCGCGCGCCTGAACGCGGTCGAAGCCCGGTCGCAGGATATCCATCCAGCGCCCCACGAAACTGGTCTTCTCCTCGAGCGCCGGGGCCTTGCCGTTGCACATGTCGAGGCAACCCTGAACCCCGCCGCAGCTCGAATGGCCAAGCACGATCAGGTGCGACACGTGCAGCGCCGTCACCGCGTATTCGACCGCCGCCGAGGTGCCGTGCTGGTTGCCGTCGGGCTCGTAGGGCGGCACGAGATTGGCGATGTTGCGATGGATGAAGAACTCGCCCTGATCCGCGCCGAAGATCGAGGTGACATGCACCCGGCTGTCGCAGCAGGAGATCACCATCGCCCGCGGCCGCTGTCCTTCCACCGCAAGCCTGCGATACCACGCGCTGTTGTCCGCATAGGCCGTGGCCTTCCAGCCGTGATAGCGCGTGACGAGGTAGCTCGGCAGGGGGCGGACGAACTGCATGCGGGTCTCCGAAGGCTTCATCCTCTTCGGATAAGGGCGATTTGAACGAAATTCGAGGGAAAAGGCATGCGGCCCGAAACCTTTTCTGAAGGACGTTGTGGCAGGGTGATGCCCGGGTGAAAGGGGTAATTGGATGAAGGAAGCCATGTCATGGCACCGATCAGTATGCTCGCGCCGCAGGAACCTGCGCGACTGGATATCGAAATTCTCTCCGATCTTTACGGAGATATGGGGCCATCGGCGGCGGAAGAAGCGGTCTGCCGCGCGATGGAGGAACTGGCCCTGCGCCTTGCCGAGGCCGAGCGCGCCTTTCGCGGCGACGATTGGCTGGAGCTCGGCAACGGCCTGCGCCGCGTGACCGCCATCGCCCGGCAGATCGGCATGGTGGGCCTCGTGCGCGTCGCCCGCGATTGCCGCGCCTGCCTTGAGGCGGGCGACAGCGTGGCCCTGGCCGCGACGCTCGCGCGGCTGCTGCGCACTGGTGAAAAGTCGCTCCTGGCCCTGTGGGACCGTCCCGGCCTGCTTCCCTGACGGAACCGGCCGCGCATCGGCGCGTGAGCGGGGCAAACGAGGCCTTGTCGCGCTGCCTGTAGGAGTTAGGCTCCGGACCAACAGGCACCGCAGGTCCGGGGATATCATGACGCTTCGTTTCGCCACAGCCGCCGAGGGCGCGCTCGACCTTCATGTTCTCGAACAGGGCGCCGTGGACGCCTGGCTTTCCGATCAGCCGGATCATGTCGCGGCCTGGGTCCGGGCGAGCGGCTTCGAGGGGGGCATCGGCGACACACTGGTGATCCCGGGCCCGGACGGCGGGCCGACCGCGGGTCTCGCGGGCTATGGCAATGCAGCGGCGCGCGCGCGGGTCCGGTTCACGCTCGCGGCAGCCGCACCGCGCCTGCAGGATCAGACATGGCGCATCGCCTCCGGTCTGCCCGGGCAAGACGCCGAGCGCGAGGCGCTGGGCTGGTTGCTGACGGGCTACGGGTTCTCGCGCTACCGCGACCAGACCGCCAAGACCGGCGCGCTCGTCGCGCCCGAGGGGATCGATGCGGACCGGGTCGAGATTCTCGCCGCCGCCGAAGTTCTGACGCGCGATCTCATCAACACGCCCGCGGCGGATATGGGGCCCGAGGCGCTGGAAGAGGCGGTCTGGGACCTCGCCCGCGATCACGACGCGCATGTGGAGGTGATCGCCGGGCAGGGCCTGCTCGATCACAATCTGCCGATGATCCACGCGGTCGGGCGCGCCGCGAAGGACGACCCGCGGCTGATCGACATGACATGGGGCGATACGGGTCCGCACCTCGTCCTCGTCGGCAAGGGCGTGTGTTTCGACACGGGCGGACTGAACCTCAAGCCGGGCGCCTCGATGGGCCTGATGAAGAAGGACATGGGCGGTGCCGCGGCGGTGCTGGGGCTGGCCAAGGCGATCATGGCGCTCGAGCTGAAGCTGCGGCTGCGCGTGCTGATCCCGGCGGTGGAGAACTCGGTCGCGGGCAACAGTTTCCGCCCGCAGGATATCCTGCATTCGCGCAAGGGCCTGACGGTCGAGATCAACAACACCGATGCCGAGGGCCGTCTGGTGCTCGCGGATGCGCTGGCCCTCGCGGACGAGACCGCGCCGGACCTGATCCTGTCGATGGCCACGCTGACGGGTGCCGCGCGCGTCGCGGTCGGGCCGGATATCGCGCCGTTCTTCGCCACCGACGACGCCCTGGCCCGCGCGTTCGAGGCGGCCGCGCCGGGGGCCGCCGATCCGGTCTGGCGCCTGCCGTTCCACGACCCCTATGAGCCCCTGATCGAACCCGGCATCGCCGATCTCGACAATGCGCCCAAGGGCGGCTTCGCGGGTGCGATCACCGCCGCGCTGTTCCTGCGTCGCTTCGTGACCGAGACGCCGCGCTACGCGCATTTCGACATCTATGGCTGGCAACCGCAGGCGGCGCCTGGGCGCACCAAGGGTGGGATCGGTCAGGGTGCGCGGAGCATTCTCGCCGCGCTGCCTGAGATCCTCGACCTGTGAGCGGGCGCGCGCCAGAAGCCGCGCTGCCGGACCGTCGGATGCTGCCGGCCAATGGCCGCGTCGCCGCTGCCGCGCTCGAAGGGCAGGTGGCGGCGGAGCGGTTCGTCGCGGGCGAGCCGCGCCGCGTCATCGCTCCGGTCGCCGATCTGCGGCGCAGTCCCGGCGGTGCGCGCGACCGCCAGCTCCTGATGGGGACGTCGGTCACCCTCTTTGAGGCCCGGGAAGGCTGGGCCTTCGTGCAAGCGCGGGCCGATGGCTATGTGGGCTATGTGGACGTGACTGCGCTGGGCCCCGACCATCCCGTCACGCACCGGCTCGCCACCCGCGCGAGCCATGCCTATGAGGCGCCCTCGATCAAGGCGCCGGAACGCGCGGCCCTGAGCCTCGGGGCGTTGCTGGCCGTTTCCCGGACCGACGGCGCCTTTGCCGAGACCGAAGCGGGCTGGGTCCCGCGCGCGCATCTCGAACCATGCGACTTGCGTCACCCCGACCCTGTCGCGGTCGCCGAGCGGCTTCTCGGAACCCCCTACCTCTGGGGTGGAAATTCCGCGTCCGGGATCGATTGCTCGGGGCTAATCCAGATCGCCTGCCGGTTCGCCGGGCTCGACTGCCCGGGCGACAGCGACTTGCAGGAGGCGGCTTTCGCGCCGCACCGCACCGAAGACGCGCCGCGCCGGGGCGATCTGCTGTTCTGGCGGGGTCATGTCGCCTGGGTTTCGGGGCCCGACACGATCCTGCATGCCAATGCCCATCACATGGCGGTCGCGTATGAAGGGCTGGCCGCGGCCACCGCGCGGATCGCCGCCCAGGGGGACGGGCCGGTGACCTCCCATGTCAGGCTGCAGGGTACGGGGTACGCGTGACCGCGGCTCCCTTCGAGGCGCTCAGCGTCTGCCGCGCCTTGGCGGGAGCCGATGGCGTGGGGACGGATCGGGTGGAGGTGCCGCGCTTCGCTCCGTTGGGCGGCACGGCCTGGCTCGGGCACCCGATCCCGTTCGCGCTGCTTTCAGCGATGACCACGTGAACTCAATCATTAGGTAATGATTGAGGAACGATCCTAGTTAAGATCGTTCAGCGACTTCCCGCAAAATCAGATCGCGCGGATCAGTTTGCGCTCCAGCACGCGCAGCACGGCTTTCAGGTCATGCCCGCGCTTCAGGATTTGCCCGTCCATTCCCACGACCGAATACATGCCCTGCTTGTTGCGCAGTTTCGGCCGTTTTTCGATGCGGTAGAGCGGCTGTTCGGCCGAGCGGCGAAAGATCGAGAAGATCGCGGCGTCCCGCAGGGCGGAGATGCCGTAATCGCGCCATTCGCCCGCGGCCACCATGCGGCCGTAGAGCGACAGGATCTCGTTCAACTCGATCCGATGAAACATGACCGTCTCGGTCTGCTCCGGCCGGTGCGGAAAGGGCGTGAGCGAATTCATGCCTCAAAGGTGCGGTGCGGCGGGTCCGAAATCAAGGCTTTTGCGCGGATCAGAGATGTGTCCGCGAATGCCGCCTGTCCTGCGGCTCCAGATGCGGGCAGGCGTTGAACTGGGCCAGCGCGAGACCCGAGGGCATGATCTGCAACCGGTGCACAGACGTGTTCTCGATCGAGAGGCACATCAGCGCGAAAGCCTCGATATCGAGGCGCAGCGCGATGCGTATGGCCATGCCGATCACGCCGCCCGAGGTGACCGCGATGGTCGGACCGCGGCCCGCCGCCAGATCGCTGAGCACCTCGGCAACGCGCGTCTCGAACGCCTCGAAGGGCTCCGGCGCCGCGCTGATGTCGCCGCGCGACCAAGCGGCGAACATGCGCGGCAGATGGGTCAGGAATTCGGGGCGGTCCTGCGGCATGGCAACGCCATGCTCGGCCTCGAAGGCCTGCGCGAGCGTGAAATATTCCAGCTCGTTGAGCCGGGGGTCTTGAGCGGGGGCGGTCTCGGCGACCGCCATTTCCGCCAGGGTCTCCGATTGCCGCTGCAACGTGCCCGAGACCGCGTGCGAGAACCGCTCGCCGCTGCCTTTCAGATGCGCACCGAGCCAGCGCGCCTGCGCCCGGCCAAGATCGCTGAGGCGATCGTATTCCGCCTCGTCGCGGGCGGCGGAATTGGCCTGGCCGTGACGGACCAGCAGGATTTGCGACATGGGGCAGGCTCCGGAAACGTAACCCGGTCCTAGCCCCGATCAGGGCCGACGGAAAGGCGCGTATAGGCCCAAAGTCCTACAGACTTTCGTCGCGGGCTTTGGAAGGCTTGGGGTCTGCACACCTTGCGCGTCCGGAGGTGCCGCCGGTCGCAACGGCGGTCACGACGACCGACCCGCATCTCGAGGAGCCAAACATGTGCCAGGTTTATGCCGGACAGGATCGTGACCGATACCGATCCACCACGCGGCGGGTCCGCATCAACGGTCAATCCACCTCGATCCGCCTCGAGAACGCCTTCTGGGACACCCTCGACGAGATCGCGGACGGCGAGGGCATCACCACCCCGATCTTCCTGTCGAAACTGCATGCGGAGGTGCTGGAAAAGCAGGGCGAGCCGGAAAATTTCTCGTCGCTTCTGCGCACGACCTGCCTGATCTATGCCAGCCGCTCCGCCATCCCTGACCGGATCGTGTTCGCCGCGGAATGAAAAGAGCGCGCGTGTAGTAAAGGTCTACTACCCGCCCCGTGCCGCGATTCCATAGCCTTTCCCTAAGTCGCGACAATTTACCAAGGGAGGCTTCATGGCCAAGGCCATTCACAGCATGATTCGCGTCCTCGACGAGGACCGTTCGGTGGCATTCTACAAAAAGGCATTCGGTCTCGAGGTCGCCGACAGGCTCGATTTCGACGATTTCACGCTGATCTACATGTCGAATGACGAGCAGGAATTCGAACTCGAACTGACGGTCAACAAGGGCCAGACCGAGGCCTACGATCTCGGCAATGGCTACGGTCACCTGGCCGTGTCCGTGGCCGATCTCGATTCCGAACATGCCCGCTTCGAGGCCGAGGGGCTGAGCCCCCGCAAGCTGGTGGAATTCGCGCCCGGCGGCACGCTGGTCGGACGCTTCTTCTTCGTGGCGGACCCCGATGGCTACCAGATCGAGGTGCTGGAACGCTCGGGCCGCTTCAAGTGAGACAAATCTGAAAGGGGCCGCGCATAGGGCGCGGCCCTTCTCGCATTCGATATCGGTGAAAAGGGAGGACATCTGATGACCGATACACCAACCATCCGCACGCTCACGCGGCGGCAGCTGCTGTCGCGCGGTGTCGCGGCGGGCGCGGGCCTTGTCGTGGGCTCGGGTTTCGTGGCGGGCAGCGATGCCGCCTGGGCCACCGAGATGAACGCGCTCAAGCCCGATACGATGGCCACGCTGATCCAGATGGCGCGCGACATCTACCCGCATGACAAGGTGGGCGACCAATATTACGCCGCCGCAGTCAAGGGCTACGACGTGCCGGACGAGGTCGATTTCGCCGAGGCCGGCATCGAGTTGCTGAACGAGAAGGCGCAGGTCACGGGCGCGGGCCGTTATCTCGATATCGGTTGGGAGGCCGAGCGCGTGGCGGTGCTGCGCACGATCGAGGACACCCCGTTCTTCCAGCGTATTCGCGGCGGGCTGGTCACCGGCCTCTACAACCAGAAAGCCGTCTGGCCGATCTTCGGCTACGAGGGCGAGTCCTACAGCCAGGGCGGGTACATGTACCGCGGCTTCGATGACATTTCGTGGATTTGAGGCGGGGAGGACAGAACAATGACAGCACCTTTTGACAAGAACGACGACAGCGTCGTCGTCATCATCGGAACCGGCGCGGGCGGTGGCGTTCTGGCGAACGAACTCGCCAAGAAGGGCGTGAGCGTCGTCGCGCTGGAAGCCGGCGGGCGCTATCTGCCCGAGGATTACGTCAACGACGAATGGGACAGTTTCGGCCAGCTCGCCTGGCTCGATCCGCGCACCACGTCGGGCGACTGGCGCGTGGCCAAGGACTTCTCGGGGCTGCCCGCATGGATCGTGAAGGCGGTGGGCGGCACCACCACGCACTGGGCGGGCGCGAGCCTGCGCTTCCAGGAGCACGAGTGGAAGGCGCTCACCAGCTATGGCGAGGTCGAGGGCGCGAGCCTGCTCGACTGGCCCATCGACGCCGCCGAAATGGCGCCCTGGTACGATCTGGCCGAGAAGAAGCTGGGTGTCACGCGCACCAACGGCATTCCGGGCCTGCCCGGGAACAACAACTACAAGGTCTTCGAGGCCGGTGCGAAGAAGCTCGGCTACGAAAAGGTCCATACCGGCAACATGGCCATCAACAGCGAAGAGCGTGACGGCCGCATGGCCTGCCAGCAGACCGGTTTCTGCTTTCAGGGCTGCAAATGGGGCGCCAAGTGGTCCTCAGCCTATACGGACATCCCGGCGGGCGAGGCCACCGGCAACCTCGAGGTGCGCGAGCGGTCCCACGTGGCCCGGATCCTGCACAACGAGGCCGGCAAGGTCACCGGCGTCGAGTATTTCGACGCGGACGGCAACCTGCAGATGCAGAAGGCGCGCATCGTCGCCGTTGCGGGCAACTCCTTCGAAAGCCCGCGGATGCTGCTCAACTCCGCCTCCTCGATGTTCCCGGACGGGCTTGCCAACTCCTCGGGGCAGGTCGGGCGCAACTACATGCGGCACATGACCGGGTCGGTCTACGCGACCTTCGAGCAGCCGGTGCGCATGTGGCGCGGCACGACCATGGCGGGCATCATCCAGGACGAGGCGCGGCACGATCCCTCGCGCGGCTTCGTCGGGGGCTACGAGCTCGAGACGCTCGCGCTGGGCCTGCCCTTCATGGCGGCCTTCCTCAATCCCGGGGCCTGGGGCCGCGAGTTCACCACTGCGCTCGACAGCTACGAGAACATGGCGGGCATGTGGATCGTGGGCGAGGACATGCCGCAGGAAGGCAACGGCGTCACCCTGTCCGAGACCAAGGACCAGTACGGCCTGCCGGTGGCCAACGTGCATTTCGACGATCACCCCAACGACATCGCGATGCGCAACCACGCCTATGACCGAGGCCGCGCGGTCTATGACGCGGTGGGGGCGACCCGGACCATGCCGACGCCGCCCTATCCCTCGACGCACAACCTCGGCACCAACCGGATGTCGGCGAATGCGCAGGACGGCGTGGTCAACAAGTGGGGTCAGACCCACGACATCGAGAACCTGTTCATTTCGGACGGCTCGCAATTCACCACCGGTGCGGCGGAAAATCCGACGCTGACCATCGTGGCGCTGGCGATCCGGCAGGCCGATCACATCGCCCGCGAGATGTCGGCCCAGAACCTCTGAGCGCGGCTTTCGCGAAACACCAGAAAGGCGCGCCCCCGGGCGCGCCTTTTTTCATGGGCGCGCAGGGCGCAAATCTTGGTCAACAGGTCGGAATTGGGGGGCGTCCCGGCGCCGGCTCTGGCATAGAAGGGGGCAGGCACAGGGAGACACGACATGGCCGAGACGATCCGCTTCACGCTTGATGGCGACACGGTCGAGGCGCCGAAGGGCACGACGATCTGGGAAGCGGCGCATGGACGCGGCCTCAGGATCCCGCATCTCTGTCACCGGCCCGAACCGGGGTACAAACCCGACGGCAATTGCCGCGCCTGCATGGTCGAGGTCGAGGGCGAGCGCATTCTTGTCGCCTCCTGCATCCGCGAGGCCGCCGAGGGCATGGAGGTGCGCAGCGCCAGCCCGCGGGCGCAAAGCGCGCGGAAGATGGTCATCGAGATGCTGATGGCCGATCAGCCCGAGCGGGACGCGGCCCACGACCGGTCCTCGCATTTCTGGGACATGGCCGATGCGGTGGGCGTCAGCGAAAGCCGCCTGCCGACGATGGAGCCCGACCGCATCCCGCTCCTCGACGACAGCCACGTCGCCATGCGCGTCAATCTCGACGCCTGCATCCAGTGCAACCTGTGCGTCCGGGCCTGCCGCGACGTGCAGGTCAACGACGTGCTCGGCATGGGCGGACGCGGGCACGACGCCTTCCCGGTCTTCGACCAGGACGATCCGATGGGGGCCTCGACCTGCGTGGCCTGCGGCGAATGCGTGCAGGCCTGCCCCACGGGCGCGCTGATGCCCGCGTCGGAACTCAACGCCGCGCAGGAAGGCGACAGCCGCGATTTCGACGCCGAGGTCAAATCGGTCTGCCCGTTCTGCGGCGTGGGCTGCCAAGTGTCGATCAAGGTCAAGGACGGCGCGGTCAAGCGCGTGGACGGCATCAACGGACCGGCCAACGAAGGCCGGCTCTGCGTCAAGGGCCGCTTCGGCTTCGACTACATCCAGCATCCCGACCGCCTGACCAAGCCGCTGATCCGCCGTGAGGACGCGCCGGACAAGGGGCTGAATGTCGACCCGTCGAACCCCTGGACGCATTTCCGCGAGGCCAGCTGGGACGAGGCGCTCGACGTGGCCGCGCGCGGGCTTGTCGATCTGCGGTCCTATTTCGGCGGGCAATCCGTGGCGGGCTTCGGGTCGGCCAAATGCACCAACGAAGAGGCCTATCTCTTCCAGAAATTCATCCGGCAGGGCTTCAAGCACAACAACGTCGATCACTGCACGCGGCTTTGCCACGCGTCCTCGGTCGCCGCGCTGATGGAGAACGTGGGCTCGGGCGCCGTGACCGCCAGCTTCCGCGAGATCGAGAATGCGGATGTCGCCATCGTCATCGGCGCCAATCCGACGGAAAACCACCCGGTCGCCGCCACCTATTTCAAACAATTCGCCAAGCGCGGCGGCAACCTGATCGTCATGGATCCGCGGCTGCAGAACGGGCTGAAGCGGCATGCCACCCATAACCTGCAGTTCAAGCCAGGCTCGGACGTCGCGCTCGTGAACGCGATCTGCAACGTGATCGTCGAGGAAAAGCTCTACGACCGGCAATATATCCAGGGCTTCACCGAGGGCTTCTTCGAGTATCGCGACCATATCCGCGCCTTCCCGCCTGAGAAGATGTCCGAGATCTGCGGCGTCGACCCGGACACGATCCGCGCCGTGGCCCGCGATTTCGCGGGCGCGCAGCGGGGCATGATCTTCTGGGGCATGGGCGTGTCTCAGCACATCCACGGCACCGACAATGCCCGCTGCCTGATCTCGCTCGCGCTGCTTTGCGGCCATGTGGGGCGGCCGGGCACCGGCCTGCACCCCCTGCGCGGGCAGAACAACGTGCAGGGTGCCTCCGATGCGGGGCTGATCCCGCATGTGATGCCGGATTACCAGACCGTCACCGACACCCATGTGCGCGATCTTTTCCGCCATATCTGGCAGGGCACCGAGATCGACGCGGCCCCGGGCCTTACCGTCGTGGAGATCATGGACCGCGTCTATCGCGGCTCGATCCGCGGCATGTACGTGCTGGGCGAAAACCCGGCCATGTCCGACCCGGATGTGGAACACGCGCGCAAGGCGCTGGCCAAGCTCGATTGCCTCGTCGTGCAGGACATCTTCCTGACCGAGACGGCGATGTTCGCCGACGTGATCCTCCCGGCCTCGGCCTTGTTCGAGAAGACCGGCACCGTGACCAACACCAACCGCACCGTACAGGTGGTGCGCGCCGCGACCGAGCCGCCGGCAGAGGCGCGGCAGGACTGGGAGATCCTCGTCGATCTGGCGCGGCGGATCGGGCTCGATTGGGATTACGACGACCCGCGCGAGGTCTTCGACGAGATGAAGATGTCGATGCGCTCCCTGCATCACATCACTTGGAAGCGGCTCGAAAAGGAAGGCGCCGTGACCTATCCGTGCAAGGGGCCGGAGGATCCGGGCGCCTCGGTGGTCTTCGGCGACGGTTTCCCGCGCCGGGCGGGCCGGGCGCAGTTCACGCCCGCGCGCGTGACGCCGCCCGCCGAGAGCCCGGACAAGGAGTACCCTATGATCCTGATCACCGGGCGGCAGCTGGAACACTGGCACACGGGCTCGATGACGCGGCGGTCGGTGACGCTCGACAACGTGGAGCCCGAGGCGACCTGTTCGCTGCATCCCTCGACGCTACGGCGCATGGGCGTGCCCGAGGGCGGACGCGTGCGGCTGACCACCCGGCGCGGTTCCATCGCGATGCTGGCGCGGGCGGACCGGAACGTGGCGCCCGAGACGGCCTTCATCCCGTTTGCCTTCGTCGAGGCCGCGGCGAACGTGCTGACCAACCCGCAGCTCGATCCATTCGGCAAGATCCCGGAGTTCAAGTATTCCGCGGTGCGGATCGAGGCTGAGACGGAGAGCCGGGTCGCGGCGGAATAGACGCGAGCGCCGGGCCGTCGGGCCGGGCGCCGCCTCCGGCGGGCTTCGGATTTGATACTGGGTTCGGTGTGGCGCTCGCTTCGCGAACCGTTCCTTCGGCTCGCGGGATGTCCCCGCACATGACGCGCGGCGAAACCTCAGGTGATTCGCGCAAAAAGACCGCCAAACGGGCCTGGCCCGGCTCTTTTCCGCGCCCGCGAACACCCGGCAATTCCGGCATTAATTTAATGAACGTTCAATTTTTTTCCACCGCGACGCCAAGGGACTTGACCCAAAGGGCCGCGCCGGACCTAATGTGCGAAGAGCCTTGGAGGAGGCGATGTTCCCGCCGCGGCGGGACACACCGAAAAAGGCCCGAAACAAGGGCTGCCGGGAGGAAACGCTTTGACACAGTCGACCGAGGGCGCAGCCGAATTGCGCTCCGTGCCTGCCCTGTTGCACCGCAACGCGACCCGCTTCGGGGCGCGACCGGCCTTCCGCGAGAAGGAGTTCGGCATCTGGCAGACCTGGACCTGGTCGGAGACCGAGCGCGAGATCGAAGCCTTCGCGCTGGGCTTGCTGGATATGGGCGTGGCGCCGGGCGATTTCGTCGCGATCATCGGGCGCAACCGGCCGTCGCTTTACTGGTCGATGGTGTCGATCCAGTCCGTGGGCGCGGTGCCCGTGCCGCTTTATCAGGACGCCGTGGCCGAAGAGATGGCCTATGTGCTCGATCATTGCGGCGCGAAGCTGGTGATCGCGGAAGACCAGGAACAGGTGGACAAGGTCCTCGAGATCGAGGACCGGCTGCCCGAGTTCCACCGCATGATCTATCTCGATCCCCGCGGCATGCGGAAATACGACCACACCACCCTGTCCTCGTTTGCCGAGGTGCAGGAAACCGGGCGCAATGCCAGCGCCGAGCAGAAGGCGGAGCTTGAGAAGCGGCGCGGTGGGCTCGGCTACGACGACACCTGCGTGATGCTCTATACCTCGGGCACCACCGGAAAGCCCAAGGGCGTGGTGCTGTCCAACCGCAACATCATCGAGACCGCGAAGGCCTCCTGCGAATTCGATCACCTGACCGAGCGCGAGGAGATCCTCGCCTACCTGCCGATGGCCTGGGTCGGCGATTTCATCTTCTCGGTCGGGCAGGCCTATTGGGCGGGGTTCTGCGTGAACTGCCCCGAAAGCCCGGACACGATGATGACCGACCTGCGCGAAATCGCGCCGACCTATTACTTCGCGCCGCCACGCGTCTTCGAGACGCAGCTGACGCAGATCATGATCCGGATGGAGGATGCCGGACCGCTCAAGCGGAAGATGTTCCATTACTTCATGGATCACGCGCGCCGCGTCGGTCCCAAAATCCTCGACGGCGAAAGCGTGAGCCTCGGCGACCGGCTGAAATACCGGCTCGGCGAGTTTTTGGTCTATGGGCCTCTGAAGAACGCGCTGGGCTTTTCCCGCGTCCGCGTGGGCTACACCGCGGGCGAAGCCATCGGCCCCGAGATCTTCGATTTCTACCGGGCGCTCGGCATCAATCTGAAACAGCTTTACGGCCAGACCGAGGCGTCGGTCTTCATCACCCAGCAGCCCGACGGCGAGGTGCGGTCAGACACGGTGGGTGTGCCCTCTCCGGGCGTCGAGATCCGCATCGCGGAAAACGGCGAGGTGTTCTACCGCTCGCCCGGCGTCTTCGTGGAGTACTTCAAGAACGCCGAGTCGACCGCGGGAACCAAGGACGCGGAAGGCTGGGTCGCCACGGGCGATGCGGGCTTCATCGAGGAAGACACCGGCCACCTGCGCATCATCGACCGCGCCAAGGATGTGGGCAAGATGGCCGACGGCGCGCTGTTTGCGCCGAAATACGTCGAGAACAAGCTCAAGTTCTATCCCAACATCCTCGAGGCGGTGGTCTTCGGGGCGAACCGGGATCGCTGCGTCGCCTTCATCAACATCGACCTCGCCGCCGTGGGCAACTGGGCCGAGCGCAACAACATCGCCTATGCCTCCTATCAGGAGCTGGCGCAGAACAAGCAGGTGCTCGACACGATCCAGGCCCATGTGGAGGAGGTCAACGCCAGCGTCGCGCAGGACGACATGCTGTCCGGCTGCCAGATCCACCGCTTCTTCGTGCTGCACAAGGAACTGGACGCGGACGATGGCGAGCTGACCCGCACCCGCAAAGTCCGCCGCAAGATCATCGAAGAGAAGTTCGCCGATCTGGTCGAAGGTCTCTATGCCAACGAGGACAGCGTCTACACCGAGACGGAAGTAACCTACGAGGATGGCCGCAAGGGCAAGATCAAGGCGACGCTCTATGCCCGCGCGCCGAAGGTCGTGCCGGTCGAGACCAAGACGCTGGAGGCGGCGGAGTGACCGCAAGGATGCCCGCCTCTCGCGCCGCCTGCAAAGCCGCGATCGCGGCCCTTTGCGCCGCCGCGACGATCGCGCCCGCCACGCAAGGGCGGGCCAGCGCCGGCATCGAGGCGAGTTGGACGCAGCTCATGGATCAATGCATCGCCTATATCGACGGTGAAGAGATCGCCCCCGGCGCCATCGGCCCCGAGATCGAGAATGGTTTCGGTCCCGACGGCATCGAACGGCGCGTGCATGCCGGGCCGCATGATCTGCGCCTGCGCTTCGGGGCAAGCGACGTGGCCGTGCCGAAAAACGCGCGCCATTGCCTGGTCTGGACCAAGGACGCGATGCCGACAGAGGCGCTCGAGGCGCTGCATGCGGCGACGATGGCGCGGTACGACGAGCTGATCGCGGAGGGCTGGACGCTCGGCGACTTCACCTTCGACGATGCGCCGTATCTCGAAAAGGACATCCACGAGCGCCGGCCCAGCGGCTGTCTGGCCGCAAGCCGGATCAATATCGAGTGGGCACCCGGCACGGCCAGCTTCTACGCGCGGCTGATCGGCATGAACTGCGCCACCACCACCACGGACAAAGGCTAGGGCATGAAGGATACCGAGGGCTACATCACGCCGGATGGCCGCCAGATCGGCGGCGTCCTGATGGAGATGAAGAACATCACCCTGCGTTTCGGCGGCGTGGTGGCCATCAACGACATTTCCTTCGACGTGCGCGAGGGCGAGATCCGCGCGATCATCGGGCCGAACGGGGCGGGCAAGTCCTCGATGCTGAACATCATCTCGGGCTTCTACACGCCATCCGAGGGCGAGGTCTTCTACAAGGGCGAAAAGCGCCCGCCGATGAAGCCCTTCGAAGTCGCCCGCATGGGCGTCGCGCGGACCTTCCAGAACATCGCGCTTTTCGAGGGGATGACCGTGCTCGACAACGTCATGACCGGGCGGCTTACCCATATGAATGCGGGCGTGCTCAGCCAGGCGCTCTGGTGGGGGAAGGCGCGCGACGAGGAGATGGAGAACCGCGAGGTGGTCGAGAAGGTGATCGACTTCCTCGAGATCCAGAACATCCGCAAGACGCCGGTGGGCCGTCTGCCCTACGGTCTGAAAAAGCGCGTCGAACTGGCCCGCGCGCTGGCCGCCGAGCCCTCGATCCTGCTGCTCGACGAGCCGATGGCGGGCATGAATGTCGAGGAGAAGGAGGACATGTCCCGCTTCATCCTCGACGTGAACGACGAGTTCGGCACCACCATCGCGCTGATCGAGCACGACATGGGTGTGGTCATGGACATTTCGGACCGCGTCGTGGTGATGGATTACGGCAAGAAGATCGGCGACGGCACGCCCGACGAGGTGCGCAACAACCAGGACGTGATCGACGCCTATCTCGGGGTGGCGCATTGATGGCCGCCGTCGTGCGCAGCCTGGCAATTCGTCGGTGCCAGGACGGGCGCACCGACATCGCGACTGCGTCGCGGGTCGCATCGCGGCCCGGCCTGCCGGGTCTGAGGCCCGATTTCACCCCATTCCAAGAACCCTCGGATCTCATTCGGGACGGGAGATAACATGCTCTACGACTACTTCATCGCCCCCTTCGTCGACATGTTCGCGGCGCCGGATTTCCTGATGCAGGTGCTCTGGGAGGGGCTCGTATCGGGCATCCTCTACGCGCTCATCGCACTGGGCTTCGTGCTGATCTTCCGCTCGTCGCGGATCTTCAACTTCGCGCAGGGCATCATGGTGGTGTTCGCGGCGCTGACGCTGGTGGGCCTCCATGCCCTGGGCGTTCCCGCCTGGATTTCGGTGGGCCTGACGCTCGTGGTGATGTTTGGCCTTGCGGTGACTATCGAGCGGGTGGTGCTGCGCCCGCTCGTGGGTCAGCCCGACATCATCCTCTTCATGGCGACGATCGGCATCACGCTGTTCCTGATCGGCGCGGGCGAGACGATCTTCGGCGGCGAGAACAAGGTGATGATCACCGAGGAGCTGGGCATCCCCACCGGGGATTACGTGCTGGAGCCCTTCGGCGGCCTGCTGATCCTGCAGCATCTCGACATAACCGTGGTCATCGTGGCGACGCTTCTGGTGCTCGCGCTGCTTGCCTTCCTGAATTACACGCAGATGGGCCGCGCGATCCGGGCCTTGGGCGACGATCACCAGGCGGCGCTGTCGGTGGGCATCTCGTTGCAGACGATCTGGGTTCTCGTCTGGTTCATCGCGGGCATCATCGCGCTGGTGACCGGCATTGCCTGGGGGGCCCGCGCAGGCGTGAGCTTCGCGCTTGAGGTGATCGCCTACAAGGCGCTGCCCGTGCTGATGCTGGGCGGGCTCGAGAGCATCACCGGCGCCATCGTCGGCGGCCTGATGATCGGTATGCTCGAGAAACTCTTCGAGATCTACTGGGGCCAGCCCTTCCTCGGCGGCAATACCGAGACGTGGTTCGCCTTCGTGCTGGCGCTGATCGTGCTCCTGTTCCGTCCGCAGGGCCTCTTCGGGGAGCGGATCATTGAACGGGTTTAGCGAGGCTCGCGCAATGGGACGGGAATGTGTTAAGGACGTTGCGTGCGCTGCCGAAATCGCGCGTGGGTCCAACCCCCAGAATGGAAGGCGCAGGGCCTCGACATGGATACGAGATCGCCTGAACCGGACACTTTCCTGCAGCGGAGCCGCCGAGGGCTCTGGTATTTCCTGCTTTGCGGTCTCGGCGCGATCTGGGCGGTGGGCTTTCTGGTCTACGGCACGCTCGCCCTCATCGAATGGGCCGGGGACGGCTGGTCGCTGCACCGCGAATTCGGGCGCGTCATCCGCATCCTCGTCGCGTTCATCCTCTTCGGCGGGGGCGCTGCCGTGGCGCTGTGGTCCTACAGCCAGACCCGAACGGACCGCGACAGGCACGCAGAGCCGCCCGAGCCCGAGACGGATGCCGCAGGTGACGCGGATCCCGACGACCTGCCGAACTGACCGGCCGGCCGCCGCATTCGGCCCCGCCGTGCCGATCCGGCCCGCCATCCTTTCCGCCGCCCACGCAAACTGACGCAGGACGCGCCCCATGCTTTACCGCACCGCTGGACAATTCAAGACAAGCTACAAGGCCGACCAGGCCCTATTCCCGGTCCGGCAGGACGCCGTTCTGCTGATCGCGATCCTGATCGTGGCCTACGTGATCTTCCCGCTCATCGCCTCGGAATTCGCCTACCAGACGCTTCTGATCCCCGTGATGATCTATGCGCTGGCGGCGATGGGGCTCAATATCCTGACGGGCTATGCCGGGCAGCTCTCGCTGGGCACCGGCGCGTTCATGGGTGTGGGGGCCTATGCCTGCTACAAGCTCATCACGATCTTCCCGTGGATGAACCCCATCGTGGCGATCCTGTTCTCGGGTGTCTTCTCGGCGGGGATCGGCGTGGCCTTCGGCATTCCTTCCCTGCGGATCAAGGGGTTCTATCTGGCCATCGCGACGCTGGCTGCGCAGTTCTTCCTGGTCTGGCTGTTCGAGAAATGGGCGTGGCTCTACAATTACAACGCCTCCGGAGCCATCCAGGTGCCCAATACGGAAATGTTCGGCATCTACCTGACCGGACCGCTGGCCAGCTCGGTCACGCAATATTACCTCGTCCTGGTGATCGTGTCCTTCATGACGATGCTCTGCATCAATCTCACCCGCGGCAATCTGGGCCGGACCTGGAAGGCGACGCGGGACATGGATATAGCGGCCGAGCTCATCGGCATCAACCTGATGCGGTCGAAGCTCATCGCGTTTGCGATCTCGTCCTATATCGTGGGTGTCGCCGGCGCGCTATACGTCTTCATGTGGAAGGGTGCGGCCGAGCCCAACCTCTTCGACATTCCGCTCAGCTTCCAGGTTCTGTTCATCGCGATCATCGGCGGGCTGGGTTCGATCCTCGGCAATTACCTGGGCGCGATCCTGATCGTTGGTCTGCCGGTGGTGCTGAACCTGCTTCCCGCCGCTCTGGGCCTCACGATCTCGTCGGCGCTGGTCGAGCATCTCAACATCATGATCGTCGGCTCGCTCATCATCTTTTTCCTGATCGTGGAACCCCACGGTCTGGCACAGCTTTGGCGTCTCATCCGCGAGAAGCTGATCATCTGGCCGTTCCCGCATTAATGTGACCGGGCCGGCCCAAAAACAAAGATAACTTCGAACAATCCAATGGGAGGATATCATATGAAACACTTCACCAAACTCGCCGCGGCGGCGGTGCTGGGCGCGACGCTCGGCACGGCGGCGGTGGCGCAGGAACTCTACGCGCCGAACCTCGCCTACCGAACCGGGCCTTTCGCGGCGACCGGCATTCCGCTGATGAACGGTCAGGCGGATTACTTCGCCATGCTGAACGCGCGCGATGGCGGCGTCGGCGGCATCAAGGTCAACGCCGAGGAATGCGAGACCGGCTATTCCACCGAGAAGGGCGTCGAGTGCTACGAGAAGACCAAGGGCCGGTCCATCGTCACGCAGCCCTGGTCCACCGGCATCACGCTGCAGGTCCTGCCCAAGACCAACGTGGACGAGATCCCGATCCTCGCCCCGGGCTACGGCTTCTCGCCGATGGCCGACGGCAAGGTCTTCCAGTGGGCCTTCAACACGCCTTCGGGCTATTGGGACGCGGCCTCGATGATCCTGCAATATCTGCAGGACGAGAATGGCAGCCTCGATGGCAAGAAGATCGCCTTCCTGCATCTCGACCACCCCTACGGCAAGGAGCCGCTGCCGCTTCTGGAAAAGAAGGCGGGCGAGCTGAACTTCGAGCTGCTGCCGATCCCGGTCGGTCTGAAGGAAATGCAGAACCAGTCCGCACAGTGGCTGCAGATCCGCCGCGAGCGTCCCGATTACGTCGTGATGTGGGGCTGGGGCGCGATGAATGCCGGTGCCATCACCGAGGCGGTGAAGACCAAGTACCCGATGGAAAACTTCATCGGCGTCTGGTGGGCCGGGCATGATGCCGACCTCAAGATCGTCGGCGCCGACGGCGCGGGCTACAAGTCGATCTCGTGGTCCTTCCCGAACCCCGAGGCACCGGTGATGGCCGACATCCAAAAATACGTGGTCGATGCCGGTCTCTCGCAGTCCAACCCCGAGGAGATGGCGGGCGTCTTCTACGGCCGCGGCGTAGTGATCTCCGCGATCCTGGCCGAGGGTATCGCGGCGGCGCAGAACGAGTTCGGCGTGGCCGAGATCGACGCGAGCCAGCTGCGCTGGGGCCTCGAGAACATCAACATGACCGAGGAGCGCATCGAAGAGCTGGGCCTCACCGGCATGGTGCCGCCTTTCGCCACGTCCTGCGCCAACCACACCGGCCATTCCGGCGGCTGGATGCTGGAATGGGACGGGGAGCAGTTCGTGAAGGTCTCCGACCACATGCTGCCCGACACGTCGGATTACCAGCAGCTCATCGCCGACAAGGCGGCCGAGTATGCCGAGGCCAACGCGCCCTGGCCGACCAACGAAGACTGCAACGTGGGCGGCTGACGCCCTAACCGGGCGGCGGCCCCCGTGGCCGCCGCTTCCTTTGCGTAATTGGAAAGAGACAAGACAGGGGCTCCCGCCATGCTCGACGCGGCCAAGACCGACCACGCGCTTCTCGAGGTCAACAACGTGGAGGTCATCTACAACCACGTCATCCTGGTGCTGAAAGGCGTGTCCCTGACCGTGAAGAAGGGCGGCATCACGGCGCTTCTGGGCGGCAACGGCGCGGGCAAGACCACCACGCTGAAGGCGATTTCCAACCTGCTGCATTCCGAGCGCGGCGAGGTCACCAAGGGCTCGATCCTCTACAAGGGCGAGCGGGTGCAGGGTCTCGACCCGGCGGCGCTGGTGAAGCGCGGCGTGATCCAGGTGATGGAGGGGCGGCATTGCTTCGCCCACCTGACCGTCGAGGAGAACCTGCTGACCGGGGCCTATACCCGCAAGGACGGCAAGGCCGCCGTCGAGGCGGATCTCGAAATGGTCTACGATTATTTCCCGCGGCTGAAGGAACGCCGCAAATCGCAGGCGGGCTACACGTCGGGCGGCGAGCAGCAGATGTGCGCCATCGGGCGCGCGCTGATGTCCCGGCCCGAGACGATCCTGCTCGACGAGCCGTCGATGGGGCTCGCGCCGCAGCTCGTAGAGCAGATCTTCGAGATCGTGAAGGCCGTGAACGAAGGCGAAGGCGTGTCCTTCCTGCTGGCCGAACAGAATACCAACGTGGCGCTCAGGTTTGCCCATACCGGCTACATCCTGGAATCGGGCCGCGTGGTGATGGAAGGCAGCGCGGCCGATCTGCGGGAGAACCCGGATGTGAAGGAATTCTACCTCGGCATGTCCGACGAGGGCCGCAAGAGCTTCCGCGATGTGCGCTCCTATCGGCGCCGCAAGAGATGGCTGTCCTGACGCCGCGCTGCTAGGCCGGAGCGGGCGTTCGGCAAGACACTCCGCGAAATATATATGTTTCCTGAGGGCGTCTTTTTTCCGGAACCGTTCTTCACGCCCGTCGTTTCATTCCCATCGTTACTTACACGATATGGAACGAAGGAGTTCGCCATGAAAAAGACGACAACCATTCTCGCCGCCCTCGGCCTCGCCGCATCGGGTTCCGCAGCCTTTGCCGCAGCGCATGCCATGGATCCCGCCGCCGTGACCTGTGCCGAATACATCGCCATGGACGATGAAGGCAAAATGGGCCTCGCAGAAGCCGTGAAGACCGCGCTTGAGAGCCCGGCAGACGCCGATGCACTGATGATCGAGATCGACGCCGCCTGCTCCGAGTCGGGCGCGGAAGACCTTGCGGTTCTGACCGCCGCCACCGCAGGCTGATCTTTCGAACATTCGAAGACCGACCCGGACGCGGCTTTCCGCGCCCGGGTTTTTTATTTGGATATCCTGCAAAAGCCTGCTGATGCCGACCCGCCGGGGTCGCGTCGTGGCGGATATCTGATAGCGTCCCCCTCGATATGGAATGACCTGCGCCGTTCTGCGCAGATCGCAGGAGGAGACCCGCAATGACCGAGCCCGATTCGCTTGAAACCCGAAGTGCCGACGAGCGCGACCGCGATCTCGCCGACGCCTTGCCGCATCAGGTGGCGCGCGCGCAGGCCCTCGAGGGCTTCGCGTATTTACGCGATGTCGATGTCTCGGCCATTACCAACCGGGCGTCGCTCGGGCATTTGCCCGTGCTGCGGAAGTCCGACCTCGTCGCCGCGCAATCCGAGGCCCCGCCCTTCGGCGCGCTGGCCGGGCCGCTCGGATCGTTCAGCCACGTCTTCCAAAGTCCCGGGCCGATCTACGAGCCCGGTCACATCGACGGCGACTGGTTCCGCCTGGGCCGCTTCCTGCGTGCCGCCGGTCTGCATAATGGCGACATCATCCAGAATTGCTTCGGCTATCACCTGACGCCTGCGGGGATGATGTTCGAAAGCGGCGCGCGGGCCATCGGCGCGACCGTCCTGCCCGCCGGGACCGGCCAGACCGAATTGCAGGTGCGGGCCGCCGCCGATGTGGGCAGCACGGCCTATGCGGGCACGCCCGACTTTCTGAAGGTCATCCTCGAGAAGGCCGACGAGATGGGCGTCACGCTGTCCTTTTCCAAGGCGGCGGTGTCGGGTGGCGCGCTGTTCCCGTCGCTGCGCGAGTTCTACGCCGCGCGCGGCATTGCCTGCCTGCAATGCTACGCCACCGCCGATCTGGGCCTCATCGCCTACGAAAGCGACGCGATGGAGGGCATGATCGTCGACGAGGGCGTGATCGTCGAGATCGTCACGCCCGGCACCGGCGACCCGGTGCCCGAGGGCGAGGTGGGCGAAGTGGTGGTCACCACGCTCAACGCCGATTACCCGCTCATCCGCTTTGCCACCGGCGACCTCTCGGCGGTGATGCCGGGGCACAGCCCCTGCGGGCGGACCAACATGCGGATCAAGGGCTGGATGGGCCGGGCCGACCAGACCACCAAGATCAAGGGCATGTTCGTGCGCCCCGAACAGGTCGCGGAATTCGTCGCCCGCCATCCCGAAATCGGCCGCGCCCGCGTCGTGGCCGCACGCGAGGACGAGCGGGACGTGATGATTCTGCGCGTCGAGACGACGGCCTCCGAAACGGGCCCGTTCGAGGCCAGCGCCGCCGATATCCTCAAGCTCAAGGCCGCGATCGAGATCGTGAGCCCCGGCACGCTGCCGCGCGACGGCATCGTGATCGAAGACACCAGAACCTACGATTGATCCCGCCTGTTCCCGGTGCGGAGAAAGGACGACGATGACCCGCCTTGGACCTTTTCTGGCTGCCTGCCTATGGGGCAGTACCGCGCTGGCCGATCCGGCCATCCTGCTGATCGAAAACAGCGCGCCCTCGGTCCTCGACCGGCTGCGCGGCGACGAGGGCATCGCCGGTGCCGTGGTGCCCCTGCAGGAGGCCGGTGCGGACGTACTGGCCCTGCGCGGCGCGGATGCCGGCGAGATGGCCGAGGGCCTGTCGCGGTTCCTCGCCACGCTTGATGCGGAGACCGACGGCGTAGCCGTGCTGCTCTCCGGTCGCTTCCTGCACAGCGCGACGGAAACCTACCTGCTGCCGCCCGACGCCGACGTGGACGATGCGGGCACCGTGTTCCGCGATGCCCTGCCGCTGGCGCCTGTGCTGGCGGTGCTCGAAGCCTATCCCGGACGGGCGCTGCTCGTGCTGGCGTCATCGGAGGAGGAGGCGCCGGAGATGCGGTTTCTCAGCCCCGGGATCGGCGATCTGCGCCTGCCGCAGGGCGTGACGGCGATCCACGGCGCCACCGGTCCCGCGACGCGGCTGATCGTCCGCGACCTGCCGGTGCCCGCGCGCACGCTTCTGTCGCTCGCGCGACAGGCGGACCTCTCGGTGGCGGGCTACGCGCCCGAGGCCTTCGCCTTCCTCGCCGCGCCGATCGCGCCGCCCGCCGAAGAGGCGCCGGCCGAGGAGGCGCCCGCCACCCCGACCTTCGATGCGGAGGCCGAAGCCCGGCTCTGGCGGGAGGCGCAGACCGAGGACAGCCGCGAAGCCTACGCGCTCTATCTCGCGGCCTTCCCCGCCGGGCCCAATGCCGCCGAGGCGCGCGACCGGATCGCCGCCATCGCCGCCGATCCCGACCGCGAGGCGCGCGAGACCGAGGAGGCCCTGCAACTCGACCGCGAGGCGCGCGCCGAGATCCAGCGCGACCTGACGCTTCTGGAATACAACACCCGCGGCATCGACGGCATCTTCGGGCCAGGCACGCGCAGCGCGATCACCGAATGGCAGCGCGATACCGGCATCGTCGCCACGGGCTTTTTGAGCGGGAACCAGGTGGCACGGCTGGACCGCCAGGCCGCCGAACGGGCCGAGGCCCTGGAACGCGAGGCCGAGCGGCGCGAAGAGGAACGCGCGCGGGAGGATCGCGCCTATTGGAACGAGACCGGCGCCTCGGGGGCCGAGGCCGATCTGCGCGCCTATCTCGAGCGGTATCCGGACGGCGATTTCGCGGCGGAGGCCGAATCTGCACTGGCGGAGATCGAGGCCGAAGCGCGCGAGGCCGCCGCCGCACAGGACCGTGCCGCCTGGGACGCCGCCGAGGCGGAAGGGACGGAAGCCGCCTACCGGCGCTACCAGTCGAACTACCCGGATGGCGCCTTCGCCGCCGAAGCCCAGCGGCGGCTGTCGGAATTGTCACGCCCCGCGGCGGAGCGGCAGGCCGAGGCGCAATCCCAGGCGCAGGAGGCGGCGCTGAACCTGTCGCCCATCGCAAGACGGCTTGCGGAGGTGCGCCTCGAAGCGCTCGGTCTCGATCCGGGGCGGGTCGACGGCACGTTCGATGCCGATACCCGACGCGCGATCCGGCGCTATCAGCAATCGCGTGGGCTGACGGTGACGGGCTATCTCGATCAGGTGACCGTGGTGCGCCTCTTGGCTGATTCGCTGCGCCGCTAAGGCGCAGCACCCCCTACGGGATGCCATGCGGACATGCGAACACGAAAAAGGCCGCCCCTAGGGGCGGCCTTTTCACATCAACGATCCAGGCGGATCAGCCCTGGCGGGCCTTGAAGCGACGCTGGGTCTTGTTGATGACGTAAACTCGGCCCTTGCGGCGCACAACGCGGCAATCGCGGTGGCGGTTCTTGAGCGAGCGGAGCGAATTCCGGACTTTCATCGGCCTTCTCCTCATATCGCGGCGCCAAGCGCGCCTTTGGGTGTCAGTTCACCCCGGACATAGGCCCCGAGGCGGTGAATTCGATGGTGGGCGGTACTGGGATCGAACCAGTGACCCCTACGATGTCAACGTAGTGCTCTACCGCTGAGCTAACCGCCCATCCCGCCTTGCGGCCCTCTTGCGATGCACCCCATAACGAAATGGGGCGCGGAGGACCCCGCACCGGTGGAGGGTCTTTAAAAGGTCGTGCAGACGAGATCAAGGGCTTTTGGAGTTAGAAAAATTCGCGCTATCTTCTGCGCATCGGCAAGGAGCAGGCATGCCCAAATCGGCCTATCACCTCTATCGACCGGAGACGCTCTCCTCTCCGGTGGTCTTCGCCTCCCCGCATTCGGGGCGCGACTACCCGTGGTCGTTCCTGCGCCACACGGTGCTGGACCAGCATGCGATCCGGTCCTCCGAGGATGCCTATGTCGACCGGCTTTTCGACTGCGCGCCGGATTTCGGGGCGCCCTTCCTCAAGGCCGGCGCGCCGCGCGCCTTCGTCGACCTCAACCGTGCATCCGACGAGATGGACCCGGCCCTGATCGAGGGGGTGCGCCGCGTCGGGCACAATCCCCGGGTAGCCTCGGGCCTCGGCGTCGTGCCGCGCGTGGTGGCCAATGGCCGCTCGATCTATCGCGGAAAGCTGCCCCTGGCGGAGGCCGAGCGGCGTCTCGACGGCTATTGGCGGCCCTATCATAGCCGTCTGCAGCAGCTGCTCGACGAGGCGAAGATGGGATTCGGGCACGCAGTGCTGATCGATTGCCATTCGATGCCGCATGAAGCCGCCGAGGGTGCCGCGCGCTCGGGCGGCGTGCGCCCCGAGATCGTGCTGGGCGACCGTTTCGGCGCCTCGGCCGATCCGGCGCTTGTCGACCGGATCGAGGCGGCCTTCTGTGCCGCGGGGCTCGTCGTGGTGCGCAACACGCCCTTCGCGGGCGCCTATATCGCACAGCATTACGGGCGGCCGTCGCGGCATCAGCATGCGATCCAGATCGAGATCGACCGCGCGATCTACATGGATGAACGCGAAATCCGCCCGAACGCGAATTTCCACGCCTTCCGAAAGCTCCTGCGCGGCGTCATTGCCGAGATCGCCACCCTGCGCGCCGAAAACGCGCCGCCGCTCGCGGCGGAATAATCGCCCGGGCGCCCGATCCGGGCCTCAATCTGCCCCGAAGAGCCGGTCGAGCGCGGCATCGAGCATCGTGGCATCCGCGAATCTGAGCCGGACAGGCAACGTCAGCACCTTCATGCGAAATGCGTCCGGCAGGCGCACGGCGTCCTTTTCGGTGGTGACGAGCTGCGCGCCCGTCGCCGCCGCTTCCGCCTCGAGCCGGGCGAGAAGCGCGGGTGAGAGTGCCTGGTGGTCCTCCAGCGCTTGCGCGCGGACGATTTCCACGCCGAGATCGCGCAGGGTGGCGAAGAATTTCTCGGGGTAGCCGATGCCCGCGAAGGCCAGCGCGCGCAGACCCTCCCATGCCATGCCGGTCTGCAGCGGCGCCAGCTCCGCCTCGGCGCGGGGTAGGCGGGTCAGCGCGGGCCACGCGGTCGAAAGCGCCTCCTGCGCGGGCGGCGGTCCGATCGACAGCACCAGATCGGCGCGGGCCAGTCCGGCGCTCACGGGTTCGCGCAGCGGACCGGCGGGCAGGCAGCGCCCGTTTCCGAAGCCGCGCAGCGCATCGACGACCACGAGGCTCAGGTCCTTTTCCAGCGCGGGATTCTGAAAGCCGTCATCGAGCAGGATCGCCTCGGCGCCCTCGGCCATGGCCGCCTCGGCCCCCGCGGCGCGATCCCGCGCCACCCAGACCGGACCGAAGGCCGCCAGCAGAAGCGGCTCGTCGCCCACCTCGTGTGCGGTGTGGCGGCGGGGATCGACGCGCAGCGGTCCGGCCTCGGTCCCGCCATACCCGCGCGAGACCACATGCGCCGGAACGCCCCGCGCGCCCAGCCGCTCCAGAAGCGCCATGACGGTCGGGGTCTTGCCGGTGCCGCCGGCATTGAGGTTGCCCACGCAGATGACCGGCACGGAAAGCCGCAGACCGGGCCGGGCCACGCGCCGGGCCGTGAGGGCCGCGGTCAGCGCCGAAAGCGGTGACAGCAGCCGCGCCATCGCCCCGGGCGCGTCGGGCGGTCGGTTCCAGAAGGCGGGCGGGCGCATCAGCGGACCTCCTTGCGCGCGGACCGGCGGTCGAGCAGGTCGGAGATGCGCGCGATCACCCGATCTTCGGTTTCGGCACTCGCGGTGACGACCTCCCAGCCAGCATGCGCCATGGCCGCGGCCCGGTCGGGCGCGATCACCTGCAGGACGGCGGAGCCAAGCGAATCGGCGTCGCGCACGATGCGCGCCGCGCCCGCCTCAACGAGCCGCGAATAGGTCGCGAGGTGCCGTCCGACATTCGGGCCGTAAAGGATGGCCGAGCCGAGCGCCGCCGCCTCCAGCGGATCGGTGTCGCCCTGCCCGGCGGCCAGCGACCCACCGAGATAGGCCAGCGGCGCCACCCGGTACCAAAGGCCCAGCTCAGCGGGGCTTTCGCAGAGGATAACCTGGGTCAGATCGTCGGGCATGTCGCCCGCATCCCAGAAACAGGTCCTGAGATCGGTTTCGTCCGCCGCGGCCCAGGCGGCATCGGCATCCGCGCTCGTGGCAGGCACGACGACGAGCAGCAGGCGCGGCGCTAGCCGTCCTGCGGCCACATGTGCGTCAAAGATCGTCCGCATCTCGACCGAGGGCAGGCGCGCGGCCAGCCAGATCGGACGCCCGCCGACCGCTGCGGCCACGTCTTCGTGCAGCTCCGGTGGGCAATCGAGCGGCGGCGCCCCAGCGCCGAGCGTCGCGGCGCGCACCAGTTGCGCCTCCGTGACGCCCTGCCGCCGCAGCTTCCGCTCCGCCTCCCGCGACACGCAGAAGATGGTGTCGAACCGGGACAGGGCCGCCGGTGTCGTGTCGGGCATCCAGCGCGGGGCGGGGGTGGTGAAGGCCGCCTCGTCGGCGTTGATCATCAGGCAGGGCAATTGCGCCTCATGCGCCGCCTCGAGCAGCGCTGGTCGCAGTTCATGGCCGGTCCAGATCATGAGGTTGGGCTGCCAATGGGCCAGGAACGCGGCCGCGGCGGGCAGCGAATCCTCGGGCAGGGCGGCGCTGTGGCGCGCGGCTTCCGGCGTGTGTCCGGTCCAGAGGATGGACAGGTCGGGATGCTGCTGCAGCGTCCTCTGCGCGAGCGCCCAGAGCGCGGCCATGTCGGCGGCAGTCTGCGCATGGAGCCACAGGAGCCAGCCCCGCGGACGCTCCGGCCAGTCGGGACGGCGGTCGCGCGTCTCGGGCGCCCGGGACATGGCGAGATAGGCCGACAGGGCAAGCGGGCGGCGGGCCATGGCGCTAGCGCCCCGTTCGGCCTGTCCGGCGATCCGCACGGGCATGGCCGACCCGGCCCGGTGCCCCGGGGGCGGCGCAAGCGGTGCCATCGTCGCCTGCGCGGGGGCGGCGTGACGCGGAGGGCCGGCGGGATGCGGACGGATGGGCGATGCGACGGGTCTCCTCGGCTGGCGCGGCTTGAGCCTGCGCGGTGCTTCATCCGATGTCGCGCGCGGGCCTCCGGAATGCAAGTCGCAGCGCCTCGGCGCTCGCCTCAGCCGGCCGCGCGCACCGGGTGCCCGAGGGCGCGCATCGTGCCCTGCCAGATGCGCGGCCCGCCCGCGACGATGCCGTCGGTCTTGGCCCGTTCGGTGTTGAAGCGCAACTCCCCGCCGGCGCGATCGCTGACCTGCGCGCCGGCCTCGGCGAGGATCAGCGCGCCCGCCGCGACATCCCATTCCCAGGCGTCGCGGAAGGTCAGCATCGCGTCGAAGGAGCCGTCCGCGACCAGGCACATCCGGTAGGCCAGAGACGGACGGTGCGACCGGCGGAAGGCGGGCGGCCCGTCCGGCCAGTGGCGGGGATCGATATTGGGCTTCGTGGCCAGCACCTCGGCGCCGACGATCTCGGACCGGGCGCTCGGTGCGATGGGCTGGCCGTTCAGCCGTGCGCCGGTGCCCTTCGCGGCCTCGTAAAGCTTGTCGCGCATGGGCAGGAACACCACCGCGGCGGTGATCTGTCCGTTCTCGGACACGGCCAGCGAATGCGCCCAGGTATCCGCCCCGTCGATGAAGCTGCGGGTGCCGTCGATGGGATCGACGATGAAGGTCGCGGGCGAGCTGAGCCGCAGCGGATCGTGGTCGCTTTCCTCCGAGAGCCAGCCATAGCCCGGCCGCGCGCTGCGCAGGATGTCCTCGAGCACGTCGTTCACGGCGATATCGGCGGCGGTCACCGGACCCTGGCCGTCGGCCTTCTCGCGGGTGCCGAGCGGCCCTCCGATGAACCGCGTGGCGGTTTCGGCGGCGCGCTCCGCGGCGCGCAGAAGAAGCTCCAGATCAGTCTCCGGCAAGGGTCAGCCCCTCGACCAGAAGCGACGGCACCACGCGCGTGAGCCACGGTCGCGCATCGTTCGCGGGTGTCATGCGGCGCAGGAAGTCGGGCAGCGACCCGGCGATGGTCACGCCCGACACCGGGTAGGCGATCGCGCCGTTCTCGACCCAGAGGCCCGCCGCACCGCGCGAGTAATCGCCGGTATTGGGATTGATCGTGGCACCGATCATCGAGGTCACGATCAGCCCCGTGCCCATCTCGGCGATCAGGTCGTCGCGGCTCTGCGTGCCCTGCGTCAGCGCCACGTTCCACACCGAGGGCGAGGGCCCCGAGGCCACCGACCGCGCCGCATTGGCCGTCGGCGCGAGGTCGAGCTTGCGCGCGCAGGCGAGATCCAGCGTGTAGGATTTCAGCACCCCCGCCTCGACGATGGCCCGTGGCCGGGTCGGCAGCCCCTCGGCGTCGAAGGGACGCGAGGACATCGCCCGCGGGCGGTGCGGATCTTCCGTCAGCGACAGGCCCGCGGGCAGGACGTCGCGGCCGAGCCCGTCGCGCAGCCAGGACGCCCCGCGCGAGACCGAGAGACCCGAGGCCGCCGCCAGAAGATGGCCGATCAGCGAGGACGAGATGCGTTCGTCGAAAAGGACGGGATAGGCGCCGGTCTTCGGACGGCGCGGGTTCATCCGCGCCATCGTGCGTTCGCCCGCGCTGCGCCCGATCTCTTCCGGGCTGCGCAGGTCGGATTGGAAGATGCGCCCGTCGCCGTCGTAATCGCGCTCCATCCCGGTGCCCTCGCCGGCGATGGCGACGCAGGAATTGGACCGCTGGGTGCGCCGATATCCGCCCGAAAAGCCGTTGGTGGCCGCTAGGTGCACGCGGGTCGCGCCGTAGCCCGTCGAGGCGGAATCGATCCGGGTGATGCCGTCCACCGCCAGCGCTGCGGCTTCGGCGCGGCGCGCATCCTCCTCCAGCATGGCGGGGTCGGGTTCGGCCGACGGATCGCTGAGTTCCAGCGCGTCGATGTCCCAGTCCCGGGCCAGCGCACCGGGCTCGGCGAGGCCGATATAGGGATCCTCCGGCGCTTCGCGGGCCATGGCGACGGCGCGTTCGGCCATCTCCGCCATGGTCTCGGCCCGCACGTCCGAGGCCGACACCGTCGCGGAGCGCTGCCCCAGCAGCACCCGCAGCCCGATCTCCACCGCTTCCGACCGTTCCGCCTGCTCGAGCGTGCCGCCGCGCACGTCGACCGACAGCGAGGTGCCGTCGACCGCCATCGCGTCGGCGGTGTCGGCACCGGCGCGCCGCGCCGCGTCGAGAAGCTGTTCCGTCAGCTGGGCAAGATCGTGGGCCATCGGGTCTCCGGGTCAGTGAGGGTTGCGCAGAGGTAGGCCGAGCCTCGGCTCTGCGCAAGGTCTGGGCCTATTCCGCCGCAGGCACCACGACGCCGACAATGGGCCCCATCGGCCGCCCGAAATCGGCGCGGTTCAGCCCCGGCGCATAAAGCCGCGATATATTGCCGTCGAGAAACAGCGCCTGCGGCAGCGCGAGCCTGTCGCGGAAGAGCCGCCCGAATTCGTGGAAGGTCACCGGCGTCTCCGAGATCGCGAAGACGATCTGCTGACCATCCTCGGAGGTGCCGACGCCGTTGCGCACATACCGGCTGTCGCTGTCCACGAGAAAGCGCGGATGCAGCGCGCCGTCGATCACCAGCATCGGACCCGACTGGGTCGCGTAGCGGCATTCGGGCGGCGCATCGAGATAGCGGCGCGTCTCGATCACGTCCGCGCGGTCCGCGCCGATGCAGAATATGCCGTTCGGCAGCAGCCCGAAATTGCCCGGCCCGGCAGAGGCGATCACGCCGCGCAGCTCTTCGCCGTCCTCGACGTAATGGCCCACCGGCGCGCGGTCGGCATGGTACATGCCCGCATTCATGGCGAAGGCCAGCCGCGCCCCCTTGGCATTCAGCGCCTGGTCGACCTGGCCGAACTGGCCGAAGGGCTCGCCCGCCTCGTTGTAGAGAAACAGCCGCAGGTCCTGCGCCGCATCGACCCGGCAGATCGTGTAGGGCTGGCCGTCATGGGTGATCTGCTCGCAGGCCACCGCCTCCGCATCGGCGGGCCCGGGCAGGGCACCGAAGAGCATCGGAAACAGGAGGGCGGGCCAGCGCATCGGCCTAGTCGTCGTCCAGGTCGCGCTGCACGTCGTCCTGGGAGAACAGGCGCCGGGTCTCGTCGAGCTTGTCGAAGGTCTCGTCGAGGCGAAAGCGCAGCTCGGGTGCGAATTTCAGCGTCAGGTTCTTCGAGACGGCCCGGCGCAGCTCACCCGCATTGCGCGCGAGCAGCTTCACCACGACGTCCTGCCCCTTGCCGCCCAGTGGCACCACGTAGACGGTCGCCACCTTGAGGTCGGGCGAGACGCGCACCTCACCCACGGTGATCGACATGCTTTGCAGTTCGGGGTCGTGGATATCGCCGCGCATCAGCACGTCGGACAGCGTGCGGCGCACCAATTCACCCACGCGCAGCTGACGCTGGCTGGGTCCGGGTCCGTCATGAAAGGATCGTTTGGCCATGCAGGGCAGATACGCCTTCGCCCCCGCTTTGCCAAGGCGGCGCAGGCACGCTAAGGAACCGCCAAGCGAAGCGGGAGCGACGAGATGAGCGATTTGCCGGGTGTGGTTGTGACGGGCGTGTCGGGCCGGATGGGCCGGATGCTGGTGCAGGAGATCGCGGCCTCGGACAAGCTGCGGCTGGCGGGCGCGATCGAGCGGGCGGGCCATGACTGGGTCGGGCGCGATCTGGGCCTGGCCATGGGGGGCGCCGAAACCGGCGTTATCGTGAGCGATGACGCGGACGAAGCCTTCGCCGGGGCCGCGGTGGTGATCGACTTCACCGCGCCCGAAGCGACCATCGCCTTCGGCGCGCTCGCGGCGGCGCGCGGCCTCGTTCACGTGATCGGCACAACGGGCTTCACCGACGACCAGATCGCAGCGCTCGAGGCGGCCTCAGAGGGTGCGGTGCAGATCCGCGCCGGCAACATGTCGCTCGGCGTGAACCTGCTGACCGTGCTGACCCGCAAGGTCGCCGAGGCGCTGGATGCGGATTTCGACATCGAGATCGTGGAGGCGCATCACAACCGCAAGGTCGACGCGCCGTCGGGCACCGCGCTGATGCTGGGCGAGGCCGCGGCGGTGGGCCGGGGCGTGGCGCTGGGCGACGTGTCCGACCGGGGCCGCGACGGGATCACTGGCGCCAGGACGCGTGGCGATATCGGCTTCTCGGCCATTCGCGGCGGCGACATAGTCGGCGAGCATGACGTGATCTTCGCGGGGCCCGGAGAGCGGGTCGTGCTGCGGCACGTGGCCTCCGACCGGGCGCTCTTTGCCCGGGGCGCGCTGAAGGCCGCCGCATGGGGGTTGGAGCGGCCCGCGGGGTTCTACGACATGCTGGACGTGCTCGGCCTGAACTGAGGCCTGTGTTTCAGGCTTTCACACGCGCGTCAGGCCAACTTGTCTTATTGCCAAAACCGCTATCTCTCCCCTCGTAGCCAGATGTGGAGATGAGAAGATGCGCATTGCGGTGATACTGGGCCTCTGTGCCGCCATGATCGTCCCCGCCGCGGGCCATGCCTCGGCGGAGCGGATCGGGAGCAAGCAGGAATTCGTCGAGCTCGTGCAGGGCAAGCGGCTGACCCGCCCCTTGGTCGATCTGCAGGTCGCCCCGAACGGTGCGATTTCCGGGACCGGCGCGGCCTGGGACGTGACGGGAAACTGGACCTGGCAGGACGGCTTTTTTTGCCGCGACCTGGAATGGGGCGGTGATCCCTTGGGATACAATTGCCAGCTGGTGACACGCGACGGCAACCGGGTGATCTTCACCTCGGACCGGGGGCAGGGACGCTCCGCCGGGTTCACGCTACGCTGAAGCCGGGGCGTCGACACAATTCAGACCTCGTCTGAACAGGCCGATCCGCGGGCGGGTCGGCCTTTTGCGTTCGAATGGGCGACAGACGGAGGACCACGATCAGAAGTCGATCGCGAGACCCTTCTTCTCCCAGTCGCCGTAGCGCACCGGTTCCGGCCCGTCGCGGCCGCCGAGTTCGACCGGCATGTCCGCCTGTTCCGCCTCGGCCTTCTTGCGCCGTTCCGCGGCCTCGGCCAAGGCGCGTTGCGCGGCGGGCGGCAGATCGCGTGTCTCGTCGCTCATTCGCTGTTCCTCCGGTTCGTTGCGATTGATATACGCCGCGACGGAAGCGGTACAAGGCGGACAAGATGGATCAGGCGCGGCGCGCAAGCGTGGACCTTCTCGACGGTGTTCTGGGCGAGGGGCGGCTTCTGAGCGAGCTGACCGGCAGCGAAAGGTTCACCCGCCTCGCGCCCGAGGATCGCGCCGCGGCCCAGCGGCTCGCCGGGGACGTGCTGCGCCATCTGGGGCGCGCCGACCGGCTCTTGTCCGGCCACCTCAAGAAAGCGCCGCCGCTGCGCGGGCAGAACATCCTGCGGCTCGGCACGGTGGAGCTGGCCATGGGCGGCGCGGCGCACGGGGTGGTGAATGCCTGCGTCGGCATCGCCGAGGGCCACAAGCGCACCCGCGCGCTGAAGGGGCTCATCAACGCGGTTCTGCGCAAGATGGCCGACGAAGCGCCCGCCGCCTGGGGCGATTTGCCGCCCGCACGTCTGCCCGATTGGCTGCGTGGCCCGCTCCTGGAGGCGTGGGGGCGCGATGCGGTGCGCGGCATGGAGGTGGCGCACCAGGCGGGCGCGCCGCTCGATCTGACGGCGCGAGGCGCTGCCGCGGCCCTGGCCGACAGGCTGGGCGGCACGCTTCTGCCCACGGGCAGCGTGCGGCTCGACGGGCGGCACCAGGTGTCGGCGCTGCCGGGTTACGACGCGGGCGCGTTCTGGGTGCAGGACGCCGCCGCGGCGCTGCCCGTGCGCCTGTTGGGCGACCTCGCGGGCAAGCGCGCGCTCGATCTCTGCGCCGCCCCCGGGGGCAAGACGATGCAGCTCGCCGCCGCGGGGGCGGAGGTGACCGCGCTCGATCTGTCGGCGGCGCGGCTCGCGCGGGTGCAGGAAAACCTCGACCGCACGAAGCTCGAGGCGCGGCTGGTGCAGGGCGACGCGCTCCTGCACGAGGGCGGGCCTTACGACGTGGTGCTGCTCGATGCGCCCTGTTCGGCCACCGGCACGATCCGGCGCCACCCCGACCTGCCCCATGCCCGCACCGGCGAGGGCATCTCGGAACTCATCGAGTTGCAGGCGCGGATGCTCGATCATGCGCTGACGCTGCTGGCGCCCGGCGGGCGGCTGATGTTCTGCACCTGCTCGCTGATCCCCGACGAGGGCGAGGTCCAGATCGACGAGGCGCTTGCCCGTCATCCCGGCCTCTCGGTCATCCCGCTGGAGGCGCCCTGGATCGACGCGGCGTGGCGCAGCTCCAAAGGCGGCCTGCGCCTGCGGCCGGATTTCTGGGCCGAGCGCGGCGGCATGGACGGCTTCTACATGGCCTGCCTCGCGAAAACCTGATCTCTCCCCGCACCAAGGTCGCATTTGGGCGCGGACGGCTTGCCCATAGGCTTCGGCATCATGCGAGGATTACGCGCCCTTCTTGCCGCCTGTCTATGGCTTGTCTGCGCGGTCTCGGCCTCGGCCGAGCCCTCCGATCGCGCGCGTCTCGCCGAGAAGATCATCGCGCCCATGAGCCTCGGCGAACAGATCAGCGAGGACGGCGTCTACGAGCTGCTGAACTCGGGCGGCCAGCATGCGGGCTACGTCTTCGAAACGCTGCCGCTGGCCCCGCTGCCCGGCTTTTCCGGGGCGCCGATCAACGTGTTGGTGGTGCTCGACCTCGAGGGGCGCTTCATCTCGGTCCGGCTGCTCGACCACAACGAGCCGATCTTCGTCTCGGGGCTGGGACAGGCGCCGTTCCATGCCTTCTTCGAGCAATATGAAGGCCATTCCATTTCCGAAAGCATGGTCGTCGGCACGCCTTACGGCGGCGCGACGGCAGGCGGATCGCTGGTCTATCTCGACGGGGTGACCAAGGCGACGGCGAGCGTGCGGATCGCGCACGAATCGGTGCTGGCCGCAACGCTGGCCGTGGCGCGCGAGAAGATGCAGGGGATCGCATCGGGTCCGCCTGCGCATCCGAACCCCGATCACATGGAAGACCTCGACTGGCAGGCGCTGGTCGATCAGGGGCTCGTGGCGCATAAGCGCGTCACCAATGCCGAGATCGACGCGGAATTCGCGGGCACCGTCTGGGCCGATGACGACCCCGAGGCCAGCGATTACCCCGACGAGACCTATCTCGATCTCTGGGTCGTGGATCTGGGCCCGCCCGCCATCGCGCGGGCGGTGCTGGACGACGACACCTTCGAGGAATTGCAGCGCTTCATGGAAATCTCCGATTTCGACGAGCCGATCCTCGTGGTGGAAACCGCGCGGCACGGCCTCGTCTCCGAGGATTTCGTGCGCAACACCTCGCCGGACTGGCTGTCGGCGGAGCAGGGCGGCCTTCCCGTTGCCCTCCGCGATGCGGACCTCTTCGTGGGGCTCGCGGAGGATGTGCCCGAAGCGCTGCATGACGGCGCGGCGCTGATCCTGCGGACCGACCGGCGTCTGGGCTTCGATCCGGCCGCCGAATGGACGCTGAAGGTGCAGGCGGTACGCGAGCACGGCATGTTCCAGCCCGAAATCGGATCGGCCACGCTGGCCCTGAGCCACGCCACGCCCGAGCGGTTCTTCACCCGCCCCGGCCAGATCGAACGGCTGGCGCCCTGGCAGGAGGCGATCCGCAACCGGCAGGGCGATCTGGTCGTGCTGGCCGCGCTTTTGGGCGTCATGGTGCCCAGCCTTCTCTTCGCGCAATCCTGGCTCGCGGGGCTGGCCGCCTTCACGCCCGTTCGGCTGGGCGTTTTGGCCGTGGTTCTGGGCTTCGTCGGTTGGTGGGGGCAGGGACAATTGTCCATCGTCACGCCGCTGGCCGCGCTGCAGACGGCGCTGGCCGGGGGCTCCTATGCGTTCCTTCTTTACGATCCGTTTTCGCTGTTGATCTGGGCGGTGACCATCCTCGGCTTCGTGCTCTGGGGGCGGGGGCTGTTCTGCGGCTGGCTGTGCCCGTTCGGCGCGCTGCAGGAATTCGCCCATCATGTGGGGCGCCTCCTGCGCATCCCGCAGATCGACGTGCCGGCGCGGTGGGACCGGTGGCTCAAATGGATCAAGTACGCGGTGCTGGCGGCGCTTGTGGCGGTCATCCTCACCATCCCCTCCGCGATGGACAAGGCCGCCGAGGTGGAGCCGTTCAAGACCGCGATCACCACCTTCTTCCTGCGCGAATGGTACTACGCCGCCTATGCGCTGTTCTGGGTGTTTCTCGGCATGGTGCTGTTCAAGGGCTTCTGCCGCTATGTCTGCCCGCTGGGCGCGCTCATGGCCATCGGCGGGGCGCTGCGTCTGCGCCGCTGGATCCCGCGCCGCGCGGAATGCGGTTCGCCCTGTCAGCTCTGCCGGGTGAAATGCGCCTACGGGGCGATCGAGAAATCCGGTCGGATCGATTATTCCGAATGTTTCCAGTGCCTCGACTGCGTGACGATCCACGACGATGCCGAAACCTGCGTGCCGCTGGTCCTGCAGAACCGCAGCGCCAAGCGTGCCCCGCGGGTTACCGGTCATCCGAACCAGGTGCCCGCCGAATGAGGCGGCGGCGGTTCCTCACCCTGACGGCGGCCTTCGCCTGCGCGCCGCGCTGGGGCCACGCCGCAACATGGTCGGGCCAGGCGCTGGGGGCGGAGGTGTCGGTGACGCTGCGAGGCCCCCGGGCCGAGGTGACGGCGGCGCTCGAGGATATTCCGGCGATCCTCGCGCGGGTCGAGGCCGCTTTCTCGATCTACCGGACGGACAGCGAGGTCTCGCGGCTGAACCGCACCGGGCGGCTTAGCCCGAGCGCGATGTTCCGCGACCTCGCCCGCGAAGCGGACCGCGCGCATACGGCCACCGGCGGGCTCTTCGACCCGAGCGTCCAGCCCCTATGGCAGGCCCTGGCCACGGGCGGCGATGCGGCGGCGGCGCGGGCCTTGGTGGGCTGGAGGCGCGTCACGCTGGGCGACGCGATCACGCTTGCCCCCGGCCAGGCGCTGACCTTCAACGGCATCGCGCAGGGCTATGCCACCGATCTCGTGCGCGATCACCTGGCGGCGCGTGGCGCGACCGAGGCGCTGGTCGATATCGGCGAGCATCAGGCGCTGGGCGGGCCGTTCCGGCTGGGCCTGGCGGACCCGGCGGCGGGCCTTATGGGTCACCGCAGCCTGCGCGACGGGGCGGTCGCCACGTCGAGCCCCGGGGCCATGCAACTGGCAAGCGGCGGGCATATCCTGTCGTCCACCGGTGCCGCGCCGCTCTGGTCCACGATCAGCATCGAGGCGCCGCGCGCGACACTGGCGGATGCGCTCTCCACGGCGGGGGTGTTCATGGACGTCGCGGCCTTGCAGGCGCTGAAGGCGCGGGCGGGCCTGACCCGGATCACCTGCGTGACCGCCGACGGCGATCTGCGCACACTCTGATCCGGCCTAGCGTGTCTCGTCGGGCGGGGTCTGCTCGCGGGGCGGCGTGCTCTTGTAGGTGGGCAGGTTCCAGCCCAGAAGCAGCGTGCCCGCGCGCAGCCCGAAGGTCACCGCGATGCAGGCCATCGCCGCGATCAGGTCGCCAAGCCCCAGCCAGGCGCAGCCCAGCGTGGTCAGCGATCCGGCCAGCGCGCAGGTCACGTAAAGCTCGCCCTGGCTCAGCACCACGGGCACATCGTTGGTGACCACGTCGCGCATGAGGCCGCCGAGACAGGCGGTGACCATGCCCATGACCAGCACCATCGGCGCGGGCAGCCCCAGCGAGACGGCGATGCCCGAACCCGCCGCCGCCGCCACGCCCAGCGCCGCGCTGTCGAGCCAGCGCAGGGCGACGAGGCGGCTTTCCAGCCGGTGCGCGGTGAAGAAGACCACAAGCGCGGTCAGGCCCGCCACGGCGAGGTAATTCGGATCGGCGATCCAGAAGACCGGGTTCCGGTCGAGCAGCAGGTCCCGCACCGTGCCGCCGCCGACGCCGGTCAGACAGGCGAGGAAGATGAAGCCCACCACGTCGAGCTGCGCCCGCGAGGCGCTGAGCGCGCCGGTGGCCGCGAAGACGAGGACCGCGGCGTAATCGAGAAGCGTGAAGAGGGTCATTTCGACGGCTTGAACGGGGCCATGCCCGCGCGGGCCAACTCGTCCGCGCGTTCGTTCTCGGGATGGCCCGCATGGCCCTTGACCCATTTCCACGTCACGTCGTGCCGGGCCTGCGCGGCATCGAGGCGCTGCCACAGCTCGGCATTCTTCACCGGCTTTTTCGCGGCGGTCTTCCAGCCGTTCTTCTTCCAGCCGTGGATCCAGCCCGTCACGCCGTTTTTCACATAGGCGCTGTCGGTCACGATGGTGATCTCCGACGGTCGCGACAGGCTTTCCAGCGCATGGATCGCCGCCAGAAGCTCCATCCGGTTGTTGGTGGTCGTGGCCTCGCCGCCCGAAAGCTCGCGTTCCTTCACCACCGCCGCGCCGTCGCGCGCCTGCAACAGCGCGCCCCATCCCCCGGGGCCCGGATTGCCGGAGCAGGCTCCGTCGGTGAAGGCGTATAAATCTGGCATGGGGCGGGTGTCGCCAAGGGCGCGCGCGCCGTCAAGAGGCGATTGTCCGCGCATGAAAGCGTAACTTCCGCACATCTTTCCGGAACCGTGCGGCCCGCCTCTTCGTTTGTCCTATGAAGCGGGTGAAGGCCCGCACCAGATTTCGAAAGGAGGCCCTCACATGCCGACGATCAGCACCGCGAAGATCCTTATCATCTCCACCAACGGCTTCGAGCAATCCGAGCTTGAAGTGCCGCGCGACACCTTGCGCGATCACGGCGCCACGGTTCATGTCGCCACGCTCGACGGTCAGTCCATCATGGGCTGGGACACCGACGATTGGGGCCGCGAGGCCGAGGCAGACGCCAAGCTGTCCGAGATCGATCCGGCCGAATACGATGCGCTCGTGCTGCCGGGTGGTCAGATCAATCCCGATCTTCTGCGCGTTGAACAGGACGTGATCGACACGATCCGCACGTTCCACAAGGCGGGCAAGCCGGTCGCCGCGATCTGCCACGCGCCGTGGCTTCTGGTCGAGGCCGATATCCTGAAGGGCCGCAAGGCGACCTCCTATCCGTCGATCAAGACCGATGTGATGAACGCCGGCGCGGAGTGGGTGGACGAGACCGTCGTTGCGGATGCCGGCATCATCACCAGCCGCAATCCCGGCGATCTTGACGCTTTCGTCGCGAAAATCGTGGATGCCGTCGAAGCGGGAACGCAGGACCGCGACGCCGCCTGATCGACGTCTTCCGTCGTTTGAACTGATACATTGAAAAGAGCGCCGCCGCCGGACCAAACCCGGCGGCGGCGTTTTCGCGTGGGCCTATTCGACGGTGATGGTGATCTGATCAGAGGCCACGACCGGGTCGTGCGGACGGTGCATCGCGTCGCCCAGCACCAGCTGCAGGGTATGCGCGCCCGGTGCCAGCTCAAGCGTGGTCTGCGTCTGACCGCCGCCGAAATGGCGGTGATTGTCGTCCGCGGGCAGCCCGTTCATCATCGCTTCGTCATCGCCCTCGGCCTCGCCGAAGGGGGCGCGGTTCACCAGAACGTGGTGGTGGCCCGTCGCTTCGCGTTCGGTTCCGGCCGGTGCGACGCCCATGCCCGACAGACCGAAGCGGACCGTCACCGGCGACGACACGGTGGCGCCGTCCTCGAGGCTGATGAAATAGAGCTCCGCCCCTTCCGGCGCGGGCGTGGCCTCCTGCGCAATGACCGGCGCGGCAAGCAGGCTGAAGGCGAGGCAGGTTGCCGTTGTGAGACGTGAAAACATCGATTTTCTCCCATAATCGGTGCCCTGACGGCACACCCATAAGTATAGCACGCCCCCGCCGCCTGTCGCCTTTGCCGCGTTTCCGAATCGCGAACGCAACCCGCAATTACCTTCCAATTGTCCGCCGCGCGCCGCGATTGTGCCCAGATCTCCAACGATACAGATCGCCGACGACGAATGACGCGAAGGAGCGGCCTAATGGATCGGCTGACCGAGATGGAGGCGTTCGCCACAGTGGTGGATCAGGGGGGCTTCACCGATGCCGCCAAGAAGATGGGTATTTCCAAATCCGCTGTGTCGAAACACGTCTCCTCGCTGGAGGCGCGATTGGGCGCACGGCTGTTGAACCGAACGACCCGGCGGGTCAGTCCGACGGAGATCGGACTGGCCTATTACGACCGGGCGCGCCGCGTTCTGAACGATGCGGGCGAGGCGGATGCGCTCGTCACCTCGATGCAATCGGCGCCCTCGGGGCTTCTGCGCATTTCGGTGGCGACGGATTTCGGGGTGAACCACCTCTCGCCGGTGCTGGGCGATTTCCTGGCGGAATTCCCGGACATCACCGTGAACATGGTGCTGAACAACCGTTACGTGGAGCTGATCTCGGAAGGCTTCGACATGGCCATCCGCATCGGCGAGCTGGAGGACTCGACGCTGCGGGCCCGCAAGCTGGCGGAATGCCAGAAGCGGATGATCGCCTCGCCGGGGTATTTCCAGAAGTTCGGCCGCCCGGCCCGGATCGACGATCTGAACGAGCACAAGCTTCTGCATTATTCCAACCAATCCTCGGGCAATGTCTGGAAGGTGACCGCGCCTTCGGGCGAGAAGCGCCAGGTGCGCACCGCGGGCTGGTTGTCGGTCAACGACGGCCAGTCGCTGCTGAATGCCTGTATCGCGGGCCTCGGCATCGCCTACCTGCCGTCCTTCCTGTACGGCGACGCGATGGCCTCGGGTCTGGTCGAGGACGCCATTCCGGACCTGCCCGCCGAGACGCAGGGCATCTACGCGGTCTATCCGCCGGGCCGGTTCACCCAGCCTAAGGTGCGCGCCTTCATCGATTTCCTGGTCCATCAATTCGCCGATACCGGCGCGACCGACTGGTAAGTTCCCCTGCCTGTTCCGAGGCAATACCTGGCCTGGACGCTCCGCGGCGTCCGGGCCTTTTTCATGGCCCGCGTCAGGGTTTCTCGAAGAAGATCGTGACCTCACCCACGGGCAGGCCGTATTTCGACATGTAGGCCTTGTTCAGCAGCCGGTCGTCGGAGAGTAGCCACATCCAGTCGTCGAAGGTGACCCGCGTCGTCGTGCCGTCCCCGAGCGGCAGGTCGATCGTGTAGCCCCAGTTGAACGTATCGCCCGCCTCGGTGCCGCGCGCTGTGCCGATCACCCCGGGGGCCGTGCCGCGCCAGGTCTCCGCGCCGGTCTTCTCCAGCGTCCAGATGCGTTGCTCGGTGCTGCCGTCCTCGTAGACGAAATCCTCCACGAGCCGCAGTGTCTGCCCGTCCCAGCGCCCGTCGATATCCACGGTGAAGCGCCGGCTGACATTGCCGAGGACATCCTGGAACTGGCCATAGGCCCGGGTCTCGCCCGCGAAGAACCGCTCAAGATCGAGATCGCGGTCCGAGAGTTTCTCGGCATCGAGTGACGGACGCCCCGCGCATCCCGCCAGCATCGCCGCGGCCGCCATCGCCAGAACCCATCGTGCCATCCGTCCATCCTTTCGCCTGTCTTCGCGGGATAGATGGCGCGCGGGGCGGCGCTTTCCATGGCGGTGCGCGCCGCGCGCCACAGGCACGCAGTCCGGGCGCGCGCTTCACACCGTTCCCTTCACCCTGAGAAGGCATGGCATGCGGCAAACAGGCGAGGGTCACAGATTGGCCAAAAAGTCCCTTTAGCACTGCATTTCAGCACTGTTCCGAACCGAGGCGAGGCGACCCATGCGCAGCTATCCGATCCCCTTCAACGAGCAAGAGCGTCTGGCCGCGCTGCGCGCCGTGCCCGGGCTGACGCCCGGCAACGATCCGGTCTTCGACGCGATCTGCGAGGCGGTGCGGGTGCTTTTCGACTGCCCCTTGGCGCATATCTCGGTGATCGAGGGCGAGGAACAATGGTACAAGTCCGTGGTGGGCATGGACCTGCCGACGATGCCGAAGGCGCAGAGCTTCTGCACCTACGCGATCATGTCCGACAACGTGATGGTGGTGCCGGACATGACGAAGGACCCGCGGTTCCGGAACCATCCGATGGTCGTGCCGGGCAGCCCCGGCGCGCGCTTCTACGCAGGCGCGCCGCTGGTTCTGTCGAGCGGGTACCGTTTCGGCAGCCTCTGCGCGCTCGACCTCAAGCCGCACGAGATGCCGGACGAGGCGCAGCTTGCGACGTTGCGGGCGCTCGGGCGCGCCGTCGTCGCCGCCCTCGAGGCCGCGCCGCTGGCCAAGGCGCCGCAAGAGCCCGATATCAGCCAGGCCGGTTTCTTCAATCTCATCAGCCACGAATTGCGCACGCCTCTGACCGTGGCGCTGGGCAGCCTGCGGATGCTGCACGCGCGCATCGACGGCCCGCTCGAGGCGCGGCTTGCGGACGCGGCGATCCGGGCCTCGGAGAACCTTGCCAAGCTGATCGATGCGGTCATCACCTTCTCGGACGCCCAGACTGGTGAATTGCGCCTGAACGACCGCCCGGTTGCGCTGCGCGCGCTTGTCGAAGACGTGGTCGCGATGCATGTCCCGACCGCCGAGGGCGCCGACCGGCGAATATCGCTGGGACATCTGGGATATGACGGCCCGGTGCAGGCCGATCCGGATCAGCTCAAGCTGGCGCTGGCGGCGCTGTCGCTGAACGCGATCGTGCATGGCGGGTCGGACATGGTGCTGGAGACCGCGCAGGATGCGGAGGGCAACCTCGAGATCATCGTCCGCGACAACGGCACGCTGGCGCCGGAGGTGGACCTGGCGGAGCTGTACAAACCCTTCGTGGTGGGCACGGCCATCGACCGGCGCGATGCTCGCGGCGGGCTTGGCCTTGGCCTGCCCCTGACCCGCAAGCTCGTGGAACTGCATGGCGGCGCGTTCGAAATCGACGCGGACGCCACCCATACGGTCGCGCGCATCCGTCTGCCGCATTGGCGGCTCGAGGCGGCGCGACAGCAAGGTGTGATCGCCGCGGAGTGAGCCGCGGCGGCAGCATGAGCCTCAACCTCAGCCTCAGCCGCGGGCGGCTTCGGCCTCGATCTCGCGGCGGCTCTTGCGGGCGCGTTCGGTCGCGGATTTGAGCTGACCGCAGGCGGCCATGATATCCTCGCCCCGCGGCGTGCGGATCGGCGAGGCATAGCCCGCCTTGTAGATGATATCCGCGAAGGCCTCGATCCGGCTCCAGTCCGAGCGCTCGTAGGGCGCGCCGGGCCATTCGTTGAAGGGGATGAGGTTGATCTTGGCGGGAATGCCCGCGATCAGCTTCACCAGCCGCCGCGCATCGGCGTCGCTGTCGTTCACGTCCTTCAGCATCACATATTCGAACGTGATCCGTTCGGAATTGGACAGGCGCGGATATTCCCTGAGCGCGCCCAGAAGCGTCTCGATGTTCCAGCGCTTGTTGATCGGCACCAGCTTGTCGCGCACCTCGTCGGTGGTGGCGTGGAAGGACACTGCCAAAAGACACCCGATTTCCTCGGCGGTCTTGGCGATCTCGGGCACGACGCCCGACGTGGACAGCGTGATGCGGCGCCGCGACAGCGAGATGCCCTCGCCGTCCATTGCGATCTTCATCGCGTCCCGCACGTTGTCGAAATTGTAGAGCGGCTCGCCCATGCCCATCAGCACGACGTTGGACAGAAGCCGCGTCTCGTTCTTGGGCGCGCCCTGTTCGGGCCACTCGCCGAGATCGTCGCGCGCCACCATGATCTGGCCGACGATTTCACCGGCGGTCAGGTTGCGCACCAGCTTCTGCGTGCCGGTATGGCAGAACGAGCAGGTCAGCGTGCAGCCCACTTGGCTGGATATGCAGAGCGTGCCGCGATCGGCCTCGGGGATATAGACCACCTCGACCTCGTGGCCGCCCGCGATGCGGACGAGGTATTTGCGCGTGCCATCCATCGAGACGGTCTTGGAGACGACCTCGGGCAGGCGAATCTCGAAGCTGGCCTTGAGGCGCTCGCGATACTCCTTGGAGAGGTTGGTCATCGCGTCGAAGTCGCGCACGCCCCAATGGTAAAGCCAGGCCCAGACCTGGTTCACGCGCATCTTCACCTGTTTCTCGGGCGTGCCCATCTCGGTCAGCGCGGCCTTGAGGGCCTCGCGGGTCAGGCCGATGATGTTCGGCAGACCCTCCTCCGCCTTGCGCGGGATGGTCACGAGGTCCTGGGTGATCGGTGCATTCGCGGTCATGTCGGGCGCTCCGGGGCGGCACGGGCCGCCTGAAATCCTGTGAAAGTGGGGTGCATATAGGAAGTGCAGGGCGATTCCAAAAGGAAAAGCGCGCGCGGGCAGCGGCCTGCCGCCCGGGCGCGCCGTAAGGCTTAGTTGTCATGCCAGCGAGACCGGCCCGGCGTCAGCTCGTGCAGCGCCGCTCCGCATCCTCGACCGCGGCGGTGAAGCCCAGCAGCGAGAAGGTGTCCTTGGTCTGCGTCCCGCGCGAGGACCGCGCGGTCACGACCGCATCCGCGCCGCGCTTCATCGCGGTCACGAGGCGGGCATCGTCCTGCGGCGTCGCGGGCCAGGCCCATTCGCCCTCGGTGAACAGCTCGAACTCGGTGCCGCTGATATTCACGTTGACCGTCGAGCCGTCCGCGAAGGGATACCCGCCGGTAAAGGCGACCTGGCCCGAAACGCTGGCTTCGGGGCGGAAGAACACCATCAGAAGGATCTCGCCGCGGGTCACGGCGACGACACGGCCGTCGCGGGTGTTCACGCTTTCCTTGTAGGTGGTGACGGCCCAGCATTCGCGCGGATCGGTGCCTTCGAAGACCGACCAGTCGGTCATCGCGTCGACACGGTTCGTGCTTTCCTCCTGCGCTTGGGCGGGCGCGCCGAAAGCGAGACATGCCGCCAAGAGGCTGCTTGCAACTACAGATTTCATCGCCTGAAACTCCACGAGACCTGACTCTCAATATCACGGGTTGTGCCAAGGCGGCTCCGGTTTATCTACCCCGGTTGACCCCCGTCATCGGACGGGACACTAGCCCGATTTTGCCGAGCGCGAAAAGCCCCGTCGGCAGATTATCGCCAAGTCGTGAGGAACGCCCCGCATGAGTCTCCAAGCTGCCCGTCTGTGTGAAATCTGGCGTGGACCGATGGCCGAGTCGGTGCATTACGGCCATGCGGTGGTTGCGGGTCCGGATGGGGTGCCCGTGGAGGTGTTCGGGGATGCAGAGGCGCTAATCCTGCCGCGCTCCTCGGCCAAGATGATCCAGGGTCTGCCGCTGCTGACCTCGGGTGCGGCGGATGCCCGCAGCCTGATCCCGGAGCACCTCGCGCTGGCCTGTGCCAGCCACAGCGGCGCGCCGGTTCACGTGGCGGCGGTGCGCGCCTGGCTTTCGACGCTGGAGCTTGACGACGACGCGCTGCGCTGCGGCCCCCAGCCGAGCCGGGATCGGGACGAGCGGCACCGCATGCTCAAGGCCGACGAGGCGCCTTGCCAGGTGCACAACAATTGCTCCGGCAAGCATGCGGGTTTCCTGACGCTGAACGCGCATCTCGGCAGCGGGCCGGAATACCATGCGCCCGACCACCCGGTGCAGATGGCCTGCCGCGAAGCCTTCGAGACGGTGACCGGTCAGCCGAGCCCCGGATACGGCATCGACGGCTGCTCCGCCCCGAACTTCGCCACGACCATGGCCGCCATGGCCCGGGCCATGTCCTGGTTCGCCACGGCCCATCACCGGAACGACACGCTGTCCCGCGCGGCTGTCCGGCTCCGTGATGCGATGATCGCGCATCCGGGGCTCGTGGCGGGCGAGGGCCGCGCCTGCACGCTCCTGATGCGCGCGGCGTCCGAGCCGGTGGCGCTGAAGACCGGGGCGGAGGGCTTTTTCGTGGCGATCCTGCCAGACCGGGGCGTCGGCCTGGCGGTGAAGATCGCCGACGGCGCGACCCGCGCGTCGGAATGCGCGATCACGGCGATCCTCGTTCGGATGGGCGTGCTCGACCCCGCGCACCCGGATGTGAAGCGGTTTCTGAGCCCTGAGATCCGCAATCGGCGCGGGACCGTGACCGGCGGCATCCGGCCCGCGCCGCTCTTGGGCGCGTAAGACCCTCCCGCCTCCGGTTCAGGGCGTCAGCCGGTCACGAAATCCGTCTTGGCGTAGCCCTGGATGTAAAGCAGCGCGGTCAGGTCGCCGTGATTGACGCAATGCTGCGCCTCTTTCTGCACCGACGGCTTGGCATGGAGCGCGACGCCGGTGCCGGCGCGGCCGAGCATGCCGAGGTCGTTCGCGCCGTCTCCCACCGCGATCACGTCGCCGGCCCCGATCCCGAGCCGGGCGGTGATCTCCTCCAGCGCCTCGACCTTGGCCTGTCGTCCGAGGATCGGGCGCGCGACCTCGCCGGTCAGGACGCCGTCCGCGGTCAGAAGCGTGTTGGCGCGATGCTCATCGAAGCCGAGCGCGCCCGCCACCGATTGCGTGAAGGCGGTGAACCCGCCCGAGACCAGCACCGCATGCCCGCCATGGGCCTTCATCGTGGCAATCAGAGTGCGCCCACCCGGCATGTAGGTGATTCGGGTGCGCAGCACCGTGTCGATCACACCCGCATCGAGGCCTTTCAGAAGGGCCACGCGTTCCGTCAGCGCGCCCTCGAAATCCAGCTCGCCGTTCATGGCGCGCGCGGTGATGTCCTTCACATGCGCGCCGACGCCCGCGACCTCGGCCAGCTCGTCGATGCATTCCTGTTCGATCATCGTCGAATCCATATCCGCCAGCAGCATCCGCTTGCGGCGACCTGCGGCGGGCTGGATCACCATGTCGATGCCGAGCGCGGCCATGTCGATGCGCACCATGGAGGCATTGCCGGGCACCGACTCGACGGCGAACTCGCAGGCCTCGTCGGGCGCCAGCCATTGCAGATCGCCGCCGCCCCAGGCATTGCGCAGCGCCTCCGCCGCGGCGGGGTCGAGGGCGGGATCGGCGGGGTTGCTCAGGAGCGTGACGATCTGGGTCATGAAGGGGCCTCTTGTCGGATGCGGGGCATATAGATTGGCGGGCGTCCGAGGGGAAGGGCGCAGCGAATCCCCGCCCTGCCGCGCATCGCGAGGCCGCATCCGGGGCTTCGTTCCGGTGCGCGTCCACCCATGCGGGACGGCCCGCGGGCTCCACGCGACCGGACCGCCAGACCGCAACCCGGCGATGCGGCGCTCTGTCGCCGTGGCCGCTGTGGCGCCGGAAATCGACCCTAGGACCATTTCCCCACTTGCCGGAGCATCGGCAGAGCAGTACATGCCGCGGTGGGACACCCTTCCCCAACGAAGGGCGACTATCTGGAAGGTTAGCCATCATGAGCACCACGAAACCGGCAACGCGGCCGGAAAACCCGCGTTTTTCCTCCGGCCCTTGCGCCAAGATCCCCGGATTCTCCCTCGACAAGCTGTCCGATGCGGCCCTCGGCCGGTCCCACCGCGCCAAGGTCGGCAAGGACAAGCTGAAAGCGGCCATCGACGGCACGCGCGAGCTTCTGGGCATTCCCGACGATTACAGGATCGGCATCGTGCCCGCCTCGGATACCGGGGCCTACGAGATGGCGATGTGGACCATGCTGGGCGAACGTCCGGCAGAAATGGTCGCCTGGGAAAGCTTCGGCGCGGGCTGGGTCACCGACGCGGTCAAGCAGCTGAAGATCGAACACCAGGTCCACACCGCCGAATACGGCGAGATCGTCGACATGGCGGCGCTCGATTACGACCACGACGTCTGCTTTACGTGGAACGGCACCACCTCCGGCGTGCGCATGCCCTCGGGCGACGCGATCCCGGCGGATCGCAAGGGCCTGACGCTGTGCGATGCGACCTCGGCGGCCTTCGCGCAGGACCTGCCCTGGGACAAGCTCGACGTGACCACCTTCTCTTGGCAGAAGGTGCTGGGCGGGGAGGCCGCGCATGGCATCCTGATCCTCAGCCCGCGCGCCGTCGCGCGGCTCGAAAGCTACACGCCCGCCTGGCCGCTGCCGAAGATCTTCCGCCTGACCAAGGGCGGCGAGCTGATCGAGGGCATCTTCGTGGGCGAGACGATCAACACGCCGTCGATGCTCGCGGTCGAGGATTACCTCGTGGCGCTCGACTGGGCGCGCTCCGTGGGCGGGCTCATGGGCATGATGGCTCGGGCGGATGCCAACGCCAAGGCGGTCTGGGATTTCTGCGACGCCCATGACTGGATCGACAACCTCGCCACCGATCCCGCGACGCGCTCGAACACCTCCGTGTGCCTGAAGTTCACCGACCCGGCCATCGCCGACCCGGCGGCCTTCGCCAAGGCCGTGCAGAAGCGGCTCGAGGCCGAGGGCGTGGCGCTCGACGTGGGCTCCTACCGCGATGCCCCGGCAGGGCTGCGCATCTGGTGCGGCGGCACGGTCGAGACGGCGGATATCGAGGCGATGCTGCCGTGGCTCGACTGGGCCTATCATGCCGAGATGGCTGCGCAGGCCGAAGCCGCCTGAGCGACACCCCCGCCGGGCCCGAAATCTTCGTGAAGATTTCGCCCGAGAATTATTCGAAAATTCTCGGGCGTCGGGCGCGGCCGATCCCATTTCCTTCCATTCAAAGGACCAGACACATGGCTCCCAAGGTACTCATTTCCGACAAGCTGTCGGACGCCGCCGTCCAGATCTTCCGCGACCGCGGCATCGAGGTCGACTTCCAGCCCGATCTCGGCAAGGACAAGGACAAGCTCGCCGAGGTGATCGGCAAGTATGACGGCCTCGCGATCCGCTCGGCCACCAAGGTCACGCCGAAAATCCTCGAGAACGCGCCGAACCTGAAGGTCATCGGCCGGGCCGGGATCGGCACCGACAATATCGACAAGGACGCCGCCTCGAAGAAGGGCGTCATCGTCATGAACACGCCCTTCGGCAACATGATCACCACCGCCGAGCACGCCATCGCGATGATGTTCGCCGTGGCGCGCCAGATTCCCGAAGCTTCGGCCTCGACCCATGCGGGCAAGTGGGAAAAGTCCAAGTTCATGGGCGTCGAGCTGACCGGCAAGACGCTGGGCGTGATCGGCGCGGGCAATATCGGCGGCATCGTCTGCGACCGGGCGCGCGGCCTCAAGATGAAGGTCGTGGCCTATGACCCGTTCCTGAGCGAGGAGAAAGCCGCCAAGATGGGCGTTGAGAAGGTCGAACTGGCTGACCTTCTGGCGCGCGCGGACTTCATCACCCTGCACGTGCCGCTGACCGACCAGACCCGCAACATCCTGTCGCGCGAGAACCTCGAAAAGACCAAGAAGGGCGTGCGGATCATCAACTGCGCCCGCGGTGGACTGGTTGACGAGGCCGCGCTGGCGGACCTTCTGAAGTCGGGTCACGTGGCCGGCGCGGCCTTCGACGTCTTCGCCGAGGAGCCCGCCACCGAGAACCCGCTCTTCGGTCTGCCGAACGTGGTCTGCACGCCGCATCTGGGGGCCGCCACCACCGAAGCGCAGGAAAACGTGGCGCTGCAGGTGGCCGAGCAGATGGCCGATTACCTGCTGACCGGCGCGGTGAGCAACGCGCTTAACATGCCTTCCGTGACCGCCGAGGAAGCCCGCGTCATGGGTCCCTGGATCAAGTTGGCCGATCACCTCGGTGCCTTCATCGGGCAGATGACCGACGAGCCGATCAAGGCGATCAACATCCTCTATGACGGCTCGGTCGCCGAGATGAACCTCGAGGCGCTGAATTGCAGCCTGATCGCGGGCATCATGAAGCGCGTGAATCCCGAGGTGAACATGGTCTCCGCGCCGCTCATCGCCAAGGAGCGCGGCATCAAGCTGTCGACCACGAACCAGGGCAAGTCCGGCGCTTTCGAGGGCTACATCAAGGTGACTGTGAAGACCGAGAAGCGCGAGCGCTCCATCGCGGGCACCGTCTTCTCGGACGGCAAGCCGCGCTTCATCCAGATCAAGGGCATCAATATCGACGCCGAGATCGGCCGCCACATGGTCTACACCACCAACGAGGACGTGCCGGGCATCATCGGCACGCTCGGCATGACCATGGGCCGGAACGGCGTCAACATCGCGAACTTCACGCTGGGCAGGGCCGCTGCGCATGGCGAGGCGATCGCGCTGCTGTATGTCGATGACCGGATCGACGACAAGGTCGTGAAGGAACTGCACGAGACGGGCATGTTCCAGCAGGTGAAGCCGCTGGAATTCGACGTAGCGTGACGCCCGCGCACTGACTTTCCGCAAAGACATCGAGGCCGCGGGTCGCCCCCGCGGCCTTTTCTTTTCCGCCGGGGCGTGCAGGCTCGGAACAAGGGGAGAGCCGAATGATCTACGCGATCGGGGATATTCACGGACAGGCGGACCAGCTCGATCGTGCGCTTGAGGCGATTGCCGCGGCGGATCCGGGCGCGCCGGTGGTCTTTCTCGGCGATTACACCGACCGGGGCCCGGACAGCCGCGGCGTGCTCGACCGGCTCGCCGCTGGCCGCGCGGCGGGCGAGAACTGGACCTTCCTGTTGGGCAATCACGACGACCTTCTGCATGATTTCGTGACGGGCCCGCCGCCCACCCTCCGGGATCCGGCCTTCTGGCTCTCGCCCAATGTGGGCGGGCGGGAGACGGCGGCCTCCTACGGGATCGATCCTGATCCTCGCCGCCCGGATGCCGACATCCATGCGGAGCTGCGCGCTGCGATGCCGGACACCCATCTTGATTTTCTGCGCGACCTCCGGCTCAGTCATGAAACCGACGCGCAGTTCTTCTGCCATGCGGGAATCCGGCCCGGGGTTCCCTTGCGCGATCAGGTCAAGCGCGACCTGATCTGGATCCGCGACCCGTTCCTGTCGGACGCGCGCGATCACGGCAAGCTCATCGTGCATGGACATACCGCGCTCGAGACACCCCGCCATTACGGCAACCGGCTTAATCTCGATGGCGGCGCGGGCTATGGCCGCCCGCTTGTGCCCGTGCGCCTGTCCGGGCGGCGGGCTTTTGCCCTCGAGGACGGGACCGCCCGGGAAATAGTGTCGATTTGAAACAATTCGTTTTGGAGCGGCCGACGATGCGCCTACGCTCGCGGGTCTCAGGCATCCAACAGGGAGTTCACACATGCCCGGACCCGTCCTTGTCGGTTATGATGGCTCTGAGCCGTCCGACCGCGCGCTTGACCACGCGGTGGCGTTGGCCAAGTCGCATGACACCTCGATCATTCTGGTCCACGTGCTCGAATGGTCGCCCTATTCCTTCCTGACGCAGGAAGAGCTGGCCGAGCGGCATGCGCGCCGCAAGGACGAGATGGCCCGCGCCGAAAGCGCCGTCCTCAAACCCGCGCTCGAGCGCGTCTCGGCCAGCGGTCTCAAGATCGAGCCGGTCATCCAGTACGGCCATTCCGCCGAGATCCTGGCCCGCGTCGCCAAGGAGAAGGGCGCCGATCAGATCATCGTCGGGCGCGACGGCAGCGGCGGCCTCGCGGCGCGGCTGTTCGGTTCAACGGCGGCGACCCTCATCCAGATCGCCACCATTCCCTGCACCATCGTCCCGTGAGGATTTCGCACATGACACATTCCCGCTTTCTTCTCGCGGTCATGGCCCTGCTGGCCCTTGCGGTGCCCGCACAGGCCCAGGGCATCGACGAGACCGTGAACGCGATTTTCGCAAATTCCACCGGCTGGTTCGTCAGCCTGATCTTCTCCAATTTCCCCGGCACGAGTTTTCCCTGGATCGTAGGCTGGCTGGTCATCGCGGCGACCGTCTTCACCTTCTATTTCGGCTTCGTGCAGCTGCGCTGGTCGGGCCATGCCATCGCGCTGGTGAAGGGCGATTATTCCGACCCGAACGATGCCGGTGAGGTCAGCCATTTCCAGGCGCTGGCCACGGCGCTGTCGGGCACGGTGGGCCTTGGCAACATCGCGGGCGTGGCGGTCGCCATCGGTATCGGCGGCCCCGGCGCCACCTTCTGGATGATCCTCGCGGGCCTCATGGGCATGGCGTCGAAGTTCACCGAATGTACGCTCGGGGTGAAGTACCGCAACGAATATCCCGACGGCACCGTCTCGGGCGGTCCGATGTACTACCTCACACGCGGCTTCGCCGAACGCGGACTGCCCGGCGGCGGCATCCTCGCGGTACTCTTCTCGGTCTTCTGCATCTTCGGCGCGCTGGGCGGCGGCAACATGTTCCAGGCCAACCAAGCGCATCAGCAGCTGGCGGGGGTGTTTGGGGATTATCCGGGCTGGATCACCGGCGTTATCTTCGCCGCCATCGTCTTCGCGGTGATCGTGGGCGGTCTGAAATCCATCGCCCGGGTGACCGAGAAGGTCGTGCCCTTCATGGGCGTCCTCTACGTGGGCACGGCGATCATTATCATCCTGATGAACGCCGACCAGATCGGCTGGGCCTTCGGCCAGATCTTCGAAGGCGCCTTCACCGGGCTCGGCGTGGCGGGCGGCTTCGTCGGCGCCCTGATCCAGGGCTTCCGGCGCGCGGCCTTCTCGAACGAGGCGGGCGTCGGCTCGGCGGCCATCGCCCACTCGGCGGTGCGCACCAAGGAGCCGATCACCGAGGGCTTCGTGTCGCTTCTGGAGCCCTTCATCGACACGGTCGTCGTCTGCACCATGACGGCGCTGGTGATCATCATCACCGGGCAACTGATCTCCGATCCGGAAACCGGGCTCTACGTGCTGACCGAAGCCGGCAACGCGGTGCAGACCATAGACGGCAATACCGGCGTGTCGCTGACCTCCGCGGCCTTCTCGTCCGAGATCGACGGCTTCAAGTACATCCTCGCGCTGGCGGTGATCCTCTTTGCCTTCTCGACGATGCTGAGCTGGTCCTATTACGGGCTGAAGGCCTGGACCTTCCTCTTCGGCGAGGGGAAGTCCAAGGAGGTCGTCTTCAAGGTGATCTTCTGTCTGTTCGTGATCATCGGCGCCTCGGCCAATCTCGGCCCGGTCATCGACTTCTCGGACGCGGCGATCTTCGCCATGGCGGTGGTCAACGTGCTGGGGCTCTATTTCCTGATGCCGATCGTGAAGCGGGAGCTGGCCAATTACAGCGCCAAGCTCAAGTCCGGCCAGATCAAGAAGTACAAGACCTAGGCGCAAGCGGACGCGCGGCCCTTCCCAGCAGGGGCCGCGCGGGCTAGGACCATGGCGCAAGGATCAATCGGAGGTTCCATGCGCCTGATCTTCATGGGCACGCCCGCCTTCTCGGTGCCGGTTCTGGATGCGCTGGTCGCGGCCGGCCACGACATCGCGGCGGTCTATTGCCAGCCGCCCCGTCCCGCGGGCCGGGGCAAGAAGGATCGCCCGACGCCCGTCCATGCCCGCGCCGAGGCGCTGGGCCTGGCCGTCCGGCATCCCACCTCGCTGCGCACGCCCGAGGCGCAGGCGGAGTTTGCGGCGCTTCAAGCGGATGCGGCGGTGGTCGTGGCCTACGGGCTGATCCTGCCGCAGCCCGTCCTCGACGCGCCGCGCTTCGGCTGCATCAACATCCATGCCTCGCTCCTGCCGCGCTGGCGCGGTGCGGCGCCCATTCATCGCGCCATCATGGCCGGGGACCCGCAGACCGGGATCGCCATCATGCAGATGGAGGCCGGGCTCGATACCGGGCCGGTGCTGATGGCCGAGGCCACCGATATCGAACCCGAGGAGACCGTGGGCAGCCTCGAGACACGGCTGTCGGAGATGGGCGCGCGGATGATCACCGAGGCGCTGATGAAGCTGCCGAGCCTGACGCCCGAGCCGCAATCGGCGGAGGGCGTGACCTATGCCGAGAAGATCGACAAGGCCGAGGCGCGCATCCACTGGTCCCGCCCGGCCCGCATCGTGGACCGGCACATCCGGGGACTGTCGCCCTGGCCCGGCGCCTGGACCGAGGTGGGCGATGTCCGCCTGAAGCTTCTGGGATCGCGCCTCGCCGAGGGCGCCGGTTCGCCCGGCGAGGTTCTGGCGGATGGCTTCCGCGTCGCCTGCGGCGAGGGCGCGGTCGAGATCACCCGGGCGCAGAAGCCCGGCCGCTCGGCGCAGGATGCGGAGGCCTTCCTGAGGGGCTTCGACCTGCCGCCCGGCACCCGCCTTGGAAAGGGATCGTAATGCTGCCCACACTCATCGGCACGGTCATCATCGCGGCGCTGGTCGGCGTCGCCTCGGAAAAGACCGGCTTCACCCATAACGGCATCCTGCAAAGCGTGATCATCTGCATCGGTGGCGCGTTCCTGTTCTATTTCGTCTCGATCATGTTCGGCGTGGGCTTCGGACGGCAGGGCTGGAACGCCATCGCCGCCTCCATCGGGGCGTTGATCATCGTGCCGTTCCATTGGCGCAAGTGACGCCGCGGCCCGGCATCGAGCCGGGCCGCGGCGTGCGAGAGGCCAGCCTCTCGCGCTCTCCGGAGGTATTTCCGGTCCGATCGTGAGGGCGGGCGCCTTGTTGCGGGCCTCTGTGCAGGGGCGCAGGGCGGACGCGCGGTGAGCCGGGATGGACCCGCGACCGGATGCGCTTAGGTATCAGGGCAAGCAACCAAGGAGGATCCGATGGGTCAGCTTGTTGACGGCGTCTGGCACGACACCTGGTACGACACTTCGAAGACCGGCGGAAAATTCGTCCGCTCCGAGACCGCATTCCGCAACTGGATCACCGCCGATGGCGCGGCGGGGCCCTCGGGCGAGGGCGGGTTTCCCGCGGAAAGCGGGCGCTACCACCTCTATGTCAGCCTGGCCTGCCCCTGGGCGCATCGTGCGCTCATCTTCCTCAAGCTCAAGGATCTCGAGGCGCATATCGGCGTGTCGGTGGTGCATCCCGACATGATGTCCGACGGCTGGAGCTTCGATGCGGATTTCCCCGGCGCCACCGGCGACCAACTCTACGGGCTGCCATTCGCGCGCGACATCTACCTCAAGGCCGACCCCGGCATTTCCGGCCGGGTGACCGTACCGATCCTGTGGGACAAGCAGCGCGAGACCATCGTGTCGAACGAATCGGCCGAGATCATCCGCATGCTCAATTCCGCCTTCGACGGGCTGACCGGCAACCGCGCGGATTACTGGCCCGAGGGCCTGCGCAGGGCGATCGAGCCGGTCAATGCGCGGATCTACGACACGGTGAACAACGGCGTCTACAAGGCGGGTTTCGCCACCACGCAGGAGGCTTACGAGGACGCGGTCAAGCCGCTCTTCGCCTCGCTCGACTGGCTGGAGGAACGGCTGGGCTCGCATCGCTACCTGATGGGCGACCGCATCACCGAGGCGGATTGGCGGCTCTTCACCACGCTCATCCGCTTCGACCTCGTCTATCACGGCCACTTCAAGTGCAACCGCAGCCGGATCGTCGATTTCCCGAACCTCTGGGGCTATCTGCGTGAGCTGTACCAATGGCCGGGCGTCGCCGACACGGTCGATTTCGGGCATATCTCGCGGCATTACCATTACAGCCACGAATCCATCAATCCGCATCGGATCGTGCCCGTCGGGCCGGTTCTCGACCTTGAAGCGCCGCATGGCCGGGAGCGCCTGCGCGCCGCCTGAGCGACCGGCTCAGCGCGTGCCGCCGGGCTCCGACGCGTAATGCTCGGCCATCGCCGCGAGGTCTTCGGGCGCCGTGCCCGCGGGCAGGAACGCGCAGGCATTGGCGCACAGGTTGAAGATCGACCCGTCCGAGAAGAAGCTCGACCGGCTGACGAAGATGACCTTGCACTGGGGCTGGCGGTAGCTGGCGAAATCGGCGACGGCGAAGGCGCTGCCATCCTCCAGAAGCAGGTTCAGCACGATCAGATCGAAATGCTCGGTCTGGATGGCCTGCGCCGCCCCCGACTGGCTTTCGGTACGGGTGACCGACATGCCGAGACGCTCCACATGGCTTTGCCAGAGGAGACCGAGGTCTGGATTGCTTTCGACGATCAGGATGTTCATGCGAGCTCGACCCTGCAGCGGGTTGCGACAATATCGGGGAAAACCGGCCGGCAACCTAGGGTTAATTTCGTTTTGGCGTTTTCTGCTCGGATTATCGCCTACTTTTCTCTCCGCTTAGGCGCTGTTAGCGTCCCGCGACCCAAATAGAACAGGAGCCAGACATGCTGCGCGCCCTTGCCGTCGCCCTTGCCCTCACCGCGTCCTGCGCCCATGCCGAGACGCCCTGCGGCGGGTCGTTTTCCGACTTCCTTGCCGGATTGAAGGCCGAGGCTCTGGACCGCGGCATCGCGCCCGCCACGGCGGACCGGTTCCTCGCATCCGTGCAGCAAAGCCGGGCCGTGCTGAACCGCGACCGTCAGCAGGGTTTCTTCCAGGCACCGTTTCTGGAGTTTTCGCGTAAGCTCATCAGCCAGAACCGGCTGGAGCGCGGGCTTGACCTCGCCCGTCAATACGACGCGATCTTCGACCGGATCGAGGCCGAATACGGCATTTCCCGCGGGGTGCTTCTGGCGTTCTGGGCGTTCGAGACCGATTACGGCGCGTTCCAGGGCGATTTCAACACCGCCGATGCGCTGGTCACGCTGGCGCATGATTGCCGCCGGCCCGAGATCTTCCGCCCGCAGGTCTTCGCCGCGATGGAGCTGTTCGCGCAAGGCGCGTTCGATCCGGCGCGCACCACCGGCGCCTGGGCCGGAGAGATCGGGATGGTGCAGATGCTGCCCGAGGATATCCTCGAGAATGGCCGCGACGGCGATGGTGACGGGCGAGTCGATCTGAAGACCTCCGCGCAAGATGCGCTGATGTCGGGCGCGGCGATGCTGGCCGATTTGGGCTGGCGGCCCGGCGAAGCGTGGATCGAGGAAGTGCGCCTGCCCGAAGATTTCGACTGGTACGAGGCCGGGCTCGAGACCGAGAAAAGCGTGGCGGACTGGGCGGCGATGGGCGTCGAGCCGCGCGATGGCGGCTTTGATGGGTCGGGGCCGGGCGCCTCGATCGTCATCCCGCAGGGCCGGAACGGGCCCGCCTTCATCGCCTACCCGAATTTCCGCGTCTATTTCGAGTGGAACCAGAGTTTCACCTACGTGATGACCGCGGCCTATTTCGCGACCCGTCTCGAAGGCGCGCCGATCTACGAGGCCGGCAGCCCGTCGCCGGGCCTGTCGGGCGACGAGATGGTCGCGCTGCAGGAGAGGCTGCAGGCGCGCGGCTACGACGTGGGCGGGGCGGACGGCATATTGGGCGCGGGCACCCGCGCGGCGGTGCGGGACGTGCAGCGCGAGCTGGGCTTGCCGGCGGATGCCTGGCCGACGCGGGCGCTGTTGAACCGCTTATAGGGCCAGCGTTCCGGGTGTTTTGCCGGACCGTAAGACTCCAGGTATCGTTTGAGGTCTCGATAGTCCTTCGTTCGCATGATCATCTCATGAAAGACCCGGCAGAGTTGCAGCTCTGCCGGGTCATTGTTTCTCAGCATATTGGCCGCGCCAGAGCCGGATAATCGTCACGCATAGTGCTGCCATGGCGAGGACGAACATCCACTTTCGATAGTCTTTCTCGTTCCCATGCCATCACCTGCTTACGCCGGGATGTGTCGCGACGGCGCCACAGAGGCACAACTTGGTCAATGACGCGTGGAGCGGTGCCGATGATCGCCTCAGGCGACCATCTTCTCGGCCTTCTTGAGATCGACGGACACGAGCTGGCTCACGCCCTGCTCCTGCATCGTCACACCGAAGAGCCGGTCCATCCGCGCCATCGTCACCGCGTGGTGGGTGATGATCAGGAACCGGGTGTTCGTGCGGCGGCACATCTCGTCGAGCATGTCGCAGAAGCGGGTCACGTTGGCATCGTCGAGCGGTGCGTCAACCTCATCGAGCACGCAGATCGGTGCGGGGTTGGCGAGGAAGACCGCGAAGATCAGCGCCAGCGCGGTCAGGGTCTGCTCTCCGCCCGACAGCAGCGACAGGGTCGAGAGCTTCTTGCCCGGGGGCTGGCACATGATCTCGAGCCCCGCTTCCAGCGGATCGTCGCTTTCGACCATGACGAGGTTCGCCTCGCCGCCGTTGAAGAGATGTGTGAAGAGCAGCGAGAAATTGGCGTTCACCTGCTCGAAGGCAGTCAGCAGCCGTTCGCGCCCTTCGCGGTTGAGCGAGGCGATGCCGGATCGCAGCGTCTTCACCGCCTCCTCCAGATCGGTCTTTTCCGAGACGAGGAGGTCGTGTTCCTCCTGCACCTCGCGGGCATCCTCTTCGGCGCGCAGGTTCACCGCACCAAGCGCGTCGCGCTGACGCTTGAGCGCGTTGACCTTGGCCTCGACCTCGTCGGCGCGCGGCATCGCCTCGGGGTCGACCTCCAGCCGCTCGAGCAGCTTGGCGGGGGTCGTTTCCTGCTCCTCGGAGATGCGCTCGGCGGCTGCGGTGACGGCGTCGCGGGCGGCCTCTGCCCGGGCTTCGGCGGCGGCGCGGGCTTCGCGCGCCTCCGAGGCCGTGCGCTCGGCGTCGCGCTCGGCGGCGACGGCTTCCCGCAGGGCGGTCTCGGCGCTGGCGCGGGCGTCGCTTGCGGCCTTGCCACGGGTCTCTGCCGTGGCGATCGACGCGTCCAGCCGGGCGGCATCGGCATCGAGGGCGGCGGGCAGGTCCTGCGCCTCGGCAAGCTCGGCCTCGGCGGTCTCCTTCCGGGCCACCAGTTCGCTGTTGCGGCCCTTTGCGGTCTCGAGCCGGTGACGCCAGCCGGAAAGCTCCTTCGTCACCTGCTGCGCCCGGGCGCGTCGTGCGTCGCCCTCGCGGCGGATCTCGTCGTGGTTGGAGCGCTTGGCCATCATCGTCATGCGCGCGGCCTCGACGGTCAGCTTGATGTCCTCGACCTCGGCGCGAGCGGTGCCGAGATCGCCCAGCTGGGCTACGGCACGTTCGGCTTCGGCCACCTGGGCCCGGGCGGCTTGCGCCTCGTCCTCGTGGCGCGCCACCGCAAGACGCGCGCTTTCGAGCTTGCCTTCAGCCATGTCGCGTTCCGCCTCGGCGCGGCTGAGTGCGCGGGAGGCCTCCGTCACCGCCTGGTCGGCGCTGCGGCGGGCTTCGCGGGCTTCCTTGTCGGCGCGCGTCAGTTCCACGAGCCGCGCCTTCAGCGTCTCATGCGCCTGTGCTGCGCCATCGAGGCGCGAGCCCGCCCGCGCGCTTTCCTGCTTCAGCGTTTCCAGACGGTTCAACTGCTCGAGCCGCAGGGCGGCGGCGGACGGCATGTCCTCGGCCCAGGCGCGGTAGCCGTCCCAGCGCCACAGATCGCCATCGAGGCTGACCAGCCGCTGGCCGGGCTTCAGTGCCGCTTGCAGCGCTGTGCCCTCATCGGCATCGACAAGGCCGATCTGGCTCATCCGCCGCTCCAGCACCTCAGGCACCGAGACGTGCTGGGTCAGCGCGGTCACGCCCGCGGGCAGGGGTTGCGCGCTGTCATAGGCGGGCAGAACGGCCCAGCCCGACGGGCCGTCGGCCTCCACCTCGGGTGCGCGCAGATCGTCGGCGAGCGCCGCGCCAAGGGCCTTCTCGAAGCCTTGCTCCACCTGCAGCCGGTCGAGGATCTGGCCGCCCTCGGCGGTGTCGCGGTCGAGAAGCCGGGCCAGCGCCGTGACCTCGGCGCTGAGCGCGTTCATCTCGCCCTCGGCCTCTGAGCGCTCCGCGCGGGCATCGGCCTCACGGCTCTGGGTTTCCGCGCGGGCGGCTTCGGCATCGGTCAGCACCGCTTCGGCGCGCTGCGCCATGGCCTGCGCCGCCTCGAGCTTCGTCTCGGCCCGTCCCCGCGCCTCGGCGGCCCCGGCGAGCGTCGTCTCGGCCTCGGTCACGAGCGCGCTGGCCTTGCGGGCCTCGCCCACGTTCCGATCGAGCGTCTTCTGGGTGTCGGACAGGTAGCGATGGGCCGATTGGTGCCGCGCGGCGAGGCGCGCCACGTCCTCGGTCTTTTCGGACAGCAGGCTTTCGCGCTCCTGCAGGATGGTCGCGGCCTCCTGGGCCTCTTCCGCGGCGCGGGCGAGCCGGTCGTCATAGCCGTCGCCCGCCTTGGCGAGCTCACGGGCCTCCCATTCCAGCCGCTCGATGGTTTCGCCCGCATCGCGGTTGAGCCCGGCTTCACGGTCGAGGTCGTGCACCAGTTGTTCGATACGGCGTGACAGGGTCTGGATGGTCTCTTCGGCGCGGGCCTTGCGATCCTTGAGCGCATCGCGTTCGACGGTGAGCCGCTGCAGGATCGCGGCGGCGACGGTTTCCTCCTCGCGCAGGGGCGGCAGCGCCTCCTCCGCGCTTTCGCGCGTCTTCGCCGCGTTGCGGGCGGCGCGTTCGGCCTGGGCCGCGGCGGCAAGCTTGCCGCGCAGCGCCTCTTCGGCGGTGGCGCGCCCCAGATCGGCATCCTTCCAGCGGCGATAGAGCAGCAGCCCTTCGGCCTGCCGCAGATCGGTGCCGATGGCACGGTATCGCGCCGCCTGCTTGGCCTGCCGCGCGAGGCTGGCAAGCTGGCTCGCGAGGCTTTCGATCACGTCGTCGACGCGGGCGAGGTTCGCCTCCGTGTTCTTCAGCTTCAGCTCGGCCTCGTGGCGCCGCTGGTAGAGCCCCGCGATGCCGGCGGCATCCTCGAGGATGCGGCGGCGGGCCTTGGGCTTGGCGTTGATCAGCTCCGAGATCTGGCCCTGCCGCACAAGCGCGGGCGAATGCGACCCGGTGGCGGCATCGGCGAACAGCATCTGCACGTCGCGCGCCCGCGCATCCTTGCCGTTGGTCTTGTAGGCCGAGCCCACGTCGCGGGTGATCCGGCGCACGATCTCGAGCTGGTCGCTGTCATTGAAGCCCGAGGGCGCAAGGCGCTCGGAATTGTCGATCTGCAGGACCACTTCGGCGAAGTTGCGGGCGGGGCGCGAGGCGGCGCCGGCGAAGATCACGTCCTCCATGCCGCCGCCGCGCATGGCGGTCGGGCGGTTTTCGCCCATGACCCAGCGCAGCGCTTCGAGAAGGTTCGACTTGCCGCAGCCATTGGGCCCGACCACGCCGGTCAGCCCGTCCGAGATCACCAGGTCCGTGGGGTCCACGAAGCTTTTGAAGCCGGTCAGTTTCAGTTTCGAAAAGCGCAAGGCTCGGGCTCCCGATTCCGCGTGTCAGGGGCAGAGTGAGGCGTGGCGGGCGGTGGAGTCAAACAAAACTGCCTGTATATCGCTGCTGAGGCAGCCTTATCCACAAGATATCGGTGGATCGCACCATGGATAGCGGGATTGACGCGACTTATCGGCGCCGCTTCGTTGCCCTGAGAAAGGACGGCGCATGACGATCAGAATCGAGACGACCGACCCGCATGCCGATGGCGTGGCCCGATTGCTGCGCGCCAGCCATGCGCTGATGCAGGAGTTGTTCCCGCCCGAAACCAATGCCTTTCTCGATTTCGAGGCGCTCGCGGCGCCGGAGATCACGCTCTGGGCGGCGCGGGAGGGCGATGCGGTGCTGGGAACCATCGCGCTCAGGGACGGGGCGGAGTACGGCGAGATCAAGTCGCTGTTCGTCGATCCCGAGGCCCGCGGGCGGGGCGTGGCCGCCAAGCTCCTCGCCCATGCGGAGGACGCAGCCCGCAGCCGGGGCATCGCGCTTCTGCGGCTGGAAACGGGCGATCTGCTGACGGCGGCGGGACGGATTTACCAACGTGCGGGCTACACGCGATGCGGACCCTTCGGCGAGTACGCGGAGAACGGGTGCAGCCATTTCTACGAAAAGCGGCTCAGCCCTTCCGGCAGGACAGGCTGAAATCGACGGACACCAGCCGCTCGCCCACCGGGCGGGAGGTGCCAAGCGCATCGCAGCGCCAATGCACGCTGCGGGGCATTTTCGGCGGTTTCGGCCCGCCCGGACAGTCCAGCGCCAGGACCATCATCGCCTGATCGCCCATGATCCAGACGACCGGGCAGCCGGTGCGCGTCTGAGCCGCCAACCCGGCCTTGCGCGCGACCGGCTGGAAGCGCGGCAGGAACTCGGGCGAGATACGCTCCGCCTCGATGAGCGGGCCGTTGCGACGAAAGAGAAAGGTGCTGCCGTCCTGCGTCACCCGGTCCGGCGCGATCCGCGCGAAGCCCGGACCGCCGGTGTTGCAGGCGCCGAGAAGCAGGCAGAAAAGGACGATCAGGGCAGGGCGCATGCGCCAAGGAAGCGGGTGTTGGGTTAAGACCGCGTTAACCGACCTGCCATTTCCGGGCGAGCGCCTGCAATCCCAGCGACAGAAAGCTCACATCCGCGCCCACCGCCACAAAGGAGGCGCCCGCGGCGAAATGCGCCTCGAGTGCTGCATCGCCCGTGTCGATGATGCCCGCCGCCTTGCCCGAAGCGGCGATCCGGCCCAGCGTCTCGGCGATGATCTTGCGCATTTCCGGTGCGTCGGCGCGGCCCGGATAGCCCAGATCGGCGGACAGATCCGCCGGGCCGACGAAAGCCGCGTCCACGCCGTCGACCGCGAGGATCTCGTCCAGCGCCGAAAGCGCCGCACCGCTTTCGATCTGCACGATCAGGCACATCTGGTCATTCGCGGTGCCGGGGTAATCGGCGACACGCCCGAACGCAGTCGCCCGGCCCATCATGCCGCCCATGCCGCGGATACCCTCTGGCGGATAGCGCATCGCGCGGACGAGGGCGCGGGCTTCCTCGGCGCTGTCGACCATGGGGATGAGCAGCGTCTGCGCGCCGGTATCGAGCACCTGCTTGATGAGCCAGGGCTCCCCCATGGGCAGGCGGACGATCGGGTGCGTATGGGGCGCAATGACCTGCAATTGCCGCGCGATGGCCTGCAGATCGTTGGGCGCGTGTTCGCCGTCGATCAGAACCCAGTCGAAGCCCGCCGTGGCGACGATCTCGGCGGCATATGGGTCGGTCAGCCCCATCCAGAGGCCGATCTGACGCTTGCCCGTGCGCAGGGCGGGCTTGAAGCTGTTCACGGGGGCTGCCATCGCGGTGCTCCTGTCTTGGGGTGCGGCGCTCAGGGTTGCCGCGTTCGCGGCCCTTGGCAAGGGCGGTGGGCGTATCGGTCCGGTGATGCCCGGGTCTCGATTGCAAACGTCGATTGCGGTTCTGCCATCCTCGGCGCGCCCGGGCGGGAATGTCTGAAAAAGCCGGTCGCTCAGCGCTTGCGCAGCTTGAGGATGGTCCAGATCGCGGTGCCCGCGAAGAACGCGCCGGCGATCCCGAAGACCTCGAACAGGGCCGCGCCGCGCGGCATGCCGCGCACCGCGACGGCGACCGCCAGGAGTCCGAGGCCGGCAATGCTGAAACAGAGGCGGAAGATCAGCTCGCCGCGCGTGGGTCCCGGGGCGGCCATCAGAGAGCCACCTCGACACCCGGCAGGGCGATGGTCTTCATCAGGTCGCGCAATTCCTGCCGGGCCGCGACGTTCGAGATATTGAGCTGCTTCACACCGACATCCTTGAGGTCGAGCAGGGTCAGACCCCGCGGGAACAATTCGCGGAAGATGACCCGCTCGGAAAAGCCCGGGGCGACGCGGAAACCGATCCGCTTGGACAGCCGGTCGAGCGCGCGTTCCATCTTCTGCTTGTTGACCATGTTCTGCGCGCCAAGCCGGTTGCGTAGCACCACCCAGTCGATGGGGGCGAGCCCCGCCTGCGCCCGCAATTGCCGCGCATTCCAGACCATTTCAGAATAGACCGAGGGGCCGAGGATCTTCTCGCTGTCGGACGAGATATGCGCGAGCAGGTCGAAATCGACGAAGCTGTCGTTGAGCGGCGTGACCAGCGTGTCGGCGAGCGAATGGGCGACCTGGCTGAGCCGGGTATGCGAGCCCGGGCAGTCGATCAGCACGAAATCCGATTGCGGTTCCAGGACGGCGACCGCGGCGGACAGTCGGTGATCGTAGACGTTCTCGCCGGGCGCGAGCGTGTCCTTGTCGATCTCGGGCAGTTCCATGTAATGCGGCGTCGGCAGGTCGAGCCCCTCGGCCTCGAGCGTCGCGCGGCGGTTGTGGATGTAGCGCCCGAAGGTCTGCTGGCGCAGATCGAGGTCGAGCGTTCCGACCCGATGCCCCATCCGTGCGAGTGCTGTGGCGATGTGCATCGACACGGTGGACTTGCCTGCACCGCCCTTTTCGTTCCCGACAACGATGATATGCGCCACGCGTATGTCCCCAGATATTCCGCAATCCGTCCCCGGCGCTACGGTATCTTGGGGGCCATCACAAGGGAAGTCGTGAGATGCCTGCAACTGCCGGATGTCCTGCCGGGCGCGGCAGATAGATCACTCGGGCAGCGCGATATCGGCGACGACCGGGTAGTGATCGGACGGCCAGTCGCCCGCGAACTTGCGCTGCAGCGTGAAGGGCCCCGCCCGGGCCGCGGCGCCGCCCGACAGGCCGATATGGTCGATCGCGCCGAAGAGATTGATGCCGCGGTCGAAATGGTAGGTCGCGCCGTCCACGTCGAGGAACGCGAGGCCCGCCCCTTCGAGAACGCCCATCGTCTCGGAGCCCGTGCGGGCGTTAAGATCGCCGAGCAGCAGGACCGGCAGGCCCGCCGCGCGAAACGGGGCGATCCGCTCTGCCGTCAGGGCTGCCGATTGCAGACGGTTCGACGCGGATTTGTATTCGTAATGCACGTTCATCACGACGAATTCCGTGCCGTCGGCCCGGGTCGCGAACCGCGCCCAGGAGGCGAAGGCGGGAAAGGAGCCGTCGAAGGTTCGCGAATAGATCACGTCCGGCGTGTCGGAGAAAAAGAACCAACCCTGATCCACGAGCCTGTAGCGGTCGGTGCGATAGAAGATCGGTTGGGTCGACGGGAAGTCCCTCCAATCGCCGACGGCGGCGGCGGCATAATCCGGATTGTTCTCCAGCAGGTAGCTGCGGGCGAGGTTCACCCGGTCCGAATTGCCCCCCGCGAAGCTTTCCATCTCCTGGAAGGCGACGATGTCGGCGTCGATCACCTTGAAGGCGGCGTCCATCGCCGGCGCGCGGGCCTGCCAATCGCCGACGGACCACGCGCCCGTCGCCCGGTTGAGCCAGATATAGTGGACGTTGTGCGTGGCGACGCGGTGCGTTCCCGCGTCCTTCGGCGGCAGCGGCTCTGCGGTGCTGTTGGTGAAGTGCAAGGCGCAGGCCACGAGCGACAGAAGCGCGAGCATGGCCACGATGATCTGCGCCGTGCGGCGGAAAAATCGCATTTCAGAGCGCGCCGTCCGCAACGCGCACAAGCGTGTCCGAGGCACCGTCTGGGATGCGGTAGCCCTTGCTCGCCAGGACCACCGCGCGCGGCAGCCAATCGTAGCTCGGATCCTCGGGCACCGGCGCCCAGTAGAGAACGCCGCCCTTGCGCCAGGGATCGAGGACGAGCCCCTCCTGCATCGTCTCGCCATTGGCGGAGATCACCAGCGTGGAATGCTCCAGCCGGAACAGGTTGCGGGGCGGGGCGACGGCGCGGTGCAGCGCCAGCGTCTCGAAGTCTTCCTGCCGCATCCGCCGCTCCATGTCCTGCGCCCAGTGCCAGCACAGACCGCGGGGCTTCAGCCCGGCATTGACCTTGGTGTTGTGCAGGACCGGGCCGTCCTCAACCTCGTAGAGCGCGCGCAGTTCCAGCGGATAGGTGATCGCGATGCGGGCGGCGCGGGCGGCCTCTTCGGGGTCGACTGCGGGCGACAGGCCCTCGAAGGCGGACGCGAGGGCGCGGATTTCCGACTGGCTGACGGCGGGGTCGCGTTCGACGGGGGCTGCGGCGCAGCCCGCAAGCAGGAGCGCGGCGCAGAGCAGGGCTGCTCGGTGAAGGACGTTTCGCATGGATTGCTCGAATGGTTCGCGTCTGCTGCGGGACACTAGGAGTGCGCGCATGTCCTGTCGAGGCTCCGCGCGGCGGCTCGCGGTGGGTTGATCGGCTGTCCGCGCCAAGCGCTTGTCGGTGCGGCGCGCATCGCCGGGGCTCTCTTCTCAGCCGAGAGGCGCGGGCCGGGCCCCGCCCCGGGACGCACGGACAGCGCAGGCGCGACCAGGAACGAAAAACGCCGCCCCGAAAGGCGGCGTTCCCGATGGTGATGCGAAAGCGTGGCTCAGAAGCCGAGGCCTTCGTACTTCTTCTTGAACTTCGACACCCGGCCGCCCTGGTCGAGCAGGCGCGAGGAGCCGCCGGTCCAGGCGGGGTGCACGGTCGGGTCGATGTCGAGCGACAGCGTGTCGCCTTCCTTGCCCCAGACGGTGCGGGTCTCGAACGTGGAGCCGTCGGTCATCTTGACGGTCACGACGTGGTATTCGGGATGAATGCCTTTTTTCATGGTCGTGCTCCTCAGGCCTCTGCGCGGTCGCCCTTGGGCGCCTTGTAGGTGGAATCTTCCGCGATCCGGGCCGACTTGCCGCGGCGCGCGCGCAGGTAATAGAGCTTGGCGCGGCGGACGCGACCGCGACGCACAACCTCGATCGTTTCGATGTTGGTCGAGTAGAGCGGGAACACACGCTCCACACCTTCACCGAAGGAAATCTTGCGAACGGTGAACGAGCCGGCGATGCCCTTGCCGTTGTTGCGGGCGATGCAGACGCCTTCGAAGTTCTGCACACGGCTCCGGGTGCCCTCGGTCACCTTGTAGCCGACGCGGATGGTGTCGCCGGCCTTGAAATCGGGAATGGTCTTCCCGAGCGAGGCGATCTGTTCCGCCTCGAGTTCCGCGATCAGATTCATCTGATCCACTCCTATGATTGCTTGCGGTTCGATCCGCAAAGTTGCTTGCCGCCTCAGAGCTCTTGGTCTTCGTCCGGGTCCCTACCTTGCGATTGCAGGTAAGCCCGCCAGAGATCAGGTCGTCTTTCCTTCGTCAGCCTTTCGGCTTCGGCCCGCTGCCAGTCGGTGATCTTCGCGTGATGTCCCGACAGAAGCACTTCGGGGATCGCGCGACCGTTCCAGACGGCGGGCTTGGTGAACTGCGGGTGCTCCAAAAGTCCGTGCGAAAAGCTTTCCTCTTCGACGGACGACTGATTCCCGAGCACGCGCGGTATAAGTCGGACAGTGGCGTCGATCAAGGCCTGCGCTGCAATCTCTCCGCCGGTGAGGACGAAGTCGCCCAGCGAGACCTCCTCTATGCCATAGTGATCGATCACCCGCTGGTCGAGTCCTTCGAACCGCCCGCAGATCACCGTAACGCCCGGCCCCTCCGACAGCGCCCGGGCGCGGGCCTGGGTGAAGGGGCGTCCGCGCGGCGAGAGGTAGATCAGCGGCGCCTCGGGGGCGATGCGGGATCGCGCCTCGGTCAGCGCGCGGTCCATCACGTCGGCGCGCAGGACCATGCCGGCGCCGCCACCCGCGGGCGTGTCGTCCACGTTGCGGTGGCGGCCCTCGCCGAAATCGCGCAGATGGATCGTATCGAGTTGCCAGAGCCGGTCCTTCAGCGCGCGCCCCGTGAGCGACAGGCCGAGCGTGCCGGGAAAGGCCTCGGGAAAGAGCGTGATGACCTGCGCGGTCCAGACACCCGCGAGCTTCGCGTCCGGTGCCAGAAGGTCCCGGGGCCGCGGCGAGGCGGAGATGGATTTGCGGCCATAGGATCGCATGGGTGTGGGTCCGTCCCGGTCAGGCATATGCCGCGGGCTTTAGCCGCTCCGGCGCGGGAAGCAAAGCCTCATGCCGTGCCGAGATAATCCTGCAGCAGCGGCCGGGCGACGACACGCCCGGTGCGGATATCCCAGGCGGGGCGGGGGCGCGGCGCACGGCCGGGATAGGTCTCGAACATGGCGACGGGCATGTCCCAGCGGGGCGTTCCGGCAAGCTCCGCCACGCGGTCCAGGCGCCGGGCGACGGCCATCGCGCCGCCGGTGAGGGCATCGGCGGAGTCGAGGCCGATCTCGTCGCGCAGGTAGCGATCCGCATTCCACTGCGCGATGACCTCGCGCACGCCGTCGAGAAACGCCTCGTCGCCGTCCCGCGCGGCCGTCTCGAGCGAGCCGTCCATGACCAGATCGAAGAACCAGAGCGCGACGGTGGCCCGGTTGCAATCGGGCTCGCAGGCGCAGGCCAGCGCCGCATCCCGCTGCGCGATGTCGTTCGGATCGTACTCGGTGACGACGCGGTGCCAGAGGTCCGGATCGGGCACGCCAAGCGCGTCCAGCGCCGCGAAGAGATCGCCGGGCGGATCGCGCCTGTCGGCAAGGGCGCGGGTCGCCTCGAACGCATCGCGGTTGAGTTCGAACCGGGCGCGCTGCGCCCGCAGGGCCGCGATCTTGTCGCGGGTGTCGATCGCCAGAGACGGATTGCGAAAGCTTTGCGCCAGCCGACCGGCGGTGTCCGGTGCCGCGCGCGCCAGTCTGTCCAGCATGTAGAGTTCGCGGATCTGCGTATCGCTCAGATCGTCGGGGCGCGCCACCTGCCACAGATCGACCACATGGCCGATCATCGCCGCGAGCGCGAAGTCGATCCGATCGGGCTCCGCCGCGCCATAGGGCTTGGGGTCCGGGCGCGCGCGATGGTCGAGCCGTTGCAGGACATGGGCGCGTTGCCGGCGCAGATCGGGGAAGTCCGCGGGCGGATTGCGATGGGCGCGGGGCAGCAGCAGCGCGCCGATGGCGGTGTTCGTAGAGGGATCACGCCTGCGGGTGACGATCCCGGCCCGACGCCAGCCCGACATGTGCACCGCCAGCACTGATACCAGCGCGCTGGTGCCCAGAAGCCCGACCATGCCCACCGAACCTGTGGCCAGCGACACTACCGGCGGAGGCAACGCCATGAGGGCGAAGCCCGGCATCAAGGCCAGTGTCGAAAGCGCCCAGCGCTGCGTATCCACCACAAAACCACCCGTTGGAAATCCGAGGCAGATTGCTGCCGGAACCCGGCGAGAATCTGTCAGCGACGTGGTGCTTTGTTGAAATTGATCTAATCGAAGAGGCCTTCGGGCGGCTCGACCACGATCTTGCCCGCGGTCAGGTCGACCGTCGGCACGATGGTCTGCGTGAAGGGCAGCAGCGCCGTCTGCGCCGATCCAGGGCGCGTGATCTCCAGCAGATCCGCCGCGCCGTGGTTCAGGACCGCCCGCACCGTTCCGAGCGGCGCACCGCCGGTATCCATGACCGCAAGCCCGATCAGGTCGGCGTGGTAGAACTCGTCGTCGGGGAGTTGCGGCAGGCGCGCGCGCGGCACGAAAAGCTGCGTGCCCTTGAGCGCGTCGGCATCTTCCTTGGACCGGACACCGGAGAGGCGCACGGCGAAGCCCTGCTTGACCGGACGGACGATCTGCATGTCGAAGCTGCGGCTTGCATCCTCGGTCTCGAAGGGGCCGTAATCGGCGATGGCCTCGGGCTCGGCGGTAAAGCTCTTCAGCCGCACTTCGCCCGCGACGCCGAACGCGCCGCCGAGGACACCCACACAGATGCGTTCTTCCGACATGGACACTCAACCTCTTGCACGTCGCCGCCCAGCGTTAGCGCAGGCTGCGGTGGATGCGCAATCGGCTATCCCCCGGGCTCAGAAGCCCAGCTGGAAATTCCGGGTCAGGCCCACGCGCGCGCCAAGGTCGTCGCGGCGGCCATTCTCGACGATGGGGCTGTCGGCGGCATCGTTCATGTAACGATCCCAGGTCAGCCCGGTCTCGATGCCCCAATCCTCGTTGATCTGGTAGGTCATCACGAATTCCGCCCCGACCGAGACGAGCCCGCCATCGGCGTCGTAGGCCGGATTGAGCGCCGAGGCTTCGGAGCCCGACACGCCGAAATAGGTATCCGCGAATTCCGCGTCGCCGAAGAGCGCACGCGGGCCCATGGTCAGCGTCACCGCGTCGCTGGCGCGCAGGATCACGTCCGCGCCCATCTCGCCCACGACGCCCTGATGGCCGCCGAAGCCCTGACGCAGATCGGCGAAGGCGCTGAAATTCTGGGTGGCGTAGCTGAGCCCGAGGCCCAACTCGTAGGCCGGGTCGATATCGTCGAGCCCGGTCAGCAGATCATGCTCGCTGGCGTCGCGCAGGCCGATATAGCGGAACGACCCGCCGAGGCCCAGGCCGCGCTTGGGCGCCTGCGGATCGGGATCGCCGAAGGCCAGCGGACCGATATTGATCGAATGGAAGCGGAAGCCGAGATCGGGCCCGTACTCGTAGTCTTCGGACCCGAAATAGGCCGGCCCGGACGACACCCCGCCCCGCAGCGTGAAGCTGAGCGCCGGATCCCCGGGGCTCGCCTGCGACTGCGCGCTCGCCATCGTGGCCGAAAGGACCGCGGCACAGACGGCCACGGAGGTCAGGGTCTTCATCGCGGGTGCTCCTGCGAAAATCTTCCGTTGCACGCGGCGGACTTACCCGCGCATCGATGCGTTATTACCGAGATAGAGTGCCAGTGGCGTTCTGACCAGATGCGGCGCCTGCAATCGCGCATTTCCGCGAGCTTTCGCCGCATCCGCGCCACGGTGTGGCGCCGGAGCACGAAAAACGCGCGGCGGGTGGGCCGCCGCGCGTTCGTTGCAAACCGGAAAGCACCGGGTTGCGGATTACTCCGCGGTCTCTTCCGCGGGCGCTTCGGCCGGAGCCTCTGCCGCAGCGGCCTTCTCGGCCTTCTCGGCGGCGCGTTCCTGCGCGGCCTTGCCGGGCGTGCCCTTCTTGGGGTTCGAACGCTCCTGCTTTTCCATTTCGCCGGCGGCTTCGAGGAAGCGGGCGATGCGGTCGGTGACCTGTGCGCCCTGGCCCAGCCAGTACTTCACGCGCTCCACGTCCATCTTGACGCGGTCTTCGCTGTCCTTGGGCAGAAGCGGGTTGTAGGTGCCGAGCTTCTCGATGAAGCGGCCGTCGCGCGGCATGCGGCTGTCGGCGACAACGATGGCGTAATGCGGGCGCTTCTTGGAGCCGCCGCGGGCGAGACGAATTTTGATGGCCATGGGTGTTTCTCCTTGGGTTGTCGTGGTGACGGCGGCGCCGTCAGGATTGGTGTTGCTTGTGGTGGCGGATGACTTCCTGAATGATGAAGTTCAGGAATTTCTTGGCGAATTCCGGGTCGAGATCGGCCTCTTTCGCCAAAGCTTCGAGCCGCGCGATCTGCGTTTCCTCGCGCGCGGGATCGGAAGGGGGAAGGTCGTGCTGCGCCTTGAGGACGCCCACGGCCTGGGTATGCTTGAACCGCTCGGCCAGCGTGAAGACGAGGATCGCATCCAGCCGGTCGATGCTGTCGCGATGCCCCGCGAGGATCTCGGCGGCGCGGGTGATGACATCGCCCGGGGCGGGCGCTTGCGTGGAGGCGTCAGTCAATGGCCCAGCCTTTCGGTTTGAACAGCGGATCGATGTAGTTCTGGATTTCCATCTCGATCCCGTGGGCGATCTGGCTGCCGCGCAGGACGGCGGGATCGGGATGGCGGTAGCAGACATCGCTGCCATCGACGGTCGGCGCGTCCGGGTCGCGTTTCGCGCCCAGCCGCTCGGCCAGCCGAATGGAATCGAGGTCCTTCGGATCGAGATAGGAGACGGCGGTCTCCCAGCCGCAGGTTTCGAAGAAATGCCGCCGCACGCGCGACGTTGCCTCGAGCGCGAAGCCGTTGCCGGCGCGGTCGGGCCAGATGATCCAGGCGATCTCGCGCTCGGGCCATTTGGCGGGCTGCCAGCCGCCGGCCATGCCGACGGTCTCGCCGGTGTCCTTGAGGTGCACCATCCACATGCCGAAGCCGCGGATCTCCCAATGGCCAATCTCGGCGGCATAGAGCATCCAGGTCTCGTAGGCATTGAGCGGCCCGCCCATGAAGCGCGACCGGTAGGAGGCGAAGGTCGCCTTGAAGTCCGGGTAATCCTTGGCGTCGGGCGCGCGGAGCGCGAGCCGGTGCGTGGTCAGGGTGGGAATGTCGAGGCTCATGCGGCGATCTCCGCAGGCCCGGGATGCCGCCAGAGCTCGTCCTCGCCCATCTGTTCGTTGTGATAGGTCCGCTCGTAGACCGCGCCCAGCCGGCGCGCGAGCGCCTTGGAACGGTCGTTCGAGGGCACGATGTTCGAGGTCAGCGTGGTGAAGCCCAGCTCCTCATAGGCCCAGCGGCGGGCGCGGGCGGCGGCCTCGTAGGCTATGCCGCGACCCTCGAAGCCGTCGAAGACCACCCAGCCCAGTTCCGGCTCGGGCCAAGTTTCGGGGTTCCAGATGCCGGAGATGCCCGCGGTCTCGCCATCCGTCGTCTCGATGACGAAATAGCCGTAGCCGTGCCAGTGCCAGTGACCGACATTCATCGTGAACCAGCGCCAGGCATCGCCGCGCAGCGGAATGTGCCCGAAGCCCGCGCTGCGGGCCGGATCGCGCAGGAAGGCGATGACAGGCTCGGCATCGGACTTCTCCGGGCCGCGCAGGATCAGCCGGTCGCTGTGCAGAACGGGCGCGTTGGTGAGGCTCATTCCGGGCCTCTGGCGCAGGCGGCGCGGGAAGGGCGGGCGTATTTGGAAAGAGGCAAGACAGGGCGCGCGCGCACCTGTCCCGACGCCGCGGGAGCGGCGGGGCGAGACAGGGGATATGCGGCGCGCTGCAGCATCACTTCTTCTTGCCGAAACCCGAAAGACCGCCGGGCAGGCCGCCACCCATTCCGCCAAGGCCGCCCTGGCCGCCCATGGCCTTCGCCGCCGCCTCGAGCTGCTTGGAGTCCATCTGCGACGGATCCATGCCGGCGGGCATGCCGCCCTTGCCGAACATGCCGCTCATGGCCTGTTTCAGCATGCCGCCTTTGCCCATCTTGCCCATCTTCTTCATCATGTCGCCCATCTGGCGCTGCATCTTCAGAAGCTTGTTGAGGTCGGACACTTCGAGGCCCGCGCCCTTGGCGATCCGCTTCTTGCGGGAAGCCTGGAGGATCTGCGGGTTGGCGCGTTCCTTTTTGGTCATGGAATTGATGAGCGCGATCTGCTGGCGCAGGATCGAATCGTCGATGCCGGCACCCTCCATCTGCTTGGCCATCTTTCCCATGCCGGGCATCATGGACATCATGCCTTCCATGCCGCCCATCTTCATCATCTGCTCGAGCTGCATGCGCAGGTCGTTCATGTTGAACTGACCCTTCTGGAAGCGCTTCATCATGCGCTCGGCCTGTTCGACCTCGAGCGTCTGCTGGGCCTTCTCGACGAGGGCCACGATATCGCCCATGCCGAGGATGCGGCCCGCGACGCGGTCGGGCTCGAAGGTTTCGAGCGCGTCCATCTTCTCGCCGAGACCCACGAACTTGATGGGCTTGCCGGTCACCGCGCGCATCGACAGCGCCGCACCGCCGCGCCCGTCGCCGTCCATCCGGGTCAGCACGACGCCCGAGACGCCGATCTTGTCGTCGAATTCCTCGGCCACGTTCACGGCGTCCTGGCCGGTCAGGCCATCGACCACCAGGAGCGTCTCGCGGGGGCTGACGGTGTCGCGCACGGCGGCGGCCTGGGCGATCAGATCCTGGTCGATATGCAGGCGGCCCGCAGTGTCGAGCATGTAGACATCGTAGCCGCCGAGGCTCGCCTGGGTCTTGGCGCGCTTGGCGATGGCGACCGGGTCCTCGCCCTTGACGATGGGGAGCGTATCGACGCCGATCTGCTTGCCGAGGATCTCGAGCTGCTCCATCGCCGCGGGGCGGTTCACGTCGAGCGAGGCCATCAGGACCTTCTTGCGGTCGCGCTCCTTGAGGCGCTTGGCAAGCTTGGCGGTGGTGGTGGTCTTGCCCGAGCCCTGCAGACCGACCATCAGGATAGGTGCGGGCGCGTTGTCGATGCGCAGCGTGCCGGGTTCCTCGTCGTCGCCCTTGAGGACGGCGATCAGCTCGTCATGGACGATCTTCACGACCTGCTGGCCGGGGGTCACCGACTTGGTGACAGCGGCGCCGGTCGCTTTCTTCTCGACGGCCTTGATGAAATTGCGTGCCACCGGCAGCGAGACGTCGGCCTCAAGGAGCGCGACGCGCACTTCGCGCAGGGCCGTGCGCACGTCGTCTTCGCTGAGCGCACCCTGCTTGGTCAGCCGGTCGAAGACGCCACCCAGGCGATCTGACAGATTCTCGAACATCGGGGGTGCCCCCTCCTCATTCTGGATACCTGTCCCGAAGATGGGGGCAGGGCCGCGGCGCATCAAACCCAAAGGTCCAAACCAGTAACGCCCCCGTGGGCGCAACGCGCTGACGGAGGTCGATCCCGGGCATGGCCCATGGGACCGGAAGCGTGGCACTTCCGGGTAATGGGCGGCGTATAGGCGGCTGGGTGCGTGCCTGTCAAGCGGTGGGGCTGGTGGGCGCTCGCCCCGGGCGGGCGGCAGGCACGAGAAAAGCCGCCGGATGCGATCCGGCGGCTGGTTTTCGCGTTCTGGTGCCCTGGTGCCTGCGGGGCTCAGGCGGCGAGGTCGTCGATCTGCGCTTCCGCGGCGCGGATCGTCGCCTCGGGTTCGATGGCGAGCTGGTCGGCGGTGACGATGTCGACGTCGGTGATACCGATGAAACCCAGGACGTGCCGGGCATAGGTCGAGGCGAAATCGATCGTGGACCCGGCTTCGGTGCCCCCGGAGGCCACCACGAGGATCGCGCGCTTGCCCTCGAGCAGGCCTTCCGGCCCGGCCTCGGAATAGCGGAAGGTGACGCCGGCGCGGGCGACGAGATCGATCCAGGTCTTGAAGCTGACCGGTGCGCCGAAATTGTAGATCGGCAGGCCGATGACCAGCGTATCGGCGGCGCGCAGTTCCGCAATCAGGTCGTCGGACAGCGCGAGCGCCGCCTTCTGATCGGCGCTGCGATCGGCCTCGGGCGTGAAATTCGCGCCGATCCAGTCCTCGTTCACCGCGGGCAGGGGTTCGGCGAGGTCGCGGGTGATGACGCGTTCCGCGGCAAGGCGGTCGATCACGCGGTCGGTGAGCCTACGGGAGATGGAGCCCTCGCGGCGCGCGGAGGTGTCGATGCGGAGAACGGTATGGGTCATGAGGCGGGTCCTTATCGGGAAAGTGAAGATTTCCCTTCTACTTGGCCCTTGCGTCTCCGCACGCAATCCGCCCAAATCCACATGACCTGTGATGATGCGCACAGATATGCGCGGGAGGCCGGGATGGAAAACTGGGACGAGGTGCGCACCGCTTTTCAGGTGGCGCGCATGGGCACGGTGTCGGGCGCGGCCTCCGTGCTCGGGGTGCATCATGCCACCGTCATCCGCCATATCGACGCGATCGAGGCGCGGCTCGGGGTCAAGCTGTTCCAGCGCCACGCGCGCGGCTACACGCCCACCGAGGCGGGCCAGGATCTGCTGCGCGTCGCGCAGACCACCGACGAGCAGTTCCAGCAGCTTACCAGCCGGATCAAGGGGCAGGGCGCGGACGTGTCCGGAGAGCTCACGATCACGTCGCTGATCAATTTCGCGCCGCTGATGGTGCCGGCGCTGGCCTCGTTCCAGGAGGCCTATCCGGATGTCATCGTGCGCTACATGACCGATGACCGGGTGTTCCGGCTGGAATACGGAGAGGCGCATATCGCGCTTCGCGCGGGCGCGCAGCCCGACGAGCCCGACAACGTGGTGCAGCGGTTCATGACCCATCAGGTCGGGCTTTATGCGTCCGAGGAATACATCGCGCGGCACGGACGGCCCGAGACGCCCGGGGCGCTGGTGACCCATCGGTTCATCGGGTCCGAAAATCCCGACAGCCGGGCGCCGTTCTTCCGCTGGCTGAAGGAGAACGTGCCGCGCGAGCGCGTGGTGTTCCGCACGGCGGATGTCCGCGTGATGCTGCGCGCGGTCGTGGCCGGGGTCGGCATCGGCTTCGTCTCGGTACGGGAAGCCGAGGAACAGGGGGGGCTGGTGGAGATCATGCCGCCGCTGGAGGATTGGGCGTCGACCTCATGGCTGGTGACCCATGTGGACCTGCACCGCACGGCGAAGGTTCAGGCGTTCCTGCGGCACATCAAGGAATTCGTGGCGACCAACAAGCTGGGGTGAAGCCGCTCATCCGCCCTGGCGGGCGTCCTCGCCGGTGCCGAATTCCGCCTCCAGAAAACGCTCGAAGGCGTCGAGGTTGATCGGTTCGATCTGGCCGAAGCCCTGCATCCAGATCGCGGCCTCGCGCAGCGCATCGGGTTCGAGCTGGCACCATTTGAGCCGCCCGCGCTTGTCCTGGCTGATCAGCCCGGCCCCCGCGAGGATGGCGAGGTGCTTTGAGACCGCCGCGAGCGACATCTCGAACGGCGCCGCCACATCCGTCACCGCCATGTCGTCCTCGAGCAGCATCGCGAGGATGCGACGCCGCGTGGGGTCGGCGAGAGCGGCAAAGACAAGGTCGAGATCACGGGCCATGGAGTGCGACATGCCGGGCAATCCGCACCGGCGTCAAGCGCCCTGCGGACATACTTAACCCCGGGGTTGAATAACGTCTGCGGGACGCCTGAGGGCGTGATGGCCGGCCTGTGCGGTTTCAGCGGTTTTCGGGCGCCTTAAAATAATGAATAATATTAATTACTTGAAGCTTATCGTGCCGCGACCTGCCGTCGCTTGACTCGGGTGGCGGGCGCGCATAGCACCATGGCGAACTCTGACTGGGGCTGGTGACGGCTTGGACGATACCGACCGCAAACGGCGCATGGACGATCTCGACGCGAAGATCGCGGCGATGAAGGCGGCCAAGGCGCCGCCGAAGCGACACCAGGACGAGCACTACAGCCAGGCGCAGCTTGCCTGGCGGATGGTGATAGAGCTTGTGGCTGGTCTCGGGATCGGCTTCGGCATCGGATACGGGATCGACGCGCTCTTCGATACGCGGCCCTGGTTCCTGGTGCTGTTTACATTGCTGGGTTTCGCGGCGGGCGTGAACGTGATGATCCGCTCCGCCAAGGAAATCCAGGAGCAACGACTGGCCGAACTGGCCGAAGAGGATGAGAGGACCGAAGATGGCAACTGAAGCTGGCGGCGAAGAATCCGGCCTTGTGTTCCACCCGATGGACCAGTTCATCGTCTCCCCGCTCTTCGGGGACGGTCCGGTGGGCATGTTCACCATCACCAACGTGACGCTCTGGATGGCGCTGGCGATCCTCTGCGTGGTCGGCCTCATGGTGCTGGGCACCGGCGGTCGTTCGATCGTGCCCTCGCGCATCCAGTCCGTCGCCGAGCTGGCCTACGGGTTCATCTACAAGATGGTGGAGGACATCACCGGCAAGGACGGCGTGAAGTACTTCCCGTACATCATGACGCTGTTCCTGTTCATCGTCTTCGCCAACTTCCTCGGCCTGCTGCCGATGGCCTTCACCACGACCTCGCATATCGCCGTCACGGCGGTCATGGCGCTGGCGGTGTTCCTCGGCGTGACGATCCTCGGTTTCGTGAAGAACGGCGCCGCGTTCCTCGGCCTTTTCTGGGTCAGCTCCGCGCCGCTGGCGCTGCGGCCCATCCTCGCCCTGATCGAGGTGATTTCCTACTTCGTGCGCCCGGTCAGCCACTCCATTCGTCTGGCGGGCAACATGATGGCCGGTCACGCGGTGATCAAGGTTTTCGCAGGCTTCGCGGCCATCGCCGCGATCTCGCCGCTGTCGGTCCTGGCGATCACGGCGATGTACGGCCTCGAGGTGCTGGTGTCCTTCATCCAGGCCTATGTCTTCACCATCCTGACCTGCGTGTACCTCAAGGACGCGCTGCATCCGCATCACTAACGCAGCGGTGGGTTCTCACCCATCCTACGGCACCAAAGCAATTCCATCGTAAGGAGAAAGATCATGGAAGGCGATATCGTACAAATGGGCGCATTCATCGGCGCGGGCCTCGCATGCATGGGCATGGGCGGAGCCGCAGTCGGTGTGGGCAACGTGGCAGGCAACTACCTGGCCGGCGCCCTGCGCAACCCCTCGGCCGCCGCGTCGCAGACCGCGACGCTCTTCATCGGCATCGCATTCGCGGAAGCACTGGGCATCTTCTCGTTCCTGGTCGCGCTTCTGCTGATGTTCGCCGTCTAAGAGGCGTCCGAGCTATCCTTACGCGACGGGCGCGGCCGGATCATTCCGGCCCGCCCGCTGATTGCAGAGAGGCTTGACGGAGGACGCCATGGCGACCGAAACCACTGCCGCAGCAGGCGACGGGCTGGCAACCAGCCCAGAGACCGCTCCGGGCATGCCGCAGCTCGACTTTTCGACCTTCGGCAACCAGATTTTCTGGCTGATCGTCACGCTTGTCGTGATCTACTTCGTGCTGTCGCGCGTTGCGCTGCCGCGCATCGCGGCGGTCCTGGCCGAGCGTCAGGGCACGATCACGAATGACATCGCCAAGGCGGAAGACCTGAAGAAACAGGCAGCCGAAGCGGAACAAGCCTATGAAAAGGCGCTGGCTGACGCACGCGTCGCCGCCCAGAAGATCGCCGAGCAGACCCGCGAGGAGATCAAAGGCCAGGTGGCCGACGCTCAGGCCAAGGCCGATGCGGAGATTTCCGCGAAGACCGCTGAATCGGAAAAGGAGATCGACGCGATCCGGGCTTCGGCCATGGAAAACGTTGAGGCCGTGGCCAAGGACACCGCCGCCGCGGTCGTCGCCGCGCTGGGCAGCTCCGCCGATCAGGCCGAAATCGACAAGGCCGTCGACGCACGGATGAAGGGGTGAGCACGATGATGACACGCATTGCACTCGCCGCAGCAACGAGCCTCGGCGTCGCCTCCCCGGCCCTGGCCGCGGGCGAGGTCTTCTTCTCGCTGCGCAACACCGATTTCATCGTGCTTCTGGGCTTCATCGTCTTCATCGCGGTGCTGATCTACTTCAAGGTGCCGGGCCTGCTGGGCAAGATGCTCGACGACCGGGCCGCCGGCATCCAGTCGGAACTCGACGAGGCCCGCGCCCTGCGCGAAGAGGCGCAGACGCTTCTGGCGAGCTACGAGCGCAAGCAGCGCGAGGTCCAGGAGCAGGCAGACCGCATCGTGGCCAAGGCCCGCGAGGATGCCGAGGCCAACAAGGCGCAGGCGCTGGCCGATCTCGACAAGTCGATCGAACGCCGTCTCGCCGCGGCGGAAGACCAGATCGCCTCGGCCGAGCAGTCGGCGATCAAGGACGTGCGCGACCGGGCCATTGCCGTGGCGGTCGCCGCAGCCCGTGACGTCGTCGCCCAGAAAATGGGCAAGGCCGACAAGGGCAAGCTGATCGACGCTGCCATCGACGAGGTGGGGCGGAAGCTGCACTGAGGCACCGCTTCACCATGCGTTTTTGGAAGGACCCGGCCCCGCGCCGGGTCTTTTCGTCTTCGGCCCCTGTTCGTGCCCGGGCGGGGTCGCTAAAAGGCGGCATCGTCGCGGAGCCGTCGCATGTCCATCCTGTCCCTGACCCAGAAGGAATTCTCCCGCGCCGCCGGTGCGCGCGCGGTGGTCTGGGTCGATCCCGCCTGCGTGCATCTGCACAGCGGATCGAAATGGCCGGTGTTCCGCAAACGCATGCAGCGGGCGGGACGCGTGGTGCCGAGGGCCCTGCTGGACCTCGCGCGTCCCGCGCTCAAGGCGCGCGAGCCGTTCTTCATTCCGGCCGATCTGTTCCAAGATGGCCAGCCCGTCGCCGAGACGCCGAAATACCGCAAGGTCGCCGATTTCATCGCGCATCGCGACACGCCGAAGGACAGTCTCTGGTACGCCCAGCTGACCGATGAGTTGAAGGCGACGGGCGTCGCCCGGCACAAGGCCATCGAGATGCGCAGCGAGGCGGAGATCCTAGGCTTTCTGGAGGAATATGTCGGCGGCCTGATGGACAGCCTGCGCGAACACGGCTTTTCGTCGGACGAGTCGAGCTACGAATCCGCGGCGCTCATCAATCGCGACGGGTCACTCACCAAGACGGGCTCCGGCAATCACCGGTTCAATATGTGCCATGCGCTGGGGATCGCGCCTTTCCCGCTCAAGATCGTGGGCGCGCATCGCGACTGGTTCACCGCGCAGGACGGCGCGGACGGCGCGACGCTGGAGACACTGCTGTCGCGCATCCAGGAGGTCGGCGCGCAGCACCGCTGATCAGCGCGGCATCGGCGTGCTGTGGCTGTTGTAATCGGACCAGTCGGTGATCTCGGGATAGAAGCGCCGCCGCCATTCCCGCACGCGCGGGTTCATCACGCGCCGCCAGAGCGGCGGGATCATCGCGGCCATGGTCATGACCGGATAGCCGTAGGGCAGTTGCGGCGCCTCGTCGGCATCGTAGTTCTGCAGCAGCGGGAAACGCCGGTCGGGCTTGTAATGATGGTCCGAATGGCGCTGCAGGTTGATGAGCATCCAGTTCGAGGCCATCTGCGCCGCGTTCCAGCTGTGCCGCGGTTTGACATGCTCGTACTTGCCGTCGCCCAGATGTTCGCGGGTCAGGCCGTAATGCTCGATGTAATTCACCAGTTCGAGCTGCCAGATCGCGACCCCGGCCTGCAGCAGGAAGAGCCCGACCCCGGCCCAGCCCGCCACGGCGAAGGCGAGCGCGAGGAAGCCCGCCTGCAGGAGCAGATACAGGAAGAACGGGTTCTTGTGATGGGTCCAGGGCAGGTTGCGGCGCGCCAGCATGTCGCGTTCGGCCTTGAAGGCCGAGACCAGCGACTGCACCAACACCCGCGGATAGAAGCGGTGGAACCCTTCGTTGTAGCGCGCGGTGACCGGATCGCGGGGCGTCGCCACGTAGCGATGATGAACGAGCATATGCTCGGACCGGAAGTGCGAATAAAGCACCATGGCGAGCAGCAGATCAGCCATCCAGCGCTCCCACTTGTTCTTCTGGTGCATCAGCTCGTGGCTGTAATTGATCCCGATCGTGCCGGAGATGACCCCCATCCCGAAGAAGATGCCGATCTTCTCGCCGGTGCCGAGATGCGCCGCGCCGCTGGTGTAGATCAGCAGCCCGAAAAGCGTGGCGGCCTGCAGCGGCGCCCAGATCAGCGTGACAAGGCGGTACCAGAAAAGCTGGCTTTCATCGGTGTCCGGATCGGCATTGTCGAGGTTGAGACCGAGCGCGGCGTCGAGCGCGGTGAACAGGTACCACGTGACCAGCGGCGTCAGTGCGATCCACCAGCCGCCCTTGACCGCGCCCAGCCACAAGAGCGGCGGAAGCCCGACCGAGATCCAGAAGGGCAGGGCCGCCGACAGCCGCGCGATGCGGTCGGGCGACAGGAACCTGGGGTTGGAGAGACCTTGATCGCTCATCTCGGACGTCCATGACTGCTTGGCGGCGGAATTGGCCTCAGGCTACAGCGCGCAGCGGCCCGTCGCCTAGTGCGCAGAAGCGCGCGCTGCCGCAAGGTCAGCGCCTGTTGCGTTTCCGTTTCGTCCACGATCCCGATCCAGACCGCCTATTGCGGCCGGGCGAGGTCGAAGGCCTTGCGCATGAGCGTCGGCAGGTCGGCGGGGCGGAATTCCTCGGGGGCCACGAATTCCCCGCGCTCGGGCGCGCGCTCCATCGGGACCAGCGCCGTGCGCAGGCTCAGGCGCAGGTGAAAATGCGTGAAGGTGTGGCGCGCCTCTGCGGACAGGGTCTTCCACTCGGCGCGGATCGGCGGGGCTTCGGCGGGAGTGCCGAGCGTCTGGTCGATCCAGTCCGAGCCGGGCCAGCCCAGCATGCCGCCCAGAAGCCCGCTGTCGGGGCGCCGCTCCAGCAGCCAGGCACCATCGACGCGGCGCACCAGGTAGGCGATGCCGGTGCGCACCGGCTTTTTCTTCTTCGGGGCCTTCTTCGGCAACTCGGCCTGCGTGCCCGCATCCCAGGCCGCGCAGGCGCCGCGCCAGGGGCAGAGGCCGCAAGCCGGGCGTTTCGGCGTGCAGATCGTCGCGCCGAGATCCATCACCGCCTGGGCGTAATCGCCCGGACGCTGCGCGGGTGTCAGCGCCTCCGCGTGGCGGGTCAGGATCGGTTTCGCCTGCGGCAGCGGGGTGTGCTCGTCATGGAGCCGGGCCATCACCCGTTCGACATTGCCGTCGACCACGGTGGCCGGCTCGTCATAGGCGATGGCGGCGATCGCGGCGGCGGTGTAGGGCCCGACGCCCGGCAGCGTCAGCAGGCCCGAATAGCTGTCGGGGAAGACGCCGCCGTGATCGGCGACCACGGCGCGGGCGCATTTCAGCAGGTTGCGGGCGCGGGCATAATAGCCAAGCCCGGCCCAGGCGGCCATGACATCGACATCCGGTGCCGCGGCAAGATCGCGGACCGTGGGCCAGCGGGCGGTGAAGGCCTCGAAATAGGATTTGACGGCGGCCACGGTTGTCTGCTGCAGCATCACCTCCGACAGCCAGATGCGATAGGGATCGGGCAGCACGCCCGCCTTCCGTGCCGCGGGGCTCACGCGCCAGGGCATGGCGCGAGCATGCCGGTCGTACCAGACAAGCAAGGCTTCGGGCTCGGCGATGTCACGCACGGATCAACGTCCTTTGATCGGGGGCTGGTCGGTCGGGGTGGCGCTGGCCACGCAGGGCTTTAGTATAGGGCGCGAACGGGAGTGCCAAGCATGACACGACAGCAGGGGACGACACGCGGTTTCGCGCAGGCCTCGGGGCTTCTGAAGTCTCGGATCCGTCGGGCGTCCGAGACCCGGGGCTTCGCCGAATCGCGGGTGCTGACCCATTGGCTGGAGATCGCGGGCGAAGAGACCGCGCGCATCGCGCGGCCGGTCGAGATCAGCTATGCCCGCGGCGGCATGGGGGCGACGCTGGTGCTGCTGACCACGGGCGCCCATGCGCCGGTTCTGGAGATGCAGAAGGAGCAGATCCGCGACCGCGTCAATCAGGTCTACGGCTACAACGCCATCCAGCGCGTGCGCGTCACCCAGACCGCGCCCACCGGTTTCGCGGACGGGCAGGTGGCCTTCGCCCCGGCCCCAAAGGCGCCACCGCGTGTGCCCGCGCCCGAAATCGTCACCGAGGCGCGGCAGACCGCCGACGGTGTCGCCGATGACGGGCTCAGGCTTGCACTTGAACGTCTGGCCACCAACGTCTTATCCAAAGTGAAAAATCGGGGCTGAGCGCCCCATCCAAAGGAAGGTGACTTCATGAAACGGATGATCTCCGCGACGGCATTGGCCGCGGTTCTGGGCCTCGGCGGCTGGTTCGCATTGCAGAACAACGGCGTGACGACCAGCACGGACGCGACGGCGGATCTGACCCTGCCCGGGGCCGCCAATGCCCAGAGCGCCGCCGCGTCGGATGGCGGGAGCGCCCCGGCGGTGATGGAGATGGCGCTCGGCGCCGAGGACGCCCCCGTAGAGGTGATCGAATACGCCTCCTATACCTGCCCGCATTGCGCGAGCTTCCACGCCAATGTCTTCGACGAGATCAAGAAGAACTATGTCGACACCGGCAAGGTGCGCTTCGTCTACCGCGAGGTCTATTTCGACAAGTACGGTATGTGGGCGTCGCTGGTGGCGCGCTGCGGCGGCAACCAGGACCGCTTCTTCGGGATCACCGACATGATCTACCAGAGCCAATCCGACTGGGCGCGCGCGGGATCGGATGCCGCCATCGCCGAGGGGCTGCGCAAGATCGGCCGCCTCGCGGGGCTCGGCAATGACGAGCTGGAGGCGTGCCTCACCGACGGCGACAAGCTGCGCGCGCTGGTGGAATGGTACCAGGCCAATGCAGAACAGGACGAGGTGCGTTCGACCCCGTCCTTCGTCATCGAGGGCGAGCTTTACTCCAACATGAATTACGGGGACTTCGCGGAAATCCTCGACGCGAAACTCGCCGATCAATGAGTGTCTCCGCCCCGCGGGGGCCGCTCGAGGGCCTGAAGGTGATCGAGCTTGCGCGCATCCTGGCCGGCCCCTGGGCCGGTCAGACACTGGCCGATCTCGGCGCCGAGGTCATCAAGGTCGAGGCCGCGGCGGGCGACGACACCCGCCAATGGGGCCCGCCCTTCATCGAGCGCGAGGGCGATGTCTCGGCGGCCTATTTCCATTCCTGCAATCGCGGCAAGACTTCGGTCGTGATTGACCTGCGCACCGAGGACGGCCAGGCCGCGTTGCGCGATCTGGTGCGTGATGCCGATATCCTGATCGAAAACTTCAAGGTCGGCGGGCTGGCCAAGTACGGCGCCGACTACGACAGCCTCTCGGCGGTCAATCCGCGGCTGATCTATTGCTCGATCACCGGCTTCGGACAGGACGGGCCCTATGCGCATCGGGCGGGCTACGATTACATCATCCAAGGCATGTCGGGCCTGATGTCGATCACCGGCGATCCCGATGGCCAGCCGCAGCGCGCGGGCGTCGCGGTCACCGACCTGTTCACCGGGCTCTATTCCGTCGTGGGCATCCTCTCGGCGGTGGAGCAGCGGCACCGGACCGGGCGCGGCCAGCATATCGACATGGCGCTGCTCGATTGCGCGGTGGCGGCGACGGCGAACCAGGCCCTGAATTACCTCTCCACCGGCACGCCGCCGGGCCGGACGGGCAATTACCATCCGAACCTGACGCCCTACCAGGTGTTCGAGGTCGCCGATGGCCATATCATCATCGCCACCGGCAATGACGGCCAGTACCGGCGGCTCTGCGCGCTTCTGGGCGTGCCCGAGATGGCCGAGGCGCCGCATTTCCTGACTAATGCGGACCGGATCGCCCACCGCGCCGAGATGACGGACCGGCTGACCGCCGCGACACGCACCTTCACCAAGGCCGATCTTCTGGCGGCCTGCGAGGCGCAAGGCGTGCCCGCGGGGCCCATCAACGACATGGCCGAGGTGATGGCGGACCCGCAGGTGCAGGCGCGCGGCATGCAGATCGCGCCCGAGGGGTTGCCGGGCGTGCGCGCGCCCTTCCGCTTCTCGGATGCCGATCTGGTGCTGGAGAAGGCCGCGCCGAAACTGGGCGGGGGATAGGGCCGGAGGGCAATCGCGTGCCGGCGGCGCGGGAGGCCGCCCGGCGGCTTATTCCGACGTGCCGTAGCGCGCCATGAAGATGCGCACCGCTTCCTCGACATTGCGCAGCTTCTCGGCGTCGGTGACCGGCCCGCGGATATTGAACAGCCGCTGCATGTGCAGGCCCGACTTGCACAATTCTCCGAACTGGTAGGCGGCGCGTTCGCGGTCTTCCTCGGGAATGGCAATATCGCCGCGCGCGATGATCAGGTCGAACAGGCCCAGCATCGCGTTCTTGAACCGGAGCGGGCCACAGCGCCAGAATTCCTCGGCCAGCGCGGGGAAGCGTTCCGCCTCGGCGAGGCACAGGCGGAAATTCTCGATCGCCATGGGCGAAAAGATGATGTCGAGAAAGCTCTTTCCCGCCATGCGCAGCAAGGTTTCGCTGTCGAGCGAGCGGTCGAGATGGGTCACGGCCTCGTCGGCCTGGTCCTGGCATTGCAGGCGCGCGACCTCCATGAACAGCAATTGCTTGTCCGGGAAGTAGGAATAGAGCGTCGCCTTCGAGACACCGGCGGCGCGGGCGATATCGTCCACGCTGGCGCCGTCGAAGCCATCCCGCAGGAAGACGTCGCGCGCGCCGTCGATGACCTGTTCGTATTTGCGACCCTTGCGGATCTTTTCGACTGACGCGTCCATGGTGTCTCCCCTGTCTGGGAAGAAGTATAAACCGTTCAGTTCAGTTTCAACAAACCCTGTGTCGAATTCAGCGGACCTGTTCGGCCGGCGGCGCGGGCCGTGTCACGGTTTCGCCGGAAGCTTGGGGGAACCAGTAATCCACGAAGGACGGTGTGAAGGTGGTCGCGGTCGCGGGACCGGCGAGCACGAGGGCGATTGCCAGGGCGAGCGTATGACGCATGATGATCTCCTGTGGATGATCTCCTGTGTCTGTATCTTCAGAAATAAACTGAACCGATCGGTTCACTTTTTCTTTCGCCACGGGCTTGCCCTTCCGGCTTCCGCACGTAGATTAGAATTCTTCTAAACTGGAGACCGCCATGCGCTTCATCACCAGCCGACGCCGCTTTTCCGATCTGAGCGAGCAGGAAATCCTCGCGCTCGCCATTTCCTCGGAGGAGGATGACGGCCGCATCTACCGGATGTATGCGGAGAATCTCCGCGAGGACTTCCCCGGAACCGCCAAGGTGTTCGACGGCATGGCCGCCGAGGAGGACGGGCACCGGGCGTCGCTGATCGCGTTGCACCGAAAGCGCTTCGGTGAAGTCATCCCGCTCATCCGGCGCGAACATGTCGCGGGCTTCTATGCGCGCCGCCCGGTCTGGCTGGTCGAGAATCTGGGCCTCGAGCGCATCCGCTCCGAGGCGCGGCAGATGGAGCGGGACGCCGAACGCTTCTATCTCGACGCGGCCAGCCGGACCAAGGATGCGGAGACGCGCAAGCTGCTGGGCGATCTCGCCTCGGCCGAGGCCGGCCACCAGAACAAGGCCGACGCGCTGGAGCAGGAGCATCTTTCCGACGCCGCCCGCAGCGCCGAGGATGACGGCGCCAAACGGCAGTTCCTGCTGACCTGGGTCCAGCCGGGTCTGGCGGGGTTGATGGATGGCTCGGTCTCGACGCTGGCGCCGATCTTCGCCACCGCCTTCGCGACGCAGGATACCTGGACCACCTTCCTCGTGGGCCTCGCCGCAAGCGTCGGTGCGGGCATTTCCATGGGCTTTACTGAGGCGGCGTCGGATGACGGCCAGCTTTCCGGGCGGGGATCGCCGGTCAAGCGCGGTTTCGCCTCGGGGGTGATGACCACGCTCGGGGGGCTTGGCCATGCGCTGCCCTACCTGATCCCGGATTTCTGGACCGCGACGATCATCGCCTTCGTCGTCGTCTTCGTCGAGCTCTGGGCCATCGTCTGGATTCAGAACAAGTTCATGGACACGCCCTTCCTGCGCGCGACCTTCCAGGTCGTTCTGGGCGGCGCGCTGGTTTTCGCGGCGGGGGCGCTCATCGGCTCCGGTTGACGCGGGCGGGTCCGGCTGCTCTCAATCCCGGGCAAAGGAGTGCGCCCATGCCCCGTGACGATGACCGCCCGACCTACACGCCGCTGCCGCTGCCCGACCGGGTGCAGCGCACCCCGGACGCGGCCATCGAAGCGGCGGAGGCCTTCCGCGATTACATGCGCAAGCGGCATTCCGTCCGCGACTATTCCGACCAGCCGGTGCCGCGGGCGGTGATCGAGGCCTGTGTCGCCGCGGCCCATACCGCGCCTTCGGGCGCCAACCGCCAGCCCTGGCATTTCGTGGCGATCTCCGATCCGGACATGAAGGCGCGGGTGCGCGCGGGCGCCGAGGATGAGGAGCGTCAGTTCTATGGTGGCGGCGCGGGGGATGCCTGGCTGCAGGCGCTCGAGCCCATCGGCACGGGCGTGGACAAGCCGCACCTGACGCAGGCGCCTTGGCTGATCGTGGTCTTCGCCGAACGCTGGGGCGTGGACGCGGACGGCGCGCGCTACAAGAACTACTACGTGCCCGAAAGCGTGGGTATCGCCACCGGCATGCTGATCACCGCGATCCACGAGGCGGGCCTCGTCTGCCTCGAACACACGCCCAACCGGATGAAGTTCCTCAACGAGATGTGCGGCCGTCCGGAGCGCGAAAAGCCGGTTATGATCCTGCCCGTGGGCTACCCGTCCGACGACGCCACCGTCCCGCAGGCGGCCAAGCGCAAGAAACCCCTGACCGCGGTCATGACAGTTTTCGAGACACGCTGATCTCCGCGAACCCGCCCTTGCGATTGACCCTGCCGATGCAAGCGCCCACAAAGATCGCATGCTGGCGATCTTCCTCAAGACCCTGCCCTTTTTCGCGCTGATCGGGCTGGGATACGGCGCGGCAAAGACGCGATTCTTCACCGAGGAAGCCAGCGCCTACCTGACCAAGTTCGTCTTCTACTTCGCCCTCTCGGCGATGCTGTTCCGGTTCTCGGCGAACCTGTCCATCGGCGAGATCTTCGATCCGTGGCTGGCGGCGGCCTATCTCTGGGCGACGGCCTTCGTCTACGGCATCGCGCTGATGGTGGCCTTCTGGCGCCGCGTGAAGGTGGAAACCGCGGCCATCGAGGCGCAATGCGCCGCCATCGGCAACACCGGTTTTCTCGGTGTGCCGATGCTCGCGCTGCTTCTGGGCGAGGCGGCTGTCGCGCCGATCATCCTGATTCTGTCGATCGACATGATCGTCTTCTCCTCGCTGCTGGTCATCCTGATCGAGGGCTCGCGCGACGGGCGAATGAGCCCGGGCGTGCTGCGCACCATCGGCATCGGTCTCCTGAAGAACCCGATGATCGTGTCGATTTCGCTGGGCCTCATGGTGGCGGCCTCGGGAATGGGTCTGCCGCAGCCGGTCAACGAATTCGTCACCATCCTCGGCAATGCGGCGACACCCGGGGCGCTTTTCGCCATCGGGGCCTCGCTCGCGTCCAAATCCGCCGAGCGGCTCGTCATCGCGGGCTGGCTCAGCTTCGCCAAGCTCGGCCTGCATCCGCTTCTGGTGGCCGTGGGCACGTTTCTGCTGTTCCCGGTCGATCCCTTCGCGGCCGGGGTCGCCGTCTCGGCGGCGGCGCTGCCGGTGGCGGGCAACGTCTTCATCCTGGCGCAGCATTACGGCACCTCGCCGCAGCGCGTCTCGGCCTCTATCCTGATTTCGACGGTGGCCAGTATCGTGACCGTCTCGGCCTGGATCGCCTGGGTGACCGGCGGATAGGCCTTGCCGCGCGCCCGTTCCCCGCGCTAGCCCTTGGTCCGACCCGACATGAGGAGCGCCCGATGGAAACCAAATCCGAAAACCGATGCCATGGCGGGGTGCAGGGCGTCTATTCCCACGCTTCCCAGGCCTGCGGCGGCGCCATGACCTTCGGACTGTTCCTGCCGGAAGAGGCCGCCGACGCGCCGGTTCCGCTGCTCTGGTACCTCTCGGGCCTGACCTGCACGCATGAGAACGCCATGACCAAGGCGGGCGCGCAGGCCTGGGCGGCGGAGCAGGGCATCGCGCTTTGTTTTCCCGACACCTCGCCCCGGGGCGATGACGTGGCCGATGACGAGGCTTTCGACCTGGGCCAGGGCGCGGGCTTCTACGTGAACGCGACCGCGGCGCCCTGGGCCCCGCATTTCAACATGTGGGATTACATCACCGCCGAGCTGCCGATGCTTCTGGGGCGCAACTTCGCCCTCGATATGGAGCGGCAATCGATCTGCGGCCATTCCATGGGCGGGCATGGCGCCCTGACCATCGCCATGCACCATCCGGAGCGGTTCCGCGCCGTCTCGGCCTTCGCGCCGATCGCGCACCCGACGCAAAGCGATTGGGGCCGCAAGCAGTTCACTGCCTATCTGGGCGCGGACGAGACCGCATGGGCCGCGCATGACGCGACGCTTCTGATGCGCGAGCGCGGCTTCGACGGGCCGGTGCTGGTCGATCAGGGCACCGACGACAATTTCCTCGACCTGCTGATGCCCGAAGCGCTGGCCGAGGCGATGACCGCGCGGCGGCAAGAGGGCGCTTTCCGCATGCAGAAGGGCTACGACCACAGTTATTTCTTCATGTCGACCTTCATGGAAGAGCATGTCGCCTTCCACGCAGAGGCGCTCTATCGGTGAGTATCCTCTATGTCGATGCCGATGCCTGCCCGGTGAAGGAAGAGGCCGAACGCGTCGCGACGCGCTACAAGGTGCCGATGAAGCTGGTCTCGAACGGGGGGCTGCGCCTGTCGCGCAATCCGCTTGTCGAGGTGGTGATCGTGCCCGACGGGCCGGACATCGCCGATATGTGGATCGCCGACCGGGCCGGGCGTGGCGACGTGGTCGTCACCGGGGATATCCCGCTGGCTGCCCGCACCGTGGCCTCGGGCGCGCGGACCCTGTCCCATAACGGCGAGGCGTTCACCGCGGCCAATATCGGACCGCGTCTGGCGCAGCGCGACCTGATGGCGGATCTGCGCGCCGCCGACCCGTTCCGGCAGGGCGGCGGGCGGGCGTTCTCCAAGGCGGATCGCGCGCGGTTTCTCGATGCGCTGGAGCGCGAGGTGCGCGCGGCCCTGCGCGAGGGCACGCCATGAGCAGCCGGGCGGTCGTCTTCGATATCGGCAACGTGCTGATCGAGTGGCAGCCGGAACGCTTCTTCGATGCGCGGATCGGACGGCAGGCGCGCGAGCGGCTCTTCGCCGAGGTGGACCTGCACCATTACAACGATCTCATCGACCGCGGGCATGATTTCCGCGCCACGATCTATGACGCCGCCGAGGCGCATGCGGATTGGCGCGACGAGATCCGGCTCTGGCACGATTGCTGGGCCGAGATCGCGGGGCCCGAGATCCCGCATTCCCTGCGGCTTCTGCGCGCGCTGCGCGGCAAGGGTGTGCCCTGCTATGCGCTGTCGAATTTCGGCATCGGGACCTTCGAGGTGGGCGTCGCGAAATGGCCGTTCCTGCGCGATTTCGACCGCAGCTTCATCTCGGGGCATATGGGCGTGGCAAAGCCCGATCCGTCGATCTACGCAGCACTCGAGGCCGAGGTGCCTGAAGGGCCCGACGGGCTTCTCTTCACCGATGACCGGGCCGAGAATATCGCGGCGGCCGAGGCGCGGGGCTGGCGCACGCATCATTTCGAGACACCCGAGGGCTTCGCCGCGCGATTGGTGGCCGAGGGGCTTCTGGAGCCGGAGGAGGCCCGATGACCGAACCGCTCGTGATCCCGTTCGAGGCAGGCGAGGCGCGGCTCGACTGGCTGGGTCTGACGCGCGCCTTCGAGGCCGGGCACATGCTGCCCAAGGCCGAGATCGCGGATACGTTTCTCTATCGCGGTGGCGATACGCTTTTGAACCGGGCGGCCTGGATCGACGGGCTGGGCGTGGCGGTGAAGGCGGCGACGATCTTTCCGGGCAATGCGGCCATGGGCAAGCCGGCGGTCAACGGGGCGGTCAACCTGATGTCGGACAGTGACGGCACGCTGGAGGCGCTCATTGATTTCCACCTCGTGACGAAGTGGAAGACCGCGGGCGACAGCCTTTACGGCGCGCTGAAGCTCGCCCGCCCGGACAGCCGGGAGATCCTGATCGTGGGCGCGGGCACCGTGGCGCGGTCGCTGATCGAGGCCTATGGCGCGGGCTTTCCCGAGGCCCGCTTCACGCTCTGGAACCGTTCTGCCGCGCGGGCCGAGGAGATGGCGGCGGACATCCCCGGCCTGCACGTGGCGACCGACCTCGAGGCGGCGGTGGGTCGCGCGGACATCATCGCCACCGCCACCATGGCGACCGAACCGGTGATCCGCGGCGCGTGGCTGCGGCCCGGCCAGCACCTGGACCTGATCGGGGCCTACCGGCCCGACATGCGCGAAGTGGACGACAGCGCCCTGCGCCGCGCCCGGATTTTCGTCGACAGCATGGACACCACGCTCGGCCATATCGGCGAGCTGAAGATTCCGCTGGCCGCCGGGACGATTGCGGAGCGGGATGTGTTGGCGGATTACTACACGCCCGATCTGTTCACCCGCGCGGCGGACGACATCACCATCCTGAAGAACGGTGGCGGCGCGCATCTCGACCTGATGTGCGCGCGCTACATCCTCGATGCGTGGCAGGCGGCATGAACTGGGGGCTCGCCCTTCTCGCGTTGCTGGCGGCCTGCCTGCCCGCGCTTCGCGAAGCGCGGCGTCGGCCGATGGATGCCGAGGCCCGGCTGGAAGCGCCGGGCGATATCGTTCCGCTCAGCCAGGGGCGGACCCATTGCCGCTGGATCGGTCGGGCGCGCGGGCCGGTCGTGGTCTGCGTGCACGGGCTGACGACCCCGTCGCCCGCCTGGAACGCGCTGGCCGCGCATCTCGACAGGGCCGGGTTTCGGGTCCTCCTCTACGACCTTTACGGGCGCGGCTATTCCGACGCGCCGCGCGGCCAGCAGACACCGCGCTTCTTCGCCCGGCAATTGCGCGATGTGCTCGATCATTACGGCCTCGACGAGGATGTCACGCTGATCGGCTATTCGATGGGCGCGGTGATCGCGGCGGCCTTCGCGGTGGAGGAACCGGCGCGGCTGCGCCAGCTCGTGCTGGTGGCCCCCGCGGGGATGGGCATGCCGATGAGCCGGGTGCAGCGGTTCTGCGTGGAATGGCCCTGGATCGGAGACTGGCTGTTCCACATGCTCTATCCCGCCCACCATGCGCGCGCGATTGCGCAAAGCGACGCGCCCGAGGAGGTCCGCGCAGTCCAGCGGGCCGAACTGACGCGCAGCGGTTTCGTTCCCGCGGTGTTGTCGAGCCTGCGCTATTCCCTGCGCAAGCCCGCTCCGCGCCTGCACAAGGCGCTGGCCCGCGAAGCGGTGCCGGTGCTGGCGGTCTGGGGCGATGCGGACCGGGTCATCCCGATCTCGGGGCTGGGTCAGCTGGCGCAATGGAACCGCAACGCGCGGCAAGAGGTCATCGAAGGGGCGGATCACGGCCTGCCCTTCACCCATGCGGACGATCTGGCCCAGGCGCTGGCGCGCCTCTTCGAGGCCGCGCGCCCGCGCCTGTCTACGCCGCGCGACTGACCGGCCGGCCCGGCGCCTCGCGCACTGGCAGGTGGACGATGGCCGACAGCGCGCCGACGCCCACCCCGACCCACCAGACCATCGTGTAATCCCCGGTCAGGTCGTACATCCGTCCCCCGAGCCAGACGCCGATGAAACTGCCGAGCTGGTGGCTGAAGAAGATGATGCCGTAAAGCGTGCCCATGTAGCGCAGCCCGTAGATATGCGCGATCAGGCCCGAGGTCAGCGGCACGGTGGCGAGCCACAGCGAGCCCATCACCGCCGAAAAGACCAGCACCGATCCCGGGGTGATCGGCAGCATGATGAAGACCGTCGCGGCGATCGTGCGGCCCACATAGATGCCCGCGAGCAGGTATTTCTTCGGAAAACGATTGCCGAGATAGCCCGCCGTCAGGGTGCCCGCGATATTGGTCAGCCCGATCACCGAAATGGCGATGGCCCCCAACGCCGAGGTGGTGCCGATCCCAAGCTTATCGAGCAGACCGCCTTGCAGGATCGGGCCGCACATCTCGGTCACCAGCGCGGGGAAATGCGCCGTGATGAAGCCCAGCTGATAGCCGCAGGAGAAAAAGCCGATGAAGATCAGCGAGAAGGAGGGATCGCGGAAGGCGCGGTTCAGGATCTGGCCGAGGCTTTCCTCTATTTGCGCGCGGGATGCCTGCGGCGCGCGCATCATGGGCAGGACCGCAAGCACGGCGAGGATCGCGGCGGCGAAGATCAAAAAGACCGATTGCCAGCTCATGAAGCCCAGAAGCCATTCCGCGACCGGTGCGCCGAAGACCTGCGCCGCGGAGCCGGCGGCGGTGGCGATGGCCAGCGACATGGACCGATTTGCGTCCGACGCAGCGCGTCCCACCACTGCGAGGATCACCCCGAAGCCGGTGCCCGCGATGCCGAAACCCACGAGGATTTCAAGGAGTTGATGCGCCTCGGGTGTCACCGCGAAGGACGACAGCACCAGCCCGATCGCATAAAGCAGCGCGCCGAGAACGATGGCGAAGCGGTCGCCGAGCTTTTCCGCGGCGGCGCCGAAAAGCGGCTGACCGATGCCCCAGGCCAGGTTCTGGATGGCGATGGCGAGGGAAAACTCGCTGCGCAGCCAGCCGAATTCCTCCGCGATGGGGATCTGGAATACGCCGAAGCTCGCGCGGATCGCGAAGGACACGAGCAGGATCAGGCAGCCCGCGATCAGAACCGGGCTCATCATGGGGGCGGTGCGTTCCATGACGCAGGAGTGACGCGGCTCCGCATCCATCGCAAGATCGGGATTGTACCGATACGGCGCGGGGCAGGCGGCGGTCAGGCGCGCAGGTGGCGTGCCCTCGCGCCGCGCTCGATCGCGGCCGCATGCAGCCGGTCGATATTGAGCTCGTATCGAATCTCTTCGAGCAGGCGCAGCTCGGTATCGGCGAGCGTGCCATCGGCGGCGGCGACGTCGCAGGACAGCGCATAGGCGGTTTCGTGCAGCCGCTCGGGCAGGGCATCGCGCATGAGACCGAAAAGGGCATCGAGCCCGTCTTCCTGATCGAAGAGATCGAACACCGTCTGGCTGACGGTTTTGATTCGGTCCGCGTCATAGTTCAGGAAAACCGGCAGCGTGCTGACGATGGACTGAATCTTGATGAGCTCCGCCGTGCGGATGTCCTCGTCCGAGGCGGACACGGCCACCATCAGCGCGACCAGCGCGTCCTGCGGGGACATGGGGTGTGCGATAGTATCGGCCATTTCAACCTCGATCCGTTGGGCGTATGCCCCGGTAAATATTGACGCCTCCCGGCCCCCGCAATAGGAAGCGGCGCTTGACGCGGCCGGGGTCCTTCCGGTCCGAGCATACAGGAGCAAGAGACGCATGTCCGATTTTCGCGAAGCCGCGATGAATTCGAAGGCCTGGCCGTTCGAAGAGGCGCGCCGTCTGCTCAAACGCGTCGAAAGCGCCGGGGGCGCCAAGGATCACGTCCTGTTCGAGACTGGCTACGGCCCCTCCGGCCTGCCGCATATCGGTACTTTCGGCGAGGTTGCGCGCACGACGATGATCCGTCGCGCCTTCGAGGCGATCTCGGATATCCCGACGCGGCTGATCTGCTTCTCGGACGATCTCGACGGTATGCGGAAGGTGCCCGACAACGTGCCCGATCCCGAGGCGCTGAAGGAGCACCTGCAGAAGCCGCTGACCTCGGTTCCGGACCCGTTCGGCACGCATGAAAGCTTCGGCCATCACAACAACGCCATGCTGCGGCGGTTCCTCGACACGTTCGGGTTCGACTACGAGTTCTACTCGGCCACGGAATATTACCGCTCCGGCGCTTTCGACGAGGTGCTGCTGCGCGCCTGCGAGCGCTACGACGACATCATGGCGGTGATGCTGAAGAGCCTGCGCGAGGAGCGCCAGCAAACCTATTCGATCTTCCTGCCCATGCATCCCGAGACGGGCCGCGTCCTCTACGTGCCGATGAAGCATGTGGATGCCGCGAAGGGCGAAATCACCTTCGACGACGAAGAGGGCCGCGAATGGACGCTGCCGGTCACCGGCGGTCGCGTGAAATTCCAGTGGAAGCCCGATTTCGGCGCGCGCTGGGCGGCCCTCGGCGTCGATTTCGAGATGTATGGCAAGGACCATTCCACCAACACGCCGATCTACGACCGGATCTGCGAGATCCTCGGCGGCAAGAAGCCCGAGCATTTCACCTACGAGCTGTTCCTCGATGCGGGCGGCGAGAAGATCTCGAAGTCGAAGGGCAACGGGCTGTCGATCGACGAATGGCTGACCTACGCCTCGACCGAGAGCCTGTCCTATTACATGTTCCTCAAGCCCAAGACCGCGAAGCGGCTGAGCTGGGACGTGATCCCGAAGGCAGTGGACGAATATCACCAGCAGCTGCGCGCCTATCCGGGCCAGGACGCCAAGGGGCAGGCGGCGAACCCGGTCTGGCACATCCATGGCGGGGACGTGCCCAAATCGACCATGGTGGTGCCGTTCTCGATGCTGCTGAACCTCGTGTCCGTCTCCGGCGCCGAGGACAAGGAGACGCTGTGGGGCTTCATCATGCGCTACGCCCCCGATGCCTCGCCCGAGCATAATCCCGACCTCGATCAGGCGGCGGGTTTCGCGATCCGCTACTACGAGGATTTCGTGAAGCCCACGAAGGTCTTCCGCGCACCGGACGAAAAGGAAGAGGCCGCGCTGCGGGATCTTGCCGCACGGCTGCAGGCCCATGAGGGACCCAACGACGACGAGACGCTGCAAAGCCTCGTCTTCGCGGTGGGCAAGGAGCACGGCTTCGATCCGCTGCGCGATTGGTTCAAGGCGCTTTACGAGGTGCTTCTGGGCGCGAGCCAGGGCCCCCGGTTCGGCGGCTTCATCGCGCTTTACGGCGTGTCGGAAACCGTCACGCTGATCGAACGCGGGCTGCGCGGCGAACTGGGCTGAGCGGGCAATTCGCGGGACGCGGTGAAACTCATCGCCCCACGGCCCCGTGATTTTGGCATGGAAGGTGGACGCCCTACCTTCCTTGCCATCGTCACGAGGAGGTTCCGCCATGAAACGCCTGTTTGCCGCATTCGCCCTGCTTTTGTGGTCGCTGCCTGTCCATGCACAGGACGTGGTCGCGCCGGTTCCGGGCATCGAGGCCACCATTTCCAGCCAGATGGAGGCGTTTCTCGACCGGGATGTCGATGCGGCCTTCGATTACGCCAGCCCGATGATCAAGGGCCTGTTCCGCAACGCGCAGAATTTCGGCGCCATGGTCGAACAGGGCTATCCGATGGTTTGGACGCCTGCGGACGTGAGTTTCGGCGATCTGCGGCAGGAGAACGGCGCGCTGTACCAGAAGGTCGTGGTGACCGATGCGGGCGGGCGCGTGCATGTGCTCGATTACAAGATGATCGAGACCGAGAACGGCTGGCGCATCGATGGCGTGCAGGTCCTGCGGGCGGATGCCTTTGCGGCGTGAGGCAGGGCGTGTTGTCGGGGTCGGTTTGACCGAGCGAACCTGACCCTTCGCGTGCCTTCTCCGGCGTTTGGCGGCGCACTGGCGCGCCTGCGAAAGCGGGTGGCGGCATCGCGTGCAGGTTGCCCCACATGCCGGGATGCTCGAGACATCCCCGGCCCCGCCGCTGTCACGCCGTCCTGCCATGCAACGCGCGGCCCGGTCAGGCGGCGTTAGGCCCCCGGTCCCTATCCCTGATCGCGAATATGCGGGCGGCGTGATGCAGCCTGCGCGCACGGAAAGGGACAGCGATGAACAAGGCGATAACGGACGGTGTGGTGCTGATGCCGACCCCCTTCTCGGAGGGGCTGAACGTCTGGTCGAGCGGCGATGGCCGGCCGGGCTCGGACACTTATGCGAGCACGCCCACCGCCTCTTTCGTCGCGGCGGATCAGGATTTCGGCGGCTGCCTCGAGCTGTTGAAAACCGACGCCACCCAGCGCATCCGCTATATGGGCGAGGTCCCGATCGAACCCGGCTGCTACCTGCGCGTGACGGCGCGGGTGAAATGCGTCTCGGGATCGCTGCCGTCGGTGCGCGTGGCGGCCTGGGCGGGCAATGCCAGCGGCAATGCGGTCACGGGCATTCCGCTTTCGGGCGATGCGGTGGCGATCCCGACCTATGGCCAGGTCGTCGAGGTCTCCGCGATCATCGGCTCGGGCAATCGCGGCGGCGTCGATCTGGTCTGGGGGCGGCAGCCGACCTACGGGCATTTCGGCATCGACTTCACCGGCGCGTCGGGCGGCCTGCTGCGGGTCGACGACTTCGTGATCGAGGATGTGACCTCGGTCTTCCTGCGCGAGATGCTGGGCTATGTGGACGTGCGCGATTACGGCGCGCGGGGCGACGGTGTGACCGATGACAGCGCAGCCTTCGAGGCGGCCGACCAGGTCACGAACGGGCGCACGCTCTTCGTCAGCCAGGGCAGCTATTTCCTGGGCCAGGACGTGACGATCAACTCCGAAGTGATCTTCGAGGGCACCGTCTCCATGCCCACCAGCCGCCGCCTGTCGCTGACCAAGAATTTCAGCCTGCCCTCCTATATCGACGCTTTCGGCGACGAGGAGGTCGCGCTGAAGAAGGCGCTGCAATCGCTGATGAACGACGCCGACCACGAGAGCCTCGACATGGGCGGGCGGCGCGTGACGCTGTCGGGCCCGCTCGATGTGCAGGCCGCCGTGGCGAACCGGACGACCTATGCGCAGCGGCGGGTGCTGCGGAACGGCCAGTTGCAGGCCACCGAAGCGGGCGACTGGGCCGAGGAGGTGGTCACCAGCCAGGCCAGCTATTCGCCCTCGAACCAGTTCCGCCTGACGAATGTGACCAACATCGCCAATATCCAGGTCGGCAGCCTCGTGGAGGGCGCGGGCGTCGGGCGCGAGATCTACGTCCGGTCTGTCAATGTGGGGGCGGGTGATCTGACCCTGTCGCAGCCGCTGTCGGACGCGACGGGCACGCAGAATTACACCTTCACGCGCTACAAATACATGCTCGATTTCTCGGGCTTCGACCGGCTCGATGTCTTCCAGATCGAGGATATCGAGTTTCAATGCGCGATCGAGGCGAACGGCATCCTTCTGGCGCCCGAGGGCACCGTCATGGTGGTCCGGGAATGCGTGTTCAACCGCCCGAAATTCCGCGGCATCACCTCGCCCGGCGAAGGCTGTCAGGGCATGCTGATCGAGCATTGCCAGTTCATCAGCCATGAAGGCGGAATGCTGACGCAGAACCGCCGGTCGGTCGCCATCAATGTCAACGCCAACGACGTGAAGGTGCGCGATTGCCGGGCCTCGCAGTTCCGGCATTTCCTCGTGGCCTCGGGCGCGCAGAACCTGATCACCGGCAACCACTTCTTCCAGGGCGACACCGCGACGAATGGCATCCGCAGCGCCGGCATCGTTCTGGCGCTTCGGGCCTGCAACACGCAGGTGTCGAACAACTACATCGACAATTGCTTCGTCGAATGGACCAACGAACGCGAGCCCGAGCCCGATTTCACCGGCGGGTTCGGCTTCGCGGGCCTGTCGATCACCGACAACGTGTTCCTGTGCTCGAACGTCGCCACGACCTTTTCCTACATCGTGGTGAAGCCCTACGGGACGGGGCATTTCCTCAATGGTTTCAACGTCTCAGGCAATACGTTCCGCGCCTCGTCGGGCAAGATCGACCGGGTGGAGCGGGTGGATACGTCCTTCGCCAATCTCGAGTTCGGCAGCATGAAGCGCGTCACCTTTTCCAACAACACGTTTGCCAACGTGGAGAAGGCGACCCGCAATCCGCTGGTCGTGCGCCATGACCAGAACACCCATTCCGACACTTGGGTGGTGGAGACCAACAACGAGCTGCCCTTCGATGGCTGGGCGCAGGAGGTCGACGCGGTCAGCCACATGTCGCGGCTTCGCAACTCCGCCAATGTCAGCGAATGGATCATGCCCTATTGCTCGGTCCGCGAGGGCGGGCAGAACAACCGCGTGCATCTGATCTACGGCAGGCCGGTTCTGGGCGATGCGAATGTGACGATCCGGATGGATTGATCGCGCGTCTTCGCATGGCTTTCGAAGGCCGCCCGCGTTGCCGGGCGGCCTTTTCGCGTCAGGGCCTCAGGTCTTCGGGCGTGAGCCGATACGCCTTGCCGAACCCGCCATTGAGATAGGCGGCGCTGATGCGAAACCGCAGGATCGAGAAATCCGCAAAGCCGATATAGAGCTGCGCCTTGGGATAGGCTTTCAGGAACGTGGCGGCGAGGTCGGGATGCTCCGGCGCGCCGTGGCGGACAAAGCGCGCCTCCGCCTGCAGGGTCAGGCGGGGATGGGTCAGCGGATCGCCCCTGGGCCCCGGCTCTCCCAGCAGAAGCGAACAGGCGGGGTTTTCGCGCAGCGCCTGGCTGTGGGTCGACAGGTCCGACACGAGGCTCAGCGGCGTCCCGTCCGTGCCGGGGGCAATACCCACCCGGGTGACCATCGGCGCGCCGGTTTCGGGCTCGATCGTGCCAAGCGCGCCGAAGCGGGCCCCGGCGATCAGCTCCCGCGCCAGCTGGCGCGCGGCGTCATCGGTGGGGCGGATCGGGTCGATGGGCGTGTCTGTCATGCCCGCAAGGTATGCCGCGGTCAGAACTCGGTCCAGATGCCGAGTTTCAGACCCATGCTGTCGTCCCCCTCCAGACCGTAGGTCACACCGAGTTCCAGCGACACGTCCCGCCAGACGGGCATCACGACCGAAGGGGCGAGCCTGACGAACGGATCGTCGCCATCCTTCTGCCCGGCCTGGATCTGCAGCATCAGTTTGCGCCGTCCCAGCGCACGCCCATAGGTCAGGTCGAGCTTCACGTCCGTCGCGCCGCGATCGCCCTGATGTTCGGCCAGAAGATCGCCATTCAGCCAGCCGCCATTCCATCCGTAGCCGAGGCTCAGGCCCGGGCGGAGCACCGTATCGCCATCGATCTGACCGGCGCCCCCTTCGACGGCGATCTGCAGCCGGGCCTCGGGGCGCACGATGGGGCGGCGGGCGAAGACGATCAGCTTTTCCGCACCGGAGACCGAGTGCCCGAGGTCGAGGCCAATCGTCCAGCGGGGCGTCAGCCCGTATTCGAGATAGAGCGTGTCGTAGCGGTTTTCCGCCATCCGTGCGCCCGTATAGCCAAGCGACTGCGGCCAGGTCAGGTAGCTGACGGTCGAGGCAAAGCCCGTTCCCACCTCGCGCGGCCAGGCCCCGGCCTCGGCAGGATTGGGCCAGAGCCCCGCAAGGCAGCCGAGTATGGCGAGGAAAGCCGAAGGAAGCGGGCGGGCTGCGCGTGTCATCCCGGCAGCATCGGCGCGGGAGGGTTAATGGTGCGTTAAGCACGATTGACACCGCGTGATGGCGGGAGCGGTGGCAATCCCATGCTGCAGGTGCAGAATGGGTCAAATTCTCGTCTGGGGGGACGATTCGCATGACCGGTTCGATCATTACCGTGGCCCAGCAGAAGGGCGGTTCTGGCAAGACGACCCTGACGGCCAACCTCGCCGTCGGTTTCCTGCGCCAGGGCAAGTCCGTGGCCCTTGTGGACACCGATCCGCAGGGCAGCCTCGGACGCTGGTTCATGACCCGCGTCGAGGAATATCCCGATGCCACCGTCGGGCTCGATTTCGCGACCTCGTCCGCCTGGGGCATCACCTACGAGACGCGCAAGCTCGCGGGCGCCTGCGACATCGTCATCATCGACACCCCGCCCAAGGCCGACAGCGATCTGCGCCCGGCGCTGCGGGTGGCCGACCTCGTTCTCGTGCCCGTCGCCATGAGCCATGTGGACCTCTGGGCCACCGAAGGCGTGCTCGACCTGGCGCGGCGGGAGGACAAGGAGGCGCTCGTGGTGATGAACCGGACCCGCGCCCGCACCCGCCTGGCCGGAGAGGTGGCGGAGGCCGCCGCACGCCTCGATGCGTCGATGGCCGAGGCGGAGCTTGCCAACCGCACGATCTATGCCGAGGCGCTGGGCCGGGGCCTTTCGGGCGCCGAGGGGCGCAAGACGCCCGCGCGCGCCGAGGTCGATGCGCTTGCCGCCGAGGTGGCGCAGCGGCTGGCAAAGGGCTAAACGGGGCGGGCCGGTCCCCGACCGGACCCTTCCTCACCGTTGCCTTCGGAGTGACCATGACCGATCTTGCCGCTCTGGCCGAGCTGATCCGCGCCGACACCGCCACGCGCGGCCGCGCCATCTCGAAACTGGGCTATTTCTGCGCGCCGTTCCAGCCGCCCGCGGGCCCCTTTTCGGACCGGGTCATCAAGGTCTATCGCGGCGCGGCCACCGAGGCGCAGCTGACCCGTCTCGCGACGGCGCATGACGATTACGTGCGGGTGCTGACCGAATGCGGCGTGACCCTGCCCGAGACCGCCTTCCACCTCGTCGATATCGACGGGACCGGAACGAAAACCCCGGTCATCGTGCAGGAGGCGCTGCCGCTCGACAGCCTGATGCGCCCGCGCATGCTCGAGGACAGCCGCGAGCAGACCCTCGCGATGATGCAGGCGGCGGGCGAGGTCATCGCGCGGTTCTGGATCGCGGCGGAAGAGGTCGAGGCCCGGGTCGGCTTCCATCCCTCGATCCGCAATTTCGCGATTCGCGACGGCAAGGCGGTCTTCTTCGACACCTTCCCGCCGCTCATCCACTACACCCGCGACGAGATGGGCAAGCTTCTGCTGCAGTTCTCCGAAAAGCGGCTGATGCGCCTGATCGGCCCGCTGATGCAGACCCGCGTGACCGGCATCCAGGACGAATGGTATTCGCCGCCCGAGACGCTTGTGGGGCTGGTCGGATCGGCCTGCCGCCTGCGTCCGGAATACGCCGACAGCTATCTCGACTGGGGCCGCGATTTCGCGCAGAGCCACATGCCGCAATGGGCCGAGGCGGCGCTGGACGGGCTCGACGGGCCGCCGCAGCTGCCGGGCTACTGGACCGGCTTCCGCAAGCTTCTGGGTCTGCAGGGCGAACCGAATGTCTGACCGCCTGACCGCGCTTTACGAGGCGCGTCTGGCCGAGGGCGTGCTGCACGAGGATGCCGCGCAACGCGAGGTCCTGCCGGAATTCGCGCGCATCGCCGAGGCGGTGAACGATCCGCCGAAGAAGGGCCTCTTTCGCAAGCCGCCACCGCCGCCCAAGGGACTTTATCTCTGGGGCGGGGTCGGGCGAGGCAAGTCGATGCTTATGGACCTGTTCGTCGAAAGCCTGGAGGTGCCCGCGCGCCGCGTGCATTTCCATGCCTTCATGCAGGAGGTGCAGGCGGGCGTTCATGCCGAGCGCAAGGCCGGCCGCGAGGACCCGATCGCGCCGGTGGCCAAGGCCGTTTCGGACAGCGTGAAGGTCTTCGCCTTCGACGAGATGCAGATCACCGATATCGCCGATGCGATGATCGTCGGGCGCCTCTTCGAGAAGCTGTTCGCGGCGGGCTGCGTGGTCGTCACGACCTCGAACCGGGTGCCGGACGACCTTTACAAGGACGGGCTGAACCGCAACCTCTTCCTGCCCTTCATCGCGCTTCTGAAGGAGCGGATGGTCGTGCACGAACTGGTCGCGCATCGCGACTACCGGCAGGACCGGATGCAGGGCGCAGACACCTTTTTCACGCCCAACGATGCCGAGGCCCGCGCGGCGCTCGATGCGCTCTGGCAGCGGCTGTCGGGCGGCACCGAGGAAGAGCTGGTCCTGCATGTGCAGGGGCGCGAACTGCACCTGCCGCACTTTTCGAACGGGGTGGCGCGGGCGCGCTTCTTCGACCTGTGCGGCAAGGCGTTGGGCCCCGCGGATTACCTCAAGCTCGCCGAGACGGTGCGGGTGCTGATCCTCGAGAACGTGCCGCAGCTCGGGCGGTCGAACTTCAACGAGGCCAAGCGCTTCGTGACGCTGATCGACGCGCTGTACGAGGCGAAGACGAAGCTTGTCATCTCGGCGGCGGCCTCGCCGGAATATCTCTATGTGGAAGGGCCGGGCGCGTTCGAATTCGAACGCACCGCCAGCCGTCTGCGCGAGATGCAGTCCGAGGATTGGGGCCGCGCGTCGCTGGAGTGAGGGGCGACGAAAAAGGGGTCCCGAAGGACCCCAAGGCTCGCTGCTGCTCGATCCGGCTTTGCCGCCTGTTCTTGCCGTGTGACATCGCGCACCGGTCCCGTCCGCACGCATGAGGTCGCGCGATAATCTGGTTGCCTAGTCTCGTCGATGTCGTGTCCCCCGGGGTCTGATGCGCCTGTCTCCCCGCGCCGTCGAACCCGTCTTCCAAGAATCATAGCGTGATTGTTTCGCGCACGTCAACATATAGTATGACCGTCAAGACATCGTTTTCTGCAGCTTCAGTCTTATCAACAGGTTGTGGTCGGAATGCTCTATCGCGCGGGCAGACGAAGGACCTGGCCCGCCTTCAATGCGCGGGGATCCGTCAGTTGATCTGCATTCGCGGCGTATAGCGGGCCGGTCATGTTCGCATCGCCATAGATCGCCTGCGCGATGCCCACGAGGCTGTCGCCGGACACCACGGTGTAGATATCGCCAGCATGCGCGCTGGCGCCGGAAGGCTTCGCGGCGGGTTCGGTGCCCTGCAACGCCCGCTGGACCGCGGCGTGCAGAAGGCTGCCCGGCTGTCCGGGGGCGACGCTGCGCCCGGTGGCGAGGTTGATCCGCGCAATGGCCGCCCAGGTGATGTCGCGCAGCCCGTCGCCCGGCGCCGTTTGCGGTTCGGCGATCGCGAGACCGGGGAAGGTCGTTTCGGTCCGGGTGACGGCATCTGCGACCGGCGCAGGATCGGCACTGCGGACGATGTCGCGTTCAGGCGCTGGCAAGGGGCGCGCGGTCTCTGCGGTCAGCGCCCTGTCGGGTGGCATGGCGCCGGGCTGCAGCGCGATCAGAAGGCCAGTGATCACCACGAAGCCCAGCGTGTAAAGCACGATCCGCACCATCTCAGCTGCCCGGTCCCGTGGTCAGTCCAAGCGCCGTCCAGACATCGAGCCCGCCGCGGTAATACTGCATCCGCTCAGCCGGATAGCCGGCCTCAAAAAGCGCGCGCAGGGCCATGACCGGCACGGGGTCGAGCGGGCCCTGACCGAAGACCACGAGCGTCAGATCGGGGCTGCGTCCTGGGGCGAGGCCGAGGGCGGCCAGCAATTCGGCGCGGTAAGGATTGTCGCTGTGCAGGGTGAAGCCGGGCACGCTGATCGCGCCGGGCAGCATGCCGGTGGCGAAGGGGCCGGGCGCGCGCGCATCCACGAGAACGCCGCGCATTTCGCTCACCGGACCGGCAAGAAACGCGACCAGTTCCGCCTCGCCGATGGCGCTGACGCCGGGGGCGGCTTCCATCGGTTGCAGGCAGGCGGGTGGACAGGCGGGACCGCTGCGCGCGACGGTGACAGGCTGACCGGCCACCTGCGTTTCAAGCCGCTCCAGCGTCGGGGTCAGACCGGCCGTTTCCGCCGCGGCCAAGGGCGGCAGCGACAGGGCCATGACGCAGGAAAAAAGCGGCACACGCATCAACACACTCCGGGGGCAACGACCGCCCCGAACATTCCACATCATTTAGGCAATGATGCCGTCAGGGGTCAACACGTAGTGATTCGGGCGAGGTCTTGTGGTCAGCCATGTTCGCGCAGGATCGCGCCCGCGAGGTAGAGCGAGCCGCAGATCAGGATACGCGCGTCGGGCTCCTGCGCCACGATGCCGTCGATCGCGGCGCGGGGGGACGCCGCGACCTCGGCGCGCAGCCCCGCGCGGGTGGCGGCGGCGGCGGTTTCCTCGGCGGTGAGGGTGTTCTTCTCGCCGGGGATTGACACCGCGTGCAGGGCGCGGACCTGACCGTCGAAGGCGCGCATGTAGCCCGTCGCATCCTTGGTGTTGAGCATGCCGCAGACAAGGAAGGTGGGCTTTCCGGGCAGGGTGGAGAGATGCTGCGCCAAGGCCGCGCCCGCCGCCGGATTGTGCCCGCCATCGAGCCACAGCTCCGCTCGGCCCGCCGCCGCGACGAGCGGTCCGGTCTTCAGCCGCTGCATCCGCGCGGGCCACTCGGCCCGGCTGACCGCCGCCTCGAACGCCGCCTCGCCGCAGCCCAGATGCCGGAGCGCTGCCAACGCCGCGCCCGCGTTGTCGAACTGGTGCCGTCCGGGCAGGTTGGGGCGCGGCAGATCGAGAAGACCGCGTTCGTCCTGAAAGACGATGCGGCCATGCTCTTCCGTGACGTGCCAATGCTGGCCATGGGCGATGAGCGGCGCGCCAAGCGCCTGCGCGCGGGCTTCGATCACCTCGGCCGCCGCGTCCTCCTGCGGGCCGACGACGCAGGCCACGCCGCGCTTCAGGATGCCTGCCTTTTCGCCCGCGATCTTTGCCAGCGTGTCGCCGAGAAAGGCCTCGTGATCCATCGAGACCGGCGTGATGACCGTGAGCGCCGGCCGCTCGACCACGTTCGTCGCATCGAGCCGCCCGCCGAGCCCGGTTTCCAGCAGCAGGTATTCCGCCGGCGCGCGCGAGAAGGCCAGAAGCGCCGCGCAGGTGGTGATTTCGAAATAGGTGATCGGCGTGCCGCCATTGACCGCGTAGACCTCGTCGAGCAGCGCCGTCAGGGCGGGCTCCGGGATCAGCGTGCCGGACAGGCGGATGCGTTCGTGAAAGCGCGCGAGATGCGGCGAGGTATAGGCGTGGACACGGTGGCCCTCGGCCTCGAGCCCCGCGCGGATCATCGCCTGGGTCGACCCCTTGCCGTTCGTGCCCGCGAGGTGGATCACCGGCGGCAGCGCGCGTTCGGGATGACCGAGCTTTTCCAGAAGCACCCAGACCCGGTCGAGCACCAGATCCATGTATTTCGGATGCAGCGCCAGCATCCGCTCGAGGATCGTGTCTGACGAGACGTCGGTCATCCGCGCCGCCCGATGCCCGGGGCGACCGGTCCGCGATGCGGGGCGATCATGATTGCGTGTCGGATTGCGCGGTGTCCGCGCTTTCTTCGGTATCGGACGCGACCACCGGCTCGGCGGGTGGCGGCAACTCGCCCCAGACGGGCGGGGGCTGCTGCATCAGCATGCGCAGGATCGTTACCAGCTCCTCGCGCAGATGGCGTCGGTCGGTGACCCGGTCGAGCATCCCGTGTTCGAGCAGGTATTCCGCCCGCTGGAAGCCCTCGGGCAGCTTTTCGCGGATGGTCTGCTCGATCACGCGGGGGCCCGCGAAACAAATAAGCGAGTTGGGTTCGGCGATCTGGATATCGCCCAGCATCGCGTAGGAGGCGGTGACGCCGCCCGTCGTGGGATGGGTCAGCACGACGATATAGGGCAGCCCCGCCTCGCGCAGCATCTGGATCGCGACGGTGGTGCGCGGCATCTGCATCAGCGACAGGATGCCTTCCTGCATGCGCGCCCCGCCCGCGGCCGAGAAGAGCACAAGGGGACGGCCCAGACGCACCGCCTCTTCGGCGGCGGCGATGATCGCGTTGCCCACATACATGCCCATGGAGCCGCCCATGAACGAGAAATCCTGCGCCGCGGCGACGATCGGCGTGCGCCCGACCTCACCGGCGGCGACAAGCATCGCCTCGTGTTCGCCCGTGGCTTTCTGGGCGGCGCGCATGCGGTCGGGATATTTCTTCTGGTCGCGGAAATGCAGCGGGTCGGCGACCGGTTCGGGCACGCGGACCTCGGTGAAGATGCCGCTGTCGAACAGCGCCTTGAAGCGCGCGCGCGGCGTGATCTGCATGTGATGGCCGCAATTGGCGCAGACATGCAGATTGTCGGTCAGCTCGCGGTGAAACAGCATGGTTCCGCATTCGTCGCACTTGGTCCACAGGTTCTCGGGCACTTCGCGGCGCGAGAAGATGGAGTTGATGCGCGGGCGGACGTAGTTGGTGATCCAGTTCATATAAACGGCTCTGACGCTGCGTCGGACGCGTCCGGCTTATGCCGGGAGGGGGGGAATTGCAATCGCGTGTGGGCGATGGCGGTCAAACCCGAAGCGCCAGCCGCGCGGCCAGCCACGCCACGATCAGCCCCGCGAAATCCACCGGCAGCGCGGCGGCGATGGCCTCTTCGTCACCGGCGGTAAAGGGCAGGGTGAAGAGCGACAGGCCCGACAGCACCCCGTCGAGCGAGACGACGAGGATCGCCAGCACGTTATTGGCGAAATGCAGCGCGATGGCGGGGCCGAGCGTGCCCGACCGCGCCGTCAGATCGCCTGCCAGAACGCCGAAAAGCCCCGCCCAGAGCGCGATCCCGAGCGCGTTGGAGCCGAACGTGCCGGCGGCGTAATGACCCAGCGCGAAGAGCGCGGCCTGCGGGCCGATCCAGAACAGCGGCGAGCGGAAGCGCGCGGCAAGCTGGCTTTGCAGGTAGCCGCGAAACAGCACCTCCTCGGCGCCCGTCTGCACCAGAACCGCCGCCAGCCCCAGCGGCAGCAGCGTGATCCAGAGCCCGACGGGCAGGTTGAGCGACATCTGCCCGGTCACGCCCCAGCCCAGAAGGACCAGCATCAGAAGCTGCACGGCCGCGACGGCGCCCAGCACACGAAGGCTCTGCCGAACGGTTTCCCGTGCGGGGCCGATGATGCTTTCGGGGCCGCGATTCTGCATCAGGCGCGCGGCCACCAGCGTGCCCAGCGCTATCGTGCCCATGGCGAAGAGCAACACCAGAAGACCCCCGGGCGAGGTCCCGCCGAGGATCGTCATCGCGAAATCCTGCCCGGCCATGGAGAGCGCGCTCATCAGCAGCATCTGCGAGGTCAGCATGGTCACGACGGCGGCGAGAAGCAGCCCCACGGCCAGCCGCCAGAGCTGCGGTTTCTCGCTGGCCTCCTCGATCCGGGGGGCATAGGCGTCGTAACGCATCAACGGCTCAGCGACGCGGCCTGCGCCAGCACGGCGCGGTAATTCGGGGCTGTCTGCATCTTGTCGCCATGACCCTTCGCGATCATCATCTCGTGCAGTTTCGGCAGGTTGTGCGCGGGAACGTGCATCACCAGGTGGTGCTCGAGATGGTAGTTCACCCAATAGGGCGCGACCAGCAATCGCTCCAGCGGATTCGCGAGCGTGGTGCGGGTGTTGCGCAGGGGATCGTCCGAGAACTCGACCGCGCCATGCTCGGCGATGTTGCGGATGCGCAGGACAAGCTGGAACCAGGTCAGCAGCGGCAGCAGCCAGAAGGCGAACCACGCCCACCAGAGCCCGGTGAGCGCCCAGAACAGCGCGAAGATCACGGCGTTCGCGATCAGCGCGCGCCCGATCAGCGGACCGGAAAAGGCCTGCGCGAGGTCCTGGCTCGACGGGGTGCCCTCGACCTCGCCCGCCATCTTCAGGGCGAACATGACCTGTTGCGCGCGCTGCTTGAGACCCGTCTGCCCGGTGATGTCGCGGATGAACTTGCGGCGCAGCGAGGCGCGCGTCGTCGGGAAGGGTTTCGACAGGCGCAGATCGGGGTCACGCTCGGTCTGGGTGTAGCGGTGATGGGTCAGGTGGTAATGGCGGTATTCCGGCAGGTCGGCGATGATCGGCCGCCCGCAAAGCCACTCCCCCGCCCATTCATTGAACGCGCGGGTGCGGAACAGCGCGTTATGCGCGGCCTCGTGCATAAGGATGGCAAGGCCCAGCTGGCGCGACCCGATCACCATGACCGCCAGAACGAAGGTCAGCGGGTTGGGCCAGACGGCGAACAGGATCACCGCGCACAGGATCAGACCCCAGGCATGCGCCACCAGCCAGACACCCCACAGGTCCGACCGGGCCGAGAGGCTGCGGATTTCACCGGATGTGAGAAAGGCTTTGCCGGGTGTCATGACGGACCTCCGTCCTCAGCCTGCGCCCCGCATGCGCACCGGTCAAGAAAGACGCGGCGTCCCTTGAGCGCCGCGCCCCCGCGCCCTAGGTCGGTGGGCATGTCACGCACGGACCTGCATCTCGTCGCCTGGGATTTCGACGGCGTTCTCAACGACGGCTTCCGCGAGGGCCGGTCGATCTGGACCGATGATTTCGAGCGCGATATCGGCCATCCGATCTCGTCCTTCCGCGAACATTTCTTTGGCGACCGTTTCGAAGCGGTGGTAACGGGCCGCGAGGACCTGCGCGAGGCCGTCGCCGACTGGACGGACCGGGTGGGCTATCCGCATGGGCCGGACGCGGTCATCCGCTACTGGTTCGAGAAGGACACGCATCCGGTGCCCGCCATGCTCGACCGGCTCAGGCGGTTGAATGGCCGCGGCATCCGCCAGGTGATCGCCACCAACAACGAGGCCCATCGCGCGCGCTATATCGAGGACGAGATGGGATACGGCGCAAGGGTGGAGCATGTCTTCGCCTCGGGCCGGATGGGCGTGCGCAAACCCGATCCGGACTTCTTCCACCAGATCGTGGCCGAGACCGGCGTGGCACCCGAGCACATCCTTCTGGTCGACGATCTTGAGGAAAACATCGAGGCCGCCCGCGCGGCGGGCTGGCAGGGTTATCACCTGACCGATATCCACGAAAACGACCTCGACGCGGCACTGGGTCTCTAGGGCGCGTCCATCGCGGCCACGAAAAAGGGCCGCATCCCGAAGGCGCGGCCCCGATCCCGGCAGGCAAGCCGATCACATGTGGATGGGCCCGTCGCCGCAGGCGAGTGCGGCTTCGCGCACCGCTTCGGAATAGGTCGGATGCGCGTGGCAGGTCAGCGCCACGTCCTCCGCCGCCGCGCCGAATTCCATGGCGACGCAGAGCTCGTGGATCAAGTCGCCCGCCATTGGCCCGATGATATGGGCGCCCAGAATGCGGTCGGTTTCCTTGTCGGCGAGGATCTTCACGAAGCCGTCGGCGGCGAAATTGGCCTTGGCCCGGCCATTGCCCATGAAGGAGAACTTGCCGACCTTGTAGGCGTGGCCCGCCTCTTTCAGCTGTTCCTCGGTCTTGCCAACGGCGGAGACCTCGGGATGGGTGTAGATCACGCTCGGGATGACGTTGTAATTCACGTGGCCCGCCTTGCCCGCGATGACCTCGGCGGCGGCCATGCCCTCGTCTTCGGCCTTGTGCGCCAGCATCGGGCCCTCGGTCGCGTCCCCGATGGCGTAGATGCCGTCGACGCTGGTCTTGAAATGCCCGTCGGTCTTCACGAAGCCCCGGTCGGTGATCTCGACGCCGAGCTCCTTGAGCCCAAGCCCCTCGGTCACCGGCTTGCGGCCCGTCGCCACGAGCACCGTATCGGCCTCCAGCGTCTCCTCACTGTCGTCCTTCTTGAGCTTGTAGGTCACCTTGGCCTTGGTCTTGGTGGTCTCGACCCCCTGCACCGCGGCCCCGAGGATGAACTTCAGCCCCTGCTTCTGCAGGATCTTCTGGAAATTCTTCGACACCTCGGCATCCATCGTCGGCGTGATCCCGTCGAGGAATTCCACGACCGTGACCTCGGTGCCGAGACGCGCATAGACCGACCCCATCTCGAGCCCGATGACGCCCGCGCCGATCACCACCATCTTCTTGGGGATCTTGCCCAGCGACAGGGCACCGGTGGAGGAGACGACGATCTTCTCGTCGATCTCGACACCTTTCAGGGTGGCCACGTCCGAACCGGTGGCGACGATGATGTTCTTGGCCTCGTGCGTCTCGTCGCCGACCTTGACCTTGCCCGCTTCGGGGATTGAGCCCCAGCCTTTCAGCCAGTCGATCTTGTTCTTCTTGAACAGGAACTCGATGCCCTTGGTGTTGGCCTCGATGGTCTCGGCCTTGTAGGTCTGCATTTGGTCCCAGTCGACGGACGGGCTTTTGCCCTTCAGGCCCATCTTGGCGAAGTTGTGCTCGGCCTCGTGCAGCTGGTGCGTGGCGTGCAGAAGCGCCTTCGACGGGATGCAGCCCACGTTCAGGCAGGTTCCGCCCAGCGTCTCGCGTCCCTCGACGCAGGCGGTCTTGAGCCCGAGCTGCGCCGCGCGGATCGCGGCCACGTAGCCGCCGGGGCCGGAGCCGATGACGATGACGTCGTAGGATGCCATGAGGAATTCCTTTCCAGTGTCGTTCGGATATCGCGCCTCAGAAGAGCGCGTAGATCAGCATGAAAACGGTCGAGAGCCAACCCACCGACCAGATCAGCGACCGCCAGGGCCGCAGGCCGAAGTAATAGGCCGGCACGTAGAGAATGCGGGCGAGGAGGTAGAGCGCCGAGGCGAGCGCGGTGAGCGCGTCGGCCTCATCCGCATAGGTCACCACCATCACGGCGATGCCGAAGAGGATCAGCCCCTCGAAATGGTTCGCGATGGCGCGCTGCAGGCGGGCGGTCTTGTCGGACATCGGGCGCGAGGGCTCGCGGTCGCGGGCGGACATGGTGTAGCCCGGCCCAAGCTCCAGATTGGCGCGGATCGCGTAGATCACAAAGGTCAGGCATTGCAGCAGCGCGGCGAGGGTGAGGGCTGTGAGTTCGGGGGTCATGCGGCCCTCGCAATGGTTTCGGACAACGCCTCTGCCAGCAACCGCGCCTTCGCCTCGATGCTCATCCCGCGCGCCGAAAGGTGCGGCACGCTGCGATGCGGCACTTCGAATGCTGCGCAGCATTTTGCCGCCGCCTGACCGAGCGCAATCACCGGGCGGCCCTTGATTTCATGGCGCGTGATCCGCTCGAAACTCTCCATCACCAGCCGCTCCGGGATCGTGGCGGAGCGCGTGGCGGGCAGGGCGTGGAAGGCGTGCGTGAGGTAGATATCGGCGCGCACCATCCCGGTGCCCGCCAACGCCCGGTCGAGGACCCGGTTGAACAGCATCTCGGGCAGGTATCCGTCCCGCGCGATGCGGTCGCGATGGGCCCGCGCCGTGGGGGCGTCGATGTGGTTGTAAGAGATCAGGACCGGCCCCTCCGCATTGCCGCAGGACAGCTGGTAGGGGGAGACCAGATCGAGGTCGAGACCGATTTCATCCAGAGTGGTGAAACCGGCGGGCCGGAAGGCGCGGCGGGCGGCAAGCGCCTGTTGGAAAGGATATGCCGCCCGGCCGTTCATGCAGCGGCACCGTAATCGTAGACGACATCGGAAAAGCGATCGACGGGGAAGGTGAAATGCACCGTCAGGTCGGCATTGTCCTTGGCGGTGAAGCCATGCGGCACGCCAGCCGGGATGTAGACCGTGTCGCCCGGCGACAGCCGCATTTCACGATCCCCGAGACGGACGTGCCCGTTGCCCGCGAGCACGTAGATCACCTCGTCCACGTCATGGACATGCGTGCTCTCGGAATGGCCGTCATAGAGATAGAAGATGCCCTGGCACAGATTGTCCGACGGGCCGCCCTCCGCGTCGACCGTCAGGCGGTATTTCAGCCCTCCGTTTTCGGCTTCTTCCATGGTGACGAGGTCCGGGGAATTGTTGGGGATGTAGACGGGCTGGGCCATGTTTCGGGTTCCTTGGCGTTTGATTGCGTTGCCAAGCGAACGGGGCGTGCGCGGGCCGGGTTCCGGCCCACGCGGTTGGTGAGACGCCTGGTCGCGCCGTCAGAGATCCATCAGCAGGCGCCGCGGATCCTCGAGCGCTTCCTTCACCCGCACGAGGAAGGTCACGGCCCCCTTGCCGTCCACGATGCGGTGATCGTAGCTCAGCGCCAGGTACATCATCGGGCGGATCTTGATCTCGCCGTTGATGACCATGGGCCGGTCCTGGATCTTGTGCATGCCAAGGATGCCCGATTGCGGCGGGTTCAGGATCGGCGAGGACATCAGCGAGCCGTAGACGCCACCGTTGGAGATGGTGAACGTGCCGCCCTGCATCTCGGCCATGCTGAGCTTGCCGTCCCGCGCGCGCTTGCCCTTGTCGGCGATATCCGCCTCGATCTCGGCGAAGGACTTGCTGTCGGCGTCGCGGATTACCGGCACGACAAGGCCCTGCGGGGTCCCCGCCGCGATGCCCATATGCACGAAGTTCTTGTAGACGATGTCGGTGCCGTCGATCTCGGCATTGACCTCGGGCACTTCTTTCAGCGCGTGGCAGCAGGCCTTGGTGAAGAAGGACATGAAGCCCAGGCGCACGCCGTGCTTCTTCTCGAAGAGGTCCTTGTACTGGCTGCGCAGCGCCATGGTCTCGGTCATGTCCACCTCGTTGTAGGTGGTGAGCATGGCCGCGTTGTTCTGTGCGTCCTTGAGGCGCCGCGCGATGGTCTGGCGCAGGCGCGTCATCTTCACGCGCTCCTCGCGGGCCTCGTCCTCGGCGGCCACAGGGGCACGGGGCGCCTGCTTGGTCTCCGGCGCGGGGGAGGCTGCGCCGGATTTCGCCGCGGCGATGGCGGCATCCACGTCGGACTTCATCGCGCGCCCGTCGCGGCCCGACCCCCGGACCTGGTCGCGGCTCACGCCCTTTTCGGCCATGGCCTTCTTGGCGGACGGCGCGTCCTCGACATCGGCGCGGCCCTTGCCGGCTTCGGGCGTCGAGTATTGCGTCTCGCCCTTGGGCGCCGCGGCCTCGTCGCCGCCATCGGACTTTCCGGCTGCGGGCTTCGATGCGCCGGCCTCGCCGGCGGATCCCTTGGCGATCACTGCGAGATGGCCGTTCGCCTCGACCGTGGTGCCTTCCTCGGCGATGATCTCGGCCAGCGTTCCGGCGGCGGGGGCGGGCACCTCGACCGAGACCTTGTCGGTCTCGAGCTCGCAGAGCGTCTCGTCCGCCTCGACGCTGTCGCCCACCTTCTTGAACCAGGTGGAGACCGTCGCTTCGGAGACCGACTCGCCCAGGGTGGGCACCATCACGTCGACCTTGTCGCCCTGTGCGTCGCCCTGATCGCCGCCGCTGCCCGCGACCTCTTTCGGTGCGGCCTCCTCGGTCTCTTTCGAGCCCTTGTCGGCTTTGCCCTCGGACGCCCCTTCGGAGATGTTGGCCAGAAGTGCGTCCACCCCCACGGTCTCGCCTTCGCCCGCCACGATCTCGTCGAGCGTTCCGGCGGCGGGGGAGGGTACCTCGACGGTGACCTTGTCGGTTTCGAGCTCGCAGAGCATCTCGTCGACTTCCACGCTGTCGCCGGGTTTCTTGAACCAGGTGGCGACCGTCGCCTCGGACACGGATTCGCCCAGCGTGGGCACACGGACTTCGGTGGTCATGTCGCTTATTTCCCTTCGATCGTCAGCGCTTCGTCGACGAGCGCCTTTTGTTGCTCTTTATGGGCGGAGGCGAGGCCGGTGGCCGCCGAGGCCGAGGTCGCCCGGCCCACGTAACGCGGCCGCGGATGGTCTGCGCCGATCCGGCTCAGCACCCATTCGATATTCGGTTCGATGAAGCTCCAGGCGCCCTGGTTCTTCGGCTCTTCCTGGCACCAGATGAACTCGGCTGTCTTGAAGCGCTGCAGCTCGTTGACCATCGAGTTCGCCGGGAACGGGTAGAATTGCTCGACCCGCATCAGGTAGATGTCGTCGATGCCGCGGCTGTCGCGTTCCTCCAGCAGATCGAAATAGACCTTGCCCGAGCAGAGCACGACGCGCTTGATCTCCGCATCGGGCTTCAGCTCGGTGTCGGAATGGCCCTTCTCCGCATCGTCCCAAAGGACCCGGTGGAAGGACGAGCCCGTGGTGAAGTCGTCCGCGTTCGAGATACAGAGCTTGTGCCGCAACAGCGATTTCGGCGTCATCAGCATCAGCGGCTTGCGGAACGACCGGTGCAGCTGGCGGCGCAGGATGTGGAAGTAGTTCGCGGGCGTGGAGCAATTCGCCACGATCCAGTTGTCCTGACCGCAAAGCTGCAGCCAGCGCTCCAGACGGGCCGAGGAATGCTCCGGGCCCTGGCCCTCGTAGCCATGCGGCAGCAGGCAGACGAGGCCCGACATCCGCAGCCATTTCGATTCACCCGACGAGATGAACTGGTCGAACATGATCTGCGCGCCGTTGGCGAAATCGCCGAACTGCGCTTCCCAGAGCGTGAGCGCATTGGGTTCGGCCAGCGAATAGCCATACTCAAACCCGAGGACCGCGTATTCCGACAGCGCCGAGTCGATCACCTCGTAGCGGGCCTGCCCCTCGCGGATGTGGTTGAGCGGGTAGTACCGTTCCTCGGTTTCCTGGTCGATCAGGGCGGAATGGCGCTGGCTGAAGGTGCCGCGCGTCGAATCCTGACCCGACAGCCGCACCGGGTAGCCTTCGAGCAGAAGCGAGCCGAAGGCCAGCGATTCCGCCGTGGCCCAGTCGAAGCCCTTGCCGCTCTCGAACATCTTGGCGCGGGTCTCCAGAAGGCGGCCCACGGTCTTGTGCACGGGAAAGCCATCCGGCGTCGTGGTGATGGCGCTGCCCACGGCTTCGAGGGTTTCCGGCGGGATGGAGGTCTTGCCGCGCTGGTACTTGCCCTGCTTCTGCCGGTCGAGATGCGACCAGCGACCGTCGAGCCAGTCGGCCTTGTTCGGCTTGTAGGTCTTGCCCGCCTCGAACTCCTCGTTGAGGAAGCTCTGGAACGAGGCCTTCATGTCCTCGATCTCACCCTCGGGGATGAGGCCGTCCTTCACCAGCCGCTCGGTGTAAAGCGACAGGGTCGTCTTGTGACCCTTGATCTGCTTGTACATCAGCGGGTTGGTGAACATGGGCTCGTCGCCCTCGTTATGGCCGAACCGGCGGTAGCAGAAGATGTCGATGACGACGTCCTTGCCGAATTTCTGGCGGAACTCCGTGGCGACCTTGGCGGCATGCACCACGGCTTCCGGATCGTCGCCGTTGACGTGGAAGATCGGCGCCTCGACCACGAGCGCGTTGTCCGTCGGGTAGGGCGAGGAGCGCGAGAAATGCGGCGCGGTGGTGAAACCGATCTGGTTGTTCACCACGATATGGATGGTGCCGCCGGTGCGATGCCCGCGCAGGCCCGAGAGCGCGAAACACTCGGCCACGACGCCCTGGCCCGCGAAGGCCGCGTCACCGTGCAGCAGGATCGGCAGGACCTTCCGGCGCTCGGTATCCTTGAACTGGTCCTGCTTGGCGCGGACCTTGCCGAGGACCACCGGATCCACCGCCTCGAGATGCGAGGGGTTGGCGGTCAGCGACAGGTGCACCTCGTTGCCGTCGAATTCGCGGTCCGACGAGGCGCCGAGGTGGTATTTCACGTCGCCCGATCCATCCACGTCCTCGGGCTTGAAGCTGCCGCCCTGGAACTCGTTGAAGATCGCGCGGTAGGGCTTGCCCATCACGTTGGCCAGAACCGACAGGCGGCCCCGGTGCGGCATGCCGATGACGATTTCCTTCAGACCCAGCGCGCCGCCGCGCTTGATGATCTGCTCCATCGCCGGGATCGTGCTTTCGCCGCCGTCGAGACCGAAGCGTTTGGTGCCCATGTACTTGACGTGCAGGAACTTCTCGAAGCCCTCGGCCTCGACCATCTTGTTCAGGATCGCCTTCCGGCCCTCGCGGGTGAACTTCACTTCCTTGCCGTAGCCCTCGATCCGCTCTTTCAGCCAGGCGGATTGCTCGGGGTCGGAAATGTGCATGTATTGCAGAGCGAAGGTGCCGCAATAGGTGCGCTTGAGCACCGAGATGATCTCGCGCAGCGAGGCGATCTCGAGGCCCAGCACGTTGTCGATGAAGATCGGGCGGTCGAGGTCCCGCTCGGTGAAGCCGTAGGACTTGTAGTCGAGCTCGGGATGCTCGGAGGCGTCGCGCATGCCCAGCGGATCGAGATTGGCCGCGAGGTGGCCCCGGATGCGGTAGGCGCGGATGATCATCAGCGCCCGGATCGAATCGAGCACGGCGCGCTGCACCTGATCGTCGGTCAGCTTCACGCCTTCCGCCTCGGCCTTGGTCTGCACCTTCTGCGCGGCGCCTTTCGCCTCGGCGGGCACCATCGGCATTGGCCATTCGCCGGTCAGCGCGGCGGTGAGGTCGTCCGTGGGTTGGGGCGGCCAGTTCTTGCGCGCCCAGGAGGGGCCTTCGGCCTCCTTCTTCACCGCGATCTCGTCGTCGCCGAGGCTTTGGAAGAAGGCCTGCCAGGCCTCGTCCACCGCGTTGGGATCGGCGGCGTAGCGGGCATACATCTGTTCGAGGTATTCCGCGTTGTGCCCCTGCATGAAGCTGGAGGCGCGGAAGGTATCGTTCGGGCTTTGATCCGTCATGTTCGTGTCCTTTCGACCGATCGCTAAGCATCGGGAGGAAGGTCCGGTTGGGCCTTCGTCGCGGGGCTTCTCTTCAGGTGCGCATGCCCCGGGCGGGACCCGGGGGGCGCGCGTGCGTTATTTTGCGGCCAATGCCGCGGGCCCCGAGGGGCCGGGGCGCTCAGCCCTTGTCGATCGCCGCGACCACCGCTTCTCCCAGCGTTGCGGGGCTGTCGGCCACCACGATGCCCGCCTTGTTCATCGCTTCGATCTTGTCCTCGGCGCCGCCCTTGCCACCGGCGACGATGGCGCCCGCATGGCCCATGCGGCGGCCCGGAGGCGCCGTGCGGCCCGCGATGAAGCCCGCGGTGGGCTTCCAGCGGCCCTTCTTCTTCTCGTCCGCCAGGAACTGCGCCGCGTCCTCTTCGGCGGAGCCGCCGATCTCGCCGATCATGATGATCGCCTCGGTCTCGTCATCGGCCAGGAACCACTCGAGCACGTCGATATGCTCGGTCCCCTTGATCGGGTCGCCGCCGATGCCGACGCAGGTCGACTGGCCGAGGCCCACATCGGTGGTCTGCTTGACCGCCTCGTAGGTCAGGGTGCCGGAGCGCGACACGACGCCCACCTTGCCGCGCTTGTGGATGTGGCCCGGCATAATGCCGATCTTGCAGGCATCCGGCGTGATGACACCGGGGCAGTTCGGCCCGATCAGCTTCGACTTCGAGCCTTCGAGCGCGCGCTTGACCTTCATCATGTCGAGGACCGGAATGCCTTCGGTGATGCAGACGATCAGCTCCATCTCGGCGTCGATCGCCTCGAGGATCGAATCCGCGGCGAAGGGCGGCGGCACGTAGATGACGCTCGCATTGGCCTCGGTCGCGTGCTTGGCCTCGTGCACGGAGTTGAAGACCGGCAGGTCGAGATGGGTCTGCCCGCCTTTGCCCGGCGTCACGCCGCCCACCATCTTGGTGCCGTAGGCAATCGCCTGTTCCGAATGGAAGGTGCCCTGCGAACCGGTGAAGCCCTGGCAGATCACCTTGGTGTTTTCGTCGATAAGAACGGCCATCGTTCAATCTTCCTTCATGTTTGCCGTGCGGCCCTCGGCCCCGGCATGCCGATCAGTAATCGGCGGTGTCATCTTCCACGAGTTCGTCGAGCGCCCGGATCGCCACCAAAGCGGCACCCATCAGGATCATCGTCCGACCAAGTGATTTCGTGAGGTTGCGGGGCACGAAGCCTGCGATCCCGTCCCGTGCGGCCCGCGCGGCATCCTTGCCGCTGCGGATGTTGCGCAGGTCGGGGCGTTCGGCCGGTTCCGGCAGGCGCAGCGCGTCGGGCTCGACACGGCGCGCCGCCAGTCCCAGACCGATCAGGCCGAGCCCGATCAGGAAGGGCGTATGATCCGCCTTCCGGCTCACCCCTTGACCGCTTTCACGATCTTCTCCGCGCCGTCCTTGAGGTCGTCCGCGGCGATCACATCGAGGCCGGAAGTGTTGATGATTTCCTTGCCCTTTTCGACATTCGTGCCTTCGAGACGCACCACCAGCGGCACCTTGAGGCCCACTTCCTTGACCGCGGCCACCACGCCCTCGGCGATCACGTCGCAGCGCATGATGCCGCCGAAGATGTTCACCAGGATGCCTTTGACGTTCGGGTCCGAGGTGATGATCTTGAACGCCTCGGTGACCTTCTCCTTTGTGGCGCCGCCGCCCACGTCGAGGAAGTTGGCGGGCTCGGCACCATAGAGCTTGATGATGTCCATCGTCGCCATGGCAAGGCCTGCGCCGTTGACCATGCAGCCGATCTCGCCGTCGAGCGCGATGTAGTTCAGATCGTACTTGGAGGCTTCGAGTTCCTTCGAATCCTCCTCGGTCTCGTCGCGCAGTTCGGCGATGTCGGGCTGGCGATAAAGCGCGTTGCTGTCGAAGCTGACCTTGGCGTCGAGCACCTTCAGATCGCCGCTGGTCATGACGATCAGCGGATTGATCTCGAGCATTTCCATGTCGCGCTCGATGAAGGCGGTGTAGAGCTGGCCCATCAGCTTGACGCATTGCTTGACCTGCCCGCCCGTGAGCCCGAGGGCAAACGCGATGCGGCGGCCGTGGAACGCCTGGTAGCCGGTGGCCGGATCGACGCTGAAGGACAGGATCTTGTCGGGCGTGGAGGCCGCGACCTCCTCGATATCCATGCCGCCCTCGGTCGAACAGACGAAGGACACGCGGCTCGAGCCGCGATCCACGAGCAGCGCGAGGTACAATTCGCGCTCGATGTCCGAGCCGTCCTCGATATAAATGCGGTTGACCTGCTTGCCCGCAGGGCCGGTCTGGTGCGTGACCAGCGTCTTGCCGAGCATCTTCTTGGCTTCGTCCGCGGCCTCTTCGACCGACTTCGCCAGCCGCACGCCGCCTTTTTCGCCCGCATCGGCTTCCTTGAAGCTGCCCTTGCCGCGTCCGCCCGCGTGGATTTGCGCCTTGACCACCCAGAGCGGTCCGTCGAGGTTGGCGGCTTCGGTCTTGGCATCCGCCGCGCGCAGCACCACCCGGCCATCCGAGACCGGCGCGCCGTAGCTGCGCAGAAGCGCCTTGGCCTGATACTCGTGGATATTCATGTCATCCGTCCCGTTCTGCTTTGTTTGGCCCAGCTATAAAGCGTGTTGCCGCCGGATTTGCAGCGAAAACCGATGAGTCCACCGCTAACAGGGCGAAAAAGCGACATTTGTGATCACAGTATATTTTGCTGTGATCACATGATTGGGGCGTTCCGGCCGTCTTGAGCCGATGCATCGCGGGAATCCCTGTCATGGTCGGCGACGGTGCGGTCCTGCATCACCGGCGCCGAAAGCGGCGCAGCGGTTTTGACAGCTGCGGCGCCGGTGACTTACCGTTCGCGAAACAACAAGAACCCAGACAGGTTTCGAGCGATGCCCCCAACCCCTCCGCCCTGCGCGGTGGCTCCCGGCGCGACCGGGCCGCGCTGGAGCGTGGTCGCCACGGTGCGGGAACCCGCAGCGCTGCTGCAGGCCTTCGCGGCGCATCACCTCGCGCTCGGGGCGTTGCATGTCCATCTCTATCTCGACGCGCCCAATCCCGATCTGCGCGCGGCCATCGGTGGCGACCCGCGCGTGCGCCTGATCGATTGCGACGCCGATTTCTACGACGCGCTGGGGCGTCGGTTTCCCAAATGGATCAATCGGCGGCAGATCATCAACGCCAACCATGCCGAGACGCAAAGCGCCGCGGACTGGCTGTTCCATCTCGACGCGGACGAGTTCCTGGCGGAGGACCCGGCGCCCGAGCTTTCTGCCGCGCCGCCGGACGCGCTCGGCTTCTGGGTGCCCAACGGTGAGCGCGTCTTCCTGCACGCGACGCCTCCGGAGACCATCTTCGACGGCGCCCTGGCGCTGCCCCTGACCAATATTCGCCGCCTCGACCGGGTGCGCGGGCCGGATATGTCGGCGCTGACCCGCTTCGGCCTTCTGGCCCATGACATGGGCAAGGGCGCGCTTCGGGTGGGCCATGCGGTCGGCGCGGGGATCCACCGTCCGCGCGTCGGGCCCGATGCGACCCATGTCGCGCAGGACCTGCGGATCAGCCATTTCGACGGGATGACGCGGCTGCACTGGGCGCTGAAGCTGCAGCGCCACGCGCAGAACGGTATCGCCTCCAAGCCGGGGCGCACGCATGTCGGCTACCGGGATCGCCAGATCGCGCTCGCCGCCGAAAGCGGCGGCGACCTTGCGCCGATCTTCACGCTGCATGACCGGTTGCGCGTTTTGCCGCCCCGGATCGCGCGGCAACTGACCCGTCTCGGCAAGCTGGTGCCGACGGGCGTGGACGCCGCCGCCGCCATCGCCCAGGTCTTCCCCGGCCGCGCCGTGGACCTGTCGATCGCCGCCTTCGATGCGGCGCTCGGCGCCACAGAGGCCGCGCCCGTCGCGCGGCAGGCCTGAACATGCGCTGGGGCGTCGTCACCACCGTCGCGGAGCCGCCCGCGCTGCTGGCCGCGTTCGTGGCGCATTACGCGCAGTTGGGGGCCGGGGCGATCCGGCTCTATTTCGACCGGCCCGATCCGGAGGCCGCGGCGCTGATCGCGCAGGTTACGGGGGTCGAGGTGATCGACGCCGATGCCGCCTTCTACAGCGAGGAACTGGGCCTGCGGGGCAAGCCCGCGCAGCTCAACCGCAAGCAGCGGTTCAACGCAGATCACGCGATGCGGACGATGGAGGTGGACTGGCTGCTGCACGTGGATGCGGACGAATTCCTCGCGGCAGAGGATTTCGCGGCGGAGCTTGCGGCGCAGCCTCCCGATGTCGACAGCCTGCACATCGCCAATGGCGAACGGGCCTGGATCGCCGGGCAAGCACCGCAGACGATCTTCGACGGGGTGCTGCGCTGGCCGGTCGCGGGCCCGCGGCGGCGCATTCGGCGCATCCTCGGCGCGGAGGTCGCGGAGTTCACCGATCGCGGCTTCTGCGGGCATCTCTGGGGCAAGAGCGTCACGCGCACTGGGCGCGGTCTGAAACTCGGGCTGCACAAGCCGCGCCGGGACCCGCCTGCACACCAGGTCGCTGCCAAAGCCGCCAAGCTCTGCCATTTCGACGGGCTGACGCGCCGGCACTGGGTGGCGAAGCTGATGCGCTATGCCGAGCTTGGCATGTATGCCGAACCGAAGGGGCCGCATCGCTGCCGGCATGCGCAGGTGGCGCATGTGAAGAATGCGGGCTCCGATCCCGCGGCGGCCTTCGCGCTGCACGACATGATCCGCGTGATCCCCGAAGACGTGGCCGAAGGCTGGCGCGAGGCCGGTCTGATCGAAGCCATGCCCTGCGATCCGGCCGGGGCCGCGCGGGCCCTGTTCGGCGACGCGGTCGATCTCTCGCCCGAGGCCTTCGATGCCGTCCTTTCACAAAAAGAAACGCGCGCCCCGGGGGACGCGCGTCTCATCGCAGATCCGTCGTGACGGTCAGGCGAGGCTTTCGTCGATCCCCTTGCAGGCATCCACAAGGCCCTTCACCGCGTTGACCGAGCTGTCGAACATGGCCTTCTCGTCCTTGTTCATCTCGATCTCGACGATGCGCTCGACACCACCCGCGCCGATCACCGTGGGAACACCCACATACATATCCTTGAGGCCGAAGGCGCCGTCGCAATAGGCCGCGCAGGGCAGGACGCGCTTCTGATCCTTGAGATAGGCCTCGGCCATCTCGATCGCGGAGGTGGCGGGCGCGTAGAAGGCCGAACCGGTCTTCAGAAGGCCCACGATCTCGGCGCCGCCGTCGCGGGTGCGCTGGACGATCGCGTCGAGCTTCTCCTGCGTGGTCCAGCCCATCTTGACGAGGTCGGGCAGGGGCACGCCGGCGACGGTCGAGTAGCGGGTCAGCGGGACCATCGTGTCGCCGTGACCACCCAGAACGAAGGCGGTGACGTCCTTCATCGAGACGCCGAATTCCAGCGACAGGAAGTGCCGGAAGCGCGCCGAATCGAGTACGCCCGCCATGCCGCAGACTTTCTCGTGCGGCAGTCCGGAAAACTCGCGCAGCGCCCAGACCATCGCGTCGAGCGGGTTGGTGATGCAGATCACGAAGGCGTCGGGAGCGTTGTCGCGGATGCCCTCGCCCACGGATTTCATGACCTTGAGGTTGATGCCCAGAAGGTCGTCGCGGCTCATGCCCGGCTTGCGCGGCACGCCGGCGGTCACGATGCAGACATCGGCCCCGGCGATATCGGCGTAATCCTGCGTGCCCTTGAGCGCGGCGTCGAACCCTTCCGACGGGCCGGATTCCGCGATGTCGAGCGCCTTGCCCTCGGGCGTGCCCTCGGCGATGTCGAACAGAACGACGTCGCCCAATTCCTTCAGCGCGACGAGATGGGCGAGCGTGCCGCCGATCTGCCCTGCGCCGATCAGCGCGATCTTGGGTCTGGCCATGGATTTCTACTCCGGTTCGGTCAAAATTCGTTTGCTGGCGTAAGCAATCGCGCGGCCTCGCGCAAGCCCGCCGCGTCGCAGCACGACGAAAGGACGGTGCAAGAACGCCCTGTCGCAGCCCCGTGCGAGCGGCTAAGCCTGCGGGGAACGCGACAAATCCGGGATCCCTCATGGAGCTTCTGAGCTGGCCCATCTTCGCCATCTGCGTGCCCGCGGTGATCTTCGCGGGCGTCTCGAAGGGCGGTTTCGGATCGGGCGCGGCCTTCGCGGCGGCGTCGATTCTGGCGATCGTGCTCGATCCGGGCACGGCGCTGGGGATCATGTTGCCGATCCTGATGCTGATCGACGTGGCCTCGATGCCGGCCTATTGGCGGCAATGGTCCTGGCCCGAGGCGCGGCTGCTGATCTATGCGGGGCTTCCGGGCGGCGCCTTGGGCGCGCTCTTCTATGGTCTGACCAGCCCCGACGCGATCCGCCTCGTCATCGGGCTGGTCTGCCTGTCCTTCATCGCCTGGCAGCTGGGGCAGAAGACGAACCTCATCCGGATCGAGCGCGAGATGGGCACCAAGACGGGTGTGGTGGCCGGGCTCGCCGCGGGGTTCACCAGTTTCGTCAGCCATGCGGGCGGGCCGGTCGCGGCGGTGTACCTGCTGGGCCGGGGCCTGTCGAAGACCGCCTACCAGGCGACCACGGTGCTGGTCTTCTGGGCGCTCAACCTTTCCAAGGTCGGCATGTACGGCGCGATGGGGCTGCTGTCGCGGGACGGGCTCATCCTCGCGGCCCTGCTGGTGCCCTTCGCGCTTCTGGGCACGTGGATCGGCGTCAAGGCGCACCGGATCGTGCCGGAGCGCGTCTTCTTCGGCATCACCTACGTCCTGCTGGCGGTCACCGGATCGAAGCTGATCATGGATGCGCTGGGCTGAGGCCTTCGTCCGGCATCACGCCGGGCGGCCCGGTGGCACGACCATCAGCGTCTCGAAATCGGTGCCGCTGGCCAGCAGGCAACTGATCCCGTCGGCGCGGGTCATCAGCACCGTCCAGGTGCCGTTTTCATCCGAAGCGAAGACCTCAATCACCTGGTTGTTGGCGGCAAGGCCCACCGATTGCGGCGCCTCGCCATAACGCTTGGCGAGCTTCTCGATGATGACGTCGCGCGGGGCGCAAGCCTTGCGCGCCTCTGCCTGGGTCGGCAGCCCGAGCATGAGAGCTGTGGCGAGACAGGAAAGAACGAGACTGATCTGGCGCATGGTGACCCCGCAAGGCGTGACGGTGCCCGCGACGGGGCGATGCAGAAAGACTGCCGCAAGGCCCCTCAAGATCGGGTTAACGGGCCGCCCGGCGCGGGCGTTCTCTGCGCTGCGGCATTTTTTCCTTGAATGTTTCGCACAAAACTGGTGGGTCTGAGCGCAACAATATTTCGCAAACGACCATCCGAGGACGCCGCCTCATGCTGACCCGCCCCTTCCGCTCCGTGCTCTACATCCCCGGCTCGAAGCCCCGCGCAATCGAGAAGGCGCGCGGCCTGCCCGTGGACGCGATCATCTTCGACCTCGAGGACGCGGTCTCTCCCGAGGAGAAGGCCGCGGCGCGCGACACCCTTGCCGACGAGTTGGCAAAGGGCGGATTCGGCTCGCGTTTCAAGCTGGTGCGGATCAACGGGCTCGAGACGGAATGGGGCGCCGACGACGCCCGGGCCGCGGCCACGATGCAGACGGATGCGGTGCTGGTCCCGAAGGTCGAAAGCGCGAGCTATCTCAGCGAAGTCGCGGCGCTGACCGACGAGGCGCGGCTCTGGGCGATGATGGAGACGCCGCGCGGCATCCTGCACGCGGCCTCCATCGCGGCCTACCCGCTGCTGGACGGCTTCGTCATGGGCACGAACGATCTGGCCAAGGAATTGCGCTCGCGGACCACGCCCGACCGGCTGGCCATGCTGCCCGCGCTCGGTCACTGCCTGCTGGCCGCGCGCGCCGAGGGCATCGCCATCGTCGACGGGGTCTACAACGCCTTCAAGGATGACGAGGGGCTGGCCGCCGAATGCCGTCAGGGCCGCGATATGGGCTTTGATGGCAAGACCTTGATCCACCCCGCGCAGGTCGCGATCGCCAACGCCGAATTCGGCCCCTCCGAGGCCGATCTGGACCTCGCCCGCCGACAGATCGAGGCCTACGAGGCCGCCAAGGCCGGCGGGCAGGGCGTTGCTGTGGTCGATGGCCGGATCGTCGAGAATCTGCACGTAGACACGGCGCGCAGCTTGCTGGCACAAGCGGAGGCAATCGAGGCCATCGCGAAAGGATAACGCCCATGCTTCTGCTGATCTTCGGACTTGCGCTCTGGGTTCTGGCCCATCTCTTCAAACGGCTCGCGCCCGAGGCGCGCGAAAACCTCGGCAATGCAGGCAAGGGCGTGGTGGCCGTGGTCGTCCTCGCCGGTCTGGCCGCGATGATCTTCGGCTACCGCGCAGCACCCTACGTGGCGGTCTGGACGCCGCCCTCCTTCACCTATCACATCAACAACCTGCTGATGCTGGGCGCGGTCTTCCTCTACGGGATGAGCGCCACGACCGGCCGCCTGCGCGGCGCGATGCGGCACCCGCAGCTGACCGCGGTCATCGTCTGGGCGGTCGCGCACCTTCTGGTCAACGGCGATCTCGCCTCGCTGATCCTGTTCGGCGGCCTGCTGCTCTGGGCCGTGGCCGAGATCGTGATGATCAACCGCTCCAGCACCTGGGATCGTCCGGCGCCCGGCCCTGCGAAGAAGGACGTGGTGCTCGTCGTCATCACCATCGTGATGTACGGCGTGATCACCGGCATCCATGCCTGGCTTGGCGTCTGGCCCTTCCCGTCGTGATGCAAACGGAGATCCCGACATGAAACTCTACCGCATGCTGACCGAGGACGACACGTCGGCCTTCTGCCACAAGGTCTCCGAAGCGCTGTCCAAGGGCTGGGAGCTTTACGGCGACCCGGTCTACGCCTTCGACGCGGCCAACGGCGTGATGCGCTGCGGCCAGGCCGTGGTGAAAGAGGTCGAGGGCACGTACAGCCCCGACATGAAGCTCGGAGCACAATGATGAGAGACGAGATGGCCCGCCCGCCCAAGACCAATGCCGGATATTTCTTCGAGGATTACCGCGTCGGCCAGGTGATCGATCACGCGGTGCCCCGCACCCTCGGGCCGGGCGAGCGGGCGCTCTATCACGCGCTCTACCCGGCGCGGCACGCGCTTTATTCGTCGAATGCCTTCGCCGAGGCCTGCGGGCTGGACGAAAGCCCGCTCGACGATCTGGCGGCCTTCCACGTCGTGTTCGGCAAGACCGTGCCCGATGTGTCGCTGAACGCGGTCGCCAATCTCGGCTATGCCGAGGGCCGTTGGCTGCAGCCGGTCTATCCCGGCACGACGCTGCGGTCGCGGTCCGAGGTCATCGGGCTCAAGCAGAACTCGAACGGCAAGTCGGGCGTCGTCTACGTGCGCAGCCGGGGCTTCGATCAGCAGGGCAACGTGGTGATGGAGTTCTGCCGCTGGGTGATGGTCCGCAAGCGCGACCTGGACGCCCCCGCCCCCGAGACCGTGCTGCCGGAGCTGAAGACCGTGCTGGAGCCCGGCGATCTGGCGATCCCGGCAGGGCTCGACTTCACCGGCTACGATTTCACCCTCGCGGGCGAGCCGCATCGTCTGGGCGATTATGCGGTGGGCGAAGTGATCGACCATGTGGACGGCGTGACCATCGAGGAGGCCGAGCACATGATGGCCACGCGCCTCTGGCAGAACACCGCCAAGGTGCATTTCGACGCCACCTTCCGCGAGGACGGCAAGCGTCTGATCTATGGCGGGCACGTGATCTCGATGGCGCGCGCGCTCTCCTTCAACGGGCTGGCCAATGCGCAGATGATCGTCGGTCTGAACGCGGGCGCGCATGCCAATCCGTGTTTCGCGGGCGACACGATCCGCGCCTGGTCCGAGGTTCTGGACGTGGCCGAGACGGACCGCCCGGGCGTCGGCGCGATCCGGCTGCGGCTGGTGGCGACGAAGGACGGGCAGGCGGCGGGCGACTTGCGCGGGCCGGACGGGAAGTACCTGCCGGGCGTGCTGCTCGACCTCGATTACTGGGCGCTGATGCCGGTCTGAGGTCCCAAAGCGGGGCGGTTCGTGGCAAGCTGCCTGCAGATGTTCCAAGGGAGCTGCCGATGATCCGATCCGTCCTGATCGCACCGCTTGTCTGTGCGGGCCTTCTCGCGCCGCTCGCCACACCGGCGGCCGCGCAGGACCGCACCGCCGAGGATATCTTCGTCGAGGCGAACCTGCTGTCGGTCTTCTATCACGAGATGGGGCACGCGCTGATCGACGTGATGCGCCTGCCGGTCTTCGGCCAGGAGGAGGATGCCGCGGACGTGGCCTCCGTCCTGCTGATCGACGCGATCTTCGATGCCGAGTCGGCGCTCGATCTCGCCTACGATTCTTCGCTCGGCTTCGCGGCCGAGGCGATGTGGGAAGAAGAAATGCGCCTCGAGCCCGCCTTCTGGGGCGTGCACGGCTCAAGCGAACAGCGCTTCTACAACACCGTCTGCCTGTTCTACGGCGCCGATCCGGAGGGCCGCGACGATTTCGCCGCCGACATGGACCTGCCCGAGGCGCGGGCGGAGACCTGCGAGGAGGAATACATCCTCGCCGAGGAAAGCTGGGGCCCGGTTCTGGACGAGCTCTTCGGCGCAGAAGGCCCCGAGATGGACTTGCAGATCCTGGGCGGCAGCGACCTCATCATTGCGCTCATGGCGGAAGAGGTCGCCTATCTCAACGACACGATGCGCCTGCCCGAGCCGGTCACCGTATCGGTCGAGGAATGCGGCGAGATCAACGCCTTCTACATCCCCGACGACCAAGTTATCCTGATGTGCACCGAGTATGAGGATTACTTGCGCGAGCTCTTCCGCCTGAGCGAGGGCTGAGCGCGGGGCGGGGGCGCGCGGTCTCGGGCGAGCCGGTTCAGTCCTGCAGCGAGTCGCCCTGAACCGTTAGCGCCGAAGGTGTGATCACGTCGCTCAAACGTGTGATCACATTGCGCACAAACGACGACGGATCCGCGGCAAAGCGGCCCATTTCGCGGTCTCTCCCCGTGACAGCGGCGGAAAATCGGTTAGAACCTCGCACAAGGGAACCGAAAGGATTTTTCCATGGCAGACGTCAACCGGGGCAACCGCCCCCTTTCGCCGCATCTGCAGGTCTACCGCCCGCAGCTGACCTCCATGACATCGATCCTCACGCGGATCACCGGCAACGCGCTGATCGTGGCGATGTTCATGATCGTCTGGTGGTTCATCGCCGCCGCGTCCGGGCCAGACTATTTCGCGCTCGCCAATGGTTTCGTGACCAGCTGGTTCGGCGATCTGGTGCTGTTCCTGTCGCTCTGGGCGCTGTGGTATCACACGCTCGCCGGTGTGCGGCACCTGATCTGGGATTACGCCATCGGCCTAGAGATCGAGGTGGCCGAAAAGCTTGGCTGGGGCGTGATCGGCGGGTCGATCCTGCTGACCATCCTGACCGTCATCATCATCTGAAGGGGGCCGGGACATGGCATTTCTGACCGACCGCAAGCGCGCCGACCGCTGGGGCAGCGCAAAATCCGGGACCGAGCATTTCTGGCGCATGAAGGTCCAGTCTGTGGGCCTTCTGTTCCTGATCCCGCTTTTCGTCTTCACCTTCGGCCCGATCTTGGGCGGCACCTACGAAGAGGTGACCGCCTATTTCGCCCGGCCGTTCCCCGCCATCGTGGCGGGGCTGACGATCCTCGTGAGCTGCATCCACTTCAAGGACGGCTTCACCACGCTGATCGAGGATTACGTCCACGGCGTCTGGGAGAAGATCCTGATCCTCGGCATGACCTGCCTGATGTACGCGCTCGCCGCGACCGGCCTCTTCGCCGTCGCGCGCCTGGCGTTGTGAGATAATTCGGAGCGATACGCGACATGGCTGAATACGAATACGAAACGCACGACTATGACGTCGTGGTCGTCGGCGCGGGCGGCTCCGGCCTCCGCGCGACCCTCGGCATGGCCGAGCAGGGCCTCAGAACCGCCTGCGTAACCAAGGTGTTCCCGACCCGCTCGCACACCGTGGCCGCTCAGGGCGGCATCGCGGCGTCCCTGTCGAACATGGGCCCGGATCACTGGCAGTGGCACATGTACGACACGGTGAAGGGCTCGGACTGGCTGGGCGATACCGACGCCATGGAATACCTCGCCCGCCACGCGCCCGAGGCGGTCTACGAGCTTGAGCATTACGGCGTGCCGTTCTCGCGCACCGAGGAAGGCAAGATCTACCAGCGTCCCTTCGGCGGCCACACCACCGAGTTCGGCGAAGGCCCCCCGGTGCAGCGGACCTGTGCCGCCGCCGACCGCACGGGCCACGCGATCCTGCACACGCTCTACGGTCAGTCGCTCAAGAACAACGCCGAGTTCTACATCGAGTATTTCGCCATAGACCTGCTGATGGACGATGACGGCGCCTGCACGGGTGTCGTCTGCTGGAAACTCGACGACGGCACGATGCATGTCTTCAACGCGAAGATGGTCGTGCTCGCGACCGGCGGCTATGGCCGGGCCTATTTCAGCGCAACCTCGGCGCATACCTGCACCGGCGACGGCGGCGGCATGGTGGCGCGCGCGGGCCTGCCGCTGCAGGACATGGAATTCGTGCAGTTCCACCCGACCGGCATCTACGGCGCGGGCTGCCTGATCACCGAGGGCGCACGCGGCGAAGGCGGGTATCTCACCAATTCCGAGGGCGAGCGGTTCATGGAGCGCTACGCGCCCAACTACAAGGACCTCGCGCCCCGCGACTACGTCTCGCGCTGCATGACGATGGAGGTCCGCGAGGGCCGCGGCGTCGGCAAGGACGGCGATCACATCCACCTCAACCTGTCGCACCTGCCGAAAGAGGCGCTGCATCTGCGCCTGCCGGGCATCTCCGAATCCGCGCGCATCTTCGCGGGTGTCGACGTCACGAAAGAGCCGATCCCGGTCATCCCCACCGTGCATTACAACATGGGCGGCATCCCGACGAATTACTGGGGCGAGGTTTTGAACCCCACCAAGGACGAGCCCAACCGCGTCGTGCCGGGCCTCATGGCCGTCGGCGAGGCGGGCTGCGCCTCGGTTCACGGGGCGAACCGCCTGGGCTCGAACTCGCTCATCGACCTCGTCGTCTTCGGGCGCGCTGCGGCGATCCGCGCGGGCAAGGTCGTGGACCGCGAGGCCGCGACGCGGGCCGTCAACAAGGGCCAGGTGGACAAGGCGCTCGACCGCTTCGACGCGCTGCGGCACGCCGATGGCGGCACGCCCACCGCCGAGCTGCGCCTCGAGATGCAGAAGACCATGCAGGCCGATGCCGCCGTCTTCCGCACCGCCGAGACCATGAAGAAGGGCCTCGACAAGATGGTGTCGATCGCGGGCAAGGTGGATGACCTGAAGGTCACCGACCGCAGCCTCGTCTGGAACTCTGACCTCATGGAGACGCTGGAGCTGACGAACCTGATGCCGAACGCGCTGGCGACCATCGCGGGTGCGGAGGCGCGTAAGGAAAGCCGGGGCGCCCATGCCCACGAGGATCATTCCACCCGCGACGACGAGAACTGGCGCGTGCACACGATCAGCCATATCGACGGCGCGAAGATCGACCTCAGCTATCGTCCCATCGTCACCGATCCCCTGACCACCGAGGATCAGGGCGGCATCGCATTGAAGAAGATCGCGCCGAAAGAGCGGACGTTCTGATGCAGTACCTGGCGGCCCTGCTCTGCGCACCGGCCCTTCTGGCCGGCTGCGGCGATACCGGCGGCAGCAGCTCGGACCCGATGGTCGGCTGCATCGCGCAGATCCAGCCGCCAGGGACCTACGAATATGCCGCGGGCATCGCGTTGCCCGTGGCGACCCCGGGGCCGGGTGGCACCCAGGAAGGCGCAGACGCGCTCAACGCCTGCGCGCGCCAGAGGGTTCTGGGCCCCGGCGCGCTCGAGGCCTCCGTCGCAGCGGCGATGGGGCCGCAGCGCATCGGGACGCAAACGAGCGGGGGTGTCGTGCGCAGCAACTATACCTACGGCAAGCCGCCTTCTGCCGCGCTTGCGCAAATGCGTCCGGCGATGACCGCCTCTCCCAGCATCGGATCTTCCGCCACCTGTCCGGTCAATGCGCCGGTGATCTACGGGGGGGCGGCCTATTGCTTCCGCTGAGGGTTCTGCGCGGGACAAGCGTCGCGGCGGCCATGCTGGCCGTCCTGTCGGCCTGCGCGCCCGAGACGCAGGACCAGATCGCGCGGAACGCCGCGAAATCGGCGGTCAACCGCGTCGTGCTGGAGCGCTATCCGGGCTTGCCGATCGAACCGGCGATCAACTGCGTGATCGACAACGCCACCGCGCAGCAGATCTACGCGCTGGCCGCCGACAGCGTGACCGGCCCGACCGCCGCCACGGGCGAGATCGTCGCCGGCATCCTTCAGCAACCCGCGACCGTGCGCTGTCTGGCGGACAGCGCCCTCGTGCAGCTGGCGGGCTGAGCCATGGCGCTGCCGTTCCTGTCCCGCAAGCCCGCTGCCGCGCCGTGGCAGGGACCGGCGCGCGTGATCGTGCATTGCGGCTTTCGCAAGACCGGAACAACCAGCATCCAGGACTTCCTGCGGCTGAATGCCGATGCGCTGCCCGAAGGCCTCAGCGTGTCGGCCCGCGATGCGCTGACCCGGCCGTTCCGCCGCGCCGTGCAGGCGCATATCCATGCCCCCGGGCGCAGCGCGCTTTCGCGGGTGGAGGCGGAGGCCGCGGCGCTTTGTGCGCATTGGGCGCAGGACTCGGGCGAGACGGTGCTGATCTCCGACGAAAACCTCTTCGGCAAGGACATCGTCGCCGAGGATGGCCGGACCATCTTCGATCTGGCCGCCACCTACCTTCCGATCCTGGAACGCCATTTCGGCACCGGTCCGGACCTGCATTTCGTCTTCTATACCCGCGACCGCGACGCCTGGCTGAGCAGCGCCTACAACCAGGCGGTCAAGCGGCGCGGGGTCACCGCCGATGCGGACCGCTGGATCGCGGCGATCCCCGGCGAGGTCGACTGGACACCGGGCCTTGCCAAGATCCGCGCGGCGCTGTCCGCGCCGGTGCATGTCTTCGCGATGGAGGACGACCTCTCGGGCGCGGCGCCGCTTCTGGGACGGGCGCTCTTTCGTCTGGCCGGCATCGACGATGCCGCGATGGACGCGATGCCGCGCCCCGGCCGGTCGAACGAAAGCCTGAAACCCGCCGTTCTGGACTTCATGCGCAAGCTGAACGGTCTGGATATTCCCCTGGATGCCCGCCGCAAGGTCGGGCGCCTCGTGGAAGCCTCGCAGGACCTCTTCGCATGAGGACGCGGCGGATCATCACAGCCGGGCAGGCGGGTCTTTTCCCGCGCGCCCGCAAGACCTACAACCTATGTAACGCTGACATGGAGGCATTGTCGTGGTTCAACTGACACTCCCCAAGAACTCCACCATCCGCACGGGCAAGACCTGGCCGAAGCCCGAAGGGGCGAACCGGCTCAAGACCTTCAAGATCTACCGCTGGTCGCCCGATGACGGCGAGAACCCGCGCGTCGATACCTATTTCGTCGATCTCGACGATTGCGGGCCGATGATGCTGGACGCGCTCATCAAGATCAAAAACGAGATCGACCCGACGCTCACCTTCCGCCGGTCCTGCCGCGAAGGAATCTGCGGCTCCTGCGCGATGAATATTGACGGGATCAACACGCTGGCCTGCATCTACGGCATCGACGACGTGAAGGGCGACGTGAAGGTCTACCCGCTGCCGCACATGCCGGTGGTGCGCGATCTGATCCCGGATCTGACCCATTTCTACGCGCAGCACGCCTCGATCATGCCGTGGCTGGAGACCAAGACCAACACGCCCGCGAAAGAGTGGAAGCAATCCATCGAGGACCGCGAAAAGCTCGACGGGCTCTATGAATGCGTGATGTGCGCCTGCTGCTCGACCTCCTGCCCGTCCTATTGGTGGAACGGCGACCGGTATCTCGGGCCTGCAGCGCTTCTGCATGCCTATCGCTGGATCATCGACAGCCGCGACGAGGCGACGGGCGAGCGTCTCGATGACCTCGAGGATCCCTTCAAGCTCTATCGCTGCCACACGATCATGAACTGCGCTAAGACCTGCCCGAAGGGTCTGAACCCCGCCAAGGCCATCGCGCAGATCAAGAAGACGATGGTCGAGCGCGCGATCTGATCGCCTCCGGCAGGCACCGACACAGCACCGCAAAAGGGCCCCGGCTGCATCCTCAGTCCGGGGCCTTTTTGCGCCCGCATTCCGCCATGCAATGGGATCAAACCGCCATGCAGGTGCTGCGTATACTCTCGCACACAATCCTTCCCATATTCTGGAGTGAGGGAGGGCAGACCAAACGGAAAGAGGTCGCCTATGACCACGTCCACATCCAGAACCGCATCCAAGATCGATGCCGCAGAGGCCCTGCGCGCCCTCGAGGACGCCTTCGCCTATTATCCCGGAAATGCGCTGCACCAGCGCCCGAGCTCCAAGGGCCGCGCTGACACGCAGGCCGCGCAACTGGCACGCTATGCCTGACACGCAGTAACCGCCATGCCGTTTGCCCCACGCCGCGTCCCGCGGTAATCGGGGGCGTCGGGGCAGACGGCACAGACGGCATAGAAAAAGGGGGCCCATGCTCGTTCCCATCGGTCTTATCATCGCGTTCATCATCGTGGCCTACGTGGCCCGGAAGGGAATGCGCGCCTGCCGCTGGCGCGAGACCCGCGACGGCACGGGGCAAAGCGACTGGCTCTGCGTACAATGCGGCGCGACGGTGAAAGGCCCCTCGGGAAAGCCGCCGGAACGCTGTCTGCGGCCCACCGGTTAGCCCGTGAAATCATTTCCAAATCCGCCGAATTCTTTTTTGAGGCGACTTGGGCGCAGGAGCATGTGCGCGCCAACGCACGCGCCTCTGTCCCAAGGGTCAGGCCCACGGTTCCGTAGCGACGGTAACGTCTCTGACAGAACTGGATGCGGCCCGCGCGGCCGGTCACGACCTGTCGCTCCTGAACATCGGCGGCGGCTTCCCGCCGCGCGACGTTGTCGTCATCTGAGTGCGGATGCACAATCCGACGCGGATTGCGCGCCGAAATCCTGCGAGGATTTCGCGGGCCCCCGACCGGCGCGCGCGTCTTCGGCTGCCTCGGGCAGGCCGGGCACGACCGGTCGTCACGAGCCCGCAAATCCGCGTCGGATTTGCCCGCGAAAATCGCGTGCGATTTTCGCCCCCGGCTTGCCAAGAGGACGGGAACGCGAAAGGCTCCGGACGACATTCCGGAGCCCGCAATGCAGACACCACCCCCCGATGCCGAAAGACGCCGCGCCATCGCGCCGGTGATCTGCTACCCGACCGAGACGCTTCCGCCGGTCGACCTTCCGCTCTATGCCGATGCCCTGGGCACCGCGGAAGTGATCGACACCGTCATCGTTCCGCCGCGCGACGCCGCGTGTTTCTCGGCGCCCGCCGGGCACTTCTTCCGCATCGTCTCAAGCGAAGGGCCGCAGGTGGGCGATCTCAACCTTTGGAACGCGCAGGATTTGTCGGAGCGGTTCTATTCCGGCAAGACGCGCGCCCTGCACGGCACGCATGTGACGACCGGCGACCGGCTCTGGTCCAGCTTTCCCGCGCTCCGGCCCATGGCCACGATCGTTGCTGACAGCCTCGACTGGTACGGCATCGACGCCTTCGGGGGCAGCGTGCACGACGTGATCGGCACCCGCTGCGATCCCTATACCCACCGGCAGCTTTCGGGCGGGACCTATCATCATTGCTGCCATTCGAACCTGACGCGCGCGCTGGCGGCCCGGCTGGGCCTGCCGATCGCTGAGGCCGAGCCGCATGTGCATGACGTGCTCAACGTCTTCATGTGCACCGGGTTCACCCGCGATACGGGCCAGTATTTCATGAAGGCCTCGCCGGTGCGGCCCGGCGATGCGCTGACTTTCTTCGCCGAGATCGACCTCCTGGGCGCTTTGTCGGCCTGTCCGGGCGGGGATTGCAGTACCGAGCATTCCTCGGACGCGGCGTCCTGCCACCCCCTGATCGTGGAGATCCTGAGGCCGGAGCCCGCAGGGCTGACGGGCTGGGCGCCGCCGCCGGTGAATGGCTACGACCGCAGCCACGGCACCTGAACGCGCGGTCGCGATCTAGCTGAAGGCCGCCGCGAGCGCGATCTCGACCATGTCGCCGAAGCTGCGTTCCCGGTCCTCGGAGGGCAGGGCGGCTCCGGTCAAAAGGTGATCGCTGACCGTCAGGACGGCGAGGCCGCGAATGCCGTGCCGCGCGGCGAGGTTGTAGAGCTCGGCTGCCTCCATCTCTACGGCGAGGATGCCATGGCGCGTCATCTGTTCGTTGAGATCCGGGCGTTCGTCATAGAAGACATCCGCGGAATAGATGCCACCCACATGCACCGGGGCCCCCTTGGCCTCGGCGGCGGTGACCGCGGCGCGCAGCAGGCCCCAATCCGCACAGGGCGCGAAATTCAACTCGCGGAAAATGCCGAGCGAGGGCGTGGAAAGCGACGAGGCCGTCATTGCTACAATCACGTCGCGGATTTTGACATGCTCCTGCATCGCCCCGCAGGATCCGATGCGAATGAGCGTCTTTGCGCCGTAGTCGCGGATCAACTCATTGGCGTAAATCGAGAAGGAGGGCATGCCCATTCCCGATCCCTGAATGGTGACGCGATGCCCATTCCAGGTGCCGGTATAACCCAGCATTCCGCGTACATCATTTACGAGTTCGGGGGATTTCAGAAAGGTTTCCGCTGCCCAGCGCGCCCGATAGGGATCGCCGGGCATCAGAACCGTTTCGGCAATTGCGCCGGGATCGGCGCCGATATGGATCGACATCAGAGTGCGAGGTCGTCCAGCGATTTGCCTGCCTTGAGCGCGTCATTGACCCAGCCCGGCTTGCGGCCGCGGCCGGTCCAGGTTTGAGTGGGATCGGCGGGATTGGCGTATTTGGGAAGGCCTTTCGTGCCCTTTGCCGCCGTGCTTCCGAACAGGTCGTCGAGTGAGAAGCCGTATTCCTTTGCCGCCTGATCCGCCGCACGTTTCGCTTCGGCTTTCCGGCGGGCATCAACGGACTTCAGCGCCTTGTCGACGTCCTTTTTCAGTTGCTCGAGGTCTTCTTTCGAGAGTTTATCGAGATTGGTATTCATGGTTTTTCTCTCCATCCAGTATTTTTCCTATTCTATATTTTCCGGAATTGAACAAGCCCTGTTTTGGATCAATGCAAGAATAAGAAAAACTCCGCGCACCGTTTCAGGTGCGCGGAGTGGCGGGACACAACGCGTCGGAGTGGCTTATTCGGCCGCTACGGCCTCCGGATCGGCAAGATGCACGATGTCCATCATGATTGAATTCAGGACGAAATCCTTGGGCGTATAGACCCGCGCAACGCCCGTCGCGCGGAGTCGCTTGGCATCTTCTTCGGGAATGATGCCACCGACGATCAGGGGAATATGGCCGAGCCCCGCCGCTTTCATCCGCGACAGCGTATCTTCCACGAGCGGCAAGTGCGATCCCGACAGAATGGACAGCCCCACCACGTGAATGTTGCCATCTGCGGCGGCGTTCACGATTTCCTCGGGGGTGAGTCGAATGCCTTCGTAGTCGATCTCCATCCCGCAATCCCGCGCGCGGAAGGCGATTTGTTCGGCGCCGTTGGAATGTCCGTCGAGGCCCGGCTTGCCGATCAGGAATTTCAACCGGCGTCCAAGCTTGTCGGACACGGCATCGACCGCCTCGCGGATATCCTCGAGGCCCTCGGTCTGGTTCGACATGGATTTCGAAACGCCGGTCGGGCCGCGATACTCGCCAAAGGCCGCGCGCATCTCGGCGGCCCATTCGCCCGTGGTCGCCCCGGCCTTGGCGGCGGCGATGGAGGCGGGCATCACGTTGCGGCCCTCGCGCGCGGCTTGGCGCAAGTCGGCAAGGGCGCGCGCGACCGCGTCGCCGTCCCGTTCGGCGCGCCAGGCATCGAGGCGGGCCACCTGGTCGGCCTCGACCGCCGGATCGACCACCATGATGCCGCCATCCTCGCCTAGAAGCGGCGACGGTTCGGTTTCCGTCCAGCGGTTCACGCCGACCACGACGGTCTCGCCGCGCTCCACCTTGTGCACGCGCAGGGCGTTGCTTTCGACCAGGCGCGCCTTCATGTAATCGATGGCGTCGATCGCCCCGCCCATCCCGTCGAGCGTGGCAAGTTCTGCCCGCGCGCCCTCTTTCAGTTGCGCGACCTTGCGCTCGACCGCCGGGTTCTCGTCGAAAAGATCGTCATATTCCAGAAGGTCGGTCTCGTAGGCCATGATCTGCTGCATGCGCATGGACCATTGCTGGTCCCAAGGGCGGGGCAGGCCCAGCGCCTCGTTCCAGGCCGGAAGCTGCACCGCGCGGGCGCGGGCGTTCTTCGACAGGGTCACCGCGAGCATCTCGATCAGGATGCGGTAGACGTTGTTCTCGGGCTGCTGCTCGGTCAGGCCCAGCGAATTGACCTGCACGCCGTAGCGGAAGCGGCGGTACTTGGCGTCCTCGATGCCGTAGCGCTCGGCGAGGATCTCGTCCCAGAGGTCCACGAAGGCGCGCATCTTGCACATCTCGGTGACGAAGCGGATGCCGGCATTCACGAAGAACGAGATCCGGCCCGCGAGCGTCGGGAAATCCTCGGCCGGCACACGCGGCTTCAGCTCGTCGAGCACGGCGATGGCGGTGGCCAGCGCATAGGCCAGTTCCTGTTCGGGCGTCGCGCCCGCCTCCTGCAGGTGATAGGAACACACGTTCATCGGGTTCCATTTCGGGATGTGCTTGTAGCAATACTCGGCCACGTCCCCGATCATCTTCAGCGACGGCTTCGGCGGGCAGATATAGGTGCCGCGCGACAGATACTCCTTGATGAGATCGTTTTGCACCGTGCCCTGCAGTTTCGAGATATCCGCCCCCTGTTCCTCGGCCACCGCGATATAGAGCGACAGCAGCCAGGGCGCGGTCGCGTTGATCGTCATGGAGGTGTTCATCTGCTCGAGCGGGATCTGGTCGAAGAGCGTGCGCATGTCGCCCAGATGACAGACCGGAACGCCGACCTTGCCGACCTCGCCGCGCGCGAGCACGTGATCGCTGTCATAGCCGGTCTGGGTAGGCAGGTCGAAGGCGACCGACAGGCCAGTCTGCCCCTTGGCGAGGTTCCCGCGATAAAGCGCATTGGACGCCTGGGCGGTGGAATGTCCGGCATAGGTGCGGATGAGCCAGGGCTTGTCTATCTGCGGCGGGGTTTGGGTCTGGGTCATCGCATTCCTCGGGGTGAATCGTGTGGGTAATATTCTTGCGTTCCGGTACGCATATTCGAAACTTTGTGGCGATGTCAATTCGCTGCATCGCGGCAACACCGCGCAAAGTATAGCCGTGCGGCAAGGCCGCCGGAAGAGGCCCGAAACCCCATGGCCAAAGCGGGCCTGCGGGATTGCCTAAGCTCAAGCCTCGGGCCATCCTTCGGGCATGACGACGCAAGTCACCCTGCCGCTTTGGCTTTTCCTGCTGATCCTGCTGTTCGCGGCGGTGACGATGGCGTCGCATTTCCTGTTCCCGTCGGTGCGGTGGTTCTTCCGGCGCCGCGCCGAAAAGATCGTGGCCCGGCTGAACGAACGGCTCGAACGCCCGATCCAGCCCTTCAAGCTCGCCCGCCGCTACGATCTGATCCAGCGGCTCATCTACGATCCCGACGTGACGGAAGCGGTCGTCACCCATGCCCATGAGAACAACCTGCGCGAGGACGTGGCCTTCGAGAAGGCGCGCGACTATGCGCGGGAAATCGTCCCGGCCTTCTCGGCCTCAGCCTATTTCGGCTTCGCGATCCGGGCCTCGCGCTGGCTGTCGAACGCGCTCTACCGCGTGGATGTCGGCGATATCGATCACGACGCGATCGGGGCGATCGACAAGGACGCCACGGTCATCTTCGTGATGAACCACCGCTCCAATATGGATTACGTGCTGGTGACCTATCTCGCGGCGCGCCGGTCCGCGCTGTCCTACGCGGTCGGCGAATGGGCGCGGGTCTGGCCGCTCTCGGGGCTCATCCGCGCGATGGGGGCCTATTTCATCCGCCGCAAGTCGCGGAACGCCCTGTATCGCAAGGTGCTGGAGAAATACGTGCACATGGCGACGCGCGGCGGCGTGGCGCAGGCGATCTTCCCCGAAGGCGGGCTCAGCCTCGACGGATCGGTGAAGCCGCCGAAGGTGGGTCTGGTGAAGTATATCGCGGAAGGCGCCGATCTGCGTGCCCGCGACGTGGTCTTCGTGCCGGTCGCGATCAATTACGACCGGGTGCTCGAGGACACGATCCTGATCGACGCGGACCGGCGCGGCGAGCGGCGGTTTCGGGCCGGTGTCCTGTCGGCCTTCCGCTATGCGCTGGTGCTGTTCTGGAACCGTCTGACCGGGCGGTTCCAGCGCTTCGGCTACACTGCCGTGCGGTTCGGCCTGCCGCTGTCCCTGCGCGCCGAGGAGCGTCTGGCGCGCCGGCCCGAAGCCCTGGGCGACGAGATCCTAGCGCGCATCGAAAGCGCAATCCCCATCCCGCCGGTGCCGCTTCTGTCGCTGATCCTGCTGGCGCGCGGCCCGATGGACCGGAGCGCGCTGGAGGCGGCTTTCGGTGCCGTGAAGGCCACCCACGCGCAGGCCATCGTTCTACCGGACGGCGATCCCGGCAAGGGCGCTGCCTACGCCATCGAACGGCTTCGGACGCGAGGCCTCGTCACCGAGACCGAGGGCCGGATCGCGCCCTCCGAGGATGCGCGGCCCATCCTGCGCTACTACGCCAACTCGGTCCGACATCTTCTTCCGGACTTTGCGCTTGCAGAATAACTTTCTGCAACTGCTCGGTCATAAAATTTCAAACTCATACCGAAACACGATTGAATTGTTGCGCGAGCGACGATATCCCGGCTTGCAGAGCGATTCCGCCGCCGCACTGCGGCGCAATCCCGACCACATGGATTACGGATAGAAGACGCAGGACAGGAGGCAGCCATGGCTCTCGATACGCAGACCGGCATCGCGGAATACGATGCACCCGAAAAGGATCTCTACGAGATCGGCGAGATGCCTCCGATGGGCTTCGTTCCCAAGCAGATGTACGCCTGGACCATCCGCCGCGAGCGCCATGGCGCGCCCGACAAGAGCTTCGAGGTCGAGGTGGTGGACGTCTGGGATATCGACAGCCACGAGGTCCTCGTTCTCGTGATGGCCGCGGGCGTCAACTACAACGGTGTCTGGGCAGGCCTCGGTCAGCCGATCAGCCCCTTCGATGGACACGGCGCACCCTATCACATCGCGGGATCCGACGCGTCGGGCATCGTCTGGAAGGTGGGCGACAAGGTCACCCGCTGGAAGGTCGGCGACGAGGTCGTGATCCATTGCAACCAGGATGACGGCGACGACGAGCATTGCAACGGCGGCGATCCGATGTACTCGCCCAGCCAGCGTATCTGGGGCTACGAGACGCCCGACGGCTCCTTCGCGCAATTCGCCCGCGTGCAGGCGCAGCAGCTCATGCCGCGCCCCAAGCACCTGACCTGGGAAGAGGCGGCCTGCTACACGCTAACGCTCGCCACCGCGTACCGGATGCTTTTCGGCCACGAGCCGCACGACCTCAAGCCCGGCCAGAACGTGCTGGTCTGGGGCGCGTCGGGCGGCCTCGGCTCCTACGCGATCCAGCTGGCGAATACCGCCGGCGCCAACGCGATCGGCGTCATCTCGGACGAGTCCAAGCGGCAATTCGTGCTGGATCAGGGCGCCAAGGGCGTCATCAACCGCAAGGATTACGATTGCTGGGGCCAGCTGCCCACGGTGAACACGCCCGAATACAATGCCTGGCTCAAGGAAGCACGCAAGTTCGGCAAGGCGATCTGGGACATCACCGGCAAGGGCGTGAATGTCGACATGGTCTTCGAGCATCCCGGCGAGGCGACCTTCCCGGTCTCCACCCTCGTGGTGAAGAAGGGCGGCATGGTCGTGATCTGCGCCGGCACGTCGGGCTTCAACTGCACTTTCGACGTCCGCTACATGTGGATGCACCAGAAGCGCCTGCAGGGCAGCCACTTCGCGCATCTCAAGCAGGCCTCCGCGGCCAACAAGCTGATGATCGAGCGGCGCCTCGATCCGTGCATGTCCGAAGTCTTCCCCTGGGCGGAGATTCCCGACGCGCACATGAAGATGATGCGGAACGAACACAAGCCCGGAAACATGTCCGTTCTGGTGCAGGCCCCGACGACCGGCCTGCGCACGCTGGAGGATGCGCTCGCCGCGAAGCGTTAACGAATCCTGACGCCCCGGCGGCGTTTCAGGCCCGCATCCGCAGCCCGGATGCGGGCCTTTTCGTTGCGCCATTTGGCAAATCGCGTGATTTGCGGCGCTTCCGCATCGCTGCATCGCTATTTTGGGGGAGGTGAAATTCGTGAATATTCACCATAAGCTGTTCTTGCTAGGGTTGTGTTAATACTTTGTTAACCATTTGGGGGCGAGCATTCCATGCGACACGACTGGATTATCGACGTACTCTCGGATCTGACACGGTTTGCGAATGCAAATGCGCTCGACATGTTGGCTGCTCAACTGAACGAAGCTCAAATGATCGCTCATGCCGAGATCGCGTCGCATGAAAGGGGAGCAGGCGTTGGGGATCGCGTTGCTGAGTTCCGGGTTGGACGAACAACTCGCGCGGCTGGAAGCCGCAAAGTCGCAGGATGATCTGCAGCCTCTGATCGAGGAGCTGCGCGATCAGTTCGGGGTCGATCACATCGTCTATCACTGGGTCGCCGCCGATGGCGAGCAATTCGGCTGCGGCACCTACGATCCGGCCTGGGTCGCGCGGTATCTCGAAAGGGGATATTTGCGGATCGATCCGGTCATCGTGGGATGTTACCAGCGCTTTCATCCGGTGGATTGGAAACGGTTCGATTGGTCCTCGAAGGCGGCGCGGGCCTTTCTGCGCGACGCGATCGAATACGGTGTCGGAAACCAGGGCTTCTCGGTCCCGATCCGGGGTCCGAACGGTCAATTCGCGCTGTTCACGCTGAACCATTCCTGCACCGATTTCGAATGGCAGGAATTCACCGAACACCATCGCCGCGAACTGATTCTCGTTGCGCATTACTTCAATCAGAAGGCCCTCGAATTCCAGCCCGGGCGCGGTCCGAAACCGGCCACGTTGTCCCCGCGCGAGGTCGATGCGATGACCCTGATCGCGGTGGGGTATTCCCGCGCCCAGGTCGCCGATACGCTGTCGATCTCGGAATCCACGCTGCGGGTCTATATCGAGAGCGCGCGCTTCAAGCTCGGGGCGCTCAACACCACACACGCGGTCGCGCAGGCGCTGCAACGCGGGCTGATCGTCGTCTGAGGCGCGCCCCGGGGCCACGCAACGCACGCCGCGATTAACCAAACTTAAGCCCATCTCCGCTTAGCTCTTTCTGTCAAGACAGAAAGGGCCAAACGATGATCCGATATCTTTATGCCTCCGAACTTGCACGCCATCCCGGACTCGCCCGCACCATGTTCCGCGACCGGGCCGACCAGTTCCGCACCCGGCTCGGCTGGGAGGTCGAGCTCGACGCAAGCGGCGAAGAGCGCGACGCCTACGACGCGATGAACCCGCTCTACGTCATCTGGGAACGCGCGGATGGCAGCCATGGCGGCTCCATGCGGCTGATGCCCACGACGGGCGACACGATGATCAACGACCATTTCGGCCATCTGACCGGCGGCGTGCGCATCGAAAGCGCGCTGATCTGGGAATGCACCCGCTTCTGCCTCGCACGCGACACCGATCCCGGCGCCGCCGCGGCGCTGATGCTGGCGGGCGGCGAGGTGATGCAGGGCTTCGGGGTCGAACATTTCGTTGGCGTCTTCGATGCGCGCATGGTGCGCATCTACAACCGCATCGGCGCCGCCCCCGAGGTTCTGGGCAGCGAAGGCGAGGGACGGGCGCGCATCTCGGTCGGCTTGTGGTCCTTCTCGCCGGAGGCGCGGGCGCGGGTGGCCGCCTCGGCGGGGATCGATCCGGTGCAGTCCCGCGCCTGGTTCGAGGCCGCCTTCGGTCCTGTCGGCGCACGGATCGCTGCCGTCGCGGCCTGACCTCTGGCGGAGCCTTTGGCGGGCCTGTAGGGTCCGCCCATGAGCTTGCCCGCACTGACATTTTCCGACGATCAGGCCCAGGCCTACGACCGCGTGGCAGAGATGCTGCGGGAGGCCGGCGTCGACCTCGAAGACGGGCTCTGCCTGCCCGCGAAAGAGGGCAAGACCCGGGTCATGGCGCTTCTGGGCAAGGCCGGGTCCGGCAAGACGATGCTGCTGGCGGAGCTGGCCCGCGCGCTGGGCGAGGCCGGGGTCGAGACGGTGTCGGGCGATTACGAAAGCCGCCGCCGCAAGGACCGCCGCACGCTGGCGATCCTCGCCCCCACGAACAAGGCGGCCAGCGTCCTGCGCAATCGCGGCGTGCCCGCCACCACGATCCACCGCATCCTCTACACGCCGGTCTACCACCCGGAATACGAAAAGATCGCCGAATGGCTCATGGGCAACGGCGAGAAGCCCGAGATCGAAGGGCTCACCGACGAGGCGCTCGACCGCGCCTTCGCGTCGTTCCAGGGCCACAAATCGGTGCCAGCGGCGCTGGCGGCGGCGGGCCTGCGCGGGTCGGATTTCATCACTGGCTGGAAACGGCGCGAGGAGCCCCTCGATATCGGGTTCGTCGACGAGGCCTCGATGCTGGACGACCGGCAATTCGAGGACCTGCAGGAGATCTTTCCGAACCTGCTGATCTTCGGCGATCCCGCGCAGCTCGCGCCGGTGAACCAGTCCGGCGCGATGGTCTTCGACGGGCTTAAGGACAGCCAGAAGATGGAACTGGCCCGCGTCCACCGGCAGGAGGCCGACAACCCGATCCTCGATCTCGCCCACGCGCTGTCGGACCCGGCCCTGTCCTTCGAGGATTTCGAGCGCATGATCGAGGACAAGGCGCGGAGCGACGACCGTGTGGTCTGGGCGCAGCGCGTGGAAGTCGACCTGATGGCCCGCTCGCCGGTGCTGGTCTGGCGCAACGCCACGCGCATCCGGCTGATCAACGCCTTCCGCGCGGTCTACGGCGCGCCCGAGACCGAGCTGCTGGAGGGCGAGCCCTTGATCTGCGACGGTATCGAACTGCCGCTCAAACATCGCAAGAAGCGGCTCGACCTCGAGGCGCGAGGCCTCATCAAGGGCGCGCAGGTCATCTATCTCGGGCCCGGCCGGAAGCCCGGCTTTTCGCGGCTGCACGTCATGGGCGCGCCCGATCCGCGGATCTCGGCGGCCTCCATCGTGAAGATCGAGAAGCCCGACGAGGAGGAGCCCTTCATCCCCTTCGCCGCGCGCATGGGGGCGACCTTCCTGCACGGGGCGGCGGTCACCATCCACAAGGCGCAGGGGTCGCAATGGGATGCGGTGCAGGTCTTCGCGCCCGATCTCTACGCCGCCGCGCGCATGGGCCGGTCGGAGGCGGGCCAGCCCCTGTGGAAGCGTCTGGCCTACGTGGCGATCACCCGCGCGCAGGAGCGGCTTTACTGGGTGGTGCGCAACCGGCTGGCCAAGCCCTCGGCCCCGCTGAGCGTCGACGACCTGCGCGCGGCATCCGCGGCGCCGCTGGAACTGACCGCGCCCGTCGCGGAGGAGGAGATATGAAACGGATCCTGATCACCGGCGCCTCCTCGGGTATCGGCGCCGCGGTGGCGCGCGATTTCCTTGAGGCGGGCTGGCTTGTCGGGTTGCTGGCCAGGCGCCGCGCCGCGCTCGAGGCGGTGGCGGACGGGCATGCGCGCGCGGTCGTCCTGCCCGCGGATGTCACCGATGCCGAGGCGGTCGAGGCCGCCTTCGACACGTTCCTCGAACGCGCCGGGGGCATCGACGTGCTTTTCAACAACGCGGGTCTCTTCGGTCCTGCGGCCCTCATCGACGAGGTCCCGGCCGCCGATTGGGCCACGGTGCTGGCCGTGAACCTGACGGGCATGTTCCTCTGTGCCCGGGCGGCCTTCGCCCGGATGCGCGCGCAGGACCCGCAGGGGGGCCGGATCATCAACAACGGCTCGATCTCGGCGCATGTGCCGCGCGAGAACTCGGTTTGCTACACCACCACGAAGCACGGGATCACCGGCCTCACGAAAAGCCTGAGCCTCGACGGGCGCCCGTTCGGCATCGCCTGCGGGCAGATCGATATCGGCAATGCCCGCACCGAGCTTCTGGACGGGATCATCGAGACGAACCGCGCGCGCGGCATCCCACCGCCGCCCACGATGGATGTGGGCGAGGCGGTGCGCGCGGTGCGGCTGATGGCCGAGATGCCGCCCGAGGCGAACGTGCAGTTCATGACCGTGATGGCGACGACCATGCCCTATATCGGGCGCGGCTGATCTGCCGGAACGGGCGCGCGGGCCGGTTTGCGCGCCTGATTGCGCCATGGGCGGGCGGACAGGGCAGAGATGCGTTTTTCCGGAAAGGTGAAGGGGCAGGGGCGGCGCGCTGACCCGCCGGTTTGCGCGGCTCCGAAGTTGCACGAGCCGATGCTGCCGGCGGCGCCGCGCAGCCCCGCCCGTCAAGGCGTCCGGATCAGATCCGGACCACCTGCTTGCCGACATTGCCGCCCTTCAGCATCGCCATGAAGGCCTCGGGCGCGTTCTCCAGCCCCTCGGCCACATCCTCGAGATAGGTGATCTCGCCCGCGGCGACCTTGGGCGCGACATCGCGCAGGAAGGCCGGGTAGTGATCCCAGTGATCGAAGATGATGAAGCCGTTGACCGACAGACGCTTCACGAGGATCGACCGCCACGCCATCGGCAGCCGGTCGGTGTCGCTGTCGACGCCGCCATACCAGGCCACCGCGCCGCAGAGCGGGATGCGGCCATGGGTGTTCATCAGCGGCAGCACCGCCTCCAGGAGCTTGCCGCCGACGTTTTCCCAGTAGATGTCGACGCCGTCCGGCGCGGCCTCGGCGATGGCGGCGCGCAGGGCGCGGGCGTCGTCATGGGCGCGGTGGTCGATGGCGGCGTCGAACCCGAAGGTCTCGGTCGCGATGCGGCACTTCTCGGCCCCGCCCGCGATGGCGATGGTGCGCAGGCCCGCAAGCCGCGCCAACTGCCCCACCATGGAGCCCACGGGCCCGGTCGCGGCACCCACCACCAGCGTCTCGCCCGCCTTCGGGCGCCCGTATTCGTGGAGGCCCCGCCAGCCGGTGAAGCCCGGCATGCCGAGCACGCCCAGCATCGCCGAGGGCGGCGTGCCGGGATCGAGCTTGCGGCACTCGGTGCCCGGCAGGACCGCGTGATCGGCCCATCCGGTCATGCCCGTGACGGTGTCGCCCTCGGCGAACCCCTCCGCCTTCGAGGCGAGGACCGTGCCGACGCCCTGGCCGGTAATGGTCCCGCCGAGGGCCACCGGCTCGGCGTAGCTTTTCGCGTCATCCATCCGGCCCCGCATATAGGGGTCGAGCGACAGCCACTCGGTGCGGACCAGGATATGCCCGTCTTCGAGCGCGGGCAGCGGGTCGGTCTTCAGCGCGAAATCCTCGGCGCGGGGCGCGCCCTCGGGACGGCGGGCAAGGGCGATGCGGCGGTAGGTGTCGGACATGGGGGCAAACTTTCCGGTGGGATCAGGGCTTTGCAGTTGCGGAGGGCGGCTCCCCTCCGTCACACTACCTGCAATGATAGGCGCAGACGGCAAGGGAGGGCCAGATGCACGGCATGATGATGAAGGAACCGCTCTCGATCATCGAGATCTTGCGGTACGCGGCGGCCGCGCATCCGGGGGCCGGCATCGTATCGGTGCGGACCGAAGGCGACATCCACCGCGAAACCTATGCCGAGGCCTATGCGCGCGCGGGCCAGCTTGCGCACGGGCTGGCGCGGCTGGGCGTGGGCCGGGGGGACCGCGTCGCGACGCTCGCGTGGAACGGCTACCGGCATTTCGAGCTTTACTACGCGATCTCGGGGATGGGGGCGGTCTGTCACACCATCAATCCGCGCCTCTCGGCCGAGCAGATGCTCTACATCATCGGCCATGCGCAGGACCGCGTGTTGTGCTTCGACGTGACCTTCACGCCGATCCTCGAGGGACTGGCCGAGCATCTGCCGAAGGACCTGATCCTCGTGGCGATGACCGACCGCGCGCAAATGCCCGACAGCCCGCTCGATCTGCTGTGTTACGAGGACCTGCTGGAGGGCCAGCCCGAGGAATACGACTGGCCGAGCCTTGACGAGGAAAGCGCCGCCGCGCTCTGCTACACATCCGGCACCACCGGTCATCCCAAGGGCGCGCTGTTCTCCCATCGCTCCACGGTGCTGCACGCGATGACCGTGGCGATCTGCCTGTCGAAATCGCTGAGCGAAGGCGCGCGGGTCCTGCCCGTCGTGCCGCTCTTTCACGTCAATGCCTGGGGCCTGCCCTATGCCGCGCCGCTTGCCGGGGCCTCGCTGGTCATGCCGGGTGCGAAGCTCGACGGGGCGTCGCTGTTCGACCTGATGGAGGCGGAGCATGTCACCTCGGCCTGGGGCGTGCCCACGGTCTGGCTCGGGCTGCGGGGCGAGATCGACAAGCGCGGTCGCAACCCCGAGGGCTTCGCGCAGGTCGTGGTCGGCGGATCGGCCGCGCCCCGCTCCATGATCGAGGGATTCGAGGATTCGGGCGTCGAGGTGTGCCACGCCTGGGGCATGACCGAGATGAGCCCGGTGGGCACGCACGGGCTTCTGTCTGCCGAGATGAAGGTGCTGCCGCGGGAAGAGCAGATGGCGCTGAAGTCCAAGCAGGGACGGCGGCTCTTCGGGGTCGAGCTGAAGATCGTCGACGAGGCGGGCAACCGCCTGCCGCATGATGGTCGCGCCTCGGGCGAGCTTTACGTGCGGGGCAACACGGTCGTGTCGGGCTATTTCAGCAACCCCGAGGCCTCCGAAAAGGCCATCGACGCGGAAGGCTGGTTCGGCACCGGCGACGTGGCCTCGATCGACCCGCAGGGCTTCCTGACGATCCAGGACCGCACCAAGGACCTCATCAAGTCGGGGGGCGAATGGATTTCCTCCATCGACCTCGAGAATATCGCCATGGCCCATCCCAAGGTCGCGAGCTGCGCGGTGATCGCCGTGCCGCATCCCAAATGGGACGAACGGCCGCTCCTGGTGGTGGTGCCCGCCGGGGAGGCGCCCGAGCTTGCCGAACTGCACGAGATGATGCTCGAACACGTGGCCAAGTGGCAATTGCCCGACGCCATGGTCTGCGTCGAGGAATTGCCGCTGACGGCGACGGGCAAGGTGTCGAAGCTGACGCTGCGCCGGCAATTCGCCGATTACGCCCTGCCCGATGCTGTCTGAGGCGTTCCGCACCGGCGCGCCGAAGCCCTCGCGCTGGTACGCGGTCACCCCCGAACGCGTGCGCGCCTTCGCCGATGCGACGGAAGACTGGCAGGGCATCCATCTCGATGCGGAGGCTGCCCGGGCCGCGGGCTTCGACGGGCCGGTCGCGCATGGCTACCTCGTCCTGTCGATGCTGTCGGCCATGGTCTACGACGTCATGCCCGACGACCTGCCGCCCGGCGCCGTGTCGGTGAATTACGGCTTCGACCGGGTCCGGTTCATCGCCCCGACGCTGGTGGGCAGCCGCGTGCGGGGCCTGTTCCAGATCGCCGAGTTGCAGGACCGCCCGGACGGCGTGCGCCTGCGCTGGGACGTTACCGTCGAGCGTGAAGGCGAAGAAAAACCCGCGCTGGCCGCGGATTGGCTGACATTGATCAGCTGGAAGGAGGAGACCTGATGGATCTTGGCATCACCGACAAGGTGCGCCCGCTGATCGCGGCGGTGCGGCAGATGGTCGAGGAGGAGATCGCGCCGCTGGATGCGGAGTTCCACGCCGAGGTGGGCAAGCACCCCGAGGGGCGGTTCCACCACACCGCGCGGCAGCTCGAGATCCTCGACGGGCTCAAGGCCAAGGCGCGTGATCGCGGCCTGTGGAACTTCTGGCTGACCGACAGCGACAAGGGTTACGGCCTGACCACGGTGGAATATGCCTATCTTGCCGAGGAGATGGGCAAGGTGCCGATCGCCGCCGAGGTCTTCAATTGCAACGCGCCCGATACCGGCAACATGGAAGTGCTCGAGCGTTACGGCGAGGACTGGATGAAGGAGCGCTGGCTCGGGCGGCTTCTTTCGGGCGAGATCCGCTCGGCCTACGTGATGACCGAGCCCGACATCGCCTCCTCCGACGCCGCGCAGCTGGCTTTCGAGGCCAGGCGCGACGGCGACGATTATTTCCTGAACGGCGAGAAATGGTGGATTTCCGGCGCGGGCGATCCGCGCTGCGGGCTCTACATCCTGATGGCTTGCACCGACTCCGATGCGCCCAAGCACCAGCGCCACACGATGTTCGTCATGGACCCCGATCTGCCGGGCATCGAGGTGTTGCGTCCGATGCAGGTCTTCGGGGCCGATGACGCGCCCCACGGGCACATGCATATCCGCTTCACCGATGTCCGCGTGCCCGCGAAGAACGTCGTGCTGGGCGAGGCGCGCGGCTTCGAGGTGGCGCAGGGCCGGCTCGGGCCCGGGCGCATCCACCATTGCATGCGCGCCATCGGGCAGGCCGAGAAGGCCCTGGAGATGATGTGCCGCCGCGGGCTCGACCGCGAGGCCTTCGGCAAACCGCTGGTCGAGTTGGGCGCCAATTTCGACATCATCGCCAATGCCCGGATGGAGATCGAGATGGCGCGGCTTCTCTGCCTCAAGGCCGCCTGGATGATGGACAGCGCCGGCGTGCGCGCGGCCCAGCCCTGGATTTCCAAGATCAAGGTCGTGGCCCCGCTGATGGCGGGCAAGGTCGTGGACGAGGCGATGCAGCTCCACGGGGCCGCGGGGATCAGCCAGGATTTCAGCCTGGCCCACATGTGGACGCATATCCGCACCCTGCGCTTTGCCGATGGTCCGGACGCGGTGCACAGGCGGCAGGTCGCCCGTGCGGAGCTGAAGAAGTATACGCAGCGGGCCACCTGATGGCCGAACTGGACATCGCCCGCGTCGGACGCTGGATGGCCGCGCACGTGCCCGGCTATTCCGGGCCGCTCAGCGTCACGAAGTTCGATGTGGGGCAGTCCAACCCGACCTATCGGCTGAATGCCGCATCGGGCTCCTACGTGCTGCGCCGCAAGCCTCCGGGGACGCTTCTGAAATCGGCCCATGCGGTCGACCGGGAGTTCCGGGTGCAGAAGGCGCTCTGGGGCACCGATGTGCCGGTGCCGAGGATGATCGCGCTTTGCGAGGACGAGGATGTCATCGGCTCGATGTTCTACGTCATGGCCCATGTCACCGGGCGCAATATCGACGATCCGTCGATGCCCGACATGGTCGCGGGCGAGCGCGGGGACATCGTCGCCGAGATGGCCCGCGTGCTGGCCGCGATCCACGATGTGGACCTGACGGCTGTAGGCCTGACCGATTTCGGGCCGCCGGGGAGTTACTACCAACGCCAGCTCGGGCGCTGGACCAAGCAGTACCGCGCCTCCGAGACCGGGCCGCTGGCGGATATGGACCGGCTGATCGACCGGCTGGAGGCGGAGATGCCGGAGGACGATGGCGCCCGCACGCTGGTGCATGGCGATTACCGGATCGACAACATGCTCTTCGACACCGAGCGGCCGACCTGCACCGCCGTGCTCGATTGGGAATTGTCGACGCTGGGCCATCCGCTGGCTGATCTCGCCGGGGTCATCATGCAATGGCAGATGCCGCCCGGGCCCGAGGGGCGGGGCCTTGCGGGGCTCGACCGGACGGCGCTGGGCCTGCCCTCGGACGCGGCCTTCGTTGCGATGTATTGCGCCCATCGCGGCATCGCGCCGCCCGAGCGCTTCGGCTATTACGTGGCCTTTGCCTTCTTCCGCATGGCGGCGATCCTGCAGGGGGTGAAGAAGCGCTCGCTCGACGGCAATGCCTCCAACCCCGAGGCGGGATTGCGGCTTGGCGCCTATGTGCCGCGCTTTGCCGCGCTCGGCCTCGACTGGCTGGAGCGCTGAGCATGGCGGAGGATTTTCCCGAAGCGCCCTATCCCTTCCAGCAGCATCTCGGGATGGAGCGGACCGGCTGGTCGGCGGATTACGCGCAGATCGAGCTGCCGCTCGCGGAGCATCTTGGCAACCGGCAGGGGCTGCCCCATGGCGGCGTGCATGCGACGCTGCTCGATACCGCGATGGGCTATGCGGGCACCTGGACCGGCGACGCGGATGCGCCGCAGATGGCGCTGACCCTGTCGCTGAACGTGCAATACCTGTCGCGCCCCCGGGGTGCGCGGCTCATCGCGGAGGGCTGGCGGACGGGGGGCGGCAAGAGCACGTTCTTCGCCGAAGGGGTGATCCGCGACGACGAGGGCGAGATCATCGCCAAGGGTTCGGGCGTGTTTCGCTACCGCAAGGGGTAACCGGAACGATCCGCGCGCGCGGCGCGCGGATCGGCTGGGGGCGCTGCCCCCAGACCCCCGGAGGTATTTCCGGTCCGATCGTGACAGGGGCGCGGGCATGCAGGGTGATGTGCCAATCGCGGGCTGTGTTCGGCGGATGCGCCGCGGGGCGCCGGAACGGCAGCGGGCCGCAGGACCGAAGGCCGCCTCCCGGCCGCCGCTCAATACCCGGCGGCGCGGTCCACGAGGTGCAGGAACGGCTCACCGGCTTCGCCGCGGCGGATATTCTCGGCGATGACGCGCGCGGCGCTGTCGGTACGGGTTTCGGAGGCGATATGCGGCGTCACCGTCACCCGCGGATGCGCCCAATAGGGGTGATCCCTGGGCAGGGGCTCGATGCGGAAGACATCGAGCGTGGCATGCCCGACCTGACCGCTGTCCAGGGCCGACAGGAGCGCCGCATCGTCGATGAGCGGGCCGCGACCGGGATTGATGATCACGCCGCCGCGCTTGATGAGCGAAAGCGCATGCGCCGACATGACATTCTCGGTCGCGGGCGTGTCGGGCAGCAGGAGCACCACGATATCGGCACCGCCAAGCGCGGCCTCCAGCCCGTCCTGCCCCCGGAAGCAGGCGACGTTCTCGACCTTCCGGCCCGACCGGCTCCAGCCGCGCACCTGAAAGCCCAGGCGCACCAGCATCTCCGCGCAGGCGCTGCCCAGCGTGCCGAGACCGAGGATCGTCACCACGCGGTCCCGCGCCAACGGCGGCGCCTGTTCGATCCAGTCGTGATCCGGGTTCACGATATGCGCATCCATCCCGAGGTGATGCCGCAGCACGTGGCCGGTCACCCATTCCACCATGCCCTGCGTCAGCCCCTCTTCATCGACCATCCGCGCGAGCGGCTGGGTCAGGGTGGGGTTCTTCACGATCCCCTCGACCCCGGCCCAGAGGTTCAGCACTGCCTTGGCGCGGGTGAAGGGGGCGAAATCCTGCAGGTCGCTGTTGGGCGCGTAGACGATGTAATCGACCTCTTCGGCGGGCAGGTCGACAGAGAGGCGCGCCTTCACGCCCGCCGCCTTCAGCGCGGCGCGCAGGGGCGCCTCGTAGCTTTCCCAGGCCGCTTTCCGGGCGGCGAAAAGGACATTGACAGTCATGGCGTCACCTCGGGCGGTGGATATGCGCCGACTGCACCAGCCCGAACGCGATCATCAGGACAAGCATGGCCGATCCGCCATAACTCACGAGCGGCAGCGGCACGCCGACCACGGGGGCGAGGCCCATCACCATCGACATGTTGACCGCGAAGAACAGGAAGAAGGTCAGCCCCACGCCGAGGATCAGGAGCGACGAGAAGCGGTCCTTGTTCTGCAGCGCCGAGACGACGCAGAAGACCAGGATCAGCACGTAGAGCACCAGAAGCGACATGCCGCCGATGAAGCCGAACTCCTCGGCCAGCGTGTTGAAGATGAAATCAGTGTGCTTCTCGGGCAGGAAGTTCAGCCGCGACTGCGTGCCCTGCATGAAGCCCCGTCCGGTCCAGCCGCCCGAGCCCATGGCGATCTTGGCCTGGGTGATGTGATACCCGGCCCCCAGCGGATCGGTCGAGGGATCGAGGAAGGTGTCGATCCGGCGGAACTGGTAATCCTTCAGAAGCTGCCAATCGGTGCCGCGGCTCTTGAAGACAGCCGACAGACCCGCCGCCCCCGCCGCGATCACGATGCCGAAATAGGCCCAGTGCACGCCGGCGAGGAACATCATCAGCCCGCCCGCCGTCAGCAGCAGGATCGCGGTGCCGAGATCGGGCTGGGTGATCACCAGGAAGGTCGGGATCAGGATGAGCGCGATGGGCAGGGCCACGAAGAACGGGTTCGAGGTGCGCCGCAGCGGCAGCCAGTCGTAATAGGCCGCGAGCGCCATCACCAGCGCGATCTTCATCAGCTCCGAGGGTTGCAGGCGCATGAAGCCCAGATCGATCCAGCGCTGCGCGCCCATCCCGACCGAGCCCACGAACTCGACCGCCACCAGAAGGCCGAGCGCCCCGAGATAGATCACGAAGGCCATGTTGCGCCAGAACCAGATCGGCACCAGCGCCACGACGAACATCGCCACCAGCCCCAGCAGGTAACGCTTCATCTGCGGCTCGGCCCAGGGCTGCAGCGTGCCGCCCGCGACGGAATAGAGCATCAGGAAGCCGACGCCCGCCACGGCGGTCAGCAGGACGACGACCGGCCAGTTGAGATAGAGGATCTTGCGCCAGCCCGACGGGACCGTCTTGACCGAATATTCGAGGTAACTCATGCGCGGCTCCGCCCGTCGCGCATCTTGTCCTCGCGCTCCTCGGCGAGGCGCTGCTGCTGCTCGCGGATGCGGTCGCGGTCCTTGGTCGGGTAGGCTTCGAGCGGCGGATCGCCCTTGTAGAGCGCCTGCAGCGTCACGTCGCGCGCGATCGGCGCCGCCGCGGCCGAGCCGCCGCCGCCATGTTCGACGACCACCGACACCGCGATCTGCGGCTGCTCGTAGGGCGCGAAATTCACGAACAAGGCATGGTCGCGCCGCTTCCACGGCAGGTCCTCGTTCCGGACTACCCCGCGGGCACGTTCGGCGGCGGTGATGTTGCGCACCTGGCTGGTACCGGTCTTGCCCGCCATGCGCATCCCGTCATCGATGATGCGCGAGCCATACGCGGTGCCGCGGCGGTTGTTGGAGACCGAGAACATCGCCTGGCGCAGCTGACGGAGGTGGTTCTCGTTGAAGCCCATGGGCTCGCCGGGGTCGCGCGGCGTCTCGATCCCGTCCACGGATTTCACCAGCCGGGGCGAGATCGCGCGCCCGGTGGCCAGCCGCGCGGTCATCACCGCCTGCTGCAGCGGCGAGGACAGCACGAAGCCTTGGCCGATCGAGGAGTTCACCGTATCGCCGACCACCCAGGGCGCATCGCGGTTGCGCAGCTTCCATTCCTTGTCGGGAATGAGGCCCTCGGTCACGGCGGACATCGGAATGCCGTGCACCTCGCCGAGGCCCAGTCTGCGGGCGGTCTCGGCGATCTTCTCGATGCCGACCTTGAGTGCCAGATCGTAATAATAGACGTCGCAGCTTTCGCGCAGCGACAGCTCGAGGTTCATGTGGCCGTGACCGACGCGCTTCCAGCAATGGAAGCGCCGTCCGCTCACCGTCATGTGCCCGGGGCACCAGACCGTGTCGTTGGGCGACACGACGCCCGCATCCATCGCCGCGAGCGCGGTGACCATCTTGAAGGTGGAGCCGGGAGGATAGGCGTCCTGCACCGTTTTCGAGGCGAGCGGGCGGCGCTCATTCTCGCGGTAGACGCTGTAATCGGCGACCGAGATGCCGCGCACGAACTTGTTCGGGTCGTAGGAGGGCGCCGAGGCGATGGCCAGAAGATCGCCATGCTCCAGATCCATCACCACGACGCTGGCGCTTTCCTCACCCAGACGCGCCTGCACGTAATTCTGCAGATCGCTGTCGAGGGTGAGCTGCACGTCGGAACCGGCCTCGCCCTCGCGGCGGTCGAGCTCGCGCATGACGCGGCCCACGGCGTTAACCTCGACGCGCTTGGCCCCGGCGCGGCCGCGCAGCTGTTCCTCGTAATTGCGCTCCACGCCGACCTTGCCGATCTGGAAGCGCGGGATGCGCAGCACCGGTTCGGGGTCCTCGTAGCGGGCGAGGTCGCGTTCCGAGACGGGACCGACATAGCCCACCACATGCGCGAAGGTCTCGCGGTCCGGATAGACGCGGCTCAGCCCGACTTCGGGCACCACGCCGGGCAGGGCGGGGGCGTTGACCGCGACGCGGCTCACCGCTTCCCAGCTGACGCGGTCGGCGACGGTCACGGGCAGGAACGGCGCGGAGCGGGCCATCTCGGCGCGGGCGCGTTCGATATCGTCGGGACCGAGCTCGACCAGCTCGGCCAGCCGCGCCATCACGGCGTCCACGTCCTCGGCATCCTCGCGGACCATGGTGATCCGGTAGGCCGGTTCGTTGGCGGCGATGATGCGCCCGTTGCGGTCGAAGATCTGCCCGCGCGACGGCGGGATGAGCCGCAGGTTGATGCGGTTCTCTTCGGCCAGCAGGCGGAATTCGTCGGCCTGGTCGACCTGCATGTGCCGCATGCGCAGGCCCAGAAGCCCGACAAAGCCCAGCTGCAGCCCGCCCAGGATCATCCCCCGGCGCGAGACGCGCGCATAACTTTCCGCGACTTCCTTCGATGTGCGCTTCATAGGCCCATTCCCAATCGGTCCCCGTCGCCCGGCGCCGCGCGCGCGATCCCGAAGATCCGGGTGATTGCCACGACGACCGGGTAGAACAGGATCGAGGCCAGCGCCGACGAGATCGCCAGCACCCAGCCCACCGGTTCGATGATAAGCAAGACCTTGGTCAATTGGTAGATCAGGGTCATCGCCCCGAGGCTCACCGCGACACTGAGCCACTCCATCATGAAATTCGTCTCGCGCTGGCGCCGTTCGCCGGATTTCAGCCCCTCGGCGAAGATCACCGTCAGCGCGGCCCAGAGCCCGGGCGGACGCTGAAAGATCAGATCGGCCAGAAGGGCCACCAGCGCGATCAGCCAGGCGGGCACGTAATCGGGGCGGCGCAGCGCCCAGGCGAAGATCAGCAGCGTGATGATATCCGGCCCCGCCAGCCGCGGCGGCAGGTGGTGCAGCGGCAGGAGGTGGAAGAAGACCACGATCATCGCGAGACCGATCAGCACCGCCCGCATCAGCCAGGTCTTCAGGATGGTTCCGTCGATCACTGGGTGACCTCGGCGGCGTCGGGGGCCGGTTCCGGCTCGGGCTCGGACACCGGATCGGCGGGGGCGATCAGGGCCGAGGGCTGCGTGACGCGCCGCGCGCCATGATCGCGCAGCACCCGCAGGAATTCGAGCCGCTCGTAATCGGCGGCCAGCCGCACGCGCAAACGGCCGCCGGGATCTTCCGCCACCTGCCCGATCAGCAGGCCGGGCGGGAAGACCTCGCCGTCGCCGCTTGTGACGATGCGGTCGCCGGGCCGCACCAGATCGGGGTTCTCGAGGAAATCGATGGGCGGGGCGGAGGTATTGTCGCCGGTGATCAGCGCGCGCTGGCCCGAGGGCTGGATCACCGCCGGGATGCGGCTCGTGGCGTCGGTCAGCAGGATCACCCGGCTGGTATTGGCGCCCACGCCCGAGATGCGGCCCACAAGGCCGATCCCGTCGATTGTTGCCCAGCCGTCAACAATCCCGTCGCGGGAACCCACATTGATCAGCACCGTCTGGCGAAAGGGCGATCCGGCATCCGCGAGCACGACGCCGGTGATGTAGGTCAGCTTCGGATCGAGCTGCACGTTGTTCAGATCGCGCAGCCGGGCGTTTTCCTGTTCGAGCTGGAGGGCCGCCTCTTTCCAGGCGGTCATCTGCCGCAACTCGCGGCGCAGTTCCTGGTTCTGCTCGTAGATCTGCTGGTAGCTGCGGAAATCGCCGGCAAGATCCACGACCGCGGTGACCGGCGCCATCGCCCAGGAAAAGCTCGGCACGATATTGTCGATCACCTGCGCGCGGAAGCGCTCGACCCGCGGGCTGTCGATGCGCCAGAGCAGGAAGATGGCGATTAGGCACAGGATCAGCGTCGCCAGAAGCAGACGCTTCAGCGGGCCGGTGTAATCGTCGCTTCCAGCGCGGTCTCGGGCCATTCTTGTACCCCTCTCGTCAGAGGGTCATCGGATCAGCTGTCGTAGTCAATCGCGTGACGCAGCTGCTTTTCATACTCCAGCGCCTTGCCGGTGCCGAGGGCCACGCAGTTCAGGCTCTCGTCGGCGATGGAGACGGCAAGACCGGTCTGCTCGCGCAGCGCGAGGTCCAGATCGCCCAGAAGCGCGCCGCCACCGGTCAGCATCACACCGCGATCGACGATGTCGGCGGCGAGATCCGGGGGCGTGGCTTCGAGCGCGGTCATCACCGCCTCGCAGATCGCCTGCACCGGCTCGGACAGCGCCTCGGCGACCTGCGCCTGGCTGATCTCTGTCTCTTTCGGCACGCCGTTCAACAAATCGCGACCGCGGATCTGCAGCGAGGTGCCGCGCCCGTCATCGGGCATCCGGGCGGTGCCGATGGTGGTCTTGATCCGCTCGGCGGTCGATTCGCCGATCAAGAGGTTCTGCTGGCGGCGCAGGTAATTGATGATCGCCTCGTCCATCCGGTCGCCGCCGACACGCACCGAGCGCGCATAGACGATATCGCCGAGCGACAGGACCGCCACCTCGGTGGTGCCGCCACCGATATCGACGACCATGTTGCCGGTGGGATCGGTGATCGGCATGCCTGCCCCGATGGCCGCGGCGATAGGCTCGGCGATGAGGCCCGCCTTGCGTGCGCCCGCGGAGAGGACCGAGGTGCGGATCGCGCGTTTCTCGACCGGGGTGGCGCCATGGGGCACGCAGACGATGATCTTCGGCTTCGAGAACATCGAGCGGCGGTGCACTTTGCGGATGAAATGCTTGATCATCGCCTCGGCGGTGTCGAAATCGGCGATGACGCCTTCGCGCATCGGGCGGATCGCCTCGATGGAGCCCGGAGTGCGGCCAAGCATCAGCTTGGCGTCCTCACCCACGGCCAGCACTTTCTTCACACCGTCCTTGACGTGGTAGGCGACCACGGACGGCTCGGCGAGGACCACGCCGCGACCCTTCACGTAGACCAGCGTGTTCGCCGTCCCGAGGTCGATGGCCATGTCCGCCGAAAAGGCGCCCAAGAGCTTGTCCAAACCAAACATGAATGCGTTCCCCTAAAGCGTCAAAAACCCGCGACTCCCCGCAGGCTCGAGCGCTGTCCTTATAGGAGTGTCACCGGTCGGGTGAAAGGGTGCGCATCAAGGGAATCAGCGTGATTTTGCCGTCTGCCGCTCAGCGCGGCCATTCGGTGGGCACGCGTTCTTTCACGCGGGCAAGCCGGAGGAGCTCCTTGTAGTTGTGGATCCGGTGATCTTCGTCCGCGTCGGCCTCGGGCGGGGTCAGCCAGTAATGGCTGCCGATGGTCCGAAAGCCGAGGAAGGACGGCGGCACATGGCAGACCGCATCGTCGATCCGGCAGATGTTGAGCACCCAGCCCTCGCCCGGCATGCGCTGGCGCGACCGGCAGGTCTTGGGCGAGGCGAAGGCGATGGACGGCACCGCCAGCGAAGCGCCCACGATCTGCGCCGAGGCCGCGCCCAGCGAATGGCCGACGATGAATTTCGGCCGCAAGCCTTTGGCGAAGGTGTAGACGATCTGCGCATGTTCGAGAAAGCCGCCATGCCAGAGCGTGCCGCTGTCGCCCGGTACGACCTCGAAGCCATGGCCCTGAACGTCCACATTCCCGAACCGCAGATTGAAATCGAACCAGTCGGAAAACTCGTTGGTCCCCGGAATGACCAGCGTGCCGTCCTTGAGGAAATACGCCTGCACGCCGCGAATATCGATGGCGGTCTGCACCCGGTCGCCCAGATCGTTTGCATAGGCGTCGCGAATGAGATCGGCTGCGTCGAGAACCTTGAGTCCGGCCATGATGATGTCTCCTGAAATATGATCTTCTGAAAATGAGGCGATTATAGCAGGAAATGTCCCGGTTTTCCCGTTTTAAGGGTGGAGGCCCCTTGGTCTGCACCTTCGATTCTTCATCGCAGTGCCGTTTTGGCGTCAGATTTCCCCGGGATTGTCGGGTCGGGGCACACAGAAACCGGGCCATGTGATGAGCGAACAGGCACTCAACGACGTCTTCCGTCCCGCGCGCGTGATCGCACGCGCCAAGACGAAACAGGCGAAGCCCACGGGATTTCGCGCCTATGCCGTGCGCCGCCTGCGCCAGATGGTGCTGACATGGCTGGTCATGGCCGGGCTGGGCGTCGGCGCCAATGTCGCCTTCCAAACCTACGCGCAGGAGAAATACGGCATCGGCCTTGGCGAACAGCTGGCCGCGCTCGACCGGCTGAGCGGCGGGGTGCTGGGCCTGTCCCCGCTGATCGCCGAGGGGCAGGCGCGCTCCGGCCCCGCATCCGGCGCCATGGCGGTGCCGTCCCCGTCTGCGGACCCGTTGCCATCCTCGGCGCTTCTGGGCGCCGCGCAGGCCACGCGCGAGATCACCGCGGCGGGCGCGCTTCTGGTCCGTGTTCCGCAGGACAGAGACTGATCCCCGCGGCGCGATGTCGCGTCGTTTTCCGTCTTCGAAAGCGCCGATGTCGCTTTCCTGCCGTGACGTGTCGGCGCGTGTGGGCGCGGCGCGATCCGCCTGCGTAAGAAGGGGGAAACGGACAGGGGACGGAACCCATGAAAACGCATGTGAAAGCGCTTGTCGTCGGCGGTGGCGCGGTCGGCACCTCCATCGCCTATCACCTCGCCCGGGCGGGCTGGGACGACGTGGTGCTGCTCGAACGCGACGAGCTGACCTCGGGCTCGACCTGGCATGCGGCGGGGCTTCTGCCTTATTTCAACATGTCCTTCGCCACGACGCATATCCACGACTACTCGATCAAGTTCTACAAGACGCTCGAGGAAGAGACCGAGCTCAATGCGGGCTTTTCGGTGGTGGGCAACCTGCGCATGGCCCAGACGAAGGCCCGCATGGACGAATACATGGTCTATGCCACGACCGCCGAGACCTGTGGGGTTCCTTACGAATGGCTGAGCCCCGCGCAGATCAAGGAGCGCTGGCCGCTTGTGAACACCGACGATCTCGAAGGTGCGATCTACCACCCCACCGACGGCTACATTAACCCCGCCGATGTCACCATGGCGATGGCCAAGGGCGCGCGGCAGCGGGGTGTGGCCATCGAGCGCAAATGGCAGGTCGACGGCTATCACTGGACCGGCGATCACTGGGAGGTCACCGTCACCAAGACCGTCGAGAAGGGCGGCAACCTCGTGCCGTCCGACGAACAGATGGTCATCCATGCCGAGCACGTGGTCACCGCCACCGGCAATCACGCGCAGCGCACGGCGCGGCTTCTGGGCATCAAGACGCCCGCGATCCCGGTCGAGCACCAGTTCATCGTGACCGAGCCCGATCCCGCGCTCGTCGAGTACCGCAAGACCCATGGCGAGCATCCCGTGCTGCGCGATGCGGACGCCAAGTGGTATGTCCGCGAAGAGCGCGGCGGCTGGATTCTGGGCCCTTATGAGCGCAACGCACCGGCGCGGTTTGCCTATGGCGTGCCGGATAGCTTCCGCGCGGACCTCTTCCCCCTCGATCTCGAGCGGATCGAAGAGGAATACATGTCGATGATCCACCGCATTCCGTCCTCGGAAGAGGTGGGGCTGAAGGACGACTATAACGGCCCGATCTGCTATACGCCCGATGGCAACCCGCTGATCGGTCCCGCGCCCGGGCTCCGGAACATGTGGCTGGCCGAAGGCTTTTCCTTCGGCATCACGGCGGCGGGCGGCGCGGGCTATTACCTCGCCCAGCTCATGGTGGAAGGTGAGGCCGAGATCGACATGGCCTCGCTCGATCCCAAGCGCTACGGCGACTGGCAGACGACCGATTATGCCATCGCCAAGAACGAAGAGGCGTATGAGCACGTCTACATCCTGCACCATCCCGACGAAGAGCGCCCCGCCGCGCGGCCTTTGCGCACCGCGCCGAACTATGACCGGCAAAAGGCACTCGGCGCGCAGTTCGGCTGCGTGAATGGCTGGGAGCGGCCCAACTATTACGGTCCCGTCGATGCGCCCGAGGATTTCGACCACGACGCGCGGTCCTTCCGGCGTGGCGGCTGGTGGGAATATGCCCGAACGGAGGCCGAGGCGATCCGCAACGGCGTGGGCATCATCGACGCCACGGCCTTTGCCAAGCACATGGTGAAGGGTCCGGGGGCCCAAGCCTTCATGGACTGGTTCACCTGCAACAAGCTGCCCAAGGTCGGGCGGATCAACCTGACCTACGCGCTGACGGGGGCAGGCACGACGCGCACGGAATATACAGTGGTGCGGCTTGCCGAGGACTCGTTCTACCTCGTCTCGGCGGGGGCGTGGCAGGCCTATGACGGGGATTATCTGAGGAAGGCCGCCGAGGACAAGGCAGCGGAGTTCGGCTATATCGAGGTGCAGGACGTCACGACCCAATGGGGCGTCTTCGCCGTGGCCGGGCCGAAGTCCCGCGATCTGCTGAACCTGCTGGTGCGCGACGCGGAGCCCGCCACGGTCCTGTCGAACAAGCGCTTCCCGTGGCTGTCCTGCCGCGACATCGAGCTTGGCATGGTGCCCGTGCGGGCGATCCGCGTGGCCTATACCGGTGAATTGGGCTGGGAATTGCACCACCCGATCGAGATGTCGACGCATCTGTGGGACAAGATCATGGCGGCCGGCGCGCCGCTCGGTCTGAAGCCGGTGGGCGCACGGGCGCAGAACTGGCTCCGGCAGGAGAAGTCCTATCGCGCCTTCGGAAACGAGCTCGGCCGCGATGCGACGCCGCTCGAGGCGGATCTGCCGCGCTTCGTGGACCTCTCGAAAGATTTCCACGGCAAGGCCGAGATGGAGGCGCTCGGCCTGCGCTCCAAATGCGTGACGGTCCTGATCGACGGGCCCGAGGATGCCGATCCCTGGGGGCGCGAGGCGCTTTATCTCGAAGACGGCACGCGGGTCGGGCGGCTGACCTCGGGCGGCTATTCGGTGGCCTTCGGCAAGTCCATCGGCATGGGCTACGTCAAGCCCGAGATCGCCCATATCGGCCAGGCGCTGAAGGTGAAGATGTTCGACCGGCTCTGGGACGCGGTCATCACCGAGGACAGCCCCTATGACAGCGCGAACGCCCGGATCCGCCAGGACGGGTGAGCCATCGGGCGGGGGCTTGCGCTCGGGTCCCCGCCATCGCATGACGCCCGGGTCACGTGTCCCGGAGAAGCGCCCATGAAAACCGTTCTCGTCTCTGCCGTCGCACTCATCGACGTCGATGGCCGCGTGCTTCTGGCGCAGCGGCCCGAGGGCAAGTCGATGGCCGGGCTCTGGGAGTTTCCGGGCGGCAAGGTCGAGCCGGGCGAGACGCCAGAGGCGGCCCTGATCCGCGAGCTGCACGAGGAGCTCGGCATCGACACCTGGGCGTCCTGCCTCGCACCGCTGACCTTCGCCTCGCACAGCTATGACGATTTCCACCTGCTGATGCCGCTCTTCGCCTGCCGCAAATGGGAGGGCATCCCGCAGCCGCGCGAGGGGCAGGCGCTGAAATGGGCGCACGCGCGGGATTTGGCGGATTACCCGATGCCGCCTGCCGATGTGCCGATCATTCCGATCCTGCGGGATTGGTTGTAAACCTATTTGCTCTGAGTGCGGCGCCTCGATAGGTGCGGTGCCTCCCGCTTGGGTCAGCAACGGTGGCACCGCGGGAAACGTTCGAGAGCGCCGGTCCGGCGGGTTGGCGCTGCCACGACTGTCAGACGCGCTTTATCTTGTCATGTCATTGCGCCGCGTGAGCGGAGCGCTGTCGTCACAAAAGCGCCAATCCGGTGGGGCCGGATCGGCGCTGGAGCGCGGCGGCTGCACGCAGCCTTGATTCCGCGCTCCGGCGGCGTCGCTCAGCGGTTTTCGCACAAACGAAAAAGGGCGGCCCCGAAGGACCGCCCCAAGTTTCTGGACGATGCGCCGATCAGCTCAGCGTCCGCTCCACCTCTTCGCGGGTGAAGATTTCGATCACGTCGCCCTTGCGGACATCGTCGTAATTCTCGAACGCCATGCCACATTCCTGGCCCGACTGCACCTCGGCCACTTCGTCCTTGAAGCGCTTCAGCGTCTTCAGCGTGCCCTCGTGGATCACCACGTTGTCGCGCAGAAGACGGACGCCCGCCGATCGGCGCGCCACGCCCTCGGTGACGAGACAGCCCGCCACGGTGCCGACACCCGAGACGCGGAACGTGTCCTTGATCTCGGCGTAACCGATGAAGTTCTCGCGGATCTCGTTCGACAGGAGGCCCGAAGCCGCCGCCTTCACGTCATCCACCAGGTCGTAGATCACGCTGTAGTAACGCAGCTCCACACCCTTCTGGTTGGCCGAGTTCCGCGCCGAGGCATTGGCGCGGACGTTGAAGCCCAGGATCGGCGCGTTCGAGGCTTCCGCCAGGCCCACATCGGTTTCGGTGATGGCACCGACGCCGTAATGCAGGACCCGCACGCGGACCTCGTCGTTGCCGACCTTCTCGAGCGCCTGCACGATGGCCTCGGCGGAACCCTGCACGTCGGCCTTCACCAGCACCGGCAGTTCGGAGACGTTCTCGTTCTCCTTGGCCTGCTGCATGAGGCTTTCGAGCGTGGTGGCCGCACCGGCCGCCGCGCGCTTGTCCTTGGCGACCTGCTGGCGGTACTCGGCGATCTCGCGGGCCTGCGCCTCGGTGGCGACGACGTTCAGGACGTCGCCCGCCTCGGGCGTGCCGTTGAGGCCCAGGACCTCGACCGGAACCGAGGGCCCGGCTTCCTTCACGCGGTCACCCTGGTCGTTCTCCATGGCGCGGACCTTGCCCCATTGCTCGCCGACGACGAAGATGTCGCCCTGGCGCAGGGTGCCGTTCTGCACGAGCACGGTCGCGACCGGGCCGCGGCCCACATCGAGCTGCGCCTCGATCACCGCGCCCATGGCGGGACGGTCCGGGTTGGCCTTCAGTTCGAGAATCTCGGATTGCAGCGCGATGGCTTCGAGCAATTCGTCGATACCCTTGCCGGACACCGCGGAGACTTCCACGTCCTGCACGTCGCCCGACATCTCTTCCACCACAACCTCGTGCTGCAGAAGATCGGTGCGCACCTTGGTCGGGTTCGCCTCGGGCTTGTCGACCTTGTTGATCGCCACGATCATCGGAACCTTGGCCGCCTTGGCGTGGTTGATGGCCTCGATGGTCTGCGGCATGACCGCGTCATCGGCCGCCACCACCAGCACCACGATGTCCGTCACCTGCGCGCCGCGCGAGCGCATCGAGGTGAAGGCCGCGTGGCCAGGCGTGTCGAGGAAGGTGAGCAGGGCACCGCTGTCGGTTTCGACCTGGTAGGCGCCGATATGCTGGGTGATGCCGCCCGCCTCGCCCTGGGTGACCTTGGTCTTGCGGATGGCGTCCAGCAGCGAGGTCTTGCCGTGGTCCACATGGCCCATCACGGTGATGATGGGCGCGCGGTCCTGCAGGTCCTCGGGCTTGTCCTGGACCTGCTCGATCACCTGTTCCACGTCCGAATCGGAGACGCGGGTCACACGGTGACCGAATTCCTCGATGATGAGTTCGGCGGTGTCCTGGTCGATGGTCTGGTTCTGGGTGGCCATGATGCCGCTGTTCATCAGCGACTTCACGACGTCGCCCACGCGCTCGGCCATGCGGTTGGCAAGCTCGGCCACGGTGATGGCCTCGGGCAGCTGCACGTCGCGCACGACCTTTTCGCGGTTCACGGGACCGCCCATCGCCTTCTGGCGCGCCCGCTCCTGCTTGCGCTTCATCGCGGCCATGGATTTCTGACGGCCGCCTTCGCCACCGGTCAGCGCCTGGTTGACGGTCAGCTTGCCGGAGCGGCGTCCGCCGCCATCCTTGGCCTTCGGGGCACGGCCCCGGTCGTCGCGGTCGCGGTCGGGCTTGCGGGCGGGCGCAAGGGCCGGCTTGGCGCCGCGCGGCGCGGAGGCGGGATCGGGTGCGGCCGATGCGTCGGGCGCGGCCTTGGCGCGCAGCTCGGCCTCTTCGGCCTCGCGCTTCTTGCGCTCTTCGTCCTCGGCCTTCTGGCGCGCCTTTTCCTCGGCTTCGCGCTGTTCGCGCTCTTTCTGTTCCTTCTCGGCGCGCATGCGCTCGCGCTCTTCGGCGCGGGCCTTTTCCTCGGCTTCGCGCTTCGCGGTCTCTTCGGACTCGCGGGCCTTGGCGGCCTGCAACGCCTTCAGACGGCGCTCCATCTCCGCATCGGAGATGCCCGCGGGTCGCTTCGCCGAGGCCTGGGCGGCAGCCCGCTGGGCCGCGCTCGCGCCGCTATCCGTGCCCGACTTCGATGCGGCACCCGCACCGGCCTTCGGGACCACGACGCGCTTGCGCTTGGTCTCGACCACGACGTTCTTGGTGCGCCCGTGGGAGAAGCTCTGCTTCACCGATCCCGAACGGGGACCGCCGCGTACACCCAAAGTCTTCTTGCCGTCGTTATCGCTCATGAAGCTCTCTTATCCTTTCCGGCGACCCCTGCCGCCGCATCGCGCGTCTTCGTATCAACGCGCATACCCTTGAGACGTTGGGCATCCTCTACAACACGTTTTGTGAGACCGCCAGCGCCGAGCGCGGCATGCACCACTTTATCGCGCCCGAAGGCCTGCCCCAGCTCCGCCGCCCCGAGCCAGCCGATATAGCTGCCGTAATGCGGGGTGGAGAGCTTCGTTTTTCCGCGGGCCGAGCCATCCTCGGCCTGGATCAGGACCTCGGCTTCCTCTTTCTGAAGCCAGTCCTTCACCTTCTCGTAGCCGGACACGGCGTTGCCCGACTTTCGCGCAAGGCTGATCAGGTCGATCACCCGTTGCGTCAGCATCTTCTCGATCATGTCCGGCAGCGCGTCGGGCACGGTCACGTTCTGTTTCGCCGCCCGCGAAAAGAGTTTTTTCGCCACAGCTTTATCCATCGCCGCGCGATCCGCCGCAACCCAGATACCGCGCCCGGGCAGTTTTCCCGCGATATCGGGCACGATGCCGCCATCGGGGCCGACCACGAAGCGCACGAGCCCCGAGACGGGCTGCGATTCGCCCGTGGCGATGCAGCGACGTTCCGGCCCGTCCTCGCGGTCCTTGGTGCGGCCCCCACGGCTCATCCGGTCACACCTCTTCGGTCTCTTCCGAGCCCTCATCGGCCTCGGTATCGTCCGCCTCGGCCTCGAGCTCGGTCGGATCGACCCAGCCCAGAAGGACGCGCGCGGTCATCACCATGGTCTGCGCTTCCTCGAGGCTGACATCGAAGGGTTCGAGCACGCCGTCATCCTTGACGCGCTGGCCGTCGATCGTGGTCCAGCCGCCGGCCAGCTCCCAATCGGCACAGGTGGCGAAGTCCTCGAGCGTCTTCACGTCGTCCTTTGCCAGCGCCTCAACCATCTGGGGTGTGAGGCCCTCGAATTCAATGAGGCTGTCCTCGGCACCGAGGGCGCGGGCGCGTTCCAGCGCCTCGGCGGCCTGCGCCTCGAGCACGTCGCGGGCGCGCGCCTGCAGTTCCTCGGCGGTCTCCTCGTCGACGCCGTCGATCACCGTGAGCTCGTCAAGCTCCACGTAAGCCACCTCTTCGAGGTTGGTGAAGCCTTCGGAGACCAGAAGCTGGGCGAAGAACTCGTCCACGTCGAGCGCGCCCACGAAGAGCTGCGTGCGCTCCTCGAATTCCTTCTGGCGGCGCGCCGATTCCTCTTCCTCGGTGAGGATGTCGATATCGAGCCCGGTGAGCTGCGAGGCGAGACGCACGTTCTGGCCGCGCCGGCCGATGGCCAACGACAGCTGCTCGTCGGGGACCACGACCTCGATGCGCTCGGCATCCTCGTCGAGGACCACCTTGGAGACTTCGGCAGGCTGCAGCGCGTTGACGAGGAAGGTCGGCATGTCCTCGTTCCACGGGATGATGTCGATCTTCTCGCCCTGCAGCTCGTTCACGACGGCCTGAACGCGGCTGCCGCGCATACCGACGCAGGCGCCGACGGGGTCGATGGAATTGTCGTAGGAAATCACACCGATCTTCGCGCGCGAACCGGGATCCCGGGCCACGGCCTTGATTTCGATGATGCCGTCGTAGATCTCGGGCACTTCCATCTTGAAGAGCTCGGCCATGAATTCCGGTGCCGTCCGCGACAGGAAGATCTGCGGACCGCGCACTTCGCGGCGCACATCCTTGATGTAGCAGCGGATGCGGTCGTTCGGACGGTAGCTTTCGCGGCCGATCTTCTCGTTGCGGCGCAGGATGCCCTCGCCACGGCCGATATCGACGATGACGTTTCCGTATTCCTCGCGCTTGACGATGCCGTTAATGATCGTGCCCGCGCGGTCCTTGAACTCTTCGTACTGGCGGTCGCGCTCGGCTTCGCGGACCTTCTGCAGGATCACCTGCTTGGCCGATTGCGCGGCGATGCGGCCCAGCTCCACCGGGGGGACTTCCTCTTCGTAGGTGTCGCCCACCTTCGGATCGGCCATGTATTGCTTGGCCTGCTCGACAGTGAATTCGGCCTGGTAATTCTCGACGGCGTCATCCTCGACGACGGTGCGCACGCGGGTGAAGGTGGCCTTGCCGGTGCGGCGGTCGATCTTCACCCGGATGTCCATCTCGGCGCCGTAGCGGGACTTCGCGGCCCGGGCGAGGCTTTCCTCCATCGCCTCGACTACGAGGCCGGGGTCGATCATCTTTTCCCGCGCGACGGCCTCTGCGGTCTGCAGAAGCTCCAGCTGGTTGGCGGATGTGATGGCCATCGTCTCTTACTCCTCGGTTTGGCCGTCCTCGGCCTCGATTTCGTCGTACTTGCTTTCGTCGATGGCCTGCGCCTTGCGGGCCTTCAGCATCTCGCGAATGAGCTCGTCGGTCAGCACGAGCTTGGCATCGGCGAGCCAGTCGAATTTCAGCCCGACGGTGCCCGCCTCGATATTCACCAGCACCTCGTCCTCCTCGACGCCCGCGAGCACGCCCTTGAAGCGCTTCTGCCCGTCGATCAGATCATGCGTCTCGAGCTTGGCCTCGTAGCCTTCGAAGGTCTCGAAATCCTTCAGCCGGGTCAGCGGCCGGTCGATCCCCGGCGACGAGACCTCGAGCGTGTAGGCATCAAGGATCGGATCCTCGACATCGAGCGTCGCGGACAGCGCGGTCGAGATCTGGGCGCATTCATCGACCTCGATGCCGCCCTCGGGGCGCTCGGCCATGATCTGCAAGAGCGGCGTCTTGCCGCCCTGCAGGCGCACGCGCACCAGCTCGAAGCCCATATCCTCGATCACGGGTGTGGCGATCTCGGCGATGCGCTTGTCCATGGCGGTCTTGGCGATCAGGTCGGTCATGATGTCCTGTGCGGGTCGGGCGTGGGCTTGGGAACCGGACGCAAAAAAACGGGCGCGCGGCCCGTCAATGAAGTCCGGTGGAGCGTCGGGTTTGGACCCCAGCGCGCCGCTGTTGAGAGGCATATACGTATGCCGCCCCGAGTCTGCAAGGGAAAAGGGCGGGCAGGGCGGTCGCGCGGTCGTCCGATTGGCTTTAGGTCCCCGGGGTCGCGGCCGAGGACGACTCTTGGAGCGCCTGCGGGGCGCGTGGTCCCCGAGCGCGGGATCGAGGCCGCGTGCTGCCGCCGCGCCAAGCGCCTGCTCGCTCGGGCGGGCTGGCGCGCTCGAAACGCCGGCGCGTCGCTCCTTCTGCGCGGCGATACCCGGAGATCAAGAACAACCGCTCGACCGTTGTGGCGCCACCCCGCGGGCAGGCGTCTACCTGCGGCGCTTGTGGTACTGCGCGGGCAGGCGTCGACGCGCGATGTCCTTGGCCGGTTGCACCAGGACGCGCCCGGTGCCGGCGAAGGGTGCGGTCCGCAGGAACCCCGCATTCCCGGTCCCCGAAAGGAAAAGGACCGCGCCTCTCGGCACGGTCCCTCAAATCGCGTCACGCGGAAGCGGATCAGCCGTTGACGCTGTCCTTCAGGGCCTTGGCGATGGTCATCTTGACCTGTTTGTCGGCCTCTTTCTTGAACTGCTCGCCGGTCGCGGGGTTGCGGACCATGCGCTCGGGGCGCTCGCGGCAGTAGATCTTGCCGACGCCGGGCAGGGTCACTGCGCCGCCGGCGGCAACTTCGCGGGTGATGATGCTGGTGATGGCGTCGAGCGCCTCGCCTGCGGATTTCTTGTCGCTGTCCATCTCTTCCGCGAGTGCGGCGACGAGCTGGGTCTTGGTCATCGGCTTTGCCATTTTTGTCTCCTTTGCCTCTCCCCATTGGGGCCTTGGGCGCCATTAGAACCGCATCTTGCGTTTAAACACAACGATTAGCGTTCCGGTTTATCCGGAAAACAAGCACTTTTTACGTGTGCCGTGCCTTCAAAGAAAGGCTGTTTCGTCGAAACTACGCAGTTTTCGGCTGTGAATCCGCGATAGCGGCATTTCGCGCAGGACTTCCATGGCGCGGATTCCGATCCTCAGATGGCGCGTAACCTGCGTCTTGTAGAAGTCCGAGGCCATGCCGGGCAGCTTCAATTCGCCGTGCAACGGCTTGTCCGACACGCACAGAAGCGTGCCGTAGGGCACCCGGAACCGGAAGCCGTTGGCGGCGATCGTGGCGCTTTCCATGTCGAGCGCGATGGCCCGCGATTGCGACAGGCGCTGCACGGGCCCGTGGGTTTCGCGCAGTTCCCAGTTGCGATTGTCGACGCTGGCCACCGTGCCGGTGCGCATCACGCGCTTGAGGTCGTAGCCCTGAAGCTCGGTCTCGACCGCCACCGCCTCTTCGAGCGAGGTCTGGATTTCGGCCAGCGCGGGGATCGGCACCCAGACCGGCAGATCGTGATCGAGCACCCGGTCCTCGCGCAGATAGGCATGGGCCAGCACGAAATCGCCCAAGGATTGCGAGTTCCGAAGCCCGGCGCAATGGCCGACCATGATCCAGGCATGCGGGCGCAGCACCGCGATATGGTCCGTCGCGGTCTTCGCGTTGGAGGGGCCGACGCCGATATTGACCAGCGTGATGCCCGACCCGTTGGCGCGCTTCAGATGATAGGTCGGCATCTGCGGCATCTTGGGGCTGGAGGGCAGCGGCGCATCCGCAGAGGTGATCTCGGCATCGCCCGTCGCCACGAAGCTCGTATAGCCGCTGTCGGGATCGGCGAGTGCGGCGCGGGCATAGGCCTCGAACTCGGTCACGTAGAACTGGTAGTTGGTGAAGAGCACGTGGTTCTGGAAATGCGCGGGATCGGTCGCGGTGTAATGCGCGAGCCGCGCCAGCGAGTAATCCACGCGCTGCGCCGTGAAGGGGGCAAGCGGCTCGGTGCCGTCGGGCCGGGGCTTGACCAGCCCGTTGACGATATCGTCGTTGGTCGTGCTGAGGTCGGGCACGTCGAAGACGTCGCGCAGGATGAAATCCGCGGCCCCTTCCTGCGGCACGGTCACGCCCGCGCGGTTGGCCACGGCGAAATGCACCGGCATCGGCGTGTCCGACAGGCCGATCTGCACCGGCACGCCGTGATTGTCGATCAGCAGGCCGATCTGCTGCTCGAGATAGGCGCGGAAGAGATCGGGCCGGGTGATCGAGGTCGCATGCACGCCCGGCGCGGCCACGTGGCCGAAGGCGAGACGGCTGTCGACCTTGGCGAAACTCGTCGTGGCGATCCGCACCTCGGGATAGAAGGCACGGAAGCGCACGCCCGGATGGCCGGTCTCGATCGCCGATTGGAACCGCTCGCAGAGAAACGTCGTTGCCGCATCGTAGAGCGCGCAAAGCCGGTCCACCGCCGCTTCGGGGGTGTCGAAAAAGGCAGGCTCCGGCGCGTCGGGGGTGACCAGTTCCACACCGCCCATGTAATCCTGCATCGAAGCCTCTCGTCCTGTTTTGCGCACCGTGACAGCTTGCCCGGGCAGGATCAATAAGCCGCGCGGCCCGGCGGGAACCGCAGTCGCGCGGGCGGCGTTTTCCGCCCATGCAGGATCTTCCCACGCTCACCTATTTCCCCGACAGCCGTCCGGGCATCACCCGGCGCCGGCAGGGGCGGGGCTGGCGCTATTTCGCGCCCGACGGCACCGGGATCGACGCCAAGGACGAACGCAAGCGGCTCAATGCGCTGGCGGTGCCGCCGGCCTACAGCGATGTCTGGATGTGCCCCGATCCGCGGGGCCACCTGCAGGCGACGGGCCGCGACGACCGGGCGCGCAAGCAATACCGCTACCACGAGGACTGGACCGCCTTCCGGGCGCGCAAGAAATTCGACCATCTGGCCACGTTCGGCGAGGCGCTGCCCGCGCTGCGCCGGCGTATCCGGCGCGACCTGCGGGACGGCACGGCGGGCGATCACGACTTTGCAATCGCGGCGATCCTCGCCCTTCTGGACCGGGCCAATCTGCGTGTCGGCAATCCCGATTACGCGCGGCGCAACCAGACCTTCGGCGCGACGACGCTGCGCCCTCGGCATCTGCAGCTCGACGGCGGCGAGGTGCAGCTCGATTACCGCGCCAAGGGCGGCGATCAGGTGCGCAAGCGGCTGCGCGACCGGACGCTGAACCGGGTGCTCGAACGGCTCGACGATCTGGGCGGGCCCACGCTCGTGTCGTGGGAGGATTCCGACGGCACGTCCCGCGCGGTGGGCTCGGACACGATCAACCAGCGGCTTGCGGACTGGACCGGGCAAGAGGCGATCAGCGCCAAGACCTTCCGCACCTGGAACGGCACCGTGGCGGCCTTCGACGTGGCGACGCGCAACGAGACGCTTTCCATCAAGGCGATGACGGAGGCCGCGGCGGAGCGGCTGCACAACACCCCCGCCATCTGCCGCACGAGCTACGTGCATCCGTGGGTGATCGCGCTGTCGGAGACGCCCTTCGAGACCCGCCGCCGCTATCTGGAGACCGCGCCCGAGACGCGCGGGCTCCGGCAGGCGGAAGCGGGGCTTCTGGCGCTCTTGTCGGAATAGGGCGGCTTTTCATCGCCCGCGGCTCGTCTATGGTGCCGCGCCATTCATCAGCCACCCGAACGAGCCCGCATGATCCACTCCCGCACCGTCTCCCGTCCATGCCTCGCGCGGATCCCTGAACAGGTTGACCGGGATCGCGCGGCCCGCACGCGCATCCCGCGGCAGGCCCGATGATCGACGCCCTGTCCATCACCCGCGTCGATCCGCGCGATGCCGGGGCGATTGCCTGCCTGCGCGAATATTACGGCGAGCTTGACGCGCGTTTCCCGCAAGGCTTCGACGTGTCCCTGTCCGCCGATCCCGAGGCCGCCAGCCTGCGCCCGCCGCGCGGCGCCTTCCTGTTGGCGCTGTGCGACGGACGCCCGGTGGCCTGCGCCGGGCTGAAAGGGCACGGGGCCTGGGGCGAGGTGAAGCGCGTCTGGGTCGCGCCCGAACGGCGCGGGCAGGGCATCGCCCGACGGCTCATGGCCGCGATCGAGGAGGAGGGACGGCACCTCGGCATGCTGCATCTGCGCCTCGATACGAACAGCAGCCTGCCGGAGGCCGTGGCGATGTACCGCGGGTTCGGCTGGACCGAGATCCGGCGCTTCAACGATGACCCTTATCCGGACGTCTTCTTCGAACGGCGGTTGTAGGGCGCTGACACGGGTCGGCGTGGCGGGGCTGCGGATATGTGTCTTGGCGCGCGGCAGCGGCCAGTTCCAGAGTTGGATTCGCCGGCACTCTGACGACGGCGGCCGGAAAGGCGATGTCGGGTGTCGGCCGCCGAAGAAAAGGCCCCGGATCATCTCCGGGGCCTCCTGTCTCGAAGCTGTTGCCGCCCGATCCTCAGCGCAGCCGCTGTCCGTTGGCCAGGACCTGCCCGTCCTCGGTGATCGTCACCGTCGAGGACAGCGTGTCCGGCCCGTCGCCCGGGACCGAGAACATGGAGATCATCATCCGCGCGCCCATCGCGTCCTCGTTCGTCAGGATGCCCATCTCGATCAGCTTGTCGATCAGCGCATTGGCGCCCCGCAGCGACATCATCGCCTCGCCCTCGGGGGCGGGCATGCCGTCGAAGGTCTCGAGGTCGCTGTTGTCGAAGGTGAAGGCGCCCTCGGCGGTGAGTTCGGCGCCCGCGGCCTCGAGCCGCACCGCGTTGATCGTCACCGCGTTCAGCGCGCCCGGCGGGCCGTCGAGATCCTCCATCGCCTCGGGGTCGAGGATCGACAGGAAGGTGGTGACCTCGCCGGCCACGTCGATAAGCAGCGAGGCGGGATCGCGCGGCAGGATCTCGGTCGGATCGAACATCATCCAGATCATGTCGGCCACTTCGAGACCGCTCAGCTCGATCAGCATCTGGAAGTCCTGCGGGTCCTCCGAGGCGGTGACCGGCACGTCGAAGCCCATCTTCAGCGCGTCGATCGCCGCGGTGACCGGGAAGGGCAGGTCGGGCACCGTGACCGACATGTCGATATTGTCGGCACCGATGCCGTAGCTCAGCCCGTCTTCGGACATGGACACGCTGAAGCTGCCGTCGCTCGAGGAGGTGCTGCCCTCGACCGGCGCGCCGTCGGAGGTGCCGCTGAAATTCGACTGGCCCGTGGCGTAGGAGAAGCTGCCCTCCACGTCGAGCCCGGCCGCGATCATCGCGTCGCCGGTCATCTGGCCGCTCATCTGCGGGATGTCGCCGCCGCCATCGAGCACCACATCGGTCATCGCGCCCGTGAGGCTGCCGGTATCGCCGCTGTCGGGATCGGTGAAGCTGACCTCGTAGGACAGGCTTTCGGCCTGCATCCGCTGCGTGAGCCGCATCAGGTCGCCGTAGGTCATCTGCATCTCGCCGGTCATCTGCGCGATGCTGAAGCGTCCGCTGCCCATCTCGGGCGGTATCGGGTCGCCATCCACGACGATCTCGTCGAGCGCGATGCCGAGCGTCTCGGCGGACAGCGCGTAGCGCTGGTCGTCGTCGCTGCCCGAGGCGAGGATGGTCAGGCCGGTATGGGTGTAATCGAGCGCCACCACCGTCTCGGGCTGATCGTTGGCATCCGTGGTGATGGTGATCGGCATGCTTTCGGGAAACAGGATCAGCACCGTGCCGTCGCCCTGGTCCTCGAAGGTGACGCGGTCCGCCTCGAAGACCAGCCGGGTCTGCTCCTCGGGCATCTCGATGGTCGCGGTCAGCCCCTCGACGATCACGTCGCCGCCGCTGTCGGCGCGGTCGGCCTCCACGGTGTAGCCCGAGGTTTCCAGATACGCGCGCAGGCCCTCCCACACCGCTTCCGGCGTGACATCGGCGGCGGCCCCGAGCGGGACGAGCGCGCCTGCCGCGAAAGCGGGGGCCGCCAGAAGCGTGCGAATGGGATGTGACATGGGGGTTCCTTCCCGCGGATGGACAAATCAAACTGCGGTCAGCTTCCGTCCTGTCCGATCCGGGGTCAAGGGGTGGACCGGACGCGGTCGGGCGGGGTCTCGACTGGGGCTGGACCGGAGGGGTCCGGCCCGCTACCCAGATTGCGCAACCCGGCAGGAGGAGTGAAAGCCATGGATTTGACCGGAAAGACGGCGCTCATCACCGGGGCGAGCCGCGGGATCGGCGAGGCCGCAGGGCGCCGCTTCGCCGAGGCCGGCGCGCGGGTCGTGCTGATCGCGCGCGGCGCCGACCGCATCGCCGAACTCGCCGGAGAGATCGGCGCCGATGCCATCGCCATCCCCTGCGATATCTCGCGCTACTGGGAAATGGCGCAGGCAGTGGAGAAGACCGTGGAGACCTTCGGCAGTCTCGATATCCTCGTCAACAATGCCGGCGTGATCGAGCCCATCGCGCATATGTCCGAGGTCGATCCGGACGGCTGGGGCAGCGTCATCGACGTGAACCTCAAGGGCGTCTTTCACGGCATGCGCGCCGCGCTGCCGGTGATGCGGGAGCAGGGCGCGGGCACCATCCTGACCATCGGATCGGGTGCCGCGCATGGCCCGGTCGAGGCCTGGTCGGCCTATTGCGCCTCGAAGGCCGGGGCGCTGATGCTCACCCGCATGGCCGACAAGGAAAACCGCGATGCCGGTCTGCGCGCGCTGTCGCTGTCCCCCGGCACCGTGGCCACCGAGATGCAGCGCGAGATCAAGGCCTCGGGGATCAATCCGGTGAGCCAGCTCGACTGGTCCGACCACATCCCGCCCGAATGGGTGGCCGAGGCGCTTTTGTGGATGTGCGGGCCGGAGGCGGATGCCTATCTCGGCGCGGAAGTGTCGCTGCGCGATCCCGATATCCGCCGCGCGGTGGGCGTCGGCTGAGGCGAAGATCGACGCGATCTTCGCGGCGCAATCCGGCGCGGATTGCGGGCCCGCACGGCAGGCACGGGCGGCGCTCACCCCCGAGCGGCGCCGAAAACCGCGTCGATTTTCGAGCGGGAATTCCGCGTCGGAATTCCCCGGCAGGTCAGCCCGCGAGCGGGCGCTTCTGACGCCCGCTTTCGTCGAAGTTCCCTGGTGACAGCCACGCCTCGAGCCGGGCCTGCAGGGCGGGCCATTCGCTGTCGAGGATGGAAAACCACGCCGTATCGCGGTTGCGCCCCTTCGAGACCCGCGCCTGCCGGTGCGTGCCTTCGTAGGTGAAGCCCAGCCGCTCGGCAGCCCGGCGCGACGGCGCGTTCAGCGCGTCGCATTTCCACTCATAGCGGCGATAGCCCAGATCGAAGGCCTGGCGCATCATCAGGTGCATCGCCTCCGTGGCCATGACCGTCCGCTGCAGGCGCGGCGAGTAGGTGATCCAGCCGACCTCCACGCTGCCCATCTCCGGGTCGATGCGCAGGTAGCTCGCCGTGCCCAGCGGGGTTCCGCCCGCATCCAGGATGCTCACGAACAGCGGATCGCGGCTTGTGGCCATCTCCGCCAGTCGCGCGCGCATCTCGGCGGCATCGCGCGGCGGCGCCAGCGGCAGATAGGTCCAGTTCCGCCCCTCTTCGTCCTCGCGATAGGCGGCAAAGAGCGCCTCGGCGTGATCGGGCCGCGCCGCGGTCAGGCGGCAGGTCCGGCCCGTCATCTCGGTGCCCGGTGCCGCGCAGGGCAGCGCGGTCGTGACGAGCGGTCCGACCGGCTGGCCGAACGCGTTCGTCTCGCTCATCCGAAGACGCGGGTCAGCGCGCCGTCGACGCCGTCGATGATCTGGTCGATATCGTCCTTCGTGGCGATCAGCGCGGGCGAGAAGCAGAGCGTGTTGTTCTTGCCGGGCACGGAACGGTTCGTGGCGCCGATGATCAGCCCCTGTCCCATGCAATCGGCCACGACCGCTTTCACGCGCGCCTCTTCCACCGGGTCCTTCGTGTCGCGATCGGTCACCAGCTCCGCGCCGAGGAAAAGACCCTTGCCGCGCACGTCGCCGATGATCGCGTGCTTGCCCTTCAGCTCCTCGAGCCGCTCCAACATGTACGCGCCCATCCGGGTCGTGCTGCCCAGAAGGTCCTCGTCCTCGATGATGCGCATGTTCTCCATCGCCGCGGCGGGTCCCGCCGTGCAGCCGCCGAAGGTGGAGATGTCGCGGAAGTAGTCCATCGGATCGGCTGCGTCGGTCTTGAACATGTCGAAGACCGCCTCGGTCGTGGTCAGACAGGCGATGGCCGCGTAGCCCGAGGCCACGCCCTTGGCCATCGTGACCATGTCGGGCTCGACCCCGTAATGCTGGTAGCCGAACCAGGTGCCGGTGCGGCCCACGCCGCAGACGACCTCGTCGATATGCAGCAGGATGTCGTATTTGCGGCAGATCTCCTGCACGCGCGGCCAGTAGCCCTCGGGCGGGACGATCACGCCGCCGCCGGCGGTCACCGGCTCGAGGCAGAGCGCGCCCACCGTGTCGGGGCCTTCGCGCAGGATCACCTCCTCGATCTGGTTCGCGGCCCATTCACCGTAGTTTTCGACCGGCGCGCCGTCCTGTTCGTGGCGGCGATATTCGAGGCAATGCGGCACCCGCACGAAGCCCGGCGCGAAGGGGCCGTATTGCGCGTTGCGCTCGTCCTGCCCACCCGCAGAGAGGCAGCCGATCGTGGTGCCGTGATAATCGCGGTCGCGGTAGAGGATCTTGTGCTTCTTGCCGCCATGGCGTTTGTGCGCGATCTGGCGGACCATCTTGAAGGCCTTCTCGTTGGCCTCGGAGCCGGAGTTGCAGTAATAGACGCGGCTCTGCCCGGGCATCTTCTCGATCAGCCGCTCGGCAAAGAGCGCGCCCGGCACGGTGCCCGCCGCCCCGGCGAAATAATTCATCTTGCAGAGCTGGTCATAGACCGCGCGCGCGATCTCCTCGCGGCCATAGCCCACATTCACGGTCCAGACGGCACCCGAGACGGCATCGAGATGCTCCTTGCCGTTCTGGTTCCAGACCCGCATCCCCTTGCCCTCGATGAGGATGTTTGGATCCGAGGTCTCCCACGGCTTGTGCTGGCTCAGGTGATGCCAGACATGCGCCTTGTCGGCGGTGACGATGTGGGACAGGTCGTTCGCGGTCAGTGTGCCGTCCATGGGAGCCTCCCGATCAGGCGGAAAATTTGATCATATCCTCAAGCCTTGGCGCAAAGGCCCGAGTCGCGCAAGTCCGCCTCAGGCGGTCACGCGGATGAAAGAGCCCATGCCGCCCGCATGATGGCCCAGCATGTGGCAATGAAACAGCCAGTCGCCCGGATTATGCGCGGCGAAGGCGACCTCTTTCGTCTCGTCGGGCCCGAGCAGGATCGTGTCGCGCAGCGGCCCGAGGCCACCATCCGGCAGCACCTCGGCGAAATGCATGCCGTGCAGGTGCATCGCGTGCGGAAACGCGCTGTCATTGGCCATGCCGAGGCGCACGCTCTGCCCGAGGGCGACCTCAAGCAGCGGCGTCGCATCGCGCCCGGCCTGCGCGTTGATCGCCCAGACCATGCCGCGCTGCGCCAGTTCCCGCCCCGAAAGCATCTCTCCGTCAAGGCGCGCCTCGGCGAGGCCCCGCATCGCGCCGCCTTCCAATAGCACGCGTTGCGGCACGGCATTCGCGAGATCGATGGGAAACTCGGGGTTGGGCGGCAGGGGTTTCGGCGCATCGCGCCGCGCGTTGCCGCCGGGCGTGACGGTGAAGCTCGCCTGCGCATAGCCGCCCGTGCGGTCGAAATGCAGCAGGAACGCCTCGGCCTCGTCGGAGGTCACGTCGACGAAGAGATCGACGCGCTGGGCGGGTGCGAGGGTCAACGGGTCGACGACCTTCCGAGGCTCCGCCAGCGGCATCCCGTCAAGCGCCATCACCCAGCCGTCGAGACCCATCAGCCCCAGCGTGAAGATCCGCGCATTGGCGGCGTTGATGATCCGGAGGCGCAGCCGCGCATTGCGCGCGACCTCGAACCGCGCCTCGGGGGCGCCGTTGGTCAGCACCACGTTGCCGATCCGGCCCGCATGGGCGCGGTCGTGCAGGTTGTCGAAATCGGCGGTGATCTGCGCGTCGCGCCCCAGCCGGATATCGTCGATGACCAGCGTCAGGTCGGCGTCGACATCCGGGGCCTCGGGTTCCTCGACGATCAGGGCGCCGTAAAGCCCGCGCTCCACCTGTTCGACGCTTTGCGCGTGGGAATGATACCAATGCGTGCCCGCATCGGGCAGGGCGAAGTCGTAATCGAAGCTGCCGCCCGGCGGGATCGGCTCCTGCGTCAGGCCCGGAACGCCGTCCATCGCGTTCTCGATGCGGATGCCGTGCCAATGCACCGCGGTCGGGTCGGGCAGGTTGTTGGTGACCCGCCATTGGAACCTTTCGCCCTGCGCGTGGCGGATTTCGGTGCCGGGCAGCGTGCCGTTGAAGGTCCAGAGATCGGTCGCGGCCATGTCGCCGGGGGCGATCTGCGCCGCGGACGGCCCCATATCGAGCAGCGGAAAGGCGGCGCGGGCGGCCCGGGGCAGGGCACCGAGCGCGGTGGTGGCGGCGAGACCCTGAAGGACATGGCGACGTGACAACATGCGGGATGCTCCTGTGTTGGGCGCAAGATAGCCCCTCCGCGCGGCGGTGGAAATGGCCGCTGCGGCCTGCGCCGCTTGACAATGTCGTGGTTGAGGGCGATGCGCCGGGCATGACGGCAACGCTTCTTCAGGTGGCGCTCGGCGGGGCGCTGGGTGCTGTGGCCCGGTATCTGACCGGCTTGGCCGCGCTGCGCGCGATGGGGCACGGCTTTCCCTGGGGGACGCTGACGGTCAATGTCGTGGGCTCGTTCCTGATGGGCGTGCTGGTCGTGGTGCTCGCGCATCTCGGCGGCACCCGGTTCGCGCCGTTGCTGATGACGGGCTTTCTCGGGGGGTTCACCACCTTTTCGGCCTTCTCGCTCGACGCGGTCACGCTCTATGAACGCGGCGCGCTTGGCGCGGCGGCGGGCTATGTCGCGGCTTCGGTCATCCTGTCGCTGGCGGCGCTGGCCGCGGGCCTTCTTCTTGCACGGAGCATTGCACAATGAGCGGCGTCCAGACCCTGACCATCGGCCCCGGCGACGGCGACCAGCGGCTCGACCGCTGGCTGAAGCGGCTGTTTCCGCATCTTGCCCAGGGCCGGATCGAGAAGATGTGCCGCAAGGGCGAATTGCGCGTCGATGGCGGCCGGGTGAAGGCCAATTTCCGGCTGCAGACCGGCCATCAGGTGCGCATCCCGCCGATCCCCGCGCCGGATGCCGATGTGGCGGTCGCGCGTCCCAAGCCGAAGGTCTCGGATGCCGATGCAGAGATAATCCGCGACTGCGTGATCTGGCAGGACGATCACATCATCGCGCTGAACAAGCCGCCGGGCCTGCCGACGCAGGGCGGATCGAAGCAGACGCGGCACGTGGACGGCCTCTCCGAAGCGCTAAAATTCGGCTATGACGAGAAGCCGCGCCTCGTGCACCGGCTCGACAAGGACACGTCGGGCGTGCTGCTTCTGGCGCGCACGCGCGAGGTCGCGAAGGACCTGAGCGCCGCGATCCGCCACAAGGAGACGCGCAAGATCTACTGGGCGCTCGTCGCGGGCGTGCCGACGCCATATCTGGGCGAGATCCGCTTCGGGCTCGTGAAGGCGCCGGGCCACGGCAAGGGGGGCGAGGGCGAGAAGATGCACGCGGTCCATCCCAGCGAGATGAACAGCACGCCGGGCGCGAAGCGGGCGCATACGCTTTATGCCACGCTCTACCGCGTGGCGAGCCGCGCCGCCTGGGTCGCGATGGAGCCCATCACCGGGCGCACCCACCAGCTGCGCGCGCATATGGCCGAGATCGGGCACCCGATCATCGGCGACGGCAAATACGGCGGCTCGGGGCAGGAGAACCTCGGCGATGGCTGGGGCGCGCAATTGGGCGGCATCATCAGCCGCAAGCTGCACCTGCACGCCCGCACCATGGGTTTCGTGCATCCGGTGACGGGCAAGCCCGTGGTCATCCACGCGCCGCTGCCCAAGCACATGGCGGAAAGCTGGGAGACGCTCGGCTGGGAGGAAAGCTACGCCGCCGAAGATCCGTTCGAGACCCTGCGGTGAGTGCCGATCTGCGCCTCGTCGTCTTCGACGTGGACGGCACGCTGGTCGACAGCCAGGCCGATATCCACGCCGCGATGATCGACGCCTTCGCCAGCGCCGAGCTGGCCGCGCCCGGGCGGGCCGATGTGCTGGGCATCGTCGGGCTGTCGCTGCCCGAAGCGATGGCCGAGCTGGCCCCCGGGGTCGATGCCGCGACGCGCCTGCGGATGGTCGAGGCCTACAAGAACGCCTATGCCACCCGGCGCAAGACCGTCGGCGCCGCCGAAGGCTCGCCGCTCTTTCCCGGCGTGCGCGACGTGCTCGATGCCGTTCACGCCGTGCCGCATTGGCTGCCGGGCATCGCCACGGGCAAGTCGCGCCGCGGGCTCGATGCGCTGCTGGACGGGCACGGGCTGCGCGGGCGCTTCGTGACCGAACAGGTCTCGGATCACCACCCCTCGAAGCCGCATCCGGCGATGCTGCACGCGGCCTTGTCCGAGACGGGCGTCGCGGCGCGGCACGCGGTGATGGTCGGCGATACCGAGTTCGACATGGCGATGGCGCGGGCCGCGGGCATGGTGGCCATCGGCGTCACTTGGGGCTATCACCCGGCCCCGCGCCTCGCCGAGGCGCATCACCTGATCGACGATATCGCGGTGCTACCCGCGCTGCTGAAGGACATATGGGGCGAGACATGAGTGCTTGGGCGATGAAACGCTTCTGGACGGAAGCGCGCAGCGAGAAGACGGAGGAGGGCTGGCGCGTGCTGCTCGATGACCGGCCGATCCGCACGCCGGCCAAGGCGCCGCTCATCGTGCCGCATGCCGCCTTCGCCGACGCGATCGCCGCGGAATGGGACAAGCAGGAAGAGGCAATCGATCCCTCCGTCATGCCGGTCACGCGCAGCGCCAATGCGGCCATCGACAAGGTGCGCCACCAGCATGCCGAGGTGGCCGACATGCTGGCCGCCTATGGCGACAGCGATCTGCTGTGCTACCGCGCCGAGACGCCCGCCGATCTGGTGGCGCGGCAGGCGGCGATCTGGGACCCCTATCTCGACTGGGCGGCAGACGCGCTGGCCGCGCGGCTTCAGCCGCGCACGGGAATCATGCACGCGGCGCAGGACCCCGCGACGCTCGCGCGGCTGCGGGAAAAGGTGCATGCGATGGATGCGTTCGGGCTCGCGGCGTTTCACGATCTCGTGTCTCTCACCGGCTCGCTGGTCCTGGGTTTCGCAGCGACGCACGGCTTCGCGCCCGAACCGGTCTGGGCCGCCTCGCGCCTCGACGAGGATTACCAGGCCGAGTTATGGGGCGAAGACGAGGAAGCGGCGGAGATGGCGGCCCATAAGAGGGCTGCGTTTCTGGACGCGGGCCGGGTTTGGCGTCTGTCGCGCGGTCAAGCTGCGGACATCGACCGGCCCTGGTGATGAAATCCTGTGCAGCGCTTGTTTTGAAGGCGCTTTGGGTTGACCTCGCTGGCGGAATGCGACCAAAGTTGCCCACGCTCGGCGGCAGATCGCCCGGGCGAACCCTAAAACGCGTCCCGACAAGGGGCGCAGAGGCCGCCCGAAGAGTGGCGGAAAACAGGAAGAGGTAAATATGAAGAATAGCGTATTTCTTGGCGCGTTGACCGCCGCCGGCCTGACCGCCGGCGTTGCTGGCGCTGCCACGCTGGACGACGTCAAAGAACGCGGAACCCTCAATTGCGGTGTGACCACCGGTCTCGTCGGCTTTGCGGCACCTGACGCCAACGGCGAGTGGGGCGGTTTCGACGTCGGCGTGTGCCGTGCCGTCGCGGCGGCCGTGCTCGGCGATCCGACCGCGGTCGAGTTCGTGCCCACGACCGGCAAGACGCGCTTCACCGCACTCGCCTCGGGCGAGATCGACATGCTGGCCCGGAACACCACCTGGACCTTCTCGCGCGATGTCGACCTGAAGTTCGAATTCGTCGGCGTGAACTACTATGACGGTCAGGGCTTCATGGTTCCGAAGGCGCTGGGCGTGTCCTCGGCGACCGAGCTCGACGGCGCCACCGTCTGCATCCAGACCGGCACCACCACCGAGCTGAACCTCGCGGACTACTTCCGCAACAACAACATGGAATACACGCCGGTCCCGATCGAGACCAACGCGGAAGCCCAGCAGCAATACCTCGCGGGCGCCTGTGACGTGTACACAACCGACGCATCCGGCCTCGCGGCAACCCGCGCTGCCTTCGAATCGCCCGGCGATCACGTTGTTCTGCCCGAGATCATCTCGAAAGAGCCGCTGGGCCCGCTCGTGCGTCACGGCGACAACGACTGGGGCGACATCGTGCGCTGGACCCTCAACGCGCTGATCGCGGCGGAAGAGTACGGCATCACCTCGGCCAATATCGACGAGATGTCGGCCAGCGGGAACCCCGAGGTGAAGCGTATCCTCGGCAGCGAAGGCGATCTCGGCGCGATGCTGGGCCTCGACGCCGAATGGGCCAAGCGCGCCATCGGTGCCGGCGGCAACTACGGTGAGCTCTTCGCCAAGAACATCGGCGAATCGACCCCGATCGGCCTGTCGCGCGGCCTGAACGCGCAGTGGACCGAAGGTGGCCTGCTCTACGCACCGCCGTTCCGCTAAGTTCGGACTTCGGAAGGGCGCGGGCATCACACCCCGCGCCCTTTCACCATCAAGACCTGACGCTTCACGACGATAAACAATCCAGGCCAGTCAGCACCGGATCAACCGGGCGGCGCCACGGACCTGGAAAGCCCCAGGGATACCCCTCATGACGACACTCAGCGATCCCCCGCAGAGCGCGTTCAAGCCGTCTATGCTGCTGAACGACACGCGGTATCGAGGCTACACGTTCCAATTCATCGCGCTTGTCTGCGTGGCCGCGCTGTTCGCCTATCTGGGCTCGAACCTGGCCCAGAACCTGCGCGACGCGGGCCTGGTGATCTCGTTCGATTTCCTCGGCGAGCCGGCGAATTACGACATCAACCAGACTCTGATCGAATACAACAACCAGATGGACCATTGGCGGGCGGCGCTGGTGGGCGTTCTGAACACGCTTCTGGTCTCGTTCCTGGCCTGCATCACCGCGACCGTCATCGGCGTCTTCGCGGGCGTGGCGCGGCTGTCGCAGAACTGGCTCGTGCGCAAGCTGATGTCGGCCTACGTGGAGGCGTTCCGCAACGTCCCGGTGCTGATCTGGATCATCATCATCTTCACCGTCATGACCGCGGTGATGCCCTCTCCACGCGATTTCCGGGGCGAGGACGCGGCCGCGTCGATGGTGCTGTTCGACAGCGTGGCCTTCACCAATCGCGGCGTCTACATCCCGAAACCGATCTTCGCGCCCGGCGGCTGGTCGGTGATCTACGTCTTCCTGGCCGGCGTGGTCGGGGCGTTCTGGTATCGCCGCTACGCCACCAAGCTGCTTTATGCGACCGGCAAGCTGCTGCCCATGGGCTGGCCCGCGCTCGCCATCGCGTTCGTCCCGGCGATCCTGGTGTTCTTCATCCTCGGGCGCCCGATCACGCTGGAATATCCCGAGCTTGGCGGCTTCAACTTCCAGGGCGGCATCAACATCCTCGGCTCGCTGATCGCGCTGTGGTTCGCGCTGGCGATCTATACCGGCGCCTTCATCGCCGAGAACGTCCGCGCGGGCATCCTGTCGGTGTCCAAGGGCCAGACCGAGGCCGCGGCCTCGCTGGGCCTGCGCCCGAACCGGATCATGAACCTCGTGATCCTGCCGCAGGCGCTGCGGGTCATCATCCCGCCGCTCATCTCGCATTACCTCAACATCACCAAGAACTCCTCGCTGGCGATCGCGGTTGGCTACATGGACCTGACCGGCACGCTGGGGGGCATCACCCTCAACCAGACGGGCCGCGCGATCGAGTGCATCCTGCTGCTGATGGCGTTCTACCTGACGATCAGCCTGTCGATCTCGGCGGTCATGAACGTCTACAACAAGTCCGTAAGCCTGAAGGAGCGCTGAGATGGCCGATACCCATGCCCATTCCGTGCGCTTCGTGCGCGAAACCATGCTGCCGCAGCAGGAACCGCCGGCGGCGGAACGCGGTGCGGTCAAGTGGATGCGCCAGAACCTGTTCTCGAACCTGCGCAACTCGATCTTCACGCTGATCGCGATCTACTGCGTCTACTGGCTGGTGACCTCGCTCTATCCGTGGTTCGCCAACGGCATCTGGGACGCGCCGTCGATCCGCGCCTGCCGCGAGATCCTCGAGGGCGACGTGGGCGGCTGCTTTGCCGTCCTGACGGAGCGCTGGAACCAGCTTCTCTTCGGCTTCCAGTACCCGAGCGAGCTTTACTGGCGGCCGACCCTGGCCTTCCTGCTTTTGTTCATCGCCATCGCACCGGTGCTGTTCCGCAAGGTCTTCCCGGCGCAGATGCTGATCTTCACCGCGCTCTACCCGTTCATCGCCTATTACCTGATCTGGGGCGGGTCGATCCTGGTGCCGGTCATGGCGCTTCTGGGCTTCGTCGCGGGCTACATGGTCTATGCGCGGCTGGTCACGCAAAGCTTCGCGATGGGCTTCTTCGGCGGCATCATCGCGGCCTTCGTCGTCTGGTGGCTGACCGGCCTCGTCGGGGAATCGACCTTCCTCGCGCTCGAACCGGTCGCCTCGCGGAACATGGGCGGCTTCATGCTGAACCTGATGCTGGGCACGGTCTGCGTGTCGCTCTCCATCCCGTTCGGCATCGCGCTGGCGCTGGGGCGGCAATCGAGCATGCCGATCATCAAGTGGATCTGCGTGATCTTCATCGAGTTCGTCCGCGGCGTGCCGCTGATCACGCTGCTCTTCGTGGCCAGCGTCGTCCTCGCCTACTTCCTGCCGCCGGGCGCCAATTTCGACCTCTTCGTGCGGGTGGTGATCATGATCACCATGTTCGCCTCGGCCTATATCGCCGAGGTGATCCGGGGCGCGCTCGCGGCGCTTCCCAAGGGCCAGTACGAGGCGGCCGACAGCCTCGGGCTCGATTACCCGCAGGCGATGCGGCTCATCATCCTGCCGCAGGCGCTGAAGATCTCGATCCCGGGCATCGTCAACGTGGCGGTGGGCCTCTTCAAGGACACGACCCTCGTGTCGATCATCTCGATGTTCGACCTCGTGGGCATGATCCGCGGTCCGATCCTCGCCTCGACCGAATGGAACGGCGTCTACTGGGAGCTTCTGGGCTTCGCCGCGCTGCTGTTCTTCGTCGTCTGCTTCGGCATCTCCAAATACTCGCAGTGGCTCGAAAAAGAACTTGCCACCGACCACCGTTAAGAGGGCTCTGACATGAACCAGACAGCCGCACAACATGCCGACATGAAGGTCTCCGACGAGGTCGCGATCTCGATCGAGAACATGAACAAGTGGTACGGTACCTTCCACGTGCTGCGCGACATCGACCTCACCGTCTATCGCGGCGAGCGGATCGTGATCGCGGGGCCCTCGGGCTCCGGCAAGTCCACGCTCATCCGCTGCATCAACGCGCTGGAAGAGCACCAGAAGGGCCGGATCGAGGTGGACGGGACGGTGCTGTCCTCGGACATCAAGAACATCGACGCGATCCGCTCCGAGGTCGGGATGGTGTTCCAGCACTTCAACCTGTTCCCGCACCTGACCATCCTCGAGAACTGCACGCTGGCCCCGATCTGGGTGCGCAAGACGCCCAAGAAAGAGGCCGAGGAAACCGCGATGCACTTCCTCGAGAAGGTGAAGATCCCCGAACAGGCGGACAAGTATCCGGGCCAGCTTTCGGGCGGTCAGCAGCAGCGCGTGGCGATTGCCCGCTCGCTCTGCATGCGCCCGCGGATCATGCTCTTCGACGAGCCCACATCGGCGCTCGATCCCGAGATGATCAAGGAAGTGCTCGACACCATGGTCGAGCTCGCCGAGGAAGGCATGACCATGCTCTGCGTGACGCACGAGATGGGCTTCGCCCGGCAGGTGGCGAACCGCGTGATCTTCATGGACCAGGGCCAGATCGTCGAGCAGAACGAGCCCGAAGAATTCTTCAACAACCCGCAGAACGAGCGGACGAAGCTGTTCCTGAGCCAGATCCTCGGCCACTGAGCCCGTATCTCAACCGAAATCGCCAAGACGCCCGCGCATATGTCGCGGGCGTCTTTTTTTTGCGACATTTCTGAAACTCGACCCGCCGCCGCTCCGTGTCTCCAGCACAACCCACAAAGGAGACATTCCATGCGACTGACACTTTCCACGGCCCTCTTCTCCGTCCTCGGCGGTGCTGCCTTCGCCGCAGCCCATGCCATGGCACCCGCCATCGAAGCCGCCGATCAATCGGTCGAGAACGGCGTGGTCAGCGCGTCCAAGATCGTCGCCGACCAGAACGGCTGGCTCGTCGTGCACCGCACCGACAGCGAGATGAAGCCCGGCCCGGTCGTCGCCCATGCGCCGATCCGCAAGGGTGAGACCACCGACGTCGCCGCCATCCTGACCGAGGACGTGGCCGCGGGTGACATGCTGATGCTGATGGTGCACGCCGAAGAGGGCGGCATGCAGACCGGCATCTTCGAATACACGCTGGGTGCCAAGGAAGACGGTCCCATCCGCGTCGATGGCAACCTCGTCATGACGGTCGTCACCGCGCAGTAAGCGCGCAAGGCCGTCCGGGAACAGAGCCGTTGCCGCCCCCGGCTTCGGCTCTGTTCTCATTTCTCATGTCCGAAGGGCGATCTCAGGGCGCTCTGCCGTCTTGCGGGACCACCGGCGGAGGAGTGCGGTCTCAGGGATCGAGCAGTTCCCGCGGCACGACGAAATCCGCAACCCGCCCGGTGCCGGTCTCGAGCTCGGACCAATCGTCGATATCGAACTCGGCGACCAGCGTCGCGCCGGTGGGATAGTCGCGGAAGCGCGGGTGATCCGGCGCCTCGGCGACGCAGAGATCCGCCATGTAGGCGATGCCCGGATTGTGGCCCAGCATCAGCACGGTCTCGGCGGTTTCCTGGCGCAGCTCCGTCAGCATCTGCTCCACATCCGCCAGATAAAGACCGCGCGTCCGGCGCACGTCGCAATCCAGATCGAGCCGGCCGAAGGTCTCAATCGTGCGCATGGCCGAGGACACGACCGCCGCATCGGGCAGGTGCCCGGTCTGCCGCAGCCAGCGGCCCAGTGCCGTCGCCGACTTGCGCCCGCGTCCGTTGAGCGGGCGGTCGTGATCCTCGACGCCCGGCTGCCAGTCGGACTTGGCATGGCGCATGAGGATCAGCCGCCGCATCGTCTCAGCGCCTCCGGGGCGGCAGGTCCGCCGCCTTGATGAGTGAGCCCGCGCCGTGCTCGGTGAAGAGCTCCAGCAGGCAGGCATTGGGCACCGTGCCGTCGAGGATGACGACGCCGCGCACACCGCGCTCCAGCGCGTCGAGGCAGGTCTCCACCTTGGGGATCATGCCGCCCGCGATCGTGCCGTCCTCGATCATCGCGCGCACGTCCTCGGGGGTCAGCGCGGTGACGATGTCGCCGTCGCGCCCTTTGACGCCGGGCACATTGGTCAGCAGCAGCAACCGGTCCGCCTCGAGGGCGCCTGCGACGGCACCCGCCGCCGTGTCACCGTTCACGTTGTAGGTTTCCGCAGGATCCATGCCGGTCGCCACCGGCGCGATGACCGGGATGATGCCCGCGCCCATCAGGTCGCGCAGCACCTGCACGTTCATCTCGATCGGGCGTCCGACCCAGCCGAGATCCGGATCGTCCGCCTCGCAGACGATGAGGTCGTCATCCTTGCCCGAAAGGCCCACCGCGCGGCCGCCCTCATCCATGATGGCCTGCACGATCCGCTTGTTCACGAGACCGGTCAACACCATCTCGACCACGTCGACGGTGGCCTTGTCGGTCACGCGCTTGCCGCGCACGAAGGTCGATTCGATGCCGAGCCGGCCCAGCATCTCGTTGATCATCGGGCCGCCGCCATGGACGACCACCGGATTGATCCCGACCTGCCGCATCAGCACGATATCGCGGGCGAACTCGGCCATGGCCGGGGCGTCGCCCATGGCGTTGCCGCCGAATTTCACCACCACCACGGCGCCGGAATAGCGCTGCATGTAGGGCAAGGCCTCTGAGAGGGTGCGGGCCGTGGCGTGCCAGTCTCGGTTCATGTCCTGGGTCTTCATCCGTGGGTCCGGAAACGGGTATGCCCCGGGTTTATCGGGTGTCCTGCCGCTGCGTGCAAGGGCGCGTCGCTCAGCCGAGACCGGCGATGATCGTGCGCAGCTCGGTGATGCCGTCGCCCTTTTCCGCCGAGGTCAGGACGATCTCGGGATAGGCGGCGGGATGGGTTGCGAGCTTGGTGCGCACCTGGTCCAGCACCTTGTCGCGCTCGGAGGGCTTGATCTTGTCGGCCTTGGTCAGGACGGCCTGGAAGGTGACCGCGCTCTGATCGAGGCGCGACAGGATATCCTCGTCCACCGACTTGATGCCGTGGCGCGCGTCGATCAGCACGAAGGCGCGGCGCAGGTTGGCCCGGCCCGACAGGTATTGCTTGAGCAGGCGCTGCCACTTCTCGACTACGGGCAGCGGCGCGTTTGCGTAGCCGTAGCCCGGAAGATCGACGATGTAATGGCTCTCGCCCAGCGTGAAGAAGTTGATCTCCTGCGTCCGGCCCGGCGTGTTCGAGGCCCGCGCGAGGCCCTTGCGGCCCGTGAGCGCGTTGATGAGGCTCGACTTGCCGACATTGGAGCGCCCGGCGAAGCAGACCTCGGCCCGGTCGCCCGGGGGCAAGCCGTCCATCGCCACGACGCCCTTGAGGAACTCCGCGCCGCGCGCGAAGAGCAGCCGCGCCTCCTCCGCCTCCCGCGGATCCGGTGCTTCGACAAGGGGGAAGGGAAGCGAGGTCATGTGACGATCTCCAAACCGGCGCCGAGCGCCACGGTGCCGCCCTCGATCACCTCCGCGCGGACCGAGAAATCCTGGTGGTTCCAGCTTTCGAGCGCGCCCAGCGTGTCGGCGTCGATCTTGCCGGTTTCGGGATTGGCCGTCGTGGCCCGGCACCGATCGGTGCGTTCGCGCACTTGCAGGACTGCATCGCCGATCCGGACTTTCCGGTCCAGCCAATCGAACTCCTCCCACGGGGCGAGGCCGTCAAGCCAGATATTGCCGCGCCAGCGGTGGATCGACAGGGTCTGTCCCAGTCGCTGCTCCACCGCGCGGTGCGAGGTCAGGTTGCACAGCGTCACCGACGGGAAACCGCTGTCGGTCCATCCCGGATGCGCCGCCCGGACCACGCGCGCGGGGCGGGGCCGGTTCTCGGGCACGAGCGGGGCCATCCACGCGACGATGGCGGCGCCCTCATTGTCCGGATCGGCGGTTAGTGACGGCAGGTCCGGGTGGCTGAGCGTGACCTTCCCGGTGGTGTCGTCGAACTCCGCGGTGACCGCCATCATGCCCGGCGATTGCGCCACGCGGCTGAAGTTCATGCAGGGCGCCCATGCGTCGCCGTTCACCTGGGCCGCATCATGCGCGACGGCCCACCGGCGGTCCCCCGGTATGATCTCGCCCGCCGCCAAAGACACAGCCTCGAGCGCTTCGCGCCCGAGGCTCTTGATCGGATGCCGCCACAGCGAGGTGACGCGGCCGGTCATGTCTTGTCCGAGCCCTTCTTCCGGAAGCTCGACAGGATGTTTCCGAAGACGTCGGGCTTGTATCCCTGGCTGCGCATGATCGCGTATTGCTGGGTGAAGGTGATCGTGTTGTTGGCGATCCAGTAGACCACGAGGCCCGAGGCGAACCCGCCCAGCATGAACATGAAGACCCAGGGCATCCAGGCGAAGATCATCGCCTGCGTCGGATCGGTCGGCGCCGGGTTCAGCTTCTGCTGCAGCCACATCGAGATGCCGAGAAGCAGCGGCAGGATGCCGATGAAAATGAGCGCCATAATGGATTGCGGATCGGGCGCGCCCCAGGGCAGCAGCCCGAAGAGATTGAAGATCGAGGTCGGATCCGGGGCCGAGAGGTCCTGGAAGGGGCCGAAGAACGGCGCGTGGCGCAGCTCGAGCGTGACGAAGATCACCTTGTAGAGCGAGAAGAAGATCGGGATCTGCAGAAGGATCGGCAGACAGCCCGAGGCGGGGTTCACCTTTTCCTTCTTGTAGAGGCTCATCATCTCCTGCTGGAGCTTCTGGCGGTCGTCGCCGGCGCGCTCCTTGATCTTCTCCATCTCCGGCTGCAGCTCCTTCATCTTCGCCATGGAGACGTAGGACTTGTAGGCAAGCGGCAGCAGCAGCGCCTTGATCAGCAGCGTCAGCGTGATGATCGCCACGCCCATGTTCCCGATCACGAGGTTGAGCTCGTGCAGCACCCAGAAGATCGGCTTCGTGAGGAAGAAGAACCAGCCCCAGTCGATGGAATCGAGGAAACGCTCGATCCCGTTCTCCTGGTATTCGCGGATCGCTTCCCATTCCTTGGCGCCGGCGAAGAGCTGGGTCGTCACGGTCGTGCCCGCGCCCGGGGCCAGCTCGACCGTCGGCAGGACCGCCTCGGTCTGGTAGATGTCGCGGCCGGCATCGTATTTCGCCGAGGCGCGGAACCCGGTGCCGGGGCTCGGGACGAGCGTCGCCATCCAGTAATGATCGGTGAAACCGATCCAGCCGTTCTCGGTCACCGGGAAGGTTTCGGCCTGCGCGCCGAGGCCGGGGGCGGGAGGCAGATCGGTCATGTCGCCCCAGTCGATCTCGGTCAGCTCGCCATCGGTCATGGCGATGGCACCTTCATGCAGGATGAAGAAGTTCTTGGCGTTCACCGGCTCGCCGTGGCGGGCGAGGATGCCGTAGGGGGCCAGCCGACGGGTGCCGTCGGTGGGATTCTCGACCGATTGCGTGACGGTGAAGAGGTAATCCTGATCGACGGCGATCTCGCGCCGGAAGGTCAGGCCCGCGGGGCTGTACCAGGTCAAGGTCACCGGATTGTCGACGGTCAGCGTGTCGCCCGAGGCGAGCTGCCATTCGGTGTTCGGACCTGGCACGTCGTCGAGCGTGAGGCCCGCGCCCGGCGCCCAGCCATAGAGCGCGTAATAGGCCGAGGGCCCGCCGGCCGGATTGAACAGGTGGACGATTTCGGAATCGTCCTCGATGGTCTCGGTGTAATCCTTCAGCGACAGATCGTCGATCCGCCCGCCGAGCAGCGACAGCGATCCCACGAGACGCGGCGTGTCGATCTGGACGCGCGGCACATCCGAGGCGCTGTCGGCCACGCCGGGCTGCGCGGCGGTGTCCGCGCCCGCGCCGGTGGGGGGCGGTGCCGATTGGGGCACGGAGGCGGTGTCGCCGGTGGCCTCGATGCCGGTTTCGGCGACCGTGGGCGCGTTTGGGTCCTCGACCGCGTCGGGCGGGGGAAACAGCAGGAACCAGACGAGGATCACGGCAAAGCTGAGCGCCGTCGCGATGAGTAGGTTCTTGTTCTGATCGTCCATTTGGACCCGTATCCGTGCTTGCTGCAAGTGGTGTCGGGTTCAACAGACCAAGGGACAGAAGGTCAAGTCGATTCGGGTCCCGCACCGGCTGGCGGGGCGGCAATCACCGGATCGTCAGGCCTTGTGCGGCGGCTGCGCCGTCTCGCTGGGCGCTGGGATCGGATGGATGCCGGGTCTTTGAGAGGGAGTGGACGATGGTGCAGGCGGGCTGATCGTCTGCCAGCCGCTGGGCTTGGGTGGTTCCTTGGCGTTTCGGTCAGAAGCCGGTATTTCGCCACGCCGCGGGATTTCGCGATCGATCGCCGGAGTTCATTTGTGCCGTCCGAGTTGCGTCAAATCGTCGGAGCTGCGGGGCGACAGGGAAACGGGGTTACTCGACGGGTTTGCGGCGAGCCGCCGGAGTTTTGCAATCTCTGCGAATTATCGGAAACCTGTCCGACCCCAGCAATTCCGCATCAACCCCAGGTGATCCCGGTTGCTTGGACCTGCGAGCCGCGGTGGATCAGGCCTTTCGCGACAGGAGCGGGATATCCGCGATCATCGCGTCATGCGAAGGCAGCCAGTCGTCGAACGAGTCGAGCGGCATGGGTTCCGCGATGCCGAAACCCTGCAAGTGATCGCATCCGAGTTGCGCCAGAAGCGTGTGTTCGCCCGCGGATTCGACCCCCTCGGCTAGGGTGTCGAGGGACAGGCGGTCCGCGAGGCTGAGAATGGCGGTCAGGATGCGGCGCTGGTCGGCATCGGTGTCGACGCCCGTCACGAAGCTGCGGTCGATCTTGATGCGCTGGATCGGCATGCGCCGCAGCGTGGCGATCGGCGCGCGTCCGGTGCCGAAATCGTCGAGATCGATGCGGCAGCCGAGCCGCGCCAGCGCCGCGACATTGCGTGCGACGGTGCATTCCCCGCTGCCGGCCAGAACGGTCTCCAGCACTTCGATGGTCAGTCGGGACGGGCGCAGATCGTGGCGGTCGAGCTCCCACTTGATCCGGTCGCAGAGATGCGGGTCGCGCAGATCCGCTTCCGTCAGGTTCACGGAGACCGACGGGATGTCGAGCCCGGCAATGTCCCAGTGGTGCAGCGCGGCGAGGCTGCGGGAGATCATGACCTCGCCCAGCCTTGGCAGGCGCCCGGCGCGTTCGAGGGCGGGCAGGAACTGGCCGGGCGGGATCACGCCGCGCTCGGGGTGCACCCAGCGCGCCAGCGCCTCGACGCCGCTGACCCGACCTGTCGACGTGCAGAGCTGCGGCTGGAACCAGGGTTCGATCTGGCCCTTTTCCAGCGCTGCGACCACGTCGGTCCGAATCATGCGCCGTTTCGCGACCGCGCGCTCGAGCGTGGGCGACCAGGCGCGCAGCGCGGAGGTTCCGTGCTGATGGGCTTCTTCCAGAGCGGCCTCCGCGGCGTCGAGAAAACCCGCGCCGGAGATGTCCGCGGCGCAGCGGCGCGAATGCGCCATGCCGATGGAGGCCGTGAGGAAATGCGTGGTTTCGGACAGCGAGGCCGGGTCCTCGATCGCCGATTGCAGCCGGGCGCCCAGTTGCAGCAAGGCCTCGAGATCGAGGCGTGGCGCGGGTCCCACAAGCACCAGGAAGCGGGCATCCCCGATGCGGAAGGCGGCGTCGCCCACCCGCAAATGCCCCTTGATCCGCGCGAGGCAGAGATCCTGCGCCGCGCGCATCGCGGCGCTGCCGTTGAGATGACCGACGCGGTCGAGCCCGCCGACATCGATCAGCAGGCAGGCGGCGCTTTGGTTCATGTCACGGGCATCGGCCAGAAGCCGGTCGACCGGCGCGGAGGCGCCGGGCGCGTCGAGAAAGCTGGGCGGTGCCGCGATCAGGCCGCGCTCGTTCAGGAAATCGAGCCCGCCCATCCGCCACAGATAGAGCGAAAGGCCGGTCGCCAGTATCATCATCGCCCAGGCCCCGCCGAGCAGGTGCGCCGCCAGCGCCAGCGCGGGCAGAAACGCGAGAGCATGCGGCCCCGAGACCAGTCGCCTCGGCATGTATGACAGTTTTTGCAGCACCGTCGTTTTCATTGCGCGCCCCCGTGCGGTGAGAAACGTTTACCGTTTGTTCCCCTCACGATTGCGCCGATTCCCTGAAGGATCGTTTAACGCAACTCGGGTATTTCCGGAAAATCCCCCGCTTCGGAGGTCATCGCCCGCGTCAGACCGGCGAAATCGAACAGCTTCGGATCGAGCAGATGCGACGGCCGCGCGTTCATAAGGGCGCGGAACATGACCTGCCGACGCCCGGGGCTGTTCCGCTCCCAGCCGTCGAGGATCTGCTTGACCTGCTGGCGCTGCAGGCCGTCCTGGCTGCCGCATAAGTCACAGGGAATGATGGGATAATTCATGGCACGGGCGAATTTCTCGCAATCGGCCTCGGCCACATGCGCGAGCGGACGGTAGAGGAACAGATCGCCTTCCTCGTTCACCAGCTTCGGCGGCATCGTCGCCAGCCGCCCGCCATGGAAGAGATTCATGAAGAATGTTTCGAGAATGTCGTCGCGGTGATGGCCGAGCACGACCGCCGAACAGCCTTCCTCGCGGGCGATGCGGTAGAGATTGCCGCGCCGGAGCCGCGAACAGAGCGCGCAATAGGTGCGCCCCGCCGGCACCTTGTCGTTCACGATGGAATAGGTGTCCTGGTATTCGATCCGGTGCGGCACGCCCATCCTGGAGAGGAATTCGGGCAGCACGGTCGCGGGAAAGCCCGGCTGTCCCTGATCGAGATTGCAGGCCAGAAGATCGACCGGCAGCAGCCCGCGCCATTGCAATTCGTAAAGCACCGCGAGGAGCGTGTAGCTGTCCTTGCCGCCCGACAGGCAGACGAGCCATCGCGGCTTCGCCCCGCCGGTCTCGACCATGCCGTATTGTTCGATCGCTTCGCGCGCGCCCTGCACGATCCGCTTGCGGACTTTCTTGAACTCCGTCGATTTCGGCGCGCCCTCGAAGAGCGGATGGATATCGTCGGCATTGTCGAACATGACGGGACCTGTGGGGACGGTTAGCCCGCCTCTTAGCGGCGCGGCGGCACGTTGTCGACGCCCGAGCCGCCCCAGGGATGGCAGCGCGCGATGCGCCGCGCGGCGAGCCAGCCGCCACGCAGCGCGCCATGAACCTCGAGCGCCTCGAGCGCATAGGCCGAACAGGTGGGCTGGAACCGGCAGGAGCGGCCGAGCCAGGGCGACAGGAACAGGCGATAGCCGTGGACGGGCAGCGCGACGAGGCGGGCAAGCGGGCTCACGGCGCCGCGCGCTCGTGCAGTTTGCGCAGCGCGTGGGCGAGATCGGATTTCAGCGCCTCGAAGGGCCGTGCGGCGGTGACGTCGCGCTTGCCGATGAGCACGTAATCCCAGCCCGGACGGCCGTGACGCGCCACGACCTCGCGCGCGGCGGCCCGCAGGCGGCGCTTGGCGCGGTTGCGGGCCACGGCATTGCCGACCTTCTTGGAACAGGTGAAGCCGACGCGGATCGCATCCCCGCCATCGGCGCGGGCCTGGCCCTGCACCATCATCGAGGCCGTGCCCTGCTTGTCGCCCCGCGCCGCGCGCAGGAATTCCGACCGCTTCGTCAGCGTCGCAAGCGCGACCGGCATGGCGCATGAGGACGCCGCCGAAGGCAGGGTCCCGTCCGTCTGGTCGGGGGCCTTCGGCGGCGTCATCAAGGTCACCATTGTCCCGGAAAGGATTAGGCGCTCAGGCTCTTGCGGCCCCGTGCGCGGCGCGCGTTCAGGATCTTGCGGCCGGCCTTGGTGGCCATGCGCGCGCGAAACCCGTGGCGGCGCTTGCGCACCAGGTTGGAAGGCTGAAACGTGCGTTTCGACATCTGTCTGCTCCGTCGTCTCGGGCGCGGGCGGAGGATATCCGCGGAGCCCATGAATCTCTAGAAGCCCGCTCCATAGGGAAGAAGCCGGGCCAAGTCAAACCTCTGAACGGGGGAGTCTGCAACAAATTGCGCCCCGTGCCGCGGGGAATTGTTACAGAATGCCCTCCGCGGACATCAAAGGACCCGCGAAAGCGGAAACCTGCATCAAGCGCCCGTGAGACGCCTGTCGATCCGGCCGCCGCATCCGCATGTTGTAGGGAACCCGAGAGGCTGACACAGGATTTCTGACCGATGGACCGCGACATGCCCGACACCGACACCCGATCGCCGCTGATACGCAACTTGCCCCTGATCGCAATCGTCGTCGTGGCGGCCATCGGCGCCTTCACGCTCAGGGATTACCTGACCTTCGATACGCTGCGCGAGAATCGCGAGGCGCTTCTGGCCTTCCGCGACGCCAATTACGCGATGACGGTGGGCGTGTTCATCCTGGCCTATGTGCTGATCGTCGCCTTCTCGCTGCCCGGGGCAACCGTGGCGACGCTGACCGGCGGGTTTCTCTTCGCGACCTTCCCGGGGGCACTGTTCAACATCACCGCAGCGACCATCGGCGCGACGCTGATCTTCGCCGCCGCGCGCTGGGGCCTGGGTGAGAAGATGGCCGAGAAGATGAACGCCTCGGACGGGCTCGTGCGCCGCATCAAGACCGGCATCGACGAGAACCAGTGGGAAATGCTGTTTCTCATCCGCCTGATCCCCGCCGTGCCCTTTTTCGTGGCCAACGTGGTGCCGGCCTTCGTGGGCGTGTCGCTCTGGCGCTTCGTCGTGACCACCTTCCTCGGGATCATCCCGGGCGCGGTGGTCTATACATCGGTGGGCGCGGGCCTCGGCCAGGTGTTCGAGCGCGGCGAGACCCCGAACCTCGGCATCATCTTCGAGCCGCAGATCCTGCTGCCGATCCTCGGGCTTTGCGCGCTGGCGGCCCTTCCCATCCTCCTCAAGGCCGTGCGCGGCAAGAAAGGGCTCTGAGCCATGGAAACGATCAAGACGGATTTGCTGGTCATCGGCGCGGGCTCGGGCGGATTGTCGGTGGTCGCCGGGGCGGCCCAGATGGGCGCGGACGTGGTGCTGCTGGAGCGGCACAAGATGGGCGGCGATTGCCTGAATTACGGCTGTGTGCCCTCGAAGGCGCTCATCAAGGCGGGCAAGGTCGCCCACCAGATGCGGAACGCCGCCCAGTTCGGGATCGCAGCCGTGGAGCCCAAGGTCGATTACGCGGCGGTCAAGGACCACGTGCATGACGTCATCGCCTCCATCGCGCCCCATGACAGCGTGGAGCGGTTCGAGGGCTTCGGCGCCCGCGTCATTCAGGAAGAGGGACGCTTCGTCTCGGAGGACACGGTCGAGACGGCCAGTTTCCGCATCACCGCGCGGCGCATCGTGATCGCCACCGGATCGACCGCCTTCGTGCCGCCGATCCCGGGTCTCGACCAGGTGCCCTATCTGACGAACGAATCGCTCTGGGACCTGCGCGAGCTGCCCGAGCACCTGCTGGTCATCGGCGGCGGGCCCATCGGCATGGAGATGGCGCAGGCGCATCGCCGTCTGGGCAGCCAAGTCACGGTGATCGAAGGCGCCAAGGCGCTGGGCAAGGACGATCCGGAACTGGCCGCCATCGCGCTCGAGCGGCTGCGCGGCGAGGGGCTGGTGATCGAGGAAGACGCGCTGGCCAAGGAGATCCGCGGCGCCGCGGGCGCCATCGAGGTCGAGACCGAGGATGGCCGCGTCTTCAAGGGCAGCCACATCCTCGTCGCGGTGGGGCGCAAGGCCAACACGGAGGCGCTCGATCTCGACAAGGCGGGGATCAAGACCACCGGGACCGGCGTGAAGGTGGACGATCATCTCAAGACTACGAACAAGCGCGTCTACGCCATCGGCGATGCCGCGGGCGGGCTGCAATTCACCCATGTGGCGGGCTATCACGCGGGCGTGGTGGTGCAGTCGGCGCTCTTCGGCCTGCCGGCCAAGGCCAAGACCAGCCACATTCCCTGGGCCACCTATATCGAACCCGAGCTGGCACAGGTCGGCCTGACCGAGGCGCAGGCGAAGAAAAAGCACGGGCCGAAGCTCGAGGTGGTGCGCTTTCACTACGACGGCAACGACCGGGCGCAGGCGGAACGGCACACGACGGGCCTGATCAAGGTGATGGTGGCGGGCGGCAAACCCGTCGGTGCCTCCATCGTCGGCCACCAGGCGGGCGAGCATATCAACTTCTGGGCCTTCGCGCTGGCCAACGGATTGAAGATGAAGGCCATCACCAGCATGGTTTCGCCCTATCCCACCTATGGCGAGCTTAACAAACGTGCGGCGGGTGCTTACTTTTCGCCTAGATTGTTCGAGAGCACGGCGGTCAAACGGATCGTGGGCTTCGTGCAGAGGTACATTCCCTAACGGGCAGGAGTTTTGTAGCGCCCATGTTCCGCACCCTTTCAGGACGCTTTTTGATCCTCACGGTGCTGTTCGTGATGCTGGCCGAGGCGTTCATCTTCTTCCCCTCGATCGCGCGGTTCCGGCTCGATTACCTCAACGACCGGCTGGAACGCGCGCAGATCGCCTCGCTGGCACTTCTGGCCGACGACATGCTCGACAGCGATCTCGAGGAGGAGCTGCTGCTCAATGCGGGCGTGTTCAACGTGGTGCTGCGGCGGGATGCGGCGCGCCAGCTGGTGCTGTCCTCGCCCATGCCGGGCCCTATCGCGGAAACCTTCGATCTGCGCGATCCCGGCGCGCTGGTGCTGATCGTCGACGCGGTGGAGCGGTTGCTCGACCCCACGCCCGAGATCATCCGCGTGATCGGCGCGCCGTCCCGCGACGCGGGGCTCCTGATCGAAACGACCATGGACACCCAGCGTCTGCGCGAGGCGATGATCGATTACGGTCTGCGCATCCTCGCCCTGTCGCTCTTCATCTCGGTCATCACGGCGGGGCTTCTGTTCCTCGCCGTGCGGCAATTCCTCGTGAAACAGATCAAGTCCGTGGTCAGCAACATGCAGGCCTATGCCAAGGCGCCCGAGGATGCCCGCCGCATCATCCAGCCCAAGGCCCGCGTGACCGAGATCCGCGAAGCCGAGGACGCGCTGCAGAGCCTGCAATCGCAGCTCACGCAATCGCTGAAGCAGAAGGAGCGGCTGGCGCAGCTTGGCGGCGCGGTGGCCCGGGTGAGCCACGATCTGCGCAATATCCTGACCTCGGCGCAGCTTTTCACCGACCGGATCGAAGGCTCCGAGGACCCGCTCGTGCGCCGGATGGCGCCGAAGCTCGTGGGCTCCATCACCCGCGCGGTCAGCCTGTGCGAAAGCACGCTCGCCTTCGGGCGGGCCGAGGAGCCCACGCCGATGCTGACCCGCTTCAACCTCGCCGAGCTTGTCGACGATGTCTTCGAGGCCGAACGGCTGGCCATCGGCGAAGACGACGTCTCGCTCTCGGCCGATATCCCGGCGTCCCTGACCATGCGCGGCGATCCCGAACAGGTGCACCGGATGCTGTCGAACCTCGTGCGCAACGCGCGGCAGGCGATCACCGGGTCGGGGCAGGGCGGCGAGATCAATGTCCGCGCGCGCAGCAACGACACCGACTGGGTGATCGAGGTCTGCGACACCGGCCCGGGCCTGCCGCCGAAAGCGCGGGAATTCCTGTTCCAGCCGTTCCAGGGCGGTGCGCGCAAGGGCGGCTCCGGTCTCGGCCTCGCCATCGTCGCGGAGCTGGTCCGGGGCCATGGCGGCGAGCTTGACCTCAAGCGCTCGGACGCGACCGGCACGCTTTTCGTGATCCGCCTGCCCATGGGCGACCTCTGACCTCGGCGGCGGAAGCGGCAGAATTTTCGCACGCGGCCCTTGCATTCGCGTGGGCTGGCGGATAATTCGCCCCTCACTGGACCGATAGCTCAGCTGGATAGAGTACCTGACTACGAATCAGGGGGTCGGGGGTTCGAATCCTCCTCGGTCCGCCAGAATTCTTGGAAAGCCGCGTGACCCAAACGGGTTGCGCGGTTTTTTCTTGAATTCTGATGTAGGCTTAGACAGTTTTGCTCTTCGGATGCTTCTGAAGATCTGCGAACAGCACCGGTCTCAAAGACATAATATTTCAGGATTGTCGCGGAAGTGCCGTGCGTGGTTGGCGCCACTTGCGCGTAGCCGCGTGTCGATACGCTTCAAAAGACAAACGGCTCCCGGCGGGAAGCATTTGCCGTGTTCAACTTAGAGAAAAATGTGAGATGCCAGAGCAGATGGCTCCGATAAGCGGCGACGGTCTGCGTCTTTCATGCAGCGTTCGATCTCCTTCAGGCTCTCATGCCCGCGGCGCCCATGGCCCATCCGGCGTCACATTACGGTGACCCAGCGGATCGCGATGGGCGTCAGCATGATCAGCAGCAGGACCGGCATCATGCAGGCGGCCAGCACGCCGGACATCTTCACGGGCAGCTGGTTTGCCTTGGTCTGAGCGCGCAATTCGCGGTCGTTGCGCATTTCGATCGCATAGGCCTCGAGCGCTTCCGAGACCGGGGTCCCGAACTCGGTCGCCTGCTGGACGACATTGGCGAAGGCCGCCATTTCGGCGAGCCCGGTGCGGCGCTCCAACTCGCGGAAGGCCTCGTCGCGCGGTTTGCCGGCCTGGATTTCGAGCTGCATGATCGTGAACTCGTCGGCCAGCGCCGGGCAGAACCTGCGGATGTCGCTGGCCACGCGGTTCATCGCCACGTCGAAGCCATGGCCCGCCTCGATGGCCACCTGCATGAGGTCGAGTGCGCCGGGAAATCCCCGCTCGATCGCGGTCTTCCGGGTCGAGATACGGTGGCGCAGCCAGAGCGCCGGACCGTAGAAGCCAAGCGCCAACAGCCCGACCGAGATCATGAAGGCATGCGCGGGCGTCAGCCGTGTCAGCGGGGCGAGAAAGCGGGTCACCGCGTCGGGAAGCGCGTCTCCGAACCAGGCCAGCGCCAGAAAAGCCGCGGGCAGCAGCGCGGCCAGCAGCGAACGGATCAGAAAGAAGCGGCGCACCGCCCGCGGCGCGTGGATGCCCGCCTGGCGCAGCTTCGCCGCGACCTTCAATCGCTCGCGCCCCGACAGCGGCACGAACAGGCGCAGGGCGCCGGTCGGGTCGTTGTCCCAGGGCCGGACGATGTCGTTGCGCAGCCCGGTATCGGTCGCGGCGCGGATGCGCCGGCGCAGAACCGCGCTTTCCGGCGAGAAGGCGGTCGCGGCACCGACCACCATCACGAAGAGGCCCCCCGCGACGAGCGCGAGTGCGAGAAGCTCGGGCCAGGACAGGCTGAGCAGGGTGGCCGGGAGATCGAAAAGATCGTTCATGGCGGGACCCTCGCGTCAGAAGTCGAAATTGGTGAGGCGGTGCAGGATGATGCCCTGAAGCGCGACCAGCGCCAGCACCGCGGCGGCCACGGGCATGAAGATCGGGTGATCCGCCACGTCGAGGAAGAAGGACGGCGTCGAGGCATGGATCGTGCCCACGATGATGAAGGGCATCATGGTCAGGATGATCCCGCTCAGCCGGCCCTCGGCCGAGATCGCACCGATCTTCTTGCGCATGTTCAGCCGTCCGCGGATCACGCGGCTGAGCACGCCCAGAACCCGGGCGAGGTTGCCGCCGGTGCGGTGCTGCAGCCGGATGGTTGCCGAAAGATAATGCATGTCCTCGGTGTCGATCCGCGCGGCGAATTCGCTGAACGCCTCGCCCAGCTCGAGACCGGCGCGGACCCGGTCCTCGATGAGACCGAACTCGCTTCCGATCGGGTCGGGCATGTCGCGGGCGACCCGGCGCAGCGTGACGTTGATCGGGTGGCCGATCCGCAACCCGCGGGCCATCATGTCGATGGCGTCGGGCAATTGTTCCGACAGCTTCGCCGCCCGCGCCTCGGCCAGCCGGTCGAGCATCGCGAAGGGCAGGCCCAGCCCGAAGCCCACGGCGAAGAGGCCCGCGAGCGCCGGTGACAGGCTTCTTTGGGCGAAGAAGTAGATCACGACCGTCAGCGCCAGCGCACCGGCGAGGCCCACCGCCGGGCCGAACCGCAGGTCGGTGCGCGCGAAGCGTTTCTCCAGCGCGCTCCAAGGGCCGCGGCCGCCGGTATCGGCCTCCCTTGCGTTGCGCATCAGCGCATCGACGATCTTGGACTCGTCGACCCCCTTGGCGATCATCCGCATGCGGCGGTTGCGGGTTTGCAGGTCGCGCGTCTCTTCGCTGGCGATCTGCCGTATCCCCTCGACCGCCAGAAGCGCGCCGAGCAGGATCAGAAGCATGCGCAGGATGTCGGCCTGCTGCAGGGATTGGAGATATTCGGCGATCATCCCTGGTTCTCCCGGATTGCAAGCGTGTTCGCCGCAAGCTCGATGCCGTTGGCGGCGAATTTCGCCATGAAGGCGGGCCGGACGCCGGTATATTGCATCTCACCCAGCACCTGCCCCTCCGCGCCGCGTCCGGATTTGTGGAAGGCGAAGATGTCTTGCAGGGTGATGACGTCTCCCTCCATGCCGGTGACCTCCGAGATGCTCATCACCCGGCGTTTGCCGTCCGAGAGGCGCGACAGCTGCACGATGACGTCGATGGCCGAGCCGATCTGCGCGCGGATCGTGCGCAGCGGCATATCCGCGCCCATCATCGTCACCATCTGCTCCAGACGCCCCAACGCATCGCGGGCGGAGTTCGCGTGCACCGTCGTCATGGAGCCCTCGTGGCCGGTATTCATCGCCTGCAGCATGTCGAAACATTCGACCCCGCGCACCTCGCCCACGATGATCCGGTCGGGGCGCATGCGCAGCGCGTTGCGGACGAGGTCGCGCTGGGTAATGGCGCCCGACCCCTCGATGCTGGGCGGCCGCGTCTCGAGGCGCACCACATGGTCCTGCTGGAGTTGCAGCTCCGCCGCGTCCTCGATGGTGACGATCCGCTGGCGGGTGTCGATGAAGGCCGACATGGCGTTGAGCATGGTGGTCTTGCCCGATCCCGTCCCGCCCGAGATCAGCACGTTCAGCCGCGCATCCACGAGCCCGCGCAGGATATCCGCCGCGCCCTCGGTCAGCGATCCGGCCGCGACCAGCCGTTCGAGCGAGTAGGGCCGTTTCGAGAATTTCCGGATCGAGAGCGACGGCCCGTCCACCGCGCAGGGGCGGATGATCGCGTTGACGCGGCTGCCATCGGCGAGGCGCGCATCGACCCAGGGCTGGGACTCGTCGACCCTGCGCCCGATGGACGAGACGATCTTGTCGATGATGCGCAGCAGGTGACGTTCGTCGCGGAAGCGCACATTGGTCGGCTCCAGCTGGCCGTGGCGTTCGACATAGACCTTCTCGTGGGAGTTCACGAGGATGTCGTCGATGGTCGGATCGGCCAGCAGCGGCTCGAGCGGGCCGAGGCCCGTCACCTCGAAGATCAGCTCCTCCACCAGCCTTTGCGCTTCGTCGCCGCGCAGGTTCGTGCCGCGCTCGTTCAGCAGTTGCGTGACCAGCGCGCCGACCTGCCGCTTGAGTTCGGCGGGCTCCACGCGGTCGATGACCGCGAGGTTCAGCCGGTCGAGCAGGGCCTCGTGCAGCACGCTTTTCAGTTCCAGCCAGCGTTGCAGCGCGGGATCGACATCGCGCGATATCCGCGCCTCGGCCACCTTGGGCACGACGGGGGTGACCGGTTGGCCTTCGCGCTTTCGGCTCATGAAGTCATTGAACATCTGCACTCTCCCGCTTGGCCTCATGGGCGCCGGCCGAGGCCGCCGCGAGGCGCTTGGCCCATTTCCGGTATTGTTTCCGCGTGGCGGTCCGCTTGCAGGCCGCCGGTTGCCCGAAATCGACCGCACGGCGATGCGCGGCGGTGTCTTCGGGCAGCCAGGCCGCAACCTGCACGCCGAGAAGCTCCTCGGCGTCCCGCGTCGTCTCGGTCTTGAAGAAGTGCCGCTTCTCGCGGTTCATCACGAATTCGATGGGCAGGGCGACGCGGGTTTCGCGGTAAAGATCGCACAGCCGCTTGGCATGCCGGATGCAGGGCACCGAGCTGTCCGAGACCAGCACGAGGGCGCTGGCATCCTCGACCACCGGCCCCACCCAATCGAGCGCGGCATGTGGCAGATCGATGATCAGGTAATCGTAGCGCGCCCTCAGGGTCTCCACGATGGCCCAGGCCAGTTCGATCGAGAAGGAGGACAGCGGCACGAACACCGAGGGCGCGGTGATGACGTCGACGCCATGCGCGCTGGTCTGCACGATCTGAAGGATCCTGCCCGCATCGGGCACACCGGAATGGGCGATGAGGTCCAGAAGCCCGCCATTGTCTTCGACGTCGAGATAGGTGCCGACATTGCCGAACTGCAGGTCGAGATCGAGGATCGCGACGCGCGGGGTCTCGCCGCGCCGCTCTCCGGCCGCCAATGCGACGGCCAGATTGACGGCGACGGTTGTGGCACCGACACCGCCCCGCGCCTGGGCGATGGCGAACACCGTGGCCTTGGCGGTCTGTGCGGGCTGCGCCGGCACGGTCAGGCTGCGCGCCGCCAGAACCTGAAGCGCGGTCTCGATCTCTTGCGCGGACATCGAGGAATCCAGGACCTCGGACGCGCCCGCGGCGGTCAGCGCGCGGACCCGCGCCAGCGGCAGGTCCTTGTCGCAGAGGGCGACGAGATCGAGCATTCCGCTGCGTGCCGATTTCAGCGCGCTGATTGCCTTGAGGTCGGCGTCGCAGCCATCGGTCGTGAAGAGCACGCAGCGCACGCCCTGGCCGATCTCGCGGTGATCCAGCTTGCCAAGGTCGCTTTGCCCCGAGGCCACGAGCGACAGCCGGCGCAGTTTGGGCACGCGGTCCTCCGGTCCCACGAAGAGAATTTGATCTGAAATGTCGCGATCATGGATCATGGAAATTCTCCTAACCGTTGGTACCGAGCGCGAGGTCTTCGGCCGGTATCGAAATGCTGATGGTTCTGTATTGCGGCGTGCCGGTGAAACCCGATGCGCCACCGCTGATCTGAGTGGCCATGGCGCCGATCGGGGCGGCAAAGGAAAAGGCGGGCAGCGTGAGTTCGGCGGTGACGATCGGCGTGTAGGGCCCACCGAGATATCCCAGCGTGGCATCGTGCGCGTAGGTGAAGCTCAGGTCGGAAATGGTGACCGTGCCGGGCAGCGCGGGCGAGATGCGCGCCCAGATCTCCGCAGCCGTGGCGTCGGTCGCGTCGGCCGTGCAGGTGACCGTGGCCACCGTCGCGCAGGCCCCGGCCACGGCGCGGCAGGACGTGCCGAAGCGCGGCGGCGGCGTCGCGGTGCCGCGCGCGATACGCTCGGGCACACCCGAGCAGGCCGCGGGCCGCACCGTCGCCATGCGTGCGGCGAGCTGCGTCATCTTCTCGGCATTCAGGTTGGTCGAGGAGAAGATGCCGAAATCGAGGATCTTGAAGAACATCAGAAAGAACACGGAGACCACGATCGCGAATTCGACCATCGCGCCGCCATCCTCGTCGCGTCCGAAGCGCCGCAGGGCGGTTATGCCGGCCAGAGGTCTCATGTCCCGAAAATCCGTGCGGAATTCGAGATGTCCGTCGTCACGCTGGACATGGGATTGCCGAATATGCCGAAAAGCGCGCCCAGCGGCATCTGCATCGTGACCTGGGCGCTGACGGTGGCGACCGGGGCGGGCGAGACCCGGAAGGTGCCGGCGACGCAGGCATGGGATGCGGTCACGGTGTCGACGGTGACCTGCTTGGGAAGCACCGAATTGCCCGCGCGGTCCGTCTCGATCATGGTCCGCAATTGCGCCGCATAGGTGTTGAGGTTGCCGCCGGTCTGGCAGATATCGACCGCGGCGACCCGTGCGAGGTAGCGGCTGGCATCGCGCACCCCGGCGGTGGTCGCCTGATAGGCCCAGAAGATGCGCCCGAACTCGATCAGGATGACGAAGAACAGGATCATCAGCGGCAGACACAGGACGAATTCCACCAAGGCGGCGCCACTCTCGCAGCGGCGGAAACGGATGATCCTGGAGATGCGTGCAGGACCCATGACGTTCACCGGTACAACTGCACGACGTCGCGGAAGACGCCGCCCGCGCCCGCGCCGCCATAGCCCGACACGCCCACCGATCCGATGACTTCGACCCAGAGATCGAAGGTGGCGGGCGATCCGCTACCGGCACCCACGGGTTCGGTCATGAAGATCTCGACGAACTCCGCCACGGGCACGTTGGTGGTCGCGCCGTTGATGGGGTTGGCGACGCAATCAATGGCCGCCGCGATCAGAACCCGCCGTTTCGGGTCCGTCGAGACGTTGGACGAGCATTGCGCGATCCCGGTCTCGTCGCGGCCCGACAGGATCGCGCCGCCCGGCAGGCCCGCGGTCTTGGCGTATTCGATTTCGGCCAGGTAGACGCCGTAGCGCGTGCCCGCATAGGCCGTGGGGATATGCGGCGTCAGATGCGCGTCTTCGCCGATGTCGAGCACGCCGTTCCCGTCCCCGTGGTTGGTGTCGATATAGGCGTCGTAGTCCCAGCTTCCGTCACCGAACCGGGTGCAGCCGCCCGATCCGAAGCAATCGTCATGGGGCAGGCCGATCGTGTCTGTCGAGGGCTGGGGGTTGTTCCAGCCGCAGGCATTGTTCTGCGGAACCTTGCCCGAGATGATGTTCGGGGCGACCGTGTAGGCCGCGTCGGTTCTGAATTGTGACATCACCCCGTGGAACTGATCGAAGCGGACATTGAAGGCGGAGTTTTCCAGCCCGACCTTCTGGCCCGGTTCCGTCGTGACGCCGCTCTGGGTGTAGCATTGCGTGACGTTTTCCTCGGCGCCGATCAGGCATCCGATCAGTTTCGCGCCGTTCAGCCCGTTGCATGTCGACCCGAGGGCCGCCGAGGAAGTGTCGAGAAAGCCGAAATCGCCCGGCCCCCAGGCACTGCCCTGTCCGCCCGAGCGCATGAGGATCTGGTCGCCGATGGTGGCGCTTTGCGTGGCACTCCAGCCCGAGGGCGCGCAGAACATCAGCGGCGTGATATCGCAGGCTTCCATGGTGAAGCCCGCGATTGCCTCCGCCGCGACCGTGGCCTGGCCCGCGGAACTGGCGCCGGTCAGCGCCCGGGTCGCCCGCAGATAGATCGGGTCGAGCGTCGCAGGCGTCGCCACCACCTGCACCAGCCAAGCCTGCCGCGGATCGGTCGTCACGAACGGTGTGACCGAAGCGGTATCGCTGGCGGGCAGCCCGTCGAGGAATGTCAGGGAATAATCCGCCGCGCCCGAAAGCGTGCCATCGCCCCCGAAGGCCTGCGGGGTCGAGATCATCTGCGCCGCCGCATTGGTCGCGCGGGTGATGCTGTCGCTTTGCCCGTCGAGCTCGCCCGCGGCGGCCAGCGCCACCTGGTCGGCGAAGCGCTGCAGGTCGGCATGGGCGACATGGACGCGCCCCATGTCGAAGACCAGCGCGGCAAGGCCCAGAACCGCCACGAACGCGCTCATCCAGAGCACGAGAACGCTGCCGGCCTCGTCCCGCAGGAAGCGGACCGATCCTGCAAGCATATGGCGGGCCGGGCGGATCATTTCAGAAAGATCTCCTCGGCATCATCCGTGCCGCGGCGCAGCAGGATGCTCGGCCGGCGCAGCACTGGCTGCGGTGCCGCCTCGTCTTCCGATGCGGGCTCCTCGACGGTCGAGACCGCGAAGAGATCCGAGAAGCCGATCTGGCTGATCGGCTGGAAATCCGGCGCATCGAGCTCGCGGAGGCTGAGGCTGAGACGTCCGGCGCGCTGCGCGAGGGCCAGCCGCTGGCTGTCCTCCGGGGTCACCTCGACGGTGACCGTGCGCGCGACCATGGGCTTGTCGCGTTGTTCCTCGGAGATCTGGTCGATCCCCACGACGCGGATGTTCTGCAGCACCGTCACGGCGCGGATTTCTGTCCCGGAGCCCGCGGTCATCACGATATCGACCCGGTCGCCGGGCGTCACGAAACCGCCCACGCCGGTCGCGGCATCAATGCTGATCGAGACGGCGCGATGGCCCGCGGAAAGCTTCTGCACGATCGTGACGCGCTCGTTCGGCGCGGACAGCTTGGCCGCGAGGATGGGCTCGCCCGGGAAGATGCGGCTCAGCGTGCGCCGCGTGCCGTCTTCGAAAATGGTCGTGATATCGGTGAAACTGCCTTCGATCACCGCGTTCTCCGGCCAGGCCCGCAACGTCAGCATCGCGGGATCCAGCGGTTCGCCATAGGCGATTTCAGTCTGAGCCGTGACGATCGCAACCATGCCGACCCCGGGCATCGCGGTGGCAGCCGTTGGTGCCATGTTTATCTGTGTCGCGGTAAAGGCTCCGGCCCCGGCGATCGAAATGCCCAGGAAAAAAGTGGCGAAGGATCTCAGTTTCATTTCGCACCTGCTTCAATCTGGGTGAATAAAAACTTGATGGTTTCGGAAACCGCCAGAATGGCGGTTTCCTAGTAATTCAGGATCAGCAGTTGGCGTTGCTGCTGGAGATAACGTTGCAAGCATTGGTTGCGTTGGTTGCTGCAGACGTGCCCATCTGCGTAAAGGTGGCCGTGCCGATGGCTGCGGCCACGAGAAGGGCGATGGCGTACTCGACCATCGCTGCGCCGGATTCGTCCTTCTGGAAGGCTTTGAGAAATTTAAACATACTTGGTCCCCCAATACTCTGGTGATGATGCGCTCTTGGCGCCGGTTTCCGAAATCCGGCCGCAGATGCCGAAAATCTGCATCCAGCGTAATCCCGTGCAGAATGACTCCGCATCGCCCTAAAGGCCGACGTTTACAACTCTGGCGTGTTCTCTTGCCTGGCCATGATGGATAAATGGCTAAAAACTAAACGGAAATGCCAAGTCGATTCGCTCGGATGCCGGAGTGATTCGGGCGCGATAGATGCGAAAAGCGATACGCTCTTAGCGTTTTGAACAGACTTATCCACAATCCGATAAAATGCGGAAGATGTAGGGCGGTATGGCGTGTCTTTCGTAAAAATCAATTAGAAACAGTATGTTAAGGGATATTTCCGTGATGCGCGGATGCCCCAGTTGCACAAATTGGTAAAAATTTTCTTTATTTAGACCCAATTATGCCCACATTCTTCATCCCGTTGGTCGGCTGCATCGGGGACTGCAGATGACGAGTTCGAGTTATTTTTTTTCAGACGGCGAAAAAGCCCGTCATTCCTTTGCGCTGGTGGCTGATTGGGTCCGTGCCATCAATGGCAGCGATGATTTCGAGAATGTTCTGACGGAATTATGTGATCTGTATTCGGCGGAGACGGCACAGATATCGCGCCGCAGCCGTCGTCGGGATCAAACCCGCCTGATCGGGCGGCGCGACAGAACCGACCGTAAGCTCTTCTCGCGCGCCGTGCGAAGCTACGCGGCATGGCATCTGGGCGACCTTATCCACTCCATGAGGATCGGCAGCGTCAGCTATCTCAGTGAAACGAGATGCGAAAGCGATACCGCGGAGATGTTGGAAGAGGCCGGCCTCGCAGACGTCGCGGTCGTCGTAATAGGGACCAACGACGCCTATACCGATTTTCTCGAATTGCATTTCGCAAATCCCGTGCCGTCGGCGGATCGAAACCTGATCGCGACTATGGGGCCGGTATTCACGCAATCCTGGAAAAAGCGGGCGCAGGGCAAGATTGAAGGTATTCTGAACGGCCGGCCATTCAGCATTTCCGATGCCCGCCCACTTCAGGCGCATATCCTCGACCCCGAAAACCCCGCGGGACTGACGCGCTGCGAATTCCGTATCTGCTCGCTCATCCTCGAGGGAAACCTGCCGGACGAGATCCCGAAAATCCTGACTGTCAGCAAGTCGACGCTGCGCTCGCATATGCGCGCGATCTACCTCAAGACGGGCGTCTCGGGGCAGGTCGAACTCATCCATCGACTTCACGCGGCGGCGGGACAGCAATCAGGGGCGGCCTGATCGGTGCGGGCCGCGGCTCTTTCCGATGTTCGGAGCTTTGATGCTTGCAGCCCGGAAGGGCGGTCGTCCCGTGGAGCCAGCTGACGCCGAACCACAAACCGAGCGGCCTGTCCCGAAGCGCAGACGGCACGTGGCTCATCGGCCACCCGACAAGCGATATCGGCAGCCGCAATTTGGCGATGCTGTGGTCAGCGTCTGACGGGAGGACCCGTCCCGGCAAACAGCGAACTTCGCCCCGATGGAACCCAGCCCGAACGGTGCCGGCGGATCGAACCACCGGCACATTCCTTGGCAACCATCGCTAACGACGGGACGCGTTCGAAGCGGACGATTGTCACTCGGTCTCGGCTTCGTCCGCCGATTTTGCCTGAAGCAAACCGTAATTTGCGTCCCCGATATTGGCCTGAAGCTCGAGCTGCGTCTCGAGGAAGTCGATATGGCCTTCCTCGTCGGCGATCAGGGTCTCGAACAGGTCCTTGGACACGTAGTCCTTGACGCTTTCGCAATGGTCGCGCGCCTCGATATAAAGCGTGCGGGCGTCGTGCTCCGCGGCAAGATCGGCCTCGAGCGTCTCTTTCAGGGTTTCGCCGATCCTCAAGGGGTCGAGCTTCTGCAGGTTCGGATGCCCGCCCAGAAAGATGATGCGCGCGATCAGCTTGTCGGCGTGATGCATCTCCTCGATGCTCTCTACCCGGGATTTCGCGGCGATCCGGCCGAAGCCCCAATCTTCCTGAAGCCGGTAATGCAGCCAGTACTGGCTGACGGCGGTCAATTCGCTGCGCAATGCCGCATTCAGATATTCAATTACCTTGTCGTCGCCCTTCACTTGGACCTCCTCTTGGACGCTGCTTTTTGTGAACGCATGTTCGTCAATTCCGCGGGCACGCCGAGGCTCGGGCAAGACGACATCGTCTCGATGAACAGGGGCAGGCAGCCTCCGCATTCCGCCTTCTTGCCGAGGACCCGATAGATCTTGCCTGGCGTGATGATCGTGTCCGGGTCCGATGAGCGCATCCAGTCGATGGCGGAGCGGATGTCGGCCGACCGGATGCCGGTGCAGTGACAGACGATCATGACGCGCCCGGAGCCGGTTGCTGCGACCAGCGATCGATCATGTATTCCACGTAACCCGACAGGGACGGGCAGCACAGCTCGCCGATCTCGTTCAGCAATTCCGCAGTCAGAAAGCTCACGTCGACGGCGTCCTCGGCCTCGGTCTCAAATTCGCGCGCGTGCCACATCATCCGAATCCCCTGTTCCCGCTCACGATATCCTATAAAAACCGTCGGAAAAGAAAACCCGACAAAATCAGTATGCCATTTTTCGGCAGCCGCGGAGCGAGGGGGGGGGCTGGGGGCCGCTTCAGGACCCATATACGCTCGCGCCGAGTGGGTCCGTCCGAATGACGGAAATCCGGTCTACAGAGGCTCGGCTTAACGAGCGCCTTTGGGGGTAGGGGCACGTGTGCACACCGCAGCTTCTGCGCGCAGGCGATCTGTCAAGCGCTCGCGAGCTGCCGTACCGACGCGAGACGAGATATTGCACAAATATCTGATTACGCGACGCGACCCATGTCTTTGACACCTCCCTCCGGACCCGCCAAGCTGCCCCAGGCGGTGCCGCAAACGGGGCGCAGCCTGGCACCCATCCCGCCCCTGAACCGGACCCTATCCATGCCCCTCCAGAACCGCGTGACACCTTTCGGAGAGATCGTCGCCGCCGCGTGGCGGGGCGGCGCGATGGGCAATCGCGGGCGGCTGCACGGCAAAGATAGGACGCTTGGCCGGGCGCGCTGGGCGGGCAAGGCTTGGATCACCTGCCTTCTGGACTTCAAGGGCCGGCAACGGACGGTCATGGCGCCGGGCAGCTATACCGAGCTTTTCTTCTCGGACGAGGCTGTGGCGCTGGCGGCGGGTCACCGGCCCTGCGCCGAATGCCGCCGCTCCGACTATACCGCGTTCCGCGCCGCCTTCGCGCGGGCCTTTCCCGAGGCCGGGCCGACACCGCGGGCCCGCGAGATGGATGAGCGCCTTCATGCCGCGCGGCGCGACACGACCGCCGATCGTCGCCTGCGGGCCGGTGCGGTGCCGGCCGGGGTCTTCGCGACGCCCGACGAACGCCGCGCGCTGTTGCGCTGGCACGGGGCATGGTGGGAATGGTCCGACGGGACATACCGGCCCGCGGAGTGCGATCCGGACGCGCTTCTGCGGCCGCTGACCCCCGCGCCCCTGATCGCGGTGCTGGAAGCGGGCTACCTGATTGGGATTCAACCTGAAATTTAATGATTCGTTGACGAAACCCTTTTATTTGTTAACCTTGGAGCAAATAAGAAGGCATTGAAGCCATGCCCGTTGAAGGCGAGCAAATCGCGGCCCTGCCGCTTCGGATCAAGAAGGACGGTAATGTCGAGGTGCTGATGGTCACCTCGCGCGATACCGGGCGCTGGGTCATGCCCAAGGGCTGGGAGATGGACGGCAAAAAGCCGTGGCGCGCCGCCGAGATCGAAGCCCTCGAGGAAGCGGGCGCGGTCGGGTTCATCGGCTCGGACGAGATTGGCACCTATCGCTACACCAAGATCCTCGGCGACGGCTCGGTCATTCCCTGCACCGTGCGGGTCTACCCGATGATCGTCGAAAAGCTGAAGCGGCGCTGGAAGGAAAAGGGCCAGCGCAAGCGGCGGTGGTTCACCCCGAAGGACGCCGCGCGCCGCGTGGTCGAGGAGGATCTCGCCCAGCTTCTCAAGACCCTGCACAAGAAACCCCTGAAGGAACCGGTTGTCCGCGACCTGCTGAAGGCGTCCTGACGCTGGGCCGGTCCGGGCATCCAGAAAAAATACAAGGGCCGCACCGGCGGGATGCGACCCTTGCGCCTCCGAAAGCACCAACCGCCATGGCCCCTCAGCCCGGCGATCGGCATGAGCCTCCGGAAGTTCGCCCGCGCGCCGCCGAAACGGACGCGGATGGCTTTGGCAGAACGTTGCCCCGGCGAAACCGGCCTCGGGACGCGCAGATCGCTCCGCCGCCCCGTGCCGTCATGGACCCGCCGGGATGTCCTGCCATGTTCTGTGTAGCGTCATGGAACAGACCGGCAGCGTCCGCATTAAACTATGACATAGCGTTATAGGTTTTTTCGATGTCGATCCGATGCGCCAGATGCCCGATCCGCAAGATGCCGCTCTTCAAGCCGATGACGGACGACGAGGTCGCCTTCATGGAGAGCTTCAAGATTGGCGAGATGACGCTGCAGGCCGGCACGCCGCTGCTCTCCGAAGGATCGAACTCCCCGCAATTGTTCACCGCCCTGTCGGGCTTCGGGATGCGCTACAAGCTTTTGGCCTCAGGCAAGCGGCAGGTGCTGAGCTTCGTGCTGCCGGGCGACTTCATCGGCCTGCAGGCGGGCGTGATGAACCAGCAGACCCATTCGGTCGAGGCCGTCACCAACATGACCCTGTGCGTCTTCAACCGCACCGAGCTCTGGACGCTGTTCCGCAACCACGCGGAGCGGGCCTTCGATCTGACCTGGATCGCGGCGGGAGAGGAGCGCTTCCTCGGCGAGGCACTCGCCGCGGTGGGCCAGAAATCGGCCTATGAGCGGATCGCATGGGCCTTCGCGCGCAGTTTCCGCAGGCTCGAGGCGCTGAAGATGCGCGACGGGATCACCGTGCCCTTTCCCTTCCGCCAGCAGCATCTGGCCGATGCGCTGGGCCTGTCGCTTGTCCATACCAACAAGACGCTGGCGCGTCTCCGGGACCGCCAATTGGTCAGCTGGGCCGACGGGCGCCTGTCGGTTCCCGATATTGGCGAGCTGGAAGAAGTGGGCTTGATCGACGAAAGCGCCGTTGCCCCAAGACCGCTGATGTGACGCCGGCGTCCCTGCAGGCCCCTGAAAACGCGATATTATCTTTTTGCGAATCACGTTCCGAAAAATGTTGGATTTTCACAACAGCGGCTTTGGAAAAGCGGGCTGCACAGAAATGTGGCGAAATTTTGTAGCGCCATGAGCGTGATTCCGCTATCACGCGGACAATAACAATGCAGGCGATCCGCAAAAGAGATCGCCGCCGAGGCAAGAGCGGTAAACATAATGCAAGCGATCGATATCGCTGTGCGCGCCCCTGCGGGCGACGTGCAGTTCACGTCTCTGGTCAGCAACGGCCAGGCCTTTGCCCTTCAAGCGGAACCCGGACAATCCATCTCGCTCAACGTCTCGCCGTCCAGTCTGCGCGGCTATACGCGCGACGCCGGGGATCTGGTGATCGCGCTGGCCGATGGCCAGACCATCGTCATCGAGGATTACTTCACCGCCGAGGGCGCGCGGCTGTTCCTCAGCGCGGGCGGTTCCTTGTCGGAAGTCGTGCTGACCGAGACCGGCGACGGGCTGCTGCTTGCCAGCTACGGGCCCACGGAGACCTTCGGCAAATGGAGCCCGAATGACGAACTGATCTTCCTCGACACGCCGGTCGCCATGGCCGGTGTCGTGACCTCCGAGGATGAAGAGACCTCGATGCTTGCGACGAGCCTGCTCGGCACCACGCTGGCGGGCGGATCGGGTCTTGGCGTTGCGGCCGGCGCGGCGGCGGTCGGAGCCGCGGTGCTGGGCGCCGAGGATGAGGACGGCAGCGGCGGCGGCGCAAGCGGCGGCAGCGGGCCCATCGATCCGTCCATCGACGACGCGGGCGAAAGCGTCACCATCTACGGCGACGATGCCCAGGAGATCACCGTTTCCGGCATCGCCGAGCCCGGCGCGACCGTCATCGTGACCGTGGGCGGTCAGCAGATCGAGACCGTCGCGGCGGATGATGCCTCCTGGAGCGTGGTCTTCGACGGCGACGCCTTCCCCGAAGATGGCAGTTACACCGTCACCGCGACCGTCACCGATCCCGATGGCCGCATTACCGAACTGAACGGCGCGAGCTACGATATCGACGTCACCGCGCCCGCGGTCGAGGTGCAGGACGGCACCGAAAGCAGCGGCACGCTGGTCAACGCGGAAATGCAGGCGGGCGGCATCACCCTGTCGGGCAGCGTCGAACCCGGATCCACCGTCACCGTCGAGATCGACGGCACCGCCTATGACGCGGTGGTGAGCGATGGCAGCTGGACGCTCGATCTGGATGAAAGCGTGATCGGCGCGGGCACCTATACGCAATCGGTGACGGTCACAGCCACCGACGCGGCGGGCAATGTCACGGTCATCACCGATACCATCGTCGTGGATACCGAGATCTCGCTGACCGCCGACACCGCCGCCATGGGCGGAGACGGCACCATCAACGCCGCCGAACGCGCCGCGGGCGTCGCCCTGACCGGCACCTCCGAGCCCGGATCGACCGTCGTGGTCACCCTCGCGGGCACGACCAGAACCGCGACCGTTGCCGCCGATGGCAGCTGGAGCGTCAGCTACGCCGCCGCCGATCTGCCCGAGGGCGAGACCACGCTCGACGTGACCGCGACGGCGACCGACGCGGCGGGCAACAGCACGACGACCTCCGGCAGCGTTGAGATCGACACGCTGGTCACCGATTTCGCTCATACGTCCACGCCGGGCGGCGCGGATGGCGTCGTCAACGCGACCGAGGCGGCGCAGGGCCTGACGTTGACCGGCACGACCGAGCCGGGCTCGACCGTCACGCTCAGCTTCGCGGGCACTTCGGTGCCCGTCACCGTGGCCTCCGATGGCAGCTGGACCGCGACGGTTCCGCCCTCGGCGATCCCCGCGGGCGAGGGCAGCTACGACATTATCGCCACCGCCACCGATGCGGCGGGCAATACCGAAACCCTGACCCAGAGCGTCACCGTCGATACCGTCGCGGGCCAGCTCACGATCAGCGCGGCGCCGGTTGAGGGCGACGACGTGGTCAACGCCGCCGAAGCGGCGGATGGCGTGACCCTGACGGGCACTTCCGATCCCAACCAGCTGGTCACCGTGACGTTGGGCGGGGTGAGCCGGGATGTCACGACCGATGCGAACGGTGTCTGGACGGCGACCTTCGCCCCGGGCGACATCCCGCCCGGCACCTACGAGGCGCAGATCACCGCGACGATCACCGACGCTGCGGGCAACACGCTGGTGCGCACCGATAGCGTCCAGATCGACACCGAGGTGCAGAACTTCGCCGTCTCGACGGCACCGGTCGCGGGCGACGGCGTGGTCAATGCGGCGGAGGCCGCAAGCGGCGTAGCCCTCAGCGGCACGACCGAGCCGGGCAGCAGCGTCTTGGTCAGCGTGGGTGGCGTGACGCGCCCCGCCAGCGTCGATCAGAACGGCAACTGGACGGCCAGCTTCGCCGCTGGCGAGATCGCGCCGGGCACCTACACCGCGCAGGCGCTCGTTTCCACTATCGACCCCGCGGGCAACCAGACCCAGACCGCCGCGAGCTTCCTCGTCGATACCGAGGTCGACCGACTGGCCTTCGCAGCCGCACCCATCGCGGGCGACGGCGTGGTCAACGCCGCCGAGGCCGCGGCGGGCCTGACCTTGACCGGCGTGGTCGAGCCCGGCTCGACCCTGATCGTCACCCTGAACGGCATATCCCATGCCGCCAGCGTCGATGCGGCGGGCAACTGGAGCGTCACCATCGCCGCATCTGACCTGCCCGCGGGCGAGCTGGACGCGACGGTAACGCTCGATGCGACCGACGCGGCGGGCAATACCCGCAGCGAAAGCACGGTTCTGTCCTTCGACACGGTGATCCCGGAAAGCCCGGAAGTGACGGATTATACCCGCAACCATACCGGCCTCACCGGCGTCTCGCTCGAGATGACGGACGACGCGATCCAGATCGGCCATATCGAGGCGGACGGGTCGGTCGGCGCGGTCGGCTTTACCTCCTTCGATATCGCAGCGCGGGGCGAGACCTCGTATTTCTTCGACGAGACGGTGCCGGACGGATCGCACCTCGTGGTGACCGCCACCGATGCCGCGGGCAATGTCGCAGGCACGCTGCACGTGGTCGACGATCCGCTCACCAACCAGGTGGGCATAACCGATGCGCTGGCCCAGACGCTCGGCGCCTTCGAGATCGAGACCATCGACCTGCAATTCGCCGAGGACAGCCAGCTGACCCTGACCGAGGCGCAGGTGACTGCGCTGGCGCAGGGCACCGACACGGTGACCATCACCGGCGGTGTCGACGACACGGTGACGATCACCGGCGCACAGGCGGTGGGGCAGACCACGCAGGACGGACAGACCTTCAACGTCTTCGTTCTGGGCGATGCGACGGTACAGATCGAGGACGACATCACCAACGTGGTGATCTGACCCCGATGCTTGGCGCGGCGCGACGGGCGCGCCGTGTCTCGCGGGCAGGAAGGGGCAGGAACGAGATGCGGGCGAGTGCGACGGCGATCATTCTGGGCGGGGCGCTTCTGGGCCTTGCGGGCTGCGGCGGCACGCCGTTCCCGGCCATGCCCGGGATGTCGGGCCTGTCGGACCTCACGACGCGCTTTGCCACCGGCCCCGATGCGGCGATGCGCCGTCTCGCCCCAGAAACCGACGGGACCAGCGCGACCGGCGCTCAGGATCGCGACCGATCCGACGCCGCCTCTCCGATCATCGCCGAACTCGCGACGCGCCGCTCGGTCCTCGAGCCCGGCTCGCCCTATGCCGAGATCGCGGGCCGTGTCCTCGCGTCGGGTGCGCGGGTCGAGGCGGCGGAACTGGAAGTGGCGCAATTGCGCGCCCGCGCGGCCGACTGGAACTGGCTGCCGACGCTCGGGCCGACCGTGTCGCTCAGCGCGCTGGGCGATGTGGTGGCCGATCTGGTGCTCAACCAGGTCCTGTTCGACAACGGCCGCAAACGGGCCGAGCGCGACCTTGCCCGCGCCGAGGTCGAACGCGCAGCCGTGCGGCTCTCAGACAGCACCAATGCCCGCGTCGCCGACGCGCTTCGCCTGCAGATCCGCGCCGCCGAGGGGCGCGAGACCGCGACGCATTTCGCCGCCGCGCACAAGGACATGGCGCATTTCGAATGGGTGATGTCCGAACGGGTCAAGGGCGGTGTCTCGAACCGTTCCGACCTCGTGGTGCTGCGCCAGAAACTTGCCGATATCGCCGCCGACCGCGACCGCGCGACCGAGGATGCCGCCCGCGCCGAGGCCGAGCTTGCGCAGATGGCGGACGGGGCGGGCAACATCCGGGGCATCGGGACGCTGTCGGGCCCTGTGGCCGACGCGACGCCGCTCGGCGTTCTGATGGCCCGGGCCGACCGTGACAAGACCGAGGCCGAGGCGCGGATCGCCCGGTCGGGGTTCCTGCCGGGTCTCGGCTTCGAGGCGAGCGCGCGCAGCGGGCAGGGCGGGCTGACCGCGGCGTTGCCGAACGGCGTCGGGATCGGGACGGGTGCTGCGCTGAAGGCCACCGAGGCCAGCATCACCGCCGCCGAGGAACGCATCCTTGCCGCGCGCGAGGAGGCGGCGCGCGAGGAGGCGGGGCTCCTGCGCGAGATCGCCGCGCTCGAGCGGCAGGTGGCGGAGGCGCAGGACCTCGCGCGGCAGGCCAAGACCACGCTCGACCTCTTTCAGCGGCAATATGAAGGCGGCCAGCGGCGGGTCATGGAGGTGGTCGGCGTCTACGAGACCTTCGCTGACGCCACCGCCCGCGCGCTGCGGCTGAAATATGACCACGCCCGGGCCGAGGTCGCGCTGGCGCGGCTTCGCGGCGTTCTGGCCGACGGGGCGGCCATATGACCGCCACCGCCGCCCGCGTCGTGGCCCTGGCCGGGCGCGCGCGCGACGCGCTGATCGCCGCCGGGCCGGAAGTTGCCGCCAACATGCCCGGACGCGCGCATCCGCTTTCCGACAAGGCGCGGGCGCGGGCCGATCTGATCCGGCTTCTGGCGCAGCAGCGCGGGCTGGAACCCGCCCGCGCGGATATCGCGGAGGCCCTGCAGCGCCGTGCGGGCCCGACCGAGAGCTACGGCACCGACGCGCTTCGGGCGGGCTGCGAGGCCGCGGGATTGCTGGCCGAGACGCGGGCCGGATCGCCCGATCCGCGCGCCCTGCCAGCGCTGGCCCTGATGACATCCGGACAGGTCGTGCTGATCCTCGGCGTCACCGACCGCGCGGTCACGCTCTACGAGGCGGACGCCCCGGACCGGCAGGTTGATGTGCCGCGGGGCGACTTCACATCCTACTACACCGGACAATATGTGAGCGCCGAAGCGCCGGTCGCGCGCCTGTCCGACAGCCACGCGGCGCGGTCCGAGACACGCCATTGGTTCTGGGGCGAGTTCGCCCGCTTCAAGCGGCCCTTCGCGGAGATCGCGCTGGGTTCCTTCGTCGCGAACATGCTGGCCGTGGCGGTCGCGCTCTTCTCGCTGCAGGTCTACGACCGGGTGATCCCGCATCAATCCGTGGCGACGCTCTGGGTTCTGGCGGCGGGCGCGGGGCTGGCGCTGATGCTCGAATGCGCGCTCAAATCCGCGCGCGGGCAGCTTCTCGACGGGGCCGGGCGGCAGATCGAGCTGGGTGTGCAGAAAACACTGATGAGCCGCCTTCTGGGCATGCGTTCGGAACAGGCGGCGCAGAATCCCGCGCAGCTTTTCTCGGCGATGCGCGAATTCGGTGCGGTGCGCGAGTTTTTCACCGCCTCGACCGTGGGCGCGCTCGCCGATGTCCCGTTCATCCTATTGTTCCTGGTTCTCGTTACCTCGATCGCGGGCAGCGTCGTCTGGGTGCTGGTCGCGGGCGCGCTCCTGATGGTGGTGCCGGGGCTTTTCCTGCAGCGCCGCATGATGCGCCTGACCGAAGAGATGCAGGGCGCGGGCGTCAAGCAATCGCGCCTGCTGCAGGAGGTGGTGAGCGAGCTCGATACCCTGAAGGGCGCCCGCGCCGAGGGCCGTTTCGCCCGGCTCTGGGAAGAGCTCGTCGCGGTGCAATCGCTGAAATCCTCCGAACAGCGGCGGCTCTCGGCGAACCTGACGATCTGGGCGCAGGGCGTGCAGCAGGCGACCTATGTCTGCGCCGTAATCGCGGGCACCTATCTTGTTTTCGCGGGCGAGTTCACCGTGGGCGCGATCATCGCCACCGGCATCCTGACCTCGCGCACGCTGGCGCCCCTGACGCAACTTTCTGGCATCCTCGCGCGGTGGTCCAACGTCAAGACCGCGCTGAGCATGCTCGACACCGTGGCCGAGGCCCCGCAGGACCGCGCGCCGGGGCGGAGCTATCTGCGCCGCGACCGGCTGCAGGGCCGCTTCGAGCTGAAAGGCGTGAGTTACCGCTACGGCGCAGGCGCGCCCGCGCTCGATATCGCGGCACTCGGCATCAATGCCGGGCAGACCATGGCGATCCTCGGTGCGAACGGGTCGGGCAAGTCGACGCTCCTGCGCGTGCTGTCAGGGCTCTACGCACCCGCCGAGGGGCGTATCCTGCTCGATGGCGTAGAGATGGCGCAGATCGACCCCGCCGACCTCAGGCGCGGAATCGGGTATCTGGGGCAGGATGTGCGCCTGTTTCAGGGCAGTCTGCGCGACAACCTCAATCTCACGCGGCTCGAGACCGATGACGACCGTCTCTATGCCGCGCTCGATTTCGCCGGCCTCGGTCAATTCGTGAAGGCCCATCCCGAGGGGCTCGATCTGCGGATCGGCGATGGCGGCTCGGGCCTTTCGGTCGGCCAGCGGCAATCCATGGGCTGGGCGCGGCTCTGGCTGCAGGACCCCGATATCTGCCTTCTCGACGAGCCGACCGCCGCGCTCGATCAGACGCTGGAGGCCACGCTGATGTCGCGCCTCGCCACCTGGCTCGATGGGCGGACGGCGGTGATCGCTACCCACCGGGTGCCGATCCTGCAACTGGCCCCGCGGGTGATGATCCTCGCGCAGGGACGCGTCGCGGTCGACGGCCCGCGCGAGGATGTCCTCGCGCATCTGACGCGCACCGCCAAGGGAGGGCCCTGACATGGCGATGACCAGCACCGAGATCGCGCGGCAATTGCAGGATCGCGGGCGCGGCCCGTCGCTCATCATCTGGCTCTGCGCAGGCGCGGTCTGGACCTTCATCCTCTGGGCCTCCTTCGCCTGGATCGACGAGATCGTGCGTGCCGACGGGGCGCTGGTCTCTTCCTCGCGGCCGCAGATCATCCAGAACCTCGAAGGCGGCATCCTCGCCGAGCTTCTGGTCGCCGAGGGCGACGCGGTGCGCCAGGGCGACGTGCTGGCGCGGCTGCACGGCACGGAATACCGCGCCTCGGTGACCGATCTTTCGGATCAGATCACCGCGCTGGAGATCCGGCGCCTGCGGCTTGAGGCGGAACTGGCAGATGCCGGCGATCTGGCGCTTCCCGCCGATCTGGAACGGTCCAATCCCGACATGGCGCGCTCCGAACGGCAGCTTCTGGCAGCGCGGCAGGCCGATTACCGCAGCCGCACCGAGGGCGCGCGCCGCGTGCTCGAACAGGCCTCCGCCGAGAAGAAGCTGATGGAGGATCTCTACGCCAAGAACGTGGTCTCGCTGATCGAGGTGACCCGCGCCCGCAAGACCCATGCCGATGCGCGCATCCAGCACGACGAGATCGTCACCCAGACCGCGCTGACCCGCGCCGAGGAGCATTCCAAGACGCTGCGCGAACTCGCCACCCTGCGCCAGGGCATGAACGCCGCGCGCGACCAGCTCGACCGGACCGTGCTGGTCAGCCCGATGGACGGGGTGGTGAACAAGCTGTCGGTCACGACCATCGGCGGCGTCGTGCGCCCGGGCGAGGAAATTCTGCAGATCATCCCGCGCGAGGAAGCCGCGCTGGTGGAGGCCCGCGTCGCGCCCGAGAACATCGCCAATGTCCGGCCGGGACAGATGGCGACGGTGAAACTCTCGGCCTACGACTACACCATCTGGGGATCGCTGCGCGGCGTGGTGCAGGTCGTCTCGGCGGACACGTTCGAGGATGAGCGCGACCCGAATAGGGAGGCGCATTACAAGGTGACCGTGCGCCTCGACACCGCCGCCATGACCGAACGGCAGACACGGATCGCGCTGCGGCCGGGCATGCAGGCCCAGGTCGAGCTGATGACGGGGCAGAAGACTGTCCTGCAATACCTGCTCAAGCCGCTTTACAAGGCGAAGGACGCGCTGCGCGAACCCTGAGACGGGTTTCCCACGGACTTATCCACAAGAACATTCCGATATGGGTGTCATCGCTTTGGTACGCCCTTTTGCGCGCTTTGTCGCGCGGCCCCCACATGCAGGGGCAAAGGCACGCGAGGCACCAGATCGGGTGCGCATGTCTTTCGCGGATTTCTTCCCGCCGCGTCCGTTTCCGCATTGCCTTTGCCGCAGGAGGGGTTTTGCGACCGGGCTGCCCGATTCTGTGCACATGCGCCGGTCGCGGCTATTCGGCGGTGTCGAGCCAGATGGTCATCGGACCGTCATTGACCAGATGCACCTGCATCTCCGCCCCGAAACGGCCCGTGGCGACGCGGATCGACGCCGCCTGCAACGCGGCGGCGAAATGGTGATAGAGGCGCTCGCCTTCGTCGGGAGGCGCGGGTCTGGAAAAGCCCGGCCGATTGCCGCGCCGCGTATTGGCGGCCAGCGTGAACTGGCTCACCACGAGGGCGGCGCCGCCGGTATCGGTCAGCGACAGGTTGGTCTTGCCCTCCGCGTCGCGGAACATGCGCAGCTTGGCGACCTTGGCCGCGAGCCTTTCGGCCATGGCATCGTCGTCGCCCTGCATCGCGCAGACGAGGATCAGAAGCCCGGGGCCGATCTCGCCCACCACGGCGCCGCCCACCTCGACGCGGGCTTCGGTGACGCGCTGCAGCAGCGCCCTCACAATTCGTGGTCCCAGGGCGGGTTCGCGCCCGCGCGGGACACGGTGATCGCGGCGGCCTTCGCGCCCAGCTGCACCGCTGGTTCCAGCTGCGACAGATCGGCGGCCCGGAAGGCATCGCGCGACAAAAGATAGGCCCGCGAGAGCCCGGCCAGAAAGCCCGCGTTGAACGTGTCCCCCGCGCCGACCGTATCGACGACATTGGCTTTCTCGGCGGCCACGCGCATCGATCCGTCCTGCGCGATGACGTCCACGCCCTCGGCGCCGCGGGTGATCAGGACGAGCGCGATGCCCCGCGCCAGAAGGCTCTCGGCGCTTTCGCCCAGCCAGTCGAGATCCTCGTCCGACACCTTGACCACGTCGGCCCCGTCGAGCATCGCGGCGAGCCGCGCGCGATAGGCCGCCTCGTCGCGGATAAAACCGGGGCGCACATTGGGGTCGATCATCACCAGCCGTTGGCCTGCCGACCGGGCACAGAGCGCGGCATAGGCATCCGCGGCAGGTTCGCCGACAAGGCTGATCCCGCCGAAGAAGATCGCCTGCGTGGCCGCGTCCAGATCGGGCAGATCGGCCTCGGACAAGAGGCGCCCGGCGGTGTTCTCGTCGTAGAAGGCGTATTTCGCATGCCCGTCCGTCAGCGTGACGAAGGCCAGCGTGGTGGGCCGGTCGCTTTTCGCGGCAAGCTTGGTGTCGACGCGGGACTTGCCCAGCTCGTTCACCAGCATGTCGCCGAAAAGGTCGGTGGACAGCCCGCTGAAGAAACCGACCGGCGCGCCGAGACGCCCCAGCGCGATGGCGGTGTTGAAGACCGCACCGCCCGGATAGGGGGCGAAGGCGGGCTCGCCGTCGCGGCTTTCGCGCGGCAGCATGTCGATCAGGGCCTCTCCGCAGCACAGGATCATGGCATCCCCCCTTTTCCGTCTCGGCTGGTGTTTGCGCTAACTATCCCGGCGGGCCATGCCGGGGCAAGGCTCATTGGTTCATCGCCACGCCGTATCCCACCGCGGCGGCGACGATCAGGCCCAGAAGAACCGCGATGGCGATCTTCCACGCCGAATAGGGCCGTTCGCCCTGCACCCGCCCGGTCTGCCCGTTGACCACGAAGCGATAGGAGGTCCCGCGGAACTTGTAGGCGGCCAGCCAGACGGGCAGCAGCACATGCTTGAAGGTCACCGCGTCCACCTCCGTGTCGACCCGGTGCACCCGCTGGCGGTCGCCGCCGATATCGAACTTCACGTCGCGCAGGATCTGGCGGTCCATGATGCCGCGCGCCTCGGTGAAGCCCTGGTCGAGCTCGACGGTATAGGCCTCGGCGCGGAAGCCCGCGACGAATTCCGGCCGGTAGGGCTCCAGCGCGGACAGGTCCCAGGGCGGCAGCGCGTCGGTGTAGCGCTTGGGCAGCGAGGTGGAGGCCAGCACCAGAACGTCGTCGAAGAACCGCGCCACCCGCCCCGAGGCCGGGCGCCAGCGGATTTTCTGGACCTGCTGGGCCTGCATCTTGCCATTGCGGCGGACCATGCGGGTCTCGTAGTAGATCGTGCCGCGCTCGCCCGCATAGGCCGACTTGGTGTCCGCATCGAAGGTCCAGTAGGGCACGTAGATGCCCTGCAGGCGGCGGCCCTTACGGGCATAGTCCTTCAGGCCGTTGGGCGCGAACCACAGGCTGCCCAGCCAATCGGTCATGGCATCGCGCGCTGCGGCCTCGTCGAGGACGAAGGGCAGCACGCCGCGCGGCTTGATATGGCGGTTCTCCCCGGTATCGGCGACCACCGGCGTGGCGCAGAACGGGCATTCCGCGGCGTGCGTGTCGGGATCGAACTCCACATCCGCACCGCAGGAGGGACAATGCGAAACCCGCGTCGTCTCCATGTCCTGCAGGGGCAGCAGGTTGTTCATCGCCTGCGCGAAATCCAGCTCGCGGATGCCGCCTTCCCACGGTCCCGCCTCGGCGATGTCCTCCGTATGGCCGCAATGATCGCAGACAAGCGCTCCGGCCTCGGGGGCGAAGCGCATGTCGGAGCCGCAGTTTTCGCAGGGGAAGCGATGCGCGGTCTCTATGGTCCGGGTGTCGGGCTGCATGCTGCGCACTTTGCGCGCGGGCGCGGCGGGGTTCAACCGTCCAGAGCGTCAGAGAAAGCGATGCAGCCCCTTTGGCGCCATGATCCGGAGCGCATTGTCCCGAAGCCGCACGTGCCGCCAGGTGTGAAAGCCCGCATGCACCATCGCCACGACGCCCAGGGCGTAGAACTGGTAAGTGTGCAGCCAGCCGATGATCTTGTTGGGCAGCGGCAGGCCGAGCGGCGGCGCGATGGGCAGCACGCCCCCGGCCTTCAGCAGCACATGGCTCGTGAGGCCCAGCAGGAAGCCCGAGATCGCGACGAAGGCCATGCCCCAGATCAGCGTCTTGTGCAGGAGCCCGTGGAAGCTGCGAAGCCGCGGCGACAGCTTCGGCCCGGGCCGTCCCGCAAGCCCCCGACGGAGGTAATCCGCGCTCCAGAGCACCGCCCCCGTGACAAAGATGAGCCCGAGGATCGAGTGGAACTGGAAGGCCACCGGGCCAAGCGGCACCACGTCCCGCGGCTGCACCAGCATGAACCACACGAAGAGGGGGATCATCATCCCGTGCAACGCCTTCAACCAAGTGCGGCGGGCGGGCAGGGCGTCGTGAAGACGGTGGCGCAGCGGCGCGGGGGAGGATGGATCGGCGAGGCTCATGGCGTATACACGTCGCGCGCGGCCACGGGGTTTCAAGCCCTGCGACATCGGGTCGTGATCGGGTGCGGTCCCGGGGCGCAAAGCCCGGGCGCCCCCGGCACCCCGGAATGCGGTGTTAGACCCCCGGCGGCGGCGGGGGCGGCATGACGGTGAAGAGCTGCGCCAGCTCGGTCACGTCCTCGGCGCGCTTCCAGCCGTCCTGGCCCTGGGTCCAGACGAAGGTGTCGCGGGTCAGCCCGCCCTCGCTGGCCATTCGCCCCAGCCGCGCCCGGCTGAACGGGCCTTTCGTCGCGCCGTTCTCGGCAATGTGCCAGACATGTTCGACGGGCGGGGGCGGCGGCGCCATGGCCTGCGTCGGAGCGGCAGCCGCGGCGGGTGCCGCGCCCCAGGGGCCGACCCGGCCCGCCATCTGCATGCCGAGCCCGGCCCCCATGCCCATGCCCATGGCCGAGCCTGCGGCACCGCCGCTTTCGGCCAGGGCCTCGGCGGCGCGCCACTTCATGTGATCGTCGAGATTGCCCGCGATCCCGCGCGAGGTCCGCGCATCGAGCGCCTTTTCCACCGCCGGCGGCAGGGAGATGTTCTCTATATACATCTCGGGCATCACGAGCCCGTAGGTGGCCAGCGTCTTCGACACCTCGGCGGCGACGAGCTTGCCCAGATCGGCGGTGTTCGCCGCCATGTCGAGCACCGGGATCCCCGAGGAGGCCAGCGTGCGCGACACTTCCTGCACGATGATGTTGCGGATCTGGTAGCTGATCTCGTCGCGGGTGAACTCGCCGTCGGTGCCGACGATCTCGGTGAGGAAAAGCCCCGGATCGGTGACCTTGATCGCGTAGGTGCCGTAGGCGCGCAGACGCACGGGGCCGAACTCCGGATCGCGCAGCATCACCGGGTTCTTGGTGCCCCATTTGAGGTCGGTGAAGCGCGCGGTCGAGACGTAGTAGATCTCGGACTTGAAGGGCGACTTGAAGCCGTGATCCCAGTGCTGCAGCGAGGTCATGATCGGCATGTTGTTCGTCTCGAGCATGTAGAGCCCGGGCGGGAAGACATCCGCGAGCTGGCCCTCATGCACGAAAACGGCCGCCTGTCCTTCGCGCACCGTCAGCTTGGCGCCGTACTTGATCTCGTGGCCCTCGCGCTCGAACCGCCAGACCATGGTGTCGCGGGTGTCGTCGGTCCAGTGGATGACGTCGATGAACTGGCCGGACAGGAAATCGAAAATGGGCATCGGGGGCACTCCGTAACGGTCGAAGATGTCAATTGGGCAAGGCGCTGGCGATCTGCTCGCCCGTCAGCTCGGCGGCGATCCGGCGGACGATGGGGCGGGCCGCATCGGCGGACATGCCGGGGCGCAGCGCGGGATCGTAGAGGATTTTCAGCAAGAGCTCGTCATGGGTCGTCAGCAGCGCGAACTCGTCGTCATCGTTGAAGATCGAGGGGCGCGCCTGCGGGCTGTCATTGGCGAGACCCAAGCCCTGCGCCACCTCTTCGTGGATGCAGGATTTCATCAGAAGGCCGGGATGCTCGGCGCGGATCACCGCGATCGCCTCGCCATAGGCGTAGCCGCCCGCATCCTCCGCGAAGGCGATCACGAGGCAATGGATCGCGCGCGGCAGGTTCTCGAACACCGCCAGCGAGGCCGGGTCGATATCGGGCACCAGCGTCTTGATCCGGGGCGCGAGCGCCGCGCTGTCATCCTCGGACATGAACAGGACGTGGAAATTGGGATCGGCGTCGCTCATGGTGATCGGATGGCCGGTCACCCGTGCGAGCCGCGTGACGTAGCGGGCAAGCTCCGCCTCTTCGCGCGCGCGTTGCTCGTCACTTACCGAGGCGCCGAATTCCGCCTGCACGCGCACCGGCTGGGTCCATTTCTTGACCGGGCCGAGATCGCCCGCCGAGGCCTGCAGCCCGGCGCCGCGGCGGTATTCCTCGGCCAGCGCGATGCGTTCGAAATTCCGCGCGAGCTGGGTGTCGGTGAAGGGTGTGTCCACCCCGCCGCCATCGGTGCGCAACAGGCCCTGACCCACGAGGTCGCGTTCGACGCGGGCGAAATAGGCGGCCAGTTCGAGACTCCGCGCGGAGGGCGCGCGAGGCGCGGGCGGCGGTGGCGCGGGACGTTCGGGGCGGGCCTGCGGGGGCACGCCGGGCGGGCCCGGATCGGGCTGCAACATGGCGCAGCCCGACAGGGCGAGCGCGGCGCAGATGGCCGCGATCCCGGTTGTCCGCAAGGACCCCACCTGGCGTCTCAGCGTCCGGGGACCGCGGTTCCGGCGTTGTCGCCGGTCCGGTCGCGGCGGGCCTTGGCCGAGGCGAGCGTGTCGCGCAATTCGGCCTCCATCTTCTTCATCTCCTCCTCGGCCGCCGCGCGGCGGGCCTTGCCCTCGTCGGCGATCTGCAGGCTTTCCTGGATGGTGCCGATGAGATCCGCATTGGCCTTCTTCACGGCCTCGATGTCGAAGACGCCGCGCTCCATCTCCTCCCGGACGATCTTGTTGGACGCGCGCAGGTTCTCGGCGTTCGAGGTCAGAAGCTCGTTCGTCAGGTCATTGGCCTCGCGCACGGCTGCGGCCGCTTCGGTCGAGCGCTGGATCGTCACCGCTTGCGCCAGCTGCGTCTCCCAGAGCGGCACGGTGTTGACGAGCGTCGAGTTGATCTTGGTCACCAGCGACTTGTCGTTTTCCTGCACCAGCCGGATCGAGGGCAGGGATTGCATCGTGACCTGCCGCGTGAGCTTCAGATCGTGGACCCGGCGCTCGAGGTCGTCGCGCGCGGCGCGCAGGTCGCGCAATTCCTGCGCCTTCATCACCTGGTCGCCCTCGGGCGCGGCGGAGACCTCGGCCTCCTTGGCGGGGATGTCGGTGCCGTCGAGCTCGGCCAGCTTCGCCTCGCCGGCGGCGATGTAGAGCGCCAGCTCGTCGTAGAATTGCAGCGTCTTGTCATAGAGCATGTCGAGCGACTTGATGTCCTTCATCAGCACATGCTCGTGGCGCAGAAGCTCGTCGGTGATCCGGTCGATCTGGCCCTGCACCTCCTCGAAACGCGCGGTGAACTTGGCGAAGGGCGCGGCGCGGCCCAGAAGCTTTTCCCACCAGGACCGCTCGCGGCGCACGTCAAGCTCGGAGACCGAGAAACCGCGGATCGTGGTGACGATGCCGCGCAGGCTGTCGCCCGCCGGGCCCACATCCTTGTTGCGCACGCCCTGCAGCATGGATTGGCTGATTTCCTGCAGCTCCGCCTGCGCGCCCGACCCGAAGGAGACGATCGAATTGGTATCCGCCATGTCGATCTCGTCCATCCGGGTGCGAATCTCCTCGGCGACCGGCGCGTCTGCGCTCTCGAGGGCCACGAGCTCGTCCGCCGGTTTCGGCATGGGCAGAGTTTTCTCGCTCAATTCCTTCAGAGCCGCTTCGTCCTTGGCGGCTTCACTGCGTGTCTTGTCCGACATGACTGCGTTCCTTGTCCCTAATCATCACTGGTGCGGCCGACGGTCACGCCTTCGCGTTTCAGCCGGTCGCGCAATACGTCGATCTCGATGGTGAGATCGCTGTTGGCATCGAGCAGGAGCTTCTGCGTCTTCTGCCCGAACGAGGTTTCGAGGTCTTCGAGCAGCGCCAGGAAATCCGCCTTCGCCCGGGCATCGCGGGACCGGGCATGGATATCGGCGAAGATCTGCGCCGCATCGCGGGCGCCCATGAGGTAGACGCCCAGATACTTGCGTGCGGCCGTCAGGTCGCGGGGGTCTTCCTCGACGGTGCGGATGAGGGCGCGGGCAGTGGTCTGGAACCGCTCCACCCGGCTCTCGACCTCGCGGTCGCCCGCGCGCCGGGCCGCCGCGCCCATATCCGTGAGATATTCCTCGGCCTCGTCCACGACCCGCGCGACGCGGTCCTGCTGGAAGGCATCGACATGCTCGAGCCCCTTGCCGGCCATCGGATCGATGCCGAAGGCCGCGATGTGCAGACCACCCGCCGCCAGACCGAAGAGCCCGGCCTCGAGGATGCCACCGCCATGGGTCACCGCCGCGAGCCCGGTGCCGAGCGCGGCCAGCCCGGCGGCCAGCAGCTTGCGCGGCAGGGCGGGACGGCGGGCGATCTTGCGGCTGTTGTATTCCGCCTCGGCGATCAGGCCGCCGCGCAGCAGCCACGCGCCCGCGACCATCGCGCCCGCGCCCGCAAGCCCCGCGACCAGACCCGTCGCCCCGGCGCCAAGCGCCATGACCGCGAGGACGAGGGGAGGCAGGAACATCGCATTGGCGCGCGCGCCCACGGGATTGACCCGCGCGCCCGCATAGGCGGGCGGGGCGTCGTGGCTGTTGGTGGAGGACGGTCCCTGCGGCCGCTTGCTGTCATCGGCGCTGTCGGGGCTGTAGCGGCCGCCAAATCGCTGGGCCATGGCTCAGAGCCCCCCGATGATACCGGCGGCGACGCCAAGTTGCAGGAGGATCAGAAGAAAGAAGGCGAATTTCTGCAGGCCCGTCCCAGCCATCCGTGTCCCTTTCCCGGAAAGACACACAAGACTTAGGAAAATCCGCCCGCCGTTACCAGATGGAAAGGCAAAAGAGGGCCTTTCGGGCCCTCAGGCCGCCTTGTTCTGCCGCATCCGTTCGAGAATGAGGTCGGCATCGAAGGCGTAGGTGTCGGCATCTTGCCGGGCGCGGCGCTTTCGGGCCCGCGCCTCGAAGCCGTCGGTCAGCGCCGCGATACGGTGCGAGAAGCGCTGAGCCGCGCGGTGGCTGTCCTGTTGCCAGCCGTTCTCCAGCGCGCTCACCTCGCCATCGGCAATGCTGATGAAGGCGGTCAGGGGCTTTTCGAAACTGGCGAAGCTTTCGGGGCAGCTGACATGCGCGCGCACCAGCCGCAGGATCGCCGAGCGGACGGCCTCCATGCGCAGGGTCAGTTCGGGCTCGTCCAGCCGCGCGACCCTGTCGACCAGCGCGGTCAGCGATGCGTCCGACTCGGCAAGGCTGCGTTCCACGGCGTGGCGCGCTAGAAGGTCCGGATCGTCGAAGCCCTTGTCGCGCATCGGATCGAGGCCGAAGGCCAGCAGCGACAGGGCAAAGCCCGCGAAGCCGAAGGCCACCGGCATCGTCCAGGTCGAGAACTGGCTCGCCGCAAGCAGAAGGGCGGCGAGACCGAGGATGGCTGCGCCGCAAAGCTTGCGCGGCACGCGCGGACGCCGCGCGGTGCGGGCGACGCGATAGCGCGCCTCGATCCGCGCGCCGGAAGCGATCAGGGCAAGACCCGCCGCGATCAGGCCCAGATGGAAAACCGCGCCCAGGGCCGCGCCGAGCGATCCGGTGAACAACCAGAAGACCAGCGGCGAGGCCGCAAGAAAGAGAACCGGCAGCAGCGCCGTCATGCGACAGCCATCCAAGCGCGGCTTGTGGGGGTCAGGCAGGGTGGTCATGGCGACCTCACGCGAAACACAATCCGAAGAACATCAGCCACAAGAGCCCGAACGAGGCGTTCGAGATCGACCGGCCTTCCGTGCAGAGCCGGACGATGCCGGATTTCACCGATTGCGCGGTGTCGACCGCTACCATGCGCCAGTTGCGCAGGATCACGAGGAGGGACAGGGCGATGGCGCCGAAGGCGAGCACTGATAACAACATGCCCACGACCCTCGTCGCGAATCCGGGCGAAAACGCGGCAGCGTCCGGGAATTCCTGAGGACTCTTTATGAATGGTTAACGGCGGTGCAGGCCGATCAGCGCTTCGGCGCGGCGCGCTTTCCGCCACGGACCCGCGTCTTGCGCGCGCCCGCAGGGGCGGCAGGGCCCGGCTTTCCCGGCTGGCCCGGGCCGCCGAACTTGCCGCCGGATTTGCCTTTCCTCGGAGGTCCGGGCTTTTTGGGCGCCGGGGCCGCGGGCTCTTCCTTTTCGAGGCCGAGCTGATCGCGCAGGATCCGCGGGCGGATTTCCTCGACCGCACCAAGTTTCAGCTGGCCGAGCTGGAACGGCCCGTAGGAAATGCGGATCAGCCGGTTCACCTTGAGGCCCAGATCCTCCATCGCGCGGCGAATCTCGCGGTTCTTGCCCTCGCGCAGCCCCACCGTGACCCAGGCATTGGCGCCCTGCTGACGGTCGAGCGTCACGATCATCGGCTGGAAACGCCGGCCATCGACCTCGAGGCCCTTCCGGAGCGGCTCGAAGGTGGCGTCGGTGGGGCGGCCGTTGATCCGGACCCGGTACCGGCGCAGCCAGCCCGTCGAGGGCAGCTCCAGCCGCCGCTTGATCCCGCCGTCATTGGTCAGGAGCAGCAGGCCCTCGGAATTGAGATCGAGCCTGCCCACGGACATCACCCGCGGCATGTCCTCGGGCAGGTCGTCGAAGATCGTCGCCCGGCCCTGTTCGTCTTTCGTGGTCGTCACGAGGCCCGTGGGCTTGTGATAGAGCCAGAGCCGCGGCGGCTCGGGCGCGTCGAGCGGCCGGCCATCGACGGTGATCTTATCGGCGCTCGTGACGTTGAGCGCCGCGCGGTCGATCACCGTGCCGTTCACCGCCACGCGGCCTTCGAGGATCATGCGTTCGGCCTCGCGGCGCGAGGCGAGGCCCGCGCGGGCCAGGACTTTCGCGATGCGGTCGCCGGGAGGAGAGGTGTCGCTCATCCCTGGGCCTCTAGCGTGCCCGGCGCGGCCTGTCCATCATGGCGTGGACAGGCTAGGAGGCGGATATGAAGTTTCGCAGCCACATGCAGATCGCGCTCGAGGAGGCGCGCGCCGCCGGCGCCCGGGGCGAAGTGCCCGTGGGCGCGGTGGTGGTGGGCCCGGACGGGCGGGTGCTGGCGCGCGCGGGCAACCGCACGCGGGAGCTGCGCGACGCCACGGCGCATGCGGAAATGCTGGCGCTCGGTGCCGCGCATCGCGCGCTCGGCGCGGAACGGCTGACCGGCTGCGATCTCTACGTGACGCTCGAACCCTGCGCGATGTGCGCGGGCGCCATCGCCCATGCGCGGATTGCGCGGCTCTATTACGGCGCGTCGGACCCGAAATCGGGCGGCACGGCCCATGGCGCGCGGGTCTTCGCGCATCCGCAATGCCACCACGTCCCGGAAGTCTATGACGGGATCGGCGGCGCGGAGGCCGAAGCGCTCCTCCGCGCTTTCTTCGAAGCAAGGCGCCCCGCCCCATGAGCCCGAATCCCCGCAAAGCTCTGCGCCCCCGCCCCGCGCGTCGTCGCGTGATCCTGTTCAACAAGCCCTATGGCTGCCTGTCGCAATTCACCGACAAGGGCACCGGCGGGACGGCGGAGGGCGCGCGGGCGACGCTGTCGGATTTCATCGACATCGCCGATGTCTATCCCGCCGGGCGGCTCGACCGCGACAGCGAGGGGCTTCTGGTCCTGACCAATGACGGCAAGCTGCAGGCGCAGATCGCGAGCCCGAAATTCAAGCGCCCCAAAACCTATCTCGCGCAGGTCGAAGGCGCCCCCGCACCGGACCAGATCGCGGCGCTGGCCGCCGGCGTGACGCTGAAGGACGGGCCGACCCGGCCCGCCGAGGCGCAGCTGATCCCCGCGCCGTCGCTGTGGGAGCGCGATCCGCCGGTGCGCTACCGCAAGACCGTGCCCGATGCCTGGGTCGAGATCACCCTGACCGAGGGGCGCAACCGACAGGTCCGGCGCATGTGCGCGGCGGTCGGCCTGCCCTGTCTGCGGCTGGTGCGCTGGCGGGTCGGGGACTGGACGCTGGACGGCCTCGCACCGGGGTCCTGGCGCGAACTCTGATCTGCGGGAGCCGGGCGGAGCGGGCGGGCCGGGCGATCGGGGCATCGAGCCCCGCCCGCCCGGACGAGAGGCGCTGCCTCTCGCGCTCTCCGGAGGTATTTCCGGTCCGATCGTGGGGGGGCGCGTCGCGTTTCGTCCAAGAGGGCACGCGACGAAAAGCGCGCGCCCTCCCGGTCTTGCCTCTTTTCAAATACGCAACCGCGGCGCTTGCCGCGTGCACGCCGGCCGGGTTTTCAGACCCATTTCGCCAGGGGCGGCAGGGACATCAGCACGGCATTCGCGTCATGGCCGGTTTCCAAGCCGAACTTGGTGCCGCGGTCATAGACGAGGTTGTATTCCGCGTAGAGCCCGCGATGGACGAGCTGCGCGTCCTTGTCGGCCTCGGTGAAGTCCTGCACCCGGCGCTTTTCCACCAGCGGCAGGTAGGCGGGCAGGAAGGCGCGGCCGATATCCTGGGTCAGGCGGAAGTCTTCCTCCCAGTCGCCGGTGCAGTGATCGTCCATGAAGATGCCGCCGACGCCGCGCGCGCGCTTGCGGTGCGGCACGTAGAAATACTCGTCCGCCCAGGCCTTGAGGCGCGGGTAGAGATCCGCGCTATGCGGATCGAGATGCGCCTTCTGCTGGGCGTGGAAATGCGCCGTGTCCTCGTCGTATTCGAGGCAGGGATTGAGGTCCGAACCGCCGCCGAACCACCAGGCATGGGGCGTCCAGAACATCCGCGTATTCATGTGCACCGCCGGCACCTGCGGGTTCTGCATATGCGCAACGAGGCTGATGCCCGAGGCCCAGAAGCGCGGGTCGTCCTTCATGCCGGGGATGCCCTTGCGCGCGGCCATCGCCGCCTGCGCGCGTTCGCCGAGCGTGCCGTAGACCTCGGAGACGTTCACGCCGACCTTCTCGAAGACGCGGCCGCCGCGCAGGACGCTCATCAGCCCGCCGCCGGCATCCGTGCCGTCCTCGGAGGCGCGGGTGGTCTCGGTCACGTCGAACCGGGCCGGTGCGGCATCCGAAAAGGGGCCGGTGTCGTGGCTTTGCTCGAGGTCCTCGAATGCCGCGACGATCTCGTCGCGCAGGCTTCTGAACCAGGCCGCGGCGCGGGCGCGTTCGTCTTTCAGCTCTTCGGTCATCTGTCTCTCCCTGTCCCGGCATCGTCATGCCAAGGGCGGGGAAGGGCTGCAAGCCCCGGCGTCACCTCAATGCGCGGGTGCTGTGACCGGATCGAGCAGGGTCCGGCCGCCATCGACGGTCATGATCTGCCCGGTCAGGAATTTCGCCGAATCGGAGCACAGGAACTGCACGGCCTCGGCGAGCTCCTCGGCGGCGGCGATGCGGCCAAGCGGCGTGTGCTCCTCGATATTGCCGCGGTATTCGCGATGCTCCTTCAGCGTGTCCTTCAGGCTCGACGACATCACCGATCCGAAGGCCAGCGCGTTCACCCGGATGCGCTTCGGTGCCAGGGCCACCGCCATCGAGCGGGTCATCTGGTCGAGCGCGGCGCAGGAGACCGAGTAGCCCATCAGCTGCGGATGGGTGCGGCGCGCGGCGATGGAGGAGAGGTTCACGATGGCGCCCAGCTGGCCTTCCTCCTGATCCTTGCCCTGCTTGATCATCCGCCGCGCCACCAGCTGCGACAGGCGCAGCGCGGTCATCAGGTTCTGGTTCAGCAGCGTCTCGACCGAGTCGTCGTCCATCGACATCGGATCGGTCTCGATCATCTGGCGCGATCCGTTGACCAGGATATCGACCCGGTCGAAGGCATCGAGCGTCGCGGAAAGCAGGTTGGCCAGCGTCAGCTTCTCGCGCAGGTCGCCCGCGAAATAGCGCATGGTCTCGCTCTTGTCGCTGTCGCCGACCTCTTCTGCGAGGCGCGCCTCGTCGATATCGGCGAACATCACGTTGGCGCCCTTGGCGGCGAAATGCCGGGCGATGGCGAGGCCCACACCATTGGCGGCGCCGGTCACGATGGCGGTCTTGCCCTCGATGGAAAAGCTCATGATCCCTCGCTTCGTGCGGTTTGCGGCGCGACCCTAGCCCGCTTTACCGCGGCTTTCGAGCCGGACGTTGCGCAAACAGGACCTTGAAGCGGTTGTCCGCTGCGATCTGCTCGACACGGGAAAAGCGCGCCGCCAGCGTGTCCTCGTAGGGCAGCTGGCGGTTGGCCACGACGAAAAGCCGCCCCGTCGGTGCGAGCATCCGCGCGGCCGCGTCCAGAAAGGCCCGCCCCAGCGACGGATCGGCGGCGCGCCCGGTATGGAAGGGCGGGTTCGTCACCACCACGTCGAGCCGGGCTTCGGGCTGCCAGTCGCGCGCATCGGCCCAGTGGAACCGCGCCCGCGGATCGTCCAGATTCGCCCGGGCGCATTCGAGCGCGGCGTGATCGGCCTCGACGAGGTCGAGCGTGGTGATCCCGGGCCGGTCCAGAAGCCGGCGCGAGAGATAGCCCCAGCCCGCGCCCAGATCCGCAACCCGGCCCTTCAGATCGTCGGGCAGGTGATCCGCCAGAAGGGCGGAGGCGGGGTCGATCCCGTCGGCGGAGAAGGTGCCGGGCAGGGTCAGGAACCCGTCGCGGTTGGGCGCGGGCGCTGCATTCCGCCAATCGGTGAAATGGCCACCCGCCTCGAAGGCGAAGCATTTGCCATGGGCCTTGGACAGGTTGGCGGTGAGCGGCGCACGGGCGCGGACGGCCTTCAGCACCGCCTCGACCCCGTCCGTCTTGGCGCCGTCGATGACGACCGTGCCGTTGCCGACTGCCGCTTCGGCCTCGGCGATCAGGGCGTCGGCCTCGGCCCGGGCACGCGGCAGGGTGACGATGGCGGCGGCATAGGGCCCCGAAGGTGCCACCGCGCAGTCGAAGCCCTGCGCCTGCAACGCGGCATGGTCGGGGTAATGGCGCTGGATGACGTGGCAGCGATCACCGGGCAGGGCCGACAGGTCGCTGTCGGCGCGCGGGTTGAACAGCGCGATGCGGCCCGTTTCGGGCAGCGCAATCACGCCGCTCTCGATCGCGTGGCTGAGGCGGGAGCGGCTCATGGGCGGGACGCGGCGCGCGTCACTCCTTCTCCATGGTGCATTGCAGCGGATGCTGGTGGCGGCGGGCGAAATCCATCACCTGGCCGACCTTGGTCTCGGCGATCTCGTGGCTGAACACGCCCACGACGGCGAGGCCCTTCTTGTGCACGGTCAGCATGATCTCGAACGCCTGGGCGTGGTTCATGCCGAAGAATCGCTCAAGCACATGCACGACGAATTCCATCGGGGTGTAGTCGTCGTTCAGCAGCAGAACCTTGTAGAGCGGCGGACGCTTGGTGCGCGTCTTCGTCTCGATCACGACATTCGTGTCGCCGTCATCTCCGCCGGGCGGACGCGCGGCGAGGACCATCGGCTTGGCGCTGTTGGACAATGTCTTCATCAGGTTCGGAATGCCGTGTTCGATTGCTCGGGATCGTGTGGGCAGTATATAACCCAGCCTTCGGTTAAAAAAAGGCCCTCCCGTTGCAAGAGAGACTGAAAAACCTGCGGACGCTGCGAACGGTGGCGTTCGATGCCGACGACACGCTTTGGCACAACGAGCGCTTCTTCAAGCTGACGCAGGCGCAATTCGCCGATCTGCTGCGCGATTACGCAGCACCCGAGGCGCTGGACCAGCGCCTGATGGAGGCCGAGCGGCGCAATATCGGCCATTACGGGTTCGGCGTGAAGGGCTTCACCCTGTCGATGATCGAGACCGCGCTGGAGGTGACCGAGCACCGCGTGCCGGGCTCCGTGATCCGCGAGATCATGGAGGTGGGCCGAGAGATGCTGGCCCATCCGATCGAGCTTCTGCCGCATGTGGAGGCGACGCTGACCGCGCTCGCCGAGACGCATTTCCTCATGGTGGTGACGAAGGGCGACCTGCTGCACCAGGAGCGAAAGGTCGCGCAATCGGGTCTGGGCGAGCTCTTCGATGCGGTGGAGGTCGTCTCGGACAAGACGCCCGAGATCTACACGCGGCTCTTCGAACAGGTGCCGGGCGGCGCGCGCGGCACGATGATGGTCGGCAATTCGATGAAGTCCGATGTGCGCCCGGCGATCCTGGCGGGCGCCTGGGGGGTATTCGTGCCGCATGAGCATGCTTGGGATTTCGAATCCGCCGAGGCGCCCGATCATCCGCGCTTCGCAGAGATCGCGGACCTGTCCGAATTGCCGCCGCTCGTGGCTGGAATCGGCTGATCGGCGCGGCCACAATCCCGCCCCGCAGCCGCCACATTCCCGCCACAATCACAGCCGGTTGTGGGGCGGCCCCGGGTGTTGTCTACATCTAGCGTGGAGGTTTTTGCACATCGGTAAAAAATCAGCGATTTGAACACTTTGCCGCGCAAGCTTCATGTGCTACGCTGATCTCAATAACAGGCGCAAAGCCAATATTTACCGCTCACCCGAAAAATCGGGGAGCATTGAGGCAGAGAAGGCAGAAATCCGTGAAGGTACCGCACAGGCAGGCGGGCCGGTCAGGCCTGTATTTCATTACCGCATTTTGGTTCATCGTCATCCTGCCGCTGAGCGCGATGGCTGCGCCCTATGCGGGCATGGTGATGGATGCGCGCACCGGCAAGGTGTATTACAGCGAGAACGCCGACACCCAGCTGCATCCCGCGTCGCTGACCAAGATGATGACCCTCTACATCGCCTTCGAGGCGGTGGAGAACGGCGAGCTGAGCATGGACACGCTCGTCACGATCTCGCGCAACGCCGCGTCCGAGCCGCCGTCGAAGCTCGGCCTGCGCTCGGGGCAGAAGATCAAGCTTCGCTATCTCGTGCGGGCCGCGGCGGTGAAATCCGCCAATGACGCGGCCACCGCCATCGGCGAGGCGATCGAGGGCTCCGAGGCCGCCTTCGCGCGCCGGATGAACCGCACGGCGAAGGCGCTGGGCATGACCCGCACCAACTTCAAGAACGCCCACGGGCTGACCGAAAGCGGGCATCTGTCGACGGCCCGGGACATGACAATTCTCGGGCGGCACGTGCTTTACGATTATCCGGAATATTACAACCTCTTCAGCCGCATCCAGGCCGATGCGGGCGTGCGCACCGTCGCGCATACGAACCGGCGGCTGCTGAAAAGCTATGCCGGCGCGGATGGCATCAAGACGGGCTATACCCGTGCGGCGGGCTTCAACCTCGTGGCCTCCGCCGAGCGCGGCGGCGAGCGGGTGATCGCCACGGTCTTCGGCGGACGCTCCACCGCGACGCGCAATGCGCAGGTGGAAAAGCTGCTCGATCTGGGCTTCCGCAAGGCGCCGAGCCGCGTGGCCTTCAACGCGCCCGGCAAGCCGCCCTACATGGGCAAGGCGGGCAATGTCGTGGTCGCCCAGAACGCCGATCCGAGCCCGGGCCATCGCGCCAAGTCGATTCGCGTGGCGGCCGCCGCGGTGAAGCGCAGCCTGCGTCCGCAGGGCCGTCCCGTCGCGGAGCCCGCACCGCTTCTGGTAGCCGAAGTGGCCGATGACATCGAAACCGTGGTGACCGAGGCGGTTGCGCTGGCCATGGTTGCCTCCGACGCGGCGCCTGCCCCCGCGGAGGCGGTGACCGCGATGCCCGAGATCGCATCGCTGGCCGGTGCGGCCTTGGCTTCCACCGCCGAAGAGGTCGCGGAAGAAGCCGCACCCGCCGTCGTGGAGGCCGAAACAACGGTCGTTGCCGCCGCGGCGCAGGCGCCCAAGGTCTCGCTCGCGCCGAAGCCGCGGCCGCAAGGCGTCGTCCTCGCCGCTCTCGACACCTCCGATGCGGTCACGCCCGCGCCCGCCGCGGCGCCGCAGCCGCGCGAGGTGGTCAGCCGCATCTCCACTTCCGGCGGGCGGCATTGGGGCATCAACGTGGGCACCTATCCCAGCCGCTATTCCGCCGAGCGCATGCTCCTGAAGACGGCGCTGCAGGAGATGGCGACGCTCGACGGCAGCCTCCGCAAGGTCATCAACCGCGGCAACGGGTTCGACGCGAACTTCATGGGGCTGACGCAGGAAAGCGCCGCGATCGCCTGTCAGCGCCTCGCCGCGCGGCAGGTGGATTGCACCCCCATCGGTCCCAGCTGATCGCAGCCTTGGGCGGCCCCTGGGGCCGGTCGGATAACGATCATCAGCGCGCCGGGTCTCTCACAGGCCCGGCGCGTTTTCCTTTGCCTCCCACCGGATCCAGCGGATGAAGGCCTTGAGCGCAGGCCGCTGCACGCCGGGCAGGGTGACGAGGTGATAGCCCGCATCGGGGCGTTCCTCGAACAACAGGCGCAGGCGCCCGGATTCGAGGTCTTCGGCCACCGCCATGCGTGTCGACACGGCGATGCCCTGTCCGTTCCGCGCGCCGTCCAGCATCAGGTTGCCGGGCGCCACGATGCCCTTGATCCGGCCGCCCCGCACGCCGTGCTTGGCCAGCCATTCCGACGCCTCCGTGGTGCCCAGCTCCTGGATCCACGGAAAGCGCGTCAGCTCGCTCAGCTCCGGCAGCGGTCCGTGCCCCACCAGCGATGGCGCGGCGACCACCGCGATGGGCGAGCGCACAAGCTCTTCCGATTCGAGGCCGGGCCAGCCGCCTTCGCCGTAGCGGATCGCCACGTCGATCCCACCGGGCTGCAGCTGCGAGAGCGCGGCGGTGGGCGCGATCATGACGTCGATATCGGGATGCAGCGCGCTGAAATGCGCGAGCCGCGGCATCAGCCAGATCGCGGCGAAACTCGGCGAGGTGGTCACGTGCAAGGGCCGGTCTTCCTCGGCGCCGGTCAGCGCCTCGATGGTCCGGGCGATGGTGCCGAAACCCTCGTTCAGCGCCTGCGACAGCTCGTGGCCCTCATAGGTCAGCGACAGCGCGCGCCCGCTGCGATCCAGAAGGCTGAGGCCCAGATGCGCCTCGAGGCTGCGCAGCTGCTGGCTGATCGCTGCATGGCTGACATTGAGCGCGCGTCCGGCAGCCGCGACCGAGCCCGTCTCGGTATAGGCCGCGAAGGCGCGCAGTGCCGAGAGCGGGGGCATGGCCGACCAGTCCATGTGTAACTCCAGCTTACATCGAGTGATTTTTCATGGCTCGCATATTCCCGCAATACACACAATATGGAGGGTACACGCTGGATAGAAGGAAGCCCGGTCATGTTGAATGTCATTGCACAAAGCCTGCGCGTCGCCACAGGCAACACCGCCGCCGGTCAGGCCCGGACCATTCGTGCGGAACCCGTCGCCCACGAGAAGGTGCGCTTCCAGGCGCCGAAGGATTGGCGGAAATGATCGACCCGATCCTGACCTATATCGAGCAGCGCCTCGCGCGCGATCTCGACGCCGCGCAAACGCTCAGAAGCGGTGGGCTCGAGCGGTCCATGCGCAGGGAAAAGCGCGTCGCGGCCCGGCCCCGCTTCCGCGCGGCGCGGTAACGCGACACTCACAGACAGAAGGGCGCATCCGAGGGTGCGCCCTTTCGCCGTTTAAGCAGCGTGCGCACGCGTCGCGGGATCAGATCAGCCGGCGCGCGTCGACCGGCATGACGCAGGCGCAAAGGGCCGGGTCACTGGGATGCCCGGCTTCCAGGCGATGATCCGACGGCGCGCCCGGTATACCGGTTCGGGCGCGCATCCCGGCCACCTGTCCGGCGGTCACGGCGCGCTTCATGTCCTCGGTCCAGGCCGCTGAATGCATCTTCGCGGCACTCAGTCCTGACACCGCCATCTCCGTCCCGCGATCCGCGAAGGCAGCGCTGACGACGGAAAGCCCGACCACGGCGGCACATAAACGATAACTCACTGCACGATCCTCGACGTTTCTTGTTTATAGGGCGAGGGATACGCCGAAATCGGTGCCGAATTGGGACGGCTCGCGGACCGTTCCAAGAAATCTTGGCCGCGGCGCCGCCACATTTCGCGAACAATCTGGCGAAACCTACCCGATTGGTTCGAGGGCGGCGGCAATCAGGGTCCGGGTATACTCGGTCTGCGGACGGTCGAAGATCGCATCCGTGGGCCCGCTTTCCACCACGTCGCCCTGCTTCATCACGATCACCTTGTGGCTCATCGCGCGGACGACCTTCAGGTCGTGGCTGATGAAGAGATAGGCCAGGTCGTATTTCCGCTGCAGGTCGCGCAAAAGGTTCACGATCTGCACCTGCACGGTCATGTCGAGCGCCGATGTGGGCTCGTCCAGCACCAGGAGCCGGGGGCGCAGCACCATGGCGCGCGCGATGGCGATGCGCTGGCGCTGCCCGCCGGAAAACTCGTGCGGGTAGCGGTGCATCGTGGCCGGATCGAGCCCGACCTCGACCATCACCTCGGCCACGAGTTCGCGGTGTTCGCGGCCATCGGGCGCGCCATGCACGCCCAGGCCTTCGGCGATGATCTGCTCGCAGGTCATGCGCGGGCTGAGCGAGCCATAGGGGTCCTGAAAGACGATCTGCATCTCCGCGCGCAGGCGGCGCAGCTCCTTCGTGGACCATTTGCGCACATCGGCGCCGCGATAGGTGATCCCGCCCTCGGAGCCGATGAGCCGCATGATCGCCAGCGCCAGCGTGGTCTTGCCGGAGCCAGATTCGCCGACGATCCCCACCGTCTCGCCCGCGCGGACCGAGATGGAGGCGTCGTTCACGGCCTTCACGTAACCCACGGTGCGTTTCAGCAGGCCCTTCTGGATCGGGAACCAGATCTTGAGGTTGTCGGTGCGCGCGATCTCCTCGGCATCGTCCGAGACGGGATCGGGCGTGCCGGTCGATTCCGCCGACAGCAGCATCTTGGTGTAGGGATGCTGCGGATTGGCGAAGATCTCGCGCGTGGGGCCGGTCTCGACGATCTCGCCCGCCTTCATCACGCAGACCCGGTCGGCGATGCGCCGCACGATGCCGAGGTCGTGGGTGATGAACAGAAGGCTCATGCCTTCTTCGCGCTTGAGCTCCGCCAGAAGTTCGAGGATCTGCGCCTGGATCGTCACGTCGAGCGCGGTTGTGGGCTCGTCGGCGATCAGCAGGTCCGGCCCGTTGGCCAGCGCCATGGCGATCATCACGCGCTGGCGTTGCCCGCCCGACAGCTGGTGCGGATAGGCGCCGAGGCGGCTTTCGGGATCGCGAATGCCGACGCGGTGCAGCAGTTCGAGGATGCGCGCGCGGGCGGCTTCGCCCACAAGGCCCTGATGCAGGGCGAGGCTTTCCGACAGCTGCTTTTCCAGCGTATGCAGCGGATTGAGCGAGGTCATCGGTTCCTGGAAGATGAACGAGATGTCGTTGCCGCGCACCTTGCGCAGCAGCGCGTCATCGGCGCCGATCATCTCCTGTCCGTCATAGGTGACCGAGCCCGTGACCTCCGCCGAGGGGCCCAGAAGCTGCACCGTGGAGAGCGCCGAGACGGATTTGCCGGAGCCCGATTCGCCCACCAGCGCCACGGTCTCGCCCTTGTCGATATGGAAGGACACGCCGTTCACCGCGCGGGTGAGCGCGCCGTCCTGGCGGAAGGCGACGGAGAGGTCGCGGACATCGAGAACGCGGGTCATGATGTGCAAGGTCTCCACTGGTCCGCCCGGCTCTGCCGGGCCGCGCCGGCCTGCCGCCCGGCAGGCGCCATCAACGGTCGAAAATGTGCATGCCGCTTGCGCCGTCGTTCATGCGAAGTGCGGTTTGCATCGCTGCGCTTTGGCGCCCGCCCGGGCAGGCGCGGCCCGGCGACACCGGCTCTGCGCGTCAAGGGCCCTGCGCTTTGTGCCCTCACGAAAACGTCTTCCTCGGATCGAAGGCATCGCGCACGCCCTCGAAGATGAACACCAGAAGCGACAGCATCACCGCGAAGACGGTAAAGGCGGTGAAGCCCAGCCACGGCGCCTGCAGGTTCTGCTTGGCCTGCAGCGTCAGCTCACCCAGCGACGGCGCCGAGGAGGGCAGGCCGAACCCCAGGAAGTCGAGGCCCGCCAGCGTGGAAATCGTGCCGGTGACGATGAAGGGCAGCATTGTCACGGTCGCGACCATCGCGTTGGGCAGCATGTGGCGGAACATGATTTTGCCATTGGACACGCCGAGCGCCTTTGCCGCGCGCACATATTCGAGGTTCCGCGCGCGCAGGAATTCCGCGCGGACAACGCCCACCAGCGCCACCCAGCCGAAGAGCACCGTGAGGCCCACGAGCAGCCAGAAACTTCGCCCGAGGATCGCGAAGAGGATGATGATGATGTAAAGCGACGGCGTCGCCGACCAGATCTCGATGATGCGCTGGAAGATCAGGTCGATCCAGCCGCCGAAATAGCCCTGCACCGCGCCCGCGACGATGCCGATGATCGACGAGGCCACGGTCACGATCAGCGTGAACAGGATCGACAGGCGGAAGCCGTGGATCACGCGCGCGGCGACGTCGCGCTTGGTGTCGTCGGTGCCGAGCCAGTTCTCGCCGTTGGGCGGCAGCGGTGCCGCGCCGGGGCGGTCGACGGGCGTGTCGTAGCTGTAGGGAATGGGCGGCCAGAGCAGCCAGCCCTTCTGAAAATCCGCATCCTCGATCGTGCCCGCGCGCGCTTGTTCGATGAGCTCGTCGGGAAAATCGAAGCAGTCGATCAGCCCGCCCGTCTCGATGAGGCAGCGCACTTCGGGGTCGCGATAGGCGGCCTCGGTGCGGAAATCGCCGCCGAAATCGGTCTCCGCGTAGAACGAGAAGATCGGCATGCGCAACTCGCCGCGATAGCTCACGAGGATCGGCTTGTCGTTGGCGATGAACTCCGCAAAGAGCGACAGGCCGAAGAGGATCCCGAAGATCCACAGCGACCACAGCGCGCGGCGGTTTTTCTTGAAATTGTTCCAGCGCCGCCGGTTCAGGGGCGACAGCGCGAAGCGCCCGCGCGGCGGCTCGGGCGCGACGGGCATGCCGGGCATCGGCTCGGGTGTGACGTTGTTGGGCTGGGGATCGGCGACCATCGGCTCAGCCCTCCCGCTTCTCGAAATCGATCCGCGGATCGACCAGCACGTACATCAGGTCCGACAGGATGCCGACGACAAGGCCGATGAGGCCGAAGATGAAGAGCGTGCCGAAAATGACCGGGTAGTCCCGCGCCACCGCCGCCTCGAAGCCGAGCCGCCCGAGCCCGTCGAGCGAGAAGATCGTCTCGATGATGAGGCTGCCCGAGAAGAACACCCCGATGAACACCGCCGGGAAACCGGCGATCACGATCAGCATCGCGTTGCGGAAGACATGGCCGTAAAGCACCCGTTTCTCCGGCAGGCCCTTGGCCCGTGCGGTGATGACGTATTGCTTCTTGATCTCGTCGAGGAAGGAATTCTTGGTCAGCAGCGTCAGCGTCGCGAAGGCCGCGATGGTCGAGGCCAGCACCGGCAGCGCGATGTGCCAGAAGTAATCCAGCACCTTGCCGATCAGCGAAAGGTCTTCCCAATTGTCCGAGGTCAGACCCCTGAGCGGGAAAATCTGGAAATAGGAGCCACCCGCGAACAGCACCAGGAGCAGGATGGCGAAGAGAAAGCCCGGGATCGCATAGGCCACGATGATCGCCGCCGATGTCCAGGTATCGAAGCTCGTCCCGTCCCGCACGGCCTTGCGGATGCCCAGGGGGATCGAGACCAGATAGGCGATCACCGTCGACCAGAGCCCGAGCGAGATCGACACCGGCATCTTCTCGATCACGAGGTCGATGACCGAGATGGACCGGAAATAGCTCTCGCCGAAATCGAGCCGCATGTAATCCCACAGCATCGAGAAGAACCGCTCCACGGGTGGCTTGTCGAAGCCGAACTCGCGCTCCAGCTCGGCGATGAATTCCGGCGGCAAGCCGCGCGCGCCGGCATATTCCTCGGAGCCGCCGCCGCCGCCGCCGGCCTCGTCGCCGCCGCCCGCAAAGCCCTGGAAGACGTCGCCTTCGCCTTGCGCGCGGGCGATGATCTGCTCGATCGGGCCGCCCGGCACGAACTGAACCAGCGCGAAGTTGATGATCATGATGCCCAGAAGCGTGGGAATGATCAGCAACAGCCGCCTGAGGATATACGCGCCCATAAATGCCCCGTGTTATCGTTATGGATCAGAGCTTGCCTGCCGCCCGAAGCGCTTCGGCCTTTTCCTCCGAATACCACCAGATGCCCAGCTCGCCCATGCCGTATCGCGGCGGGTTGTCGTCATAGGGCCGCTCGAACACGTCGTAATAGGCGATGTTGTGCGTGGGGTTGTACCATTGCGGCACCCAGATGTGCAGCGACCGCAGCACCCGGTCGAGGGCGCGGACCGCGACGGTCAGCTCCTCGCGGGTTTCGGCCTTGGCAATGGTCTCGATCAGCCCGTCGACGGCCGCGTTCTGCAGGCCGGCCACGTTGTTCGAGCCTTCCACATTCGCCGTCTCCGAGCCGAAGATGCCGCGCAGCTCGTCGCCGGGCGTCGAGGACATGGCGAAGCGCTGGGTGACGATGTCGTAATCGAAGGTCTTTTCGCGCTCCTGCGCTTCGGCGCTGTCGACCCGGGTGGCGTCGGCCTCGATGCCGAGCCGTTTGAGGTTGTCGATCATCGGGTTGATGATGCGGTCGAAGGAGGGGCTGTCGTTCAGCACCGAGATCTGCAGCCGCTGGCCATCCTTGTAGCGGAAGCCGTCATCGCCCACTTCCCAGCCGGCCTCTTCCAGCAGACTGCCCGCGCGGCGCAGCGCCCGGCGGTCAGCCAGATCGGCGGCCGAGGAGACAGCGGGCGTGAACGCCTCTTCCTCGAAGACCGTGGCGGGCAGCACGTCGCGATAGGGCTCCAGCAATTCCAACTCGGAGCCTTCGGCCATGCCCGCTGCCTGCAGCGTCTCGGAGTTTTCCCAGAAACTGTCGGTGCGCGAATAGAGCCCGTAGAACAGCGACTCGTTGGACCATTCGAAGTTGAACGCCATGCCGATCGCCTCGCGCACGCGCGGGTCCTGAAACTTGTCGCGGCGCAGGTTGAACCAGAAGCCCTGCGTGCCCGAGGGGCGGCCATCGGGCAGCTGTTCCACGACCACCGTGCCGTCCTCGACGGCGGGGAAATTGTAGGAGGTCGCCCAGATCTTCGACTGGAACTCCTCGCGGAAAAGGTAGGCGCCGCCCTTGAAGGCCTCGAAGGCGGTCGTGTAATCGGCGAAATACTCGATCTTGATCTCGTCGAAATTGCTCTGGCCGATATTCACCGGCAGATCGCGGCCCCAGTAATCCTCGCGGCGCTCATAGGTGACCGACCGGCCCGCATCGACGGACTTCAGCGTGTATTGCCCGGACCCCATCGGCGGCTCGAGGCTCGATTCGCCGAAATCGCGGCCTTCGTAATAGGCGCGGGACAGGATGGGCAGACCCGCCGCCGACATCAGCAATTCGCGCGTCGGACCGTCGGGGTTGAAGGTGAACTTGACCCGGTGGGTATCCAGCGCCTCGACGGTCTCGAAATCCTTCAGCGCGATGCGGTAGGACGGGCGCCCCTCGGTCACGAGGATGTCGTAGGAAAAGACCACGTCATCGGCGGTGACCGGCGTGCCGTCCCGGAACATGGCCTCGGGGCGCATGTTGAAGATCGCCCATTCGCGGCTTTCGGGATATTCGACACTTTCCGCGACCAGCCCGTACATCGCGTCGGGCTCGTCGAGATTGCCGGTCATCAGCGTGTCGTAGAAGATCGAGGACAGCGCGGCGGGATTGCCCTTGAGCGTGTAGGGCGTGAGGCTGTCGAAGGTCCCGAACGCCCATGTGGAGAAGGTGCCGCCCTTGGGCGCGTCCGGGTTGACGTAGTCCCAATGTTCGAAATCGGGGCCGTATTTCAGCTCTCCGAAGGACGAGATGCCATGCGATGTCACCACCGTCTCGTGGCTTTCCGCGTGTGCCAGGTTGGCGGCGGCCAATGCGAGCCCGAGGGCGATCAGGCAGGCAAGGGCCCGCAGGGGTCCGGTGCGGTCCATCCGGCGCGCCTTGGCGCGGGCAGCGGGACGCGGGGGGTGCGGGCGAAGGGGCGACGTCATCAGCTTCTCCAGACTGCATCGAATGAAAGTTAGGCTAGTTGCCGGGGCAGGCCACATTCAAGTTGCTTATGCGTGAACGGCCTGTAATCGCGCTGTATGCTGGCACGGTGCGCCTCGGCGCGCGGCATCAAGGCAGGAGAAGCGCCATGGCGCATGTGAACACGGTCCTGCGGTCGGTGAATGCACCGGGCGCGACGCTTTGCGTCGATCTGTTCCGCCGACCTGACGGCAGTTTCGGCTTCGAGGAGTTTCGCCGCGATCCCGAGGACGTACGCGGCTGGTATGCGGTCGGCCACTACAGCGGCGCGGTCTTCCCGTCGCAGGTGGCGGCTTGGGACGCGGCGCAGGCCCAAGTGGCCTGGCTGGCCGAAATCATCGCAGAGAGACCAGATCCCGAAAAGACAAAGGGCGCGGAATGATCCACGCCCTTTCCAGAAGCCTCACGTCCAAGGCGGTGTCTTATTCGTCCGTCGCATCGAGGAAGGCGATCAGGTTCACGCGATCCTCGGGGTCCTTCAGACCGGAATAGCCCATCGACGTGCCGGGCGCCCAGCCGCGCGGGTTTTCGAGGAAGTTGTAGAGGTTCTCGGGGGTCCAGACATCCGCCGCTTCGGACAGGGCGCCGGAATAGGCGCTGTAGCCTTCCGCGGCACCGATCTCGCGGCCCACGACGCCGTAGAGGTAGGGGCCGACCGCGTTGGCGCCCTGGTCCAGCTGGTGACAGGCGCGGCACTGCGACCAGACGCGCTCACCCGCGCCGGCATCGGCCGATTCCATCAGCGTGGCGAAGTCGACTTCTTCTTCCTCTTCCGCGGGCTCTGCCTCGGCCACCTCGATCACGTAACCGGTCGCGCGCTCTTCCCCTTCGGAATGGCCTTTGCCGCCGACGTGGTAGATGCTTTCAGCGGCCCATCCGCCGAGGAGGTACACAAGGAAAGCGCCGCAGAAACCACCAATGATCTTGGTGAAGGTCATCGTGTCAAACATGGGTGCCCATCCGTCGTCATATGCAAGTTGAGCGGGTATCTATTGGTTCCCATTGCCGGAGGCAAGGTATACTGACCGCGACGAAACGCCATAATTCGTCGAAAACGACCGGAGCCGCGCATGGCCGACAAGAACCGCATCGCCTTTCAGGGAGAACCGGGCGCCTATTCGCATCAGGCCTGCGTCGAGGCGCGGCCCGATCACGAGGCCTTGCCCTGCCGCACCTTCGAGGACGCGATCGAGGCGGTGCGCGGCGGCGCGGCGCAGCTGGCGATGCTGCCGGTGGAAAACTCGACCTACGGGCGGGTCGCGGACATCCATTCGCTGCTGCCGAAATCCGGGTTGCACATCATCGACGAGGCCTTCGTGCGGGTGCATATCAACCTGCTGGCGGTGCCGGGCACGCGGCTCGAGGAGATCGAGGAGGCGCAAAGCCATACCGTGCTTCTGGGTCAGTGCCGCAACTTCCTGCAGAAACACGGGATCCACCGGATCACCGGTGCGGATACCGCGGGCTCCGCCCGCGCGGTCTCCGAGGCGGGGAACCCCGCCCGCGCCGCCCTCGCCGGGGAACTGGCCGCCGAGATCTACGGCCTCGACGTTCTGGCGCGCCATATCGAGGACGAGGGCAACAACACCACCCGCTTTCTGGTGATGTCGCCCGAGACCGATTTCAGCCGCCGGGGCGATCACGGCATGCTCACCACCTTCGTGTTCCAGACCCGCAACATTCCCGCCGCGCTCTACAAGGCGATGGGTGGTTTCGCGACCAACGGCGTGAACATGACCAAGCTCGAAAGCTACATGGTCGGCGGTTCTTTCGAGGCCTCGCAATTCTACGCCGATATCGAAGGGCATCCCGACGACCCCGCCGTCGCCCGGGCCTTCGACGAACTGGCCTTCTTCACCGAGGAACTGACCATCCTCGGCACCTATCCGCGCGATCCGCGCCGCCCCTGATCCGCCTCCGGCGCAAGGCGCAGCCGGATCGGCCCGCGCGCGCCTTGGGGATCGACGGGAACGCCCCGTTGCGTCGCCACGAGCGGCAGGCGCGCCACCAGCGCCCGGATGCGCGGCATGAGCGGGCGCCACTCGGCGCTCAGGCCGCGCGCCGCCTCGGAGGGGCAGAAGCTCCGCTCCGGCCCGCGCTGTCGCGCCAGCCGCATCAGGGCATCCGATATCTGGTCATCACTCGGGGTCATGGGGCGAAGGTAGCGGGCGAACCCGCATTGTCCGCCCGTCCTGCGTCGCGACGCGCCGGTGCCCGGGCAGGGGGCCGGGAAGGCGCGATCTTTTCCTTAACTCTCATGGGCATGTGTGTATCATCGGCGCCGCAACCACGGAGCCCGGGGGGGAATCTGAGATGCCAGGCGCAGATATCCGGCGCGGAGGGCTGATTCGGTCGTGCCGCGCGCGGCATACCGGCGCGACGGGCCAGTACGGTCGGCCTGCGGTGTCGCGGGTCCGCGCGCCATGACGACCGAGGCCGAGGCGCATGCGATCTACGCCGTGCCGGTGGGCGGCGGTATCCTCGCGATCGCGCCGATGCCGGGTGCTGGCGGGGATTATGCCGCCGATCTCGAACATATCCGGAACTGGGCGCCCGCGCTGGTCCTGTCGCTCGTGAGCCGGGCGGAGCTCGTCCTCGCGGGGGCGGAGAACTTCGGCGGCGACATGCAGGATCGCGGCACCCGGTGGGACCATCTCGAGATCGAGGATTTCGCCGCGCCGGATGCGGCGTTCGAGACGCGCTGGACGGTGGTGTCGGGCTTCGCGCGCCGGGCGCTTGTTGGCGGCGGGCGCGTGCTTCTGCATTGCAAGGGAGGCTGCGGCCGGTCCGGCATGGCGGCGCTGCGCCTGATGATCGAAATCGGCGAAGCGCCCGACGAGGCGCTTGCCCGCCTGCGCGCCGTGCGCCCCTGCGCCGTCGAGACCGATGCGCAGATGGCCTGGGCGATGGCCGCGCGGCGCGCGCCCGCGGTCTTCGTGCGCCATCCCTAGCGCTCGGGTCAGGCGGGTCCCGTTCGGCAAAAAGTTCTATGTCGGGAGAGTGGGCGCCGACCGCCTTCCTGGGGCAAGGTCGGCAAGGTGAGAGACTGAAACACGACCCAAGCGAGACTCGTTGCGGCTGCTTCCTTCCGGACCTGACCGGGTTGGCGAGGCGCCTGCCCGCGCCAGCCTCTCAAGAGGGCACATAGGCGCGCGGCGCGGGATTCGCAAGGTCTGCCGGGGTTCCGGGCGCTAGAGTTGCAGCGTCAGGCACAGTCGGGAGCAGCAACAATCGCTCACCGCGCGCAACGGCGTGCCGCGCAGATAGGGCCGCGCCTCCGGGGTGGTCTCGAAGCGCAGCCGCGCACCCGCCGGGCCGGACAGCCGCCAGGCCACGCCCGGCCTCGGCGCCACGATGCCGCGCGTGGCGACATGCTCCGCGATCAGGTCCCGCACGAGGCGCGGCGAGCGATGGATCACCTCGGCCACGGGATAGCCGCCGCTGCCCGAGGCGCGGTAATTCGTCGTCGCGAGGACAACCGGCTGGTCCGGTTTCAACGCGCGGCCATTGGCGAGCCTCAGGTCGCGGATCCGCTTGCCCTCGGGTTGCGTGAGGTCGATCCGGAACGAGACGCCGTGCACCATGTCGAAGTCGTGGCGCGCCGCGTCCTTTTCGAAAAGCCGCCCGGTCATCTGGTTTCCGGGGGCACAGCCCGCATAGATGCGCGCCGCATGTTCGAGCCAGGCGCCGATGCCCGTGCCATTCGTGCGCAGGGCCGTGAGCGTGTTGGGATAGGGATAGAGATCGTGCATGTGCCGCCTCAGTACCGGCCCGGCGGGGATATGCGTGTAGGCATTGCAATCCTCCGGACCGCCGGTCTTGAACAGGGTCGCGGCCGAAAGGATCGGCAAGTCCCGATGGCGGCTGTCGCGCAGCGCCTCGCGGATGGCGGCGCCCTGGACCTCGGCGATGAGCCCGGTCGCGGCGGCGGGCAGGGCGCCCGCGAAGAAGCTGTGCATGGGCGTTTCGGTGACGCCGATCGCTTCGGTCATCCGGGTACGGGCGCGGGCATGGGCGGGGGCCGCGATCCGCGCGATCCGCTTGCCCTCGGCGCCGAGTGTCGCCCGGGCCGGGTGCAGCGCCGTCGCGCTGGCCGCGATGGACCAGGCTCCGGTCTCGGATTTCCGGACAAGGTGCAGGTCGATCTGGCCCAGATGCGATCCGTAACAGCCCGGCGCGACGATGGGCGCCGCCGCCGCCTCGGCCTCCTCGGTCTCGGCGTGGTGGCGATGGCCGGCCACCACGGCGTCGACCCCGGCGATGCGCGCCACCGCGCGGGCGACGTCCTCGCCGCCCGGCTGTGGGTCGGTCTGGCCCAAGCCGCCATGACAGAGCGCCACGACGATATCGGCGCCGCGCCGCCGCAGATCCTGCGCCCAGAAGGCGACCGCTTCGGGCGCGGGCCGGGTTTCGGCGCGCCCGGTCAGGTGGTCGGCATCCCAGCGCATCACCTGCGGTGGCACGACGCCCAGAAGGCCCACCTTCAGCACATGACGCACGCCCTGCTCGTCGGTGATCGCACGTTCGAGCACGTGGCTCAGCGGCAGAAGCGGGCAGTCGTCGCCCGGATCCGCCCCGCGCCGCGCCACGAGATTGGTCAGCACGAACGGATATTGCGCCTGCCCGGCAAGCTCCTGCAGCATCTCGATGCCGAAGTTGAAATCGTGATTGCCCGGAACCGCCGCATCGACCCCCAGCGCGGCCAGCGCGGAGAGAAGCGGATGCGCGACATCCTCGGCGACCCGCGCCGCGTCGGTCCGTGGCGTCACCCCCGCGACCCGTGCCTCGGCCATCAGCATGTCGCCCAGCGCGTTGCCCTGGAAGGTATCGCCGTTGTCGAAGAGCAGCGTGTTCGGCGCCTCCGCCCGGGCCTCGGCGATGCGGTCGGCAAGGCTCACCAATCCCGTCGCGGGGGCCGGGCGATCCTTGTCGTAGTCGAAATCGAGCAGGCGCGCATGCAGATCCGTGATCGCGAGGATACGGAGGCGCGCCTCGTCACCGGATGCTATGTCGCGATTGGGCCTTGCAGAAACCACGCCCAGATCCTTTTGTATCCCCGATCTCAAGAGGTAATCCCTAGCCCGGGTACGCGCAACCTCAAGTTGCGCGGCCGCAATTCAGCACACGCCGTTTTTTCCTGTGGTGACAAAAATGGCCCATCCAGAGGAGAGTTCGCGTGTTGCGCAATCCCGAAGAGGTGACGTTCGGCGGATCCGGGCTCGACCGGGCGGCCGAGCTGCGCACCGATCCCGCCGCGCTGGCCGCGCTCTGGCGGTCCGAGACCGCGCGCGTGATCGTGCTCTGGCGCGGCAAGCCGCTCATCACGCAGGACAAGCCCGCGGCGCTGATGCGGGTCGCGACGGATCATCCGGTTCTGGGCGACAGCGACCCCGGTGAGGCGCTGTTTCTCGGCCGCGACGGTGACGCGCCGGTCTTCGCCGCCGATATCTCGGCCTGGACGCCCGACGATCTGGACACCGATGCGCTGGGCGCCTTCGCCGACCCGACCGAGCAGATTCATCCCGACTGTCCCGAGGGCCGGTTCGCGGAACTGCGCCGGATCATGACCTGGCTCAGTCCGCGCGACGCGGAACTGGCCGCCACGGCGCGGGCGGTGCTGAACTGGCATCTCAGCCACGCCTTCTGCTCGAAATGCGGCGCGCCCTCGGACATGGCGCAGGCGGGCTGGCAGCGGCGCTGTCCGCGCTGCGGGGCGGGGCATTTCCCGCGCACCGATCCCGTGGTCATCATGCTCGTGACCCATGGGCCGCACACGCTTCTGGGACGCTCGCCGGGCTGGCCCGAGGGGATGTATTCCTGCCTTGCGGGCTTCGTGGAACCGGGCGAGACGATCGAGGCCGCCGTGCGCCGCGAGGTCTTCGAGGAGACCGGCGTGACGGTGGGCCCGGTGCGCTATCTCGCCAGCCAGCCCTGGGCCTTCCCGAACTCGCTGATGATCGGCTGCCACGGTGTGGCGGAAAGCATCGAGATCACCATCGACCCCGCCGAGATCGAGGCGGCGCAATGGGTCACGCGCGAGCGCCTGGTGGCGACCATGGCCGGGCACGAGACCGGTCTGCTCCCGGCGCGGGAGGGCGCGATCGCGCATTTCATGCTCCGCAACTGGCTTGCAGACCGGATCGATTGAGGGAACACTCCGCGCCAAACGCGCCGATTTCGGTCAACGGGACGGGCGAGGGGCACGAGGGGTAAAAGGGGCCGAGCATGGAGTTTTCCCACAAGGAGGACATCGAAGCGCCGCTGGAACGCGTCTTCGAGGAAATCAGCGATTTCGACCAGATCGAACGGTCGGTCATGCGCCGCGGCATCGAGGTCAGCCGCAGCGATGCGCAGGAGGCTGTGGGCGAGGGCATGAGCTGGCGCGCCCGTTTCACCTTTCGCGGCAAGGCGCGGGATGCCGATATCCGGCTGGTGCGCTACGAGCCGCCGACGCTGATGGTCTTCGAAAGCAAGTCGGGCGGGCTGGAGACGCGCAGCGTGGTGGAATGCGTGGCGCTGTCGCGTTCGCGCACCCGGATCAGCGTCGACGTGGCGCTGACCCCGAAGACGCTGTCGGCGCGGCTGATCGTGCAATCCATGAAGCTGGCCAAGGGCAAGATCGACCGCAAGTTCCGCGCCCGCATGGCCGATGCCGCGAGCGAGCTGGAGCGCCGAACGAAATCCGCGTGACATTCTGAGCCGATTGGCGCTTGGCCGGCCCGCGCGCGCCCCTGCCGTGACGCCCCCGTGATCGCGCGGCGATTGCGGCTCACGCGGGGCGCGCTACCATCGGTCCGAAACAGAACGGAGCTTCCCATGATCGCCCGCCCCCTTCGCCGTGCCGCGCTCGCGCTGGCCGCCGCATGCCTGGCCGTGCCGGCCGCGTCGCATGAATTCTGGATCGATCCGACCGTCTATCAGGTGCCCGACGGCAGCGATCTGATCGCCGATATCCGCGTGGGCGAGGCGTTCGACGGCGCGGCGTATTCCTATATCCCGCCAAATTTCACCCGCTTCGATCTGGTGATGGGCGACCGGGCGATCGAGGTGCCGGGCCGCGCGGGCGACCGTCCGGCGCTGCAGATGGAGGCGCCCGGGGCGGGCCTCGCCATCGTCGTGCACCAGACCAAGGCCTACAACCTGGTCTATGACAGCTACGAGAAATTCGAGAATTTCGTCACCCACAAGGATGCCGCCTGGGCGCTAGAGCGGTTCGCGGAGCGCGGGCTCGATCCGGAGAACGTGCGCGAGAGCTACACGCGCTACGGCAAGAGCCTGATCGCGGTGGGCGACGGTGCCGGGTCGGACCGGGAAGTGGGCCTTCTGACCGAGATCGTGGCGCTGGCCAATCCCTATACGGACGATCTGTCCGCCGGGCTGCCGGTCCGGGTGCTCTACGAGGGCACGCCGCGCGCGGATGCGCAGGTCGAGCTTTTCGCGCGGGCGCCCGACGGGACCGTTTCCGTGAGCCTGCACAAGACCGACGAGGCGGGCGTCGCGACCCTGCCGGTCGCGCCGGGGACGGAGTACCTCGCCGATGCAGTGGTGATCCGGGAGCTCGAGGCCGAGATGATGAGCGATCCCACCTGGGAATCGCTTTGGGCGTCGCTGACCTATCTCGTGCCGGCGCAGTGAGGGGTTTCGCCTCGGGCCCTGCCCGAGGCGACCGGCGCGCGGGGCGCGGCCCCTTGGGCCACGCCCCGCGCGTTGGAGGCGCTGCCTCCAAACCTCCGGGCGACATCTGGAAAGATGAAGATAGGGGCGGCGGCTGCCGCGGAGCCGGTGGCGCGGCGATGGCAATGGCGGGACCCGCCGGGCCGAAACACCGGCGCGCCGGTGCCGTCCTCCGGTCAGGCCGAAGCGGGACACGGCGCGTGCCGGTCCGGTTGGCGCTTCGGCTCCGGTCGGAAGACCCGCGAAGACGGTGCCGATCAGGCGGTCTTCGGTGCGATCCAGTCGAAGAAATCCGGCCCCGCGCGGGACAGAAGATCGCGCGCGAGATCGCGGCCCATCTCCACGCCGTCCTCGATCGGACCGGTGCGGCTGTCCGCATGCGCTTCCGAGCCGTCCGGGCGCAGCACTTCGCCCGCCAGATGCAGCGTGCCGCCCTCCAGCGTCGCGAGCCCCGCGATGGGCGTCTCGCAGGAGCCGTCGAGCGCCGCGAGGAAGGCGCGCTCCGCCGCGAGGCGCTGACCGGTTTCGGTGTCGTGGATCGCGGCCAGCATGTCGGCGACGCGCGTGTCGTCCTCGCGCCGTTCGATGCCGATGGCGCCCTGCGCCACGGCGGGCAGCATGTCGGTCACCTCGATCGGGTGTTGCGGCACGTGGCTCATGCCCAGCCGGTTGAGCCCGGCGCGGGCGAGGAAGGTGGCGCGGGCCACGCCGTCATCGAGTTTCTTCAGCCGTGTCTGCAGGTTGCCGCGGAACTCCACCACGTCGAGATCGGGCCGGCGCACCAGAAGCTGCGCGCGGCGGCGCAGGCTCGACGTGCCGACGGTGGCACCTTCGGGCAGCTCGGCCAGGGCGGAAAACTCGGACGAGATGAACGCATCGCGCGGATCCTCGCGCGGCAGGTAGGTGTCGAGCGTCAGACCCTCGGGCTGCAGCACCGGCATGTCCTTCATCGAATGCACCGCGATGTCGATGGCGCCCGACAGCATGTCGGCCTCGATCTCGCGGGTGAACAGGCCCTTGCCGCCGATCTCCTTCAGCGGCCGGTCGATGATCTTGTCGCCGGTGGTCTTGATGATGACGATGGTGAAGGCCTCGTGCGGCAGATCGAAGGCCTGGGCCAGCCGGTCGCGCGTCTCGTTCGCCTGGGCCAGCGCCAGGGGCGATCCGCGGGTGCCGATCTTCAGCGGATGGGCGGGGGAGGGAAGGTCAATGCTCATGCCGACAGCTTTAAGCAGGCCGATTGCGGGTGACAAGCAGACTTGACACTCGGGCGCGGGCATCGGACCACATGGGCGAAAGACGAGGGAAGGCACCGAGGCATATGACCAAGACGATCCTGCGCGCATTGAAGGGCGAGACCCTGCCGACACCGCCCATCTGGATGATGCGCCAGGCCGGTCGCTACCTGCCCGAATACCGCGCCACCCGGGCCGAGGCGGGCGATTTCCTGTCGCTCTGCTACAACCCGGAACTGGCCGCCGAGGTCACCTTTCAGCCGATCCGGCGCTACGGCTTCGACGCGGCGATCCTCTTCGCCGACATCCTGCTGCTGCCGCAGGCGCTGGGTGCCGACCTGTGGTTCGTCACTGGCGAGGGGCCGCGGCTTTCGACCATCACCTCCGAGGCCGATTTCGAGAAGCTGAAGCCGGTCTCGGCCATCGACGACACGCTGTCGCCGGTCTACGAGACGGTGCGCATCCTGTCGAAGGGCCTGCCCGAAGAGACAACGCTGATCGGCTTCGCCGGCGCGCCCTGGACCGTCGCGACCTACATGATCGCCGGCAAGGGCACCCCCGATCAGGGTCCGGCCCATGCGCTGAAGGCCGAGAAGACCGCGCTCTTCGAGAAGATCATCGCGCTCCTGACCGAAGGCACGATCGAGTACCTCTCGCGCCAGGTCGAGGCCGGCGCGGAGGTGGTGAAGATCTTCGACAGCTGGGCCGGATCGCTCAAGGGCGACGATTTCATCAAATACGCCCAGGAGCCCGCGCGGATCATCACGCAGGAGATGAAATCGCGCTTTCCGGGCCTGCCGGTCATCGCCTTCCCGCGCCAGGGCGGGGATTTCTACAAGGGCTTCCATGCCGCCACCGGCGCAGATTGCGTCGCGGTCGATGACAGCGTCAGCCCCGAATGGGTGGCCGAGAACGTCCAGATCCATGGCTGCGTGCAGGGCAACCTCGCCTCCAAGCACATGGTCACCGGCGGCGAGGACCTGGTGCGCGAGACGCGCGCCGTGGTCGATGCGCTTAAGCATGGCCCGTACATCTTCAACCTCGGCCACGGCATCACTCCCGATGCCGATCCCGAGAACGTGCAGCTGATGATCGACACGGTGCGCGGCGGCTGATCCGGCCTCAGCGGCGCGCTGCCCGGTTCGGCCGGGGGCGCGCGCCTTCGCGGAAGAACACCACGAGCCCGGCGCCGACGATCAGCGCTGAACCTGCCCAGGTCAGCACGCTCGGCCATTCGCCGAAGACCAGCCAGCCCCACAGGATCGCCAGCGGCAGGCCCAGATATTCGAACGGTGCTATGATCGACGCATTGGCGAGCCGGTAGGCCGCCGAGAGGCAATAGCCGATCACACCGGCCACAGCGCCGATGCCCAGAAAGAGCGGCCAGTCCTCGGGTGTGGGCCAGTGCCAGGCCCGCAGCAGGAAGCGCAGGCTGTCATTCGTCGTATGCTCCGCGAAGCGCCCGTCGCCCGCGACGAGGAAGAACAGCGCCGAGACGATCAGGAAGGTGGTCTGGATATAGATCGCGAGCGCCGCCGCGGAGGCCTGCGCGCCGAGCTTGCGGGTCAGGACCTGCATGCTGGCATAAAGAAACGCCGCCGCCACCGGCAGGAGCAGGACGCCCGGGGAAACCGTGCCCGCGCCTTCGGCCTCGGGCACCTGCATCAGCAGCACGCCCGCAAAGCCCGCCACCACCGCGAAAAGCCGGACGGGGCCGACCCGCTCGCCCAGAAACGGGATCGAGAGCAGGGTGATGAACAAGGGCGCCACGAAGAACAGCGCGGTCGCCTGCGCCAGCGGCAGCACCGCGACGGCGGCGTAGAAGGTCATGTTGGCCGCGACGACGAACAGCCCGCGCAGCAGATGCAGCCCGGGCGTCGCTGTGCGCAGCGCGGCGAAGCCGCCTTCGAACCGCAGCAGGACCAGCGTCAGCGCGAGCCCGATCGCCGACCGGATGAAGACGATCTGGTGCAGCGGATAGCCGCCCGACAGCAACTTGATCTGGAAATCATTGACCGAGATCGCGGTGACGCCCGCGCAGATCAGCAGGATTCCGAGGGCTGGGCGGTCGATGCGGCTCATGCCTTCGCCGTAGCGCGCCCGCGACGGGCTGAGAAGCGCTTTTTCGGGGGTCCGCCCGGCCACCTGCGCCGGGGGGCTGCATTCCTGCACATTGCCGCGCCGCCGCGCGCGGATTACCTCAGGGGTCGTGAACGAGGAGTGTGCAGACATGGCCGGGATGGTCGAGATCGAGAATGCCGAAAAGACCTATGATGGCGGCTTCCAGGCGCTGAAGGGCGTCAGCCTGAGCATCGAGGAGGGAGAGATCCTGGCGCTTCTCGGCCCCAATGGCGCGGGCAAGACGACGCTGATCTCCACGATCTGCGGCATCACCATGCCGACGGGCGGGTCGATCCGCGTGGGCGGCCACGACGTGGTGCGGGATTTCCGCGCCGCGCGGTCGCTCGTGGGGCTGGTGCCGCAGGAACTGACCCTCGAGCCGTTCGAGACGGTCTGGTCGGCGGTGCGCTTTTCGCGTGGGCTCTTCGGAGCCAAGCGCGACGATGCCTATCTCGACGAGTTGCTGCGCCGGCTGTCGCTTTACGACAAGAAGCACAGCCAGCTGCAGGAGCTTTCGGGCGGGATGAAGCGCCGGGTGCTGATCGCCAAGGCGCTGAGCCACGATCCCAAGGTGCTGTTTCTCGACGAGCCCACCGCGGGCGTCGACGTGGAGCTGCGCCGCGACATGTGGGACATCGTCGCCAAGCTGAAGGAGACCGGCGTCACCATCATCCTGACCACCCATTACATCGAGGAGGCCGAGGCGATGGCCGACCGCATCGGGGTGATCTCGGCGGGCGAGCTGCTGCTGGTCGAGAAGACCACGGATCTGATGGCGCGGCTCGGCCGGAAGGAGCTGCGCATCGCGCTGAGCGCCCCGATCGAGACCGTGCCCGAGGGCCTGTCGGATTACGACCTGCGGCTCGAGGATGAAGGCGAGACGCTGATCTACACCTACGACACGCAGGCCGAACGCACCGGCATCGCCCGGCTGATCGGGTCGCTTTCGGAGGCGGGGCTCAGCATCGCCGACGTCGAGACGACGCAAAGCTCGCTCGAGGAGATCTTCGTGGGTCTCGTGCGCAAGGAAGACGACGAAGGAGACGCCGCATGAACTGGACCGCGATCTGGGCGATCTATCGCTTCGAGATGGCGCGCTTCGTGCGCACCTTCCTGCAATCCATCATTTCGCCCGTCATCTCGACCTCGCTCTACTTCGTGGTCTTCGGCGCGGCCATCGGCAGCCGCATCGACGAGGTGGACGGCATCTCATACGGCGCCTTCATCGTGCCCGGGCTCATCATGCTGACGGTGATGACGCAGGCGATCTCGAACGCGTCCTTCGGGATCTATTTCCCGAAATTCATCGGCACGATCTACGAGCTTCTGTCGGCGCCGATCAGCTTCGCCGAGGTGATCCTGGGCTATGTGGGGGCGGCGGCGACGAAGTCGCTGTTCATCGGCGTGATGATCCTGATCACCGCGACCTTCTTCGTCGATCTGACGGTGCAGAACTGGCCCGCCATGCTGGCCTTTCTGGTGCTGACCTGCACGAGCTTCGCGCTTCTGGGCTTCATCATCGGCATCTGGGCGTCGAATTTCGAACAGCTCCAGCTCGTCCCGCTTCTGGTCGTGACGCCGCTCGTGTTCCTTGGCGGGTCGTTCTACTCGATCTCGATGCTGCCGGAATTCTGGCAGAAGGTGGCGCTGTTCAACCCGGTCGTCTACCTGATCTCGGGCTTCCGGTGGTCGTTCTTCGGCATGGCCGACGTGCCGGTGATGGTGAGCCTCCTGGCCATCGCAGGGTTCACCGCCCTTTGCGTCCTCACCGTCTGGTGGATCTTCAAGACCGGCTGGCGCATCCGCGCCTGAGGCCTGTTTGCGGCGCGGCGATGTCGCAAACGAGCGCTCCGAAATCGACTTCGGGGCGGTCGCACATGGAACAGACGCGCCGCCCCGCAGCGCCTACCTGTGCCGGACATTCGGCGCAGGAGGAAGTGCGGTGGCTTACGTGGACATGATGCCCGGCGATTTCGCCGAAACCTATCTCGACGGCCTGCCCGTCATCGCCAATGCCGACCACGCGCCCCTCGAAGGCGGCGAGGATCCGGCCTTCGGCACGGTGCGCTGGCGGACGCTGTTCTCGGCCGACCGGACCAAGACCACGGGCATGACGCTGGGCGTCGCCGAATTCGGACCCGGCGGCACGCTGCTGCCGCACCGCCACGGACCGGCGGAGTTCTATTTCGGGCTGGCGGGCCAGGGCATCGTGACCATCGACGGCGTTGCGCATGACCTCTCGCCCGGCGTGGCGATCTTCATCCCCGCCGAGGCCGAGCACGACACCGTCGCGGGCGCCGAGGGTCTGCGTTTTCTTTACGGCTTTCCGAAGGACCGCTTCTCGGACGTGGATTACCGCTTCACCGCGGCCTCGGGCGAGATGACGTCGATCTGACAGCGACACCCGCCGCGGCGCCCCGCGCGCCCGGCGGAGGCACCGCACCCTTTGGGGCGACGGGCCCTCACGATTCCGCACAGCTGCCCTCTTGATTTGCGATCTCGCCAAGAGCGCCAAATCGGCGTATCGCCGGATCCATGAGGATCATGCCCCTTGCCGATGCCCGGACCCTGCCGATCTGGCGGCGTCCCGTGACGCTTCTGTTCCTGATGGCCATCGCCATGCCGCTCAGCTTCGCGACTTGGTCGGCGCTGCTGAACAATTTCGTCATCGAGGCGGCGGATTTCGACGGCTCCGATATCGGCTGGCTGCACACGGTGCGCGAGATCCCGGGCTTTCTGGCCGTGGGGGTGATCGCCGTGATCGTCTTCATGCGCGAACAGGTGCTGGCGCTGGTGTCGCTTGTCCTTCTGGGCGTGGCGACCGCGATCACCGCCTATTTCCCTTCGATGGGCGGGATCCTCACGATCACCATGCTGTCCTCGATCGGCTTTCACTATTACGAGACGGTCAACCAGTCGCTGCAGCTGCAATGGTTGCCGAAGGCCGAGGCGCCGCGCATGCTGGGCCTTCTGGTGGCCGCCGCCTCCGCCGCGACGCTGGTGGCCTATGTGGCCATCGTCATGACATGGGAGGCCTTCGATCTCGGCTACGCCTTCGTCTACATGGCTTCGGGCGGGCTGACGCTGGTGATCGTCGCCTATTGCTGGCTGGCCTTCCCGCAATTCGAAGCGCCCAATCCGCAGCTCAAGAAGTTCATCCTGCGCCGGCGCTACTGGCTCTATTACGCGCTGCAATTCATGTCGGGCGCGCGACGGCAGATCTTTGTCGTCTTCGCGGGCTTCATGATGGTCGAGAAGTTCGGCTTCGAGGTGCACGAGGTCACGGCGCTCTATCTCGTCAACCTCGTGGCCAACATGATCTTCGCGCCGCTGATGGGCCGGGCCGTGGGGCATTTCGGCGAACGCAACGCGCTGGCCTTCGAATATGTCGGGCTGACGCTGGTCTTCCTGGCCTATGGCGGGCTCTACTGGTTCGGCTGGGGCGTGATGCTCGCCGCGTTCCTCTACGTGGTCGATCACATCTTCTTCGCTCTCGCGCTCGCGCTGAAGACCTATTTCCAGAAGATCGCCGATCCGGGCGACATCGCGCCCACCGCCGCCGTGGCCTTCACCATCAACCACATCGCGGCGGTCTTCCTGCCGGCCGCGCTGGGCTATCTCTGGCTGGTCTCGCCGCAGGCGGTGTTCACGCTGGCGGCGGGCATGGCGCTGACCTCGCTCGCGCTGGCGCTGATGATCCCGCGCCATCCCGAGCCCGGCAACGAGACGGTGTTCGCCCGCCTGGCCCCCGCGCCCGCGGAATAGCCGCCTACCAGAAGCCCACGAGGATCGCGACCATCGCCACCGCCAGCAGGACCGCCCAGAGCTTCACGTTCTTCCACAGCGGCGCATCGTCCGACAGCGCATCAAAGGCCATGTCGGGCGACCAGACCACATCGGCCAGTTCTTCGTCGCTGCGCGGCTGGCCGACCCGGCTCACCAGAAAGAAGATCGCGCAGGAGACCAGCGTCATCAGGCCCACATTCGTGGTGTAATGCAGCGGCCAGTGGCCGAGCTGCGTGGCGATGAAGACGCCGAGACAGATCGCATGACCGAGCGCGAGCGTCAGGAACGCCGCATCGCCCGTGCCCTTCTTCCACAGCGCGCCCAGCATGAAGATCGCCACGATCGGCGGCACCAGGATCGAGAAGGCCTGCTGCAGATAGTCCCAAAGCCCGCCCATATCGTCGATGAACGGCGCCCAGAGGATCGCCACCACCATCAGGACCAGCGTGGTCACGCGGCCGATATTCCTCTGCTCGGTCGGGATTTTGTTCCCGGCATCGAGGAAATCGTGGCTGATCAGCGTCGAGGAGGAATTGAGCGTCGAGTCGACGCTCGACATGATCGCCGCGACCAGACCCGCCAGCACTAGGCCGGTCAGGCCCGCCGGCAGGATCGTCGTGGTGATCGTGGGAAACACCATGTCCGCATTGGGCAGGTCGGGCATGACCGCCAGCGCCATCGCGCCCGGCAACACCATGATGAACATCGGCAGGATCTTCAAAAAACCGCCGAGGATCGCACCGCGCTGCGCCTCGCGCAGATCGCGCGCGCCCAGAACGCGCTGCACGATGTACTGGTTGGTGACCCAGTACCAGAAGCCCAGGATCGGCACGCCGAGGAACAGGCCCGGCCAGGGCAGCACGTCGTCGCTGCGGGGCTGGATGAGCGACAGGTGATCTTCCTCCGGGATGGCGGCCTGTACGTCGCTCCAGGAAAAGCCCAGATCGGAGAACAGAAAATAGGTCATCAGCGCCGAGCCGAAGATCAGCACGACCGCCTGCAACACGTCCGTATAGACCACCGCCTTCAGGCCGCCCGACGCGGTGTAGATGCCCGCAAAGAGGCCGATGCCCACGCAGGTCTGCCAGATCGGCACATCGGGAAAGAAGGTCTGGACCACGACACCGCCCGCATAAAGCCCGCCGGCCGTATCGACGATCACCGTCAGCAGGATCGTCACCGCCGAGAAGTAAAGCCGCGCCCGCCGGTCGAAGCGGCGCTCCAGCCATTCGGGGATGGTGGTGATCCGCGCGCGGAAGAAGAGCGGCGCGAAAATGAAGGCCAGAAGGATCAGCGGAATGCCCGCCATCCATTCATAGGCCGAGGTGGCGATGCCGGTGGTGTAGGCGGCCCCCGTGAGACCGATCAGCGTGGTCGAGGAGATGTTGGAGGCGAACAGCGAAAAGCCGACGATGCCCCAGGTCAGCGTGCGCCCGGCAAGGAACAGATCCTCGCCGCTTTCGGTGCGTCGGCTGACCCACACCCCGATGGCGACCACGATGGCGAAATACCCCGCCAGAACCCACAGATCGAGCGCGGTAATGGCGCTCTGGACCGCTTGCGACGCATCGCCTTCCATGGAAGAAGCCTCCCTAGACTGAGATATAGGGGCCCAACTCCGCTAAAGGTGAGTTGTTCCGACATCAATCAACCCCGCGCCGAAAGGGCCCGCCCATGCCGACCTTCACCGCTTTCACGACGCTGCCGGGCAAGGATCAGGGCGAGGCGCTGGGCGACGCGCTCGAGGATCTCGACCCGGTGCCGACCGGCGTCGGCGTGTTCGAGATCGAGGACGGGTCGGGCCTGTGGGAAGTGGGCGGCTATTTCGAGGCCCCGCCGCCCGAGATGGAACTGGCGCTTCTGGCCGCCGCCTATGGCGCGAAGCCTTTCGTGATCTCCGAACTGCCCGAGACCGATTGGGTGGCGAAGGTGCGGCGCGACCTGTCGCCGGTCGAGGCTGGGCGCTTCTTCGTCTATGGCAGCCACGATGCGGACCGGGTGCCTGCGGGCGCCGAACCCCTGCTGATCGAGGCCGCGATGGCCTTCGGCACCGGCCATCACGGCACCACGCTGGGCTGCCTGCGCGCGCTCGACCGGCTGATCGACGCGGGCGCGGTCAAGCACAACGTGATCGACGTGGGCTGCGGGACCGCGGTGCTGGCCATGGCGGCGGCGCGGATCTGGCCCGAAACGGCGCTCGCTTCGGATATCGACGCGGTCGCGGTCGAGGTGGCGGAGGCCAATGTCCGCGCCAACGACCTTTCGGGCCGGGTGCGGTGCCTCGAGGCGGTGGGGTTCGATCACCCCGAGATCGCCGCGGCGGCCCCCTTCGATCTGGTCTTCGCCAACATCCTCATGGCGCCGCTGATCGAGCTGGCCCCCGAGATGGCGCGTCATTCCGCGCCGGGGGCGCATGCGATCCTGTCGGGCATCCTGAACGAGCAGGCCGACGAGGTGGAAACCGTTTATGTCCAAAACGGATACAGCCGGGCGCATCGCGAAGAAATCCAGGAATGGACGACACTTACGCTGCTGCGCGGCTGACGCGGGACCTCTGCGCGTTAACCAAGATGCCCCGCTTCCGGCGCAATCCTCTAAAATTCGCCTCAATTGGACGCTATCTGGACACCACTGCGAGTGTTGATTTTTTAACGGTACATGAGGCTGCCATGGAAAGTGTGCAGAAGAACTTTCTGCGTCGTCGGCGGGCGATCCGGAAGAAGCATCGCCGCCTGGCAGGCGGCTACGTCACGCGCGTCAACCGGATGGGTGTGATCGAGCACCGACCGCGGCGCTCTTTAGGGCGGATCACGATCATGCCGCTCGTGCTGCTTGCCGCAATGTTCCTGGCCTTCAAGGCCGTGCTCTACGTCCAGCTGGGCGAAGAGGCCTATCTGTCCCATCTCGACAATCTCACCACCGGCAGCGCCGTCGAACGCGCGGGCGCGATGGTGATGCAGATCGACCCGGTGACCGAACGGGTCCTTGGGCTGATCGAGACCCATCTCTGAACCGGGCCGCCGCCCGCACATGAAAAAGGCCTGCCACGCGGATCGCGGCAGGCCTTCGTCTTTTTTGGGCTGTCGCCTGGCGCGGCTCAGCGCGTCTTGCGGGCGACGCGCTCGATATCGGCGCGGGTCAGGCCCACATCGTCGAGCTCCCGGTCGGTCAGCTGCGACAGCTTGCGACGGGTGACGCGACGCTGGTTCCAGTCGGAGGCGACGGAGGTGGCGGTGACGAAAACGGAGCCGATCCGGCTAGCCATGCCAGCGGGGCCCATGAGCGGGTTGTGCGAGTCGAGAAGGGTCATGTCGAGGTCCTGATAGGAGGAAGCGATCTGCTTTGTCCTGCGCAATTAGAGATGCGCAAACCCCTAAACAAGCGGCAGAAATCGCATAGCACGCATGCTTTTTGTGCATAGTGAAAACACGGTGGCGGGCGGGTGTCGCAACTGCCCGTCAAAGGGTCGGAAATTTTCCGTTCCGGTGCGGTTTCGCACCCGGATCGCGGTGGCGCTTCGACGCGTTCGGCCAATTCCCGCCGATCAGCCGGACTGCCCCGGCGTGCGCTTTACCGGCCAGACCTCCAGCACGCCTGCGGCCAGCACCATCGCGCCGCCCAGAATCTCGATGCCCGAAAGATGCTCGCCTGCGAAAAGCGCCGCGGTGGCTGAGCCGATCAGCACTTCGGCCATCAACAGGATGCCGGTCCGCGCCGGATCGAGCTGGCTGCTGGCCCAGATCAGCCCGATCATCGACAGCGCCCACCAGAGCGCGCCGGTCACCGCCGCGGTGCCCAAGCCCCGCGGCCAGTCGGGCGTCACCGCGGCGCCCGTTCCCGGCAGAAGCGCCGCCATCACGAGCGATGCCAGCGCGGCCCCGAAGGCGAAAATGCAGGCCGCCTCGACCGGGCCGACCGGGCGGCGGACGCGCATCCCGGTCGTGGCAAGCGACCAGCCGATCCCCGAGGCCAGCCCCATCCATTCTCCGGCCGTGCGCGGCAGCGGCCATTCGCCCTCCGCCCCCAGCATCGTGGCGAGCCCGGCAAGCCCGACCGCGATCGCCGCAAGCCGCAGCGGCGGCGTGCGCCATCCCAGCACGTACCGTGCGATCAGGGTGCTCCAGACCGGGGTCAGGAAGAACAGCAGAATGATGATCGCGACGCGCCCGTAATTGAACCCGACCGAATAAAGCGCGAAGGCCGCGCCCCCCAGCGCCAGCGCAGCCAGCGTCACCCGGTCGGCGGCCATGAGCTGCGCGCGCCGCCGGATCGCCAGCGGCAGCAGAAGAAGCGCGGCACTGAGCGTGATCGCCACCGTGCCCCAGGCGCCGTCCAGGCCGACCTCTGCCAAGTGCCGAACCGGCAGCCAGTAGAGGCCCCAAAGCGTGCCCGTCCCGATGACGACCATCGTCGCAAGTCGATTTGTCCGGTCCTGATCCATGCCTTGCCGCTACCCCATGCGGCGGGGCGTGGTAAAGGGCGGGGCGGGGCCTGCGACTGCGGCGCGCAGGTCGCAGATATGGCCCGGTCACAGCTTGGGCCCTTGGCGGATGTTCTCTTTTCGTGCTAGTGCCTGAGGCAACAACAAACGGGCAGGGCAATCGTGGTCAGGGTATTGGGAATCGATCCGGGATTGCGCAATCTCGGCTGGGGCGTGATCGACGCCGAGGGCGGGCGCCTGCGCCATGTCGCCAACGGCACCTGCCATTCCACCCCCGGCGATCTCGCGCCGCGGCTGCTGTCGCTCTACCGCCAGCTCTGGGAGGTCGTGGAACGCTATACCCCCGGCACCGCCGCGGTCGAACAGACCTTCGTGAACAAGGACGCCGTGGCGACGCTGAAGCTCGGCCAGGCCCGCGCCATCGCGCTTCTGGTGCCCGCGCAATTCGGTCTCGAGATTGGCGAATACGCGCCCAACAAGGTCAAGAAGACGGTGGTCGGCGTCGGCCATGCCCACAAGCAGCAGATCGACCACATGGTGCGGATGCAGCTTCCGGGCGTGACCATCCATTCGCCGGACGCTGCCGACGCCCTGGCCATCGCGATCTGCCATGCGCATTATTCCCGCGCACCCCAACTGCGCGTCGCCGGGGCGCGGCCATGATCGGGCGCATCGCGGGGCGCGTCGAGTACAAGGGCGACGACCATGTGCTCGTGGATGTGCGCGGCGTCGGCTACATCGTCTTCTGTTCGGACCGCACCCTGGCGCAGGTGCCCGGCCCCGGAGAGGCGGTGGCGCTCTTCACCGATCTTCTGGTGCGCGAGGATATCCTGCAGCTCTTCGGTTTTCCGAGCCTCGTGGAAAAGGAATGGCATCGCCTGCTGATGTCCGTGCAGGGCGTCGGCGCCAAGGCCTCGCTCGCCATTCTCGGCACGCTCGGGCCGGACGGCGTGAGCCGCGCCATTGCGCTCGGCGACTGGAACGCGGTCAAGGCGGCCAAGGGGATCGGCCCCAAGACCGCGCAACGCGTGGTGAACGAGCTGAAGGACAAGGCGCCGTCGGTCATGGCGATGGACCGGGCGCCTTTGCGCTCCGCCGCGCCCGACGATCTGGTGATCGACGGGGCGGATGCGGTCCCGCCTGTCGTGTCCAGCATGCGCCCCTCCCATGCCTCGGCGCAATCCGAGGCGCTCTCGGCGCTCGGCAATCTGGGCTACGGGCCGGGTGAGGCCGCAAGCGCGGTCGCCCAGGCCGCCTCCGACGATCCCAAGGCCGACACGAGCGCGCTGATCCGCGCCGCGCTCAAGCTCTTGGCGCCCAAGGCATGACCGGGCCGGACCCCATCCTGCGCCCCGAGACCGGGCCCGAGGACCGCGACCGCGCGCTGCGCCCGCAGGTGCTGGACGATTTCGTCGGCCAGGCCGAGGCGCGGGCGAATCTGCGGGTCTTCCTGCAATCGGCCCGCACCCGCGGCGAGGCGATGGACCACACGCTCTTTCACGGTCCGCCCGGTCTCGGCAAGACGACGCTGGCGCAGATCATGGCGCGCGAACTCGGGGTCAATTTCCGCATGACCTCGGGCCCGGTGCTGGCCAAGGCCGGCGATCTCGCGGCGATCCTGACCAATCTCGAAGCGCGCGACGTGCTCTTCATCGACGAGATCCACCGCCTCAACCCGGTGGTCGAAGAGGTGCTCTACCCCGCGCTCGAGGATTTCGAGCTGGACCTCGTGATCGGCGAAGGCCCCGCGGCACGCACGGTCCGGATCGAGCTGCAGCCCTTCACGCTGGTCGGAGCGACGACGCGCCTCGGGCTTCTGACCACGCCGCTGCGCGACCGCTTCGGCATCCCGACGCGGCTGCAATTCTACACCGTCGAGGAGCTCGAGTTCATCGTCGCCCGCAATGCCGAGAAGCTGGGCATCGCGGCGCATCCCGACGGCGCGCGCGAGATCGCCCGCCGCGCCCGCGGCACGCCGCGCATCGCCGGCCGCCTCCTGCGCCGCGTGGTGGATTTCGCGGTGGTCGAGGGCGACGGCACGATCACCCGCGCGCTGGCGGACAACGCGCTGACGCGGCTGGGCGTCGACGGGCTGGGCCTCGACGGGGCGGACCGGCGCTATCTCGGCCTCATCGCCGAGAATTACGCCGGAGGCCCGGTGGGGATCGAGACCATCGCCGCGGCCTTGTCCGAGCCGCGCGACGCGATCGAGGAGGTGATCGAGCCCTACCTTCTGCAGCAGGGCCTGATACAGCGCACGCCGCGCGGGCGGATGCTGGCGCAGAAGGGCTGGTCGCATCTGGGCCTGCCCGCACCGCGCGCCCCCGGACAGTCCACGCTGTTCGAATAGCCCCCGCCGCGGCTTCCTGCCGAGGAGGGGCCGCCGCCGCCAAGGCCCAAGCCCCCAGCCGCACCCGCCCCGCCACCCCGCCCGCGCGTCCCACGTCTGGCGGGCGCGCCCCGCCCCTGTCACGGCCGGACCATAAATACCTCCGGGGAGCGCGAGGGGCTGGTCCCTCGCTTTTCGGAGTGCGCCGATCGCCCAAGGGCATCGGCGAGGGGGCTGGCCCCTCGCTTTTCGGAGTGCACCGATGACCCAAGGGCATCGGCGCCATGGCTGGCCCCGTGCTTTTCCAAACGCGCCGATGGCGCAAAGACATCGGCGCCACGCCGCGCCCCTCGCTTTCTCCCCGCGCCATCCACGCCATGCCCGACATGGCGCGACACCCGCCCCGAACGTCGCCCCATCTCCCCCATTCCGACCCAAGCGTCCCCAACCGCTCCGCGCCGCGCAGCGGCGCGCGGGTCGGCGGGCGCAGCCCGTCGAAAGCCCTCCCTTGCCAGCCGCCGCCCGGAATGCGACACCCCCACGCCATGACCGATGCCACCACCGACACCATGACCGATGCCATGAAAGACGATCCGCTCACGCTGTCGCCCGAGGCCATCGAGACGCTCTTCACGCGCTCGGACGACCAATATCTCTTCGCCCGCTGGGGCCGCGCCATTGCGCCGGTCATCTTCGGCGTGGACGATCCGACCATCGCCACGATCAAGGGCGCTTTCGAGGCGGTCGTGGCGCTTGCCGGCCACACGCTGACCGAGACCGATCCCGAGCTTGGCGCCAATTGCATGGTGTTCTTCTGCCGCGACTGGAACGAGCTTGCCGAGGTACCCAATCTCGACCGGCTGATCGACGGGCTCGGGCCGCTCGTTGCGCGGCTCGAAGCCGCCGATGCCAACCAGTACCGGGTCTTCCGCTTCGACGCGGCGGGGGCGATCCGGGCCTGTTTCATCTTCATCCGCATGGATGAAGAGATGTCGCAGCTTCCCGCCGAGACGCTGGCGCTGGGCCAGGTGGTGCAATCGGTGCTGCTCTGGTCCGACCGCGCCTTCACCGACCGCTCGGCGCTGGGACAGCTCGAGGATGGCCGCGTGGTGCTGCGCCCGGATATCGCGGGGCTCATCCGCGCCGCCTACGATCCGGTCCTGCCCGATGTCGCGCAGGACGCCAGCCATGCGCTGCGCCTGCATGCCCGCATGATCGCGGCACCCCCCGCCGCCTGAGGAGGCCCCATGTCCCACACCTTTACGGTCCGCGTCTATTACGAAGACACCGACATGGCGGGCATCGTCTATTACGCCAATTACCTGCGCTATATCGAGCGGGCCCGCTCGGACTGGGTGCGCGATCTCGGCATCGACCAGAACGCGATGCGCGAAAACGACGGCGTGGTCTTCGTCGTGCGCCGGGTCGAGGCCGACTACATCGCGCCGGCGAAATTCGACGATCAGCTGGAGGTGCGCACCGTCACGCGGTCGGTCTCCGGCGTGAAGCTGGCGATGGGCCAGGAGGTCTGGCGCGACGACACGCTGCTCTTTCGCGCCGAAGTGCTCGTGGTCTGCGTGAACGCCGCCGGTCAGCCCGCCCGGCTACCGGCGAATATCCGCCAAAAGCTGCATTAGCGCCGCGCCCGGAAAGCAATTCACCGCATTGTGTTGGAATTGACCCGCGACTTGGCGTATCCCTTCGGGCAAACGCGGCCCGACAAGAGGCCAAGGCAGAAAGAGCAGGCTCATGGAAACGGAAACTCTGGCGCTGGCGCAGGAGATTGATTTCTCCATGTGGGCACTGTTCGCCCGCGCGACCTTCACCGTCAAACTCGTGATGCTGTCCCTGGTGGTGGCCAGCTTCTGGTCCTGGTCGATCATCGTGCAGAAGATCGTCTCCTATCGCTCCGCGAAGGTCGAGGCCGATCATTTCGACCGCGCCTTCTGGTCCGGCGAACCGCTCGACGAGCTCTTCGACCAGATCGGCATGGACCCCAAGGGCCGGTCCGAGCGGATCTTCGCCGCCGGCATGATGGAATGGCGCCGGTCGCATCGCGACGATGGCAATCTCATCGCGGGCGCGCAGGCGCGCATCGACCGGTCGATGGACGTGGCGATCCAGAAAGAGGCCGAGGACCTGCAGGGCGGCCTAGCGGTCCTCGCAACGGTCGGGTCGGTCACGCCCTTCGTGGGCCTCTTCGGCACGGTCTGGGGCATCATGCATGCCTTCGTCGAGATCGCGCAGCAGCAGAACACCTCGCTCGCTGTCGTGGCCCCGGGCATCGCCGAGGCGCTGCTGGCTACCGGCCTCGGCCTTCTCGCGGCCATTCCGGCGGTGATCTTCTACAACAAGCTTTCGGCCGATGCCGAGCGGCTGATCGGCGGCTACGAGGCCTTCGCCGACGAGTTCTCCACCATCCTCTCGCGCCAGCTGGACGGCTGAGCGATGGGCGCCGGGGTCACCAAATCGGGCGGGGGCGGGGGATCGCGCCGCAGGCGGCGCCGGTCGGGCCGCGCCCAGCCCATGTCCGAGATCAACATCACGCCCTTCGTGGACGTGATGCTCGTGCTGCTCATCATCTTCATGGTGGCCGCGCCCCTCCTGACCGTGGGCGTGCCGATCGAGTTGCCGAAGACGGCCGCCACCGCGCTGCCCTCCGACAACGAGGAGCCGCTGACCGTGACCATCGACGCGGCGGGCGGCGTGACGATCCAGACCACCCAAGTGCCGCAGGATCAGCTGGTCTCGCGGCTGCGCGCCATCGCCGAGGAACGCAGCGACGACCGCGTCTACCTGCGCGCCGACGGGGCGGTGCCCTACGAGACGGTCGCGCAGATCATGGGAGCGCTCAATGCCGGCGGCTTTTCGTCCATCGGGCTCGTGACGGATATCGGCGGCCCGTCTCTGAACGCCCAGGGCAATTGAGGGGGCATCCCCAATGACGCCCTCCCTCTCCGCGCGCAAGATCGGGCAGATCGTCTCGGGTGTCGGGCACGGCGTCCTGATCCTGTGGCTGCTCTTCGGCGGCATCTTCCGGCCCGATCCCGATCCGGTGCGGGTACAGGACGTGCAGGTCCTGTCCTCCGAGGAATTCGCCGCGCTGTCGCAGCCCGCGGCCCCGCCCGAAGCCGCCTCCGAGATCGACGCGCCGGTCGCGCCCGAAGCGCCCGAGGTCTCGCCCCGCGCGCCCGACACCGCGCCGCCGCCGACCCCGCGCCCCGCACCGGAAGCGACCCCCGAACCGGCGGCGGAAGCGCCGCCCGAGCCGGTGCTGCCGACCCCGCCCGCCGAGGTCACCGACACCGCGCCCGCGTTGCCCCAGCCCGCGCCCGAGACGCCCGCGCCGGAGATCGCCGAGACGCCCACCCCCGATGCCGCCCCGCGGGTCGCGCCGGAGCCCGTGGCGCCGCCCGCGCCCGATGCGCGCGTCGCCGAGGAGGTGCAGGACAGCGTGTCGCCCGACGCCGAGACCGACGCGGTGGCGGATGTGGTCGAACAGGAGGCCACCTCGCCCGAGGAGGCCACGACCGAGATCGTGACCGAGGCCGAGCGCCCCGCCGCCGCGCCGACCGCCTCGATGCGCCCTGCCGCACGCCCGAACCGTCCCACGCCGACACCCGCTCCTGAGCCTGAGCCCGAACCCGAAACCCAGACCGCCCAAACGCCAGACGCTCCCGAACCGCCCGACCCGCCGGAACCGGACGCGCCGTCGGGTGTCGAGGCCGCGCTGGCCGAGGCCCTCGGCGGCGGCACCACGAGCCCGCAGCCCGACCTGCCCACCGGCCCGCCCATGACCTCGGGCGAGCGGGACGCGCTGCGCGTCGCCGTACAAAATTGTTGGATAATTGATCCGGGTTCTCCTGCTTCACGCGTAACGGTTGTAGTCGGCTTCGAGTTGACAGAGGCGGGGCGCTTGATCCCGGATAGCTTACGCCTCATTGAAGCGAACGGTGGCGACGAGACCGCAACAAATGTCGCATATAGAAATGCACGATCCGCGATCATTCGGTGCGAAGCGCAACGTAACGGCTTCCCGCTGCCGCCCGAGAAATACGCCCAGTGGCGCGAGATCGAGATGGTCTTCGACCCCTCGGGCATGCGGTTGCGCTGATGACCCCCGGCGCGCGCATAACCGTCATTTGTGTCCGCGCGCAGGCTTGCCTAAGCTCGCGCGCACAGGTTCGTCCCGGAAAGGTTCGCCGATGAAAACGCTTGTCTCCTGCCTTCTGGCCCTCACGCTCGCGCTTCTGGCGCTGCCCGCGCAGGCGCAGGGTCCGCTGCGGATCGAGATCACCGAGGGCGTGATCGAACCCTTGCCGTTTGCCGCGCCGACCTTCGTCGCGGGCAGCGCCGAGACCCAGGCCTATGCGCAGGAGATCACCCAGGTCGTCCGCTCGGACCTGACCGGCACGGGGCTCTTCCGGCAGATCTCGCAGGATGCCTTCATCAGCCAGATCACCAGCTTCGCCTCGCCGGTCCAATTCGCCGATTGGCGCGCGATCAACGCCCAGGCGCTCATCACCGGGGAGGTCAGCCTCGACGGCTCGGGCCGGGTGATCGTCAAGTTCCGCGTCTACGACGTCTTCGCCGGCACCGAGCTCGGCCAGGGCATGCAATTCGTGGGCACCCCCGACGGGCTGCGCCGGATGGGGCACAAGGTCGCCGACCAGGTTTATTCCCGCATCACCGGCGAGGGCGGCTATTTCGACAGCCGCGTCGTCTTCGTCTCCGAACAGGGGCCGAAGGATGCCCGCCAGAAGCGGCTGGCGATCATGGATTACGACGGCGCGAACCTGCAATATCTCACCGACAGCTCCTCCATCGTGCTGGCGCCGCGCTTCTCGCCCTCGGGCGACCGGGTGATCTACACGAGCTACGCCACCGGCGAGCCGCGGGTGCATGTGCTCGACGTGGGCTCGGTGCAAAGCCGCATCCTGCCAACACAGCAGGGCCTGATGAGCTTCGCGCCGCGCTTCGCGCCTTCCGGGCAGAGCCTGCTCTATTCGGCGACCACGGGCTCGAACACCGACATCTTCGCGATGGAGATTGCCACCGGCCAGACCCGGCAGCTGACTTCCGCGCCCTCGATCGAGACCGCGCCCAGCTTCTCGCCCGATGGCAGCCGCATCGTCTTCGAAAGCGACCGTTCGGGCAGCCAGCAGCTCTACATCATGCCCGCGAGCGGCGGCGAGGCGACGCGCATCAGCTTCGGCGAGGGGCGCTACGGCACGCCGGTCTGGTCGCCGCGCGGCGATCTCATCGCCTTTACCAAGCAGAATGCGGGCCGCTTCCATATCGGCGTGATGCGCACCGATGGCTCCGAGGAACGGCTGCTGACGGCCTCCTTCCTCGACGAAAGCCCGACCTGGGCGCCCAATGGCCGGGTCATCATGTTCAGCCGCGAAACCCAGGGCGCGACCGGCGCGTCGTCGCTTTATTCGGTCGATATCTCGGGCCGGAACCTCAAGCGCGTGCAGACGCCCGCAGGCGGGTCGGACCCGAGCTGGGGGCCGCTGCAATAGACCACTCGGCCGCGTTCGGCGGCGATTCACTTACCCGGCGCGATATGTTAGCGTGCCGCAAAACAAGAGCAGGACCACAACGATGGGCATCTCATCCAAAGCAATTCTGATCGTCGCGGCGCTGGCCCTGGCGGGCTGCCAGAACCCCGACCGCTTCGGCGCGGGGGGCGATCCGGGCATGGGCGCCGGGGCAGGCATGGGCACCGGCATCGTGCCGGGCAGCGCCAACGACCCCGCATCGCCGGCCTATTTCAGCCAGACCATCGGCGACCGCGTCCTCTTCGCGGTGGACCAGTCGACGCTGTCGCCCGAGGCGCAGGTGACGCTGTCCGGCCAGGCGCAATGGCTGATGTCGAACCCGACCTACATGGCCCGGATCGAGGGCCACGCGGACGAGCAGGGCACGCGGGAATACAACCTCGCCCTCGGCGCGCGCCGGGCCAATTCGGTCATGGAATACCTCGTGGCGCAGGGCGTCGCGCAAAGCCGCCTGACCTTCGTCAGCTACGGCAAGGAACGCCCCATCGAGATCTGCTCGACCGAGGCGTGCTACAGCCAGAACCGCCGCGCCGTGACGGTCGTCGCCGCGGGCGGGCTGGGCTGAGCCATGCTGCGCGCCGCCCTTCTTGCGCTGAGCCTCGTCGCGTCGCCGCTTGCCGCGCAGAATGCCGACACGCTGGCCGATATCCGGCAGGACCTGTCGGTGCTGAGCTTCGAGCTGCAGAAGCTCCAGCGTGAGCTCTCCACGACCAGCGGCCCGGACGTGCAGGTGGGCGGCGGCACGCTCGACCGCGTGAACGCCATCGAGGCCGAGCTGCAGCGTCTGACCGCGCAGACCGAACAGATGCAGTTCCGCATCGACCAGATCGTGCAGGACGGCACGAACCGGATCGGCGATCTCAATTTCCGGCTCTGCGAGCTGGAGCCGGGCTGCGATATCGGCGCGCTGGGCGACAGCCCGCCGCTTGGCGGCACGCCGCCCGCCACTGCGGCGACCCCGCCGCCCGCCGGGACCCCTCAGGCGGAAGAGCCCGGATCGGGCGATGACGGCCTGCCCCTTGCGGGCGGCGCGCAGCTTGCTGCCGCGGAAGAGGCGGATTTCCGTGCCGCGCAGGAGGCGCTGTCGAACGGTGAATACCAGAATGCCGCGGACCGGTTCGCCGCCTTCCGGCAGACCTATCCCGGCAGCCCGCTCGATGCGGCGGCGCTTCTGGGTCGCGGCAGCGCGCTCGAGGAGCTGGGCGAAACGCGGGAGGCCGCGCGCGCCTATCTCGAGGCCTGGAACACGTATCCCGACGCCCCGACCGCGCCCGAGGCGCTGTTTCTGCTGGGCCGGGGGCTCGGCAAGATCGGCTCGGTGCAGGAGGCCTGCGTGACGCTGGCCGAGGTGGCGACCCGCTACCCCGGTGCCGAGGCGGTGGCGCGGGCCCAGGCCGAACGCGGCGCGCTGTCCTGTCAGTGACGCGCCGGTGAGCGACGCGCCATCGCTCGACGACCGCTTCGCCGCGGCGATGGGGCAATGCCTCGGCCCCGATTTCCCCTCCGAGATCGGGCTCGCCGTCTCGGGCGGCGGCGATTCCATGTCCATGCTGGCGCTGGCGCATAACTGGACGAAGCGCTGGGGCGTGCGCCTGCGGGTCGTCACCGTCGATCACGGGCTGCGGCCCGGCTCGGCCGACGAGGCGCGGCTCGTGGCCGAGGAATGCCGCGTTCTGGGCTGGCCGCATGACACGCTGAACTGGCAGGGCTGGGACGGGCAGGGCAACCTGCAGGATGCGGCCCGCCGCGCGCGGCTGTCGCTGATCGACGGCTGGCGGCAGGGCATGCGCGACGTGCTCTTCGCCCATACCGCCGACGATCAGGCCGAGACCGTGTTGATGCGGCTAAGGCGCGGATCGGGGGTCGAAGGCCTCGCCGGGATGGCGCAAATCCGCGAGGCCGGGGCGATGCGCGTGATCCGTCCGCTGCTGGGCGAACGCCGCGATGCTCTGCGGTTTTACCTGCGGGTGATGCGCATTCCCTTCGCCGAGGATCCGTCGAACGCAGATGAGGGCTTCGAACGCGTGCGCATGCGCAAGCTGCTGGGGGCGCTGGAGGAGGCGGGCCTCGGCGTCGACGCCCTGACCGGCACGGCGCAGCGGATGGCCCGGGCCGCCGAAGCGCTGAAGGCGCGGGCCGCCGATATCGCCGCCCGGCTCACGCGGCTCGACTGGGGGCAGATCGTGATCGACCGCGACGGCTTTGCCGAGACCGAGCGCGACACCCAGATGCGGCTACTGGCCGCAAGCCTGCGCTTCGTCGCGGGCGGCACATATCGCCCCCGCGCCGATGCGCTCGAGGCGTTGCTGGACGGCGCGCTGTCGGGCCGGGGCGGCACGCTGGGCGGCGCGGCGCTGCATGTCGAGGGGGGCGAGATGCGCATCGTGCGCGAGCTCAATGCAGTGGAAGAGACCGCGACGGAGGCCGGGACCGGCAGGCTCTGGGATGGCCGCTGGCGCATCGAGGGGCCGGAAATCAATGGCTTGACCGTGCGCGCGCTCGGCACGCGGGGCTGGTCGCAGGTCACGCCGAAACCGCAATTGGGCCCGCGCTTCCGGCAGGCGCTGTCGCTGCCGGCGGTGTTTCGCGGCGAGACGCTGGTCGCCTGCGCCGCGCTCGGCTTCGGGCCGGCCCATACCTGCCGCTTCGAAGGCCCCGCACCCAGCCTTGCGCGCTTTGTCCTGTCGCATTGAACAGGTGCGTCTTATCCCTATGTTACCAAGTAACCGGCCATGCTATGAGCCGCTTCAAGACTTCACAGGAGAATTTCCTTGGGCAACGCGCGTAACATCGCCTTCTGGGTCGTGCTCTTTCTGCTCGTCCTTGCACTTTTCAACCTCTTTTCCGGCGGCAATTCGACCATGCAGAGCCGCGAGGCTCCGTATTCGGACTTCGTCTCGGCGGTCGAGGATCAGAACGTCACCTCCGCCACGATCGACGGCGAGCAGGTGCGCTATCGCACTCAGGACGGCACGGATTTCGTGACGATCAAGCCCGAGGACGCGGAAGTGACGAACCTTCTCGTCGACAACAACGTGCCGGTGCGCGCCGAAAGCCAGGAACAGTCGGGCTTCCAGTCCTTCCTGATCTCGCTGCTGCCGTTCCTGCTGCTGATCGGCGTCTGGATCTACTTCATGAACCGGATGCAGGGCGGCGGACGAGGCGGCGCGATGGGTTTCGGCAAGTCCAAGGCGAAGCTCCTGACCGAAAAGCATGGCCGCGTGACCTTCGACGACGTCGCGGGCATCGACGAGGCCAAGGAAGAGCTCGAGGAGATCGTGGAATTCCTGCGCAACCCGCAGAAATTCTCGCGGCTCGGCGGCAAGATCCCGAAAGGCGCGCTGCTGGTGGGCCCTCCGGGCACCGGTAAGACGCTGCTTGCACGCGCCATCGCGGGCGAGGCGGGTGTGCCCTTCTTCACCATCTCGGGCTCCGACTTCGTCGAGATGTTCGTGGGTGTCGGCGCCAGCCGGGTCCGCGACATGTTCGAACAGGCCAAGAAGAACGCGCCCTGTATCGTCTTCATCGACGAGATCGACGCCGTGGGCCGCAACCGGGGCTCCGGCTATGGCGGCGGCAATGACGAGCGCGAACAGACGCTGAACCAGCTTCTCGTGGAGATGGACGGCTTCGAGGCCAATGAGGGCGTCATCATCGTCGCGGCCACCAACCGCCGCGACGTGCTCGACCCCGCGCTGCTGCGTCCCGGCCGCTTCGACCGTCAGGTGACGGTGCCGAACCCCGACGTGAAGGGCCGCGAGAAGATCCTCGGCGTGCATGCCCGCAAGACCCCGCTGGGGCCGGATGTGGACCTGCGCATCATCGCGCGCGGCACGCCTGGCTTCTCGGGTGCGGATCTCGCCAACCTCGTGAACGAGGCTGCGCTGATGGCCGCCCGTGTCGGCCGCCGCTTCGTGACCATGATCGATTTCGAGGATGCCAAGGACAAGGTCATGATGGGCGCCGAGCGCCGGTCGATGGTCCTGACGCCCGAGCAGAAGGAAAAGACCGCCTATCACGAGGCCGGTCACGCCATCGTCGGCCTGTCGCTGCCGCAATGCGATCCGGTCTACAAGGCCACGATCATACCGCGCGGCGGTGCCCTCGGCATGGTCGTCTCGCTGCCCGAGATCGACCGGCTGAACTGGCACAAGTCCGAATGCGAGGAAAAGCTGGCCATGACCATGGCGGGCAAGGCAGCCGAGATCATCAAGTACGGCGAAGAAAACGTCTCCAACGGCCCGGCGGGCGACATCCAGCAGGCCTCGGCGCTGGCGCGCGCGATGGTGCTGCAATGGGGCATGTCCGAGAAGGTGGGCAATATCGACTACCGCGAGGCGGCGGAGGGCTATTCCGGCCAGACCGCGGGCCTGTCGGTGTCGGCCCACACCAAGGAGATGATCGAGTCCGAAGTGAAGCGCTTTATCAGCGATGCCTATGACACCGCCTTCCGCATCCTGAACGAAAAGAAGGACGAGTGGGAGCGGCTGGCACAGGGCCTTTTGGAATACGAGACGCTGACCGGCGACGAGATCAAGCGCGTCATTCGCGGCGAGCCGCCGCATTCGGATGACGGCGATACGGGCAGCAGCTCCGACGAGCCGAAGCCCTCGGTGGTCTCGATCCCGAAGACCAAGCCGAAGTCGAAGCCCGCGGGTGATCTCGAACCCGAACCGTCTGCATGACCTCTGCGCCCGAAGGCGCGGACTGGGACCCCGGGACCTATCACAGGTTCCGGGGTTTGCGCTTGCGGCCCGCTCTCGATCTTCTGCGCGCCATCGGCCCCTTGCCCGAAGGGAACGTCATCGACCTCGGATGCGGCACCGGGGCGGTCGGACCGGCCCTGGGCCAGTTGCGGCGCCGGCTTGTGGGCGTCGACGCCAGCCCGGCCATGCTCGATCACGCCGAGCGCTCGGGCTCCTACACCACGGTCGAGCAGATGGACCTCGCCGAATGGCGGGCCGAGACGCCGCCCGCGATGATCTTCGCCAATGCCGCGCTGCACTGGCTGAAGGACCATGCCACGCTGATGCCGCGTTTGGCGAAGATGCTAACCCAAGGCGGCGTTCTGGCGGTGCAATGCCCCAACCAGAACCGCGCGCCGTCGCACCGGCTCTGGCTGCAGATCGCCGATGAGCTGTTTCCGGGCCGCGTCGACCGGGCGAACCTGCCCGCGGTGCTGCTTCCAGCGGAATATCACCGGCTTCTGGCGCCGCTCGGCGCGGTGACGCTCTGGGAAACCGAGTATTACCAGGAACTCGCGCCCGACGCCGAAGGCCATCCGGTGCGGCGTTTCACCGAGGGCACCTTCGCCCGCCCGATCCTGTCCGCGCTGTCCGCGGATGAGCGCGCGCGCTTGATCCGGGAATACGAGCAGGTGATCGGCAAGGCCTATCCCGAAGGCCCCGGCGGCACCGTTCTGTTCCCCTTCCGGCGCCTGTTCTTCACTCTGAAGGTCTGAATGCCGTGCCCGCGCTGAAGCCCACCGATTTCACCGCGCGGATTGTCTGGCTCGGCCGTGTCAGCGACGCCACCAAGGATATCCGCTCCGCGCCCGAAGACAGCATCGCCCTCGATTGGGACGGGGTGCCGGGCGACACCCATGGCGGCCTCAACCGGCCCTCCTGTTCGCGCCTGCTGAGCCAGTATCCCCGCGGCACCGAGATCCGCAACGTGCGCCAGCTTTCCATCCTCTCGGCCGAGGACCTCGCCGAGATCGCCACGCGGATCGGCCTCGCGGACATGCCGCCGGAATGGCTGGGCGCGACGATGGTGATCGAGGGCCTGCCGGATTTGTCGCATGTGCCCCCGTCTTCGCGCCTGCAGCTCGAGGATGGCGGCATGCTGGTCGTGGATATGGAAAACCGCCCCTGCCACCTGCCCGCCCGCGTCATCGCCGAGACGGCGCCCGACGCCGCCAAAGGGTTCAAGACCGCGGCCAAGGGGCGGCGCGGTGTGACCGCCTGGGTCGAACGGCCGGGCGTCCTGACGCTGGGCGGTACGCTGCGCCTGCACGTGCCCGACCAGCCGCTCTGGGCGCATCACGAGGCGCTTGGAAACGGCTGACGCACGTCTCGCGCATGCGTGCACCAAGACGCCCGGACATTTATCTCCGGAGCATTTCAATCGAATGCGGTGAAGTTTCGCGCGTTCAGCGCGTCGGCACCGGCGTCTCGCCGCGGTAATCGTAGAAACCGCGCTGGGTCTTCCGGCCGAGCCACCCGGCCTCGACATATTTCGACAGCAGCGGGCAGGGGCGGTACTTGGTGTCGCCCAGCCCGTCATGCAGCACGTTCATGATCGCGAGGCACGTGTCGAGCCCGATGAAATCCGCAAGCTCCAGCGGCCCCATCGGATGGTTCGCGCCGAGCTTCATCGCCTGGTCGATGGAGCTCACGTTGCCGACGCCTTCCAGAAGCGTATAGGCCGCCTCGTTGATCATCGGCATCAGGATGCGGTTCACGATGAAGGCCGGGAAATCCTCGGCCGAGGCCGCGGTCTTGCCCAGTTTCTCGACGACCGCGAGGCAGGCGTCATAGGTGTCCTGATCGGTCTGGATGCCGCGGATCAGCTCGACCAGCGACATGATCGGCACCGGGTTCATGAAGTGAAACCCCATGAAACGCTCGGGCCGGTCGGTGCGGCTGGCCAGCCGGGTGATGGAGATCGACGAGGTGTTCGAGGTCAGGATGGTGTCGGGTTTCAGCGACGGCACGAGCGTCTCGAAGATCTTTTGCTTGACCTCCTCGCGCTCGGTCGCGGCCTCGATCACCAGGTCCGACTGGCCGAGATCGGTCAGCTCCTGCGTCGTGCGGATCCGCTTGAGCGCGGCGTCACGATCCTCCGCGCTGATCTTCTCGCGGCTCACCTGCTTGTCGAGGTTCTTCTCGATCAGGGCGCAGGCCGCCTCCAGCGCATCGGCGCTGATGTCGTTCAGCAGGACGTCGTAGCCCGCCACCGCCATCACATGGGCGATCCCGTTGCCCATCTGCCCGGCGCCGACAACGCCTACCGTCTTGATCTGCATGATCTGCCTCTTCGCTTGCCGGCTGTAAAGTGGCCCGGCCTCGCCCGGATCACAAGGGGCCTTCGTGCCGCGCGGCGCGGCTGCGGGCCTTAATAAAGGCTCAAGCCTTATGGTGCAGAGAGGAGTCCGAAAAACTCCGGTGTGCGAACCATGTATAGCAACGACATACGCGGCGGCCTCGATTACGGTCTGTGCCGCTACGGCAAGAGTCGGGTGCGATTCCGTGGCCCGATGCCCGACCTCACCGCCGACCTGCTCGTCTGTCTGGGCGGGACGGAAACCTTCGGGCGTTTCCACCCCGATCCCTGGCCGCAGCTTCTGGGCGACCGGCTGGGCGCGGAGATCGCCAATTTCGGGCAGGTGAATGCGGGGCTCGATCTGTTCCTGCAGGACCCCGAGGTGCTGCGCATCGCCTCGGGCGCGCGGCTTTGCGTGATGCAGGTGATCGGCGCGCAGAACATGTCGAACCGCTTCTACTCCGTGCATCCGCGCCGCAATGACCGCTTCGTGAAGGCGTCGGACGCGCTGATGACGCTCTACCCGGACGTGGATTTCAGCCAGATCGCCTTCACCGGGGCGCTGATGACGACGCTGTTCGACACCTCGCCCGAACGGTTCGAGGTCGTGGTGCGCGAGGTTCAGGTCGCCTGGGTGTCGCGGATGCGCCTGATCCTCGGGCATCTGCCGCGCCCCGTCCACCTGCTGTGGTTCGCCGAAAGCGCGCCGCCCGCCAATGCGCGCGCCGCGCTGATCCCGCCGCTCAAGGATCCGTCCTTCATTACGCGCGAGATGCTCGATGCGCTCTCGTCGCGAATCGGCGGCGTGGTCGAGATCGTGGAACCCGCATCGGCGCGCAGCACCGAGGGCATGGTGTTCTCGGAATTCGACGCGATGCTGGCCGCGACCATGCTCAGCGCGACCGCCCATGACCGCGCCGCACAGGCCCTGTCGGACTGCCTGCGCCATCTCTGGGACGCGCGCGGCGACCGGGACGACGCTAGCGACTGAACCCCGACCCCAAGACGCGAAAAGGCCCGCCAGGGGCGGGCCTTCGCATCGGGAAACGTGCCCCGCGATCAGAGCTTTTCGGTCAGCTCCGGCACCAGGTCGAAGAGATCGCCCACGAGGCCGTAATCGGCCACCTGGAAGATCGGCGCTTCCTCGTCCTTGTTGATCGCGACGATCACCTTGGAATCCTTCATGCCGGCGAGGTGCTGGATGGCACCCGAGATGCCGCAGGCGATGTAGAGATCCGGTGCCACGACCTTGCCGGTCTGGCCCACCTGCCAGTCGTTCGGCGCAAAGCCCGAATCGACCGCGGCGCGGGAGGCGCCGACGGCAGCACCGAGCTTGTCGGCGAGCTTCTCGATCACGGCGAAGTTTTCTTCCGAGCCGACGCCGCGGCCGCCCGAAACGACGATGCCCGCGGAGGTGAGTTCCGGACGATCGCTTTCGGCAACCTTGTCCGAGACCCATTCCGACACGCCGGGATTGTCCGCAGCGGCCACGTCCTCGACGGCGCAGGCGCCTTGCTCGCCCGCCGCCTCGAAGGTCGAGGTGCGGATGGTCAGCACCTTCTTCGGGTCGGAGGACTTCACGGTCTGCACCGCATTGCCCGCGTAGATCGGACGCTCGAACGTGTCGGCATCGACGATGCCGGTGACATCGGTGAGGATCATCACGTCGAGAAGGGCCGCGACGCGCGGCAGGATGTTCTTGGCATCGGTGGTTGCGGGGGCCGCGATGTGGTCGTAATCACTGGCCAGCGACACGACGAGCGCGGCGACGGGCTCGGCGAGGCGATGACCATAAAGCGCATCCTCGGCCACCAGCACCTTCGACACGCCGTCGATCTTGGCGGCCTCGGCGGCGGCATCCTTGGCGGAGGCCCCGACGGCCAGCAGGGTCACGTCGCCCAGGGCCTTCGCGGCGGTCACGGCCTTCGAGGTCGCATCGCGCGACAGCGTACCGTCATTGATTTCAGCAAGCAGAAGAACGGCCATCACACGACCCCCTTGTCTTTCAGCTTCGTCACGAGTTCGTCGACCGAACCCACCATTTCGCCCGCGGCACGCTCTGCCGGCTCCGAGGTCTTCACGATCTCGAGGCGCGGCGCGACATCGACGCCGTAATCGGCGGGCGTCTTCTCATCGAGCGGCTTCTTCTTCGCCTTCATGATGTTCGGCAGCGAGGCGTAGCGCGGCTCGTTGAGGCGCAGGTCGGTGGTGACGATGGCAGGCAGCTTGACCTTGATGGTCTGCAGGCCGCCATCGACCTCGCGCGCGACGACCGCATGATCGCCGTCGATCTCGAGCGTGTTGGCATTGGTCGCCTGTGCCCAGCCGGTCAGCGCCGCCAGCATCTGGCCGGTGGCGTTGAGGTCGTTGTCGATGGCCTGCTTGCCGCAGATCACCAGGCCCGGCTGCTCTTCCTCGATGACCTTGGCGAGGATCTTGGCGACCGACAGCGGCTCGATGTCGTTATGCACGTCATCGCTGGCGGTCACGAGGATCGCCCGGTCGGCGCCCATGGCGAGACCCGTGCGCAGCGTCTCCTGCGCCTGTTTCACGCCGATCGAGACGACGATCACCTCGTCGGCCTTGCCGGCTTCCTTCAGGCGGATGGCCTCTTCGACGGCGATCTCGTCGAAGGGGTTCATCGACATTTTCACATTGGCCAGATCGACGCCGGAACCGTCCGCCTTCACGCGAACCTTCACGTTGTAGTCGATCACCCGTTTGACAGGCACGAGTACCTTCATCGGTATGCTCTCCCTTGATCGGGGCGGTGCGTCCTGCGCCGCCTGCAATGAATTTGCACGTTAGATAGCTTGACGCGGCCCATGACGACAGGGGGAAATCGACGCATCCCGGTCTACGAACGTCGCGTTTTTTCTACCTTTCGCGGGAAAACCTTGCGTCACAAGCAAGTGTCAGTCGCAGATCGCGGTCAGGGCGCGGAACTCGGAATCGCTCAGCAACGGCACGGGCTCGAAGCCCGCGGGCACCGCCGCCTCGGCCGCGGCGATCCGGTCGGACAGTTCCGGATGGCTCATGAAATGGGTCATGATCGCGGGGGCCTCGCCGCCGATCTCGCGGAAGCGTTCGAACATGTCGCCGAGGGCCGCGGGCGAGAGACCCGCGCGTTCCAGCATGCCGTAGGCGAAGAGATCGGCACCCGTCTCGGCGGCTTGGGAATAGCGCGCCTCGATCAGCCGTTCGGTCAGGTACAAAACCGCGGCCCCGCCCGCGAAATCGCCGAGGATCAGGCCCAGAACCCCGATGGAGCCCGCCGAGCGCAGCGCGTGCCGCGTCGGATCGCGGCTGACCACGTGGCCCACCTCGTGGGCGAAAACGGCGGCGATTTCCTCGGGCGTCTCGGCGGCATCGAGCAGGCCGCGGAAGAACACGATGTACCCGCCCGGCAGCGCGAAGGCATTGACCATCTTGTGGTCGAGCACATGCACCGAGAGGTCCTGCGGCAGCGGCGTGCCCGCCGCCAGACGGTCGCGGATCTTGTCCAGCGCCGCCGCGCCCTCGGGCGCGTCGCAGAACGGCACCGGCGCCACGCTGCCCGGGCCGAGCGCGTTGCGGATCTGGGTCAGCGTCACCTCGCCCAGCGCCCGTTCGCCTTCGGGCGGGATGAAGCGCGCCAGCTGGTCGGCCATGATCGGCACCAGCACGAAGATGATGAGCGCGACCGACCCCAGCGCCGCCGCCGCCCAGCGCGCGATAAGGCCCCGATCGGCCCCGGGCTGGCGCCGCCGTCGCCGCGGCAGGCGCGGGGCAAGGTCGCGGTCCGTGAGGACAAGCTGCGCCAGCGGGTCGTCGATCAGCCGCAGCACGTAGAGATCGCCACCCGCCTGGTCGGGCACCTCGCGGATATCCTCCAAGGGCCAGCCGTAGCTGTCGCCGCCCGCCTCGAAGACGAGCGCGCCCGCGGCCTCGTCGATGCCGAGCGCGACCTCCTGCGGCACCGGCGCGATCCCGTCGAAGAAGGTGGCGCGGCCGTGATAGGCGGCCGGGCGGCTGCCCACGTGGATCAGCGTCCCGGTCATATCGAGGCCCCCACATCCAGCGCCTCGGCAAAGCCTTCGGCCTGTTCCGCCTCGTCCCGGGGACGCTGGCGCACGCGGGCCAGACCGTCCGGCGCGGCGATGGCGAGGCGTTGCGCATAGTGGCGGATCGTCGGCATGGTCACGAAGATCTGCGTCAGCGCCGACCACATCAGGAAGATCGTGAAATAAAGCGCGGCGCTGAACGCGATCAGCGTGTAGGGCGGCAGCGCCTCGATCCAGGGCAGGGCGTCGCCCGCGCCGATCTCGGTCAGCAACTCGGCGGCCTGCACACCGATGAGCGCCACGCCGAGGACCATCGTGGGCACCAGCATAAGCGCGATCGTGACCGCGTAACCGAAGGCCTGGATCAGCAATATGCGCGCCGCGTTGGGCTCGAAATGCAGGCGGACCGTGCCCAGCCGCTTGGTCTCGGTCAGCCGCTTCAGGCTGTCGACCCGGTAGAAGACGAGCCCGTAGACGCCCGCGCCGAAGGCGAGGATGGCAAGGCTGGTTCCGGCGGCGGGCTTCGCGCCCCAATAAGCCAGGGCCGACAGGGCAGCGAGCGCAAGTGCGACGAAAATCCAGCGCGTCGAGGGGTAGAGCATGCTCCAGCGCCCCTCCTGGACCATGCGCGCCGTGCCGAAATAGGTCCGGTCGGTTTTGTACTTCTCCAGCCAGAAGGTCATCCGCGGCCACAAAAGCCCGCAGGACATGATCGTCACGATCCAGTGGCCGAGCGCGCGGAAGGCATAGCCCCAAGCCCCGGGCGCCAGCGCGAAGCGCACGCCGCGCCAGCGGGTCCGCGCCAGCACGTAACGTCGCGCGCGGTACTGCGCGTAGAACCACAGCGGGATCACCCCGAGAAAGCTGAGCGCATAGGCGGCGACGTTGCCCTGGAAAAGCGAGAAACTCAGGAACATCAGCACCAGGTTCACCACGCCGATATAGAAGGCGAGGATCACCACCGCGATCAGGAAACCCAGGAGCTTCTCCCACGGATCGCCCACATATTGCAGCGGGTGGCCGCCGGGGCGGATCGCCGACCAGTACCAGCGTCTGAGCCGGGTCTTCATCCAGAAGCGGTAGAAGCCCAGCGTCAGGATCGTCAGGGCACCGGTGCGGATGGCCAGTCCCAGAAGCGGGCCGCGCCGCCCGGCGAATTCGGTCTCCAGCGCGCCGTCAGTTGAACTTGTTGTCGCGGGGGAAGCCGCGCGGCGCCATGCGGCCGGAGGCGGCGCGCTTGGCGATCCATTCGTCGAGTTCGGGTCGTTCGACGGTCCGGGTGCGTCCGGCGGGGTCGCGCCAGGAGAGGCCTTCGCCCAGGGTGAGCGTGGTGGCATCGCTGAGCCCCCCGTCCTTGTATTTCTGCAGCCGGACGCCTTTGCCGCGTCCCATCTCAGGTAGCTCGTCGAGCGGGAAGACCAGCACCTTGCGGTTCTCGCCCACCACCGCGACGGCATCGCCGGTCACGGGCTTGACCACCCGTGCCTTCACGTCGCCGCGCACGTTCAGCACCTGCTTGCCCACGCGGGTCTGGGCGACCACCTCGTCCTCGGGCACGATGAAACCGTCGCCCGCAGAGGAGGCGACCAGAAGCTTGCGCTCGGGCTTGTGCACCAGGATGTCGAGGATCTCCGCCTCGTTCGGCAGATCGACCTGCAGGCGCAGCGGCTCGCCCATGCCGCGACCGCCGGGCAGGGTCGCCGCCGACATCGTGTAGAACCGCCCGTTCGAGCCCGCGACCAGAAGCCGGTCGGTGGTCTCGGCGTGGAAGATGAAGCGCGGCCCGTCGCCATCCTTGAACTTCAGCTCGCGGGTGAGGTCGATATGCCCGGTCAGCGCGCGCACCCAGCCCATCTGGGAGCAGACGACGGTGATCGGCTCGCGCTCGATCATCGCCTCGATGGGCACGTCCTCGATAGCCGTGGCCTCGGAGAAATCGGTGCGCCGGGCGCCGCCCGCGTAATCCTTGCCGAAGCTCTTCTTGGTCGCGCGCAGCTCCTCGGCGATGCTGTCCCATTGCAGCGTCTCGCTGTCGAGCAGGTCCTCGAGTCCCGCGCGTTCCTCCATCAGCCGGTCGCGCTCGGACACCAGCTCCATCTCCTCGAGACGGCGCAGGGAGCGCAGGCGCATGTTCAGGATGGCCTCGGCCTGCACCTCGGTCAGCCCGAGCCCGTCTTCTGAGGCGACGGGCGACGGAGAGACGTAATCCTTCTCGTTCGTGGCACGGACATGATCGCGGCCCCAATCCTCGCGGCAGAGCGCGGCCTTGGGGTCGTCGTCGTAGCGGATAATGTCAATCACCCGGTCGAGGTTCAGGAAGGCGACGATCAGGCCTTCCAGCACTTCGAGCCGATGGTCGATCTTCTCCATCCGGTGGGTGGAGCGCCGCACCAGCACCTCGCGGCGGAAATCGAGGAAGGCGCGCAGCACCTCCTTCAGCGAACAGACCTGCGGCGTGACGCCGTCGATCAGCACGTTCATGTTGAGGCTGAACTTCACCTCGAGATCGGAATTGCGGAACAGCATGCCCATCAGCACGTCCGGGTCGACGTTCTTCGAACGCGGCTCCAGCACCATGCGGATATCCTCGGCGCTCTCGTCGCGGATATCGGCGAGGATCGGCACCTTCTTGGTCTGGATCACCTCGGCCAGCCGCTCCACCAGCTTCGATTTCTGCACCTGGTAGGGGATTTCCGTGACGATGATCTGCCACGTCCCCCGGTCGAGCCGTTCGACATGCCACTTGGCGCGCAGCCGGAACGATCCGCGCCCGGTGCGATAGGCCTCGGCGATATTCTCGCGCGGCTCGACGATGGTGCCGCCGGTGGGGAAATCGGGGCCGGGGATGTAGTTCAGCAGCGTGTCGTCGCGGGCATCGGGGGTCTTGATGAGGTGCAGGCAGGCGTCGATCAGCTCTGCGATGTTGTGCGGCGGGATGTTCGTCGCCATGCCCACCGCAATGCCCGAGGAGCCGTTGGCCAAGAGGTTCGGATAGGAGGCGGGCAGGACCACCGGCTCTTCGAGGCGGCCGTCGTAGTTCGGGCGGAAATCGACCGCGTTCTCGTCGAGCCCGTTCAGCAGCGCCTCGGCCATGACCGTCATTCGCGCCTCGGTGTAGCGGCTGGCGGCCGGGTTGTCGCCGTCGATATTGCCGAAATTGCCTTGGCCGTCGACCAGCGGATAGCGCACCGCGAAATCCTGCGCTAGCCGCGCCATCGCGTCGTAGATCGCGGCGTCGCCATGGGGGTGGAAGTCGCCCATCGTGTCGCCCGAGATCTTGGCGGATTTCAGGAAACCGCCGGTCGCGCTCAGCCGCAGGCGCCGCATCGCGTAGAGGATGCGGCGATGCACCGGCTTCAGCCCGTCGCGCGCATCGGGCAGCGCCCGGTGCATGATCGTCGACAGCGCATAGGTCAGGTAGCGTTCGCCGATGGCACGACGCAGCGGTTCGGCCACGTCGCGGGGGTTTATCTTGGGGTCGAGCGCGTCATCATCCATAGATGCAGTGATATCCCCGCGATCCCCAACCGGCAAGCGAGGAGAAGGCGCATTCCGGGCCCTTTTCGCTTCGGCCAATGCGCAGAATCGGTGTATCCTCGGAACGTCGCGCTGCCAGCGGCGTTTTTGAAGACAAGTGATTCTGCCTGGGGGGGTCCCATGACCCGTTTTATCATGCTGTCCTTCGCCTTTCTGGGCTGGGGCTATTACGAGTTGAGCGGCGGCGCCGATTTCGAGCCCGGCTGGCATCGCGGTGACGATTCGCGTGCAATGGCCACGCTGGGCGCGCAGGGCGACATCGCTGCGGAGGCCCCCGCGCCGGAGGTCAGCCGCGCCGCGCAGGGGGGCACCGACCTGATGCGCCTCTCCGGTGACACGGGCGCAACGTCCATCCGCAATGGCCCCGAGGCCGTGGTGCAACGCGTCTCTCTGTCCACGCCATCCGCGCCCGCGGATCAGGCCGCGACCGGCGCGGTGCGCATCGACGATGTGTGGCTGACCCGGCGCGAAGCGGTCGCGGTCGCGGCCCCGGCGCCCGCCTATGGCGCATCGCCCGGCGCCGAAGCCGGCCCGAAACCCGACATGCGCGCGGTGGCCGGATCCCGCGTGAACCTGCGCAACGGTCCGGGCACCCGGCATTCGGTGGTGGCCAAGCTCGACCGGGGCACGCCGGTCGAGGTGCTGCGCACCGAGGGCGCCTGGGTCAAGCTGCGGGTCGTCGAAAGCCGGCGTATCGGCTGGATGGCGGAATATCTGGTGACCGCGGCAGCGGACTAGCCGCCCGGCAATTGCCAATCCCCGTCATGCCCGCCAAAAGACGCGCATGACCAAGAGCATTTTGATCACCGGCTGTTCTTCGGGTATCGGCCTCGATGCCGCCCGGACCCTGACTGCGCGGGGCTGGCAGGTCTTCGCCTCCTGCCGCAAGCCCGAGGATTGCGCGCGGCTGAAAGCCGAAGGTCTGGTCAGCCCGCGGCTCGATTACGAGGACCGCGCGAGCTTTGCACCGGCGCTGGAGATGGTGCTCGCGGCCACCGGCGGCACGCTCGATGCGTTGTTCCACAACGGCGCCTTCGCCATTCCCGCCCCGCTCGAGGACGTGCCCGCCGAGGCGATGGATGTCGCGTTCCAGGCCAATTTCCTCGGCTGGCACGCGCTGACCCGCGAGGTCCTGCCCGTCATGCGCCGGCAGGGACACGGGCGGATCGTGCTCAATTCCTCCGTTCTGGGCTTCATCGGGATGAAATATCGCGGCGCCTATTGCGCGACGAAATTCGCGCTCGAAGGTTGGGCGGACGTGCTGCGCCTCGAGATGGCGCCCGAGAACATCCATGTCAGCCTGATCGAGCCCGGCCCGATCGACACCGATTTTCGCAAGAACGCCATCCGCGCCTTCGAACGCTGGATCGACTGGGAGGCGAGCCCGCGTGCCGAGGAATACCGCGCGACGCTACTGCACAAGCTCTACGAGGGCTCGGAAGGCAACCGCTTCGAACTGCCCGCCGCCGCAGTGACCGACAAGCTGCTCCACGCGATCGAGGCGCCGCGCCCGCGCCCGCGCTATTTCGTGACCAAACCCACCCATGCGATGGGGGCGCTCAAGCGGCTCCTGACGACCCGCGCGCTCGACCGGATCGTGTCGCGGGGATAGGGCGATCCGCGACGAAAGGGGCGAATTTGATCGATTTCCGCTGGCACACGCCTAGCTTTGGCCTCAACACGCAATTCGAAGAAGGCTGATAGGATCCCGCTCATGATGAACGATCCCCTCTTTATCCTGATGGCGGTGGTCATGCTGGCCGTCGTGGTCATCCTGCTCGTCGGCATCGGCGGCTTCGCCAAGGGTGGCGAATTCAATCGCAAACATGCCAACAAGGTCATGCGTTGGCGCATCGCGGCGCAGTTCGTCGCGGTGCTGCTGATCTTGTTGTTCGTCTGGGTCCGGCGCGGAGGCTGATATCATGGTGGTTCTCAATCGCATCTATACGCGCACCGGCGATGCCGGGGAGACGGCGCTGGGCGACGGCACGCGGGTCGCCAAGCACGCGCCGCGCGTCGCCGCCTACGGCACGGTGGACGAGCTGAATTCGGTGGTGGGGATCGCCCGGCTGCATGCGGAGGGCGACCTCGATGCGCAGCTCGCGCGGATCCAGAACGATCTCTTCGACACCGGCGCCGACCTTTGCCGTCCGGACATGCAAAAGGACGACGAGGCCGAATACCCGGTCCTGCGCATGGTGCCGGAACAGGTGGACCGCCTCGAGGCCGAGATCGACGCCATGAACAGGCGGCTGGAACCCCTGCGCAGCTTCATCCTGCCGGGCGGGTCGGCGCTGTCGGCGCATCTGCACCATTGCCGGACCGTGGCACGCCGGGCGGAGCGCAAGACCATCGAGTTGTCGGCGGTCGAGTCGGTGAACGAGGCGGCGGTGAAGTATCTCAACCGCCTGTCGGACTGGTTCTTCGTGGCCGCCCGCATCGCCAACGACGAAGGCCGCGCCGACGTGTTGTGGGTTCCGGGTGCGAACCGCTGAAAGCGGCGGGGCGTCCAGTGGACGCATCGGCACCCGGAAGGGCGAAACCCCGGCCCGCAGGGCGGGTGCGAACCGCGTGTGACATGAATGATCGGGTGCCTCGACAGGGCAACCGCATCGGGTCATGACGCGTCCGCCGACCGTGCCGCCTAACGGCGCCGTTCCTTGGCCCCACCGATTGCACCCGTCCCGGCGACCCGCTACATCTGCCGGTCAATCCGGTTCTGACGCAAAGGTCCGCCCCATGCGCCGTCTCTTCCCGCTGCTCGCCTGCCTGACATTTCTCGCCGCCTGCGCTGATGGCGCGCGGCAGCTGAACAAGCCGGTGGAGCCGATCGGCGATTTCAAGCTCGGCCACGCGGTGGTCATCGCCCCCAACATCGTCAAGGGCCCGGCCTCGCGCGATGCGACCGACGAGGAATGGATCGCCGCGGTCGACAGCGCCATCGAGACGCGCTTCCGCCGCTACCAGGGCGACCGGTTCTTCCATCTCGGCGTCTCCATCGAGGGCTACGTGCTGGCCCAGCCGGGCATTCCGCTCGTGTTCACGCCGAAATCGGCGCTGATCGTGAACGTCACGGTGTTCGAGGATGCCACGGGGCAGAAGCTGAACGAGGAGGCGATGCAGCTCTCGGCGCTCGAGGCACCGTCGAAGGACACCTTCATCGTGGGCTCGGGCCTCGGGCAGACCAAGGAAGAGCAGATGGCGGCCCTGTCGGCCAATATCGCGCTGTCCATCGAGACCTGGATGCGCAAGCAGCAGCGCGATGCCGGCTGGTTCGGCGGTCCCGATGCAGGCGTGCCGATCGTGCCGGAACCCGCCGAGGAGGTCGCGCCGGAGGCCGCCGCCGAAACCGCCGATGCCGATACCGGCGAGGCCGCGGAGGTGATGGCCGCGGTCGAGGAACCGGAGCTGAGCGCGCCGGCCAATTAAGGCGCCAAGACCCGCTTGATTTTCCCCGTGCCATTCAATATCCCGCCCGCGATGTGAACCGGGCCGCGTGCGGCCCCCCAAGCTACACGAGGCGTCTGACAAGATGGCAAAGGAAAAGTTCGACCGCTCGAAGCCGCACTGCAACATCGGCACGATCGGTCACGTCGACCACGGCAAGACCACGCTGACGGCGGCGAT
>NZ_FTOQ01000010.1 GCF_900156805.1 Roseivivax lentus | reverse complement strand
ATTTCGCCGCATCCACATGGGCATGCGAAACGAAATCCGCGCTCGGCGCAAAGGTCTCGTTCGGGTCGTGATGGCTCATGGTCTCGCTCCTCCTTGGGTGGTGGCGGGCGCGGCCGACTTGCAGCCCGAGCCCGTCACAGTCGCGTGATATTTGTCAGCTACCATAATCGAAGATTGAAAACGGATAAATAAGCTACGGAATTTCAGCGTTTTTCGAGTCAAAGGATTTTCCAGCCTGAGCGCCATTTGTAAATTGTGTTTTCCATATGGCGCTAAATGCCCGGTTTCATGCGGTGTTAGCGCTGCCTCGGGCGAACCCGCCGCAGCGCTGCCGCGGGCCAAGGTACCCGGGATGACCCGAAACATCGCGGGGAAGGGGGACGGACAAATCCGCGCAGCCTTCCCTTGCGTCCGGCGGTCAACGCTTTACCCTACGCCCACAGCGGCGTGGCACAGCGCCGGATCAAGGGAGAACATCAATGACATCATTCACGGTCAAACTGACCGCATCCGCACTCATGCTCACCTTCGCGACCGAAGCCGTGGCGACCGAGTGGAACGTCTCGCTCTGGGGCAAGCGCCGCGCCTTCACCGAGCATGTCCACAAGCTGGCCGAGCTCGTCGAGGAGAAGTCCGGCGGCGCCTTCACCATGAACATTTCCTATGGCGGCCTGTCCAGCAACCGCGAGAACCTCGACGGCATCTCCATCGGCGCCTTCGAGATGGCGCAGTTCTGCGCAGGCTACCACCCCGACAAGAACCGCGCGATCACCGTGCTGGAACTGCCCTTCCTCGGTGTGTCGAACCTCGCCGAGGAGGTCGCGGTCAGCCACGCGGTCTACGATCACCCCGCCGTCGCCGAGGAAATGGCGCAGTGGAACGCCAAGATGGTCATGACCTCGCCGATGCCGCAATACAACCTCGTCGGCACCGGCGAGCCACGCGACGAGCTGGCGGAATTCGACGGCATGCGCGTCCGCGCGACGGGCGGTCTCGGCGAAGCCTTCGCGGCCGTGGGCGGCGTGCCGACCTCGGTGACCTCGTCGGAGGCCTACCAGGCGATGGAATCGGGTGTCGTCGACACCGTGGCCTTCGCGCAGCACGCGCATCTGTCCTTCGGCACGATCAACCAGGCCGATTGGTGGACCGCGAACCTGAACCCCGGCACGGTGAACTGCCCGGTCGTGGTGAATATCGACGCCTATGAAGGCCTCTCGGACGAAGAGCGCGAGATCTTCGACAGCTCCGTGCCCGAGGCGATCGACCATTACTTGGCGAATTACGGAGAGCTCCTGGATCGCTGGAACGCCGTGCTCGAGGAAAAGGGCGTGACCGCGGTCGAGATTTCCGAGGAAGAGCTCGCCAAGTTCGAGGAAGTCGCCGGCGGCCCGATCCAGCAGGCCTGGATCGAGGAGATGAATGCGCAGGGCATGCCCGGTCAGGAGCTTTTCGACCTGGTCATGACCACGCTGGAAGAGCATCGCGCCTCCAACTGAGCGCATCGCAATCATGAGGCCCGGCGGCGCGCGCTTGCGCGGTCGGGTCGCCTCATGCCGCGCCACCCAGACCATCGGAAGGACTTGCCATGGCCGGAAGCGCCAAGGTTCTCGAAGACGACAGCCTGCTCTCTCGTCTCGACCGCAAACTTGCAAAGCTGGAATGGCTCTTCGCACTGATCTCGGGCCTTTTCGCCTTCGGCCTGATGGTCCTCGCGGTGGTGTCGGTGACGGGGCGCAACGGCTTCAACGAACCGCTGCCGGGCTACGTGGACTGGATCGAGGCCTTCATGCCGCTGATCGCCATCCTCGGCATTTCCTACGTGCAACGGGTCGGCGGGCATATCCGCATGGATATCCTGATCGGTCAGCTGCGCGGCCGGCTGCTCTGGATCGCCGAATTCCTCACCACCTTCGCCGTGCTGCTCCTGATGCTGGCGCTGGTCTGGGGCACCTGGGCGCATTTCGACCGGTCCTTCGATTTCTCCGCGCCGCTGTGGAGCCGGGACAGCTCCATCGATATCGGCCTGCCGATCTGGCCCGCGAAGCTTGTGGTGCCGGTGGCCTTCTCGGTCATGTCGCTGCGGGTCGTTTTGCAATTATGGGGCTATGCGCGCGCCATCGTCACGGGCACGACGCATCCCGTTGCGGTGCCGCTCATCCAGTCGGCGGCCGAGATCGCCGCCGAAGAAGCCGAAATGCTGAGCCGGAGGGACTGACCCCATGGATCCTATCGATATCGGCCTCTGGGTCACCGGCGGCCTTCTGGTCATGGTCGTCCTCGGTATGCGGGTGGCCTTCGCCGCCGCGCTGGCGGGCGTCGTCGGCCTGATCTGGATCTTCTGGGAGAAGAAGGATTTCGCCGCCGACGAATTCACCTGGGCGCTGACGGTCGCGATCAAGACCGCGGGGCAGGTGCCCCATGGCAAGGTCGCGAGCCAGGCGCTGAGCCTGATCCCGACCTTCATCCTGATCGGCTACCTTGCCTATTACGCAGGGCTGACGCGCGCCCTTTTCGAGGCGGCCAAGCGCTGGATCGCCTGGGTGCCGGGCGGGCTGGCGGTGTCGACCGTCTTCGCGACCGCGGGCTTTGCCGCAGTGTCGGGCGCCTCGGTCGCCACCGCGGCGGTCTTCGCGCGCATCGCCATCCCCGAAATGCTGAAAGTGGGCTACGACAAGCGGTTCGCGGCGGGCGTCGTGGCCGCGGGCGGCACGCTCGCCTCGCTCATCCCGCCCTCGGCGATCCTGGTGATCTACGCCATCATCGTCGAGCAGGACGTGGGCAAGCTGCTGCTGGCGGGCTTCATCCCGGGCGTGTTTTCCGCCTTCATCTACGCCATCCTGATCATCACGCTTGCGCTGACGTTGAAGAATTTCGGCCCGCCGGTGACCGGCTTCACCTGGCGCCAACGTTTCACCGCCTTGCCGCCCGCGTTGCCCATCGTGGCGGTGGTCGTCATCATCATCTGTTTCGTTTATAACCCCTTCGGTGGCGACGCCTGGGGCACGCCGACCGAGGGCGGGGCCATCGGCGCGTTCATCGTCTTCCTGATGGCGCTCTATCGCGGCATGCGCTGGACGGAACTGAAGGACGCGCTGGTCGAGACGGCGAAGCTGTCGATCATGATCTTCTCGATCATCTGGGGCGTGCTGATCTACGTGCGCTTCCTGGGCTTCGCGGACCTGCCGAGCGCGTTTTCCGACTGGATCACCGCGCTTGAATATTCGCCCATGCTGATCCTCGTCTGCATCCTCCTGGCCTATGCGGTGCTGGGCATGTTCATGGATGCGATCGGGATGCTCCTGCTGACGCTGCCGGTGGTTTACCCGGCGGTCATGGCGCTGAATGGCGGGGAATACGTGACGGCGGCGGAATCGACCTTCGGCATGTCGGGGCCGATGTGCGCGGTCTGGTTCGGGATCCTCGTGGTGAAGATGGCCGAGTTCTGCCTGATCACGCCGCCCATCGGTCTGAATTGCTTCGTCGTGGCGGGGGTGCGCCCGGACCTGTCGGTGCAGGACGTGTTCCGCGGCGTGACGCCGTTCTTCATAGCCGACGGCATCACCATCGCGCTCTTGGTGGCGTTCCCGGCCATCGTGCTCTGGCTGCCATCCCTCGCGGGGTAAGCCGGCACGCGGCACGAAAAAAAACGCAGGGTCCCGAGACCCGGCGTTTTCATTTCGGCAGGGCGCGCCAGGTCAGGCGCGCAGCGTCTCCGTCGAGGAGAAGAACATCGCCTGGCTGATGGCCGAGCGGACCTGCTCTTCGGAATAGGGCTTCGAGATCAGGAAGGCCGGTTCCGGCTTGTCCCCGGTCAGAAGCCGTTCGGGGAAGGCGGTGATGAAGATCACGGGCCGTTCGCCAAGCTCGCGGAGCAGGTCGTTGACCGCGTCCACGCCCGAGGAATTGTCCGCAAGCTGGATGTCCGAAAGGATGAGGTCCGGCGTCTCCTTCGTGCCGAGCGCCACGGCCCCGTCGCGGGTCCGCGCCACGCCGGTCACCCGGTGGCCGAGATCGGCGACGATGCTTTCGAGATCCATCGCGATGATCGCCTCGTCCTCGATGATGAGCACCCGACCCGACATCGCATCGGCCATTTCCTGACGCGCGGTGTTGACGAGGATCTCGGCCTCTTCGAGACCGACATTCATGATCTCGCCAAGCTCCTTGAGGGTGAATTCCTCGATCGTGTGGAGAAGCAGCGCCTCGCGGCTGTTGGTAGTCAGGCGCGACAGATGACGTTGCGCGGCCTTGCGCGGGCCCGCATCCTCGTCGGTGACGGGCGCGCCGGTCGTGACCCAGATACCGTGGAAGGTCTGGAACAAGCCCACCTTGGGTGTGCTGGCGCCGACCGTGACGGTGCGATCCGCAAGCACGGCCTCGAGCGTCGCCGCGGCGTATTGGTCACCGGTCGATTGCGAGCCGGTCAGTGCCCGGGCATACCGACGCAAATAGGGTAACGCTTGGCCGATTTCGCTGCTGAGGTCGGATTGAGCCATCCTCGACTTCCTTTTTTTTACATTGCTGGAACCAAACCTCCAAACGTGGTGTTTGTTCCATACGTGGGGCCAAAGAACGGCGCGTAAGGGTGATTATGGCTCAAGGGCAAGAAAAGCGACAGCGTGACAGCGTGATAGATGAAAACCTGAAAAAGGTCTACGAAGACATGCTCGACCAAGAGGTGCCGGACCGGTTCCTCGAGCTTCTGTCGCAACTCAAGGATCAGGACGAGAAGTCCGGCAAGACCGGGCGTGAGGCCGACGAATGAGCGCTGATCCGCGCGATGAAATCGTGGAGCACCTTCCGGCACTCCGCGCCTTTGCCTTGTCGTTGACGCGCAACGGCTCCTTGGCTGACGACATGGTGCAGGACGCGCTGGTCAAGGCCTGGACGAAAATCCACACGTTCGAGCCGGGCACCAACATGCGCGCCTGGCTGTTCACCATCCTGCGCAACACCTATTACTCGAACCGCCGCAAGGCCGGGCGCGAGGTCGGCGATGCCGACGGTCTGCTGACGGAAACGCTGTCCGAAAAGCCTGCCCACGACGGCCGGCTGCAGATGGCCGATTTCATGCGCGCCTTCCAGAAATTGAACGACGAACAGCGCGAGGCGCTGGTTCTCGTCGGGGCCTCGGGTTTTTCTTACGAGGAAGCGGCGGGCATGTGCAACGTCGCCGTCGGCACGATCAAGAGTCGCACGAACCGCGCCCGTGCACGGTTGGCCGAGCTTCTGCATCTCAGCGATGACGAGGCGTTCGAGCTGACCGACCAGGCGACGCTCGCCGTCGTTTCGGGAAACAAGCCCGCCACGGCACGGTGATCCATGATCGGTGCACCCGGACCCAGACCCATCCCCAGTGGATTGGGTGCCCGGATTATCGGCTTTCTGTCGATTGCACTGGTTCCGATCGGTCTCGTTGCCTACTTCCAGACCACCCAGCTTGATGCCGAAACCCGGGCGCGCACGCAGCTCAGCCTGACCGACCGCACCGAGGCGGCCGTTGCTGCAGAGCGTGCGCTGCTGACATCGGCCTTCGGTGCGGCCAAGGCGCTTGGCACCATTTCGCAGGTGACGGGCGGCCGCGTCGATCAATGCAGCCAGGCGCTGGTCGAATACAGCGGCACCGAGCCCGATGTGACCTTCGCCGCCCTGATGGACACGACCGGCAACTTCGTCTGCGCCAGCGTCGGCGGCATCCCTTCCCGGACCGACATCCCCGAGGTGCTGGAGGCCTTGGGTGAACCCCGCCAGAACATCCTGCCCTTCGAACAGCCGACGATCAGCGACGAGCCGATCGTCGCCATCTTCGAGCCGGTCTTCCGCGACGGTTTCCATATCGGTCACGTGGTCATCTCCATCCCGCTCTCGGCACTGCGGGACCTGCAGCCCGCCGATCAGACCACCGGGGCAAGTTTCATCGACGTGGCGCTCATCAACCGCTCGGGCGACATGGTGACCAGCGGGCTCGACCGGGCCACGCTGGAGCCCTTGCTGCCCGGCGCGCTCGGTCTGTCGAACCTTCCCGGCCAGGAGAATTACAGCTTTCTCAGCGAAAGCGCCGATGGGGTCGAACGCATCTACGTGGTCGCGGCCATCGTGCCCGACCTTTTGTACGCGGTCAGCATCTGGGACCGGAACAGTCCCGAGCTTGGCGCGCTGGAAGCGAGCACCTTTGCCAAGGCGCTGCCGCTCGTCATGTGGGCGGCCAGCGTCGTCGTCGCCTATCTGGCCGTGAACCGGCTCGTGATCCGCCATATCCGGACGCTGCGCTACCAGATGCGCAGCTTCGCCCGCGACCGGCGGCTGCCGGCGCAATCGTCGGCGGGCGACATGGCGCTCGAATTGCGGGACATGGAGAACGACTTCCTGCTGATGTCCGACTCGATCCTGAGGGACGAGGCGCAGCTTGAAAACGCGCTGCGCGAGAAGACCATCCTGCTCAAAGAGGTGCATCACCGGGTCAAGAACAACCTGCAACTCATCTCGTCGATCATGAACATGCAGATCCGGCAATCGGAAACCGACGAGACCAAGCGCGTGCTGCGCCGGTTGCAGGAGCGCGTGCGCGGGCTCGCGGCCATTCACCGGCAGCTCTACCGCACCGCCGACCTGGGCCGCGTGGATGTGCGCGAGCTGCTGGAGGAGCTGACCCAGCATGTCGCCGTGATGTCGGAACAGGACGACCGCAAGCTCGAGATCGTCCGCGACCTCGATCCGGTGCGGGTCTATCCCGACCAGGCCATGCCGCTGGCGCTCTTGACCGCCGAGGCCGTCGCCAATGCCGAGAAATACATTCAGCGCGACGCGTCGGGCCGCGCGCGCATCGCCGTGCGACTGAAGCAATCGGCCGACAAGGAGGTGACGTTCGAGGTGTCCAACACCTCCGATCCCGAGCAGCTTCCGGTGGTCGACCGGATGGGCGGACTCGGCCAGCGGCTGATCTCGGCCTTTGCCACGCAGCTCGGCGGCGAGCTGAACCAGGGTCTCGAAGCGGACACCTACCGTGTTACGGTGACGTTCAGAATTTCGGATTTCAAACCAGAGGTGGTGGATTACTGATGGCTGCACAGAACGAGAGCAACCGCCCCGCCATCGCGGCGCTGCCCCGGCCCGAAAAGGCCGATGGCACCGAGCGCCGGGTGGGGGTCGAGATTGAGTTCGGCGCGCTTGCCGAAGAGCAGGTCGTGGGCGTCATCACCGACCGGCTGGGCGGTACGCCGGAAGAGCGCGGCGAGCGGGGTTTCGTCGTGACCGACACCGCGCTCGGCGAGATCGAGGTCTATCTCGACACGCAATATCTCAAGCGTGCGGACAGCAGCTTTTCCCGCAAGATCCACGACATTGCCCGGCAGGTTGTGCCGGTCGAGATCGTGACCGGCCCGATCCTGCCCGCCGAAATCGCCAAGCTCGACGATCTTTGCGACGATCTGGCCGAGGCCGGGGCCACCGGCACGGCGGCGGGCGTCTTTCTGGGCTTCGGGGTGCATTTCAACCCCGAGGTCACCGGCGAGACGCTGGAAGATATCCTGCCCACCCTGCGCGCCTTCGCCTTTCTCGAGGATGCGATCCGGGATGCGTCCGGGATCGATCTCTCGCGGCGGGTGATGCCCTATGTCGACCCCTATCCGCGCCCGCTGCTCGATGGGCTGGCCGAGGAGATCGGCTCGCTCGATGCGCTGATCGACCTCTATCTCGACCGCGCGCCGTCGCGGAACCACGGGCTCGACATGCTGTGCCTCTTTGCCCATCTCGACGAGGCGCGGGTGTCCAACACGATGGACATGAACCTGATCTCGGCCCGGCCCACCTATCATTACCGTCTGCCCGATTGCCGCATCGACGAGGCGGACTGGTCGCTGTCGCTGGAATGGAACCGCTGGGTGAAGGTCGAGGAGGTCGCGCGCGATCCCGACTTGATCGCGGCCCTGCAGGAGGGTTGGCGCGATCATCGCAGCCACCTCACGACAACGCGCGGAGACTGGGCCAAGCGCGCGGCGGAGATCGCCGGAGGCCTCGCATGAGCACGGGGCGTCCGGTCATCGGGGTCACGGTTTCGCGCCGGTCGGGCTGGCGGATCTTTCCGCTGATGGCGCTGAGCGTCTGGCTGGCGGGCGGGCGCGCGATCCGCTGGCAATCGGGGCGCGAGATCCGGCTCGACGATGTGGACGGGGTGGTGATCGGCGGCGGCGACGACATCGCGCCCACGCTTTACGGCGGCGAGATGCGGGTGGGCGTGCGCCTCGATCCCGACCGCGACGCGCTGGAGACCGGCGTGCTGCGCGGCGCCTTCGAGCGCGACCTGCCCATCCTCGGCATCTGCCGCGGCTCGCAGATGCTGAACGTGGTTCTGGGCGGCGATCTGCACCAGGACGCCTACGAGGCCTACGGGTCCCGCTATTACCGCACCGTCCTGCCAAGGAAGCGCGTCGATCTCGTGCCGGACACGCTGCTGTCGCGGCTCACCGGGGAGGCCTGCCTCGACGTGAACGCGCTGCATTCGCAGGCGGTGCAGACGCTGGGCGAGGGGCTTCAGGTGGCCGCGCGCGACGATGGCGGCATGATCCAGGCCATCGAGCGGAAATCCGACCCGATGGCGCTTGGCGTGCAGTGGCACCCCGAGCATCTGTTCTATCGCCGCGCCCATCGGCGACTCTTCGCGGCGCTGGTCGAGGCCGCCCATGCGCGCCGGGCCAATCGCGGACAGATCAAGGCGGCCCATGCGGAGGCGCGCGAGGCCGAGGAACGCCGCAATCGCATGGCGCTCTAGGCGGCCCGCGACGCCGGGTCTTTCCGGTCACATCGACGGCAATCTGCAGGCGGTCCGGAAAAGACGGAACCAATCGCCGTCCCGGGCCGTTCGTCTACAGATAACAGGCACAAGGAAGCTTACGCGATGACCGATGCGTTCTTGATTGGACTCATCGCGCTTTCTTTGGTGACAGCGCTGATCTACGCGTTGACCGGACGAAAGGGCGATGAAAAAGCCCGCTCTGACCGCGACTGACCTCCCTCATAGGTCGCGGCGAGGCACGGCTCGACAGGAGAAAGGGTGGTCCTTCGGGGCCACCCTTTTTCGTTTGAGGGGCGCGTCTTCAGGGCCTTGCGGCCGTCTCGTCAGCGGCGGCGGGTCACATCGGGCCTCGCGGGCGGTGCCGCGATCAGGTTCGCGGGCGCCCCCCAGCGCGGGGCCGCATCCTCCTGACGCGGGGCATCGCCCGAAGCCGCGGGCCGGTCTTCGAAGGCGTCCACGAGGCGCGCAATCGCGTCGGGCGCGATCTGCGATTGCGAGACCGGGCGCAACGCCTGCGCGCGCCGCCCGAACATCGGTGCCCAGAGCCGGGCCCAGAGCCCGTTGACGCGGTTTGCGTGATTGAAAAACATGCCTTCATCCCCCCGGACACCACACTAATTGCCGATAACGCACTTCTCCCCGGATCGGTTCCCGGGGTGGAGAATATTATTTCGTTTCTGCAGTGCAGAATGAAGGAATATTACTTTGATATGCGGATTTTGGCAATGCGGATCGCGCCGTGGACAGGACGCCGCGCATCGACAAGGCCCGCTTGCCTGCAGCCGGCCCGCGCTACCTGCCAAGCGATATCATCGCATCGGAGATCCCATGACCGCACGCAGCACGATCGAGTTGAAAGCGCTCGAAATCGACACGGATATCGGCACCTACGGACCCGGCGATACGGTGCCCGAGGCGCATATCCTCGACCTCACGCTCGAGATCGCGCCGGAACAGGTGATGATCGCCGAGGACGGCATGGCGCATGTCTTCGATTACGACCCGCTGATCGCCGAGATCGACAGGCTTGCGGCGGACGGGCATTACCACACGCAGGAACGCCTGATGACGCGGATCGCCGCGGCCTGCGCGGCCCATGACGCGGTCCATGCAGTGGAGATCGCGCTGGCCAAGCGGCCGGTGAAGCGCGGCAGCGGGACCCTCGGCGTGCGCTTGTGTCTCGGGCCCGACGACCTGGCCGCGCTGCGCAGCGAAAAACCGCCGGTGCGGAAGGGTGATTGATCGGCATCAAGTCGCAGGCTCCGGCCCGGGGGCATCATGGGACATCACTTCACAGGAAAGGTGAGGCCATGAGTGCAAAACGCCAATCCGGCGCGTCCCCGGGCGATGCCAACCCCTTCGCCAAGCTGCAGGATGCGGGCTTTGGCGATTTCATGGGCATGAGCCAGAGCTGGATGGAAGCGATGAGCCGCATGAGCGCGGAATTCGTCGATTTCATCGGCGAGCGTCTGAAAGAGGACGCGAAGCTGCAGCAGGAGTTGCGGAACTGCCGCGATCTCGGCGAGTTGCAGGCGCTGCAGATACGGTTCACCCAGCGCGCCATCGAGCAATACCAGGCCGAGTCCGGAAAACTGCTCGAAATCAGCACATCGCTGTTCGAAAAGGCCGATGAGACGGCCAAGAAAGAAACCGCGAACTGAGCGCAGCACAGGCCTCGTCGCTTTGTCCCGGCGTGGACGCGTTGCCGTGCCCGGGGCCGTTTTCATCTGCCAAATGCAAGGATATCCCATGCGCCTGACCGTTTCCCTGTTACTTGTTCCGATCTGTCTCTTGCTGGCGGGATGCACCGATCCCGACACCTATCCGCTTTCCGGTGACAGCTGCGGGCCCGACGATCCGGTGCAGGACGTCGTGATCGCCGATTGCGCACCGCAACCCTGACACCCGGTCGCGCGCGGCCATTTCGGCTTCACAATCCCCGCCGGTTCCGGTTGTCTGCCCCTCGAGACGCATCCAAGACGTATCCAAAGGGAGACATGCCATGAAATTCGTCCGCTTCGGCGCACCGGGCGCAGAGACACCGGGCCTTCTGGACGACACCGGCACGCTGCGCGATCTGTCGGGGGTGATCGACGATCTGGCGGGTGACGCCCTCGGTGATCTTGCGCAGTTCGGCGACCGTGCCGCCACGACGCTGCCGCCCGTGCCGGGCACGCCGCGTCTCGGTCCCTGCGTGGGCGGGACGGGCAAATTCCTTTGCATCGGGCTCAACTACGCCGATCACGCCGCCGAGGGCGGATGGGATCTGCCCGGCGAGCCGGTGATGTTCATGAAGGCGACCTCGGCCATTTCCGGGGCCAACGACGCCATCGTGATCCCGCGCGGCGCCGAGAAGGTCGATTGGGAGGTGGAACTGGCCATCGTCATCGGCCGGACGGCGAAATATGTCAGCGAGGAAGAAGCGCCCGCCCATATCGCGGGCTATTGCATCGCCAATGACGTCAGCGAGCGCAGCTTCCAGCTGGAACGCGGCGGGCAGTGGACCAAGGGCAAGTCCTGCGATGGCTTCGGCCCGCTGGGCCCGTGGCTCGTGACCCCGGACGAGCTGGGCGATGTGCAGGCGCTCGATATCTGGCTCGACGTCAACGGCGAGCGGATGCAATCGGGCACGACCGGGACGATGATCTTCAACACCCATCACATCGTCAGCTACCTGAGCCAGTTCCTGACGCTCTACCCCGGGGACGTGATCGCGACCGGCACGCCGCCGGGCGTCGGGCTCGGCATGAAGCCGCCGCGTTTCCTGAAGCCGGGCGACGTGGTCGAGGCGGGCATCGCCGGTCTGGGCCTGCAGCGCCAGGAGGTGGTGGCGGACGGCTGACCGCGCGGCGGCTGCGGCCGCTCGGACGGGCCGTGCGGCGCGCGGCACTGCTGCGCCCGAGGAATTTTTCGCGCGGGCCTTGAGCTTCCAGTGGCTGGAACCCCTATATCAGCGGTAACACCGATCAGGAGGTCTGCCATGACCGCAGCCACGCACGTCACCCTGTCCGTCGACAACATGTCCTGCGCCTCTTGCGTGGGGCGGGTCGACCGGGCCTTGAACGAACTCGACGGCGTCTCGGACGTCTCGGTCAACCTCGCCGCAGAAAGCGCGCGGATCGCGGTTGCGGATGCGGCGGCCCTCGCGGCGGCGGTCGATGCGCTGAGCACGCTCGGCTACCCTGCGCGGCAGAACCGGGTCGTGCTGAACGTGGCCTCGATGTCCTGCGCCTCCTGCGTGGGACGGGTCGACAAGGCGCTGGCGGCCGTGCCGGGGGTGGTCGCGGTCAACGTGAACCTCGCCGCCGAGACCGCGACGGTCGACTTCCTGGAAGGGGCGTTCACGCCGGGCGACCTGATCGCCGCGGCCGGCGATGCGGGCTATCCCGCCGAGATCGCGGAGGCGCAGCAATCGGCCTCGCGCGTGGCGCGCAAGGCGGACGAGGCGCGCGATCTGTCGCGCCGCGTGGCCTTCGCCGCGGCGCTGGCCCTGCCGGTCTTCATCCTCGAGATGGGTGCGCATGTGATCCCCGGCATGCATACATTGATCGCGGGCACCATCGGCATGCAGGCCTCCTGGGTGCTCCAGTTCGTGCTCACGAGCCTCGTGCTGTTCGGCCCGGGGCGGCATTTCTTCGCGGCGGGCCTGCCCGCGCTGATGCGCGGCGCGCCGGACATGAACAGCCTGGTGGCGGTCGGCACCGGGGCTGCCTGGGGATATTCGGTGATCGCGACCTTCCTGCCGGGCGCCTTGCCCGAGGGTGTGCGCGCGGTCTATTTCGAGGCCGCCGCGGTGATCGTCGTGCTGATCCTCATCGGCCGCTGGCTCGAGGCGCGGGCCAAGGGCCGCACCGGGGCCGCGATCGAGGCTCTGATGGGCCTGCAGGTGCGCACGGCGCGGGTTCTGCGCAACGGCGTGGCGCAGGAGGTCGAGATCGAGGCGCTGAAGGTCGGCGACCTGATCCAGGTGCGGCCCGGCGAACGGCTACCGGTGGACGGCTCGGTGACCGAAGGCGAAAGCCATGTCGACGAAAGCATGATCACCGGCGAGCCGCTGGCGGTGCCCAAGGGCGCGGGCGATCCGGTCACGGGCGGCACGGTCAACGGCACCGGCAGCCTGACCTTCCGCGCGACCCGCGTGGGCACCGACACCACGCTCGCGCAGATCATCCGCATGGTCGAGGAGGCGCAGGGCGCCAAGCTGCCGATTCAGGGGCTCGTGGACCGCGTCACGCTGTGGTTCGTGCCCGCGGTCATGGCGGCGGCCCTTCTGACGGTGGCTGTCTGGCTTCTCGTCGGCCCCGACCCGGCGCTGACGCTGGCCCTCGTGGCGGGCGTGTCGGTGCTGATCATCGCCTGTCCCTGCGCCATGGGCCTCGCGACGCCGACCTCGATCATGGTCGGCACGGGGCGCGCGGCGGAGATGGGCGTGCTCTTCCGCAAGGGGGATGCACTGCAGGCGCTGTCGGATGTCACTCTGGTGGCCCTCGACAAGACCGGCACGGTGACCGAGGGGCGTCCGCGCCTGACCGATGTGGTGCTGGCCGAGGGCGCGACGCGGGCCGACGTGCTGGCGAAGGTCGCCGCCGTCGAGGCGCAGTCGGAGCATCCCATCGCCGTCTCCATCGTCGCTTCCGCCCAGGCCGAGGGGCTGGATCTGCCGAACGCAACGGGCTTCCGGTCGGTCACGGGCTACGGGGTGGCCGCCGAAGTCGGCGGTCAGACGGTGCTTGTCGGCGCCGACCGTTTCATGGAGCGCGAAGGCATCGACACCGCGCCGCTGGCCGAGGCCGAACGCGACCTCGCGGCACGCGGGCGCACGGCGCTTTACGCGGCCATCGACGGGCGGATCGCCGCGGTGATCGCGGTCGCGGACCCGGTCAAGGCCGACAGCCGGGCGGCCATCGCGGCGCTTCGGGCGCGCGGGATCAAGGTGGCGATGATCACCGGCGACAAGCGCGAGACCGCCGAGGCCATCGCGCGGGAGACCGGGATCGACACAGTGATCGCGGGGGTTCTGCCCGACGGCAAGGTCGCCGCGCTCGACGATCTGCGGGGGCAGGGCGGCCGGATCGCCTTTGTCGGCGACGGGATCAACGACGCGCCCGCGCTCGCCCATGCGGATGTGGGCATCGCGATCGGAACGGGCACCGACATCGCCATCGATTCCGCCGACGTGGTGCTGATGTCGGGCGCGCTGAGCGGGGTCGTGAACGCGGTCGAGGTCTCGCGCGCCACGATGCGGAACATCCGGCAGAACCTGGTCTGGGCCTTCGGCTACAACGTCGCGCTCATTCCGGTGGCAGCGGGCGTGCTCTATCCCGCCTTCGGCATCCTGCTGTCGCCGGTCTTCGCGGCGGGGGCGATGGCGCTGTCCTCGGTGTCGGTCCTGACCAACGCGCTGCGCCTGCGGCGGCTGCGGCCCGCGCTGGCCGATCCGCAGGGACCGGCGCGGTCCAAGCCGGACGCCGCCAAGGCCGCGCCGCGCCCGCAACCCGCGGAATGAAAGGAGAGGCGCCATGAATATCGGGGACGTCGCCGAGCGGGCCGGCCTGCCGCCCAAGACCATCCGCTACTACGAGGAGATCGGCCTCGTGCGGCCCGAACGCATGCCCAACGGCTATCGCCGGTTCCGCGACCGGGACCTGCACAAGCTGCGCTTTCTGGGGCGCGCCCGGGCGCTCGGCTTTTCCATCGAGGATTGCCGCACGCTGATGGATCTCTACGAGGACGAAAGCCGCGAGAGCGCGCAGGTCAAGGCGCTGGCCGAGGAACATCTGCAGGCGATCAACGACAAGATCGCCCAGCTCGAGGAGATGCGCGCGACGCTGTCGCATCTGGTACGGTCCTGTCACGGCGATGACCGGCCCGATTGCCCGATCCTGCGCGACCTCGCGCAATCGGGCTGAGCCGCAGGTCCGCGAAAATTATCCGGACCCGGCCGGAACCTTCCCGCGCCGGAATGCTGTTTCTTCCATACACCAATCGGCACGGCATGTCCGCAGGACGTGTCCGGCACCCCCGTATCGGAGATCAGCATGGAGCTCGTCGAGACATTCGGCCAGGCGGCCAAGACCGCGATCGGATTCTTCTGGAAATCGGGCTGGGCCTTCGTGCTCGGCTACACGATCAGCGCGATGATCCAGGCCTTCATGCCGAAAGCCCAGCTGACCCGCCAGATCGGCACGCCAGGCCTGCGCAGCGTCGGCATCGCGAGCCTTTTCGGGGCGATCTCCAGCTCCTGCTCCTTCGCGGCGCTGGCGGCGGCACGGTCGCTGCTGGCGAAGGGCGCGCATTTCGTGGCCACGGTGGCGTTCATGTTTGCCTCCACCAACCTCGTGATCGAGCTTGGCATACTGATCTTCATCTTTCTGGGCTGGCAATTCCTTGTGGCCGAGGTGATCGGCGGGGTGATCCTGATCGCCGTCAGCAGCGTGCTCATCCGGCTGAGCTATCCCCGCTCCTGGATCGAGGCCGCCCGCGAGAGCGCCGAACAGGAGGCCCCGGACGAGGCCGAGAGCTTCGACTGGCGGCAGCGCATCACCTCGCTCGACGGCTGGACGCGGGTCGGGCGCGGTTTCGTCATGGAATGGCAGATGGTGTGGCAGGAAATCCTGATCGGCTTCACGCTGGCGGGCTTCATCGCGGTCTTCGTGCCCGACAGCGTCTGGAAGGCGATTTTCCTCGCCGAGCAGGCGCAGGGCGGCGAGGCGGGCTTCCTGCTGGTCCTGCAGAACGCCATGGTCGCGCCCTTCGTGGCCGCGGCGACCTTCATCGGTTCCATGGGCAACATCCCCCTCGCGACGATCCTCGCCTCCTCCGGCGTGCTCTTCGCGGGGATCATGGGCTTCATCTATTCGGACCTGATGGTGCCGCCGCTGGTGAAGGTGAACGCCAAGTATTACGGCTGGCGCGTCGCGCTCTACATCGCGGCGGTCATGTATGTGAGCATCGTGGCCACCGCCATCATCCTGCATTACGGCTTCGACTTCGCGGGCATGTTGCCGGAAAGCACCCGCCGGGCGGGGGATGTCGCGACCTTCGCCATCGACTACACCTTCTGGCTGAACATCGTCGCGCTTATGGCCGTTGCGGGGCTCACATGGCTGTCGCGCAGGCGCGCCGCCTTCGAGGAGGGCGATGACGGCCATGACCACGACCATGACCACGGGAACGGAAGCGGCCTGTCCCTGCAGGACGGCGTGGCGGCGCTTGCGGTTCTGGCGCTCATCGTCGGGATGGGCATTTGGCTGCTGGGATGACCCGCGGCAGGCGCCGCTAGTCCGGCAGGATCAGGATAGCGCGGAAGTCGTTGACGTTGGTCAGGCTCGGGCCGGGCACGATCTGCGCACCGAGCGCGCCGAAAAAACCATGCGCGTCGTTGCGGGCAAGCGCCTCTGCCGGATCGACGCCGCGCTTTGCCGCAAGCGCCAGGCTCTCCGGCCCGGCATAGGCCCCCGCGACCTCGGCGGCGCCGTCGACCCCGTCGGTATCGCAGGCCAGCACATGGATGCCCGTATGCCCGTCGAGCGCGATCATCGCCGCCAGCACGTATTCCGCGTTGGGCCCGCCGGAGCCGTCGCCGCGCCGCGTCACGGTGCATTCGCCGCCCGAGAGCAGGAGCATGGGCCTGCCCGCGCGCCGGACATCGCCCGCCAAATCCATCGCCATGCGGGCCTGCGCCGCGGCCAGATCGCGGGCCTCGCCTTCCAGCGCGTCGCCGAGAATGCGCACCTCGCAGCCGGCCTCCCGCGCCACGGCGCTCGCGGCGGCCAGGGATTGCGAGGGCGCGGCAATGATATGGGTCTCCGCCCGCGCGAGGCGCGGATCGCCCGGGGCGATGACGACGCCGGGCTGCTCCAGCATCCTGCGCACGCTGCCGGGCACTTTGACATGCCGTTTGGCCAGGATCGCGCGGGCATCGTCCGGCGTGCTGGCCTCGCCCACCGTGGGGCCGGAGGCAATCATGCCCGGATCATCGCCCGGCACGTCCGAGATCAGAAGCGTGCAGAGCCGCGCCGGGTGACGGGCCGCCGCAAGCTGGCCGCCCTTGACCCGGCTCAGATGCTTGCGCACCACGTTCATCTCGCCGATGGGCGCGCCCGAGGCCAGAAGCGCGCGGTTCACGGCCATCTTGTCGTCGAGGCTGATCCCGTCGCGCGGCGCGCAGAGAAGCGCCGAGCCGCCGCCCGAGATCAGCGCCAGCACCAGGTCGTCCGGCCCGAGCCCCGCCACGAGGGAAAGCAGGCGGCGCGTGGCGGCCTCGCCCGCGGCGTCGGGCACGGGATGGGACGCCTCGGCGATCTCGATCCCGGCGCAGGGCCGCCCGTAGCCGTACCGCGTGATGACGAAACCGTCGCAGGGCCCCCAGGCGGCCTCAACCGCCTCGGCCATGCGCGCGCTCGCCTTGCCCGCGCCGATCACCAAGGTCCGGCCCGAAGGCCGGTCGGGCAGCGCGTCCGCGATGACGCGCATCGGGTCGGCCTCGGCCACGGCGATTTCGAAGAGGTGCGTGAGGAAGGCGCGGGGCTCGGTGACGGCGGGTGTCATGGATCAGCCGAAAACGGTCGGATAATCGCTGACCAGAAGGTGCCGCGGGGCGCAATCCTCCTCGATCTCGGCGAAGCGGCCGATGGGTTCGCGAAAGATGTTGTCGGTCTCGTCGTCGTTGACGGTCGAGACCTCGCCGATCAGCACATCGCCGCCTTCACCCCAGAAGGCGTGCCAGTCGCCCGGGCGCAGTGTGACGCTTTCGCCGGGCTTGAGGCGCAGCTTTTCGCCGGGCGCGTAATCGTGCCGGAGACCGTCGAGCCAGACCGTGCCGCCGCGATCCTCGGCGAAGGCGCCCGCATCGTCGGAGCCGTAAAGCTCGATCACCAGCGTCGCGCCGCCGCGATTGATGATATCCTCGGCCTTGAGCGCGTGGGTGTGCATCGGCGACAGCTGATCCTGCCGCGAGATCAAGAGCTTCTCGGCATAACACATGCCGCGCCCGGCTTGCAGGTCCGCCAGCAGGCCGTTGCGCAGGGTGAACAGGAACAGCCCCATCTCGTCGAACCGGCCGCGCCCGTAATCGGTGATGTCCCAGCCGCAGCGCACGTCGATGATGTGCCGCGCCGCATCCTCGCGCGACCGGAACGTGTCGGGCGACCAATAGGCGAAGGGCGGCAGGGCGAAGCCATGGGCGCGGATCATCTCGTCCGCGGCGGCCATGATGTCGTTGATGCGCGAGCGTTTCATCGGGGTGTCCTCCTCGGCGCGAAGGTGGCTTCTGCGGCGGACGGTGTCGAGCGCAAAGCGCGGCATGGTGCGGCTTGGGGCGCGCACGGGATGGGCCACCGCCGGGCGCGCGCGGATCGCCCGGCGGCACGTGCGCCGTGACCCCAAGGGCGCCGCGGACAGGATGGCCCCGCGACGCCGGAGCCGCTTAGCTGTGGCTGGCGAAGACCGAGGTCGCGCCGTCCGTCCCGACAAGCAAGGTGTCGAACCGGTCGCCCGCGCCCGGGCCGGCCATGCCGGGCGAACTCATCGGCATGCCGGGCACGGTCAGGCCCCGCGCCGCCGGCTGCTCCGCCAGAAGGCGCGCGATATCGGGCGCCGGCACATGGCCTTCGATGAAGTAATCGCCCACGATGGCCGTGTGACACCCGGCAAGCTCCGGGGCGATCTGCAACCGGCTCTTGAGCGCGTAGAGCGCCTCCTGGTCGATATCCTGCGCCTCGACCGCAAAACCGGCCTGCCGGACATGCTCGACCCAGGCGGTGCAGCAGCCGCAGGTGGGCGTTTTCGCGACCCGGATGACCGGTGCGGCCTCGGCGCGCAGCGGGTGGGCGAGAAGGACGGCGGCGCCGGAATAGAGGAAAGCGCGTCTGTTCATCTTGGGTCTCCTATCGGTCTTGAAATCGTATGTCGCGGCGGTGGCTTGGCCGCAAGGGCCGCGGGTTGGGGTCATCATGTCAGCCATCCTTGCGGGCGGTGTGGCGGTCGCGCCAGACCGCGACCAGAAAGGACAGCGCGGTGAACCCGCCCAGCGCGATTGCGGTCCATGTGGCCGTGCGCGCGTCGCCGTTCATCGCCTCGCTGCCGAGGTGGGCGAGCAGAAAGCTTGCCGGGATGATCCCGGCCAGGGTCGCGACGGCGAAACGCCACAGCCGCAAATTGCTGAGGCCCGCAGCGTAGCTCACCATGTCGAAGGACAGGAACGGCAGCAAGCGGCTGGCGAAGACCAGAAGCATCAGCGCGTTCTGCGAGCCGAGGAACCCGGCCCCGAGTTTTTGCCCGAGATGCCGTTCGACGAAGGGACGGCCCAGCGCGCGTGCAAGCAGAAAGGCCGCCAGCGCGCCGATCTCTGCGCCGAGCACCACGAGGATCGTCCCGAACGTGTGACCATAGGCCGCCCCCGCTGCCAGCGCGATCGGGGCCGAGGGCAGGGGGCTCGCCACGATCGCAAGCGTCATCAGCACGACCACCAGAACCGGGCCGAAGAGGCCCGCCGCCTCGATCCATCCGTCGAGATCCTCGCGGCCCGGCAGCGCAAGCTCGATCCCCAGCGCGTCATGCCAGGCGAGGGCGAGGATCAGCAGCAGGACGAGCACGAGGCCAAGCAGACGCATCACGCGGACCTCGCGGACAGCGCGACGCGGTGGGTCGCAGCCGGTAACCGGGGCATGGGAAGGGGTGTTGCGGAGCTCATATGGGTCAGATGGGGCTTCCAGCGGCTGGAGGGTCAAGGCCCACCCCCGCATTTATCCGATCTCCGACCAAGGAAGTGCGGGCCTTCGGCGAAAGATGGGCCTAATCTTCGCCGCATGAGCAAGCGCCCGACACCCGAAGACATTGCGCGCCGCGCTGGCCGGCTTGGCGGGAAGGCGGGCCTCCTTGGTCTTCTGATGGCGGCGCTCCTGCTTTGGCCCCCCCATTCCGGCGCTGCGCAGGCGGGGGCCAAACTTGTCGCGCAGATCGAAGAGATCGCCGTGCCGGCGCCGCCGGGCGCGCATGAGCCGTCGCTCGCCCTGCATAAGGGCGCCGTCTACATGAGCTGGCTCGCGCCTGCGGGCGAGCGCACGCGCGTGATGATGGCCATCCTGTCCGCGGAGGGCTGGTCGGCGCCGCGCGTCGTCCACGAGGGCACCGATCTCTTCGTGAACTGGGCGGATTTTCCCGGCATCGCCATCCTCGACGACGGCACGATTGCCGTGCACTGGCTGGCCCGATCCGGCCCATCCTATTTCGACTACCGGGTGGAGATCGCGTTGTCGCGCGACGACGGTATGAGCTGGGTCCCGCCGCTGATCCCCCATGGCGACCGGTCGCCCGGGCAGCACGGCTTCGTGTCGATGCAGCCGACCGGTGCAGGCGGGCTGGCGGTGATCTGGCTGGACGCGCGCGAAGAGGCATCCGCCGTGCCCGCGATGCAGTTGCGGGCGACGACATTGACCGGCGACGGGGCGCTGGGAGAGGACGTCGCGGTCGATCTGCAGACCTGTTCGTGCTGCCAGACCAGCCTTGCCGCGACCGGGACGGGCACGATCCTCGCGGCCTACCGGGACCGGACGGATGGCGAAATCCGGGATATCTCCGTCGCGCGGTGGACGGCGGAGGGATGGCAGGCGCCGGTGCCGGTCCATGCTGATGGCTGGCTTATCGACGGATGCCCGGTCAACGGCCCGGCCATCGGCGCCGATGGCCATCGCGCGGTGGTCGCGTGGTTCACCGGGGCCGAGGGCGTGGCGGCGGTGAAACTGGCCTTCTCGGAAGATGGCGGGCGCAGCTTCGGCGCGCCGGTCCGCGTCGATGGCGGCGACGATGGCGGTGTCGGTGGCGGCGATCCGGTGGGCCGGGTCGATGTCGCGCTGCTCGGGGATGGCAGCGCGCTGGTGTCCTGGGTCGCCTGGCGCGCGGAGGGCGAGGACCTGATGCTGTGCCGGGTGGAACCGGGTGCGGGGTGTTCGGCCCCGGCGGTGCTGGCCACGAACAGGGCCGGCGCGTCGGTGAACTTTCCCCGAATGGTGCGACGGGGCCGCGATGTCTTCATCGCCTGGACCCAGCCGGACGGGACCGGCGACCGCATCGAGATGCGCCGGGTCAGATTGACGCAGCGCGACTGAACGCGTGGGCGCGGTCCGGGGGGTCGGTATGGCGCGCTTCGCCGGAGGGGCGGGCAGGACGCGCGGCGTCGATGACAGGCCGCGCAATCGGATCCGGCGGCCGAGCGGCAATCGCAAGGCCGTGCGGTCCCGATGGCGGTGGCGAAGGGGGCTGTCGACCGGCGCAAGGAAAATGCGCGGGGCGCGACCGCCATCGCAACCGCCGCCGATGCCTTCGATTGACGCGTTTCGCATCGGACCTGCCGGGCAAAACAGGGACTCTCTCGGGTCCACGGTTGACGCCCAAGGTAATATCAGTTTTGCTGTCAGCTTCTGAAATCACGACGAAAAGCCGCCGCGATCACCTGTAAGAATTTGAAAAATATACCAATTAAGCGTTACTCGGTGCCCGGGCGGAAAGACTTCACCTGCAAGCCTTCGGGAGGCCCACATGAACGAGCTAACACCAGTTGATCAAACCGATCCTGGCGCGTTTCGAACCAAGGTCCGCGAAAATTACACTTCGGATGAAGCCGAGGTCCTGCGCGCGCTGATCGAGCGGTGCAATCTCTCAGAAGACGAGCGCCGCAAGATCGCCAGCGTCGGCGCGCAATATGTCGACCGCGTCCGCAAGGAAACCTCGCCCTCGATGATGGAGGCGTTTCTCGCCGAATACGGCCTCTCGACCGAGGAAGGCGTGGGCCTCATGTGCCTTGCCGAGGCGCTTCTGCGCGTGCCCGATGCCGAGACCATCGACGATCTGATCCACGACAAGATCGAGCCCTCGAACTGGGGCGCGCATCTGGGCCATTCGTCGTCCTCGCTGGTGAACGCCTCGACCTGGGCGCTGATGCTCACGGGCAAGGTGCTCGATGACGATCCCAAGGGTCCGACCCGCGCGCTGCGCGGCCTTGTGCGCCGGATGGGCGAGCCGGTGGTGCGCACCGCCGTCGGCCAGTCGATGCGGATTCTCGGCCGGCAATTCGTGCTGGGCCAGACCATCGAAGAAGGCATGAAGAACGCCCGCGAGCTGGAAAAGAAGGGCTATACCTATTCCTACGACATGCTGGGCGAGGCGGCACGCACGGACGAGGACGCCGTGCGCTACCAGAAGGCCTATGCCAAGGCGATCACCGCGATTGCCAAGCAGGCCAAGGGCGACGTGCGCTCCAGCCCCGGCATTTCGGTGAAGCTGTCGGCGCTGCATCCGCGCTATGAATACACCCACAAAGAGACGGTGATGTCCGAGCTGGTGCCGCGCGCCAAGGAACTCGTGCGGCAGGCCGCTAAGGCCAATATCGGCTTCAACATCGACGCCGAGGAACAGGACCGCCTCGATCTGTCGCTCGACATCATCGAGGAGCTGCTCTCGGATCCCGAGCTGGAAGGCTGGGACGGCTTCGGCGTCGTGGTGCAGGCCTACGGGCGCCGTGCCGCACCGGTGATCGAATACCTCTACGATCTGGCCGAGCGGCTGGACCGCAAGATCATGGTCCGCCTCGTCAAGGGCGCCTACTGGGACACCGAGATCAAGCTCGCGCAGGAAATGGGCGTGGAGCGCTTCCCGGTTTTCACCCGCAAGGCCAATACCGATGTGAGCTACATGGCCTGCGCGCGCATGCTGATGGACCGGCGCGACCGGATCTATCCGCAATTCGCCACGCATAACGCGCATACCTGCGCCGCCGTGATCGCGATGGCAGGCAACGACAAGGACAGTTTCGAATTCCAGCGCCTGCATGGCATGGGCGAGTCGCTGCACGGCATCGTCAAGCAATCCGAAGACACGCGCTGCCGCATCTACGCCCCGGTGGGCGCGCATCGCGACCTTCTGGCCTATCTCGTGCGGCGGCTGCTGGAGAACGGCGCGAACTCGTCCTTCGTGAACCAGATCGTCGATGAAAGCATCCCCTCCGAGGAGATCTCGCGCGACCCGGTGAGCGAGGTGCAAAAGCTCGACCAGATCGCCAATCCGACGATCCGCCTGCCCGGAGAGTTGTTCCCCGACCGGCGCAATTCGCGCGGCTTCCGCATCAACGAGCCCGCCTCGATCCTGCCGCTTCTGGCCGCGCGCGAGGCCTGGTCCGACAAGACCTGGAGCGCCGCACCGATGCTGGTGGGCAACCCCGCACCCAAGGGCGAGGCACGCGACGCGCTGTCGCCCGCCGATCTGACCCATGTCGTCGGCACCGTGCACGAGGCCACCTCCGAGGAGGTCGCCGCCGCGCTCGATGCCGCGGGCCCCGGCTTCGAGGAATGGTCCGCGCGGCCCGTCTCGGAGCGGGCGGATATCCTGCGCAAGGTCGCCGATCTCTACGAGGAAAACATCGCGGAGCTCTGCGCGATCACCACGCGCGAGGCGGGCAAGACCTTGCTCGACGGCATCGCCGAGGTCCGCGAGGCGGTCGATTTCCTGCGCTTCTACGCCAACGAGGCGGAGCGTCTGGAAGAGGAGGAGCCGGGCCAGGCCCGCGGCATCTTCGTCTGCATCAGCCCGTGGAACTTCCCGCTGGCGATCTTCACCGGCCAGATCGCGGCGGCGCTTGCCGCGGGTAACGCGGTGCTTGCGAAACCGGCCGAACAGACGCCGATGATCGCCGCGCGCGCCGTTCAGATGATGCGCGAGGCCGGTCTGCCGGAAGGCGCGCTGCAGCTTCTGCCCGGCGACGGCCCGACCGTGGGCGGCCCGCTGACCAGCGATCCGCGGATCGCGGGCGTGTGCTTCACCGGCTCGACCGAGGTGGCGCAGATCATCCACAAGGCGCTCGTCAAGAATGCCGGGCCCGACGCCGTGCTGATCGCCGAGACCGGCGGTCTCAATGCGATGATCGTAGATTCCACCGCGCTGACGGAACAGGCGGTGCGGGATATCCTGATCTCGTCCTTCCAGTCCGCGGGGCAGCGCTGTTCGGCGCTGCGCATGCTCTACGTGCAGGAAGAGGCGCGCGAGCGGCTGCTCGATATGCTTTATGGCGCGATGGACGCGCTCAGCATCGGCGATCCGTGGAACATCGACACCGATGTCTCGCCGGTCATCGACGAGGAGGCGCGCAAGGGCATCACGGACTATGTCGCGGCGCAGGAAAAGGCCGGACGCGTGCTGAAGACGCTGCCCGCGCCCGAAAAAGGCTCCTACGTGCAGCCCGCGGTCGTGAAGGTGGACGGGATCGGCGATCTCGAACGCGAAATCTTCGGCCCGGTGCTGCATGTCGCCACCTTCAAGGCGTCGCAGATCGACAAGGTCGTGGATGCGATCAACGCCCGCGGCTACGGCCTGACCTTCGGCCTGCATACCCGGATCGACGACCGCGTGCAGCAGATCGTGGAGCGTATCGAGGTCGGCAACACCTACGTGAACCGCAACCAGATTGGCGCCATCGTGGGCTCCCAGCCCTTCGGCGGCGAGGGTCTGTCGGGCACCGGGCCCAAGGCGGGCGGGCCGCTTTACCTGACGCGCTTCCGGCGCACCGGCAAGGTCGGAAGCTACGACGCGCCCAAGGGCGACGCGGTCGATGCCGCGGGTCTCGGCAAGGCCATCGCGAAGCTCGATGCCCGCAACTGGGCGGCGCGCGTGGATGACCGGGTCTCGGTGCTGCGCAAGGCGCTGTCGGGCTCCAAGGGCGAGATCCGCCGCGCGCTGAACGAGACGGCGGCCTTCGACATGACGCCCCAGACGCTGCCAGGACCCACTGGCGAGAGCAACCGCCTCGGCATGTATCCCAAGGGCAAGGTGTTGTGCCTCGGCCCGACGGTCGAGCTGGCGCTGGCCCAGGCCGTGCAGGCGCTCGGTGCCGGGTGCGGCGTGGTCATCGTGGCGCCCGGCGCGAAGGAGGCCGCGCAGCCGCTCGTCGATGCGGGCGCGCCGGTCGCGGCCCTCGATGGCATCGTCGCGCCGGAGACCCTGACGACGCTGGACGGCATCGCGGCGGTCGCCGCCGCAGGCGCCTCCGACTGGACGCGGGACTTGCGTCTGGCGCTGGCGCAACGCGAGGGGCCGATCGTGCCGCTCGAGACGCAGGTTATCTGCCCCGAGCGCTTCGTGGTGGAGCGGCACCTCTGCATCGACACGACCGCCGCGGGAGGCAATGCGAGCCTCCTTGCGAGCGCGGAATAAGCGGTCGGGCCCGCCCAACAAGGCGGGCCCAGCCGGCATTCGCATTCCAAAACGATAATACGGAACCTGAAAACAGGGGGATATCCCATGTCATCTGATACGAAGGAACCGCGCGCGCCATCGCTCGGTCTGGCACTCGTTCCCGTCGTGCTGACCCTGGCGGTGCTGGGCGTGCAGCTATTCTATTTCGACGATTTCACACCGCATATTCCGCTTTCCATCGGTCTCGCGATCACCTCGATCGTGGGGGTCTATCTCGGGCATTCGTGGCCCAACATCCAGGACGGCGTCTTCCACGTCATCAACGTGTCGCTGCCATCGGTGTCGGTGCTGATCACGGTGGGGATGATCATCGGCGTCTGGATCGCCTCGGGCACGGTGCCGACGCTGATCTATTACGGCCTGGTGCTGTTGTCGCCGCAGATCTTCCTCGCCGCGGCGATGATCCTCTGTGCCATCGTCTCGCTGTCGCTGGGCACGTCCTGGGGCACGGTCGGTACCGTGGGCCTCGCGCTCATGGGGATCGGCGCGGGCTTCGACATCCCGATGTACTGGACCGCCGGCGCGGTGGTCTCGGGCGCCTTCTTCGGCGACAAGATCTCGCCCCTGTCCGACACCACCAACCTCGCCCCGGCGGTGACCGGCACCAACCTTTTCGACCACATCAAGAACATGATGCCGACCACGGTCCCGGCGATGCTGATCGCGCTGGCCATCTATACCTGGGCCGGCTTCTCGATGGTGGGCGATGGCGACACCTCGTTCGAGCGGATCGAAAGCATCACCGTGGCGCTGCAGGAGAACTTCTGGATCTCGCCCTGGCTGCTGATCCCGGCGCTTCTCGTCATCGCGCTGGCGGTCACCAAGAAGCCGCCGATCCCGTCGCTTTTCGCGGGCGTCGTCGTCGGCGGCCTGATGGCCATCGGCTTTCAGGGCGCGGGGCTGCACGACGTGTTCACCTTCGCCAATAGCGGCTATTCCATCGATACCGGCGTGTCCGAGATCGACAGCCTGCTCAATCGCGGCGGCATCCAGTCGATGATGTGGACCATCAGCCTCGTCCTGATCGCGCTCGGCTTCGGCGGCGCGCTGGAGCGCACGGGCTGCCTCGAGACGATCATCAACGCGATCATGACCAAGGTCACGAGCTTCGCGGGGATCCAGACCTCGGCCATCGGCACCTCGGTCGCCACCAACCTCGTCGCGGGCGATCCCTACCTCTCGATCGCGCTGCCGGGCCGCATGTACGCGCCGGTCTATCGCGGCATGGGCTACTCGACGCTGAACCTCAGCCGCGCCATCGAGGAAGGCGGCACGCTGATGTCGCCACTTATCCCGTGGAACGCAGGCGGGGCCTTCGTCATCAGCGCGCTGGCGCTCGGCGTGGCGGACGGCAATGTCGAGAACCTGCTCTACATCCCGCTGGCTTTCGCCTGCTGGCTGGCACCGGTGATCGGCATCATCTACGCCGTCACGGGTCTCTTCTCGCCCAAGGCCACGCCCGAGGAAATCCAGGGCTGGAAGGATAGCGGCGAGGCGATTAAGGACCTCAGCGATCACGGCTTTGAGGGACTCGACAGCGCACCGTCCGGACGGGCCCAGCCCGCCGAGTGACGCCAAGACAAAGCTGGTCGCGCTGCGGCGCGGCCAGCATGGCCTGACGATGGCACGCGCACCGGCGCATCCCCGATCTTCGCACCTTTGACAGACCCGACCCTCCATGCAGCGCTTCTGCACGCGTTGGCATGCGCGCGACCGTTCCCCGGTCGACACCGGCGTCGATCCGGGCCAGATATCGCGCAACGCTCACGCCGCCGCCCTTCGGGGGCCGACCGAAAGGGGTGCGAACCATGCGCGTCTTCCCGCCCGAACGCATCGTCTGCCTCACCGAGGAGACCGTCGAGACGCTGTACCTTCTCGGTGCGCAAGACCGCATCGTCGGCGTCACGGGCTACGCGGTCAGACCCGCCCGCGTGCGGCGGGAAAAGCCGCGCGTCGGCGCCTTCACCTCCGCCGATCTGGAAAAGATAAAGGCGCTGGAGCCCGATCTCGTCCTGACCTTCTCGGACCTTCAGGCCGATATCGCGGCCGATCTCCTGCGCGCGGGCATCGCCGTGACGGGCTTCAACCAGCGCGACATCGCGGGCATCTTCGCGATGATCCGACATCTCGGCGCTCTGGTGGATCGCGCGGACCGCGCGGCGGAGATCGTGGCCGAGTACCGTGCGCGGCTGGCGCAATGCACCCGCGCGGCAGAGGGCAAGCCGCGCCCGAAGGTGTATTTCGAGGAATGGGACGACCCGATGATCTCCGGGATCCGCTGGGTGTCGGAACTGGTGGAAATCGCGGGCGGGCAGGAGGCCTTTCCGGAAATCGCGAAAGAGCCGTCGGCGGTCAGGCGCATCGTGACCTCGGAACAGGTGATCGCGGCGCAGCCGGATGTCATCATCGCCTCGTGGTGCGGCAAGAAGGTGCGTCCCGAAAAGATCGCGGCCCGACCGGGATGGGACCGCATCCCGGCCGTTCGCGAGGGCCGCATCACCGAGATCAAGTCGCCGCTGATCCTGCAGCCCGGCCCCGCCGCGCTGACCGACGGTCTGGACGCGATCCTGCACGCCCTGGGCTGAGGCGCACCGCCGGGCTGCCGGGCTGTCGGCACGAAGGGCCCGCGATCGGGGCGAGCGCCGCCCCGCGTCAGGCGCGTTCGGGGCGGTAGATGCAGTCTGCCAGCGTGCTGCGATTGAGCTCGGCGACGAAGGCCGCCTCCGCATGGGCCAGCCGCGCCTTGAGGCGGCATCGGGGCGTGAGGGTGCAGGCATTGCCCGCCGGGGCGAAGCATTCCACCAGCACCTGGTCGGCTTCCAGCTCGGCGATGACGTCCCCAAGCCGGATATCCTCGGCGGGGCGGGCCAGGAACGCGCCGCCGCCGCCGCCGCGGCGGGTCCCGAGATAGCCCGCGTTGGCAAGCGCCGAGATCACCTTGGCCAGGTGATTGCGGGATATTCCGAACTCCGCGGCGAGGTCGGCAGCGGTGAAGGCGCGGTCGGGCGCGCCGGCCATGCGCATCAGCACGCGCAATCCGTAATCGGTGAAGGAGGTGAGACGCATGGGCGCGATCCTGATTTGGTATTTGCAATACGTATTAAATGGGTCTAATCGGTAAATCAAATACGTATTCGTATCTTCCGGACGGCGCCGCAGACGACATCGTTCCGACGGCGCCTCGGACCGCCCTTGGAGGGGCTGATCCCGATGACCGAAACGACCGCCCGACAGATGCGTGCCTGGATCGGCCCCGCGATCCTGACCTACGGGTTCCGGCCTTTCTTTCTCGGGGCCACCCTCTGGGCGGCCGTTGCGATGGTGGTGTGGATCGGGGTGCTGACCGGATCGCTGCGGCTGCCCACCGCCTTCGATGCGGTGAGCTGGCACGCCCACGAATTCCTGTTCGGCTATCTGGGCGCCGTGGTCGCGGGCTTCCTGCTGACGGCGGTTCCGAACTGGACGGGACGGTTGCCGATCGTCGGCTGGCCGCTCGGGGCGCTGGCGGCCATCTGGCTCGCCGGGCGCGTTGCGGTGACCCTGTCGGGGGGCCTGAAACCGCTTCCGATCGCGCTCATTGACCTCGCGTTTCCGGCGGTCCTCGCGCTGGTCATCGGGCGCGAAATCTTCGTGGGGAAGAACTGGCGCAATCTCACGGTGCTGGGGATGCTGGGCGCTTTCGCGGCGGGCAATGCGCTGTTCCACTGGGAGGCCGCGCGGGGCGTCTTCGCCGCGCAGGGCATGGGGCTGCGGCTGGGCGTCGCCGCGGCGATCATGATGATCGCGGTCATCGGCGGGCGCATCGTGCCGTCCTTCACCCGCAACTGGCTGGTCAAGCAGGGAGGCGGGCGTCTGCCCACGCCCCCCATGCAGCGCTTCGACCGGATCGCGCTGCTCGTGCTTCTTTTCGCGTCGCTCCTGTGGGTGCTGCGTCCGGCGGATATGGCCACGGGCCTGGCCCTCGGAGGCGCCGGGCTCTGCCATCTCATCCGGCTGGCGCGATGGGCGGGGCACCGGACCCTGGCGGAGCCGCTCGTGACGGTGCTGCATGTGGCCTATGCGCTTCTGCCGCTCGGGGCGCTGGCGCTCGGTGCGGAGATCGTCGCACCCGGTCTGCTCGGCATGGGGGCGGCGCAGCATCTCTGGATGGGGGGCGCCATCGGGCTGATGACGCTGGCCGTTATGACCCGGGCGACGCTCGGGCATACGGGTCTGGCGCTGCGGGCCGGCGCAGGGACGGTCGCGATCTATGCGGCCCTGCTGCTGGCCGTCCTTCTCCGGGTTGTGGCGGGGGCATGGCCCGCGGCGGCGCCTGCGCTCCATGCGGTCTCCGGAGGGGCGTGGGTCGCGGCCTTCGCCGGTTTCGCGGTGTTCTACGGCCCGGCGCTGCTGCGCCGACCCGCGGCGAAGCGTCTTTGACGGAGGGAACCATGGGCTGGATCGAATTCATCGCGGCCTTTGCCACCTTCTTCCTGTCGCATGCGCTGCCGGTGCGCCCTGCGGTCAAGCGCTGGCTTCAGGCGCGTCTCGGGGCCACCGGGTTCACGGTGCTCTATTCGCTGGTCTCGCTCGCGGCGCTGAGCTGGGTGATCGCGGCGGCGGGACGCGCGCCGGTGGTGCCGCTCTGGAGCCGTGCGCCATGGCAGACGCACGTGGTGCTGGCGCTGATGCTGCCGGTCTGTCTGATCCTCGCGCTCGCCATCGCTGGGCCGAACCCGTTTTCCTTTGGCGGTGCGCACAATGCGCGCTTCGATCCGGCCCGGCCCGGTATCGTCCGGGTCTCGCGCCATCCGCTGCTGCTGGCGCTCGCGCTCTGGGCGGCGGCGCATCTGGTGCCGAACGGCGATCTTGCGCATGTGATCCTCTTCGCCACATTCGCGGGGTTTGCCGCGCTCGGCGGACGCCTGATCGACCGCCGCAAGGCATGGGAAATGGGCCCGGACTGGCAGCGGATGCGCGCGCGTGTGGCGCAGGCGCCCATGGTGCCGCGGCCCCTGTCCCGGGGCAGCGCGGCGGCCCGGCTGGCCCTCGGGGTCGCGCTGTATGCAACGCTTCTGTGGCTGCACCCGTGGCTCTTCGGCGTCGATCCCTTGGCGTGACCGAGGCCGGTTTTGGGAGCGCTGACGCGTGACAGAAAAGACCGCCCATGCTATCATTTGACCACTGTTCCGGAGCTCTGCCATGCCCGCCTTGTCCCCCGATACCCTGACCATCGACGCCTTCGAAGAGAGAATGCGGCTGAGACGGCGCATGTTCGCGCAATGCGGTGTGAGCGTCGCGGCGTTGCATGCGGCCCAGGATCTCGATGCCGCAGCCCGGCGCAGCGTGGAAACCTGCGTGTCCTGCGATGCCGACGGGTCCTGCGCGGCATGGCTGGGCGCGGGGCAGAGGGGCGAGACGCCGCCGCGCTTCTGCCCGAACCGGGATCTCATCGCGTCGCTGCGCGCGGACGGGCGCGCAGACATGCCCGTCAGCTAGACCGCCCGGCAGGCCGAAGTGGGTCTCGGTCAGGCCCTGTCCGGCGCTTTATGTCGCGAAATCGTCGATCAACGGGTCGGGCTTCGCGAAAGCCACGAGGTTCGTGGGATCGTCGATCCGGATCCGCGTGCCGGTCACCGAAACGCCGTAGGGCTGAAGGCTCTTGAACGCCCGGCTCAGGTTCTCGGGGGTCATGCCCAGGAACGAGGCGAGCCTGCGCTTTTCGAACGGCAGGTCGAACTCGGTCCCGGAAGCGTTCTTGTGCTGCCTCAGCAGGTAATTGGCGAGCCGTTCGAGCGAGGTTCGAAGCTTGAGGTCTTTCTGCGCCTTGATGACCGAGCGGTAGCACTGGGCCAGCTCCGTCACGATGGCCCGGGCGAAATCGTTGTCGGCATCGAAGACCGCGCGCACGTCCTGGCTGGGGATCAGGGCGATCCGGCTTTTTTCCAGCGTGCGCGCCGACATCAGGTAAGCGGCGTCCTTGATGGTCGCGGCGAGGATGAAGGTCGAGATGGGCCGGACCGCAGCCATGCTGGATTCGCGGCCGTTCCAGTGAGAGAACAACTCGACCGCGCCCGACAGCACCACATGCAGGAAGTCGCTGGGTTCGCCTTCGGTGATCAATTCGATCTGGGGCGGGAAGTTCTGCACATAGGCGCCGCGCATGAGCGCGGTGAAATGCTCATCCGCCATCTCGTGGAAAAGATGCAGCCCCCGGATGTCCGGGTAGTCCGACTCGGGCATCCCTAAGCGCAATATCCACCCCCTTGATATTTATCAGGCAGTCGATTGACCAAAAACAAGGCCCCGACTGATCGCTGTCCCGCGCCTTCTTGATAGCCTGCGCGCGCCGTTCTGACAAATTTTGGCAAGTCATTTATTTCAAACGAGTTTCCCGGTGTTTTGATCTGGATCAACCCCAAATCGCCCGCCCGGTCCGCATTTTGCGGCCAAGCCCGTCATTGGCGCCAAGCCGATGCGGAATCTTGGAGGGACAGCGCATGCACGCACTCGACGGCGTCTCACGCTCGGACCAGTACCGGGCCCTGGGGCTCAGCACCTTCGCGTTCACGGTCTGCTTTGCGGTTTGGACGATCTTTTCCATCATCGGGGTTCAGATCAAACAGGACCTCGGGCTGAACGACACGCAGTTCGGCCTGCTGGTGGCGACCCCGATCCTGACCGGTTCGATCAGCCGGATCTTCCTCGGCGTCTGGACCGAGCAGTTCGGCGGGCGGATCATGTTCCCGCTGCAGATGCTCATCACCGCGGTCGCGGTCTGGTTGCTGACCAGCGTCGAGACCTACGAGATCTTCCTGCTCGCGGCACTCGGCCTCGGACTTGCCGGCGGGTCGTTCATCGTGGGCGTGGCCTATACCTCGCGCTGGTTCGACAAGGAACATCAAGGCACGGCCCTCGGCATTTTCGGTGCCGGCAATGTCGGCGCGGCGGTCACCAATTTCGCGGCGCCCTTCCTCGTCGTGGCGCTCGGTTGGGAGGGGACGGCGCGCATCTACGCCATCGTGCTCGCGGTGGTCGCGGTTCTGTTCTACCTGCTGGCCAAGACCGACCCCGTGCAGGAAGAACGCAAGCGCAGCGGCGCGGGCCCGGTCTCCGCAGGCTCGATGCTGGAGCCGCTGAAGAACATCCAGGTCTGGCGCTTCGCCACCTATTACTTCTTCGTCTTCGGCGCCTTCGTCGCGCTCGCGAGCTTCCTGCCGCGCTACTATGTCGGCGCCTACGGGCTCGAGCTGACCACCGCGGGCGTCTTTGCCGGTCTCTATTCGCTGCCCGGTTCGGTCTTCCGCGCGCTTGGCGGCTGGATGTCGGACAAGTGGGGCGCGCGCTTCGTCATGTACGTGACGTTCATCGGCTCGCTCGTGATCCTGTTCGTGATGAGCTATCCCGAGACCGGCTATGTCGTGCAGGGCATCACCGGGCCGATCACCTTCGATTTCGGTCTCTCCGTCGGCGTCTTCGTGGCGATGACCATCGTCTTAGGGTTCCTGATGAGCCTCGGCAAGGCCGCCGTCTACAAGCACATCCCGGTCTATTACCCGCATCACGTGGGCTCGGTCGGCGGGCTCGTGGGCATGATCGGCGGTCTCGGCGGGTTCTTCCTGCCCATCGCCTTCGGCGTCCTGCTCGACCTCACCGGCATCTGGACCGCGCCCTTCATGCTGCTCTTCGCGATCGTCGCCGTCTCCACGATCTGGATGCACGTCGCGATCCGCCGGATGGAGCGCGCCCGTCACCCCGGCCTCGCGGACGAGAGATACCTCTCCGACGTGCCGCAAGAGCCGCATCCCGCCCCGGCAGAGCGCCATCGGCCCGCGACCGGTACCCCGGCGCCGCAGCCCGCCGAATGACATGCATGCGGGCCGCCCGGTCGCGGCCCGCCCCACCACACCGCCGCAAGGGAGGCTTCCATGGCGACCACAGCCACTCACCCCGGACAGCAGGGGCACACGCTCATCGACTGGCACCCCGAGGATCCGCAATTCTGGAAAGAGCACGGCCGCGCGATTGCCACCCGCAACCTGTGGATCTCGATCCCGAACCTTCTCCTAGCCTTCTCCGTCTGGATGGTCTGGTCGGTCGTGGTGGCCAAGCTGCCCGCCATCGGCTTCGACTATGCGACCGGCCAGCTGTTCTGGCTGGCGGCGCTGCCGGGGCTCTCCGGCGCGACGCTGCGGATCTTCTACAGCTTCATGATCCCGATCTTCGGCGGCCGCAAATGGACCGCGCTTTCGACGGCGTCGCTGCTGCTGCCGGCGCTCGGCATCGGTTTCGCGGTGCAGAACCCCGACACGCCTTATTGGATTTTCCTGGCGCTGGCGCTGATGTGCGGCTTCGGCGGCGGCAACTTCGCCTCCTCCATGGCCAATATCGCGTATTTCTACCCCAAGAAGACCAAGGGCAACGCGCTGGCGCTGAATGCGGGGCTCGGCAATCTCGGCGTATCGGTCATGCAATTCGTCGTGCCGATGGTCATCACCGCGGGCGTCTTCGGCGCCATCGGGGGCGCGCCCGTCACGCTGGAGGACGGCAGCCAGCTCTGGATCCAGAACGCGGGCTTCGTCTGGGTGCCGTTCATCGCGCTTTCCGCCATCGCGGCGTGGTTCGGCATGAACGACATCGCCGACGCCAAGGCCTCGTTCAAGGAGCAGTCGATCATCTTCACGCGCCGGCACACCTGGATCATGTGCCTTCTCTATACCGGCACGTTCGGCAGCTTCATCGGCTATGCGGCGGGCTTTCCGCTGCTGATGAAGACCCAGTTTCCCGAGGTCGACGTGCTGCGCTACGCCTTTCTCGGCCCGCTCGTGGGCGCGTTGAGCCGTGCCGCGACGGGCTGGGTCTCGGACCGGTTCGGCGGCGGCCGCGTGACCTTCTGGACCTTCCTCGGCATGATCGTCGCGGTCTGGAGCGTGCTGCAATTCCTGCCCTCGGGGGCAAGTCCCGCCGGCAATTTCTGGGGCTTCTTCGCCTGTTTCATGGCGCTGTTCTTCCTGACCGGTGTCGGCAACGCGTCGACCTTCCAGATGATCCCGTCGATCATGCGCCAGGAAGTGCCCCGGCTGATGCCGGAGCTGGACGCAGCCGCGACGTTGAAGCAGTCCGAGCGGGAAAGCGCCGCGATCATCGCCTTCACCTCGGCCATCGCGGCCTATGGCGCCTTCTTCATCCCCAAGGCCTACGGCACGTCGATCAGCGTGACCGGGGCGCCCAATGGCGCGCTCTGGGCCTTCCTCGCCTTCTACGTGCTCTGCATCGCGATCACCTGGATTTTCTACAGCCGCAAGAACGCACCTGTTCCCTGCTGAGCCCGTAACGCCCCCGGGTGCGCGATCCCGCGCGCCCGGCCCGCCACAGGAGAAATGACATGAGCCACCTGCTCGACAGAATGAACTTCCTCCAGTCCAAGGAGCTGGAACGGTTCTCCAACGGCCACGGCCAGGTCACGCGCGAGAGCCGCGACTGGGAGGAGACCTATCGAAACCGCTGGCGGCACGACAAGATCGTGCGCTCGACCCACGGGGTGAATTGCACCGGCTCGTGCAGCTGGAAGATCTACGTCAAGTCCGGCATCGTCACCTGGGAGACGCAGCAGACGGATTACCCGCGCATGCGGCCCGACCTGCCCAACCACGAGCCGCGCGGCTGTGCGCGGGGCGCCTCCTACAGCTGGTATCTCTATTCCGCCAACCGGGTGAAGAACCCGCTGGTGCGCGGGCGGCTGATGAAGGCCTGGCGCAAGATGCGCGAGACCATGACCCCGATCGAGGCCTGGACCGCGCTCCAGAACGACCCCATCCTGCGCGCGTCCTATGTGGAGACCCGAGGCAAGGGCGGCTTCGTCCGCGCAAGCTGGGACGAGGCGACCGAGATCACCGCTGCCGCCAATGCCTACACGGCCAGGACCTACGGCCCGGACCGGATCTTCGGCTTCTCGCCCATTCCGGCGATGTCGATGATCTCCTACGCCGCGGGCTCGCGCTACCTGTCGCTCATGGGCGGTGTCTGCATGTCGTTCTACGACTGGTATTGCGACCTGCCGCCGGCCTCGCCGATGACCTGGGGCGAGCAGACCGACGTGCCGGAATCGGCGGATTGGTACAATGCGGGCTACCTGCTGCTCTGGGGCTCGAACGTGCCGCAGACGCGGACGCCGGACGCGCATTTCTACACCGAGGCGCGCTATCGCGGCACCAAGTCCGCCGTCATCTGCCCGGATTATTCGGAAGCCGCGAAATTCGGCGATGTCTGGCTGAACGCGAAGCAGGGCACCGATGCGGCGCTGGCCATGGCCTTCGGCCACGTCATCCTGCGCGAGTTCCACCTCGACTGGCAGGCCGAGTATTTCGAGGAATATTGCCGCAAATATTCCGACTTCCCGATGCTGGTGAAGATCGAGGACAAGGACGGCCGGATGATCCCGGGCCGCTTCCTGCGCGCCGACGATCTCGACGGCAAGCTCGGGCAGGCGAACAATCCCGAATGGAAGACCGTCGCGCTCGACGAAACCTCCGGCGCGCTCGTCGCGCCCAACGGCTCGATCGGCTACCGCTGGGGCGAGGACGGCGAATGGAACCTCGAGGAGAAGGCCGCGGGCGCCGAGATCGCGCTGCGCATGTCGCAGATCCTCGACGAGGACCACGACGAGGTGATCGGCGTGGATTTCCCCTATTTCGGAGCCGACGCGACCGAGGCCTTCGACGCCGGCGACCGCCGCCCCAACGTCCTGACCCGCAACGTGCCGGTCAGGCGCATCCAGACGGCGGAGGGGGAGGTGGCCGTGGCCACGGTTTTCGACCTCTTCTGCGCCAATTACGGGCTCGATCGGGGGCTCGGCGGCGACTGGGTGGCCCGGCACTACGACGAGGACGTGCCCGGCACCCCGAAATGGGCCGAGAAGATCACCGGCGTGAGGGCCGACAAGATCGTCCATGTCGCGCGCGAATTCGCGCAGACCGCCGAGAAGACGAACGGCAAGTCGATGATCATCATCGGAGCCGCGATGAACCATTGGTACCACATGGACATGAACTACCGCGGCGTCATCAACATGCTGGTGATGTGCGGTTGCGTGGGCCAGTCGGGCGGCGGCTGGGCGCATTATGTGGGCCAGGAGAAGCTGCGCCCGCAGACCGGCTGGCTGCCGCTGGCCTTCGCGCTCGATTGGGGCCGTCCGCCGCGCCACATGAACTCGACCAGCGCCTGGTACGCCCATACCGACCAGTGGCGCTACGAAACCCTGACGGCGGGCGAGATCCTGTCGCCCACGGCGCCGGACGGCGATTGGGACATCAGCCTGATCGACTACAACATCCGCGCCGAGCGGATGGGCTGGCTGCCCTCCGCGCCGCAGCTCAAGACCAATCCGCTGGAGGTGGCCAAGGCGGCGAAAGCCGCGGGCCGCGAGATCCCAGACTATGTGGCCGAACAGCTCAAATCCGGCGATCTCGAGATGTCCTGCGAGGATCCGGACGCGCCGGAGAACTGGCCGCGCAACCTCTTTGTCTGGCGCTCGAACCTTTTGGGATCGAGCGGCAAGGGGCACGAATACTTCCTCAAGCACCTGCTCGGCACCGATCACGGCGTTCTGGGCCGGGATCTGGGCGAGGAGGGGCGCGCGAAGCCGAAAGAGGCGCGCTGGCACGAGAACGCTCCGCGCGGCAAGCTCGACCTGCTGGTGACCATCGATTTCCGCATGTCCACAACCGCGGTCTATTCCGACATCGTCCTGCCCACGGCCTCGTGGTACGAGAAGAACGATCTCAACACCTCGGACATGCATCCGTTCATCCACCCGCTGCAGGCCGCCGTCGATCCGGCCTACGAAAGCAAGTCCGACTGGGAGATCTTCAAGGCCATCGCCTACAAGGTGCAGCAGGTCGCGCCGGAAATCCTCGGCAAGGAAACCGACATCGTCGCGCTGCCGATCCTGCACGACACGCCGGGCGAGCTTGCCCAGGACCAGGTGCGGGACTGGAAGGCGGGCGAATGCGATCTGATCCCCGGCAAGACCGCGCCGAACTTCATCGCGGTCGAACGGGATTACACCGCCATCGGCGACCGCTTCTGTGCGCTCGGGCCGCTCATGGACAAGCTCGGCAACGGCGGCAAGGGCATCGCGTGGAAGACCGGTTCCGAGGTGCAGCACCTGCGCGATCTCAACGGTGTCTGGGAGGACGGCCCGGCCAAGGGCTGCGCCCGGATCGTCACCGATATCGACGCGACCGAGGTCGTGCTGATGCTGGCGCCGGAGACCAATGGCGCTGTCGCTGTGAAGGCGTGGGAGGCGCTGTCGAAGGCCACCGGGCGGGATCACACGCATCTCGCCCGGCCCAAGGCGGACGAGAAGATCCGCTTCCGCGATATCGCGGCGCAACCGCGCAAGATCATCTCGTCGCCCACCTGGTCCGGGCTCGAATCCGAGCATGTCTGCTACAATGCCGGCTACACCAACGTGCATGAGCTGATCCCGTGGCGCACGCTGACCGGCCGCCAGCAGCTCTATCAGGATCACCTTTGGATGCGGGCCTTCGGCGAGGGCTTCGTGTCCTACCGGCCCCCGGTCGACCTCAAGACCATCACGAAGGAGGTGCGGGATGCGGGCGACAGCCTCGTTCTGAACTTCATCACGCCGCACCAGAAATGGGGCATCCATTCGACCTACAGCGACAACCTGCTGATGCTGACGCTCAATCGCGGCGGTCCGGTGATCTGGATTTCCGAGAACGACGCCCGATCCGCCGGCATCGTCGATAACGACTGGGTGGAGCTTTACAACGCCAACGGCGCGCTGACCGCCCGGGCGGTGGTGAGCCAGCGCATCAAGGACGGCACGACCTTCATGTACCACGCCCAGGAGAAGATCGTGAACACGCCCGGCTCCGAGAAGACCTGCAAGCGGGGCGGCATCCACAACTCGGTCACCCGCGCGGTGCCCAAACCCACCCACATGATCGGCGGCTACGCCCAGCAATCCTACGGCTTCAACTATTACGGCACCGTGGGTGCCAACCGGGACGAATTCGTCGTCGTCAGGAAGATGAAGAAGGTGGACTGGCTCGACCGCGAAAAGAGCTGGAAAGCCCCTGCACAGGAGGCAGCGGAATGAGAATTCGTGCGCAAATCGGCATGGTGCTGAACCTCGACAAATGCATCGGGTGTCACACCTGCTCTGTCACCTGCAAGAACGTCTGGACCAGCCGCGAAGGCGTCGAATACGCTTGGTTCAACAATGTCGAGACCAAGCCCGGCACCGGTTATCCGACCGATTGGGAAAACCAGGACCGCTGGAAGGGCGGCTGGGAACGCACCAGGGCCGGCAAGCTGCAGCCCAAGCAGGGTGCCAAGTGGCGGATCCTGGCGAACATCTTCGCCAATCCCGACCTGCCCGAGATCGACGATTACTACGAGCCGTTCGATTTCGACTACGACCACCTGAAATCCGCCCCCGAACTGGAGGCCTTCCCGACCGCGCGCCCGCGCTCGAAGATCACCGGCGAGCGGATCGAGAAGATCGAGAAGGGCCCGAACTGGGAGGAGATCCTCGGCGGGGAATTCTCCAAGCGCAGCCAGGATTACAACTTCGAGGGCGTGCAGAAGCAGATCTACGGGGAATACGAGAACACCTTCATGATGTATCTCCCCCGGCTCTGCGAGCATTGCCTGAATCCCGCCTGCGCCGCGTCGTGCCCCTCGGGCGCGATCTACAAGCGCGAGGAGGACGGGATCGTCCTGATCGACCAGGAGAAATGCCGCGGCTGGCGGATGTGCGTCTCGGGCTGCCCTTACAAGAAGGTCTATTACAACTGGTCGACCGGCAAATCCGAGAAATGCACCCTGTGCTATCCGCGGATCGAATCCGGCAATCCCACGGTCTGCTCCGAAACCTGCGTCGGTCGCATCCGCTATATCGGCGTGATGCTCTATGATGCCGACCGGATCGAGGAGGCGGCGAACGCGCCCGAAACGACCGATCTTTACGATGCGCAGCTGGGCGTGTTCCTCGATCCGACCGATCCGGTGATCATCGAGACGGCGCGCGCCGACGGCATCCCCGAAGACTGGATCCGGGCCGCGCAGGAAAGCCCGGTCTGGAAGATGGCGATGGAATGGAAGGTCGCCTTCCCGCTGCATCCCGAATACCGGACGCTGCCGATGGTGTGGTACATCCCGCCGCTGAGCCCGATCCAGAACGCGGCCGAGGCCGGCGCCATCGGCATGGACGGCGCGATGCCGGACGTGAAGAACCTGCGGATCCCGCTGCGCTATCTCGCCAACATGCTGACCGCGGGTGACGAAGCCCCGGTCGCGCAGGCGCTGGAGCGGATGCTGGCCATGCGCGCCTATATGCGCGCCAAGACCATCGACGGCGTGCGCGACGAGGCCATCGCCGCCCGGGTCGGCCTGTCGGGCCGCGTCATCGAGGACATGTACCGGATCATGGCGCTGGCCGATTACGAGGACCGGTTCGTGATCCCCACGACGCATCGCGAACAGGTCGAGGAGGCCTATGACCTGCGCGGCGGCTGCGGCTTCACCGACGGCAACGGATGCTCCAGCGGCATCTCCAAGGGCTCGCTTTTCGGCGGCTCGAAGAAACCCCTGAAAATGCCCACGGAGGTGATGTGATGGACCGCACGCTCAAGGCCCTGTCGCTCGTTCTGAGCTACCCGACCCGCGCATTGCAGGCGGCCATGCCGGAGATCGGGGGCGTTCTGGCCGCCGATACCCGGCTGACCGCCGCCGCGCGCCGGGCCCTGCGGCCGCTTCTGGAGGAGCTGGGCGGCCGCGACATCTACGCGCTCGCAGAGCAATACGTGATGCTTTTCGACCGGTCGCGGACCCTGTCGCTGAACCTTTTCGAGCATGTCCACGGCGAGAGCCGGGACAGGGGGGGCGCCATGGTGTCCCTGCTCGAAACCTATCGCGCGGGCGGGTTCGAACCCGTCACCTCGGAACTGCCAGATCACCTGCCGGTGCTGCTCGAATTCCTGTCCATGCGTTCCTGCGCCGAGGCGCGGGACGTTCTGGCGGATGCGGCGCATATCTTCGAGGCGTTGAACGCGCGGCTTGTCCGGCGGGAAAGTCCCTATGGCGCGGTCTTCGCCGCGCTTCTGCAGCTTTCCGGCGCCAGGGCCGATCCGGCGGCGGTGGCCGCGCTTCTGCACGAGCCTGAGACGGACCCCGACGACCTTGTGGCGCTGGACGAGGTCTGGGAGGAAAGCGAGGTCCGCTTCGGGCCCGACCCGAATGCCGGCTGTCCCGTCTCGCGCGATATCCTCGCGCGGATGGACGCGCCCGCTCCGCCTGTCCCGCCCGCCCCGCAGCACGCGGCCGAATAGGAGATCCGAGTCATGTTCGCTAATTTCGATATCAACTTCGTCCTGTTCGGCGTGATGCCCTATGTCGCGCTGACGATCTTCCTGGTGGGCTCCATCGCCCGGTACGAGCGCGATCCCTTCACCTGGAAAAGCTCCTCGAGCCAGCTTTTGCGGCGCAAGCAGCTGATCTGGGGGTCGATCCTGTTTCACGTCGGCATCCTGACCGTGTTCTTCGGCCACCTCATCGGTCTCTTCACGCCCGTCCGGGTGCTCGACGCGTTCGGCATTCCCTATGCGCTCAAGCAATGGATGGCGGTCCTGATCGGCGGCCCGGCGGGGATCGCCGCGCTGATCGGGGCGACGATGCTTCTGCACCGGCGTCTCTCCGATCCGCGCATCCGCGTCACCTCGAGCTATGCCGACATCGCCATCTTGGGGCTGATCTGGCTGCAGCTTGCGATCGGTCTGCTGACGATCACGCAGACCTTGCAGCACATGGACGGCTCGGAGATGGTGCGCTTCATGACCTGGTCGCAAAGCGTGGTGACCTGGAACCTGAACGCCTGGGTCACCGTCGTGGACGTGCACTGGCTCTACAAGCTGCACATCTTCCTCGGGCTCATCATCACCATGCTGTTCCCGTTCACGCGGCTCGTGCACATCTGGTCGGGGTTCGCCGCGCCGCTCCGCTACCTGCTGGGGCGACCGGGCTACCAGATCGTGCGCTCGCGACGCAAAAGCGCGCTGCCCGCCCCTAGCGGCCCGGTCAGTGCGACAACGCACGCGGCGGTCCCGCCGCGCGCCATGGGGCGGCCCGAAGCCTCCATCGCGAACCCGGCGGAGTGAGCCTGATGAGCGCGGCCCTTTTTCCCGACCTCGTGGTCAACGGCGAAACCGTCCCGCAGGCGGTGATCGCGCGCGAGACGCAGAACCACGCGGCTCCGGGCGGCAAGCCGGGGATCGCCTGGCGGAAAGCGATGAATGCCGTCGCGGTCCGGACCCTGCTCTTGCAGGAGGCGCGCCGGCGCGGTCTGCAGCCTTTGCCCGAAGAGCGCGCGCCCGGGCGCTTCGAGACTGACGAGGAGGCCCTGATCCGGGGCCTTCTCGAGATCGCGGTGGATGTGCCGCCGCCTTCGGAAGAGGCCCTGCGGGCCGAATGGGCGCGTGCGCCCGAACGCTTCCGCGCCCCGCCTCTCTGGGAGGTGTCGCATATCCTGTGCGCCTGCGATCGGCGCGACAGCGCCGCGAAGGACGGCGCGCAGGCGCGGGCCATCGCTTTGACGGAAAAGGCCCGCGCCAATCCCCGCGGTTTCGCGACGCTCGCGACGGAGCACAGCGATTGCAGCTCGAAGGTTTCGGGCGGTGCATTGGGGCAGCTCGGCCCCGGCGATACCGTGCCGGAATTCGAGGCCGTCCTGCGCAGTCTGCCGGAAGGCGCGATCACCGACGCTCCGGTGCTCACGCGCCATGGCTGGCATGTCATCCGGATGGATGCGGTCGCCGAGGGCGCGGTGCTGCCCTTCGATGCGGTGCGCGGGAAGGTGTCCGACGCCATGGAGAAGGCGTCCTGGGCCCGCGCCGCCCGCGATTTCGTCAATGAGCTTGTCGCGTCCGCCGAGATTTCCGGCGCGGACCTGCGCCCGGTCTGACGCGGCGGGGGGCGGGCCAATGAGCGAGCATGCGCAGCAGGGCCTGAGACCGGGGCAGGGCCTGTCACCGACGCATCCCGCGCTGCTCGCGCAACCGCTGGACTACCTGCACGAGGAGCATTTGCGCGAACGCCGGATCTGCGTCGAACTCGATGCGCTGGCCGCGACCGGGGCGCCCGATGCGGACATCGTGGCGGGCATCCTCGCCTATCTCAGGGACGAGCTGCCGCTGCATCTCGAAGACGAGGAAGACGACCTGTTTCCGCTTCTGCGGCGCCGCTGCGCGCCCGAGGACGAGATCGGCAAGGCCATTGCCCGGCTGGCCAGCGATCACCGGCATACGGACAAAGACATCCCGCTTGTTATCGCCGCTCTGACGCGCCTTGCGGAAGGGGGCAGCACCCTGTCGCCGCAGATGCGCGGGCGCTTCGCGCGGTTCGTCACTGATGCCCGCCGGCATCTGATCCTCGAAAACGCGATCATCCTGCCCTTCGCCCGGCTGCGCCTGACCGCGCAGGACCTCGAAACGCTGCGGCTGTGCATGATGCAGCGCCGGGGGCTCGCGCGATCCATGGAGGAACCCGATGCTCAGTGACCTCATCGACCGCAACCGCCACTGGTCCGAGGCCCGGCGCGCCGCCGACCCGGCCTATTTCGCCCGGCTGGCCGCGCAACAGGCGCCGGAGTTTTTCTGGATCGGATGTTCGGACAGCCGCGTGCCCGCCAATGTCGTCGCGGGCCTCGATCCGGGCGAGGTCTTCGTGCACCGCAACGTCGCCAACGTGGTCCATTCCAGCGACATGAACCTGCTCTCGGCGCTGGAATTCGCGGTCGAGGCGCTGCACGTGCGCGAGATCATCGTCTGCGGACATTACGGCTGCGGCGGCGTGAAGGCCGCGACCGAGGACATGCCCCACGGGCTCGCGGATCACTGGCTGGAACCGATCCGGCGGCTGGCCCGAAGCCGGGCGGTCGATCTCTCGCGGTGCGCGGATATCGGCGCGCGGCGGGACATGCTGGCCGAGTTGAACGTCATCGAGGGTGTTCAGCGCGTGGCCGAAACACCGATCCTGCAGAAAGCCTGGCTGCGCCGCGCCGATATCCGCGTCCACGGGCTGATCTACGGGCTGAAGGACGGACGGCTGCGCAATCTCGATTGCTCGATCGGGCCGGGCCATTTCCAAAGGGAGGTTGCGGAATGACCATTCAGCGAAAGATCACCACTGATGGCTGGGGCTGCGATGCGCCGGGCCACCTCGCGACGCTGATCGGGATCGACGAGGCGCTCCGCCGCAAGGCCGGGCGCTGCGAAATCCGGCCCGTCGCCCTGATCGGCTTCGATGCCCTCGGTGGCGAGGTCGCGCAGATCGAAGCGGACACGCATTCCGGGCGTATCGGAAGGGTGGCCCTGGCGGACGGGTTGGTCTTTCTGCACGCCGAGACCGATCAACTGCCAGCCGGTGCGCCGGTCGAATTTTTACCATTCCAAGAAGCGTGAGGACCGAGACATGAAACTTGCCTATACGATGGCGCCCGGACGCGGCGACATGGACCTGATCCTCGCCGGTCTGGCCCGGGACTTGGCCGCCCGGGGCCTGCGGGTCGCCGGAACGGTGCAGATCAACACGGCGGCCCCGCATGCCGGGCCTTGCGACATGGACGTGAAGGTCCTGCCGGACGGGCCGGTGCTGCGCATCAGCCAGGATCTCGGGCCGTCGGCTCGCGGGTGCCGTCTCGATCCCGAGGCGCTGGAAAACGCGGTGGGGATGGTGGCGGCGCGGCTCGATCTCGGTGTGGACCTTCTGATCGTCAACAAGTTCGGCAAGCACGAGGCCGCGGGCCGCGGTTTTCGCGGCGTGATCGCCGAGGCGCTTGCGCTGGACGTGCCGGTCCTCGTGGGTCTGAACGGTCTCAACGCGGAGGCGTTCGCGGCATTCGTGGGCGGGGAGGCGGTGGCCCTGCCGCCCGAGCCGGCTGCACTTCTCCGCTGGGCCGAGCGGGCGATGTCGGGGCAGGGCGAACCGGTCTGAGGCTGGAACGGCAGAGGCTGTCCGGAGGCCCGCTCTTGCGGCGCCCGGGCGCCGGCACCCGCCCAAGGCCCCGTCAGCGCCGCAAGTCCATGAACCAGCGGCGCGTCGCCTCGTTGGCGGGCAGCAAGGTCTCGATCCGCAGATCGTCCAGGGTGGCGTCCATGGTCATGCCCACGGTGGCGATCAGCGAGAACAGCCGCAACTCGGCGCCTTCGATGGTGACGTCGATGGACAGGACCGGCGCGGGATGCGCGCTGACCCGGTCCGCGACCGCCTCGGCGACGCCGGGAAGCTCCGTCAACTCCTCCAGCAGCGCCTTCGCCTCTGCGTCATGGGGCCGGCGCGCAACTTCGAGATCGAGGAGCCGGAAGAGGGCGCGGGCGACCTCGGGCCAGTTGCGAATGTTGCCGCGCAGCGCTCCGGGCGAAAACAACTCGCGCAAGAGGTTGGGTTGCCCGGTACCGCCCGCGACGGCGAAGAACGCCCGCGCGCTTTCATTGGCCCGTTGCAGGTTCCAGATGCGATCGATTGAGACGGCGGGGAAGGGTTCGTGGCCGGTCAGGACATGCGCGATGGAGGCATCGACGGCCGCCCGGACCTCGGCGCTCCAGGGCGTATCGACCGATTGCGGGGCAAACCCGGCGGAGACCAGCATCACGTCGCGTTCCGCCGCGGGCATCTCCAGCGCCGCGCAGATCTGCCCGACGGCGTAGCGGCTGGGCTTGGCGCGTCCGGTCTCGAGAAAGCTGACATGGCGCTGCGACATGCCGGCCTCGAGCGCGAGGTCGAACTGGCTCAGCCGCCGTCTCGTGCGCCACCATTTCAGCAAAGGGCCGAAGGCGTCCTGGGGCCGGTTCATCACGAATGTCATGCCCCCTTTTGCCCCTTGGTCGGGCCCGCCGCCATTACTCCGGAGGTAATTGAGGCCTGCGCGCCGGATGGTTCTCATGGCCGGGAAACATCAACCTGCCAGAGGTACCACATGTCAAGTTCAGCCAATGCCGCGCGACGCTTCCTCAAGATGAACAGCCTGTTTTCGGTGCTCACCGCCGCGCCCCTTCTTCTGGCGGCCGGCATGGTTGCGCCGCTGCTTTTCGCCGTCCCCGTGGACTGGGCCGCCATGGCGCTGCGCGGGTTGGGGATCGGTCTGCTGGGCTTTGCGGGGCTGGTTTACGCGCTGTCGCGATACCGGTTCGTATCCCGCGCCATGGTCCATGAGATCGTCTTTCTGGACGTGCTGTGGATCATCGGCAGCGTCGTGCTGATCGCCGCCTTCGGGCAGGTTCTGACCGCGACGGGCGTCGCGATCGTGGCTGCGGTAGCGCTGGTCGTGGCGTTCTTCGCAATCTCCCAGTTCCTGTCCGCGGCCCGGATCGAAAGGCCTGTCCCGGTGGCCCGGGTGGAGATGCGGGACGGAACGCTTCATGCCATTGTCAAGCGCCGCGTGCGCGCGCCGGTCGCGACCGTGTGGGACGTGATGACCGATCATCCGGGCTATGCGGATGTCGCGGACAATCTCTCGAAGGTCGAGGTGCTGTCGGGTGACGGGCTGGGGATGACGCGGCGGTGCCATGGGCCCAAGGGCGAAAGCTGGACGGAGACCTGCGATCTATTCGAGCCCGGCCAAGCCTACGGGTTCCGCGTTCATACCGAGGCCGCGGACTATCCCTATCCTTTCGCGGATCTCTCGGGACGCTGGCGCGTCGAGGATCACCCGGAGGGCGCGGCCTTCGAGATCGACATCACGGCCCGGCTGAAAGGCAACGCCCTGTCGCGGTGGCTGTTCGCGACCATGGCCGGGCCGCAATTCAGGACCATCCTGATCGACCTCGCCGATGCCTGGGCCGCGCGGATGGAGCGGGAGGCGGGTCTGCAAGCGGACAACAAGGCGGTTGCGGGGGAGTGAGGCGCGTCCCGGTCAGCGTCCCGGCGGGCGCGACGGGCAGAGATCCGGTTCGCAATGGGGGCGCATCTTGGATCGGCCGGTACGCCCTCTCGCCGAAGCCAAGCACTCGGAATGCCGCGCATCGCGCCGGTCCTTTGACGGCAACGGACAGGCGATCATAGCCCGGGCAAGATACGCCGCCTGAGCCCCGTGGATACGGTGGCGCGGACGGTGCGAAAGCCTGCCCATCGCGACATCGCGGAAGTGATTTACGTTGCGGCAAGCGGTCGCGGTTGTTACACTCACAAAATGGTTACGTGATTTTTGGCCTCTGCGAGATTTTCCCAAGCGTTTGATTTTTCATTATTTTATGTTTCTTTTCCGGCACGGCGCGACCCATTTGAACACTGCCCGCCCCGTCCATCCCTCTGCAGACCTCTGATCCGTCGCCGCGGTTCCGCGCGCGTATTTTCGCGCCCCATGACTGAGCAGAGGTCTTGCCATGTTCGATACCCCAGGCGTCTATGTCCGTGAAATTCCGTCCGGTGTCCGGTCGATATCCGGGGTCGCGACCTCGAATACCGCCTTCGTCGGCGTCTTTGCCCGAGGGCCGCTGAACGAAGCCACGCGCGTCACCTCCTTCGGCGAGTTCGAGCGCATCTTCGGTGGCGTGTTCGCGGGCTCCGAAGCGTCCTACGCGGTGCGCCATTACTTCCTCAATGGCGGCAATGTCGCGTTCATCGTCCGGGTCGCGGCGGGAGGCATTGCGGCGGCCGATGTGGACACAAACGGCGTCGCGATGACCGTGACGGCGGTGGCCCCGGGCGCGGACGGAAACCGGATCGCCGTGGGCATCGCCCATGCCGACGCCGCGACCGACACGTTCCAGATGCTGGTCCGCGCATTCGAGGCCGATGGCACCACGGTCGCGACCGAGGAGTTTTTCGACAACCTCTCGACCGATGCGGCCAATGCGCAGCATGTGGAAACCATCGTCAATGCGGGCAGCACGCTGGTGCGCGTCCAGCATGCGGACGGGTCGCTGCCGGCGCGGTTCGATGTGGGCGGGTCGCCCGCCACGAACCAGGCCGAGATCGAGGCCGCCACGCCGGGCGAATTGCTGGCGCTGGCGGGCGGAGGCATCGCCGCCGCCTCGGTGGAGATCGACACCGAAGGTGCCGCTGCGGCATCCCTGACGGTCGCGGCGTCCTCCGTCGGGTCGTGGGGCGACACGCTGCGCGTGGGCATCGCCCATGCCGGGGCCGGGGCCACGAGCTTCGATCTGGTGGTGCGGGAATTCGAGGGCACCGAGGTGATCCGCGAGGAGGCGCATCTCGGCGTGACCATCAATGCGGGCGATGCGCGATACGTCGAGACGGTGGTGGCCGCCGAAAGCGAGATGATCACCGTGCAGCACCAGGACGGCACCTTGCCCGAGCGCACGGTCGTCACCGGTGCGGGTGCGGCGGCGGATTTCAACGCGCTGCTCGAAGCGCCGGCGGACGATCTGGCGCAGCTCGGCGGCGGCAATGACGGCACGCTGCCCGGCAATACCGACGCCTGGCGCGACGCGGTGATCGACGCGATCGGCGGCGACGAGGCCGCGGGCGAGGGGATCTTCGCCCTCGATGCCATCGTGCCGGACGTCTTCAACCTGATGTGCCTGCCGGATCTCTCGGCGCTCGATCACACCCGGATGGCGAACGCGGCGCAGGTCTACCAGGCGGCCCATGCCTATTGCACGCGGAACTTCGCCTTCCTGATCGTCGATGTGCCCGAGGGCACGGACCGCACCAACATCCTCGCCTGGACAGGGCAGCTGGGCGGCACCGTGCGGCGCAACGCGGCGCTCTATTATCCCAAGGTGACGGGGCCGGATGTGGCCAACCCCGCCACGCCCCGGGTGATGCCCACAAGCGGCATCGCCGCCGGGCTCTATGCCCGGACCGATGCGGCGCGCGGCGTCTGGAAGGCGCCTGCGGGCACCGCGGCGGGGATCGCGGGGGGCACGCCCGTCGATGTGATGACCAACCGCCAGCAGGGCCCGCTGAACCAGCAGGGCATCAACGCAATCCGGACCTTCCCGGTCTACAATTCGGTGATCTGGGGGGCGCGCACGCTCGATGGCGCGGACGCGCTGGCCTCGGAATGGCGCTACATCCCGGTCCGGCGGCTGGCGCTGTTCATAGAGCATTCGCTGTTCCGCGGGCTGCAATGGGTCGTCTTCGAGCCCAATGACGAGCCGCTGTGGTCCAACGTGCGGCTGAACGTGAACGCCTTCATGTCGCAACTGCACCGGCAGGGCGCGTTCCAGGGGGCCTCGGCGCGCGATGCCTATCTCGTCAAATGCGACAGCGAGACGACGACGCAGGCCGACATCAACCTCGGCATCCTGAACATCTATGTGGGTTTCGCCCCGGTGCGTCCGGCGGAATTCGTCGTGCTGAAGTTCCAGCAGCTCATGCAGTCCAACTGAATCAAGGGGCCGAAACCATGGCACAATTCACCGTCAACGCGAACCGTTTCGATCCCTACAAGAACTTCAAGTTCCGAGTGAAATGGGACAACCGCTACGTGGCCGGCATCTCCAAGGTCAGCCCGCTGAAGCGCACGACCGAGATCGTCGAGCATCGCGAGGGGGGCGACGCCTCGACCCCGCGCAAAAGCCCGGGCCGCACGATGTTCGAGGGCATCACGCTGGAACGCGGCGTGACCCATGACGTCGAGTTCGAGCAATGGGCGAACAAGGTCTGGAATTACGGCTCGGCCCTCGGCGCCGAGGTCAGCCTGCAGGATTTCCGCAAGGACCTCGTGCTCGACCTCTACAACGAGGCCGGGCAGCTGGCGCTCAGCTATCGCATCTTCCGCTGCTGGGTGTCGGAATACCAGGCCATGCCGGAGCTGGACGCGAATGCCAACGCGGTGGCGATCCAGATGATCAAGATCGAGAACGAGGGCTGGGAACGGGATTACGACGCGGTCGAGCCTGCCGAGATTTCCTTCCTCGAACCTGCCGTGTAGGGCCGTGGCCTTCGGCAGCGAAGACCTGCTGCGGCTCTACGAGCGTGGCAAGGATGGCGGTCCCCTGGAGCGGGCCCGCCTGCTGGGCAAGGCCGCCCTCGGGGACCGGGCCGAGGAGGCGCCGATCGGCGATCTCGACCGGGCGGTCTGGGCGCTGCGCGGAACGCTTCTCGACACTGCGGCGGAGGCCACGACGACCTGTCCCGGCTGCGGCACCCGGCTGGAATTCGAGATCCCGCGCGCATTCGGCCTGCCTGAGCGGCGCGCGGTCTCGGAGGTGACCGTGACCCATGCCGGGCGCGACATCGCGGTGCGTCTTCCGACCCTGCGCCACGTGACGCGCGCGGGGCTCGACCTCGTGGCGCTGGCACCGGAGGCGCCCTGGGACGATCCGGCCTTCCGGGCGGCGGCGGAGGCCCGCATCGAGGAGGCCGATCCGGCGCTTGCCATGACGCTGGGGTTCCGCTGCGAGGCTTGCGGCGCCCAGGCCACGCCCGCCTTCGATGCCCTGGCCTTCGTCTGGGGCGAGTTCGAGGCGGCGGCGCGGCGCGTCGTGGCGGATGTCGTCGCACTCGCGCGGGGCTATGGCTGGCGCGAGGCGGACATCCTCGCGATGTCCGCGCTGCGCCGGGGCCTCTATCTCGAGGCGCTGGAGCGATGAGCGGGCTTTTCGATCGCATCGCCGACCGGTTTTCGGCGACGACGCGCCCGGCGATCCTGCCCCGGGCCCAGGGCCGGTTCGAGGAGGCGCCCGGCGACGAGGGTCTGCGCGAGGAATCCGCCGAGCGGCGCGCGGAGCCACCGGCACCGCCCGCGCCCTCCACCCGTCAGAGCCGCAGCGCGGGGGGCGATCCCGTCCGGCCGGAGGCGCGGTCGCGGGCTACGGGGCCGGTGGATCCCACTGAGCCTGGGCGGGCACGGGGGGCGGACGTGGACCGACCGGTGTCAGGGCCCTTTCGGAGTTCTGAGGCGCCGGCCCGTCCCCAAGAACCCGCACCACCGTCGGAACAGGCCGAGACCCGACGCGCGACGCCGCCCGAACCTCCGGCGCCGCCGGAGGTCGAACGGCACATCGACCGGACGGACCATGGCCCCGAGGCCGCGCGTCCCTCTGAGCGCGTGACCATCCACGAGACCGAGCGCCACGTCATTGAAACCCGGTCCGTGCCTGCACCAGACGGGCCACCACCCGCACCCCCGATGATCGAGGCGCGCAGGGCCGTGGACGGCCCGAACGACCGGGCGGATGCCATGCCCGCGCCACAGAAACCAACGGTCAGCGTGCGGATCGGCAAGGTCGAGGTGACCGCGCCGCCGCCCGAACGGCCCGCACCACCGCCGCCGGCCCCCGCCGCACCGGCCCGCGCGCCCGTGGCCCGCGCCGCGCCCCGGTCCGGCGGGCTGACCGATTACCTTGGCTGGAAGAAACGCTGATGGCCAACGCCCTCGCCATCGCCGGCGTCACCGCCGTTCTCAGAGACCTCCTCAACGAGGGGCTGATCAACAACAATGTCGATCAGATCGGGCAATTCACCGTGTCCTCGCGCCCGGTCGACGCGCTGGAACCCGAAGACGATGCGGATCAGATCAACCGGCTCAACATCTACATGTGGAACGCCACGCGCAATCCGGCCTGGTCCAACGAACGGCTGCCCGCGCGCAGCGCCGATGGCGCGCGGATCGACGGGCCGTTTCTCGCGCTCGATCTGCATTACGTGCTGACCGCCACCGGCGCGGACGAGCTGAGTTCGGAAATCCTGCTCGGATACGGTATGCAGCTTCTGCACGAGACGCCGGTTCTCACGCGCGAGGCGATCCGGGAGGCCCTGGGCGGCACGGCGCCGGTCGATGCCGACATCCTGCCGCCCGCGCGCCGGTTCCTCGCGGCCACCGATCTGGCCGACCAGTTCGAGCAGATCCGGATCACGCCGGCCAGTCTCGACCCCGATCCGCAGCGGCGCGTGGAAGTGCTGAGCAACATCTGGTCGAGCTTTTCCTCCGCCCTGCGCGCATCGGCCTTCTACCAGGTGAATTGCGTGCTGATCGAAAACCGCACGCCGGTCCGATCCTCCCTGCCGGTCCTGAGCATAGGGGGCCGCGTGGCGCCGCTGCGCGCGCCGCGGGTGACGCGGATCCGCGCGCTGCCGGGCGGGGCGGGCAGCCTGCCGGACCCGGTGGCCCCGATCCTCGCGGGCGGCGTCGTGGCGATGGAAGGCACCGCGCTCGTTTCCGAGAACATGCGGGTGATGCTGGGCCTGCGCGAACTGGCGGTCGCGGCGGCCGATCTGCGCAACACGCGCATCGACGTGGCGCTGCCCGCCGACGTGCCCGCGGGCTTCGCGGCACTCAGCGTGGAGCATCTTTTCGATCCCGGAAACGGCGATATCCGGGTCTGGGAGATGTCGAACGCGCTGGCCTTCCCGATTGCCCCCGTGATGACCACGGCAACGCCATCGGGCAGCGTGACGAACGGCACCTTCACCGGCACGGTGACCGTCGATCTCGCGCATCCGGTTCTGACCGATCAGGTCGCGGCGCTGCTGTTCAATCCTGTGCCCGGCGCGCCGGAGCCCGCGTTTTCGGTCCGCTGCCGCCGGGTGGCGGCGACCGGAACGCAGGTGGTTGCCGACCTCGCCGGGGTTCCGGCTGCGGTATACCTCATACGGGTCGAGATCGACGGCGCGGCCAGCCAGCTTGGTCTCGGGCCTTCGGGTTTCGACTCGCCCGTCGTCGATCTGGGCCCGTGACCCGGCACGAGGCGATATCGGCGGCGGCCATCCAGGCCCGCGCGCTGCAGGCGCTGGCCGGGCATTGTCTGGCGCTGCTCGGGGCCGGGCAGGGGACGGCGCCTGCGCTCCGGGGCGCTTTGGCGGGCCTCGGCGCGCTGGGGCCCGTGGCGCTTGCGGCGCTGATCGAGCGGTTCGGGTTGAGCGAGCGGCAGGTCGATATCTTCGCGCTGGTGGCCGCACCCGAGCTTGGCCCCGAGGCCGCGACGGCGCTTGCAGGCCATCCGCTGTCGCAGAAGGGCCGGGCGACGCCCGCGCTGGTCCAGATGGTGCTCGGGCCTGAAGTAGCGCCCGAGCTTTTCTCCACCGGGCGGTTGCGCGGCGCCAGCCTGATCGCGCTGGAGCCGGGCTCTGGCTTTGCGCAGCGCGCGCTCGTTCTGCCCGACGCGGTGACGGCCTATCTCTGGGGCGGGGGGGAGCCCGACGCGGCCTTGCGTCCCGCGATGTCGCTCCTGTCTCCGGAGGGGCGGCAGGACGCCGCGACGCTGGCCCGTGCCGTGCCCAAGGCGCGCGATTGGGCGCAGCGGCCGATCCTTTGCATCCAGACCGACGATCCGGTCGAGGCACGCGGGCTTGCGGCGGATGCGGCGGCGATGCTGGGCCTGCATTGCTATGCGCTCGACCCCGCGCTTCTGCCCGCGGGTCTTGGTCCCGCGGAGGCCGCGGAGCGGCTGAACCGGGATCTGGTGCTGCTCGAGGGCGCGGTCCTGCTGCCCGCGACGCCCGAGGGCGGGCTGATCGCCGACCGGACCAGCGCGCCGCTTTTCCTGTGGGGCAGCGCGCCGCCGCGAACCCATCGCCCGGTCGCCGCCTTCCGGCCCGCGCCGATAGCACGGCCCGCCGACGAGCCCTTCCGGCTGTCGCCCGTCGACCGCGCGGATATCGAGGCGACGCACGGGATGGCCTTTGCGCCCGACATCTGGACACTGGCGCGCAGCCGCGCGGAACGCGCGCTCGAGGGGCTCGCGGAACGCATCCAGCCGCAGGCCACATGGGACGATCTGATCCTGCCGGAGGGCCAGATGCGGCAGCTGCACCAGCTGGCAGCCTACCGGGTGCATCGCGACACGGTGCTGGATGATTGGGGGTTCCGCGGCAAGTCGAGCCGGGGGCTCGGCCTTTCGGCGCTGTTTTCCGGGGCCAGCGGGACCGGCAAGACCATGGCCGCCGAGATCCTCGCGCGCGATCTGGGCGGGGCGCGCGGTGCGCTCGGGCTCTACCGCGTCGACCTGTCGTCGATGATCTCCAAATATATCGGCGAGACCGAGAAGAACATCTCGCGGATCTTCGATGCGGCGGAGGATTCGGGCGCGATCCTTATCTTCGACGAGGGCGAGGCGCTGTTTTCCAAGCGCAGCAGCGACGTGAAGGACAGTCTCGACCGGCATTCGAACTCGGAAACCGCGCATCTGCTGCAGCGGCTCGAGGCCTTCACCGGCGTCGCCATCGTCACCACCAACCTCAAGGGCACGGTGGACGACGCCTTCCTGCGCCGCTTCCGGGCGGTGGTGGATTTCCCCTTTCCCGACGCCGTGCATCGTGCGCGGATCTGGCAGACGGTTTTTCCCGATGCCGTGCCGCGTGAGGACCTCGATTATCCGGCGCTCGCGCGGCTGGCGATCTCGGGCGGCTTCATCCGCTCCATCGCGCTCACAGCCGCGTTCCTTGCCGCCGAGGCGGGCGGCCCGGTCACCATGGCGCATCTGAAGCGCGCGGCGCGGCAGGAATACGGCAAGATCGGCAAGACCCTGTCGGAAAGCGAATTGCGGGGCTTCGGATGACCGAGAGCGTCGTGCATATCGACGGCCTTGCGCTGAATGGGTTCACGCTGGACGAGGGCCGGCGCGCGGCGGAGGCGTTCGAGGCCCGGCTGAGCGAGCTTCTGAACCGCTACGGATTGCCTGAGGGCGTCGCGGCGGAGGATATCGGCGCGATCGACCTCGGCAGCCTGCCCGCCGAGGGCAAGACGCCCGAAGGCATCGGCCAGGCGCTGGCCGCGGCGCTGTTCGGGAGGCTCTGGACATGAGTGGCGCCCCCGCCCGGACCCACGCGCCGAAGTCCAAGGCGCCGGAACAGGCGGGTGCCAAGCCGCGCCGCTGGAAGGTGGTCGTCGACAATACCGAGGCCGACCGGAACCGGGCGGAGGCGCTGCCGGATCATCTGCCGCTCGAGAAGATGCGCGCGGCTGCGGACCTCGCCTTTGGCCCGGTGCCTTTCCGCTCCGAGATGGAGGGCCTCTTCGGCACCGATCTGGGTTTTGCCCGCGCGGCGCAGGGCCCGGATGTGGACGCGGCGCTGGATGCCGAGGGGGCCGATGCCGCGACCCATGGCGACGTGATCTTCCTGCGCGAAGCGGCCGGCCCGGACGTGGTCGCGCATGAGTTGACCCATGTGCTGCAAGCGCGCGACGGCCAGCCGGTGGATCGCACGGGCGCGGAAGTGGAGGCGGCGCGGGCGGAGCGGCATCTGGCCCGGGGCGTGCCGGTGCCGGAGGTTCGAACCGGGCTCGGGCCTCAGGACGTGGCCTATCGCATGCCCGACGGCGTGTCCGAGGCGGAGCTCGTGGCCCAACCGTCGGAAGAGGCCGCGGCGGAGTTCCGGGAGTCCGCGCCGGATGCGGCGGAGAGCGCGCCCGAGGCCGAACAGGGGTCGGCCGAGGGGGAGGGCGCGGATGTCGAGACGAACGCCGAAGCCGGAGAGGCGGGCGAGGCCGGCGGGATCGCGGCGCCGGATCTCGGCGCGGACGTGGAGGAGAACCCGGTTCCGACCTTCGAATTGCCGCCCGAGCCGGAGATCGAGATCGACGAGGAGGCCGCCGCGGCGGCGCAGGCCGAAGCCGAGGCGGCCTTCGACGCCGCGGAGGATGCGGATGCGCTGATGGGCGCGCTGCAGGAGGCGCCGCCCTCGGTCAAGGCGATGAAGCAGGCGAGCCTCGACAGCGAGACCGAACGGCTGAGCGCCGAGGAGCAGGCCGGTTTCGACGCGGCGATGCCGGATTTCGATGCCGAGATGAGCGGCGAGGACGACCTCGAGGCGCCCGCGCCGGTGGCCCCACCCGGCGGCACCGAGGCGGTGCTCGAGGATGGCACGCCCGCGCCCGCGCCCGAACCGGCGGTGGATCCCACGCCCGATCCCGGCGCGGCGGAGCTGAACGACAACATCCGCTCGATCCTCGCCAATTTCTTCGGCTTCGGCGATGCGGGTGGTCTCGGGCAGGCCTTCGACCGGGTCAGCACGCGCGACGACGAGGTGGACACCTCGGCGGGCGCCCGGCCCGATGTGCCTCTGGAGGGCGACACCGACCCCGAGCGGGTGGCGACGCAGGACGGGGCCGCCAAGGACGAGGCGCGGCTGAAGCGCGAGGAGGCCACGCAGGGCGTCCTCGACGGCCCCGGCCCGGAGCAGGCCCAGCTGCAGGAAATGCACGAGGCCTTCGCGCTCGATGCGCGCGCCGCGCCCGAGATCGCCACCGATGCCGCGCCCGTCGAAGGGGCCGAGGCGTTCAACCAGAAGCCGCTCGACGCCGACGTGGTGGCGCTTTTCGATCAGCACCACGACGAGGCGATGAGGTCGAACCTGACCGCGGCCCGCGAGGAAATGGACGTGGCCGTGGCCGACCGCGACAGCGGGCGCGACGAGAAGGTGGCCCAGGCCGAGGCGGATCGCGACCGGCTGAACGCCGAGGCCGATGCGGATCAGCGCGACGAGATCCGCGCCCGGCGGCAGGACATCCAGGACGCCCGGCAGCAGGCGGTGGATGACCAGGCCGGTCACGTGGCGGACATGGAAACCCAGGCCGAGCTGGACCGCGTCGAGGCCGAGGGCAAGATCGAGGACAAGGTCACGGAGACCGAGACAGAGGTCGCGACCTCCTTCGACGATGCGGAAACGCGCGCGGACGACGAGCTCGCCGAAGGCAACCGCAAGGCCGACGAGGAACGCCGCAAGTCCGAGGACAAGGCCGAGGACCAGAGCTGGTGGGACCGGGCGACCGATTGGGTGGCGGAGCAGTTCGACAAGCTGACCAGCCTCATCAACGACATTTTCGACGCGGTCCGCTCGGCGGTGAAGGACATCATCGACGCGGTCAAGGAGGCCGCGCTGACCCTGATCGACGCTGCCGCCAACGCCATCAAATCGGCCATCGAAACCTTCGGCGAGGCGCTGAAATCGGCGGTGAACGCGCTGCTGGCGGAACATTTCCCGGAAGTGGCCGAGGCGCTCAACAACGCCATCGACGGCGCTGTCGAGCTGGCCCAGGCCGCCGTCGACGTGGTGGCCGAGGGGCTGAAGGCCGGCATCGCCAACCTGCTCGACGCGCTGGCCGCCGGCATCGACGCCATCCTCGCGGCCTACCAGGCGGCGGTGAATGCCGCGCTGGCCATCGCGCGGGCCGCGCTGACCGGCGATTGGGCGGCGCTCGCCAAGCTGGTGCTGGAGCCCATCCTCTACGCCCTCGGCATCCAGCCCGCCGCCTTTTACGAGATCATCGCGCGGGTGGAGGAATCGCTCGACCTGATCATCGACGATCCGCTGGGCTTCCTGTCGAACCTCGTCGATTCCGTGACCGGCGGCATCGGCCGGTTCGCCGACAATTTCCTGACCCATCTGCAGGCGGGCATCATCTCCTGGCTGACGGGCGCGCTCGGCGGCGGCATCACCATGCCGGAGCGCTGGGATCTTTGGGGGCTGCTCGATCTCGCCCGACAAATCCTCGGCCTGACCGTGGACATGATGCGGCGGGTGGCGGTGCGCATTCTGGGCGAGGCCGCCGTGGAGAAGATCGAGTTCTTCATCTCCTACGCGACGGAGCTGATCACCGGCGGCTGGTCCGCACTCTGGGAGAAGATCCAGGAGGATCTGGGCCGCCTCAAGGACACCGTGCTGGACCAGATCAAGACATTCCTCGTCGAGCGCATCGTGATGGCCGCGATCACCTGGCTCGTGAGCCTTTTCAACCCGGTCGGGGCGCTGATCAAGCTGGTGCTGACGATCTGGAATTTCGTCATGTTCCTGAAGGATCAGCTGGCGCGCATCTTCGCCGTCGCCGAGACCATCATCAACACGATGTGGGAGATCGCGACCGGCGTGCTCGATCCCGCGATGCAGGGCGTCGAGCGGGTGCTGGCGCGGCTTCTGCCGGTTGCGATCGACCTTCTGGCGCGGCTGCTCGGCCTCGGCAACGTGGCGGGACGGGTGCAGCGCATCATTGCCGATGTGCGCCAGGCCATCGAGGATGCCATCGTCAGTCTGATCCAGCGCGTCGTGGCGCGGTTCACCGGAAGGGGCGGGGGCGCAGGCGCGGAGGGCGCAGCGCCCGATGGCGAGGCCCCGGGCGAGATCATGCGGCCCGTCGCGGTGCGGGGCGGGGGCGAGAGCCATACGCTGTCCATCGCCGATCAGGGCGAAACGGTCGTGCCGATGATCCGCTCGACGCCCATGCCGCTTGCGACATGGCTCGACACCCGGATGGGCGCGCCGTTCGACGCCGTGGCCGAGGAAAACGCGTGGCAGGGCGAGGTGCGCAGCCAGAAGCGCACCGATCTGCAACGGCTCGTCGACCGCGCCAAGGAGGAAGAGGGCCTTCTCGACGCGGAGGCGGAAGAGGCCGAAGACAGCCTGAACGAGGCCGGCGAGGAGAATGCCACGCCGCAGGAGCAAACCGAGGCACAGTCTGACGTCCAGGAAGTCGCGGCTCAGGCCGAGGACACCAAGAGCGCGCTCGAGCAGGTGCTGGAGTTCTTCGGGATCGACCCGGAACCGGATCTGGCCGAGAAATACGCCGAGGCCATCCGGGACCACGTCCATCCGACGGTCGCCGAACAACTGACGCGCAACGTGCTGCCGAACCTGAATGCCCGCGACTACGCGCTGCTCGACTGGCCCGAGGCCCGCGCGAGGATCGCCGGAGAGACGGCATTGCCCGGCGCCTGGCTGACCCCCGCCGCCCGGCGGGAAGGCGGCACGGGCGGGATCATCCAGCGCGCCGACGAGGCGGGATACCGAAGCGCGGTCGGGGCTATCCTGGAGGCCGCGCGCGGCGAGGCGCCGACCGAAGAGGCCATCACGCAGTTCCTCGACCGCAAGCTCACGCCCGCGCTCAACACGCCCGCGCATCGGCGCAGTCTGCTCGTGGCGGTGCTCGACGGCGAAAGCGATGTCGGCGCGAATGCGGTGAACGCGGTCAGAAGCATCGTCGAGACCCTCGCGGCTGAGAGGACCGGCCTCGAATACGACAAGGCGTTCAAAAAGGTGACCGGCACCTATTACGAGTCGCTGCAGACGCTGACCACGTTCCAGACCGAGATCGCCAACCAGGCATGGGGGAAATACGCCCACGAGGATGACGCCAATGTCGAAGGCGACACCACCGGCGACGACAAGCCCATCACGTTCTTCGTGGGCATAGATGCCGCCGGTCAATCCGGTTCCAAGCGGGGTCAGAAAAACCGCGAGCGGATGGCACAAGCGGTGCGCGGCGCAAGGGGCCGCCAGCACGAATGGATCCCCTCGACGCTGGCCAATACCATCGTGGAGACCGCGGCGAACCGGGCTGCGGGCGGAAACCTCGACGAAGCGGCCGGGGCGTTCGAACTCATCCAGTTCCAGCACGAGGTCCGCACGCCCACGTCGAAGCTGATCTTCCGCCCGGGCGCGGGATTTCCTGCGCAGGAGGTGACGATCACCTACAAGGCGCCGGAACACCGCGAAAGCGCGGAATATGCGGACACGCCGATGTCCGATCTGCCGGATGAGGAACGCTTCGCCTGGTATCCGCCGGGCGGTCCGCATGAAGGCGATGAGGTGGGCATTCTGCAAGGCCATCCCGGCGCCATTTCCGCGCGGGTCAGCGGCGGTGCGCAAAGCACCGAGATCCACGGACAGGAGGGCGGTCATGGCACCTGGAACACCAGGCTGACGACCGAAATCGTTCAGAAGGAACTGACCGACGGCACGGTGCTCTTCCGCGAGGTGGACGAGATCGGCACCGGTATCCTGAGCTTCTACCGCGAGACGATCTGGCGCGGAGAACGCAGCCCCCGCGCGCAGGGCGGGCGGTTCTACTTCGAGTATTTCGCCTCGAAGACCGGCAGCGGCGCGGTGGATTACGGCACGCTGAAGACACGGTACGCGAGTGAATTCGAGACCGTCTACCAAGAGCTTTCAAACAATATCAACACGGTGAGGACCACATGACATGACCGGATATTCCCGCTCCCCGCGCCTGTTGAAAGCCGCCATCGTCGCGTTCCGCCTGCCGGTGCCGATCCCGGCGGTGATCCCGTTCCAGATCAATCCCGACACCATGAGCCGCACCGTCGAGGCCAATCTCGCCGAAAGCGAGGGCGGCACCGAGACCTTCCGCCTCGCCGGGGCGCCGAAGGAGACCTACAAGATCGAGACGGTGCTCGATGCGACCGACGATCTGGAACGCGACGATGCCACTGCGCGCACCATCGGCTTGCATGCGCGGCTCGCGCAGTTCGAGACGCTGATCTATCCCTTGTCGGCCACGGTCATCGCGAACAGCGTCATGATGGCGGCGGGCCGGGTCGAGGTCCTGCCCCCCAAGGCGCTCTTCACCGTCTTCGTCTGGGGCAGGTCGCGGATCCTGCCTGTCAGGATCTCGAGCCTGAACATCACCGAGGAAGCCTTCGATCCGAACCTGAACCCGATCCGGGCCAAGGTGGCGATGGACCTCGCGGTTCTCAGCACTTCCGACCTGCAGATCAGCCATCCGGGCTACGCGATGTTCCTCAGCCACCAGATCGTCAAGGAGACGATGGCGGCGGTCGGGCAGGTCAATTCGCTGGGCCGCGTGCTCGGCTCCGATATCGCGATCCTGTAGGAGGAGACGCCGTCATGTTCGACAGATCCAGCCGCTACGTCAATCGGCCCATCAAGACCTATATCGACGCCGACGGGCGCGAGATCAGCTATGTGGCCCGGCGGAAAATCCCTGAAAACCAGAGCATTATCGCTGAAATCCGCGTGCAGGACGGCGACCGGCTCGACCTCGTGGCAGAGCGTGCCTATGGCGATGCGCGCCTTTTCTGGCGGGTGATGGATGCCAATCCCGATCCCGATCCGCTGACGCTGGCCGACACGCCGCGCCCCACCGAGGGCGCGATCCCCGAGGTCACGCCGCGCCGCGCGGAGATGCGAGCGGTGCGCAAGCTCAGGCTGTCGCAGATCGAGCCGGGGGAGTGATACGACATGCTCGATGATCTACTCGGCGCAGGGTTTTCGGTCATGGCGGGGCAGGGCGTGCCGCGCCCGCTGCCACTGCCGATCATGGAGCAGTTCGTCTCCGCCGAGATCGCCATTTCCGACAGCGAGCGGTCGGGTTTCGAGTTGGTCTTCAGCGCGGTGCGGTCCCCCGCCCTGGCCGGCGTCTTCCCGGTGATGGTGGAGCCCGCGCTGAAGGCGGGCGCGCGGGTGGTGCTGACATCGGTGATCGGCATCCGCCCCGAAGTGCTGATGGACGGGATCGTCGAGACCGCCGAGTTCAAGCCGTCCGAGGGCGATGGCCCGGCGATGCTGCATGTGCGGGGCAAGGACCTGACCTTCGCCATGGACCGCGAGGAACGCGAGGTGGCGCATCCGGCGCAGGGCCCGGGCGAGATCGCGGCGCTGGTGCTTCTGGGCTATGCCCGGCTCGGGGTGGTCCCCCTGGTGATCCCGCCCAGCGCCGCCGAACGCCCCAACCCGATCGACCGCGTGCCGATGCAGCGCGGCACCGATTACGCCTATCTGAGCGAGCTCGCGGAAGCCCATGACAGCATCTTCACGCTGATCCCGGGGCCCGCGCCCTTGACCTCGGTCGCCTATTGGGGGCCGAAGCCCCGGATCGGCGTTCCGCAGCGCGCCATCACCACCGATATGGGCCCCGAGAACAACGTGTCCGGGCTGAGCTTCGAGAACGCCGCGTCGGAGGCCGCGAACGTGGCGGGCCAGGTGCAGGACCGGCAGAGCGGCCAGTCGGTTCCGGTGCAATCGGTGGCGCCGCAGCGGCCGCCGTTGGCGCAGGTCCCGGCGCTGGCCAATGCCGGGGTGATCCGGCGCAACCTCTTCCGCGCCAGCGGCGCGCAGAGCGCGGCGCAGGCCGTGGGCGAGGCGCAGTCGCAATCGGATGCGACGACGGATGTCGTGACGGTCAAGGGCGATCTCGATACCGGGCGCTACGGCGCCGTGCTGCAGACCCGCGGCCTCGTGGGCATGCGCGGGGCCGGGCTCGATCATGACGGGCTCTATTACGTCCAGAGCGTGGTGCACAAGATCAGCCGCGGCGCGTGGCTGCAATCCTTCACCCTCAACCGGGAGGGAACGGGCACCAACGTTCCCGTGGTGTTGCCATGACCGACCAATCCACCATCCGCGGCTTTTTCGGCAAGTATCGCGGCACCGTCGTGAACAATATCGATCCGAACCGGAAGGGGCGGCTGCAGGTTCAGGTGCCCTCGGTCTACGGCACCAACACGCTGAACTGGGCGATGCCCTCGGTGCCCTATGCGGGGCCCGACCAGGGTCTGTTCCTCATGCCGCCGGTGGGCGCCAATATCTGGGTCGAGTTCGAGGCGGGCGACATCAACAGCCCGATCTGGGCGGGTTGTTTCTGGGGCGAGGGCGAATGCCCGGGCAACCTGCCGCTCACCAAGCTCATCAAGACGCCCGGTGCGACCGTCACCCTCGACGAGGCGAACCCGGCGGCGCCGGTGACCATCGAGACGCCAGCGGGCCACCGGATCACGATCACCGCGCAGGGCATCACGCTGGAGACCTCGAGCGGCGCCAGGATCGAGCTTTCGGGCCCGCAGGTCAGCGTCAACAACGGCGCGCTGGAGGTGGTGTGATGAGCTTTCTTCTGCATCAGGGGGCGCAGGTCATGTGCAGCCATGCCGGGCAGGCCAATCCCACGACCGCCTCGCTGCGGGTGAAGCTGGGCGGCCAGCCGGCCACGACGATGGCCCATACCTACATGATCGCCGGATGCCCGTTCACCACGCCGGAGCCCGCGCCGAAACCCTGCACGATCGTGCAATGGACCACGCCCGCGACGCGGCTGCGCATCGAGGGACAGCCGGCGCTCCTCTCGACCTCGCAAGGGATCTGCAACGGCCCGCTCGGCGTGCAGGGCACCCCGCAGGTGGTCATGCAGCAGACCCGCGTGCGCGGGCAATAGCGAAAGGAGGGCCCGGTCATGTATCTCTCGCAGCCATTCCGGATCGACGGCACCGGACGGACGGCGACCACCGAGGACCGTCAGGCCCATGTGCGCGACATGATCGAGGCGGTGCTCTTCACCGCGCCCGGCGAGCGGGTGATGCGACCGGGCTTCGGCTCGGGCATCCACGAGATGCTCTTCGATGCCAATAACGAGGCGCTGGAGACCGCCGCCGAATTCCTCATCCAGTCGGCGATCCAGCAGCATCTGAGCAACGTGGTCAGCATCGAGGCGCTGGAGGTGGCGCGCGACGAGGGTCAGCTCAACATCACGCTCACCTATGTGGTCACCGGCGAGGACGAGCGCGTCACAGACACCTTCTCGCGGGAGGTCTAGGCGATGGCGCGGGTGGAAAGCTTTCTCGATCAGCGCCGCGAACGGCTCGCCGCCTCGGCGGCGGATATCAACGGCATCGCCGGGATCGAGGTGGATCTGGCGGATCCGACGATCCTTCGGGTGACGATGGTGCATCCGCTGCCGGGCGAGGCCGGGGGACGGCCGTCGGGCGGCGCGGCGCTCGGGCCGGGCGATCTGACCATTCGCGGCGGCGACCGGTTTCCGGCGGTGCGTCCGCTGGGCACCGCCTCGAACGGGCGGGTGCTGACGGTCACGGTCAACCGGGTGGGCGATTTCTCGACCTATGTTCTGAGCATCGACGAGGCCGTCGCGGGCATCGACCCCCTGCTGCGCAGCGTCGAGTTCCGCTTCCGGGTGCATTGCGACACCGATCTGGATTGCGAGGATCCGCCGCTGCCGCCGGAGCCGCCGGTGACCGAGCCGCGCCTGGACCATCTGGCGCGCGATTACGAGAGTTACCGGCGGATGATGCTCGACCGGATGGCCGTCACCGTGCCCGACTGGACCGAGCGCAACCCCGCCAGCCTCGGCGTGACGCTGGTGGAATGGCTGGCCAGCGTGGGCGACGAGCTGAGCTACAAGCTCGATCATGTCGGCACCGAATACAGCCTCGGGTCGGCGCGGCTGCGCAGCTCGGCCATGCGCCATGCGCGGCTGACCGGCTACCGCGCCCATAACGGGGTGAGCGCGCGGACCTTCGTACAGGTGCGCCTGCGGCCCGGCGTGCCGCCCTTCGCGCTGCCGGAAACCGGCGTGGCCTTCCTGACCCGGTCGCGGACCACGCGCGAGCCGGTGATCGCGCTTTCCGAGGTCGAACGCGAGCTGCGCCACGGCGCGGTGGCCTTCGAACCGGTCACTCCGAGGGTGCGGGATGCCGTCACGGGTAACCTAGTGCCCGATCCGGTGACGCTGCACGACACCAACCACGACATCGAGCTGCACCATTGGGGCGATCCCAACGCGGTGCTCGCCAAGGGCGCAACCGAGGCCTGGCTGCGCAATCCGCAAAGCGACGTGCAGCTGCAGGCCGGCGATATCCTGATCCTGTCGCAGCTGCGCGACCCGGGAACGCGGCGGGCGGCGGATGCCGATCCCGCATGCCGCCAGGCCGTGCGGCTGACCGAGGCGCCCGTCGTCCTGACCGACCCTCTGGAACAGGTGGATATCGGCGCGGGGCCCATCGACCTGCCGCTTCTGCGGATCCGCTGGGCGGCGGAAGACGCGCTCGGCTTCGATCTGCATGTGGGGCTGGCTCCGGGCGAGACCGAGCCCATGGCCATCGCGCTCGGCAATATCGTGCTGGCCGATCACGGCTTCACCCTGCCGGAGCCCGAGCCCCTGGGCGCCGCGCGTGGCCTGTTCGATCCCGAGGACCTGCCGGTGGGCACACCGCTTTCCGCACTCGACCGCCCGCGTTCGTTCCGGCCGCACCTGTCCCGGCGCGATCTGACCCATGCGGTGCGCCCCTTCGTGCCTGCCGACACCCTGGCCGCCGCTGCCTACCTGACGGTGCCGCCGGAAGATGCGGTGGCGGCGATCACGCTCAGTTGCGATGCCGAAGCCGATCCATGGACGCCGCGCGCGGATTTCATCGGCACCGCTGCCGACGCGCTGGCCTTCGTGCCCGAAGTCGAGGCGGATGGGACCACGCGGCTGCGCTTCTGGGCGGCGCCCGGCGGCACCGAGGGCCTGCACGGCAAGACGCCTGAGCCCGGCGAGACCTTCGAGGCGCGCTACCGCGTGGGCACGGGCACGGCGGGCAATGTGGGGGCCGAGGCCATCGCGCATATCGCGGCCTCGGGCATCGTCGCGCCGAATGTCGCCTCGGTGACCAACCCGCTTGCAGCGACCGGCGGGCGCAACCGCGAGACCATCGCCGAGATCCGCCAGCGCGCGCCCTTGGCCTTCACCCGCCAGTACCGCGCCGTCACGCTGGCCGATTACGAGGCGCTGCTGACGGATCGCGACGACGTGCAGCGCGCGCAGGCGCGCAAGCGCGATCTCGGCGGGTGGACGGCGATCTTTCTGACCGTGGACCGGGTGGGCGGCCTCGAGATCGACACGGACTTCCGCCGTGCACTGTTGGCCTATCTCGAACCGTTCCGGATGATGGGCCACGACCTGGCCATCGACGCCCCGGTCTACGTGCCGCTGGCCATCGAGCTGAAGGCCTGCGCCGAACCCGACGCCTTTGCCGACCGGATCGCCGAGGCGCTGGAAGACCGGTTCTCCACCGGGCTGATGCGCGACGGGCGGCGCGGCTATTTCCATCCCGACAACATCACCTTCTCGTCCGATATCTATCTCAGCCGGCTCTACGAGGCGGCGCTCGAGGTGGACGGCGTGTCGGATGTGCGCATCACCCGGTTCAGCCGCGCCGGACGGATGACCGACGAAGGGCTTGATGCGGGCGTGCTCAGTTTCGGGCCGCGCGAGATCCCGATCCTGTCGAACGATCCCAACCGCCCCTCCGAGGGCAGCCTGACCATCGTCGCGGAGGGAGGCCGATGACACGCTCACTGAAAATCCGGACGCCGCAACCCGTCGAGAACCGCCCCGGCCTCGACGAGATCCGCACGCGGGTCGGGACGCATTCGCAATTCTATGCCTCGATGCTGCGCCGGCTTGCCGATGCGCACCGTCCGGGCCTGTCGGACCTGCGCACGCGGACCGAGGGGGATTACACGCTGGGCCTGTTCGATGCCTGGGCTGGGGTCTGCCACACGCTCGCCTTCTATGCCGAGCGCGACGCCAACGAGGCCTATCTCAGGACGGCGACCGAGCGCGAGAGCGTGCGCGCCCATGCCGACCTGATCGGCTACCAGCTGGCGCCGGCGAAGGCCGCGGGCGTGCATCTGGCCTTCGAGGCGGAGCCCGGGGATGCGCCCGACGAGACGCTGGAATACGCGCCCGGCCTGCGCGTGCGCTCGGTGCCGCGGGATGGCGAGACGCCGCAGATCTTCGAGACGGTTGAGCCGCTGACCGCGCGGGCGGAGTGGAACGCCCTGACGCCGCGCCTTGCCTATCCGCAGGTGCTCGACGCGGACAGCGAGACCCTGTCGCTGACCGCCGATGTCGCGCGGGTCAATGCGGGCGATCCGATCCTGCTCATGCGCGGGAACATGCCCGTGGCCTTCGGCGAGGGCGAGGGCTTCCTGCGGCGTGTCAGCGATCGCAGCGCCGGGCTGGACGGCCGGCGGATCGTGGCGCTGAAGGCCGATCCGACCAATCCCCCGCCTTACGTCTATATCGCCTCGCTGCTGGTCTTTCCTGCCTGGGATGCGAACCAGGCGCTCAATTCCGCCAATCTTGGGGCGGCGGTCTCGGGCGGAAGCTGGACGGCCTCGGCGCTCAGCACGACGACGGCGCTGAACAATATCGGACTCTTCACGCTCAACCTCGCGATCAGTTCGCTGGTCTTCGTGCCGCCGGACCCGATCCTGCCCCATGCGATGCGGGTGCAGGCGGGCTTTTTCGGGAATATCGCGATCACCCGGCGAACCTCGCCGGTGGAAAGCGACACGACGGCGGGCCTCTCCGGGACGGGCGCGGTAATCTTTGCGGGGCCGTCCCTGTCGGCGGGCAGCTACACGACGCAACAGCCGAGCGACATCCTGTCCACGGCAGGGGATATCGACGAGGAAGGAACGCCCTCGTCGGGGCGCGGCTTCATTTACCTCGAACGCGAGTTCACCGAGATCACGCCGGGGCAGACCATCCTGATCCGCGACGCGACCCACGAGGCTTGGGTGAGCGTTCACGCCGCCGAAACGCAAAGCGTCGAGGGCTATTCGATGTCGGCCAAGGTGACGCGGCTGGAGGTGGCGCTGAGTGGCACCGGGCCGGACGGCGCCTCGGTCAGCCTCGAGACGTTCCAGACGCGGACCGCCACGGTCTTTGCCATGCCCGAGGCGCTGACCCTGTCGGACCTGCCGATCACGGCGCCGGTCGGCGCTGCCGACGGCGCGCTCACCACGTTCCAGGTCGAACTCGGCACGTCGGAGCTGCTGCTGCTGCCCGGCAAGACGGTGATCGTCACCGGCGAGCTCGAGGAACTCGCCGGCGTGGTCGCCTCGGAAGTGCTGGAGATCGCCGAGAACACGCTCGACAAGGGCCATTCGATCCTGACCTTCACCACGCCCTTCGCGAACCGCTATGTCCGCGCCAGCGTGACGATCTGCGCGAATGTCGCCTTCGCGACCCATGGCGAAACCGTGCAGGAGACCCTGGGCGATGGCGACGCCACGCGGCCCTTCCAGGCGTTTACGCTGTCGTCGAAGCCGCTCACATACGTCTCGGCCCGGACCGCGAGCGGCATGCTCCCGGCGCTCGAGGTGCGGGTCGATCGCGTGCTCTGGTCGCTGGTCGATGATTTCCGCGATGCGGGGCCGGAAGACCCTGTCTACATCGTGCGCCACGCCGAGGACGGTACCGCGCAGATCATCTTCGGCGGCGGTCAGCGGCTTCCCACCGGGCAGGACAACGTGGAGGCGGTCTACCGCAAGGGCGCGGGTCTTGCGGGGCATCTGGAGGCCCATCAGCTGACGCTGCTCGCCGCCAAGCCCGCCGGGCTGAAGGGCGTCACCAACCCGCTGCCGCCGGGCGGCGGGGCCGATGCGGAGGTTCTGGAGGACGCGCGGAAGAACGCGCCCCTGAAGGTGCTGACGCTGGGCCGCGTCGTGTCGCTGCGCGATTACGAGGATTTCGCCCGCGGCTTCGCATCGGTGGCCAAGGCCCGGGCGGACTGGACCTTCGACGGGTTCGATCGCCCGATCTACGTCACCGTCGCCGGACAGGACGGCGTCGAGCTGGCGGAGAACGGCGACGACATGCAAAACCTCAAGGCCGCGCTCGCCGAGGCCGGGGAGGCCGATCAGCGTGTCTACGTGCAGAATTACGCGCCGGTCGAGTTCGGCCTCGAAGCGCGGCTCTACGTCGATGCGGCCTTCGTGCCCGACGAGGTCGAGGCGGCGGCACGGGCGCAGGCGCTCGACGTCTTCTCCTTCGACAGCCGCGGTCTTGGCCAGCCGGTGACGCGCGCCGAGGCCATGGCCGCGCTGCAGGCCGTGCCGGGCGTGCTCGGCGTCGATGTCGATTTCCTCTACCGGCTGGGCCTGGGCAAGACGAATGAGCCGCATCTCGTCGCCGCTGTGGCGCAGCCCGATCTCTCGGGCGGCCTGCCGATCCCGGCGGAATTGCTGACCCTCGGCGAGGCGGCCCTCAAGCTGGAGATCGAACAATGACCCGTTTCGCCACCGACGATCTGTTCCAGCTGCTGCCTGCCTATCTGCGGGTCCGCGATGCCGAGGAAGGCGCCCGCGTGAAAGGCCGGGTCGCGCCCGGCGATGCGCGCGACATCGAGGATTTCGGACCGCTCAGAACACTCGCCTCGCTGATCGCCCGCGAGGCGCAGATCGTCGACGAAAGCCTCGACGATCTTTACGACAACGCCTTCATCGAGACCTGCGCGCCCTGGGTCATTCCCTATATCGGCGATCTTCTGGGCATGCGGGGGCTGGAGGACATCCCCGAAGGCATCGACATGCGCGCCCGGGTGGCCGATGCGCTGGCGCTGCGGGCGCGCAAGGGCACGCTGCGGGCGCTGGAGCATGCCTCGGGCACCGCGTCGAACTGGCCGGTCTATGCCGCCGAATACTGGAACCGGCTCGTGCACGCCCAGTCCATGCGCCTCCTGCATCCCGATTTCGGCGGCTCGGTCGACATGCGCGACCGCGCGGCGCTGGCCCGGATCGGCACCGCGTTCGAGCGCAATTCGCGCAATGTGGAAGTGCGCCGCATCGAGACCGCGGGCGGCCAGTGGAACCGCGGCAATATCGGCATCCATATCTGGCGGCTGCGCCCGTATTCGATCTCCGGCCATCCCGCCACGCAGGCGCCGGGCGACCGGCGGTTCCGCTTCCATCCTCTGGGATGCGACGCGCAGCTCTTCGACCGCGCCCATGACCGGCCTTTGATCGACACGCCGGTGACCGAGGACGTCCTGCCGAGCCCAATCGCCCGCTGGATCATGGACGAGGCGCCGGGCACCTTCTACGGCCAGAACCGCGCAATGATGCTGATGCTCGACGGCACCGAGGTGCCGGTCGAGCAAATCTGCGTGGCGCATCTGGGCGACGAGCCCGGCGGCGGGGCGGAGCCGCCGTGGAACCATCCGCCCCGCGACGACCGGATCATGATCGACCCGGAGCTTGGGCGCATTGTGCTGCGCACCGGCGATCCGGCCAATCCCGACCTGCGCGTCACCTGTCATTTCGCCCGCCCGCTGGAGATCGGCGGCGGCGAGCATGGCAGCCGCGATCTCGATGACCTTTCGGCGGGCACGGTGATCGCGCCGGGCGGCCCGCCGGTTTCGACGGCGATCAACGCGGCGGGCGGGCAGGGGCTCTTCGTGCTCGATGCCACCGACATCTACACCGCGGGCGGCACGATCACGGTGCCCGCGGGCGGCGCCCTGCGTCTCGTCGCGGCGACGCAGCATTTCCCGACGCTGCGGCTGACCTCGGAGCTCGATTTCGCGCTTGGCGACGGGGCCACGCTGGAGCTGAACGGGCTGCGCATCTTCAACGCTCCGGTACGGATCAGCGGCACCGGAGAGACCGCCACCATCGCCGACACGACGCTGGTGCCCGGACGGCGGCTGAACCGGCTCGGCGCGCCGGAGCAGCCCAATGCCGCGGCGCTCTTCGTCGATGCGGTGGGCATCACCCTCGACATGGCGCGGGTCATTACCGGCCCGGTGCGCCTCGAGGCCGAGGTGGATGCCTGCTTTGCCGAGACGATCATCGATGCCATGCGGCCGCAGAACCGGGCGATCTTCCTCAACGGGGCGCCGTTGCGCCAGGTGATCCGGCTCGACCGCTGCACGGTCCATGGCCGGGTCGAGACCGACGCCTTCGGCGAGGGCGACAGGCGGCCTATCGGCGGGTTGGGCGCGGTCTCCGAAGACGATCCGGAGGCGCGGCTGGCCACCTCGGACACCTTGTTCGTGAGCGACACCGTCCCGGCGGTCCGCGCCGAGCGCCGTCAGGTCGGCTGCATCCGGTTCTCCCATGTGCCGCCCGACAGCGTCACGCCGCGGCTCTATCGCTGCACCGAGGGGCCGGCGCCGGTCTTCGACAGCCTGCGCTACGCCGATCCCGATTACATGCTGCTGCGCGTGCAGACTGGCGACCACATCCTGCGCGGGGCCGAGAACCGTGGCGAGATCGGCGCCTATAACCGCGCGGCCCATACCGTGCGCCGGGACAATATCCGCCGCAGCATCGACGATTTCCTACGGTTCGGCCACGCCGCCGGGCTCTTTTGCAGCACGTAGCCACAGACTCGACCTTGCACTGGGAGGGCAAGACATGAACGGTGATTTTTCACGCTGGCGCGGCACCAATGCGCGCGCGCGGGGCTATACCGGCGTCCTCATCCAGCAGGGCCGCCTATACACCGATTCCGACTGGAACGAGAATGTCCAGATCCAGACCGAACGGGCCGAGACCGCGCTGGCGGACCTGATCGGGCCCGCGGGCACGCCGAAGGACCGACCGGGCTTCACGATTGCGGCGGCCGCGGGCGGGACGGGCGGGTTCCGGATCGGGGCCGGGGCCTTCTACGTCAACGGCCTCAAGGTCGAGAACCCGGCCATCACCGATTACGACACGCAGTCGGGCGACCTGTCGCTGCCGGCCTTTTCCGACGGCATCGCGAATGGCGACGAGGTGCTGATCTATCTGGAGGCGTGGAAAGGCCATGTGAACGCCTTCGACGACGTGCTCCTGAACGATCCGGCCCTGTCCGGCGCCGATACCGGCACCCGGATCAAGGCCCGCTGGCGCGTCGGAGTGCGCGCCGTGACGCTGACGGATGCCGAACGCGAGACGCTGATCGCCCGGGCGCGCTGCGGGATGATGCCCGACGGCTTCGCGGCGGGACCCGGCACCGGGCGCATGGCGGCGGGCACCAACCCGGCCGATCCGGCCGACGCGACCGATTGCCTGATCCCGCCCGAGGCGGGGTATCTCAGTCAGGAGAACCAGCTCTACCGCATCGCCATCGTCGAGGGCGGGGCGCGCAGCGCCGCCCGCTTCGTCTGGTCGCGCGAGAACGGCCATGTGGAGGCCGCGCTGGCGCTGAACACCGATGGCGATCTCGTCCTGCGGGGCGCGCGCGACGATGCCAATCTGGGCTTCGTGAATGGCGGCTGGGTCGAGGTCTTCGACGAGCGCAACCGCGCGCTCGGAACGGTGGGCGTGCTGTCGCGGATCGACATCTCGGCGCAGAACGGCACCGTGAGCTTCGACAATCCCGCCGTGGTCTTCGCCGATCTCATCAACCCGCGCGTCCGGCGCTGGGACCATGGCGGTCTGTCCGACCGCGGCCGCCCGCTCAGCGCCACGCCGACGCTGCTGGAGCATGGGGTCACGGTAAGCTTCACCACCGGCGAATACCGGGTCGGCGATGTCTGGATGTTCGAGGCCCGCGCGGCCACCGGCACGATCATCTGGACGCCGATGCCCAGCGAAAACCCCAACGACCCGGTGCCGCCGATGAGCTGGGGGCGGCATTTCGCGCCCCTCGCGCTGGCCCGCCGGCAGGGCAACACCATAGGCGGCATCATCGATATCCGCCCGCTGATCCCGCCGCTCGTCTGCCTCGAGGCCGAGGACGTGCGGTTCGACGACAGCATGTGCAACCTCGGCGCGGAGACGGTGCAGGAGGCGCTCGAGGCGCTCTGCCAGCAGACCACCGGGGCAGGGCTGTGCACCTTCGTGATCGGCGATGTCACCGAGCTGATCGACGTGGTGACCGGGCTGCCGCCGGGCCGGGATGTGAAACTCTGCCTGCGCGCGGGCCAGTTCGCCCTGCCGGGCACGCTGGAATTCACCGGCCTCGGTCACGTCACCGTCGAGGGCACCGGCCCGCAGACCGTCGTCAGCGTCGCCGGAAGCGAGGCCGCTTTCCTCTTTCGCGACTGCACCACGGTCCGGGTCACCGACATGTCGATCAACGGCGGCCGGATCGGCACCGATGCCGCGAGCGAGCGCGACGGCCGGCGCGGCGCCGTCAGCGCGTTCGATTGCGGAGATTCCAGCTTCGAGCGGCTGCGCCTGCGCTGCCGCAACGGGCGCGACCGCGCGGCGGCCTGCCTCGCGACGCGCAACGACCGGGGCCGCCCTTCGGTGCTGGTGCGCGATTGCAAGCTGCGTGTTGGCCAGTCGCAGATCGGCATCAACATCATCGACGCCGCCCGCGCGCGCGTGCAGGACAACGATCTGCGCCCGGCGGACGATGTCGGGCGCCGCGGCGTCCTTTCGCGGATCACGGCGGACCCGGTGCTGGTGGCGCGGCTGTCGCGGGGCATCCTGTGGTTCTCGGACAACCGGGCCGGCAATCTCGGGCAAGCGACCGTCATTCCCGAGGGACGGCGCGGCGCCGGACCGCGCGACACGCAAAGGATCGGCTTTCACGAACTCCGGGGCCGCGTCACCCGCGAGGCCTTCGCGCTGGAACGGCGCGGGCGCAGCATAACGGCCAATCTGCGCACCGATATCGCCGATACGCTGGCCGCAGAACTGCGCCGCAATGAGGCCAACCATATCGACGATGCCGGCGAGATGCGGCGGCACATCCGCAACGTGCTGGGCACCGCGATCCGCAATAACGGGCGCGTGCGCATCGGCGCGCAGACCAGCCGGGTGATCGACATGGACCGGCTTGCCATTGCCGAGGAAACCTTCATGGCGCAGGGCATCGTCGTGGCCGGGCGGCAGGTGACCGAGGCGCAGGTCTCCGGGAACACCATCACCCGCGCCACGGACGGTATCCGGATCGCGGCCTCGACGTCGAACGACCGCGAGCCGCCGCGCTGGCGCGACACGCGGCCCGACAACCGGGTGATCCGGGCGATCATCACCGGCAACGTCATCGAGGTCCGGCCGCTGGCCACCACCGCATCGGCCTTCGGCATCTTCCTCGGCCATGCGGACCGCGTGTCGGCGTCGGAGAACCTCATCTCCGGACCGGGCGGGATCAGCGATAATGACCGCCCGAGGCCGCATTACGGCCTTTACCAGTTCGGCTGGCGCGGCGCGCACCTGACCTGGAGCATGAACGGCGTCGAGGGCCTCTATAACGGGTATTTCGTCGGGCCCGAGACAAGCAGCCAGCCGAACCGCCGCTGGCAGCTGCGCGATAACGCCACCTCGGGCACCGTGCGCGCCTATGTGCTGGCACCCGATGTCGATGCGAACTGATCGTTTGGCTTGGTGCAGGGGGCGGCCTGTGGTAGTTTTAGCGCGTCAGAGAAGGTCGCTTGATCGTCTGGGGTATCCGTAGGGGCAACCTTACACTTCAAATGCCGTTCGACTCGGTTCGATGACACGGATGAGGCGCACCATGCGCCTCTACCCTTTTCTGGGGATGCGATTCCCCGAGGCGAGCCTTTCCTGAACCATGATGTGACTTCGGTCGGGGTGTCGTCTGGCCTCTTGTTCGGGGTCTTTTTGGGCGCGTTCATGTAGCCGGGACATATCGCTCCCGACCGGAGCCCGAGCTCGTTCGGAACTAAGTCTCACCGCGCAGGATCGGACCCGTCGGAACCTGCATCACGGGGGCTGCGGCTCCGAATATCTCGGTTGAAGTCCCATCGCGCCTCTTGGTGATCGAGGTCTTGCAAAGCTGTAGTCGCCTTCGGGAGATGACGCGCGCAAATCGTCAGGACCCGCTTTCGGAGTCCCCGCCCAGAAGGTGCCGCAGGTGGCGCACGGCGCGCGCGGCGCGCGCCTCGCGGAATGCCTTGGACGGACGGGGCTGGCGACCGATCACGCGCCGGATTTGCAGATCGCCGATCAACAGGTCGAGATAGAGGCCCACCGCCTCACCGGACTCGTCGAAGGCGAGTTGCGCGTCTTTCCTGGCGCGCAGGAGCACCTGCTCCAGGCGCGGAAAGACCGCTTCGCGCCCGGCCTTCGAGATCGTCGCGCCGAGTTCGCCGCTTGGGTCGGCGGCCGCCGCGCGGTTCAGCGCCACGGCCCGGTCGCCGGTGAGCAGGTCCAGAAGCTTCGGGCCAAGGCTGCCGAGGATCGACAGCGCGTCGTGATCCGTCTCGAGTTCCGCTTCGAGATGGCTTTTGACCTCGGCGGCGTTGCGCGTCACGAGCGCCTGAAACAGGCCCTGCTTGTCGCCGTACCACTTATAGAGCGTCTCGTTCGACGCGCGGGCCTTTTTCGCGATGCCCTGCATGGACGTGCCCGCATAGCCTTTTGCCTCCAGCAGCGCATAGGCCGCTTCTTCAATCTGTTGCTGGCGGATGGACCGGTTTTCTTCGCGCATGCCTCACACTCCCGTTGACAGAATCCGTAACTGGAATTACGGCTACGCGCAACCGTAACCACAATTACGCTTTTGGAGAAAGCCCGTGCCCAATTCCAACCGCCATGCCGCCGCAGCTCTTGCGATCCTGATCGTTCTTCAGCTGACGATGTTGTCCGCGCTTTATGCCGGGATCGAACCGCATCCCCCGATTGCCACGCCGCTCTTCGGTATCGCGCCTTTTATCGGGGCATCCGTGTCGCTGGCCCTTGCCGCCATCATGTCCAAGCCCGCGACCAGCGCCGCGGGCAGGGGCCTGAGCGTGCTGGCCGTGCTTTCGGCGCTCGTGTCGTTCGGGCCGCAGAAATACGTCGACCCGAATTTCGGATTGATCTGGCCCGCCGTCATGCTGGGCCAGGTGGCGGCCTCGGTGATCGTGATCGAGGTCGTGCGGATTTCCCGCCGGCGCCGCAGCGACCCGATGATGGCCTCCGACACAGGGCGCATATGATGGAACTCTCGCTCGTCGCCTTCGCGCTGATGTCGCTTGTGGTGGTCATGACACCCGGACCCACCGTCCTGCTGGCATTGTCCAACGGTTCCCGTTTCGGTCTGGCCGCTGCGGGCTGCGGCATCGCGGGTGCCGCGCTTTCGGACGCTGTTCTGATCCTTGCCGCCGCACTGGGCCTCGGCGCGCTGCTCATGGCCTCCGCCTTCTGGTTCGCCATCATGAAGTGGATCGGTGTCGTCTACCTGATCTGGATCGGCGTGCAGATGCTCGGCATGTCGGGCGGCTGCAAGGCGGCGTCTGAGGCCGCGTCAGGGGGGCGGCAACCGCGTCTGTCGATCTTCCGGAAAAGCTTCCTCGTCGCGGTGACCAATCCGAAAGGCTACCTGTTCTTCGCGGCGTTCCTGCCGCAATTCCTCGACCTCTCCGAAGCGCTCGTCCCGCAATACCTGGCGCTCGCCCTGATCTTCGTCGCGACGGATATCGCCGTGATGGCGATCTATGCCGGTTTGGGTGTGCGGGCGTCGCGCTTTCTCAAGGATCAAGGCAGCACGTGGATCGACCGTGGTTGCGGGGGCCTTCTGATCGGCCTTGCCGCGGCCCTCGCGCTTGTGCGCCGCGCCGGGGTTTCTTGAGCGGAGCGTGGCAGCGGTGGGCTGGCGTAAATTACCGGGCTTGGCGGGGCTACGTGCTGGTCGGAGGACGGCAAGCGGTTCGAGCCTCTGGGCATCGATCCCGGAGTTTTGACGGTCGCAGAGACAGGCTCTTTGACCGGTGGCGCACGGCGATCAGCTCAGAGCCCGTCCGCTTTGGGGCGACATCGCAAGGTGGCCCGGCGTTGATGCTGCATCGCGGTCATGACACACGCATGCAAATCCTTGTCCGTCAGAGCCACCCGGGCACGGCTTCATCGGACAGACGGCCCATCAGACGCGTTGGAACACGCTGCCCCAGCCCGTCACGCGCGCCGGATCCAGACCCACTTCGCGCAGGCAGTGCGCGGCTGTCACCGCGACGGAATCGAGGACCGGAACGCCGGTGGCATCCTCGATCCCGACTGCGACGGGCGCGCCGCGGAAATTCGTGCACACGATGGCGATCGCGTCCGGCTTTGCAGCGGCCACCTCTTCAACCAAGGCGCCAACCTGTTCGGGAGGGTAGGTGGCAAAGCTGTAATTTCCCTTGTCGTCCAGCCGAGCGGCGCTCACGACCTCGATGCCCTGCGACGCGTAGTTCGCGATCATGCGGGATTCGATGTCTTGGATATAGGGCGTGACCACGCCGAGCCGGCGAATGCCCATCTTTCTGAAGAGCGCTTCGTAGGCGAGGATCGTCGAGGTGGCGGGCACGCCCGTGCGCTCGGTGATCGCAGCACAGAGGGCGCGGTCCTTCTCGAGGCCCAACCAGCTCGCGGAGGTGCCGTTCCAGCAGATCAGGGCCGGTTCGGCTTCGGCGAGGCGTTCGGCGGCTTCGAGGATCGGCTCAAGCGTGAATTGCGATTGCGACGCTTCGGACATGGAGATCTCGACGACGCGAAACCGTCCGAAATGTGCGGTCGCCGCGTCTCCGAACGGGGCGAACATAGCCGAGGTATAGGGCTCCAGAACCGTGTTCGAGGACGGCGTGAGCATACCGACCCGGCGGCCGTCGACTGGCGTGTAATTCATGGTGTGGCATCCGGTTTCGTGCGGGCGATATGGCGGCCGTCCGGGTTTCCCACCGGTGCGCCGTTCAGCATTGTCGTCTGGCCGCGCAAGATCGTGCGGACGGGCCAGCCGGTAACCTCGAAGCCTTCCCACGGGGTGTAATCGGACCCGTGATGCAGATCGTCCTGCGAGATTCTGCGCGTGAGCGACGGGTCCCAGAGCACGATGTCGGCATCCTTGCCGATGGCGATGGAGCCCTTGGACTCCAGCCCGTAGATGCGGGCGTTATTGGTGGCGGTCAGCGTGGCGAAACGTTCGAGGCTGATGCGGCCTTTTGTGACCCCTTCGGAGAACAGGATCGGCAGGCGCGTCTCGATTCCCGGGATGCCGTTGGGAATATTGCGGAAGGACGTGCGCGCTCCGGGTGCGTCCTTGCCCGCTTTGTCGGCGAAGCGAAACGGGCAATGGTCGGAAGAAAACACGTCGAACGCGCCTTGCTCCAGGCCAGCCCAGATCGCTGCCTGTTCGTCCGTATCGCGGGGCGGGGGCGAACAGACCCATTTCGCGCCCTCGAACCCCGCGCGGTCGAGGTCGTCTGCCGTCAGCGTGATGTATTGCGGGCAGGTCTCCGCGAAGACGCGGACACCCCGGGCGCGGGCGCGCTGGATTTCGTCCAGCGCGGCACCGTTTGAGACGTGGACGATCATGACCGGCACATCCGCCACCTCCGCCAGCGTCGTTGCGCGATGCGTCGCTTCGCGCTCCACCGGGACGGGGCGGGTGCGCGCGTGGTGGACGGGCTGGGTGCGTCCATCCCGCTCCGCCTTGTCGCGCAGGAACTCTATGGCGTCCTCGTTCTCCGCGTGCACCATCGTCAGGGCACCCTGTTCACGGGCGACATCCATGACCTGGAGGATTTCGGCGTCCGTCAGGCGCATGCCCTGATAGGTCATGAAGACCTTGAAGCTGGTCATACCCTGCGCGATCAGCGCCGGCAGGTCCTGGCCCAGGGTCACGGGGTCGACCGATTTGACGATCAGGTGAAGTGAAACGTCGGTCAGGCACTGCCCCTCTGCCTTGGCGAGATAGGCGGTGACCGCGTCGCGCAGGCTCTGCCCGTCTTCGGGCAGGCAGAACGGCATGACCGTCGTGTTCCCGCCGCAGGCCGCAGCACGGGTCGCCGAGGCGAAGTCGTCGGCCATCTCTATGCCGGGACCCGAGGGCTGCGAGATGTGCACGTGGCTGTCGATGCCGCCAGGCATGGCGATCAGGCCTCTGGCGTCGATGACCTCCTCGCCGTCCAGATGGGTGCCAAGCGCCTCGATTTGCCCTCCCGTGATGCCGATGCTGCACAGCGAGACGCCGCCAGACGTGACGACGCGGGCGTTTCGGATGACGAGGTCATGTTGCATGGGCGATTGTCTTCATCGTTTCAGCTCCTGTGACGTGAGAGCGCGGAACGCCCGATGGCGCGGTTGGCGAGGTGCTATCCAAGGAGGATTTCCTCAAGGGTGCGCGGATCGGCAGCGCGCGGATTGAGGTTAACGCCTGCGGCTATTCCGTCGATATGCTCTTCGATCCGCCGGGCGATCAGATCGGGATCCCCCGATTGCAGTGCTGCGAGGATCTCCGCGTGCTCGTTTCTGGTACAGACATCCTGCTGGCGGGTTCCGAACATCTGGATGATCAGGGATTCGCGCACGACGAGATCGTTGAGGTAGCGGCGCAGCGGCGCGTTTCCCGCGATCTCGGCGATCAGGATATGAAACTCGCCGGACAAGGCGACGACCTTGGCCCAGTCCGATTTTTCCTGTGCGGCCCGCTCCCGCGCGATGTGTTTTTCGAGCTTCCTGACCGATTGCGGCGTGAGATTCTGTGCCGCGATCCGGGCGATGGCCACTTCGATGCTTTTGCGGGCAGTGAAAAGGTCTTCCGCGTCCTGAACGGTGGGCTGGGCAACCGAGGCGCCCCGGTTGGCCTCCTGCTCAACGAGACCTTCGAAAGCGAGACGGTCCAAAGCCTTGCGCACGGCACCTCTCGATGCGCCGAGGATCTTGCCCAGCGGGATCTCGCGAAGCCGCGTGCCCGGCGCGAGTTTTCGCGTCAGGATCGCCTCGCGGAGTGACTGGTATATCGCATCCTCGGATGCCTGCGCAGGTTTCATAGGCTGAGGCCCGGACAATTTATGTGCCGAAGATACGAGCAAAACCGAGAGTTTCAAACACGCATTTGACGGCGGCGGCAATTGTCAGGCGGGTGGCAAGATATTGAATAAACGTTGAAATAATCGACTCTGCTGCAAAACTGTCGCGGATCGATCAATCATTGTGCGCAAAAATAACTTGAATTGTCGACAATCTGATCGCCTCAATCATGCAGAGGACTGGTGCTTTCTTGGCCGACGGTTTGCGGCCCGGGAATTGTTGGCATCGCCGCCCGATTGTCTGTTGAAAAAAATACAATGAGAGGATTTTCGCCGTGAACCACTTCCGTGCCATCGCTACCGCAATGACCTGCACTCTTGCTCTGACGGGAGTGGCGGAAGCCCAATCCATGCGTCTGATAACCCAGAACCAGGAACAACGCGCGCAGTACCCGGCCGAGGCCGAGGCGGTCGCAGCGCTTGCCGAGGCCGGCTTCGATGTCAGCCGCAGCGAATACCAGGCGGTCGGAATTGATCTTGCCGACGGTCTGCGCCTCTTGAGCACCGGCGCGTTCGACATGGCGACGATCCAGGTCGGCAGCGTCGCCAAGGACGACCCGTTTCTCGAGGGGATCGACCTCATCGGCGTGTCCACGAACATGGATGATCTGAAGTCCGCCGTGGACGCCTTCCGCGACGCGTTCAACGCGCGTCTCGAAGAGAAATTCGGGGTCACGGCCGCCGCGATCTGGCCGTTCGGTCCGCAGGTCTTCCTGTGCGGCGCGGAGATGTCCTCGCTCGATGATCTCGACGGGATGAAGGTCCGGTCGTTCACCGCCTCGATGTCGACGCTTCTGGAAAACCTCGGCGCGACCCCGGTCACGCTCTCCTTCCCGGAAGTCTACCCGGCGCTGCAACGGGGGGTCGCCACCTGCGGCGTGACCTCGCCGACCTCGTCCAATACCGGCAAATGGCCGGAGGTCACGACACATCTCTATCCGCTGTCGGTGTCGGGGTCGGTTCAGGCGCATATGGTCAACCTGGATTGGCTGAACGGCCTCAGCGAAGACGCCCGCGCCGCGTTCGAGGAAACCATGGCCGCGATGGAGGCGGAGCTCTGGGATGTGGCGATCAACACGAACGGCACCGCGCAATCCTGTTCGACGGGTGGCGAATGCCCGGAAGGCGGCATCTATACCTCCTACGACATGACGCTGGTTCCGGTGAGTGATGACGACAAGGCGCGCGTGGCCGAGATCTCGGTCTCGGCGGTGCTGCCCGAATGGGCAGAGAAGTGCGAGGCGTCCTATCCCGGTTGCAAGCAAATCTGGAACGACACGGTCGGTGCCGCCCGCGGCCTCTCGATCGACTGACGGCCGAAAGACGTGGAGGCGATCCTCAGGACCGTTGAACACATCGCTGCCGCGCTCGCGCTTGTCGCGGGCGCGGCAATCGCCGTTCTCGGGGCGCTGATCACCATCGACATCGTGGGGCGCGACTTCTTCGGCGCGTCGATCCAGGGGACGGACGAGATCGGCGGATATGTCCTGGCTTTCGTCGGATCATTGGGGATGGCCCTGACCCTGCTGCGGCGCGGGCATCCGAGGATCGAGATTTTCTTCCGGTTCTTCCCGCAGGTCTTGCGGGACTGTCTTCATGTGCTGGCTCAGATCGCCATGGCGGGCTTTGCCACCTTCATGGCCTGGCACGCCTGGGGCGAATTGCAGACGACGCTGCGGTTCGGTTCGATCACCAACACGCCGCTGCAGACGCCGCTCTGGGTGCCGCAGGGGGTCTGGGTGATCGGCATGATCTTCTTCGCCCTGACCGCCTGTCTGGCGACGGTTCACGCGCTGGTGCTTCTGTTCACAGACCGGGCAGCGATCGAGCGCCGCTACGGTGCGCCGACCGTCGAGGAAGAGGTGAGCCAATACGTTCATCCGGGGGCCGACGATGCTCGGGATTGAAGACGCGGCCGTCGGATTCGCGCTCCTCTTGTTCCTGCTGTTCATCGGGCTGCATATCGCCACCGCGCTCTTCATCGTCGCCATAACGGGCGCGTATGTCTTCATCGGGGATGCGATGATCCGCCCCTTCGGCACGATGATGTGGGGCACGCTCAACAACTTCCTGCTGGTCGCGATCCCGCTTTTCGTGCTGATGGGAGAGATCCTCGTCCGGGGCGGCGTGACGGAACGGATGTATCGTGCGCTCGCCGATTGGACGAAACCGCTACCGGGCGGATTGCTGCACACCAACATCGCCGCTTCCACCGTTTTCGCATCGATCTCGGGCTCGTCCGTCGCGACCGCCGCCACGATCGGCACGGTCGCCTTCCCGACCTTCCGCCGTCAGAACTATGCCGAGGCCTGGGTGGCGGGAAGCGTTGCCTCCGGTGCGACCCTGGGCATCCTGATCCCGCCGTCGATCAACCTGATCATCTACGGCGCGATCACCAACACGTCCATCGGTGCGCTCTTCACCGCGGGCATTCTGCCGGGGGTCATTCTGGCACTGTGCTTCATGCTGATGATCGCAGTTGCCTCGTTGCTGAACCCGGCGATCGCCGGACGGCCCGAGCCGATTGCGCCCTGGCCGGAGCGCAGGAAGAGGTTGACCGATCTGGTGCCCCCGCTCGTGATCTTCATCCTCGTGATGGGATCGATCTATCTGGGCTTCGCCACTCCGACGGAAGCCGCGGGCGTGGGCGTGATGGCGGCGCTGGCGCTGACCGCGTTCTACCGGACGCTCGGCTGGCTCATGCTGCGGGAAGCCATGATGTCGGCGGTCACGACCACGGGTATGACCCTTCTGATCCTCATCGCCGCCTTTTATCTGAACTTCGTTCTCGGCGTGCTCGGTGTCCCGGCGCAGGTCTCCGCTTTCGTGTCCACCTTCGATGTTGCGCCTCTGACCATGGTCCTGCTTTTGGTGGTTCTCTACATGCTGCTCGGCTGTTTTCTGGATGCACTGGCCATGATGATCGCCACGATCCCGATCGTTTTGCCGGTCGTCACCTTGCTGGGGTATGACAGCATCTGGTTCGGCATATTCCTTGTGCTGATGTGCGAACTGGCGCTGATCACGCCACCCGTGGGCATGAACCTCTACGTCACCCAAAGCGTCCGGGGCCGGGGCAATGTCGGCACGGTGATCGCTGGCGTGCTGCCCTTCGTGTTCTGCATCCTCGCCGTCGTCGCGATGATCGCGATCTTTCCGGGCATTCTGATCTGATGGCGCGACGGGTCCTTGTCGTGAACCCCAACACGTCGCCGGAGGTGACCGAGGCCTACCTCGCCGCCGCCCGCGCGGTGGCGCCGGATGACGTGGTCCTGACCGGGGTCACGGGACGGTTCGGGGCACGGATCGTTACGATCGAAGCCGAGAACATCATCGCGGGGCATTCGGCGCTGGACCTTGTGGCGGAGCATGTCGGGGGGCACGATGCCGTCATCCTCGCCATCTCTTTCGACACCGGTCTGGCCGCGCTGCGGTCGGTATTGGGCGTGCCGGTCGTCGGCATATCAGAGGCCGCGCTGCAGGTCGCATCGGCCGGCGGACGTCGCCCGGGCGTCGTGTTCTTCGGCGAAATCAGCCGGACGCTCTACGCATCCGTCCTAGAGCGCAACGGGATCGTTCCTGCGGGGATGGTCGCCATCGAGATCGGCGGCGCATCGGATTACCTGTCGCCCGAAGCGAAGGACGCCGCCGTCCTGGACGCCTCTTTGCGGTTGGCGGCAGAAGGGGCCGAGGCGGTCGTAATTTTCGGTGCCGCTATCGTTGGGATGGCGGCGCGGATCGAGGCTCGATCGTCCGTGCCGATCTTTGACGGGGTCGAGGCTGTCGCAGCCTGCCTTGGCGCAATGGCTTCCCATCGGCCACGACCCGCGGTCCGGCCATTGAGCGAAAGCGTGGGGCTGTCGCCTTCGCTGACCAGGCTCTTGAACGGCGACCTGCGATGACTGCGCCGGTGCTCTTCCGCAATGTCCGGCTGCTGGATCTCGACGCGGAAGACGGCATGACGGCGACGACCGAGCTTTTGGTGCAGGGCGGGAGCATCGCCGCGACTGCGCCGCAGGCCGTACCGGACAATGCCCGCGTCATCGAGGGAAACGGCGATCTTCTGATGCCGGGGCTGATCAACGCGCATTTCCATTCCTCGGTGAACCACATGAAGGGGCGATTGCCCTGCCTGCCGCTGGAGCTGTTCATGCTCTACGAAAGCCCGGCGCTGGACACTCTCAGGCCCACGCCAAGGCAGGCTTATCTGCGGACCATGCTGGGCTGCATCGAGATGCTGCGGGCGGGTACGACCGCGGTGATGGACGATTGCTTTTTCGTGCCCGAGCCCACGCCGGAGATCATTGACGCGGTGGCTCAGGCCTATACCGACAGCGGTATCCGCGCGACGCTGGCCCTCGATGAACCCGAGCTTTCGGAACTGGAAAAGCTGCCTTTTCTGGAAGAGATTGCGCCCGAAGCGCTGCAAGCCGGGCTCGGACGGCGGCCCCGGCTGTCGGCGCAGGACTTGCTCGGGCTTTACGATCACCTGATCGGCAAATGGCACGGTACCGAGGATGGCCGTATCGGCGCGGCCGTGTCCTGCTCGGCGCCGCAGCGCGTCAGTCCGGAATATTTCGCCGCGATCGACGCACTGAGCGCCAAGCACGATCTGCCGGTCTTCGCGCATATGCTCGAAACCCGGCTTCAGCGCGTCCTCGGCCAGGAGAAGTTCGGTGGCCGGTCACTGGTGCGATACACGAGCGATCTTGGGCTTCTGTCGGACCGAATGCAGGTGATCCATGCCATCTGGGTCGATGCCGACGACCTTGACCTCATTGCGGAGGCGGGGGCGAACATCGCGCATAATCCGATCAGCAACCTCCGCCTCGGCTCGGGCGTCATGCCGCTGCGCGAAATGCTGGAGCGGGGCATTACGGTCTCTCTCGGCGTCGATGAGGCCATTGCGGATGACGCGGTGAACATGTGGTCGGTGATGAAGACCGCCGGAATGATCCATACGCTTTCGGGCGACGATCCCGACCTCTGGCCGACAGCGCGCGAGGTGCTGCGTGCGGCGACCGTCGGCGGCGGCGCGGCCATGCGGCGACCCGGTCTCGGAACGCTTGAGGTCGGCGCGCCCGCCGATCTGATCCTCGTGGACCTGTCGTCGCTGGCGTTTCTGCCACTGAACGATCTCGTCCGGCAACTGGTGCATGTCGAGACCGGCACATCGGTCCGGCTGACCATGGTCGCGGGGCGCGTGGTTGCCGATAACGGGCATGTCACGTCGGTCGATGAAGCGGCGTTGCTGGACGAAGCGCGGGAGGTCTTCGGGGCGCTCGCGCCGGTCCTGCGCCGTGCCGCCGAGGAAGTGTCGTATCTGCTGCCGGTCTATCGCGCGATGCACGACCGCGCAGTCGCGGTGGACGTGGACATGACGCGGAAACTCGGGAAGGGTCTCGCGTGACAATGCCGTGGACATACTCGGCCATCCCGAGCCGTCGTGAGGGCACCTGGCCGAACGGTGCCCGCGTCGCGCTATGGGTTGCCGTGGGGATCGAGAGCTATCGCCCGGATGACGGCATCACGGAAGACATCCTGCCGCGCGGACCGGCGCCGGATCTCGTGAATGCCGCCTGGCGCGACTATGGCAACCGTGTCGGCGCCTTCCGGCTGTTCGAGCGGCTGTCGGGCATTGGCATCAGGCCTGCGGTTCTGCTCAACACCGATGTCTACGATGAGGCCCCCGAGGTGCGTGCCGCAGCACGCGCAGCGGGATCGGAGATCGTCGGGCATGGGCGTTCGAATTCCGAGAGCCTGACGACGCTGCCGCCGGGCGAAGAGGAGGCTTATATGTCCGGTGTCGCCGCCCGGATCGAAGCCGTGGAGGGCACGAGGCCGAAAGGCTGGTCGTCGCAATGGCTCGCCCACACGCCGACATCCCTGGGGAGCCTCGCCGCCGCCGGGTATCGCTATTTGCTCGATTTGCGGCTGGACGACCAGCCGGTCTGGCTGGACACCGGGGCAGGGCGGATCCTTGCCATTCCCTATGCGGCCGAACTCAATGACAGCACGACGATGATCGGGCGGCAGATGGATGCGCGCCGCTTTGCCGATATGATCCGGGACGAGGCGGCGGAGCTCTTGGCGTCAAGGCAGCCGGTGGTGATGAGCGTCGTGCTGCACAGCTTCATCTCCGGGCAGCCGTGGCGCTTGCGTCCGATTGCGGACGCGCTGGCCGAGGTGGCCGCGACAGACGGCGTCTGGTGCGCCACGCCGTCGGAGATACACGCCGCCGTCGTGTCCGATCCCGACCTCGCAGCCGGGTAAGCGATGCGCATTCTGTTCCTGAACCCCAACACGTCCGACGCCATGGCTGAGGTCATGGCATCCGAGGCCCGCCGGATCGTTTTCACTTAGAAAAACCTGCCGAACGAGGACCTGGTGACCGGGCTCTTCAATGACGTGATCCTGCGTTGCGGCGCGACCGAGATCGCGCTTGCCGACATGCGGCAGGGCAGCGCACCTGTCCAAGCGGGCGACACCGTGGCGGCGGGCCAGCCCTTGCGCGGGGTCAGCGATTTCGGCGCGTCGCGCGAGACGCCCCCGCGCATCCATGCGCAACGGCCCGTCCAGTCTTGTGCACAGGGTATCTCGGACGATCCGCTTGGCCTGAGGATCGACAGGCGACCCCGGAGCGCGGCCGCAGGGTGAATTGAGTGCGCTCGGCGGAACCGGTGAAAACCGTGGCGCCCGCTCGGCGGTCATCCTTCTTGCGCACCGGGCGCGGCGGCCACCGTGGCCAAATCGGTCCGGCCGTTGAGAACGTCCTCAAGCAGGATGCGGGTCGCGACATCCGGTTCCTCGAAAACCGGGCTGTGGGCGGAGTTCTCGAACAGGTAGAACCCCTTCACCGGGGCCTCTATCGCGTCGAAATAGCCGCGCGAGAGATCGGGATTGGCGGTCTGGTCGTGCCGAGCGACAAAGAAATAGACCGGAAGCCCGAACTCGGTCAGACGTGCGCTCAGGTCGTCGCGGATCAGGTCGTCCCAAAAAACGGCCGCGACCAGAGCTTGCCACGCCAGATGTTGACCTTCTCGCTGAGGGTGTAGGCGCGCACCCGCCACGTCGGCAGGAAGATGCCCGTAATGACCGAGTCGATGTCGCGGGTATGCCCGACGCCGATCCGGTGCATCGCGGCATCGCGCAGCCGCATCCATTCGGGCGAGGTGCCCGCCTCCATGCTGACCGGCGCGGCTTCGAGCCGGTGCACCATCGAGATGTCGTCCCGCGCCCGGTAGGCGGCGATCAAGTACGCGCGCGCCATGATCTCGGAGCGCAGCTGGTGCACGATCTGGGCCATGCCCACATATGCGCGGAACCGATCCGGTGCGGCGGCAGCGACCTGGATACCGAGATAGGCGCCCCAGGAATGGCCGAGCAGGAGGATCCGGTCCTGGCCGAAACGGTCACGAAGATAATCGGCGACCTCGACCGTGTCCGAGATCATCTGCTCCATCGTCATGGTCTCGGGCGGGATGTCCGGCGAGAAGGACATACCCGCCCCGCGCTGTTCCCACCAGACCATGGTGAAGTGGTTCTCGAGGCCGGTGGGGTAGTCCTGTTCCATGAAGAACTCGACCATCCCCGGACCGCCATGCAGAAACAGCAGGACCGGGTTCGACGGATCCGCGCTCTGGATGAACATCCCCTGCGGGATGCCACCGATCTCGACGGTTACACGCTCGGACAGGCTGCCCGGGATCGGGTTTTCGCCGGGGTCGCGCAAGGGCGCCAGGCGGCCGGGGCTGATGGCGACAAGGTAGGCAAGGCCCCCGGCGACCGCGAGGAGAAGAGACGCCAGGATCATGATGCGCATCTTACTACCCCGCCGAGCTGAGAGCCGTGTCGCGTGTGACGAGCGCGGTGCGGTCAAGCACTCCGCCACCACGGATCGCGGTGAATCCGGTATGGGGTGCGTCGGCGATGAGTATCTTTCGCGCCATCCTTGGCTCTCCGGTGCATGATTGAACGATCACGTCGGGTGCAAGGCGTCATGTCGCGGATCACGCCTCGAAAGCGGCCGCGGCAATGCACCCGCGGCCCAAAGGAAACCTCGGCGCTGCATCACACCAGCACCGCCTCGACGGGCCGTCTGAGCGACATCGGCAGCGCCGGCGCGCGTCCGAACCGGATCACCAGGTTCGGGCGGGCGCCGGGAATGCCCAGCCAGTCGGCGAAGGCGGGGCGCACCGACAAGACCTCGACCGGCATGTTGAGATGTGCGTTGCGGATGCCGAGCGCGGTGGCCTGAAGCGAAAAGCGCTCGAAACTGCGTCCGACCCGGATCCAGTGCGCGGGGTCGTCGCGGTCGCCGACGAAGACGGCGATCCCGGCGGAGGAATCGACATGGCTGCGGTATTTCTCGTTCTCGGCATCCTTGGTGAAGAAGGACCGGAAGAGCCGCGAGCCGATGAAATCCGGAACTACGGGGTTGCCAGAGCAGGCTGCGAATAGCCCGTCGCCTGTCTCGACCGCGCGGAAAGGGCTGAACCGGATCCAGTCCTCCAATTCCTGCACGAAGGCCGGGTCGTCCACCTGTGCGCTGTTCCCGGCGATGACGAAGTCGAGGATCGCGTCCAGATCCGAGCGCTCGGTAAAGAGCATCAGATTGACGCCATCCTCCCGCGCCGCATTCTCGAGCAGGCGCAAGTCCTCCGTCGAGACGGATTGCCCGTCGTAGACCGACCGCGTCGATTGCCGGAACGGGATCGCCTCGTAGAGCGGTCCTTGCGCCGCAGCCGAAGGCGACAGCGCGATCTCGATCTGCGCCTCGGCACCGGTCCCGATGGCGATATCGGCTGCGCGACCCTGCGCCGCGGCGGCGATTACCAGGTTCTCTGCCGCGCATCCCAGGCTGACGAAGAGGTGATGGTCGTCGGGATCGACGATTTCGGTGCGGCGCGTGAGATCGGGAAGGATCGTGACACTGTCCTCGGCAAGCCGGAACTTCCACGGCTGTGTGTTGTGCCCGTTAGCCGCCAGCGTCGCCATGCGCACGAGCTCCTTGAGGTCGGGATCGTTGCCGAGAAGGCGCCGTTGCCGCTCGACCTCCTCGCGATACCCGTCCATGCGCGGCCACAGGCCGTAGCCGACCGCTCCGAGTGCGGCGACGGAAAGGCCCGCGCCGATCAGTGTTCTTCTTGTCATGAAGGCCATTTTTCGAATTCCCAAATCAGATGCTGCCGCTTCTGTCTTCGCTCAGGGGTCTGTTCATCGGTTCTCACCACCGTCGGCATTGCCGATCGCGAGATCGGCCAGCGCCGCCTCCAGCGCCGGGACAAGGTCGGTGTCGTCGTCGGCGATCCCGACATCGGTGTTGATCTGGAAGGCGACCGTCACGCTGTGATCGGCGTAGTGGCGCAGGCTGGAAACATAGCCCGGGATCCAGCCGCCATGCCCGTAGACGGGACCGCGTGGCGTGTCCGAATGGATCGCGACACCTGCGCCATAGAGAACGCCAGGCGCTTCGGGGGAGACCGGGACACCGTCCAGCACCCGATCGAGATAGGGACCCTCCAGCGCCTCTCCGCCGAACAGCGCTTGGCCCCAACGGGCGAGGTCGCGCGACGTGGAGAGAAAGCCGCCCCCGGTCCATTCCATGCCGGGATCCCAGAGGAGACGCCCGTCGGCATCCGCCGTCCGCTCCGGCAGGCCGAAGGGGTTGTTCTGGGCCACGTAGCCGATGGCGACACCCGGGAGGTCGGGCCGGTCGGCAGGCGCAGTGTTGTCGAGCCCCAACGGGTCGAGAAACCGCGCGGTCACGAGGTCGAAAAACCCGTCACCGCTGACCTTCTCGATCACGAGGCCGAGGAGCAGATACCCCGTATCGGTGTAGGCCCAGCCCGATCCGGCCGGAAACAGCGGCTCCGCGTCCAGAACGAAGGCGATGGCCTCTTCAGGTCCGATTGCCGCGCCACCGCTCGCCATCCGCATACCCATGTCGGCCTGAAAGGATGCGATATGGACGTGGTCCGGCAGGCCGGACGTGTGGCGCAGAAGGTCTTGCACCGTCATCGTGGCATGGTTGGGCAGGCGCGCGACCCAATCGCGGTGGCCGAGGTGCTTGGAGACGGGATCGGTCAGGGACAAAAGGCCCTCATCCTCTAGCGCGAGCACGGTGACCGCCACGAAGGTCTTGCCGATGCTCGCCGCCAGCATGGGGGTGTCCGGTGTCATTGGCCTGCGGGCCTCAAGGTCGGAAAAGCCTATGGCGGCCGTCACCACGGGACCACCGGGCGATGCGATGGCCGCCGTCACGCCCGGGAACCCGTACTTTTCGTGAAAGCCGGCCAGAACGCCTTGCAGGCGGGTCTGGAGCGTGTCGGCGGCAACCGGTGCCGCGATGGCCCACAGCGCTGCGATAACGACGGAACCGACACCGGGCCTCATCGCCGATCCTCGTCCGGGATCACGTCCGTCACCGCGCCGTCGCGCGAGAACATCTCGTCGCGTTTCCACCAGACGATGACAGCCGCCACGCCGATGAGGATCCAGCTGTCCCAGGGCTGCGCGTCCGGCCAGAACGGGTTGATGAGCTGCCAGTGGAACAGCATCGGAAGCAGAAGGCTGCCATGAGACGCGTTGAACATCGGCGTCACCAGAACCGCCAGCGTGATGTTGCCGATCAGAAACGGCAGGAAACTCCAGTTTTCGTAGACCACGCCCGCGAGGTAGAACGCCGGCAGATGCCATATGCCCCACACCGTGCCGATCAGCGCACCGGCCCAGACCGGGGCCAGGTATCGCTGCAGCAATGGCTGGGCGACCCCGCGCCAGCCGAACTCCTCGACGGGCCCGAGAAAGAGCATCATGAACATGAGGCCCAACATGGCGCCCGCGCCCTCGGGCGGCATCGGCGCGATCAGCGGCCCGCCCTTGATCAGCGACCCGGCCATGAAGACCAGCGGGATCCCGACAAGAATGAACAGCCACCACGCGGCCGGGCAGCGCCAGATCAGAAGCCGTGTCAGGAACCGTTTCAGGCCAGTAATCCCGCCATAGAGCAAGACGAGGCAGAGCCCTGCGAGGGCGGGGGACCAGGTGGCGAGGAAGTAGAGCGGGTGCGCACCACTGACTGCGCCGAAACGGGCACTCATTGCGTCTGGCCAGAATATGTAGCTGCCGATCACACCCCAGGTGATCGCGAAGGTCAGGACAAGAAACACAAGGATCGACCAGGCCGGGAGGCGTCTTGTCGGTATTTCCAGAGCGTGGGCCATTCGAATCACCTGACAGGAAAGGGCCTTTTCGATTGTGAATTCTTTTCGAAGATCGGGTCTGCTGACATGTTCTGGATCAAACGGCCGCGGCGCTGCCAGCAATTGCGGGCGATTTCTGGGACCTTTGCGGTGGAGAGATTGGGAAAATTCCCGTTTAATCAATGTCATGGCCGCTTAGTGCGCAAAATCGTGGGCAACCCAATGTCAAGGTTCGCGAAGAGCGCGAAAGCAGCGATCCGCGCAGACGCGCGAATTCGCACTTCGGTCGCATGTGGCGAGTTCAGGCGACGCCGGGAGAACGACAAATCTGCGCCTACGGCACGGGTAGTTTTTCCGCAGAGAAACGGGCAGGGGTTGAGCCACAACAGGCCACTTGGTCTCAAAGCTTGCTGTAAATGGATCGTAGACTGCCTCGGCTGGCCTTCAATCAGCGTGCCGGGCTTGTCGACGATCTCGGTGTCGACCCGCGTCAGGCGTTCCCGCGCCTCGGCATCCTCGATCAGCATCCCGGCCCACGCACCGCGCTCCGCGGCGGCGGCTTTGATCGAGATCGGCGTGGCGAGGCGCGCAAATCCTCCTGCGCGGTCACACCTGCCGCGGCAACGGTCGGTCCCCGGGCTCGAGGGTCGGCAGGCGGTCTTCCGTCAGCCCTCGACCGCGGGAGCCGGCATCCGGAACGTGAAACGGATCACGTCACCCGACGTGACCACGAGCAGGCCGCCATGGGCCTTGGCGATCTCCGAGGCGATGTAGAGCCCGAGGCCCAGCCCTTTTCGGCCTTCCGTGCCGAGCTTCACGAACGGATCGAACAGCTTCTCCAGCGCCCCGAGCGGGATCGGCGCGCCCCGATTGCAGACGCTGATCTCGAGCGCCCCCGGCGCCGATGTCGTGGCCTCCACACTCACCGGCTCTTCGGGATCGCCATGAGCCAGCGCGTTCCCCAGCAGGTTCGATACCAGTTGCCCGATCCGCCAGACATCGCAGGGAACGTCGTGGGCAAGGGATAGATCGAGCCGAACCGCGCGGTCCGGCTCGGCGGCCCGCAATTCGTCCACTGCCTGTCTGATCGCCGCTTCCAGGTCGCCACTTCTGAGATCGAGCACGATGCCGCCACCGAGCCGGTTGCGGGCGAAATCAAGCACATTGTCAATCAGGCGCGACATCCGCTGGATGCTGCCCTGCATCAGCCGGAGGATCTCGGCCTCCTGCGCTTCGCCCGGACGCCGAGACAGCATCCGGACGCCGGAGGACATCGCGGCCAGGGGATTGCGCAGGTCGTGACCGAGAACCGCGACGAATTGCTCGCGCAGTTCGCCCTGCCGCTGCGCCAGAGACAGCCGGACCTCGGCATCGGCGCGGGCCTGCAGCAGCTCCCGCTCGAAATCGCGGCGCGCGCCGGCCTTCAGCATGACCAGACGGGTCAGGCGCTCCTCTCCCTCGCCGCGGGTGTCGGCACTCATCATGACGGCAACCTTGGCGCCGTCCCTCGCCTTGAGGTCGAGGCTGACGCCCGCCACCTCGTGCTGGAGCCGGAGGAGCGGCAGGAGACTGGTCTCGAACACAACGGCGCTGGCAAGCCCGAAGATCGCCGTTGCCTCGCCACCTTCAAGCTCTGCGGCCGGGATGCCGAGCCATCGGGACAGGGTCGCGTTGACCGAAACCACGCGGCCGAGATGATCCATGACGAGATAGCCGCAGGGCGCATCTTCGACGGCGCTCCCGGCCGGTCCCGCATCGCGATCCGGCGTCATTCAGAGAAAGGCGCGCATCGCCGCCACGACCTGGTCGGGCGCGCTGAGGTTCGGACAATGCCCGGTCGCGTCGAGCACGACCATTTCGCTGTCGGGCACGTGGTCGCGGACATAGGCGCCGATGGCCTCGGAGGCGAGGATGTCCTGCCGGCATTGCAGGATCAGCGTCCGGGCCGCGACCTTGGGCAAATCGGCGCGGTTGTCGGCACTGAAGATCGCGCGGGCGAAGTCGCTTGCGATGCGGGGATCGAGGCGGCAGAAGCTTTCGGTCAGTTCGGCGCCCAGCATCGGCTGGTCGGGCGTGCCCATGATCGCCGGCGCCATGGAGGCCGACCACGCCAGCGGGTTTTCCTCGAGCGCGGCGATCAGCTCGTCGATATCGGCCTGGCTGAAGCCGCCCGGATAGCCGACATCGTCGACATAGCGCGGCGAGGGGCAGACCATCACCAGCGTTCCGAACATCGCCGGCGCGCGGATCGCCGCCAGCGCCCCGATCATCGCGCTGACGGAATGGCCGACGAAGATCGCATCGTTCAGGTCCAGCGCGTGCCCGATCTCGACCACGTCCTGGGCATAGCCGTCCAGCGTGCGGTATCGGTCGGGGTCGTAGGCGGTGACGTCCGATCCGCCCGCGCCCACGTAATCGAAGGTCACGACCGTGAAACGATCGGCGAATTGCGGCGCGACGTGGCGCCACATCGTCTGGTCGCAGCCGAAGCCATGGGCAAAGACCATCACCCGGTCTCCCGAACCTGTGACCCTGAAATTGTTTCGTTTTAGCGCAGACACGAGTGATCCCACCGGACATCCTTAGGTTAACGACCGCTAAACCATTACGGCCGCAAACCAAAGAACCAAGTTGCGAGGTCGCGGGGCTGCCGCGCGCCGGGGCAGGGGGCGGAACCAAACCGCCCAAGAGCGGGTTGACCTCGCGAAGGTCATAGCCTTCCGCAACAACAGGAAGCGCTTCATGTCCGGCATCCAGACAATCGACCCGACCACGGAAGACCTCATCGTCACCTATGATCTCATGAGCGAGGACGAGGCGGTCGGGCGCGTCGAGGCATGCCACCGCGCCTTCGAGGACTGGCGCCGGATGTCCCATGCGGAGCGCGCCCCGGTACTGCGCGACGTCGCGGCTTCGCTACGCGAGAATTCCGACAAGCTTGCCCGGCTGATGACACGGGAGACCGGCAAGCTTCTGCGCGACGGAGCGCGGGAGGTCGAACTATGCGCGGCGATCTTCGACTACACCGCCGAGCATGGGCCCGAGCTGCTGGCCGACGAAGAGCGCACCCATTCCGGCGGCGAGAAGTCCGGGATCGTCGCGTATTGTCCTATCGGCGTGGTCTACAGCATCCAGCCGTGGAATTTCCCGGTCTACCAGCCGGTCCGCGTCCTTGCCGCGAACCTGATGGCCGGCAACGGGGTCGTCCTGAAACACGCGGGCATCTGCACCGGAAGCGGGCTGTTGCTTCGCGAGATCTGCGTCAAGGCGGGCTTGCCAGAGGATCTGTTCCAGGTCGTGATCGTCGATCACGACACCTCCGACAGGATCATCGAACACCCGCTCGTCCGCGGCGTCACGATGACCGGCAGCGACGGGGCTGGCAGCCATATCGGCGCGCAGGCCGCGAAGAACCTCAAGAAATCAGTGCTGGAGCTGGGGTCGAACGATGCCTACCTCGTCCTCGAGGACGCGGATGTCGCGCTGGCGGTGAAGACCTGCGTCACGGGCCGCCTCTTCAACAACGGCGAGACCTGCGTGTCGGCCAAGCGCTTCGTGGTGACCGACAAGGTCTACGACGCCTTCATGTCGGACTTCGTCGAGCAGATGCAGGCGATCCGGATGGGCGATCCCACCGACGACGACACCGAGCTCGGCCCGCTGGCCAGCAAGGAGCAGTTCGAGACCGTCTCGAAGCAGGTCAGCGAAAGCGTCGCGAACGGCGCAACGATCCTCTGCGGCGGCACCCCGCCCGACGGGAAAGGATATTTCTATCCCGCCACCGTCCTTGCCGATTGCAAGCCGGGCATGCCCGCCTATGACGACGAGATCTTCGGCCCGGTCGCCGCGGTGATCCGCGCGAAGGACGACGAGGACGCGATGCGCATCGCCAATGACAGCCGCTACGGGCTGGGCGGCGGCATCTTCTGCGGCGACGAGGAGCGAGCCGTGCGCCTGGCGCGCGACCATTTCGACACCGGCATGGTGCGGATCAACAGCTTCGGCGCGGCGGATCCCAACATGCCCTTCGGCGGCGTGAAGGATTCCGGCTTCGGGCGCGAGCATGGCGGGTTCGGCATGAAGGAATTCGTCAACGTCAAGGCGATCTATCGCGCCTAGAGCGGGCCGACCTATAGCGGTCACCACGCCCGCCTCGACGGCAACACTTCTTTTCAGGGATGCACCCGATGATCGACATTCACTGCCTTCAGTATTCCCGCGCGGTGCGCGTCGTCTGGCTGATGGAGGATCTCGGTCAAGGCTACAACCTGATCGAATATCCGCGCACCGATGCGTTTCGCGCGCCCCCGGCGCTTGCCGAAGTGCACGAGCTCGGCAAGTCCCCGGTCGTCGAGGACGGCAAGCTCGTCCTCGCGGAATCCGCCACGATCCTGCGCTATCTCGTCGACAAATTCGCCGACACGACCCACCGGCCGGACACCGGGACGCGGGAGTTCTGGCAGCATGAGGAGCTTTTTGACTATGTCGAAAGCGCCTTTGCGGCCGCGGCGATGGGTGTCTTGCTGCCCGCCATGACGGGCAGCGCGCCGTCGGACGATGGGTCGTGTCGGCGCCTTCGGTGTCTTCCTCGAGGGCGAACTGCTCGACCGGATCGGTCTTGGCACCGTAAGGGTGGCGGCCGAGGAACCGCGGCATGGCAAGGCCCAGGTAGCGCGCATCCTCGCTTTCCCGAAGCGCGCGCCAGGCGGCATATTCCGGGGTCTGGAAGATCTTGGTCAGGTCACGCGGATTGGCCAGCTCGTCCCAGCCGTCCATCTGAAACAGGGTCGGATCGGCGCCGGTCAGGAAGGGCGCGTGGGCTGCCGCTGCGATCTTCGACATCTCGCCCAGAAGCTCGACGTCCTTGGGGCTGTGATCGAAATGATAGTCGCCCACGAGGCAGGCATAAGGCTCGCCGCCGAACTGGCCAAATTCCTCTTCGTAGATCTTCTTGAAAACCGGTGATTGATCCCAGGCCGTGCCTTTGAATTTGCGCAGCGTCTTGGACAGATCTTTTTTCGAGACATCCATGAAGCGGATTTTCAGCATCTCGTCCGTTTCGGTATTGTTCACGAGGAAATGCAGCCCGCGCCAGGCGCTTTCGAGTTGCTGGTATTCGGGGTGGTGGAGCACGTGGTTGATCTGCTCGGTGAGCTTGGCATCGATCTCGGCCACGATCGCCTCGATCGAGCGCAGGGCGTCATCCGAGACAAGCGCCTCGTTCTGCAAGACCTGCTCGGCGAGCGTTTTCACGGCCTCTTCCACGGCCGTTTTCGCCTGCGCCGATTTCGGGCGGAATTCCCTATGCAGCAGATCGGCGAAATCCGTCGAGGCGAAAATCGTGCCGGTCTGCGCGTCTGCGCTGATCTGGGTCGCTTCAGTCATTGGCTTTTTCCTCATCTTCGGACGTCGCGGCGGGAGCCTGAGCCAGAGCTTTCAGCAGGGAAGGGTCGTTGATGATCTTTGCCATCAAGTCTTCGGCACCGGTCTTTCCGTCCATGTAAGTGCTGAGGTTCTGCAGTTGGGTTCGCGCCTCGAGCAGTTTTTTCAGCGGTTCGACCTTTTCGGCGACGGCGGCGGGCGAGAAATCGTCCATGCTCTCGAAGGTCATGTCGACCGCGAGATTGCCGTCGCCCGTAAGCGTATTGGGCACCGTGAAGGCCGCGCGCGGCTGGATCGCCTTCATCCGGTCGTCGAAATTGTCCACGTCAATTTCGAGGAACTTGCGGTCGGCCACGGCGGGCAGGGGCGTTTCGGACTTGCCCGAGAGGTCCGACATCACGCCCATCACGAAGGGCAGCTGGATCGTCTTGTCAGCGCCGTAAAGCTCCACATCGTATTCGATCTGGACCCTCGGGGCGCGGTTGCAGGCGATGAATTTCTGGCTGCTTGCCATGGTCCGTTCCTTTCCTCATCAGGCTGGCATCGCCCGCGGAGGGCGCCGTTCTGTCAGTAAGTGCCCTCTTCCCCCTCATCGGGTTCAAATCCGCCGATCAAAGCGACGTTCTGAACGCCTTCGGGCGCCATATCCTTCATGATCGTGACGAAATCGGCCGAGACGAGGCGCTTGGCGCGGGCAAGAAGAATGGGCAGGGGGCTCGAAGGCTCAAAGCGCGCGTAATAGGCCATGATCCGGTCAAGCGCGGCCTTGACGTCCTGCGGGGTGGTGATCGCGCCGCCTGCTGCCGGGAGAGCCGCGGGTGCGTGTGCGGCACCCTGCTGAGCGGGGATATCCTCTCGGGCTTCCGCTGCTCCGTAGGGAGCAAGCCTTCTGCGGATGTCACCGAGCATCCTCGCCAGGGCCTCGAGGTCCGGGCCTTCTGCCCCGAGATGCGTGTCAAACGTCGCCGAAATCGCCTTCAGGGAAGCCGTCGCGGCTGCAAGCGCGCCGAGCGTTTCGTCTAAGGCCTCGGCGCCCGCGTCCTGAAACGCCGCATGAACGGTCTGGCTGTCGGGAATGCGGTCAAGGCCTTCGGGAGGCACCGCATCGCCGCTTGCGTATTCCAGATCGCGCAACGAGATCCGGCCGAAGGCGCGGCTTTCGATCAGGGGCGCGCGGCGCAGGGAGGCCAGAACGCCGTCTCGTGCTGCCAGTGCGAGGACGGCATTGACCCGCATCGTCGGATCGCCGTCATCCTCGTCGAGCCGTGGATGAACGCTCTCCCAATACTGCGCGAGCGCGCCTTCGATGAAGCCAAGCGCGCGGGCAAGCCCTGCAAGCCCCGAGGTCCTCAGTTCGGCATTGGCCAGCGTCACGGCCACGCGCAGATCGTGGGTCCGGGCCAGAAGACGCTCGGCCTGCCGTGCCACGTCTTCGAAATCCGGGTCGGCGGCGGGGATCAGGCTGTCGCCTATGACGCGCTCTTCGGTGGGTTTCGCGGCCATCTCGAGGGCCACGAAATCCGTGTCGTATTCGAGATCCTCGCCGCAGGGAGCGTCCTCGCTGATGGGATCGAGAAGAGTGTTGGGGTCAAGAATGTTCGGATCCGTTCGGAATGTTTGCCCGTGCATCGGCCAGAAAGCGGGTATGGGCATCCGGTTCGTTGTTCAGATCGGCAAGGCGATCGAGAAGCTGGGTCAGGGATGCCGAGGCTGCCGCCTCGCGCCGGACAAGCGGTCGGGCAATGGGCCCCAGATGCGGTAGCAGCGCGTCGGTGGTTGCCGCGATGTGCACTTGGGTCACCGAGCCCGCGCTCCGGTCGGCAGAGAGGTATCTTGCCATGGCCTGGCGAAGGTGTTCGCGTTCGGGGCCTTCTGCAACTTCGGCCAGGATCTGCTCCATGAGATCGCTCTGATCCACCGCCGTTTGAGCCGCGCGTCGCGCAACGATCTTGCCAATGGGTCCGATCCGCCCCACGAGGCTTTCTTCCAGCCCGCGCATCGTCTCGTTCGAGAGCCATCCGATCATCGTTTGCGGTGCGGGGCCGGTCGGTTTGGCCGCGGCAATCGTGGTCTGGCCGGGGTTGCCCATCTCAAGCGCCGCGGCAAGAGCCTTTCGCATTTGCGCCGCGCTGGCATGGCGGCGGGTCAACTCAGGTGAGATCGCCGTCATCACCACTGCATCGAGCGCCCGCGGCAGGCCGGGCACCAGCGCGGACGGGGGGTCTACAGTCTCTCCCTTTGAGGCGCGCATCACCGCCTCTATCCCGCCGCCCTCGTAGGGCAGGCGGCCGGTGTGCACCTTGTAGAGCACCACGCCTGTTGCATAGATATCGGCCCTGTCATCGACCTCTTCGCCGGAGAATTGCTCGGGCGCCATGAAGGAGGACGTGCCGATCATGCCGGCGCTGGTCCGGTCGGCCTGGGAAAAGCGCGCGATTCCGAAATCCGTGAGCTTTACGGTGCCGTTTTCTGTCAGCATCACTTTGGCGGGCTTCATGTCGCCGTGGATGATGCCTTCGGCATGGATCGCACTCAGGCCGTCGAGGATCTGTGCGAACATCGTGCCAACGTCGCCAAGCGTGAGGGCGTCGGGCTGGGCCAACCGGTCCTCGAGCGTGTGAGCCTGCAACCGCTCCATCACGAGGAAGGGTTGGCCGTCCTGTTCGAGGTAGTCGAAGATCGTCACAAGGTTGGGATGCAGAACCCGGCCCGCCGCGCGGGCTTCGCGCGAGAAGCGCGCCAGCCAGTCCGCGCCGCTGTCGGTGTCGATCAGGTGGCGGTGGATGGTCTTGATCGCCACGATGCGGTCGATGTCGGCGTCATGGGCCTCGTAGACCACCCCCATGGCACCTGCGCCCAGCTGCCTGCGGATCTGATACTTGCCGATCCTGAGCGGCCTTTGGGGCGCGATCTGTGTCTGATCGGTCATTGCGGGTCGTCCTCCAGCATGCGCAGGGCCCGGTCGAGGCTGCGGCGCATGCGGTTGAAGGAACCGGCGAGCGATCCGATTTCGTCTTTCGAAACGCGCGCGTATTCGGCCACGGAGAAATCGCCCAGGCTGACCCGCTCGGCCATTTCCGTCAGATAAGTGACGGGGCGAATGACAATCCGGGTGAGCAGCATGTTTGTGACGATGAGTACCAGCAGGAAAGATGCCGCAAGAACGCCCGCGACCATCACTGCCGTGTCCTCTGCGCGTTCGGCAATCACCTTGAGCGGCACGGTGATGATCTGCGCGCCCACGGTTTCATTCATCTGCCATCCGAAACCATTCACGGTGCCATAGAGGTCGACCATGGCCGGCGGCGCAATGTCGGGCGTGGCATGACAGTTCAGGCAGCCAGGGTTCTTGATCGTAATCGGAAAGGCCATGGCCAGCACCGGGCCTTCCTCGGAGGCGACCTCAGCGGTCAGTCTTTGAAGATCCGGGTCTGCGCGAAACTGCTCGATCATCCGGGCTTCCTGCGGTGTCGGCAGGTCGTCCGGGTTGGTCGGATTGAGAGCGGCTTCCTTGTAGGTGTATTTCGGAAAGTCTTCCGTCACTGCCTCAAATACGGTGCGTGCGGCAAAGGAGGTGACGGCTTCGGGCTGAAACAGGATGTCGCCATCATCCGACAAAAGCGGCTCGATATGTTCGAGCGTGTAGTTGCGCACGGCATTGGCGTTGGTGCGCATCAGCTGCGCTTCGCGTTCCACGTCCCGCAGCGCCGTTTCCTGGACCAGCGTATAGCTTAGCCCGGCGGCAAATAGGACGCCAAGAAGGCTCGCTGCGATCAGAACAGCGTTGTACTTGAAGCGTAATCCCATGAAATGCGATCCTTCTGTCTCTCACCGGGTAAGTCCCGGCAAAGCGCAGGAAGGTTCATCCCCGAGACAAGAGTTCTCGCAATTGGCGGGGTGTCAAAAAGCCCGTGGTCTCATCGTCGCGGTCGGCCTGAAAGCCGGTGATCGCCAGACGGCTCTGGGCGCCGATGATCCCGTCGATGAGCCCCGAATAGTGGCCGAGGCCGCGCAGGGCACGCTGCAGATCGCGTTTCACCGCCGGTGAAAGCGACTTTTCGAGAAACGCCAGTTCCTCTTCGGTGGCAGGTTCATCCACGGGCTCGGGCGCGGCAGCTACGGGCTCGGGTGCTGCACCGTGCGGCGGGCCGACGATGATCGGGGTTTTCAGGACGATAGGCTGGGCGGGACGTGCTGACAGCGTGGCCGGGTCATGCTCTGCTGCGGCCGCGAGCACGCTGGCCAGATCCACGCGCAGGGCACGGGAGGTTGCCGTGTCGAAAGCGCCCAGAAATCCCGAGATGTTTTCGGAAGGGCCAAGCAGGATTTCGCTGGTGCCGGGCACCGGCGCCGGCGCTGATATGGCGCGGGTGATCCCTGCTGGCAGGTCGTCCCCGGCGACACCGGCGGAGACGATGACCGCGCCGCCCTGCGCCGCAAGCGCTGTCAACCGCGCGAAGGCCCGCACCGGCACGCCTTCGGTGAAGAGATCCGTGGCCCGCGCGAGCACGGCGCCCTCAGGCAGTACGAAGGCGCGGCCGTCAAACTCCACTGTTGGCAGATCCAGAAAGACGATGGCCGCATCGGCTTCGGACGCCTCGCGGGCGAAGCGGCGCATGATCGCGCGCAGCTCCGCATCGGTGGAGGCAACCACCCGCAGGATTTCAGCGTCGAGCCTGTCGAGACTGCGCACCACAGCGTCTGCGTCAGGATCGTTGCTTTCGGCCGTGACCACCATCGAAACGATGCGCAGATCCGCGAGAGCGGGCCCCGCGGTCAGGCACGTCAGGGCCAGAGCGGCGAGAGGCGTTCTCCAGGTCATGGCGCGCAGGTCTCCGCGGAGCCGACGATGGCCTGGCACGCATCCAGCATCGCGGAGGTGATGTCTTCGCCGCGCACGGCATTATTCAACCGCTCCGAGATGGCCTGTGGTGTGAGGCCCGGCTCCAGCGCAAGCATCAGGGCCACCACGCCGGACACATGTGCGGTTGCCACCGAAGAGCCCGAGACGTAGCGGTGGTCCGGTCCGGGGGCGGTACTGAGCACGTCGACCATGGGTGCCGGGACGCTGTGCGCCGTGGCTCCCGCAGCGATCACACCGTCGAGGGCGGCGGGATACACAAGGTCCGATTCTTCGCCGGAGGCGGCGATGACAACGATTCCCTTCGCCAGAGCGGCCTCGATCAATTCGGTCAGAAGCGGGTCGTCAGGGCCGCCAAGCGACAGGTTCAAGACATCGATATCGTTCAGTATGGCAAAGTTGATGGCCCGCGCGAGGGAGAACGAATTGCACAGGCCACCGCCGTCGCTTTGCTGCCAGCAGGCGCGCAGCCCCACCAGCTCTGCGGCTGGCGCGACCCCCACAATACCGTCATTCGTGGCCGTGGCCCCAATAATGCCCGCGATCGCAGTCCCATGATCCTCTGCAAGAGCGACGGGCATTCGGGCCACGAAGTCGCGCGCGTCCGAGACACGTTCGGTCAAGTCGGGGTGTGTGCGGTCAATGGCGCTGTCGACGATGCCCACGCGCACACCTTCCCCCATCGAAACTTGATGCGCGACCAGCACATTCAGGCGCTCCAGAGCCCATTGCAGCGGAAAGAGCGGGTCGGAATGGCGCACCTCGGACGTGTTGAAGTCACGAACCCTCTGAACTGTGCGAATACGGTCGTCGGCTGCCATTGCCGCGATCAGAACGTCGATATCCGAACTTTGCCGGGCATCGAAGACGAAGCAATGGACCTGAATGGCGTTGAGAGGCCACTCAGCGGTGAGCGGAACGCCGAATTCAGCTTGAAGGTTCGCGGCCAATGCAGCCAGCGCCTCCGGGTCGTCCCGTTCGATCGTGAGGATCAGAAAGCTGCCGTCCGCGATCGTGTTCGCGTCCACCAGACGCCACTCCTGTGCCGCAATCGGGCGTGCGACAGTCAGGCATAGGCCGAGGCAAAACAGGCTGATCAGACGCCGTATCATCGGGATGTGTCCGGCGCAGCAAAGAGGATCTCAGCGCGCTCCCGGATCAGGGCCGCGATGGCCTCGACATCCGCATCCTCGGACAGCACTGCCGAGTAGACGCCGGATTGCGAGGGACCTTCGACGCTGACCACGCCCAAGGGCGCCAGAAGATCTTGCAGCGCGTCGATTTCCATTGTTTCGGCGGTCTGGAACCGCACCACGGGCACGTCGACGCCGTTCGAACTGGTCAGGGTCACGAAGTCGCTGCCTCCGGGCGGGGCGTCAAACTGAAACGCCAAAACCAAGACGATTGAGGCCGCGATCAAGCTGCCGGCGGCCACCAGACCGCGCCCCCGAAACGCTGCGCGCCAACCGCTCAGACCTTGCTTGGCCGGGGTTCGGGCGGCAACATCGGCCTCCACCTGCGCGCGCAGGGTCTCCCAGCTGCGCTCCAGGGGCACCTCAAAAGGGTCCGTCTTGGCGACACCTTCTGCGAGAGCAGATTGCCGAGCGATCTCTTCCGCAAAGGCATCGCTGTCCATCGCGTGCGCTTCAACCAGACGCACCTCGTCCTCGGACAAGGTGCCGTTGACGTACCAGGGGATCAGTTCCCAGGCCTTGTCACGCTCGTTCGGCGGATCGGATCGGATATCATCATGCAACTTCATTTTCTGTGCCTATCGTTTCTTCGTCGGCGAGGATGTCGCGCAAGCGTCTGCGGGCCGTCATCATCCGCGTCTGCACGGTGCCCACCGGGCAGTCGAGGATTTCCGCGATCTCGGTGTAGAGGTAGCCGTTATAGTAGGTCAGCTCGACCACCGCGCGAAGCTCCGGCTTGAGTTGTTCAAGCGCGTTTTTCAGGTCGGTACCGCGTATGACGGTTTCTGCCGTATCGTCCTGCCCGGCGACCATGCCTTCGTCGAGTTCCACATCACCACTGCGGCGCTGCAGTTTCGTGCGCTGTTTCATCGCAACGCGGTAGGCGATGCCGAATATCCAGGTCGAGGGCTTGGAGCGCCCCTCGAAGCGGTCCGCTGTCCGCCAGACCGTCATCAGCACATCGTTGGCCACCTCTTCTGCGGCTTCTGCACTGCCGGTGATGCGGCGGGCGAAATGCATCAGCTTGGGAAAGTACTTCTTGTGAATGTGTTCGAACGCAGTCACATCCCCGCCGGCAACGGCTGCGATCAACGCGTCATCCGTCAATGCGGCCGGAGCCTTGCCCCGTGTCGTGATGGATTTAAGCAAACGCATGGCTTCGATTTCCTCTTTCGTAGTCTTTGGTCCCCCGGCTGCGCCGAAAGGTTCACGACCCCTGCAAACAAATTTTCGGAGCGTGTCTGTCCCGAATGCGGAAGCCCCGTTTGTGCGTTGACCCTAGGGAAAGGCTGTTGGCGCTAACGTGTGAAAGAGCGTTTGAATTCCCACTGAAAGCGAGCGATCCGGAAAAAATCCATCCGATACGGCAGGGTTTCGGCGTCGAGGCGCACACTTTCTGGGCACTCGACGAACGCAAGACGGCCCTTGAGAGGGCCGCCTGGTAAGTTTCGAGAGAAATCGGGGAATCATGTGCGAATGGTCTGGCCCCAGCGACCCAGATCCATCAGCACCTTCTTGAGGTCCGCCAGTTCCTCGATCACCGTCTCGAAGTCGTGACCCCGTTTCGGATCAAGCTTCTTGTCGCGGTTTCCGTACAGCCCGGTGAATTGCTTCGCCGCTTGAAAGAGCCGTCTTTCCGCATTGCCGGTATAGATCAACTCAAGGTTCACGATGCAGGCGTTCACGTCGCGGCAGACCTGATTGATGCCCTTGTTGAAGAACTCGACATCCGGTTTGCGGTTGGCCTTTCCGTGCCAGGCGAGGCCTTTCTTGAAGTTGGACAGAAGCGCAGTTTTCAGGACCTTGGGGTCGCCGAGGGAACGCACTGCGGATGCCATGTCCTTTTCGCCGCGGGCGTTGCGCGATTTGCGCATCCGGACGAGACTCGCATGCGCATTGGTTATCAGAGTGTCCACGTCGTTCTGCAGGATCCTGCTGAGATTGGTGATGTCCTTCTTCTTCTGCTCCAGTTCCGCCCGGCCCATGTCGGCCTCCACCGCCTTGTCGGTGAGCGTCACGAAAAGCTGAGCCACTTTGGTACTGGCTTTCTTGCCGACGAGCTTGATCAGCTTCTCGAAATTGTCGAAGGCGGTTTTGGCCTGATCTGCCGGCGCATCTTGGGCGATCCTGTAGGCTTCATCCATTTTGCCGAAAAGCTGGGACAACTCCGTCTCGGCGGGTTTCTTGGCCTTGTGGAATTTGGCAAATACTCTCTGGCGCAGATTTTTCTCTTTCACCTTCTTTTCTGCATTGCCGACTTCCTTGTTGAAATAGGCCAAGCGCCGTTTCCACTCAGCTTGCCATTGTCCGTTGAGGTTGGTCATCGGGGGTCTCCGTATTTGATGCCGTTTTCTTGAGTGGCGCGGCTGCGCGACAAGGTTCATGCGCGCTCTAAAGAAGCCCCAGGCTGCGCCATTCCTCGATCTTCTCGCGGCTGACTTCGAAGTGCATGCTGTCTTCGCGGCTGAAGCCCGCACCCCAGATCCAGCCTGCCTTGTTGAAAAACTCAGCCAGCAGGATCAGACCCAACTGCGTTCGCCCATCGGCGAAGCCGTCCAATTCGCCATCGATGTTGAGGTCGACCGCGAGCCCGTAGGCGTGGGCGGAAGCCGCACTTGCCGAGCCACGGATGAGCCGCACACAGAGCGAGCCGGAGGAAGCGATCCGCGCGTAAAGCTCGGGCTCGAAGGCCTCGATCTCGGCAAAGACCGCGCGCAGGGAGGCCAGCGCCGGCGCCAAGAGGCGCGCGCGGATCGGGCCGACGTCTTCGGTGGCGATGAGATTGCGCAGGCGTGGGTTGGTCAAGGCACCGCACTCATCGCCAAGCTGCGCGCCAGGCAGGCCAAAGGTGTCCCGCAGAAAGCGAGGCGAGGCCACCGTGAGCCCGTCATTGGCGTTCCGACGACCGGCGATCAGCACCACCTGCGCAAAGTCGTCCTTGAGACTGTCGGCCAAGGGAACCCGCGCGGCGATGGCAGCTTGCGCGGGAGCGATTGCGCCGCCCAGACCCGGCGCAGTTGCGCTGGAGAGCCCGATGGCCGTACGCGCATCGAGCCCGTCGACCCGCTCGCGCAGCGTTTCGACTTCGCGCCGGAGGGCTGCGATCTCTGCCTGCAAAGCGTCCGCAACGGGCACTTGCGCGCCCACGGAGCTTCCCGGCAGAGCCGTTTGGTCCCCGCGCATCACCTGCCAGATCACCGGTGCGATCAACACCACCGCAGCGGCAAGTAACCCCAGAGCGATCATGCCGAGACGCTGCGCCATCTCAAACCCCTTTCAAATCGGTCCGTGTTGCACGTGAGTGCCGTCAGATCGAAGCAGGGTTTGGACCCCGTTGCGCGTTCCTCTCTACGGATGGCTCGAAGGCGCACCCTGTTGCTTGCATGAGGTCCGCCAAAGGTAGTTGCGCCCCGCACGCGACTTGCGCGCGGCGTGAACCCACGCGCGGTTTGGCGTCACTTACAACCTGTAGCCCGCATGAAGGGATGACCCTCGGGCCCTAAAGGCTCCTGATTACGCGGGGAGATAAAAGCGATGGCCCTGGAAGACCTGCGCCAGAAGCAGAAAGACAGGGGTGAAAAAGCAAAGGGTGTCGGGACACAGATGTTCATGACCTTGCGGCTAAAAGGTTTCATCGCCTGACGGATGGGCGTCTGCGCCTGCACTTCCCGTAAGTCGTCTTCGGGTCTGGGCCCGTTTGCTTGACCCGGGTGTCAAGGAACGCACTTGACAGGCGAGGGGAGCGGCGGGCAGGTTGACAACCATGTGTCATGAGCGCCGTCGCTTGCCACCAATCTGGCACGCGGCCCGCATGCCATGTCCGGGACGGGTTCTACAGAAGTTTTCGCCGGATTTTTCGGCTACGAGCCGTCGCGAAACCGGGGCCGGCGTGCGGCGACGCATCTTCCAATCCTTGTGGCCGGTGACCAGCGAGACCTGTTCGATCGCGAACCCGGCCTCGAACAGGCGGCTTGTGCCTTCATGGCGCAAGTCGTGGAAATGCAGGTCCTTCACGCCGACCTCGACGCAGGCGCGCCGGAAGGCTGTACCGACCGATTTCGAGTTATAGGGAAAGATCCGCCCGTTGGTGAGATCCAGATACTTGGCCTGTTCAGTGACCAGCGCCCAGGCGTCGAACCCGTTGGCAGCGAAAAGGGGGATCCGCTGGTCGTTGCCGGTCTTGTTGCGAGGATCCTTGCGGTCGCGGATCATGAGCATCCGTCGGTCCACGTCGAGATCGGTCCATTTGACGCGGCAGATCTCGTCGAGCCGCACGGCCGTGGCCACCGCGAACTTGACTATCCGCGTCATCGGCAGGGTCAGGCGATCGTTGTAATAGAAGCAACGGAAGAGGCGGTTCAACTCATCGCTGGTGGGGCGACGTTCCCGCTTCGTGCCCTTGCCGATCAGCCCGAGACGCTTGAGCGCGACACGCGCCAGATCGACGGGCTCCGGAGAGATGTCGAGCCCGTGCACGGCTGCGGCGTGGGTGATGATCATCTCGATCACGCCGATGTCGATCCCGAGCGTCACCGGGCCGTTCGGCTCTCAAATCGGTCCACTGGACCGATTTACATGCCGCGCCTCACCTAACTCCGCGCGCATCTTGCCGACGTCGATCAGCTTCTACCGATCGAGGTGCCTGACCCTCTCTTTGCCGAGATCGCGCTTGAGCGTCGTGAGCGTGGCGGCCTTGGCTCGCGACGCGGCGGTTTCCCTACCTCGCACATATCGGCTATATGAAGGTCGATGAGGTCGTCAAAGGTCTGGAGGCGGGAAACGGACGACTTGTTCGGCGCCAGCCCCTGATCGACCCGGGTCTCCGCCTGGCGGGCCCAACGATGGGCGTCGTCGCGGCGGAGGAACGTCTCGCGCAGAAAAGCGGCCCTTTCGTCTGATCTGGACGCGGGTCAGGCACCGGAGGGGAGCTTGGTTATGGAGGCCATTTTCGTGTGCGCTGTGTGTGCAATGAGTCGTCGTAGAGGGGCAAATTTGGGGATATCGGGGCGTATTCCAGCGTAGCAGCATCCGCCGCCAACAGTTTGAAGATACATAAAAAATGCATATAAAACAACACGCTAGATTATCCACGGCCCCTATGATGGACTGGACCGACCGGCATTGCCGGGTGTTCCACCGGGTGCTCTCTAAGGAGACGTTGCTCTATACCGAGATGGTCACCGCGCCGGCGTTGGTGCGGGGGGGCGCGCTGCATCTCCTGGACCATGACCCGCGTGAGCATCCGGTGGCGCTGCAACTCGGTGGCAGCGATGCTGCGGAGCTGGCCGAGGCGGCGCGGCTCGGGGAAGAGGCGGGGTATGACGAGATCAATCTCAATTGCGGCTGCCCGTCGGATCGCGTGCAATCGGGCACGTTCGGCGCGGTTCTGATGACCGCGCCCGACACGGTCGCGCGGGCCGTGCGGGCCATGCGGGATGCGGTGTCGGTGCCCGTCACGGTGAAATGCCGCATCGGCGTGGACGATCAGGACCCCGAGACGGTGCTGCCGGATTTCCTGGCCCGGATCCGCTATGCGGGCTGCGAACGGGTCATCGTGCATGCCCGCAAGGCCTGGCTGCAGGGCCTCAGCCCGAAGGAGAACCGGGATATTCCGCCGCTCGATTACGACCTCGTGGCGCGGATGAAGACGGCGTTTTCCGACCTGCACCTGTCGATCAATGGCGGGATCGAGACGCTGGAGGCGGCGGAGCGCTTCCTTGCGGCGGGTCTCGACGGGGTCATGATCGGGCGGGCGGCCTATCACCGGCCCTGGGATATCCTCGCCGAGGCGGACCGGCGCATCTTCGGACAGGACGTGGAGCCCATCGCGCCCGAGGACGCGGCGCGGGCGATGCTGCCCTATATCGAGGCGCATATCGCGGCGGGCGGCAAGCTCCATCAGGTCATGCGGCACATGCTGGGGCTCTTTGCCGGGCGGCCCGGGGCACGCACATGGCGGCGGGTCCTGTCGGAAAACGCCACCCGGCCCGGCGCCGACGGCGCGCTGGTGCTGCGCGCGCTGGAGGAGATGCACCTCGCGCGGGACGCCGCCTGGGCGTGCGTGCCCGCCTGACCATCGCCCCCATAAATGATGGCCGAATTGTGGCGCAATTCGGGCGCGCCCATGCATTTGTTTCCGGCACGGCGACAATCGGAAATAAAGCTTCCCATTCTGCCGGTTCGCGCGGATCATGGTGCGATTGCAGTGTTTTACCGGGGGGGATGGTTTCATGTTGTGGCTGCTCAGCGCTTTGCCTTTTGTGCTCATCTCGACGCTCGTCTTTCGCGATGACGACGATGACGACGACACCACCACAGACACGTCCGGAGAGGTCGGCGAGCCGCCGCTTTCAACGGGCGTCGACGATGATCTCGACCTGACGGAGGGCGACGACCGCTTCGACGCCAGTTCCGGCGACGACTTCGTCCGCGGGCTCGGCGGGAACGACTTCATCGAGGGCAGTTCCGGCAACGATGCCCTTTCGGGCGGCGACGGCAACGACACGCTGCTGGGCGAGGGCGGTCGCGACCTGCTCGAGGGCGGACCGGATGACGACCTGCTCGACGGCGGGATCAACGACGACAGCCTGCTGGGCGGGACCGGCGATGACCTTCTCGACGGGGGCGATGGTGCCGATTCCATCAAGGGCAATGACGGCAATGACAGCATCAGGGGCGAGAACGGCGATGACACGCTGCAAGGCGGCCTCGGCGAGGATGACCTGCGCGGCGGCGACGGCGACGACATCGTCGAAGGCGGGGCCAATGACGACGTGGTGCGTGGCAATGACGGCAACGACACGGTTCTGGGCCTTGAGGGCAACGATACGCTCGAGGGCGGCGCGGGTGCGGACGTGCTCGATGGCGGGCCGGGCACGGATCAGCTGACCGGCGGCGCAGACAGCGATACCTTCATCATCTCGATCGATCGCGGTGCCGGGGAACCGGTGCCGGAAAACACCGCGACGATCACCGATTTCGCCACCGAGGGCGCGGAGGAAGACCTGCTCGAGCTGTTCCTCGGCCCCGAGGATGACGCTCTGGACCTGAGCGTGGCGGAAGACGGCGACGATGCGCTTCTGACGCTGGGCGAGGGCGCGGAGGCGGTCACCATCGCGCGGATCGTGGACGGGGCCGTGAAGGGCTTTTCGCTGGCGAATGTGGTGACCATCGCGGAGGATGCGGTGCCCGCGACGGCGGCCTGAGCGGCCGTGGTCCGGGACGGCGATCCCGACGGCTATGGCGTCAGGTCTGGTCGGTCGCGATCCGGGCTTCGCGGCCACCCCGGCGCTTTTTCAGACGCGGTGCGCGGTCGGGCAGTTCGGCCATGATCGCGCGGCGCTCCTCGGCGCTCATGCGGGACCAGCCGGTGATTTCCTCGATGGTGCGCAGGCAGCCGACACAAATGCGTTCGGCGGGATGAACGACGCAGGTCTGCACGCAGGGGCTTTCGATCTCGTCGCGGCGCCAGACCTTCTCTGACGGCGTCTGCCGGTCGGTCATGGTGAACATCCCTATCCCTGTCCCTGACGCAGATGCCTAATGCGGTCGAGTGCGCCCTGCAAGATGTATGACGCCGCGACGTGATCTATCAGTTCGGCGCGTCTTTTTCGCGACGTATCCGCTTCGAGAAGCGCGCGTTCGGCGGCCACGGTGGACAGGCGTTCATCCCAGAAGGCGATCGGTCCGTCCCAGAGCCGCACGAGATTGCGCGCGAAGGCGCGGGTCTTCTGGCAGCGCGGGCCCTCGCTGCCATCCATGTTGCGCGGCAGGCCGAGCACCACGCCGCCGATCTCGCGCGAGGTCAGGATCGCGATCAGTGCCTCGGCATCGAGGGTGAACTTGCGCCGCTTGATCGTCTCGAGCGGGGTGGCCACGGTCAGAAGCCGGTCCGACACCGCGACCCCGATGGTCTTGTCGCCCAGATCGAGCCCGGCCAGCGCCCGCATCGGCGGCAGCGCCTCCGCCGCCGCTTCGAGGGACTCGTGGATCATTCCGCGACACCGGCGCTGCGCGCACCTTCGCGCACCACCTCGAGCGCTTCGGAATTGCCCAGGAAGACCTCCTGCGCATTGTTCCAAATCGCGCGCGCCTGGTCGGCGTCGCCCAGAACGCCGTAAGCGGTGATGAGCCGCGCCCATTCCTCGGGCGTCCCGCCTTGGCGCGACAAGCGGTCGGAGAGGCGTGCAACCATGCCCGCGATCATCTCCTGGCGGGCCTCGGCGCTCATCTCTCCGGCGGCGTCCATGTCCTCCGCGCTGGGGCCGGGCAGGGGGGCTGCGGGCACAGCGGGGTCGGGCAGGGGCGGCGTGTAGTCCTGCATGCCGGCGCGCCAGGCCATCTCGTCGATCTGGCTCGCGATGGGCGCGACCCACGGATCGTCGGCCGAAGACCGGCGCAACAGCCCGTCCCAGATCCGGAAGGCGCGGTCGGGCCGCCCGGTCTGCGCAAAGCTGAGGCCGGCGTAATAGGTGGCCACGCCGTTCTCGGGATCACGGGCGAGGCCTGCCTGAAGCGCGCGCTCAGCCTCGGGCGAGACATAGCCGCCGGCGGCGAGGATCATCATGTCCGCAAGATCGACGTAATCCTTCGCGGTGGCGTCATCGCCCTTCAGCGCGATGATCCGTTGCTGCGCCTGATAAGCGGCCTTGTAATTGCCCAGCGCCGCCTCGGAGCGCGCCAGAAGCTGGAAGCCCTGCAGATCGTCCTGCCGTTCGGCCACCGCGCCGCGCAGGCGCTCCACGAGTGCGAGATATTCCGGCGCAGGCGGCTCGGTCGGCTCCGTCGCGGGGACCTGCGCCTCGGCGCTGGCCTGGTCGGGGCGGTTGGCACGCGCCTCCTCGGCCTGGGCGATGCGGTCCGCAAGGCCCAGATCGCCGTAGCCGGGCGCACCGAGCGTGCCGTAGAGATAGAGGCTCATGCCCATGAGGAAGGCCCCGACCAGCACGGCCACGGCGAGCGACAATCCCCGCGGCTGGGACGCGCCGTCGGGTTTGTGCTGCGCGGCGGCATCGGCGGCGAGGATCCTGCGTGAGACTTCCGTGCGCAGCCGCTCGGCCTCCTCGGGGCCGATCACGCCCCGTTCGAGATCGCGGTCCACCTCGCGCAGCTGGTCGCGATAGACGCCGATATCGGACGCCGTGTCGGCGCGGCCCGCGCGCTGGCGGCGTATCAAGGCCAACGCGATCAATGCGGCCACCAGTAGCGTCATGGCGACGCTTGCGATCCAGAAGGCGATCATGCCTGCTCCCAATGTTGTCCCGTTGCCGACATATCGTCCCGAAACCGCGATCAAAAGCCAAAAGCGCGTGTGCGGCGCCGACGCGGCGATGGGCGGCGGCAGAGACCGGGGATCGGGCGGAACATCGGGCGATCCGCCACGTTTTGGCACGAGGGTTCCGCGCTGGCGACTTGACCGCGGGGCCTTGTCGGCGCACCAACGGCGCTATGTCACATATCAAGTTTTGAAACAGGAGAGGACTGTCATGGCTTTCGAACTTCCCGATCTTCCGTATCCCCACGACGCACTGGCCTCCAAGGGCATGTCGCAGGAAACGCTCGAGTTCCACCACGACATTCACCACAAGGCCTATGTTGATAACGGCAACAAGGCGATTGCCGGCACCGAGTGGGAAGGCAAGTCCGTCGAAGAGATCATCAAGGGCACCTACGATCCCAAGGCGATCGCCCAGAGCGGCATCTTCAACAACGCCTCGCAATACTGGAACCACAACCAGTTCTGGGAAATGATGTCGCCCGATCACGTGGCGATGCCGTCCGAGCTGGAAAGCGCCATCACCGAGAGCTTCGGCTCGGTCGACAAGTTCAAGGAAGACTTCGCCGCAGCGGGCGCGGGCCAGTTTGGCTCGGGCTGGGCGTGGCTGGTCAAGGACACGGATGGCGGCCTGAAGGTCACCAAGACCGAGAACGGCGTGAACCCGCTCTGCTTCGATCAGACCGCGCTTCTGGGCGTCGATGTGTGGGAGCATTCCTACTACATCGATTTCCGCAACAAGCGTCCCGCCTACCTGACCAATTTCCTTGACAACCTGGTCAATTGGGAAAACGTGGCGGAGCGTCTCTCGAAGGCCTGATCGCCTGAAGATACTTTCGCAATACGCTGTAGGAAAACGAAAAACGCCTCGGGTCCTGCCCGGGGCGTCTTTCGTTTGTCGCCTTGCCGCGCAGCTTTGGCGGAACTGCCGCCCGGGGGCCGCGTTGGTTTATGAGACACATGCAATCAACGCAGGAGACCCGCAATGGCAGAGCGCATCAAATCGAAGGACGGCACCCGCGAGACCGAGCAGGTGCTCGGCCAGACGCCCGAGGAGATGGAAGAGGCGCCGGGTCACGCAGGCCGCAGCGACGGCGAGATCGCCCGCAAGGTCGGCACCCGCGACGAAGGCAAGGCCGTGGACGAGACCTCGAATGGCCGGACCGCCCCGAAGGCACAGGACCAGGATGGCAGCGGCGACAAGGAAAAGGTGTAATGGCACGGATCGAGACGGGCACATGGGTACTGATCGCCGATGGCGAGAAGGCGCTGTTCCTGCGCAATGACGTGGATGCGGAGAACCCGGACCTGAACGTCGTGCGGCTCGAGGAGCAGGACAATCCCTCGGACCGTGCGCAATCGGCCAACCGGCCCGGGCGCATGAACGACGGCGGGCCCTCGCAGCGCTCGGCGGTCGACGACACCGATTGGCACGAACTGGCCAAGGAGCGGTTCGCGCACGATCTTGCGGATATCCTCTACGCGCAGGCCCACAAGGGCGCGTTCGACAAAATCGTTCTCGTGGCCCCGCCGCAGGTCTTGGGCGACTTGCGCGACACGCTGCATCAGGAAGTGCGCAACAAGGTCGTGGCAGAGGTCGACAAGACCCTGACCAACCATCCGCTTGACGAGATCGAGACGCTGCTGCGCGACACGCTGGCCGAGATGTAGGATCAGACCCTTCAAGACGATGATGCGAAGGCCCGGTTTTCTGCAAAGCCGGGCCTTCGTTGCGTTTGCGCCCCGGCTCTGGCAGAGCCATGCCATGCAAGGCCAACACACATGAACGCGCATAAGGCGGGCGTCCTCGCGATGGTCCTGTGCTGCGCGTTCTGGGGGCTTTCCCCGCTCTATTACAAGCTTCTGGCCGATGTGCCGACGCTCGAAGTGCTGGCGCATCGCACGTTCTGGGCGTTGATCTTCTTCTTTCTCTATCTCGGCCTGCAGGGGCGGCTGCTTGGGTTGTTCGCGGGCCTCAGGGATCCGCGCACGCTGGTGGCGATGGCCTTCGCGGCGGGGGTGATCTCGGTGAACTGGTTCCTGTTCATCCTGTCGGTCCAGACCGGCCGAACCACCGAGGCGAGCCTCGCCTATTACATCTTCCCGCTGGTCGCGGTGATCTTCGGCATGATCGCCTTCGGCGAACGCCTCGGGCGGCTACAGGGCGCGGCGGTGGGTCTGGCCGCTGTCGCGGTGGCGATCCTGACGCTGCAGCTGGGTCATCCGCCTTGGTTCGCACTGACCATCGCGGTGTCTTTCGGCCTTTACGGCGTGGCCAAGAAGCGCCTGACCATGGGGCCCGTCATGTCGGTCGCGGGCGAGGTGCTGCTGGTGCTGCCGCTGTCGGCGGGATACCTTTTCAAGCTGCACGTTCTCGACGGCACCGGTCTGTTCGGCACCGACTGGACGATGACGGGTCTGCTGATCCTGTCGGGGCCGCTGACCTCGGTGCCGCTGATCCTGTTCAGCTATGCCTCGCAACGCGTGTCGATGGCAACGCTGGGGCTCATCCAATACCTGAACCCGACGCTGCAATTCCTTGTGGCCATTATGATTTTCCGCGAGCCCTTCGGGGCGGCCCATGCCATGGCCTTCGCCCTGATCTGGACCGCGCTGGCGATCTATTCGACCGCCACGTTCCGCGACGACAGAAGGCGGCGCAGGGCCGCGACGCATCCCGCCACATCGCCCGAGACGTGAACCGCCGCCCGGGTCTCGGCCCCGGCGAAGCCTTCGGCGACCACGTGATCCAGAAGCTGGATGAGCTTGTCCCAGTAACCATCTATATTTAAAAGGATGATCGGCTTTTCATGCAGACCGAGCTGGCGCCAGGTGAGCACCTCGAAGAACTCGTCAAGCGTGCCCGCGCCGCCGGGAAGCACGACGATCGCGTCGGCATTCATCACCATGACCTTCTTGCGCTCGTGCATCGTCTCGGTGACGATGAAGCGGGTAAGGTCGCGCTTGCCGACCTCCCAGTCGAGAAGGTGCTGGGGAATGACGCCGAACGTGTCCGCACCCGCGCCCTGTGCGGCCCGCGCCACGCGGCCCATCAGGCCCACATCGCCGGCACCGTAGACCAGCCGCCAGCCGGCATCGCCGATCGCCTGCCCGAGGGCCTCCGCGGTTTCCGCAAAGACCGGGCGCCCCCCGTCGCGGGCACCGCAATAGACGCAGATCGAGGCCTGTTGCATGGACGCACTCCGGGTCGTTTCGTCTTTTGACCGTGCATAGCTGCGTTGATATACAGTCGCAACAGCGCCGACCGGCATGCAAGTTGCCGGGTCGGCCGTTCGATGGGGATGCGGGCGGACATGGATAAGCGCACCTTTCTGGGGGGCCCCGGCGGTGTTGTGGCGGGTATCGCAGGCGTGCTCGGCCTCGCGCTTCTGGCGCTGTATGGCACGGGCACGCTGGCGCCGGATACAGGTGACGATGCGGGCCCGGCGGTTGCCACGGATACACCCGAGGCGGCAGTCGAACCCGGTCCGCAGATCGCCGATGCGACCGCGCCCGAGCAGGAGACCGCTGCGCCGCAGCCCGACACAGTGGCGGAACCGGGCGCAGAGGCCTCTGCGGCGACCGAAGCAGAGCCGGCCGAAATGGATGCGGATCCGCGCCCCGATCCCGACTTGTCCGAGACAGCCGAGGCAGCCCCGCCTGCGCCATCCTCGACAGCCGCCGGGGATGCGGCAGAAATGCCCGAGACGCCGGAAACCGCGCCCTCGGGCAATACGTCAGCCCCGGTGGCGCCCAGCATAGACATCGTGCGTGTCGACCCGGTCGGGGCAGCAGTGATCGCGGGCCGCGCAGCGCCGGGCCGCCGCATCGACGTCATGCTCGACGGCACGGTCATCGCGTCGGAAAGCGCCGATGCCTCCGGAAATTTCGTGTTCCTGCTCGATCTGGGCACCTCCGGCACCGCGCGGGTCCTCACCATTGCCGGGGAGGGGCCGGACGGACCGGTCATGGCCGAGGCGGATGTCATCCTCGCGCCGACTGCGCCGGTTGAAGTGGCCGAGGCGCGGCAAGCCGCGACTGAGCCGGTCGCCGAATCCCCCGTGACCCCCGCACCGGAAGCGGACGAACCCGGGCAAGAGGAGGTCGCGCTGGCTTTGGCCGAGCCTGCGCCCAAGGCGCCGGAACCGTCTGCCGAAGAGAGCGGCGGCGCGACAGAGACCTCTGCGGGCGACACACCTGCCACGTCCCCGGACCCCGCCGCAGGCATTCCGGCTCCCGAGGCGGTTGCCGGTGCCGCAGAGTCGGAGGCCGCGGCACCGGAAACGACGCCCGCCATCACCGCCGTGCCCGAGGTTGCGGTGGCCCTGGACCCCGCGCCGGAGGGCGCGCCGCAACCCTCCGCGGTGTTGATCTCCCGCCCCGGCGAGATCGAGGTCGTGCAACCCGCCACCGATCCCGCGTCCCTGCCCGAGGGCGATTTCGTGGCGCTCGACAGCATTTCCTACGATGCCGCGGGCCAGGTCCAGCTGTCCGGGCGCGCGACGCCCAATGGCAATGTCCGGGTCTATCTCGACAATGCCGAGGTGGTGCTGACCGATGTCGGCGACAGCGGGCGCTGGCAGACCGGATTGCCGGGCACCGATGCGGGCATCTACACGCTCCGGCTCGACCGGGTCGATGCGACGGGCCGGGTGCTCGCCCGGATCGAGAGCCCGTTCCAGCGCGAAAGCCGCGCGGCGCTCGACGCGGCCAGCGCCGAGGCGGAGGCCCCGGTCTACGCGGTCACGGTCCAACCCGGCAACACGCTGTGGGGCATTTCGCGGGCGCGCTACGGGGAAGGCCCGCTTTACGTGAAGGTCTTCGAGGCCAATCGCGACCAGATCCGCGATCCCGACCTGATCTATCCCGGCCAGGTCTTCGCGCTGCCCGAATGAGCCGGATCAGCGCGGCAGGCTGTCCTCTTCGCCCTCGGCCGCATTGGCCAGCCAGTCGCGGAAGGCCTTCAGCGCGGGCGTGATCGGCCGATCCGTCGGCCATGCAAGGTGATAGGCGCCAAGCGTCGCGGGCGGCGCGTCGCAGGCAAGGCGCAATTGCCCACGGGCGAGGTCTTCCTCGCTCAGGTAATCCGGCAGCAGCGCCACGCCCAGCCCGTGCAGCGCGGCTTCGAGGATGGTGGTGAACTGATCGAAACTCGTGCCGGGCAGGGCCCGTTGCGCGGCACCCTGCGCCGCGAACCAATCCTCCCAGGCGGTGGGACGCGTGTCGATGTGCAGAAGCGGCAGCTTTGCCAGCGCCGCGAGGCTCACCGGGCCATCGGGCAGAAGCGCGGGGGCCGCCACCGGGCGCACCCGTTCGGGCCGCAGGAACAGCCGCTCCGTGCCGGGCCGCGCCGAGGCGCCGAATTCGATCGCGGCATCGAAGGGCTCGGCGGCGAAATCGGGCGGTCGCAGCCTCGTGGTGAAGGAGATCGTCACCTCCGGATGGCGGCGGGTGAAATCGGGCAATCGCGGGACCAGCCAGCGCATCCCGAAAGATGGCAGGATCGATAGCGACAGCGCGCCCGCCTTCGACGGCATCCTGAGCGCCAGCGAGGCCTGCGCGATCCGCTTGAGCGCGCTGCGCACCTCGGCGGCGTAATCCTGTGCCTCGGGCGTCAGCGCCAGCGCGCGGCCCTCGCGGTTGACCAGCGTCAGGCCAAGCTGTTCTTCCAAGGTCTTGATCTGGCGGGAGATCGCGCTCTGGCTCAGATCGAGCTCGCGCGCGACCGCCGACGCGGTGCCGAGCCGGTCCAGCGCTTCCAGGGCCCGAAGCGCGGTCAAAGGCGGCAGAAGGCGCCGCGACAGAGGGGATACTTGCGTCTCGTGCATGGGTTCTTGCGGTATTGTCGCTTTTTGTTGCCATCGGCGCAAGGTATCACTCGCGCAAGAAATTAGGAGGACGCGCGATGAAAGACCTGAGCGAAACGCCTGAACTGAAAGCCAAGGACGCCCCCAATCTCGGCACCTTCGACTGGCAGGACCCGTTCCGCCTGAGCGATCAGCTCGAAGAAGACGAGCGCATGATCGCCGACAGCGCACGGGCCTATGCGCAGGAGAAGCTGCAAACCCGCGTCATCAAGGCCTATGAGGACGAGACCGTCGAGCCGGAGATCTTCCGCGAGATGGGCGAGATGGGCCTTCTGGGCACCACCATTCCCGAGGAATATGGCGGGCTCGGTGCCGGCTACGTCTCCTACGGACTCGTCGCCCGCGAGATCGAGCGCGTTGACTCCGGCTACCGCTCGATGATGTCGGTGCAATCCTCGCTCGTGATGTATCCGATCTACGCCTATGGCACGGAAGCGCAGCGGCAGAAATATCTGCCGAAACTCGCCTCGGGGGACTGGATCGGCTGTTTCGGTCTGACCGAACCCGATGCCGGATCGGATCCTGCGGGCATGAAGACCCGCGCCGAGAAGATCGACGGCGGCTACAAGATCACCGGCTCCAAGATGTGGATCTCGAATTCGCCCATCGCGGACGTTTTCGTGGTCTGGGCCAAGTCCGACGCCCATGGCGGCAAGATCCGGGGCTTCGTGCTGGAAAAGGGCATGAAGGGACTGTCGGCACCGAAAGTGGGCAACAAGCTGTCGCTGCGCGCCTCGGTCACCGGCGAGATCGTGATGGAGGGCGTTGAGGTAGGCGAGGACGCGCTTCTGCCCAATGTCGAAGGCCTCAAGGGTCCGTTCGGCTGCCTCAACCGCGCACGCTACGGCATCGCCTGGGGTGTGATGGGCTCGGCCGAGTTCTGCTGGCACGGCGCGCGGCAATACGGCCTCGACCGCAAGCAGTTCGGCAAGCCGATTGCGCAGACGCAGCTTTTCCAGAAGAAGCTCGCCGATATGCAGACCGAGATCTCGCTCGGGCTTCAGGCGGCGCTGCAGGTCGGTCGCCTGATGGACCAGGCCAAGGCCGCGCCCGAGATGATCTCGATCATCAAGCGCAACAATTGCGGCAAGGCGCTGGATATCGCGCGGATGGCGCGGGACATGCATGGCGGCAACGGCATTTCCGCCGAATTCCAGGTGATCCGGCACATGGTCAACCTCGAAACGGTGAACACCTACGAGGGCACGCATGACGTACATGCGCTGATCCTCGGTCGTGCGCAGACCGGTCTGCAGGCCTTCTTCTGAGGCGCAGCTCTTCGAGCCCTTGCGGCCTCTCATTGCGGGGGCCAAGGTGGCGGGCGCGGGGGAGATCCTCCGCGCCCTTTTTCATGGCGGAAGACGGCGGGATCAATGGACGCAGCGACGCGGGTGCATGAGCGGTTTCTCGAACGGGTGCGGGCGGGCGATCTGCCCGGAACCGATCCGGGCGCATTGACCGAGGCCGGGCTGGACCTCGACGGGCTGCTGGCGCTCTGGCGCGCACAGCTTCTGTCGCGCCACATGGACCGCGTCGGGCGCTGGCTGCAATCGCAGGGACAGGGGTTCTACACGATCGGGTCTTCGGGTCACGAGGGCATGGCGGGCGTCGCCGCCGCCCTCAGGGTCACGGATCCGGCCTTCCTGCATTACCGCGACGGCGCGTTTCAGACCGCCCGCGCGGTGCAGGCGGGCCACGATCCGGCGCATGACATGGCGCTGTCCTTCGCCGCCTCGAAGGAGGACCCGATCTCGGGCGGGCGGCACAAGGTGCTGGGCTCAAAGCGTCTCAACATCCCGCCGCAAACCTCTACGATCGCGTCACATTTGCCGAAGGCGGTGGGCGCGGCCTTCGCGCTTGGCCTCAACCGGCGACGCGGGCAGGCGGAGGACCGGCTGGTGATGTGTTCTTTCGGCGACGCCTCGCTGAACCATTCCACCGCGCAGGGCGCGCTGAACGCGGCGGGCTGGACCGCGTGGCAAGGGGCGCCGCTGCCGCTGATGTTCGTCTGCGAGGATAACGGCATCGGCATTTCCGTCGCCTCGCCCGAGGGATGGGTGGATGCCGTCCTGCGCGCGCGTCCGGGGCTGTCCTACGACCGTGTCGACGGCTGCGACGTGGTGGCGACCCATGCGGCGGCGCAGAAGCTGGCCGCCGAGATCCGGAGGACCAGGCGGCCCGGTCTGCTGCATCTGGGTTGCGTGCGGCTTTACGGCCATGCCGGCGCGGATGTGGAAAGCGCCTATCGCAGCGAGGCCGAGATCGCGGCGGACGAAGCGCGCGATCCCTTGCTCTACACGGCGCGCCACCTTCTTCATGCAGGACTTGAAGAAGGCGATATTCTTTCATCATACGAAGAGGTTGCGGAGCATTGCTTCGACGCGGCGCGGCGCGCGATGGACCGTCCGCGGCTGCACAGCGCCGCGGAGGTCGCGGCCTCGCTGATCCCGCCCCGGCGGGAGGCGCCGCGCCGCAACGCGCCGTCCCCCGAGGACCGCGCGGAGAGTTTCGGCGCCGCCGACCTGCGCGCGATGGAGCAGCCGCAGCCGATGAACAAGCTCATCAACCTCGGTCTCGCCGACCTGCTGCTGGAGACGCCGGAGATCGTCATCGCGGGCGAGGATGTGGGCCGCAAGGGCGGCGTCTACGGCATCACCAAGGGGCTGCAGGCGCGCTTCGGAGCGATGCGCGTGATGGACACGCTGCTCGACGAGCAATCCATCCTCGGGCTGGCCATCGGCCTCGGTCAGCAGGGCTATCTGCCGATGCCGGAGATCCAGTTCCTGGCCTATCTGCACAATGCCGAGGACCAGATCCGGGGCGAGGCGGCGACGCTGCCGTTCTTCTCGAACGGGCAATATGCCAACCCGATGGTCGTGCGGGTCGCTGGGCTGGGCTACCAGAAGGGCTTCGGCGGGCATTTTCACAACGACAATTCGCTGGCCGTGCTGCGCGACATCCCCGGCATCATCATCGGCTGCCCGTCGGACGGCGCCGACGCGGTGCGGATGTATCGCGAGGCGGTGCGTCTCGCGCAGGAGGAACAGCGCGTCGTCGTGATGATCGAGCCCATCGCGCTTTACCCGATGCGCGACCTTCTGGAGCCGGGCGATGGCGGCTGGATGCGCGCCTATCCCGACCGCGCGGAGACCGCGCCGCTGTCGCAGCCGCGCCGGATGGGCGAGGGGACGGATCTGGCCATCGTGACCTATGGAAACGGCGTCTACCTGTCCGAACAGGCGCGGCACGACCTCGCGGCATCGGGCATCGCCGCGCGCATCGTCGATCTGCGCTGGCTTGCGCCGCTCGATCCGGAGGCGATCCTCGCCGCGACGCGCGATTGCGCGCAGGTGCTGATCGTCGATGAATGCCGCCGCACGGGATCGCAATCCGAGGCTCTCATGACGCTCTTCGCCGAGACCGGACGCGCGGGCGTCGCGCGTATCACGGCGGAGGATTGCTTCATCGCGACGGGGCCCGCCTATGCGGCCACCTTGCCCTCGCGCGAGGGGATCGTGGCGGCGGCGCAAGCCCTGTTCTGAGCGCGGGTTGGCCCTACGACCACGCTTGGCTTGACCGGTCGGATTTAACCGATCACGCTTCGTCGAGATATTTTAGCTATTTGTTTCCTGTCGTGGAGGCCCGAGCGTGGAGAATGTGCGTCCCCATGCGGGCCTCTTCACCGATCCGTCCATTCTGACAGCCGTCACCGGTGTTTCGATCTCTTGGGGCGGCGGCGTTGCGGTGTCCGGCTATAGCCTGACCCTCGTGACGTCCATCACCGCCACGCTGGCACCGGCCCTGCGCGCGCTGCGCCTTGCCGGGGAATGCCCGGTCGAGATCGAGATCACGGATTTCCGGCCATTGTCCGAACCGAGTGGCGCATTGCGCGTGACGGCGATGCGTCTCGACGATGCGCTGACCTTCGAGGAGGTGGCCGATACCGGCCATGCCGAGACGCGGCTCACCGAGGATCCGCAAATCGGCTTCATGGTGCGCATCTTCACCAAGCCCTACGCGGCAAAGGGCACCGGCCCGCCCGACTTCGGGCTCGGTCTGATCCTGCCCGGCCCCGAAGACGTGGGGGAATGGTCTCTCGCCGAAGGGCGCGCCTCGGGCGGGCCGGGGGCGCGGGTGCTGGAATTGCGTCTGACGGGGGCGGTGGGCCCCGCGGGCGAGGACACGAACGCGGTCTCGTCGGCGCTGAAGGCGCGGGCGGTCGAGCCCTTCGTCGTCGCGATGGCGCATATCCTCGCATCCCTGCTGCCCGCGGCGCTTCCGCCAAGCCCGGAACCCGAGGCCGCGCCGCAAGTGAACGGGGTCGGGCTGCTGTGGCTTCTGGATGCGCGCAGCTGGTATTCGGCGTCGGTCTACGGCGCCGCGCCACAGGCCGCCGACCTGCGCGAGGCCGCGCTCAAGGCGCTTCCGGCGCAAACCAGCGCGCCGGACGACCTGCTGAATTTCTTCCTGCAGGTCATGTTCGGCACCGACAACCTGCGCAAGACCATCGTCACCGCGCAGGGCGCGCCGATCCTGAGTTTCAGCCGGGCCGGCCGTTTTCGCCGGGCGCTGGCGCGCTGGGATTCGTCCGGCACCGCGCCCTTCGCGCCGCTTCTGCCGGGCGATCTGTCGGCCACGCGGCCCATGCCGTGGCTCGACGTGATCTTCTTCCTGCTGGAGGCGCAGGTCCTCCTGTGCCCGTTCCTCGAGGTGGGCGGCGGGATCGACGACGATATCGAAGAGCCGGAGCTGGAACCGCTGGTCGCGCGGATCCACGAGGACATGCCGAACCGCCTGTCGCTCTACCACACAGCGATGAAGATCGCCGGGGAGAGCGATCCCTACGGCCATCTCGTGCATATCGATATCGAGGACATGCCGCGGATCGAGACCGAGACGCTCTATGACGCGCCGCCCAAAGACGACTATCCGCGGATGCCGATGGAGGAGATGTTCACCTGGGAATACATCCCCGCCGATCCGGACGATCCGCGCACCGACCCCGATACCGCTATTCCGAAAGTGCTGATCGTGGCGGGGCCCGGCGTGACCGTGCTCACCTCGCACTCGGAGGCGGTCAGGGTCGAGGTGCTGCGCACGCGCGATTACGGCTTTCCGCCTTGGGGAGAGCCCATCGACCCCAAGCAGATCTTCCAGCCGTTTTTCCGTCCGGCAACGCCGCCACCCGGCAATGCCGATCCCCTCGGCACCTATTTCAGCGACGGTATCCTGGTGGTCGAGAAACCCGACGGGACGCAATACGCGCTTTTTGCAGGCATCGAGGTCAATGTCGCCGACGGCCAGCCCACCGCGCCGCTCGGAGATCCCGACGCCAGCTTCGATCTGAAATATCCCAATCAGGGCTTCGGCACGAACGGCTATCGCGCGGATTTCGATTTCGTCGAATATTGGAGCGACCGCGACAGCGATCATTCGCGCGAACGCCTGCCCTTGCTGCGGGTTCTGCGCGCCGGCGACATCCGGCTCGCCGCAGCCCAAAGCACCACGGTCGCGATCAGTGCCGAGATCTACGATGCGCCAAGCATCAGCGACGTGCATCGCCTGTGGCCCCATTTCATCCCGCTCCGGGAGCGGATCGTGTCGCTGGGCAACGGATTCCAGGACGGCGCACCGACCGAGTTTCCGTCCGAATTCCCGACCGAGATGGTTCCGGCGGACCGGGCGCTGTCGCGGCTGACGGGGCAGGTTCTGCCGATGCTCGAGATGTCGGACTTCACCGCGGTGCACCTCGTGCCGCTGACGATTGACGGCGACACCGTGCCGACCGAGCATATCTTCTCCTGGCCGGACATCTTCCTGCTGATCGTCGATGTGGTCGTCGGCTTTCATCCCTATGCGATCGCGCTCGATATCGCGGAGTTCATCTACGCCTACAACACGTCGCGCGACCGCTACGGACGCCCCGTGACCACGCAGGACCTCGTCTTCATGGCGATCGGGATCGGGTTGCCGATCTCGGGCTACATGGCGGCGCAGCTCGGGCGCGGCGCGGATATCCTCAAGGCCCGCTGGACCCCGCCGCCGAGTGCCGCCGACGACACCGCGACGATCCTCGACGATGTCGAGGCGCTCGCGGCCAAGACGGCGGATGAGCGGGATGCGCTCGCGGCGCGGCTGGGCGACGCGCTCATGGCGGCCTCCGATACTTTGGGAAGTGCTGCGCGGGTTGCCGGGCGCAGCATCGGCCATCTGATGGATGCCAGCCGCCGCACGATCATCGATCCGGGCCTGAGCCACGATTATCGCCGCTGGCTGCTGCAGGCACTGGTCGAGCAAAAAAAGCCGCTCAACCCGCTGGGAGCGTTTTCACCATGAGCATTCGGCACCTGCCACAGGAATATATCGACCAGATGGTGCGGTTTCCGCATCGGTTCCTGTTCGGCGGGTTCTCGAAGGTGCAGCGGCTGTCGCTGGGGGTGCTCGACGATCTCGATGACTGGCGGCCCGAGGCGTTCCGGGAATTCCTCGGCCAGGTGGGGCCGCATTTCCCGAGCTTCGTGAAGATCCCCTTCACGCATATCGGGGAGCCCGCCGTCTGGAAGGACACGTCGGACGTGCTCAAGCTTGCCGATGAGCAGGCATTGCTGGCGTACCTGCCCGCCAGCGAAGGGTTCACGTCGGAACACGCCGCGAAGGTGATGCAGCTGCTGCGCGAACAGGCGCCGGACGGCAATGTGGGCAATCTCGGCCCCGACGACATGCGGGCGCTTTACGGGCGCGCGAGGCGCATCGGCGATCCGACCGGGGACGCGCCCTGGATTTCGGTCATGGACGTGGTGCGGGGGCTGGCGCGCGCAGCGGATCTCTTTGAACAGGAGGCCATCGACATCGCGGGCGACGCCGCGGAAGCCGCCCTCCTCAAGGCCGATGTGATGCAGATCGACGGGATCCAGACCGCGGCGGGCGCGCTCATGACGCGGTCGGGACGCGGCTGGGGCACCCGGTTCGAAGTGCAGGCGGCCGCGATCTTTCGCCATATCGGCCACGAGATCGCGAATATCCGCATTTCCTTTCCGATGAAGGACGAGCTTCTGGGGCCCGATCTGGGGATCTATCGCGGCCTCGATGACCTGGGCCGCTGGGTCTTTTCGGTGATCGAGTGCAAGGCCATTCAGGATTTCAACGCGCTTGTCTCCGCCGTGCCATCTTCGGAAAGCCTCAGGAAGATCGGCAGCACGGTGCGCCGCTTCGGCGCGCAGGACTGGATGGGCGCCGCGCCGGGCCGGGGGTTCGACGATCTGAGCGCGATCTTCGATGGCGGCTACAGTTTCGCCTTCAATTTCGATCATTTCATGCGGAACGGCGCCGCCCCGATCACCACGATCGCCAATCAGGCCGCGCGTTACGGCGTGCCCTTCGATGCCACGAAAACCGGCGTCGCCCTTATCGACGAATGCAAGCGGGCGATGCGGGATATCATGGATCTGCGCGGGCTTTTTCTTGGGGATTGCGTGAATATCCTGCGTACCGCTGCCACCGATCCCGTCCAATATACCGACGAGATCGGCGAGGCGCTGGCGGCGATGATCAGCAATCAGGTGCGCCGCACCTTCAAGAATGCAAAGCCGCCGCACCTGTCTGCGGCAGAGATCACCCCGGAATACCTTCTGGAGAACAATTTCATCGGTCCGAGCGAGCTTGACGCGTTCCGGGCGCTGGCCGCGGGCCCCGACCGCGGGGCGTTCATGATTGCCGCCACGCGCGCCGCACTTGGCCTTACGGAGGCGCAATTGCAGGCCATGCCGCCTTTCCATGTAACGATGGTGCTGGTCGAGGAGGGCGGCGGCTGGATCAAGACGGCGACGGGCACCGTCAGTGCCAAGCTCGCCGCATGGTGGATCGAGACGGTGGAGTGACATGAGCAGTGTTCTGACCCTCTTCGCGCAATTCTTCGCCCCCGTCACCGAGGCGGTGGACGATCTGTCGGCGATGGAGGCGCTTCTGGGCGATCTCGGGGTCGATGTCCCGCTGACGGCCGCCCATGAAGAGGCGCTCGCGGCGATCCTGCCGGTTCGGGACCTGCTGCGCGATCTGACCGAGACGGCCGAGAGCCCGCCGAGCGACCTCGGCGAGGCGTTCTGGATCGCGCAGGCGGCCACGGCTTTCGATGCCATTGCGGGCCTTGCCACGCTGACGGACGGCGACGTGGCGGCCTTGCCGGGCGTTCTGGGCGACCGGGCCACGTGGCAGCGGATCGCACGGGAATTGCCGGGTTACCTGCTGCTGACGTGGCTCGACGACGTGTACCCGGTCGTGACCGCCTTCCTTGCGCTCGGCGGCGCGATCGAGGTCATCCCGCGCGGCCCCGGAAAGCCCGTGCGGCGACGGCTCGACTGGGCGGCGACCGGCGCGCTTCTGCGCGACCCGCCGGCGCAGATCGCGGGCACCTGGTCCTTCGGTGGCACGGCCTTCGACGCCAACGGCTTTCTCGTGGCGCTGTCGGCGCTGTTCCAGGCGATGGGCCTGCGCGCGCGGCTGATGAACACGCCCGCCATCGCCACCGCGGCCCTGGGCGACCGCGCGCCCGCCGCCGCCATGCGCGCGCTGGACGGGCAGCTTCTTTCGGGCACGGTGCTGGACGGCACGACCTCGGGCCTGCTGTCGCTGATGATGACCGGGGCGGCGCGGCCCGGCGGCGACACGCCCGCGGGTCTTGCGGTTCTGCCCGTCCTGTCGGGGCAATTCAGCCTTCCGCCCATTGATCTGGGCAACGATGTCTCGCTGAGCCTGTCGGCCTCGGGCGAGGCTGCGGGCGGTGCCGGTCTGGCGATCTATCCCGACGGGCCCGAGCCGATCCTCGGGCAGGGCGCGGCCGAGGCGGGAGCGGCTGCGACGCTTGCGGGCGCCCCGGGCGCCGGCACGGCGGAGCCCGGCTGGATCGTGATCGGCGCGCGCGCGGCCTCGCATCTGCGGCTCGATCGCTTCGCCTTCACAATGTCCGTGGACAGCCAGCCCGCCGATCTGTCGGTGACGCTGGACCTCGTGGAAGCCATCGCGCTGCGCATCGCGGCGGGGCCGGACAGCGACGGGCTCATCAACACCGTGCTCGGCGACACCGAGGTGGAGGTCTTCGGCGGGGTCAGCGCCACCTGGTCCAGCCGCCACGGGTGGGACTTCACAGGCGGGCTGGGCCTCGAGGTGCAGGTGCCCATCGGCGCCGATATCGGGCCGTTCACCGTGGACAGCGTGACGCTGGCCGGTTGGGCCGGAACCGAGGGCTTCGGCACGTCGGCAGCCATTACCGGCTCCATGACCCTCGGGCCGATCTGGCTCTTCTTCGATGAGATCGGCGTGATCGTCGACCTCGTGCCGATGCCGGAGGGCCAGCAGGGCAATTTCGGCGCGCTCGAGGTCACGCCGCGTTTCAAGCCGCCCGAGGGCTACGGCGCATCGCTCGATTTCGACCCCGTGACCGGCGGCGGTCTCGTCATGAAGGACGGCACACAATATCGCGGCGCGCTGGCGCTCAGCTTCCAGAAATTCGGCCTGTCGGCCTTCGCCATCCTCGACACCGAGATGCCGGGCGGCGATCCGGGATTTTCCTTTGCGGCCTCGGTCTTCGCCGAATTCAACGTCCCGCTGGCCTTCGGCTTCTTCCTGACCGGGTGCGGCGGCATGATGGGCATCAACCGCACCGTCGATACCGACGCCATGCGCGGCGTGCTCTTCGATGGACGGCTCGACGATCTGCTCTTCCCGGCCGATCCGATCGAGGACGCGCCGCAGATCCTCGCCGACATGGCGTCGATCATGCCGGCCCAACCCGGCCAGCATTTCTTCGGCCCGGTCGTGCGGATCAGCTGGGGGCAACCCGCGCTGGTTCATATCACCCTCGGCGTGGTCATCGAGGTGGGCGCGCAGGTGCGGATCATCATCCTGGGGTCCGTCAAGATGGCGCTGCCGGACGAGGATCACGCCATCGTCCTCTTCCAGCTGTCGTTCTTCGGGGTGATCGACTTCGCCGAGGGTCGGATCGATTTCGACGCCTCGCTGCAGGGCTCGAAGGTGCTGATCTTCACCATCACCGGCGATGCGGCGGTGCGCACCGGCTGGGGGCCGGGCATCTTCCAGATCGCCTCGCTGGGCGGTCTGCATCCGAAATACCCCAAGCCCGACAACCTGCCCGACCTGCGGCGCCTTTCGGCGGGCTTCGGCAGCCCCGGCGACGATGTGCGCCTCACCATTGCGGGCTATTTCGCGCAGACGCTGAACTCGGTGCAATTCGGCGCAAGCGCGGAGCTTTACGCCCGCGGCCCCAAGGTGCCGCTGCTGGGCCGGGTCAGCGCGGAGGGGCAGATCGGCTTCGATGCGCTGATCTACTTCAACCCGTTCGCCTTCACGGTCGACGTCTATGGCGGCATCTCGCTGATGGTGGACGGGAAGGTGAAGGCCGCGCTTTACTTCGCGATCACCATGCGTGGGCCGAACCCGTTCTTCATCTCGGGCGAGGTCTGGGTGAAGGTCTGCGGTATCAAGGTCCGCTTCGCGGTCACCCACACCTTCGGGCAAGCCCGGGCCGCGCCCACGGCGACGGCCTCGGCGGTGGCGGAGCTGACCCGCGCGCTCGCGGCGGCCGGCGCGCTGGAGGCCGCGGCGCCAAGCCCCGGGACGGGCGGGCAGATCACCTTCCGGCAGGTCGAGGAGATGCTGATCGAACCCCTGGGCCAGCTTCGGATCACGCAAAGCGCCGTGCCGCTGGGCGTCACGCTGGAAAAGCTCGGAGAGGCGCGTCTCACCGGTGGAAAGCGGCTGACGCTGGCCATGCGCGGGCCGGGTGGCAACCGTCTTCCCGCCGCCGATCTGCCGGGCGACTTCGTGCGCGCGCATTTCTTCGAGACGGGTCGGGCGGAGCGGCTGCGCGCGCCTGCCTTCGAGAGCCACGATGCCGGGCTTGAGGTCACCGATACCGGTTTTGCCATCATCGGCGCGTCGGTCTTCGAGGAATACGAATACGAGGTGATCATGGTGGGCGAACGTCCAAGCGGCAGACCGCCCCTGATCGAGGGACTCGACAAGGTCCAGTTCCAGCGCTTTGCGGGCAAGTTCGCCGAAGGCCGGCTGCATCCGGGCGGCATGGCGCGCCGCGAGGTGACGCAAGCGGACCGGGTCACGACGCGTGCGGACCACTTTCTCGGCCACAAGGCCGCCGATGTGATCGGCCGGCAGAGCGCCGGGTCCGGGGCCGACCTGTCCGCGATCCTGCGCTCGGCGGACCGCGCGGCCCGGCGGACCCTGTCGGCCTTCAGCGCAGACGACATCGCCGTCGAGCCCGAGATCAATTCAGGTGTCGTCGATTACCTGAGCGCCGCCTGAGGAGGACGCCCGATGCCCAACGCCTTCCGCTTCTTTCCGAACCTGCGCCTTGGCGCCGTGGCGGAGGCCGAGGTCGCAGACGATGGCCGACTCGTCGCGCGTTTCGAGGTCGATATCGCGTCGGACAGGGCGGGCGAGGATACCTCGGTGCCCATCGACGCGCGCTTTCGCGGTCCGGGCGACGTGATCGGCATCAATCCGGACGAGATCGCCCGCTTCGAGCCGCCGCTCGGCGTCACCGATTTCGAGCCGGATTACTTTCCCTTCGTCGAGTTCCGCGCGCCCGATCTGCCATGGCGCTTTGCTCTGGGCGATGGCGATCACGACCGGCCCGCGCCCTGGCTCGTGCTGATCGCGCTGCGGGACGACGAGTTCCAGGCGCTCGGGCGGGGCACGGCGCCCTGCCTGCGCGTGCAGGTCCATGACGCCGCGGCCTCGCTGCCGCCGCTCGCGGATCGCTGGGCCTTCGCGCATGTGCAGCTCAATTCGCCCCAAGACGAGGCGGCGGCCACGCAGGCGCTGCGGGACGATCCCGATCAGGCCTTCGCGCGGCTTCTCTGCCCGCGCAAGCTTGCGCCGCTGACGCGCTACAGCCTGTTTGTCGTGCCTGCCTTTGAGACCGGGCGCCGCGCGGGCCTCGGGCTCGATCCCGCGCCGGACGATGCCGGTCCTGCGGCGCTGGCCTGGGATACGGGGCAGGGCGGGCCGGTGACGCTGCCCTTCTACGCCTCCTCGTCGTTCCGCACCGATGAGGGTCTGAACCTCGAGGCGCTGCTCGAGCAGCTGCGCTCGCTCGACGATACGGAGGCCGACAGGCTGGCCGAGGCGGAGCCCTTCCGCCTCGACCATCCGGGCTATTTTCGCCGCGCCTTTCCCAAGGCGGGCGAGACCGATGCCGAGAAGGCGCTGATGCCGACCGGTCATCGCGCCGGCCCGAGCGACGCGCCCGAGGCCATGCAAGCGGCGATGGCCGCCGTCCTGAACCAGGTGATCGACGGCGAAACCGGCCCCACGCGGGAAGAAGAGGCGCTGCTGGCCCGGCATCTGACCGGCGAGGACACAGCCGAGGACGATGCCGACGAGGACCCGCTCGTCGCCTTTCCGCCCTATGGCTTTGGCTATCTCGACGCGCCGCGCCTGCGCACCGATGTCGCGCGCTGGGTCGAGATGGTGAACCTCGACCCCCGCTTTCGCGTCGCGGCCCAACTCGGCGCCGCCTGCATCCGCGACCACCAGGAAGAGCTGATGCAGGCGGCCTGGAGGCAATATCCAGAGATCGTCGAGACCAATCGCCTGCTGCACCGCCTCGAGACGGCGGCGGTGCTGGTGGCCCGCACCAATGCCCGCCGCTTCGCCAAGCTGCCGCCCGACGTGGGTCTCGTGCTGGCCGAACCCTTCACGCCCTATGCAAGGCGGCAGGATGGCATGGCGGCGGGCGCGGGGATCGGGTTCGAGGCCGGGACGAGCGTGGGGGGCTTTCTTGCGGAAAGCGGCGCGCCGCCCGCCTATGCCAGCCGCGATCTGCGCCGGGTGGGCGCGCGGGTGCAGACCTGCAATCCGGCAGGGGCAGGGCTTGCGCTGCGCGCCCCCGCGATCCCCGGAGCCCGCGATGCGACGGCGGCAGGCACGGTGCGCAAGTGCTCGCGCCTGCGGGAGGTCGAGCGTCATATTGCCGGGCGCGACCGGCGCATCGCGCTGGACCGGCTGGGGCAGGGTGGTGCACTCCGCCAGACGCAGGAAACGCGGCTGCCCGCCCGGCGCAGCATCGCCGTCCGCGTGACCACCTTCGAGACCGCACCGCTGCGCGACGTGCTGGTCCAGCGCCTCGACGCGCTGCCGGGCCTGAAGGCGGCCTTCCGGGTCACCGGCCGCAGCCAGGCTGAGGCCGAGGCGGGCGGCATTCTCTATCGCGCGCCGCGCCTGCCGGTGCCGCTGGTCGAGTACATGATCGCCCGAGAGCCCTCGGCGCTGATGGCGGGCGTGCGTGACATGCCCGACAACACCGTAGCCTTCTTCGAGGAAAACCGAGCCTTCATCGAGGCGCTGATGCTGGGCGCCAATCACGAGATGAACGGCGAATTGCGCTGGCGGGGATTTCCGACCGACATGCGCGGCACGCCGCTCACGCGGTTCTGGAACCGGGGCCTGCCGGATCACCAGGCCGCGCATGACGATATCGGGCCGATCACCGATTGGCAGAAACTGCTGGGCCAGCAGTCGAGCCCGGTGAACCCCAACGGCAACGCCAATCTCGTGGTGCTCATCAAGGGTGCCGTGGTGCGCAAGCTCGATGAGCCGATCCTGCGCATCGACATCTCCGACGAGGACGGCGTCTGGACGCCGAAACCGAAACGGGCCCCGACCCTGCCGTCCTTCAGCGGCAAGCTGAGCCCGACGCTGGCCTATTACGGCTTCGATATCGGGCTCGATTTCCTGACCGATCCCAGCCGTATCGACCGCGCCTTCTTCGTCATCATGGAGCCCGCAGGGCGGCTGCGCTTCGGCCTCGACGTAGGCAGCCTGAGCGTCCGGCGCATGCGCGTGCTGGACCGGCAAGGTGCGGGCCCGGGGGGCCTGACGGCCGAGACGCGCAATCCCGGACGGCTCGAGGACTGGGACGAGCTGGGCTTTGCGGATCTGCACCGGGGGCCGTCGGACTACATCGTCTCCGACCAGACGCTGCGGAAGCCCGCGGGGTCGGACCTCGATCTCTGGGGGCTCGAGCGCAATTCGGCGACCATTGCGCGCTCTTACTGGCAGAAACCGGTGGCAGCCGTGGTTCCGTTCAAGGGGGTGTTCGATGGGCGTTGAACCGGGCAGACGGCGCGGCGGCGGTGGCGGTGGCGGGAGCCGCAGAGGCGGCGATGGCAGCGGGCGCCGACGTGGTGAGGAGGAAGGCCGCCGAGGCGGCGGTGACGGCGGTCCTCCGGGCGGTGACGGCAACGGTCGCCGCGGCGGCGGGCGCCGGCAGGACGGCACCGCGCGCGAAGACCGCAAGACCCCTGCCGGTCCCATCCTTCTGATGCCCATGCGGCTCGAGATGCGCCGCTTCGGGGCCGGCGAAGCGGCGACGGTCCTGCGCCGCAGCCGTGACGGCACGCCCGAGCGCGAGACGTTCCGCGCGGGCCCCGGTGGCGCGATCTGGTTCCGCTGGTTTCCCGACGGAAATTTCGCCGAGCGTGGCATCGCCTTGCCCTCCGACACCGACCGCGCCGCGCTCGCCACCTTCGAGGCCTTAGAGCATCGCGGCGACTTCCCGCGGATGAGCCGACCCGAGACCCGGAATGCCTGGGACGCGTTCTGTGCCGATGTGGGCGGCGCTGCACGCGCGACATGGCTCTGGCGCAACCGCGCCGTGCTCGACCGGGACCGCGACGATCCCGATCTGCGCAACGGACGCATCTGCGGATTGCCGCGCCGCGTGGCCGTCTTCGCGCTGATCGGCCGGGACGTGAAACACCTGGCCACGGGTGGCGTGATCGACCGCGGCGGCCCCGACAAGCCCAACGCTCTGTCCTACGCGCCGGGCCTGATCGACAGCCGCAGTTGGTTGACCGATTTCGACATCGCCATCGCGGCGGGGATGGGCCTGCGGCTCGATGCGCCCGACCCCGTGGCGCTGGCCAGTTCTGCCGACTGGCTGATCGCGGTGGGCCTCTCGGGCGAGGATGGCCGGGCCGAGATCGAGGCCTTCCTCGAGGATGCCACCGCCAACGATGCCTTGGCCTTCCTGCGCAGCCACGATGCCACCAACAACGCGGGCGAGGTCACGACAGGCTTTTCCGCGTCGGCCACGGCGCCCCTGAAGGACGGACCGGACCGCTTCGCCTTCGAGGAGGGTGTGTTCGAAAAACCGGGCCTAGCCGCAACCGATCTTGCCGAGGCGCTCGGCATTTCCGAACAGCGGCTGTCACAGGTGCCCGATGCGGCCATCGACCATCGCGGTGCCGCGTCGGCGATGATCACGCTGATCGGTCCGGTGCTGCTGGATGACAAGCTCGACGGCACGAGCCAGCTTCGGGACATGCCCGAAACCGCCTTTATCGCCGCCGTGGCCGAGCATTTCATCCCGCGCGGCTACCATGCGCCGATGCGGTTTGGCGACAATGCCTACGGAATCGTGCCGCTGGCGCCGATGGCGGGTTTCGCCGCAAAGGACATCCCCGATGCCGATCAGGCGCAGGTCGCCGCCACCACGCAGGTCTTCGGCGCGCTGCTGGGCGGGGTGATGGCCGCCGAAAGCGAGATCACCACGCCCCGCATCCATCCCGAAGACCCGGATGCGGCGGAAAAGCTGGAGGCGATCCTGCAATCCTACGCCACCGGGCGCCGGATCGAGATCTACCAGACGGAAGACGGCGAGGAGGACGACACGCCCCTGATGCTGGATTGCGCATACGTGGCGGGGCCGGATGCGGGCGATCACCCCTCGGCCTATCTGAGCCGCCTTCTGGAGGAGGATATCGACGATCTCGACGATCCTGACGCCTCCGACCGGAAGACGCCGCTGCTCTACCGGCTCATCCGGCGGTCGCTGACGCGGAATTTCCGCTTCCAGATGGTCCGGGCCGAGGGCGATGTGGACTTCGTGCTCGACCGGCTGTCGAAGCTCGACGCGGTCGTGACGACGCTGCCGGGCGGAGTGCGGACCGCGATCGACTGGACGCAGGCGCGCTCGCTTTCGGGCATTGCCGGGACCGATCCGGGCCAGCGCTTCCCCGGTCTCACGCCGCAGACGCGGGCGTTTCTCAACCCGCTGGCAGACCGCTTCACCGCAGCGTTGCGCACCCTCAAGGTGCTGGCCGACCGCGAAGACGGTGTGGCGCAGCTCGAGGCGCTGATGCTGGAAGTGGTCGACCTGTTCCAGTTCCGGCTCGACGCCTGGATCACCGGGATTTCTCAGATGAAACTGGCAGGTCTGCGCGCCGACGCGGAAAAGGACCCGGACGTCGCCCCCGCACCGCTGCGGCTGGGCTATTATGGATTGCTCGCGCTCAGGCGCGACAACGCCGAGGCAGAGGAAAACCGCGCGAAGACGAAATGCGGACAGATCGGACATTTTCTGCAAGCCCCGACACCGGCGCAGGCCACGGCGGCGGCGGTGCTGCATTCGGCGCGCATGCGGCACGGCGACAGCGGGGCCTTCGACATCGATCTCAGCGCGCCGCGCGTGCGGCTCGGGCTCGACCTTCTGGACCGGTTACGGGTGGGAATGCCGCTCGGCGCGGCGCTCGGGCTTCTGGGCGAACGCAGCTTGCGCGACCGCGAGGCCAGTATGCGCATCCTGCCCCTGCGCCATAACTTTCCCTTCGTCAATGCGGCCAGTGCAGACAGGGCCGGGCAGGGGCGCAGGCCCGCCATCGCCAATGTCTTCGACGGGCTGGCCTTCGTATCCGCCCCCCGGCCCGCTGCCCCGGCCAGCGACCGGGCGCTGCATGACCGGCTGTCCGAGGCGCTCGATGCGCTGAGCGATCTGGTCATGGCAGAGGCGGTCTATCAGCGCGCGCGCGGCGCCTCAGAACGGGCGGCGGCCTGGCTCGATGTTCTGTCCGGCGGTCCGGTGCCCGAGCGGCCGGAATTCATCGGCTCACAGCGTCCTGCCCACGCCTCGGAGCATCGGGTGATGCTGGCTTTGACCCCGGCGCCGACCAGGGCAACCGCGGCCGAGACCGGGGATCCGACGCTCGGCGACATGGACGCGGCCACCCCGACACCTGCGGGCTTGCTCGCGGAGGCCGATCCCGATCTTGCGAGCCTCGCGCGGAAGGCGTTGTCACGCAGAGGCGAGGACGGCGTTGCGGTCCGGATCGAAACATTGTCGGAGAATCGACCCGCGACGGAGGTTGTCCTGTCCTTCAAGGAAACCTTCTATCTGCCTGAAATAGAGCTTCTTTTCTCGTCCGAAGAGGCCCTGGAACGGCGCGCAATCGCCGCGGCCTTGAATGTCATGGCGAATACGCGGGACCCCGAGACCCGCGCGCAATTCGCGGCCTTCGATGCCGACGGGTTGCGGTCATCCGGCGCTCATCGCGTCACCCTGCATCACCATCCGAGCGGCACCCCGTTGGCCGAATGGCATCGCCGGGCGCGCGAGGTCGCCGGCATGCTGCGCCGGGCGCGCCGGCTGGAGCCCTCCGATTGGCAACCGATCGGGCGTCACGACATACCCGTGACCGAGGCCGATTTCCTGCCCGCCTGGCGCTCCGCGCTGGCTGCCCTGCGCGGCCGCCGCACGGCGCTCGAGACGCGTCTGCGCGAGAATCTCAAACGCCTCGACCGTCAACGCGGGCAATTCTTCGATGATTTCGACGCGGGTCTCTTCGGCGATGGCGCGCACGATCCCGCGTCGCCCGGCGGCCCGCCGGAGCTTTGGCGGCAATGTGCGCGGTTCAACGAACGGCTCACCCGGGTCGCGGTCCTGATGCCCGGGGCGAAGCTGCCATTCCTGACCCCGGACCGGCTGGCGACCGACCGGCTGGAGATGGAAGAGGCCGTGACGCGGTTGATCGAAACGCTTGCGCAGCGGCAATCGGCTGCGCGGAAGACCGGGCAGGGCCCGGACGACGACACCGAAGGGGCGCTCCGCGCTGCGCTCGACGCCGAGATCGCCGCGTTGCAGATGCTTCTGGGTCGCGACAAATTCCCGGTTTCGGTCCGTTTTCCGCATGTGGAGGCCACGCGGCCGGCGTACGAGGAGCCGCGCCATCTCGATGAGGGGCTGGCGCCCTGGGTGTCCATGCGCAAAAGCCTCGCGCCGCTTCTGACGCTGGGTGAGATGATGCCGGAGCTGGAATTGCGTCCCGGCATCGATCATGCGGCGACGCCCACCGCGACCGCCGCGCGCGACGATCTCCGCGACGAGGCGCAGGCCCCGCGCAAACACCATTTCGCGCGGATCATCGGTGCCCCCAGAAGCTTCACCCAACAGGTGAACTTCGCCGGGTATACCATTGATGAGTGGACGGAAAAGCGTCCCTCCCGTGTCCAGAACGCGACCCTGGCCCTGCATTACGACGCGCCGCAGGCCGAGGCCGCGAACGCGCTTCTTCTGGGGGTGCCGCCGTCTCGCGACGCGCCCGACTGGACCGCTGACAGCGTGGCGCATCTGGTCCGCGATCTCGTCACATGGACGCGGATCCGCGCGATGACAACGCAGGACACCATGCTGGAAACGTCGATCCTGCCGGGCTCCAACGTCGTCGAGGGCAAGGGGCAGGGCGCCGCGTCGGTGTTCCGCATTCCAACCCGTGAGGCGCGGCTGAATGTCGGCCCACCTTCCCGCATCGCGGGCCGCTTCGAGCGATCGGCCGCGGGCGAGGGCGTCGGCATGGCGGCAAGCGGACTGCATGAGGCCGGCCTCTTCTCCGGCAAGCGAGGTGGAAAATGAGCTCAAAATCTCAGAGGCTTGCAAGTTCTTCTACCTCGCCCGACATCGCCGAGGCGCTACAGGCCCGGCTGTGCGATCCACTGTGGTTTCTCGCCCGGCAATGGCAAATGGGGGAATTTGAAGGCGAAAGCGGCGGCATGCCCGTGGCCGTCCTGATCGGCGAGCGGCACATTCCGTTGACCCAAATTCGCGCGGGCAACATCACGCGCGACAACGATCCCGACGCGCCGCTCGAGGCGCTCGTCGAGGCCGAATCAACCGGGCCTGCGGGGATGGGCGTGCATCTTCCGCAAAGCTGGGACAGCGCGCGGCTCGGATACCGCTTCGAAGTTTTGGGTCCCGGCATGCGGTATTCGGTCACCGACTATGACGGAAGGGCGCTCGACTGGTTCGACTTCGCCCCGCAAGAGATTGACAAACAGGCATTTTCAAAGACGCCGGACACGCTCTTCGAGGCAATCCCGGGCACGCTCGGCTTCCCCGGCGCGCCTGAGCCGCGCTGGTGGACCATCGAGGATGGGACGGCCTATTTCGACAGCGCGGTGGACCCGGAACCGAACGTGCTTTCGATGATGCTGCCGGAGTTCTTCTATTCCGATATCCGCAACTGGTTCCTCGTTCCCGCACCGATGCGCGCGGGTCATGTCCGGCGTATGGAGCGCGTGGAAGTGGTTGACTCCTTTGGCGTTATCACGGAACTTGACCCGGTGCCCGCGGAGCAGACAAATTTGTTCACGCTGGGTGCGGACGCGTTCGGCAATGACACGATGCTGATCCCCAACGTCGCAGCTCAGGTGGTGGATTGCGATGCACTCGAAGAGGTCACCTGGAGCCGTGACGAGGCCGGTAACCTGGTCTGGGCCCATGAGCGGACGGTCACGGACCGCATCTCGGGCCAGACCTACGAGACCGGTACGGAAACCGCGCCCGATACGTTGAGCACCAACGAGGCGGGGGATTACTACACGCTCAAGAACGATCTGCCGCGCGCCTATATCCCGTATGTCCCACGCCAGACGGCGAAAATTCCGGCAGTGTCCGGGGATATCGCGTTGCGCCGGGGCCGCACGCAGGCGGATGCCACGGGCGAGGCGCCGCAGCATCGCTCAGAGGTCGTGGCCGAAAGCACCTGGCTGCATCATGAGACCGTGCCGCCCGACGGGGTGAAGACGCGGCGCGTGCACCGCTTCGCCCGTGGATCCGATGGACGCGCGCATGTCTGGATCGGCCGCGACAGGAATGCCGCGCTGCGTCCGGACCGGGTTGGGCTGCGGTTCGACTTCATCCGGAAGGAGGAGGGAACGGAGGACGGTTAAGTCTGCTGGAACTGATGGCTCAAGGGTCGTTGCGACGGTTTCCGCTATCTCAGTTTCATCATCTCTCCTCTGAAGGCTTCGGTTGGGGTGCGCCATCCGAGGCATTTTCTGGGTGTCCCGTTCAGGCGGTCACAAATCGCCTTCATATTGCGATTTGAGAGC
>NZ_FTOQ01000020.1 GCF_900156805.1 Roseivivax lentus | reverse complement strand
GCTCTCAAATCGCAATATGAAGGCGATTTGTGACCGCCTGAACGGGACACCCAGAAAATGCCTCGGATGGCGCACCCCAACCGAAGCCTTCAGAGAAGAGATGATGAAACTGAGATAGCGGAAAACGTCGCAACGACCCTTGAGCCATCAAGCAGCAAAGCTAAAAGTCACCCATGACCAACTCAGGAAACTCTCTCTCCCCCAATAGACTGCGGGAGATTGTGCATGGGATGGGTGATCATGGGCAAACGCGAGTTGTACCGCGTGGAGGTCTTGTCGCAGGTTGATGACAGTTGGCTGGCGGTGGATAATGCGGCACATCTTTTGGCTCATACGCGTCGGCAGGTTCTCCGATCTCCAAAGCTTTATCGCCAGGATGGCGCGTCGGCGCTCAGGACGGCAGCCCAGAGTTGGGGGCAAGTCCAGGACGAGAACGTAAGCTCGAAGCGGTCGGACATGAGTTCAGTCGCTCCGCCGGTTCTGTTGCAGCGGCAAGTCCGGTCACCTCAAAACCCCGATCTGCGGTCGAATACTGTCTGAAAAGCCTCTGACAGAGCCTGAATGTTCGGGAATGATGTGTCAGCCGCTGGCAGAAGTGATCCTTGGCGGCTACGCAAGGAAGAGCTGGTATCGGATCGGGATCTGGCGATCACGACGTGAATGAGGGAAACAGTATGAAGGTTCTCATCACCGGCGGCGCGGGGTTCATAGGCTCTGCGGTGGTGCGTCTGGCGGTGTCGCGCGGGCACAGCGTGGTCAATCTCGACGCGCTGACCTATGCGGCCTGCCTCGACAACGTGGCCTCGGTCGCGGACAGCCCACTTTATGCGTTCGAACATGCGGATATCCGCGATCGCGGGGCGCTCGACCGGATCTTCGCCAAACACGAGCCCGACGCGGTCATGCATCTGGCCGCCGAAAGCCATGTGGACCGCTCCATCGACGGCCCGGGCACCTTCATGGACACCAACGTGATGGGCACGTTCCATCTTCTGGAGGCCGCGCGCGCCTATTGGAACGCTGAAGGACGCCCGGAGACGTTCCGCTTTCACCATGTCTCCACCGACGAGGTCTTCGGCTCGCTCGGTCCCGACGGTCAGTTCACCGAGGAGACGCCCTACGATCCGCGCTCGCCCTACTCTGCCTCGAAGGCCGCCTCCGATCACCTCGTGCGCGCCTGGGGCGAAACCTACGGGCTGCCGGTGGTGCTGTCGAACTGCTCCAACAATTACGGGCCCTACCACTTCCCGGAGAAGCTGATCCCGGTGGTGATTCTGAACGCCCTGCACGGTCGGCCCATCCCGGTCTATGGCGCGGGCGAGAACGTGCGCGACTGGCTCTATGTGGAGGATCACGCCGATGCGCTGCTGCTCGTGCTGGAGAAGGGCGCGCTGGGGCGCAGCTACAATATCGGCGGCGAGAACGAGCGGACGAACCTCGCGCTGGTCGAGACCATCTGCGCGATCCTCGACCGGCTGAAGCCCGCGGATCGACCCTATTCCAGCCTGATCGCGTTCGTCACAGACCGCCCGGGCCACGATCTGCGCTACGCGATCGACCCCACGCGCATCCGCGAGGAGCTGGGTTGGCTGCCCTCGGTCACCGTGGAAGAAGGCCTCGAGAAGACCGTGCGCTGGTATCTCGAGAACGAGGATTGGTGGCGCGCGCTCCTGGAGCGTGACGGCGTGGGCCAACGTCTCGGGACCGGCACATGATCCTCGTTTTCGGCCAATCCGGGCAGGTGGCGAGGGAGTTGGCGCGGGCGGGCGGCGTGACCTGCCTTGGCCGCGACGCTTGCGATGCGGGCGATCCGGGCGCCATCCGGGCAGCAATAGAGTCGCATGAGCCGCGCGCGGTGATCAATGCGGCGGCCTATACCGCCGTCGATCGCGCGGAGAGCGAAGAGGATGCAGCCTTCGCCCTGAATGCGATCGGTCCCGGCGCGATGGCGGATGCCTGCGCCGCATCGGGCATCCCGCTGGTGCATATCTCCACCGATTACGTCTTCGACGGCTCGGGGAAGACACCGTGGCAGCCCAGCGATGCGGTTGCGCCGATCAATGCCTATGGGCGTTCAAAGCTTGCAGGTGAAGAGGCTGTGTGCGCGGCGGGCGGCACACACGCAATCCTGCGCACCTCTTGGGTCGTGTCTGCCCATGGCGCGAACTTCGTGAAGACCATGCTGCGGCTGGGTGCCGAGCGCGACGCGCTGAACATCGTTGCCGACCAGATCGGCGGGCCGACGCCCGCGCGGGACATCGCCGCGGCCTGCCTGTCCATCGCGGAGCAGCTCATCGCCGATCCTGCGAAGTCCGGCACCTATCACTTCGCGGGTCAGCCGCCTGTCAGCTGGGCGGAGTTCGCCCGCGCGATCTTCGACCGCGCCGGACTGCGCTGCTCCGTGACCGATATCCCGAGCCGCGACTACCCGACCCCGGCGGCGCGGCCGCTCAATTCCCGGCTCGATTGTGCAGAAACAGAGACGATCTTCGGCCTCCCCGCCCCCGATTGGCGCGCGGGCCTCGACGACATCCTGAAGGAGCTTTCCTCATGACCAACCGCAAGGGCATCATTCTCGCCGGCGGCTCGGGCACCCGACTTTACCCGATCACCATGGGTGTCTCGAAACAGCTTTTGCCGGTCTACGACAAGCCGATGGTCTATTACCCGCTCTCGGTCCTGATGCTGGCGGGAATCCGCGAGATCTGCGTGATCACCACGCCCGAGGATCAGGACCAGTTCCGCCGCACGCTGGGTGACGGGTCGCAATGGGGCCTGTCGCTCACCTATATCGAGCAGCCCTACCCGGACGGGCTCGCACAGGCCTATCTTCTGGCCGAGGACTTCCTCGCGGGCGCGCCCTCGGCGATGGTCCTGGGCGACAACGTCTTCTTCGGCCACGGCCTGCCCGAGCTTCTGGCGGATGCGGATGCCAAGGAGACCGGTGGCACCGTGTTCGGCTACCGCGTCGCCGATCCGGAGCGCTACGGCGTGGTCGATTACGACGCCGACGGCCGGGTGACCCATATCATCGAAAAGCCCGCGAACCCGCCCTCGCCCTATGCCGTGACCGGACTCTACTTCCTCGACGGCACCGCCCCTGCCCGCGCCGCGCAGGTAAAGCCCTCCGCGCGCGGAGAGCTCGAGATCACCACGCTGCTGGAAAGCTACCTCGCCGACGGCCAACTCGACGTGCGCCGCATGGGCCGCGGCTATGCCTGGCTCGACACCGGCACCCACGGAAGCCTCCTTGATGCCGGGAACTTCGTCCGCACACTGGTGCAACGCCAAGGCCTTCAGATCGGCAATCCAGACGAGATCGCTTATGAGGCCGGGTGGATCGATGCCGCGCAGGTGACGCGGCGCGCGTCCGAGTTCGGCAAGAACGATTACGGCACCTATCTGAAACGCCTGTTGGACTGAGCGCCGCCGGCCGTTACCGAAATGCCGGATCGAGGGCCTCCTGCAGGTTCCAGCGCGCAACCTGCGTCATATCCGACATCGACGTCGCCATCCGGATGAGCCGCATATCGGTGCCCGCCGGGCCCATGATCTGCATGCTGACCGGCAAGCCGCCGTCCGTGGCCGCCAGAGGCAGGCAGAGTGCCGGGGCACCGGCGGCATTGGAAAGGGTGGTGAAATCGGCCTGATTGGCCGGAACCGGGTCGCCATGGGGGAAGGCGCGATGGGGCACGGTTGGCGTGACGAAACCGTCGAGACTATGGATCGCATGTTCGAAGCCGCGCCGCGTCTCGAGGATCACGCGGTAGGCCTGCGTGACCTTGATCGCGCCCGCATCCCGGCCGAAGCGCAGCATGGATCGGAACGCATCGGACAGGCCCGGGGCATCGATCCTGTCACCCATGATTGCGGCGCCTTCGACTTCCGCAATGAGCAGGCAGGCGCGCCGCAAGGTCGCGACGGTCCAGTTGGGAATGGAGACGACTTCGACCTCGGCCCCGCGCTCGCGCAGACCGTCGACGAAGGTCTCGAACCCAGCGCGGACGGCGTCTTCGCATCCGTCGAGCAGCGCCGCGTCGGGTATTCCGAATGTCAGACCCGCGAGGCTCTGCGGCCCCTGCCCGTCCGGGAAGGACGCGCTGAGCGGATCGCCGGAGTCGAAGCCGTCCAGCGCGGCCATCACGCGCGCCAGATCCTCCGGAGCGCGGGCCATGGGCCCGATCGCATCGAGCGTCCAGGCAAGATGCGCAAGACCGGCGGAGGAGAGCCGCCCCGCCGTCGGTTTCAGCCCCCACAATCCGCAATAGGCGGCGGGTATCCGGACCGAGCCCATCGTGTCGGACCCGAGGGCGAAGGGAACGATCCCCGCCGCGACGGCCGCCGCACTGCCCCCGCTGGAGCCACCGGGCGTATACCCGGCCCGCAGCGGGTTCTGGCACCTGCCCCAGACCGGGTTGTCGTTGGTGGCACCAAGCGCGCCTTCATGCATGTTGAGCGCGCCGATCAGCACGGCGCCCGCCGCGCGCAACCGGGCGACGACTGTCGCATCCCGCGCCGCCGGGGCCAGCTTCATGGCGGTGCCGCAGGTGGTGACGAGCCCCGCCACATCCATGTTGTTCTTCACGGCGAAGGGTATCCCGTCGAGCGGTCCGCGCGCCCTGCCCTCTACCCGGCGGGCGTCGCTTTCGCGGGCTGCGTGCTGCGCATCCTCGGGGCAGAGCGCGATGAAAGCCGCAAGCTCATCGTTGAGCGCGGTGGCCCGCGTGAGAGCGTCCTGCGCAAGCGAGGCGGCGTTCGTCGCGCCCTCGTCCAGTTCGCGTTTCATGGCCTCTGCGCTTTGGTGCATGATTTTTGTCCAGCTCATGGCGACATTCGGTGACACGATATTGCGGGGTGCCGGGATTGTCCTGCGCGATCTGGTCGCCGAATTGCCCGTGATCTCCTGCCGACCCCGGCCAGTCTTTACGCTATTGCCGCGGCCCCCGGTCCGGGCCACGCGGTCAGTCCGGCCCGGCGGCGTCTTTCAGCGCGGCGAAGAGGCGTGCATTCTCCAGCGCGATCAGGCTCTGATCGGCGAAGATCTGCGCCAGCGCCACGGTCGCTTCGGAAAACGGCCGGACGGTCTGTCGGTAGATGGTGAAGGCGCCCGCCAGACGCTCGCCCGACAGCATCGGGATCGCCACGAAGGACCGGGCGCCCCCCAGATGCGCCGTGGCCCATCGCAGCGGGTTCTCGCTGCGAAAGATCTCTTCGGCGCGCACGTCGAGGATATTGACCGGCGCATGGGTGGAGACCAGACGGCCCAGGGCGGTCTGCGGTCCCACGTCAAAGGCGCCCTGCGCGTCCATCCAGTCGCGGAACGTGTCCGGGATTCCACGGACATGCGTCATGCCGAAGCGGTTCTGGCCGTGATAGTCGAACAGGATGCCGAATTCCGCCTCGCAAAGTTCCAGCGCATGGCCGAGGATCGCCGAGACCACTGCATCGATATCGCCCTCGGACCGGCTGATGATGCGCAGCACCTCCGCCATCGCGCTTTCGCGGCGCAGCGCTTCTTCGAGGCTCAGCGCCAGCTCGGAGATGACCGCCGCGAAATCGGTACTGTCCGCTGCGGGGGCTGCGGTGCCGTTCAGCCGGGCATGCAGGTCGAGCTTCGAGGAGACGCCCATCTTGCGATAGATCGTGGCGAGATGCGTGCGCACGGTGGTCGGCGCGATGCCCAAGCGGTTCGCTATCGTCCCGTAGGTGTCCCCCTGCGCATAGGCGTTGGCGATCTCGATCTCGCGCGGGCTGAGAGCGTCTTGCGTCATGGCGTGGCGGGTCCTTCTGGCAGGTCGATCCTGTCGCCCGGGGGCGCATGAGGCAATCCCGCAGATGCAGTATGAAAAATACTGCACGGACTCCGCGCAGAATACTGCATCGGGCCGATGCCGCGCCGGGACGGGTTCTGTCATGCTTTTTCCAACCACCGAAGGGAACGGAAAGATGGGCAGAGGACGAACAGCGCGCCGCGGCGAAACCGGCATCAGACTGAAACGCGCGTCGGTCGGGCTGCGCCTGATCGACGGCGCTGACCCCCACCACGTCCGCCCATGCGGCAACGACTTGGAGCAAGAGACATGACGCATGCAGCAGAAACGCGCCCGGCTCGCATCGCCCTGCGCTGGCGCATCCTGGCGCTTCTGTTCATCGCGCGTGCCGGGCTGGGCGTGCAGTTCCAGACGGTCGGATCGGCCGGTCGCGAGATCGCCGACGCCTTCGCCTTCGACAACGCGCAGCTTGGCCTGATGATCGGGCTGTTCATGGCGCCGGGCCTGTTCCTCGCTCTGCCTGCGGGCGCCTTCGCGCGCTTCGCCTCGGACCGGGCTCTGTCTGCGGCCGGTCTGGCGGCACTGGCGGGTGGCGGTCTACTGTCGGCCTTCGCCGCGGGGCCCGAGACGCTCGGCCTCGGCCGGATCCTTGCGGGCGCCGGGTTCCTTGTCGTGACGCTCTATTTCACTAAGATGGTCGCGGATTGGTTCGGCGGGCGCGAGATCGCCACCGCGATGTCGCTTCTGGTGATGAGCTGGCCCTTCGGCATCGCCATTGGCCAGATCGGTCACACTTGGCTGGTCACGTTGTTCGACTGGCGGCTGCCCTTCCTTGTGGCTTCGGCCTGGTGCGCGCTGGCGGCGATTGGCGTTTGGGCGATCTATCGCCCGCCGCACGACCTGCCCCGGTTCACCGGGCGCAGCATGCGGCTTCTGCCGCGCGAATGGGCGCTGATCTGCTGCGCGGGGCTCGCCTGGGGGCTGTTCAACGCAGGCTATATCAGCTGGCTCAGCTTCGGTCCCGCGGTGCTCGAGGCGCAGGGCGCGACCATGCTCGCGGCGGCATCGGTGATCAGCGTGGCAAGCTGGGTCATGATCGTCTCGGGTGCGGCCTGCGGGCAGATCGTCGACCGGTTCGGGCGGCGCGACCTCGTGCTGACGCTTGGCATGCTGGCGGGAATGGCATCCTTCCTGCTGCTGCCTGTGCCCGGTGCGGGCTTGGGCGCCAGTCTTCTGTTCGGCATCATCGGCATGGCGCCGGCGGGCGTCATTATGGCGCTGAGCGGTCAGGCCGTCGCGCCGGAGCGGCGCGCCTTCGGAATGGGCGTCTTCTTCACGCTGTATCACGCGGTGATGGCGGTCGCGCCGACCATCGCGGGCGGGCTGGTGGACCGTACCGGGACGCCCGACAGCGCGATGGCCCTCGGTGCCGGTACGTTCGCGATCGTGATCCTGCTGGTCTTCGCCTTCCGTGTCCTGAAATCCCGTCCCCTCGCCGCTGCGCCGCAAGGCGCATGAGAATGGAGACCCGCAAGATGCTGATCCTGCGGGAACAGATATCGACGGACGAGACGGGATCGCCCCTGATTGCCCAAAGGGTGACAGGCAGGGTCCGATTGAGGGTCACATGTCGAGCCACATCACGAGCGAGGTTCCGATCAGCGTAGCCGCGGCAACCAGGCCGGTCATTTTCAACCCGAAGCCGGGGGCTGCATCCAGGGACGGGTCTGGCTTCAACGCGCGGTCCCGGGGCGTCGTGAGGAGCATGTAGCCGAAGACGGCGAGCATGATGAGATAAGCGGCGACAACAATGAGACCCGAGGACAGGAACGTCATGTCAGGACTATCCAGAGAATGGCGGCGAGCGCCGCGGTGACGATGGTAGAAATCAGGGCGGTCGCCTCGACCGCGCAGGTCACGATCCTGTCCGGATCCGCCTGACGGCCCGGAAGTAGCGTTTTCAGGTATCGCGCTTCGACGAAGGCGGCAGCGATGGAGATGGTGAGATAGGCTTGTGCGACGGCGAGAGCGCCGAGGACCACAAGCAGGGAAGCGGTCATTTCCGTATGCCTTGAGATGTTGGGGGAGCCCCCGGCCCAAGCGAGCCAGTTGCGGATCTGTGCATGGCTGACATCGGTTTGGAGAGCCTCGAGAAGAATTATTTTCGGAGGTGTGCAGGGCCTGGAGGCTGCTTTCGCTGGGCCGGCAAGAGCGGTGGAATTCCCGGGCGAGCACCGCCTGAGATATGGCGCTGCACGGTACGGGAGACGCGGATCGGGGACCGCTACGCCCGCGGGGATGAGCCGAGCGATGCGCGTGTATGGGCGACGCCGGAATTTTGAGAGAACGCTTTTTTCTTCAACCGCTTTGGCTTGCGAAGAGGACTCTAATGAACTGATATATAACATACATTCTCTTAATAGATTTATTTTTCGACGCCTCTTCGCGTCCCTTGAAAGGCCCGATGCCCACGCCGATTTATCTGGGGCTCAGGGGGATTGTCCCCTCGAACAACTCCAGAGGAGAAGACTGACATGCGTCGTGCAGCAGTGAGTGCCATCGCGGTCGCTCTGTTCGCGGCCCCGGCTTTCGCGCTTTCGGTTTCGGATCTCGACACCGATGGCGACAGCCTGGTTTCCTTCACCGAAGTGACGGTGAAATACCCCTCGATGTCCGAAGAGGATTTCGCTGAAATCGATACCAGCGACGACATCGTTCTGGACGAAGCCGAGCTTGCCGCCGCCCTCGAGGCCGGCATGGTCGAGGAGCCTGCTGACTAAGTCGTCCCGCCCGGATGATTGACCTCAGCATTTCAGGACCACAGACATGGCAATGAATGTACATGCGCCGAAACGGACCAGCTGGCTGGTCTGGGCAGGCGTGGCCGCGGGCGCGATCGTTCTGATCGCCGCTTTCGGATACGCCTTCGACTGGTTCGGGACCGACGCCACCTCCACGGTGGCCCCGGCAATCGAACAGGCCGTTCCTGCCACGGAATGACACCGTCAGGATCATGACAAGGCAGTCCCCGGCATCATCCGTGTCGGGGACAGGTCTTGCGGCTCTCGACGGTTTCGAGACGACGAAATCTTTGTTACGTCGATAATGAATCGAAGATTTAAACGGTACTGGCCCGCGCCGGGCCGCCGAACGTGACATCCGCCCATCGGCGGATGGGAATGGGGTTTTATGGATATCTGGCTACCACTTCTGGGCGGTCTCGTCCTGCTGATCGTCGGGGGAGAATTCCTCGTCCGCGGGTCTGTCCAGGTCGCCACGGGCCTCGGCGTGTCACCGCTGGTCATCGGCCTGACCCTTGTCGGCTTCGGCACTTCGACGCCCGAGCTGGTGACCTCCGTGCAGGCGGCGCTCGCTGACGCGCCGGGCATCGCCTACGGCAACATCGTCGGCTCGAACATCGCCAATATCCTGCTGATCGCCGGGTGCGCGGCACTTCTGAGCCCCATCGTCGTCACTTCGCAGGCATTGAAGCGGGACGGCGCTGTGATGGTCGCGGTGGCCATCGTTTTCTCGCTGATCGCGGTTGCGATGCCGCTCGGACGGGTTGTCGGCGTGCTCTTCGTCGGAGCCCTTGTCGCCTATATCTACCTGGCCTTCCGGCAGGAAAGCTCCGCCACACCGACCGACCATGGGGCCGTCTACGACAAAAGTGTCGCGCTGCAAGACGCGGACCCGGCGCTGTCTCTGCCTGCGCAGCCGCAGGCTTCGCTGCTGGTCTCGGGTCTGATCGCCATCGGTGGCCTCGCGCTCGTGGTTCTGGGCGGGCGTTTCCTCGTCGATGGCGCCGTTTCTCTGGCGCGCGGTTTCGGGATCTCGGAAACCGTGATCGGGCTGACCATCGTCGCCTTGGGCACGTCGATGCCGGAACTTGTGACCTCGATCGTGGCCGGGCTGCGCAAGCAGGGCGATGTGGCCTTCGGCAACATCATCGGCTCGAACATCTACAATATTCTCGGGATCGGCGGTTTCACGGCGCTGATCGCCCCGGGTGCCGTCCCGGCGGAAATCGTCAGCTTCGACAACCTCGTGATGATCGGCGTGTCGCTTGCACTCTTCGCCTTTGCCTGGACCGGCCTGAAGATCGCGCGGTGGGAAGGTGCGGTGCTGCTGACCGGGTATGTGGGGTATGTCTACCTGATCTGGCCCTGATCTTTTCCGGGTGGCCGACCTCCCTGTTCTTTATCCCGTAACTCCGGATCTCCAGTAAGCGCGACCTGCCTGCGGCTCTTCAAGCCGCCGACAGCGTCGTCGTGCAGGCCGGCTCTCTTCCCCCGATCCCGCCCTGCCGCGCGAGCCCATCCTGCGACCAACTGACACCTTTCGCAGAATGCGCGGCACAAAGCCGGGGCATGGCGCGTTGGCCCGCACGTCACGCATCACGCATCCGGCGTCGCGAACAGGAGCAGATCGGTATGAAGAGTTTTTTGAAGGTTGCGGCAAGCGCCGTGGTGGTTGCAGGCTTTGCCGCCGCCGGTCTGTTCGGGACGGAAATCCTCGTGAATCAGGGCGCGGCGGGGGCGCAGTCCGGGCGAGAGCGCCCGCCAACGCGCGTTGGTGTTGCCGAGCCTCAGCGCGCGACGATCGAAGACAGCGTCTCGGCCGTGGGCACGCTCATGCCGGTACGCGCGGTGGCGCTGGTGCCCGAAGTGCCGGGCCGGGTCGCCGAGGTGCCGGTTTCCTCGGGTCAATCGGTCGCGGCGGGCGATCTCGTGGTACAACTGGATGACCGTGCGGCGCGCGCCGACCTCGCCGAGGCCGAGGCCACGCTGCGCGAGGCGCGCCTGGAACTGCAGCGCGTGACCGAGCTTTCGGACAGCAACATCGCCGCCGAGGCGCGTCTGGAAAGCACCCGCGCCGCCTATAAGCGCGCCGAAGCCGCCTTGCAGCGGGCGAATGCCGCCCTCGAGGATCGCAGGATCACGGCACCCTTCGGCGGAACCCTTGGGATCATCGACGTGGAACCGGGCGCTTTCCTCGATGGATCGGTGCCGGTGACGCGGCTCTCGGATCTGTCGGTCATGCAGGTGTCTCTGTCGCTGCCCGAGCGGTACTTCCAATCCGTCACGCCGGGCTTGTCGCTCACGCTCACCACGCCGGCTTATCCCGATGAGGAATTCGAGGGTAAAGTCACCGTGCGCGCGCCCGAGATCGACCTCAACTCGCGCAGTTTCGATATCCGGGCCGAGATCGACAATACCGATGGGCGTCTTGCGGGCGGCATGTTCGCCAACAGCCGGATCGTGCTGTCGACCTATGAGGGCCTCGCCATCCCGGATGACGCGGTCATCAGCGAGGGCTTTGCAAGCTACGTCTATGTCGTCTCGGACGGCACCGCCGCGCGGACCGAGATCGAACCCGGCAACACGCTGGGCGGGCTGATCGAAGCCCGCTCCGGACTGAATGCGGGTGATAAGGTGGTCATTGCCGGGTGGGATCGCGTGTCGGACGGCGCGCCGGTCACCATCGACGAGGACATCGCGCGGGAGGGCCTCGAATGACCCTCTCCGACATCAGCATCAAGCGACCGGTCCTCGCCACGGTCATTTCCATCCTGATCCTCGTGCTGGGGATTGCCGGTCTTCAACGGATGCCCGTGCGCGAACTGCCCGATACCACGACCGCGGAAGTGACCGTCAGCGTGGGTTATACCGGCGCGAGCCCGGGCGTCGTGGACAGCGAAATCGCCACCGTGATCGAAAGCGCCATTTCTACGGTGGCCGGGATCGACCGTATCTCGACGGAATCCGAGCTTGGCGGTCTGCGGAGCGTCATCACTTTCGGTCAGGGTCGCGACATCGACCAGGCCGCCGCCGATGTGCGGGCAGCGGTGCAGGCAGTCTCGGGCGACCTGCCCGAGGAGGCCGACGAGCCGCAGGTCGAGAAGAACGACAGCCAGGGCGACCCGATCCTCTGGATGACCATGACCTCCGAGCGCATGTCCGCGTCCGAGCTGACCGATTATGCCGACCGCTTCGTCGTGGACCGGCTGGAGACGCTGGCCGGGATCGCCGCGGTGCAGATTTACGGCGACCGGCCCTATGCGATGCGGGTCTGGCTCGATCCCGACGCCATGGCAGCGCGCGGCGTGACCGCGAACGAGATCGCCGGCGCGCTTCGGGCCAACAACCTCGAACTGCCCGCGGGCCAGATCGAGAGCAGCTCGCGCACCTACCTCTTGCGCACCGAAACCCGGCTGACCAGCGTCGAGGCGTTCGAGGGCCTGATCGTCCGCACCGGCCCTTCCGGACGCATTCTGCTGTCTGACGTGGCACGGGTCGAGATCGGCACCGAGACCGACGACAGCGTGTTCCGGGCCAACGGCGAAACCGCCATCGGGCTTGGCGTCCTGCGTCAATCCTCGGCCAATACCCTGTCCATCTCAAAGGCCGTGAGCGCCGAGGTCGCCGCGATCAAGAACGATCTTCCGAACGGAACCAGCCTTCAGATCACCTCGGATGATGCTGATTTCATTGAGAACTCGATCCGTCAGGTCCTGACCACGCTGGCCATCTCGGTCGCCATCGTCGTGGCCGTGATCTACGTCTTCCTGACCTCGATCCGGGCCACCATCGTGCCCGCGGTGACCATCCCCATCGCGCTGATGGGCGCCTGCGCGGGCATCGCCATCGCCGGCTTCTCCATCAACATCCTGACCCTCTTCGCGCTGATCCTGGCCATCGGCCTCGTGGTCGACGACGCCATCGTCGTGCTCGAGAATATCGAGCGCAAGGTGGAGGATGGCGAGGACCCGAAACAGGCGGCGCGCAACGGCGCCAACGAGGTGTTTTTCGCCGTCGTGTCGACCTCGGCCACGCTGATCGCGGTCTTCGTGCCGCTGTCGTTCCTCGAAGGGGAGATCGGCAAGCTCTTCCGCGAGTTCGGCGTCACGCTCGCCATCGCGGTGGCCCTGTCCACCTTCGTGGCGCTGACGCTCTGCCCGGTGATTGCGAGCCTCGTTCTGAAAAAAGGCATGAATGACAGCGGCTTCGCCCGCGGTGTTCAGACGGTGACGGAGAAGATGTCGCGCGGCTATCGCCGTCTTCTGACCCGGGCGATCCGCATGCCCGTGCTTGTGCTCGGCATCGCGGCGGCGCTGTCGGGCATGTCTTGGACGCTGTATCAGAGCCTGCCTTCGCAACTCACACCCGACGAGGATCGCGGCATCTTCTTCGTCTCGATCCAGGCCCCGGCAGGATCGGCGCTTGGACTGACCGATGCGGCGGTGACGCAGGTCGAGGATCTCATCGCGCCCTACCGGGAGGACGGGATCGTCGACGATACCATCGCCATCGTCGGCCAATACGGAGAGACGGGCCGCGCCTTCGTCGTCGCGGTGATGGCGCCCTGGGGCGCGCGTGAGATGGGGCCGCGCGACGTGCTGGCCGAGCTGCGTCCGAAATTTGCCGAGATAACGCTGGCCAGCGTGCGCAGCTTCGCGCCCTCCGGCCTGAGCGCGGGGTCCGGGTCGGGTCTCGAACTGATCGTCACGGCGCCCAGCTTCGACGCCGCGGCGGAATATTCCGCCATGCTGGAAGAGCGGATGCGAAGCGCGCCGGAGCTTGTCGGGGTGCGCCGCGCCTACGAGGTCAACACGCCCGGCTTCGACATCAACGTGAACCGCGCGCTGGCCCGCGAGATCGGCATCGACACGCGCACGATCTCGGACGCGGTGCGGACCTTCTACGCCTCGGCGGAGGTGACGGAGTTCATATCGCGGGATCGGCAATACCCGGTGATCCTGCAGGCGCCGGATGAGGCGCGCGCGGATCCGGACGATCTGCGCGGCATCAACGTGCGCGCCGCCGATGGCAGCCTCGTGCCGCTCGACGGGCTGGTCACGCTGGAACGGCGGGCGTCGGTCAGCGCGTTCAACCGCTTCAACCGGCAACCCTCGGTCGAGATTTCCGCCTCGCTGGCCGACGGCGTCGATCTGGGTGCGGCCATCGCCACGGTCGAACGATTGGCCGAAGAATTGCCGTCGGACATGCAGATCGCCTATTCGGGTCAGGCGGAAAGCTTCCAGGAAACATCGGGCGGGATCGTGACGACCTTTGCGCTGGCGCTTCTGGTGGTCTTCCTCGTTCTGGCCGCGCAGTTCGAAAGCTTCATCCAGCCTGTGGTGATCCTGCTGTCGGTTCCCTTGGCGGTCGCGGGCGCGCTTCTGGCGCTTTTCGCGCTGGGACAGGCGGTCAACATCTACACGCAGGTGGGCATGGTCATGCTGATCGGCCTGATGGCCAAGAACGGCATCCTGATCGTGGAATTCGCCAATCAGTTGCGCGCCAAGGGCATGGATGTGCGCGAGGCGGTGATCGAGGCCTCCACCGTGCGCCTGCGCCCGATCCTGATGACAGTGATGTCGACGGTGCTCGGCGCGGTGCCGCTGGTCCTGTCCACCGGGGCGGGGGCTGCCAGTCGGATTTCCATCGGCATCGTCATCATCGGCGGCTTTCTCTTCGCGTCGCTTCTGACGCTGTTCCTGACGCCGGTGCTCTACGATCTCATGCAATGGGAACGGAAGCGGGATGCCAGCGAAGACGAGGCCGCCATGCCGGCCGAGTGACCATTGCCCGGCGGGACCGGTCGCGGGTTTCCCAAGCTCCGGTGAGGCATCATGGCGGCTTTTGCGTCCTTTGAGCCTCGCTGTGCGATCCGGGCGCACATGTTTCTTGCTTATGATCTGCTGCCGACGCACGCTTTGGTTGAAATTCGGGCCAGAGGGAGACAGGGCGTGACACAGGACCACAGAAGCGAAGACAGGGCGGCAAGAGGCGATGAATGCCCGGCAGGCCTGATGAACCGGCGGCAGGTGATGGGTCTGATGGCCGCACTCGCGGGCTCGACCGCCTTGACCTGGCCCGACATGGCCCCGGCGCAGGCATCCGGCAGCGAGGCGCTCTTGAGCCCGCCCGAGGGCACCTTGATCGGCAGCGACGATCCGCTGGCCGAGGCCTATCTGAACGCCCTCAAACGCATCCCCGGCTTTGCCGATGCCGAAATGCCGCCGCGGCTCTTCTCGCTCGCCTCGACCACGCGGCGGGATGCGAACCTGTACGGCATCTCGCTGACAGCGCCGGGCTATCTCGACCCGAAGGCGACGAGTGACGCGCCGCCGGTCGTCGGTCCGACGCTGGAATTCACGCGCGGCGAGGTGAACGGCGTCTACCTGACCAATGACATGACGATCTGCGGTGTCGACCACAACATCGTCATGACCTCCCCGCTTTCGGGCTGGCGGCCCCATGGCTACACGACGACCAACCTGCACACGCACGGGCTGCACGTGACGCCGCAGGCGCCCTCGGACGATGTTCTTCTGATGATCCGGTCGAGCGCCGATACCGATCCGATGATGATCGACGAGCCGCGGCTCTATACCTACCGCTACGAGATGCCCGCCGATCACCCGGTCGGCACCTTCTGGTATCATCCGCACAAGCACGGCGCCGTCGCGAGCCAGGTTGGCCCCGGCATGTCGGGGGCGCTGATTGTCCGGGCGCAGGAGGATGCGCCCGATTTCGACGACCTGATCGCCGCGGCGCCCTACAACATCACCGAGGCCGATGAAGAGGTGATGGTCCTGCAGACCATCCCCTATTTCTTCACCAATGCCGAGGAGACGGAGGGCGTCTTCTACCCGGCGGGATATTATTTCGGCGGGATCGCCGATCCCAGCGATTGCTATGGCTTCACAGTCACCGAGGGCACGGCCACGACAAACCCGCCGACGACGGTGAACGGGCAGCGCGTCCCCACCCTGTCGCTCGCGCAGGGGCAGATCAAACGCCTGCGCCTCGTCAACGCGACCAACGGGCAGACCTACGTGCCGAAGCTGCGCGCGGTCGGGGATGCGGGCACGCTGCCCAAGCTCTATGCCATCGCGGTCGACGGGATCGCGCTGCTGCCGCAGGACGGCGGCGATCCCGACGCGCCCTATTACGAGATCGACGCGACGCTGTCGCCCGAGACCGATCCCACCGCTTACTGGACCACGGCCGAGCTCATCACGCTCGCCCCGGGTCAGCGGCTCGACCTGCTGATCGTCGGCGATAGCCCCGGTCAGTTCGAGCTTTACGGTGCGGCCAAGGGCGAAAGCCCGATGGTGGTGGAGGTGGATACCCCCAACACCGACACGCTGATCACGGTCGAGATCGGCGATGCGGCCTACGACGTGGCCCAGCAGGTCCCGCCGATGTCGCTTTACGCGGATGCGGCGATCCAGCGGCCCGAGCCGCCGGCGCTCGATCTGGCCTCCGGGCAGCTTCCGCAGGCCACGCAATCGCTGGAGTTCAAGACGATCGGCGCGGCATTCAATTCCTCAGGCGTTCCGACGAAGCCCGCGTTCCTGATCAACGACCAGCATTTCGACGGGAATCTCGACGATCCCGCGCAAATCCAGCTCTACAAAGGCGATACGGATGTGTGGAACCTCTACAGCACCAATGACGGGCACATCTTTCACATCCACATCAATTCGTTCCAGGCGCTGGCCCGTGTGCCCTACGATGTCGAAAATCGCGTCTACCTGCCGCCTGTCTATTACGCGATGCCGATCTGGCGGGATACGATCTACTTCGACGGTGGCCCGCCTGAGGGCAGCGGGGACACGGTGTTCCTGCCCGGCACCATGGTCGTGATGGCCAGCAAGCAGGTCGATTTCACCGGCGAGTTCGTGCTGCATTGCCACAACCTTTTTCACGAGGACAGCGGCATGATGCTGACCGTGTCCATCCTCGATCCGGCAACCGGGGAGCTCGACCCTACGTAAACGCGGGCGCGCCGCATATCGACAAAAAAAGACCCCGATGCCGGACAAGCATCGGGGTCGCTATCTTCCGAAGGGCGGGCTCAGGCCGACTGCATCAGCAGCGTTTTGCCGGTCCAGTCCGGGTCGTCGACGGCCTGCGCGAGCACCGCCGCCACATCGCCGCGGGCGGCCTTGGTGCCGACATCGACATCGTCCCCGAACTTCATGTCGCGGGTGCCGTCATCGTCGGTCAGGGCGACGGGGCGCAGGATGGCAAAGCTGAGACCGGAGGCCTTCAGGTGTTCATCCGCATCGTGCTTGGCCTGAAGGTAATGGCCGAGCTCGCTATCCGGGTCGGGATTTTCCGCCCCGACGCTGCTCAGCATCACGAGGCGCGACACACCGGACTTGGCGGCGATGTCGACGAGACGCATCGCGCCGTCGCGGTCGACCTTCTGGGTCATTTCGGGGCCCGTTGACCCGCCAGAGCCGGCAGCGAAAATCACGACCTCGCAGCCGTCGCAGACATCGTCCTGCAGATCCGTCAGATCGCCGTGGCGCAGTTTCACATCATCCCCGAGGGCGCTGGTGTCCGAAGACTCGCGCACGAGGGCGATCGGAGTGTGCCCGTTCGAGGTCAGTTCCTTGACGAGGCGAATGCCCGTCTTGCCGGTGGCACCGGCGACAAGAATATTCATTTCATGGTCCAATTCATAAAGTGGTCAGACGTGCGGGGCGGCCAGATCGACCGCCCCCCGACACCGGATCAAAGCAGGGCGAGCAGTTTCTTCGCGGCCTCTTCCGAGGATGCCGGGTTCTGGCCGGTGACCAGCTTGCCGTCCGTGACCACGAAGGAGGCCCAGTCGTCGCCCTTTTCGTACACGCCGCCGTTCGACTTCAGCATGTCCTCGACGAGGAACGGCACGACATCGGTCAGGCCGACGCCTTCTTCCTCGGTATTGGTGAAACCGGTCACGGTCTTGCCCGACACGAGCGGCTTGCCGTCCGCGCCTTTGGGGTGCTTGAAGACGGCCGGTGCGTGGCAGACCGCACCGATGGGGCGGTCGTTGGCGGCAAAGGCTTCGATCAGCGCGGTGCTGTCGCCGTCCTCGGCCAGATCCCAAAGGGGGCCGTGGCCACCGGGGAAGAAGATCGCGTCGTAACCGTCGGCCGAGACGGTCGACAGAACCGCGGTATTGGCAAGCTCCGCCTGCGCGTCGTCGTCGGCCTTGAAGCGTTTGGTGGCGTCGGTCTGGGCGTCGTCGCCATCGCTCGAGGGATCGAGCGGCGGCTGTCCGCCCTTGGGCGACGCCAGCGTGATCTCGGCGCCGGCATCCTTGAAGACGTAATAGGGCGCGGCGAATTCCTCGAGCCAGAAGCCCGTCTTGTTGCCCGTGTCGCCGAGCTTGTCATGCGAGGTCAGTACCATGAGGATTTTCATCTGTGCGTGTCCTTTGCGTTCGCGTGCAGGGTCCCGGCATCTGTGCCGGACCCCGTGATGTTCAAAGGATCAACGAAGCGCGCGGCGGGCCTGTTCCGGCCCGCCGGTCGATTCTTGCCCACACCGGTTCTTTCCTCGCGTCACTTGTGTGCGCGCGGCGCGTTCCGCTGTCACGGTCGATGGCATTCCCGTCGGGCCGCCCCCTTTTATCCGTGGCCCAGGGGTTGTGACACGACGCTAAAGGCGCACGGCCTCGCCCGTTTCCGCAGATTTCTGCGCGGCGAGCCCCATCGCCACGGCTTTCGCACCGTCGGCAAGCGACACCTCCACCGGTCCGCCGGACTGCACCGCGGCCAGGAATTTCCGGTGCTGGTAGAAGGTCGATCCGTTGTGATCGCCCGCATCGAGAAGCGTCGGATCAACCGGCACGTCGAGGACCTGTTCGCCGGTCCCGTCGCGCGGGCTGAGCACGACCTGCGGCACCGGCGGCGCGCCGAGGCGCTCGGGCCAGAAACGCGTGGGGCCCGGGACCAGCGCCTCGATCTTGCCGGTGGGGCCCACCGCGCTCAGATGCTCCTGGTATCTCGAGCCTTCGGCGAACATGCACAATTCCAGCATCGCGCGCATGCCGCTGTCGAAATCGACGATGACATAGGCATTGTCCCAGATATCGGGGACGTGGCCGTCATAGACCTCGTTCAGATGGTTCACGGCCTGCCCGCCCGAGGCCATGACGCGCACCGGCTCCGCGCCGGTCGCAAGGCGCATGAGGTCGAAGAAATGGCAGCATTTCTCCACCAGCGTGCCGCCCGAGGAGGCGTTGAAGCGGTTCCACGCGCCCACCTTGTCGAGGAACGGAAAGCGGTGTTCGCGGATCGTCAGCATGCGCAGGCCGCCCGTCGCGGCCTCCAGCCGCTCCAGCATCATGGCGATGGGCGGCATGTATCGGTATTCCATCGCGACCCAGATCGGCGCGGGATAGCGCGCGGCCAGATCGGCGATGCGCGCGCTTTCCTCGGGCATTACGAACAGCGGCTTTTCCACCAGAAGCGGCAGCGGCCGGATCGCCGCGATCTCCTCCATCTGGCGGACATGCAGGTGGTTGGGGCTGGCAATCAGCAGCACGTCCACGCTTTGCCGCGCGAGCAGGTCGCGCACGCTGTCGACCATGACAGCGTCAGGCGCGATGGCCCCCGCGCGGCCGCGCTGCTCGAGATCCGGCTCCATGATGGCATCGACGCGGGCATCGCCCAGAAGCTGGATGTTGCGGATATGCTCCTGCCCCATCATGCCGGCGCCGATGATGCCGTAATTGATCATGCTTTCGAGGTCCTTGTCCTACCTGAGACGCGCGACATAGCGGACATGCCGGCTGTCGAACCAGGTGCGTGAATATTCCACCGCAGCGCCGCCCGCGTCCTGGCTGACCCGCTCGATGAAACCGGCGATGCTGCCGGGATCGAGCGTGGCCTCGGGCACCACCCAGGCGGGCACCGCGCCGACCCCGACCCGGTCTTCGGCGCGGGTGATGACGAGGCCGAGCGCATCGCGGTAATAGAGGTAGAGCGATTCCGACATCTCGGATCGGTCGAGTTCCGGGGTCACGTCGCCGTCGAGCCAGATCTCCTCGAGCACTGCGGGGATGCCGCCCACACGGCGCAGACGGCGGATGCGGTGCGCCGCGTCGCTCGTTCCGAAATCCGGCATGCCGGTATCCTTGGCACGACGGTCGACGGAGATGAGCTCGGCGGTGGGCAGGCCGCCACCGTCGATCCGTTCGATCCGAAAGAAGGCGTAGATGCCCAGCTCCTGCGGGGCGCGGCGCACGTAATTGCCCGATCCCTGCACCCGGTCGAGCAACCCCGCCTCCTGCAGACGCGCGAGCGCCTTGCGCAGGGTGCCCACGGAGATGTCCATCGCGGCGGCCATGTCGCGCTCCGGCGGCAGCCGCGCACCATCAGCGAGCCGGCCCGCCGCGATGTCGCGGATCAGCGTCTCGGCCACCTGCAGATAGCGGGGAAGAGCGGTTTCGTCTGGCATGCGCCTCGGCAATGCTACGGAAATTGATATACTATTGATGCACATCAATGACGATGCTACGCAAGGGGCAAATTCGCCCCCTGTCCCGCCCCCATTCCGAGGCCCGCCATGACCGTCGTTCCCGTCACCTCCGCCGATCTCGATGCCGCCGAGGTGTCCTGGTTCGCCGCGCTCTGCTCGGATGATTACCAGTTCCTCGGCGTGCCCGAAGGCCGCCTCCGGTCGAGCTGGGAGCACTGCTCCTCGATCCTGAAAGAGGCCGAGCGCCAGGGCTTCCGCAACATCCTGTGTCCGTCCTCCTACCAGGTCGGACAGGACGTCTTGTCCTTCGTCGCGGCGGGCAGCCAGGTGACCAGCGAGATCAACATGCTGGCGGCGATCCGCTGCGGCGAGATGCAGCCGATCATGCTGGCGCGCACCATCGCCACCATCGACCACATGATGAAGGGGCGGCTCACGCTCAACGTCATCTCGTCGGATTTCCCCGGAGAGACCGCCGACAGCGCCTTTCGCTACCAGCGCTCGCGCGAAGTGGTGGAAATCCTCAAGCAGGCCTGGACCCGCGACAAGATCGACTACGGGGGCGAGGTCTACCAGTTCAAGGATGTCTGGACCGATCCCGCGAAACCCTACCAGCAGAATGGCGGGCCGCTTCTGTATTTCGGCGGCTATTCCCCGCAGGCGCTGGAGCTTTGCGGGCAGCATTGCGACCTCTACCTGATGTGGCCCGAACCCGAAGAGCAGCTGGCCGAGCGCATGCGCGCGGTGAACGCGGTGGCCGAACGCTATGGCCGAACGCTCGATTACGGGCTGCGGGTGCACATGATCGTGCGCGACACCGAGGCCGAGGCGCGCGAATACGCGGATTACATCGTCTCGAAGCTCGATGACGAATACGGCAAGCTGATCCGCGACCGGGCGCACGATTCGATCTCGCTCGGCGTCAGCCACCAGGCCCGGGCGCGCGAATTGGCTGACCAATACGGCTATGTGGAGCCCGGGCTCTGGACAGGCGTCGGCCGGGCGCGGTCGGGATGCGGCGCGGCCCTTGTCGGATCGGTCGATCAGGTCATGTCGAAGATCGAGACGTACAGGAAAATGGGCATGCGGGCGTTCATCTTCTCGGGTTATCCGCATCTCGACGAATGCCGCCAATTCGGTCAGAAAGTGCTTCCGCAGCTGAACACCTGTTCGCTGCCCGAAATCTATGGTCGGGTGCCGACATCGACCCCGAACACGCCCCTGGGCGAAGGAGAGCGCAAATGAGTGTGAGCCGCGTCGCGCTGACGGACAATCTGGCCCTGTCCCGCATCGTCTACGGGATGTGGCGGCTGTCCGACGACAACGACACCTCGCCGGGGCATGTGCGCGCCAAGATCGAGGCCTGCCTCGATCAGGGCATCACGACGATGGATCAGGCCGATATCTACGGCGGCTACGAGGCCGAGGCGGTTCTCGGCCATGCCCTGCGCGGCACCGACCTGCGCGAGCGGATCGAGATCGTCACCAAATGCGATATCGTGGCACCGGCAGGGCGCTATGCCGACAAGCGCGTGAAGCACTACGACACCTCCCGCGATCATATACTGGCCTCGGTGGATCACTCGCTGACGCTGATGGGGATTGAGCAGATCGACCTTCTGCTGATCCACCGTCCCGATCCGCTGATGGATCACCATGAAACAGGCGCTGCGCTGGACGAGGTCGTCGCCTCGGGCAAGGTCGCGCATCTGGGCGTGTCGAATTTCAAGCCGCATGACTGGACGCTTCTGCAATCGGCGATGAAGACACCGCTTGTGACGAACCAGATCGAGCTGTCGCTGCTGGCGCATCACGGCTTCACCAACGGTGACGTGGCCTTCCTGCAGGAACGCGGCATCGCGCCGATGGCGTGGTCGCCGCTGGGCGGCGGCTCGCTTTTCGCCGAGAGCTCGGCGCGGTTGCGCAAGGCGCTCGAGGCGATCGCCAAAGCGCAGGGCGTCGATGCGGCCGCCGTCGCGGTGGCGTGGCTGCTGCGGCATCCCTCGGGGATCCTGCCGGTCATGGGCACGAACAACATCGAGCGGATCGCGTCGCTGGGCGATGCGGAAAAGGTCGAGCTCGACCGCGAGACCTGGTTCGAGCTTTATACGCTCGCGCTTGGTCACGAGGTGCCTTGATGGGCGATGCCACGCCCTTCGAGACGCAGACCTTCGTGCCGGGCCCCGAGACCCAGCGCGCCTTTCGCGATGCGCTGGGGCAATTCGCGACCGGGGTCACCATCGTCACCACCGACACGCCCGACGGCCCGCTCGCGATCACCGCGAACAGCTTCGCGTCCCTGTCGCTCGACCCGCCACTGGTGCTTTGGTCGCCCGCCCGCGCGTCCAAGCGGTTTGCCCCTTTCACCGAATGCACCCGCTACGCGATCCATGTTCTCGCCGAGGATCAGGGCGATCTGTGCCACGCGGTGGCGCGCGACGGGCGCGCCCTCGGCCCGGACGTCCTGCGCACCGGCGACACCGGCATCCCGGTGATCGAACAGGCGCTGGCGCGCTACGAATGCACGCGCCACGCGGTGCATGACGGCGGCGATCACGCCATCGTCGTCGGCGAGGTCACGCAGGTGACCCGGCGGGAGGGGAGCCCGCTGTTATTCCTGAATGGACAGCTGGGAGGTTTCGCAGCACGTTAGGTACGGGAACGCCCGGTCAACGGGCAGCCGCCAACGATGCGGCGAGGGAGGAGACGATCATTGCAGCTCATTCGGGGAATATTGCTCCCGATCCAGCTCTGGAACGACTGGGTGCTGTGGCTGGGCCGGGGTCTGGCCATCGTGGCGCTGGCGTTCATGGTGGCGGTGATCCTCGCGCAGGTCTGGTTTCGCTACGTGCTGAACAACGCCCTGCCCTGGCCCGATGAGGCCGCGCGCTTCCTGATGCTGTGGATGACGGGCCTTGCCGCGCCGTCGGGCCTACGCGCGGGCGGCTTCGTGGCCATCGACATGCTGACCGAGGCCCTGCCCCGCCGCGTGGCCGACATCATCATCCTCGTGCTGCTTGGCGTGGCTATGACCGTGCTGCTGATGGGCATCCAGCTGGGCTTGAACCACGTCAATTCCGGCTGGCTCTTCGCCTCCTCCTCGCTGCGCCTGCCGCTCGACCTCGTCGGCGGGACGAGCGTCAAGATCAAGCTCGCCTGGATGTACATGTCGATCCTCGTCGGCATGGTGCTGATGACCATCGTCAACGTGGAGCTGATCCTGCGCCGCATCCTGATGATCGCGGGCCGCGCCGAGGGGCTGCCGCCGCTGTCGCATACCGATCTGCCGGAGGCCGAATAGATGCTGGTCTGGTTCCTGCCGGTCTTCCTCGTCTTCCTGATGATCGGCCTGCCGGTGTTCTTCGCACTGCTGTTCGCGCCCGGCATTCTACTGTGGCTGAACGGGCAGGAGCGCGACCTCGCCCTGCTCTATCGCAACCTCTACAACGGCATGGACAGCTTTCCGCTGATGGCCCTGCCCTTCTTCCTGCTCGCGGGCGAGGTGATGAACCGTGGCGGCATCACCGAACGGCTGGTGCAGTTCAGCCAAGCCTTCATGGGCCATCTGCGCGGCGGGCTCGCGCATGTGAACATCCTGTCCTCGATTCTCTTCGCCGGGCTCTCGGGCTCGGCCGTGGCGGATACCTCGGCGCTCGGCTCGACGCTCATCCCGGCGATGGAGAAGCAGGGCTATACCCGGCGCTTCGCGGCGGCGATTACCGCGGCCTCGTCGGTGATCGGGCCTATCATTCCGCCCTCGGGCATCATGATCATCTACGCCTATGTGATGGGCCAATCCGTCGCCGCGCTGTTTCTCGCGGGCATCGTGCCGGGCATCCTCGTCGGTGTCGGCCTGATGATCATGGTGCGGGTGATGGCGGACAGGTACGACCTGCCCAAGGCCGAACGGATCGTGGAGCGCGGGGCGGAGCTGAAGCCGGTGGAATACTGGGTGAGCTTCCTTCTGCTGCGGCTCAACCTCGCGGGTGTGTTCTACCTGCTCGCGGGGTTTCTGCCGCTGGGTGCTGCAGCAAGCGGTCTGCCGCTTTACATCGGCCTGCTGATCCCCGCGCATTTCCTGCTGATGTTCTATCGCACCCGCGTCGATCCCGATTTCCGCGTTGTCTGCAAGAAGGCTGTGGCGCCATTGCAGACCCCGATCATCATCCTGGGCGGCATCCTCCTGGGCGTCTTCACCCCGACCGAAGCGGCGGCGATCGCAGTGCTTTACGCGCTTATCATCTCGTTCGGCGTGCTCGGCGTGATGTCCGGCAAGGACCTTGTCGATGTGCTGAAACGCTCGGCCATGGCGTCGGCCACCGTGCTTCTGCTGGTGGGCGCCGCGGTGTCGTTCAAGACCGTTGTGAGCCTGTCGCACGCGCCCGAAATACTGGCCGAGTTCATCCTGTCGCTGTCGGAAAACCCGCTGACCTTGCTGTTCCTGATCAACATCCTGTTGTTCATCGTGGGCATGTTCCTCGATGCGGGCCCTGCGATCATCATTCTGGGGCCGATCCTCGGCCCGGTCTTTACCTCGCTCGGCGTCGATCCGGTGCATTTCGCCATCATCATGAGCGTCAACCTGACCGTTGGCCTTGCCACGCCTCCGATGGGGCTCGTTCTTTTCGTGGCGTCGTCGGTCTCGGGCGAGAAGGTCGAGACGATCTCCAGGGCGATCCTGCCATTCCTTGCGGTGGAGGTGCTGGTGATCATGCTGATCACCTATGTCCCCGCCATATCGCTCACCATTCCGCGGCTCGCGGGGTTCGTGAATTAACCAGCATAAGAAAATCCAGGGAGGAAAAGATGCTGAAAAAGACCTTTGCAACGCTGGCGGCCGCAGCCGTGCTTGCCGCATCGGCGGGCATGGCCACGGCGCAGGACTACACCTTGCGCGCGACGGCCACGTCGAACGACCAGGACGAGGATTACGACGGCCTCGTGATCTTCAAGGACTACGTCGAGAAAGCATCGAACGGCGCCATCGCGGTGGAGCTCTTCATCGGCACGCAGCTTTGCGGCAACGGCACCGAGTGCCTGCAGGGCGTGGCGGACGGCTCCATCGACATCTTCGTGACGACCTCGGGCGGCGCCGCGGGCATCTTTCCCTACGTGCAGGTCTTCGATCTGCCTTACCTGATGCGCGACGACCGCGTGGCCGAGGCGGTACTGACCAACGGCACCTTCACCCGCACCCTGCGCGACATGGCGCTCGAGAATTCGGGCGGCGCGATCCGCATCATGACCATCGGCAACACCGGCGGCTGGCGCAACTTCGCGAACACCCAGAAGCGCATCGCGCAGCCCTCCGACCTCGAAGGCATGAAGATGCGCACCGTGGTCGCCGATCTGCCGCAGGAGCTGGTGAAAACGCTGGGCGGCTCGCCCACGCCGATCCCGTGGCCCGAGCTCTTCACCTCGCTGCAGACGGGCGTCGTGGAAGGCACCAAGAACGGCGTCACCGACATCATGAACATGAAGTTCACCGATGCCGGGCTGAAGTACCTCACGCTCGACGGCCATGCCTACATGGCGGCGATCTGGGTGATGAACAACGAGCGTTTCCAGTCCATGCCGGACGATCTGAAGCGCGTCGTGGTCAACGGCTTCAACGAGCTGCAGCAGGCTACCTTCGCCTCGCCCAAGCGCAAGCAGCTGGCAGCCTATCAGGCCTTCAGCGATGCGGGCGGCGAGATCTACGTGCCCACCCCCGAAGAGATGGCGGCCTTCTCCGAGGCGGTCCAGCCGGTCTACGACTGGTTCGCGTCGAATGTCGAAGGTGGCCCGGAGGTGCTCGAGGCGTTGCGTGAAAGCGTGGCCGCCGCCGAGGAAGAGATCGACGCGCAGATCGCGGCGGACATCCAGTAAGCCCCACCGCGCAGCATGATCCACGCCCCGCTCCGGCCCGTCCGGTGCGGGGTTTTCTTTCGGCTCCTCAAAGTGTTGCGCATCACTGTCGGGGCACCGTCACTTCAGCAAACCTGGCAGCCACGTCGCCAGCCACGGCAGCGTCACGATGCCCGCCAGCACGAAGAGCTTCATGGTCACGTAAGGCAGGGCCGCCGCGTAGATCGTCTTGATCCCGATCTCGGGCGGCGCGACGCCCCGCATCACGAACAGCAAGAGCCCGAAGGGTGGCGTCAGCAAGCCGATTTCCATGGTCAGCAGGTAGACCACGCCCAGGATCAGCGGGTCGATCCCGGCGGCATTGGCGAGCGGAACGAAGATCGGCACGGTGATCATCAGCATGCTGACCTGATCGACGAAGCATCCCAGCAGCAGAAGCAGCAGGATCATGCCCATGAGAACGCCCAGCGGACCAAGCTGATAGCCCTCGATCGCGCGCACGATCCCGCCGGTCGCGCCGGAGAAGCTCAGGACCTGCGCGAAGGTCTGCGAAGTCATGATGATGAACAGGATCATGACCGACAGCTTCACCGTCTCCATGATGGCAACCATCAGCCTTTCGGCGGAAAGGGCGCGATATCCGGCCCCGACCAGAACCGCGGCGATGCAGCCGAGGGCCGCGCTTTCGGTCGGGGTGGCGAGGCCGGACATCAGCGATCCGATCACCACCACGAAGATGGAGGCCAGTGGCAGCACATAGACCATGAAGGGGCGCCAGCGCTCGGCGAGGCTCATCTCTTCGGTCGCGTCCGGGGGTGCCATTTCAGGCGAAAGCGTGACCCGCACGACGATCCAGGTGACGAACAGGAATGCAAGGATGAGCGCCGGCAGGACGCCCGCCAGCAGCAGGCCGGAAATGGAAATGCCGGCGAGGCTGCCCACGAGCACGGCCAAGGCCGAAGGCGGGATCAGCATGGCGATGGCGCCCGAGGCCATGATCGGCCCGATGGCCAGCGTCGGCGCGTATCCTTTCTTGAGCATGCCCGGCAGCAGCGTGGAGCCCAACATCGCCGTGTTCGCGATGGTCGAGCCTGACAATGCGGCGAAGATCGTACCGCCGAAGACCGTCACGACCGACAGCCGCCCGGGGATGCGCGTGACGACCCGGTCCACCGCGTCGATGGCGCGGTGCGCGACGCCGGTCTGAAACAGGATCTCGCCCATCAGGATGAAAAGCGGGATCGGCGCGAGCTGGAAATTCGTCATCGCCTGCGTGCCGTTGCGCGCCAGCTGAACGAGCCCGCGTTCGCCACCCAGAACTTCGATCGCACCGAACACCGTGACCGCCAGGAAGGCGAAGGCCACCGGCATGCCCATGAGCAGCAGAACGGCAAGGCCGCTCAGCATGAGCGTCAGAAGAAGCGGCCAATCCATCGCTCAGAGCCCCGTCTTTTCGGTGCTGCGCACAGGCGGGTTCAGCGCCTGCCGGGCGAATTCCACCGTGATGAGCAGGAACGAGGTGGGCATGACCGACAGCACCCACCATTCCGGTACGACGAAGGCCGTGCGGATCATCGAGCCGCGCCCATAGGAGACGAGGACCGCTTGAAGCGCGTAATAGACGACGAGCGCCGAAAGCAGGCAGCCGATCACCGCCACGATGCGGGCGAGCGTCACTGCAGTCTGTTCCGGCAGCGCCCCCGTCACCAGGTCGACCACCACGTGCCCGTTCCGGGACAGCACCCAGGGCGCGCCTGCGAAGGTCACGATCAGAAGGCCGTATTCCACAAGATCGAGGAGCCCGTGGATCGGCGCGCCGGCGAGATTGCGCAGCACCACGTTGAGCGAGATGGCCAGCACGATCGCGGCAAGGATCGCGCCTGCAAGCGCCGCGGCGGCAAAGAGAATGCGGTCGAACATCGGGCGGAAAGCTCCGTCAAGGCGTCCGGGAGGCAAGGCCGCCCCCCGGACGGGTAGGTCAGTCGACGAGGCAGGCGCGAAGCTCTTCCGCGATTTCGGCGTCGATTTCCTCGACACCGGCCCAGCCTTCGCGCTGCGCGGCGCCCAGCCAGGTCTCGGCGGCCTCGCCCTCGAAGGTGATGGTCTCGATCCCGGCCTCGGCCTGCGCGGCAAGCTCGGCGGCGTTGATGTCGAGGTTCTCGGCATTCTTCTCCTCGATCCATGTTGCCGCATCTTCGAGAACGGCGCGCGCTTCGTCCGACAGGCTGTTCCAGCGGTCGAGATTCACGAGGAAGTTCACGTCCACCTGGTAGAAGCCCGGATCGACGCGATACTTGGTCTGCTCGTCCCAGCCGAGATCGAGGATGCCCTGCGTCGGCCAGCCATAGCCGTCGATCGCGCCGCGCTCGAGCGACGTGTAGACCTCACCAGGCGCGGTGCGGACGAGCGTCGCGCCGAGCGCCTCGAACATGCCGCGATAGACTGGCGTGGTACGGATCGTCAGACCCGACAGGTCCGGCCCCTCGATGGGCTTTGTCAGGTAAAGGTGGAACTGGATGTTGTCGCCGGTGCGCGCCAAGAACTTCACGTTCATCTGCTGCTGATGCAGCATGTCGATCTTGTCGAAACAGCCATTGGCGCGCTGGTCCTGCACTGTGTTGGTGGCAAGGTGCAGCGCGTCGCCCCAGGGCAGCAGGTTGGTGTAGAAGGCCGTCGTGTTGTTGGCGATATCGACGATGCCGTCCGAGACCGCGTTGCCCAGCTCGAAGGTCGGAATGGCCTCGGAGCCGCCCACATATTCGATCTGCACCACGCCCGCGCCGGTTTCATTCACGCGCTCGATGAAGGCCTCGAAGGGCCGCGAGAAGGTGGTGCCGGTGGCAAAGGCGGTGACGCCGCGCAGGACTTCCTCTGCGGCGAGCGGAGTGGCGCCGAGCGCGAGCGCCGCGGCAAGTGCAATCTTCTTCATGTCCGTCTCCCTGTTCTGTTGAGATCGAAGGTTCAGTTGTTGTCCGTGCGTTCTGTGAAACTGCGCACGGTTTTCAGAGCGCCGTCGAGCGCCTGTCCCGTTTCGTCCTGGAGGGCCGCATTGCGCAGACGGGCCGCCCAGTCAGCCGCGTCCTCGCGATGGGCGACAAGGTCGATGCCGTCCATCACCCGGTCGTATTTGGAAAGCCCGCGCGCATGGGTGTCGGAATAGCCTTTTATGAGCCGTCGCGTCCGCAGGACCTCGACGCCAAGCGCGTAGTTCCGGGCGCGCGCGGCGTTGGCGCGGGACAGCCAATCCTCGATATGCGCCCATTCCTGCGCATGGCGCAGCGTGCGCAGGCGCCAGCCCTTGAGCCCGCCCAAGGTGTACAGCGCGAGGAACGCCAGCACTCCGTCGCTGCGCAGCCTGCGCCCGCGGTTGAACAGCCAGTCGATGCGCGCCATCGCCTTGGGGTTTTCCGACAGGCGCCGCCCCAGCCGTTCCGGCATCAGACCCACGATTTCATCGGCGCGGGGGTGCATGTACTCGCTCAGGTGCATCACCCGGCCCTCGCCCGCCCCCATTTCGTCTTCGATCCGCGAATAGCGCGCGGCGCGGGTCTTGAGGTCGGCCACGCGGATCACGTCGTCATAGGCCATCGCATTGGCGAGGTATTTCGCGGCCTCGCGGGTGAAGGCGTGATCGTGCGCTGCGCTGTCCTCGGCCGCGATGTCTTCCAGCCGAGCCAGATACGCCGCGCCGTAGGCGAGATCCTGAAACTCGACGACCTTGCGCAGGCCAGCCCGGGCCATCTCCGTCACCTCTGCAGGCAAGGCGGCCAGGCGCGCCTGCAGCGCCTCCCAGTCGCGGCGCAAGGCGGGCGGAACCCGCGCCGATGCATCTGGAGTTTGCGCGCCGTCGTGGCCGGTCTCCTCGGTCTTTCCCTGCGCGGCGTCGAAGCCGGCCGCGAAGGCGCTGAGCGAGGCCTCGACCGCCTTGCCGCTGTCGCGGATCGCCTGTTCGAAGGCGGCGCGCGGGAAGGGCAACCGGCCCGATCCGGCCAGCGCCCCGAAAAGGGAGGAGGAGATCACCGAGCCCTGCGCGCGCGCAAGATGCTCCATATCGGCAAGGATCAGCCTCTGCGCCGCGATTTCGGCGGCGGCCTGCACCTCCGCCGCCGCAGCGGTGCCGTCGCCCGGCACGACCTTTTCCGAGACGGCCAGCGCCCGGTGAGCCGAGGCGATGAGCGTGGTGCGATCGGGTGTCACGAAACCCCGGTCGATGGCGCGGCCCGCTTCCATCATCTCGGCGGCGATGAGGATATCCACGTCGCCCTGCGCCGGCGCGAGCGAAAAGACCGGACGCAGATCGCCCTCGGAGGGCGCCATCTCGATGTAGTAGATCGTGGCACCGGTGCGCTGCGCCACGCCGGCAACCGACGTCGCCTGCACGTTGTAGCCTTGCGACCGCGCGAGCCGTTCGATCCACCCGGTCAGAACGCCGCCCCCCTGCCCGCCCACGGCCATGATCGCGATGCTGATGATGCCGTCGACGCGGGCATCGCGTGGGCGCGGCGCGAGGTGCGGGCTTGCGTCGTTCATGCCGCGCCCTCCTCGAAGACAACGCGCCTGGCGTCCCGGCGCTTCTGCAACCAGCCGATGGCGCGCTTGCGCAGCTTCGCGAGGCCGCGTTCGAACGCGGTCGGATTATGCACGACGTCCGCGCGGTAGAAGGACGGGCACAGCACGGCGGCATCCGCCACCTCGCCGCAATTGCCGCAGCCGACGCAGGTGTGGTCGATGGCCGCCACCGGATCGTCGCGCAGCGGGTCGTCGAGATGCTTCAGCGACAGCGACGGACAACCCGAGAGCCGCATGCAGGCGTGATCGCCGGTGCAGACATCCTCGTCGACGCCGAAGCGCGGCGCGGCCACCCGGCGGCCCGCCTTCATGGCCTCGGCGCGCTGGGGCTTTTCGCGGCGCTGGCGGTTCAGCATGCATTCCGACGACGCGACGATGACCTTCGGGCCGTCATAGTCGGTGGTCAGCGCCTCGCGCAGCACGGCGACCATCTGCGGCACGTCATAGGTGCGGTCGATCTGGCGGATCCATTCGACACCCACGCCCTTGAGCGCCTTCTGAATGGGGTTCTTCGTGGCCTTGGTCGGGTTCGACGCGCGGCTTGACGGGATGTCCTGCCCGCCCGTCGCGGCGGAGTAGAAATTGTCGATGATGAGCGCGACGCTGTCGGACTTGTTGAACACCATGTTGCCGATGGAGGAGCTGAGCCCGTTATGCCAGAACCCGCCATCGCCGAGGATCGAGATCGCGCGCTTCTCGCCGCCGCCGCCGAAGGCCGCGTTCGAGGCCGGCCCGAGACCGTAGCCCATGGTCTGGCCGCCGATCTCGAAGGGCGGCAGCGATCCGAACAGATGGCAGCCGATATCGCCCGAGATCTGGTGCTGGCCAAGCTCCTGCTCGACGATCTTCATGGCCGCGAAGATGGGGCGCTCCGGGCACCCGGTGCAGAAACCCGGCGGGCGCGTCGGCACGGTCGAGGACAGGTCCGGAATGTCGGGCGCGGGCGCATTGGGTGCGCGCACCTGACCCGGCAGGAGGCCCGGCGCCGTCTCGCGCAGGAACGCCGTCACTCCGTCCAGCATGACCTGCCCGGTATATTCGCCCGCCATGGGCAGCGTGCCCTTGCCGTAAAGCCGCGTCGGGCTGCCCGCGCGGTAGAGCATGGTCGAGAGTTCCTGCTCGATGAATTCGGGCTGACCTTCCTCGACCAGAAGCAGCGCGTCCTTGCCCTCCGCGAAGGCCAGGAATTCCGTCGGCACGAGCGGATAGGTCACGTTCAGCACGTAAAGCGGGATGTCCGTCTGCCCTTCGATATCGGCAAGGCCCAGCCGCTGCAGGGCCCGGATGACGCCGTTATACATCCCGCCCTGACAGATGATGCCGACCTGGCTCTGCTTCGGCCCGAAATGCTCGTTCAGCCCCTGTTCGACGATGAACGCCTCGGCCGCCGGGCGGCGCGCCTCGATCTTGGCATGTTCGTGCTGATAGCTCATCGGCGGCAGTACGACGCGGCTGAAATCGCGCCGGGGATTGGCCAGCGCATCCCTGATCGTCAGCGGCGGACGCTGATTGTCGCGCGTCTCGAAGCTGCCGGTGACGTGGCAGGACCGGATGCGCATCATCAACATGACCGGCGTCTGGCTCGCCTCGCTGAGCGCAAAGCCGTCACCCACGGATTTCACGATGGCCGGCAGGTTCGGCCGCGGATCAAGCACCCAGATCTGCGATTTAAGCGCGATGGCATGGCTGCGCTCCTGCATGATCGAAGAGCCTTCGCCGTAATCCTCGCCCACGATTACGAGCGCGCCGCCTTCGACGCCCGAAGAGGCGAGGTTCGACAGGGCATCCGACGCGACATTGACTCCGACCGAGCCCTTGAAGGTCACCGCGCCGCGGATCGGGTAATGCACCGACGCGGCCAGCATCGCCGCCGCCGCCGCCTCGGAGGCGTTGGCCTCGAACCGCACGCCCAGCTCCTTCATGAGATCCTCGGCATCCGCGAGCACGTCCATCAGATGGCTGATCGGTGCACCCTGATAGCCGCCCACATAGCCCACGCCGTTTTCCAGCAGTGCCTTGGTGATGGCGAGAATACCCTCCCCGGTGAAGGTTTCCCCAGCGCCCTGGCGCAGATGTTCGACTTCGGCCTTGAAGGATCGCTCTGCCATGATGCCCGTCAGAAATCGTGTTTGCGGATGTTGCGCAGCATCTTCTGCAGCGTCGCGGTGAAGGTCTGTTGCTCGGCCTGCGGGATGCCGCGGAACATCTGCGCGCAGGATGCGGCCATGTGCGGCCAGAGCCGTTCATAGGCCGCGCGCCCCGGCGCGGTGATGGACATGCGCGTGGCACGATTGTCATGGGGATCAGGCGTGCGGGTCACGAGCCCCGCCTTCACGAGCGCATCGAGAGCGCGCGACAGCGTCGATTGTTCGACGACTGCATAGACGACGAGTTCCCGGATCAGCAGGCCGTCATGGACCGACAGCACCGCCAGCGCGCGCATTTGCGGCGTGGTGAGCCCGAGCGCCGCCATCTCCTCGCGCAGGCTGACATTGTAGCGGCCCATGATGCGGTTCATCAGATATGGCGGGAAGTTCTCCAGGCCGAGTTCGGCGAGACTGGGTGCCGCTGCGGGCGCATCAACCAGCGCTACAGGCGCCGCTGGCTGACCGGTCTGCATGCGATCTGGCGGTCCGTCGTTCATATCGCCTTCCTGATGGGAGCGAAGGTTTCGCCGCATTTCTCAAACTGTATGCATATGCATTATTTTAAGCAAGAAATTTATAAGAGACATCGTAACGCATTGAATTCAGGACATATCCAAACTCATAACACGGCCCCGGCGCACGAAGAGCAGACATTCCGCCCTGCCCAGCAGTGCCCTTGGACGTCACTCCGAAATGCGGCTGACTACCGACCCGACGCCGGTGGTCACAGGCCCGCGATCATCCCACCCGCGCGGCTCCCCCACGCGCCCGCAGCGTGGCCTCTCGCCGTCCCTCCTCTTCGTTCATGATGCGGAGTGCGGTCTCGTGATCGTTCTTCAACTGGCTTGCCGGAGCCGACAGGCTGTTGAGGAAGCGGCATAGATCCTTGCCGCGCGCCTGCAGAAAGGCCCGGTGGCTGGCGACATGCGGGATTTGCACGCTGTGGTAGGCTTCGCCCATGCAGATGCGGCCATGGTCTTCCCAGCCCTCGATCAGGCGCCCGTGAATGGGCAGAACCGAAAGCGAGACCGGTGTCAGGTAGGCCTGCCCGGTCAGAACCTCCAAACCCCAATTCCTGAATGCGGAAAGCAGGAAGCCGAGGTTCACCAGGACCGGGAGAAATTCATCGGAATGTCCGGGCAACGTGTCAAAAGTCTCCCAGTCGCGGTGGAGCCCTTCCGGACCGCTCCAATTATGCAAGAGCCGGAAGCCCTGCTCCGAAGCCTCGACCGTGCCGTCGATCGCCGGGTAGCTCAGGCAGAACGGGGCGTCCTGAAACACGAAAGACAGGGCTATCGGAGCCGTCGATGGGTCTTGCGCGAGACAAAGCAGATCGGTCAGCGCCTCGGACAGGGCAGGTTCGATCAGTTGCACATTCCTGACCGTGCTTTCCGGAAACGAGAGGCGTTCTAAAGGTTTGCAATCCATGGGTTTTCCTTTCTTGTTCAGCGATATGGCCTGTTGCCGTAAGCAACAGGTGCGTTCGCTTCCCAATCCGGAAAAACGGATTATTGAATTTTTCCACTGTCCGCAGAGGCGCGTCGTTCCTGCGAGCGCCAAGCGCCCCGCCCTGACGCTTCTGGTCTCCGGCGGGGACATGTGAGACCGGCCAACAGACGAGCGCCTCACGAGACGTTCCCGCGGCCCACGCAGTCAATCCGCCCAGCCGAAAAGAGCGCCCGGCCACACTCATCCGGCGTGCGGCACCGAACCTGACCCATAAGGACAGCCAGAAGCCGCACCGACATTGGCGCTCGGCTTGAAGCCTCTGTATGAAACTATCCGCCCGCTTCTTCGGCTATCGGCGGTTTTCTGATCATCGCGAAGATTACAAGCGCGTCACGGCCTTGTCTTCCGGACCAGCCCCCGATACGCGTTCACGCATGAACGGTGCCGTGGTCAGACGCTTCGCACCAGCCGAGCCTCACGTGAGGTCCGGTGCGGTAGCTGTGGGTTTCCACGATTGACCCGTAAGGTCAACGAAGATGTGCGCTTCCGAGTGATGCGTGCCATCGAACAGACCCCCGAGGTCAGCCAGCGCGCGCTTTCAGAGCAACTCGGCATCAGCGTCGGCCTGATCAACTACTGCCTTCGCGGCCTCGTCGAAAAAGGTCACGTGAAGGTCCGCAACTTCCGCGCATCGCCCAACAAGCTGGGCTATGCCTACGTGCTGACGCCCGAGGGCATTTCCGCTCGCATCTCCTTGACCGGGCGGTACCTCAAGCGGCGCATGCAGGAATACGAGGCGCTTCACGAGGAGATCGCAGCGCTCACCGATGAGGAAGTCAGAGAGAGCGATTGGGGCTCGTCTTGAAGGGTCCTTGTTGCCCTTGGGGATGGGGCGTCCTTCCCGCCGACATAACCGCGTGGATTTGAGCCGGCGCCTCTTCACCCAAGGATGTGGTAACTCACCTTATCGGGCATTCAAGCTGAATATGGGTGTTCGTGGGCGGTCAGACGCGGTTCTGCGCACTTGACCATGAGGTGTACATACCGTACGTATACACCTCGGAGCAGGTAAGTGAGGAGTTTGAAATGGAACGTGGATCGGTGTTTATGACCAACAAGACACAGGCCGTTCGTTTCCCGAAGTCAGTGCGCCTGCCCGAAGGTGTCACCAGTGTTGATATCGAGCGCCGCGGCCGCAGCTGGGTCATCACGCCTTCAGAGCAAGGTTGGGCGGAATGGTTCGGCGGCCCTGAGGTTAGTCAGGACTTCATGTCAGAGCGTGAGCAACCTGCAGATCAGGAGCGCACCGCGCTGTGATGCTGCGGTACATGCTGGACACGAATATTCTGATCTACACGATCAAAAACAAGCCTGAGGCAGTCCGAAAGCAGTTCGAGGCACATGACGGAGAGATGTGCGCTTCGAGCGTGACCGCCATGGAACTGCTCTATGGCGCTCATAAGTCACAATCCGTCCGCCGAAATCTTGAGGTCATCGAGGGGCTCCTCAGTCGCATTGATCTCCTCGACTTCGATCTCGACGCTGCCGAACACGCGGGGCAGATCCGAGCGGAGCTCGCTGCCAGCGGAACCCCGATCGGCCCCTTCGACGTCATGATTGCCGGTCATGCGCGCTCAAGAGGAATGTGTCTGATCACGAACAATGAAGGCGAGTTCAGCCGCGTCAGCGGTTTGCGTCTCGGGAACTGGTCAAAGTGAAGACTAGCCATTCTCGCCTACCGTCTCAAACCGACATTCTGCGTTGTCATACCTTTGGCGGATGACAGCTTGCGTTATCGACGAATGTAGCACGGTCATGCCACTCGAGCATCAGCCGCCGACGGCCAGGGACGTTGCGGGTTACGGGTCTCTACTGGTGTTAGCGACATGCTTCTGCCATCTCGCAAGCATGAGACCATTGGAGGCGCCCTCATGGACAGTCTGGCCGCTCTAAAGGGCGAGATCGCGTTCCTCGTGGGCATTGACAACAACTGGCTGCATATCTTGCTGGGGGTGCTGATTTTTGGCGCGGTGGCCTTTCTTTTTCGGCACGCGCGCACACCGTTTGCCATTGCTTTTTGCGCAACGGGTTTTCTTCAGCTTGCTAATGAGATGTCCGATGGCATGCAACAGATCACCAGAAGCGGGCAGATATCCTTCGGGGAGGCGGTGAGTGACACCGTACTGACGCTCGCGCTTCCAGCGGTTTTTCTTCTGATCATGAAAACACGGCACAGCATTCCGCGAAGGGCTTCGCCTCTGTCAGTGCCAGTGGCGGTTTTGGAAAACCAAGATTGAGACAGCGGCCATGATGTCGGCTGACTTTTTGAATGAGAGAGACAGGATCTTCTAGCGATGTGCGGAATTGTTGGAATATTGGGACATACGGACGTCTCGGCGCGTCTGGTCGATGGCCTGAGTCGATTGGAATATCGCGGCTATGACAGCGCGGGCATCGCGCTGATGAATGTCGGCGGCGAGATCGCAGTGCGTCGCAGCGTCGGCAAACTCGCAGCGCTCAAGGCGGAACTCGACGCGGCGCCCGTTTCGGGCAAGATTGGCATCGGCCACACACGGTGGGCCACTCATGGCGGGCCGACCGAGCGCAATGCGCATCCGCATCGCACGCGCAACGTGACGCTCGTGCACAATGGCATCGTCGAAAATTACGCGAAATTGCGCGACGAGCTCGAGGCCGCGGGAGTGGTGTTTCAGTCGGAGACCGATACCGAGGTCGCAGCCCATCTCCTTGAACGCCTGCTTGCCGAAACGCACACACCGCCGGCGGCCTTTGCTGCGCTTCTTCAGCGGCTCGTCGGCAGTTACGCTCTCGCGGTCATATTCGAGGGCTATCCTGATCTCATCTTTGCGGCACGCTACGGAAGCCCGCTGGCCATCGGCTACGGGCCCCTCGCCGAGGATGGCACGGCGGAGATGTTTCTGGGCTCGGATGCCCTGGCGCTTGCGCCCTTCACGGACCGTGTTTGCTACCTCGAGGATGGCGACTGGGCCGTTATCCGCACCGATCGCGTTCAGATCTTCGATGGCACCGGTGTAGAAGTCACGCGCGAAATCGTGACCGTGCCCGAAGCCACTTGGTCGGTGGACAAGGGACCCTATCGGCACTTCATGCTGAAAGAGATACACGACCAGCCGCAAAGCATCGCGCGTCTTCTGGCAAGCGTCGCGGACACGCATGCCATGACCATGAAGCCGTTTTTACCGGATCTCGACTTTTCCAAGATCGACAAAGTGACGCTCGTCGCTTGCGGAACCGCCTATTACGCCTGCCACGTGGCAAAGACCTGGTTCGAGGAAATCGCGGGCATCTCCGCAGAGATCGATATTGCCAGTGAATATCGCTACCGCAAGCGCATCCATGCGCCGCGCGAGCTGGTGATCGTGGTCAGCCAATCGGGGGAGACCGCAGACACGCTTGCCGCGCTGAAGGACGTCCGCGGTCACGTCGCGGCGCGCCTTGGTGTCGTGAATGTTGCGACCAGTTCCATCGCGCGCGAGGCGGATCACGTAGTGGATATCGAGGTCGGCCCGGAAATCGGCGTGGCCTCCACGAAAGCCTTCACCGGGCAGATGCTGGCCCTTCTGTCCGTCGCCCTCAAAGCGGGTGTTGAACGCGGCCAGATCGATAAGGCGCATCTCGCATCCCTGGTGCAAGATCTCGCCAGTCTCCCGCGGATCATGTCAGAGACGATCGCCCTTGAGGGGCGGGTTTCGGAGGTCGCGCAAGAGATTGCACCGGCACGGGACGCGATCTTTATCGGTCGGGGACTGCAATACCCGATGGCGCTGGAGGCGGCTCTGAAACTCAAGGAGATCAGCTATATTCATGCAGATGGGTATGCAGCGGGTGAACTGAAGCACGGCCCGATTGCCCTGATTGATCGTGACATGCCGGTGATTGTCTTCGACAGCGCAGGGCCATTGCAGGGAAAGACCCGCTCCAACGCGGCCGAGGTTGCCGCGCGGGGCGGACGCGTATGGCATGTGGGTCACGACGCCAAAGGCGGCATCCAAACGCCGGAATGCCCCGATCGTGTCTTGCCGTTTGTCTATGCTGTCGTCGCCCAAATGCTGGCCTATCACGTGGCGCTGGCAAAGGGCACGGACGTGGATCAGCCGCGGAACTTGGCGAAATCTGTCACGGTGGAATGAGCGTTATCAGCTTTCCTCCCCTGAAATAACGACGGGTCTACCGTGGATGACGCAGGTTCTCTGCCTCCAGCATCAACGCCGCCTTTTGAGAATTTTCAAATAGGGAACGATTGAGTCAATGCAAAAAGTTATGTGCATTTTTGGAACACGGCCTGAGGCGATCAAGATGGCCCCCGTCATTCGCAGCCTCTCGCAAAGTCCCGACATTGATCTGAAGGTCTGCGTTACAGCGCAACATCGGGAGATGCTCGATCAAGTTCTGGCGCTGTTTGATATTGTGCCCGATTTTGATCTCGATCTCATGAAGCCTGGTCAAGGTCTCACCGAGATTACCTGCGCCGTTTTGCAGGGCTTAAAACCCATCTTTGAGGCTGAAAAGCCTGACCTTGTGCTCGTTCATGGCGATACGACAACAACACTCGCCACCTCTCTGGCGGCATATTATCAGCAAATTAGCGTCGGGCATGTGGAAGCTGGTTTACGAACCGGCAACATCTATTCGCCTTGGCCGGAAGAGATCAATCGCAAGATTGCGGGGGCAATTACACAGCTGCATTTCGCGCCAACTGAAGGATCCCGCGACAACCTTTTACGCGAGAATGTATCGGCAGATATGATCCATGTGACCGGAAATACGGTCATCGACGCTTTGATCGATGTTGTCGAGATGTTGGAGAACAACCCGGAGAAAAGCGCAGAGCTCGATCGCGCGCTTGGCATCGATCCGGAGCGTCGCCTTTTGCTGGTGACAGGCCATCGCCGTGAAAGCTTTGGCGGCGGTTTTGAACGCATTTGCAAAGCGCTGTCAAAGTTGGCGGGACGGCAGGATTTGCAGATCATCTATCCAGTTCACTTGAACCCCAATGTCAAAGGGCCCGTCGAAAATCATCTGGCAGGATATGGCAATGTGCATCTCATCGCGCCCCAGGATTACCTGCCCTTTGTACACCTCATGCGACGGGCCGAGGTCATATTGACAGATTCTGGCGGTGTTCAGGAAGAAGCGCCCTCGCTTGGTAAGCCTGTTCTCGTAATGCGGGAAACCACAGAGCGTCCCGAGGCTGTTGATGCCGGGACCGTAAAACTCGTCGGTACCGATAGCGCTGTTATCGTACGCGAAGTGAACACTCTCCTCGATGAAAACGCCGCCTACCAAGCCATGGCGCGCGCACATAATCCCTACGGTGATGGCAAAGGCGCTAGCCGCATTAGAGAAATCATCGAACACCAGAACGTCACAAGGAACGCTGCAGAATGAGCCGTCATCCGTTCAAGAAAATCTCAGTCGTTGGGCTTGGCTATATCGGACTGCCCACCGCAGCAATGTTCGCATCGCGCGGGATCGAGGTAGTCGGTGTTGATGTCAATGAAAATGCTGTAGCAACGATCAACGAAGGGCGTATCCATATCGTCGAGCCAGATCTCGATATGGTTGTCCATGCCGCGGTTCACGAGGGCTATCTCCGCGCGACAACCACACCGGAACCGGCGGAAGCTTTTTTGATTGCCGTTCCAACGCCATTCAAAGGCGAAAACCATGATCCGGACTTGAGCTATATCGAAACGGCAAGCCGCGCAATCGCCCCTATGTTGGCCCCCGGGAACCTCGTAATCCTTGAATCCACCTCTCCCGTTGGCGCCACGGAATCCATGGCAGACTGGCTGGCCGACGCGCGGCCAGATCTCAGCTTTCCTCAAACGGCAGGAGAAGAAGCCGACGTTCTGATTGCCCACTGTCCTGAACGGGTTCTTCCCGGAAAAGTGATGCAGGAACTAATCACAAATGACCGCGTGATCGGCGGTATGTCGCAGGCGAGTTCGGACGCTGCGAAGAAGCTTTACGAGACCTTCGTCACCGGCGAATGCGTCATCGCGACTGGCCCGCGGGTCGCCGAGATGGCGAAGCTGACAGAGAACAGCTTCCGAGATGTGAACATCGCCTTTGCAAACGAACTATCTATGATCTGCGATCATCTAGGTATGGACGTATGGGAGCTCATTCGACTGGCAAACCGCCACCCTCGCGTGAATATCTTGCAACCAGGCCCTGGAGTTGGCGGCCACTGCATCGCAGTTGATCCGTGGTTTATTGTTTCGTCGGCACCCCAGTATTCGCCATTGATTAAAATGGCACGCCAAGTCAATGACGCCAAACCTGAATGGATTATAAATAACACCCAAAGAGCGATCGAATATGCGCTGGCGAACCAACCTGAAAAAACTAAAGCTGACATTACTATTGCAATTTATGGGTTAGCCTTCAAAGCGGACATCGATGATCTTCGTGAAAGCCCTGCAGTTGCGGTCGCAAAGTCACTAGCAAGAAGCCACATCGGATCAATAGTAATTGTTGAACCCAATATAGATTCTCTACCACCTGAATTTGAAAACACGACACTCGCGGCTCTAGACAACACGGCAGCGGATGTTCACGTAATGCTAGTAGATCATAAAGAATTTAGATCAGTACCAAAACCCAAAGGTATTTTAGTGGATGCGCGCGGCATTTGGACATGAAGTGAGGCAAAAAATATCTTTTATCATCAAAAGAAACGTTGCAGGTCAACTAGCGGCTATAGCAGAACAAGTTGTCTACACCAGCTTCTCATTGATAGTATTTATAATTGCTGTCACTAAATACGACCTGAATGTATCAGCACAAAATTTGGGATTGATCGCTTTATCAAACCTACCAGTCCCATTTCAGTCAATCCAAATGGGTTGGAGAAAATCTACCGAGACGAATATTTGGCTTGGATCAAGATTTTTCTCCATCACGCTATCGCTCATAACAACAGTATCACTTGCATCATACGCAGCCCTTAACAATACAGAAATAAATCCACCGATAATCGCAATTTTTATAACAAGCGGGATAATTGCCGTCTGGTCAAATGGGATTAGGTGGATATACATCAAGAAAGCAAATTTTTTACTCTTACTTTATGCAAGCTTTACTTCTCTTCTGGCATTGCTTTTTCTTGAGCTATCTAGCCTCATCAGCGGAAGTCTCAGCCTATTCGTAAGCGCGTTATTAGCCAAATTAATTTTTACACTTTTACTATTAAACCACTCAACACGACACGGCTGGCTGACACTTCTCTCCCAGCCTGAGGACTTCTCCTTTGACTCCAGATCCGCTATATTGGCGACGTCGCGCTTCTTTAGAACGAACGGCATCTTCACAATTATCACAATTATATCCCCTAGTTCAGCCATTTCTGGACGCTTAATCCAGCAGGCAATTTCACTTTGCCGCGTCATCCAGAATCCATTAGCAAACTACGCATTCTTCCATAAAAAGACGTCATATCACTCGACAATACTCATCCAAATTTCCCTTGGAACCATAGTAGCTATTGGGATTCTTATTGGTAGTCAATTTTTAGGGATAAGCTCACCACCAATTTTGAGCTTCCTGGCTGTTTTTTGCGCCACCCTAGGCTTCGTCGGGTTATTTGTTTTACGCCAAGCAAATGAAAAGAACTTAGGGATTGCCTCTGAGTCCTTATCGGCCTTACTCTTCCTTCTGCTTGCAATCACCCTCACCAACAGCCACGGGTATATAATAGGAATTATATTATCGGAAGGCATTCTTTTCTTCGCGGGCCTACTTGTGCTTTATCGAATGAGAAATATATGAAACGAAATATACTAATATTCTTTCACATTGAGAAATGTGGAGGTACATCTTTGGTAAATTACTTTCGAAACAATTTACCCTTTCAATCGTGCGAAGCACTATCGAAAACCAATGTCTTGTCGTACAAAGAATGGCAAACAACATTAAAGACCTACCCAAATCTAAAGGTGATTTCCGGGCATAACCTTAACACCAACATTATCGAATGGTTTACGGATGCGGGTTTTGACGTTCGCAGTTTTACTGTATTACGAGATCCCCTGGAACGATGTATCTCTGACTACTTACATGATCGACGAAAAAAGACGTTTGAAGGCTCACTTGACGAATACGCAAGCATTCCGTGGAAACAAAATTATATATCAAAATTTCTAGGGCATGGTGATACCGATAAAGCAGAAATAGGCATTAAGAAAATTCAAAGCTTAGTCCACGTAAAAGACTCTTCTAACTTCATTGAGAGAGAAATAGTTGAAATTGGGCATTCGATAACCGCTCCATACACAATTGCGAACAAGGCAACTGGAATACTTCCCGATGACGTTTGCGTCAGACATGGAGTTAAAATTGGAAAATATTCAATTTCCCACGATTCCTTTGAGCTACTGCGCAAGTATAACCAAATTGATTCAGCTATTTGGGAAGAGCATCTGAAAAGAATTGATGAAGTCGGCGAGGCTCCGCATCATGGAATAGATTATTCGGACTCTAACTCACCCAAAGACTGGGCCCTTCGAAAATTAGCTCACATCTACAGAAATGCATATTTCAAACCCAAGATGAAGATCTTTTCAAGGCATTATTCCCTTCCGCGAAACAGATCCGACCCACGAAAAGTGAGTGAAATCGATGCCTTCAGTTAAGAACTCCGCACTCACCACCTTTTTAGTTATTTATTTATCATACATATTCTTCTTCGACCTTAGAATTCTAACAATTCGCACAGGCCTACCAGCTCCGGAGCTGGGCTTAATGTTAAGTCTCTGGGGGGCATTTCTAAGTCCATTTATTGCATACTACACGCTGAAGATTAAGATAACAAAGCAATTTTCGCACCTATTGACTTTGTGCGTAGCTTACACAGCTTCTGGCTTAATTCTTGGCCTTGCCTATGGGAATAACCTCTCGGACCTTGCCGGTGACTTTCTGAAATCACTTTTTATCCCTGCGGGGATTGGCCTTTACTGCATTTTTCGGGACGAGGGCGATTATGTAGAACGGAAATTGTTTCTGTTTGGTTCAATGTTCATATTAGCGCGGACCGCATTGTTTATTTCCATGCTTGGATCAATCACAAGACTTTATTATGGGACAAGCCTTGATGCCTTACTCGTGTGCGTTGCTATGAAGCGAAACGCAATCCGTAAGGACGTAGGCTTGAAAAGCCGCCTGTGGCCCAAATTTCATTACGTTGTGATTCTCGCATCACTTATCGGACAAAAGCGCACTGTACTCATTGCGTTTCTAGTTTATTTAACTCACAATAGAGTTAAGACGCTTATCCTAGTTATGGTTATTGGAATAGCCGCGCTGACTTTAATTGATTTCGCTGACTGGCGGTCCGTGCCTTTCATCGGGCGATTATTATCTATTGGCGATATTGACTTCATTCTGGAAAATCAATCAATGAGGATTGCAGAGGTTGCTACTTCTTTTAGAGCTTGGACCAGTGGCGTTTCTGTATTTTTATTCGGCCATGGTTTTGGCGCAGAAATCCTTGTTTTCACTGGCCGTGAGGATTACGCAGAGTCATTGCACTCCCTTCACAATACACTTATGGCTGTTGCTTACCGTTCCGGCTTAGTGGGGCTTTTCTTAATGCTTTACCTGCTGAAAATTTCATTTCTCGACATTCTTTTTGGATCAAGGTCTGATGGAGCGATTATAGTAGCGTTATTTGCAGCATCATTCTTTTTCTTCTCTTTCGTTGATGAGGTCTTTATCGGATATTATGCAGCTCGTTCTTTAGAAACCCTAAGCAAACGCAGACGTAGGCATGCAATATGAGGCAAGTTCTCCAAAATCTCTCCACCGGCGCTTCCGAACTCGTTGATGCTCCTGTGCCACAAAGCCGACGCGGCAGTCTCCTGATCAATACTTCGATATCGCTGATTTCGACCGGAACCGAACGGATGCTCGTCGATTTCGGCAAATCTGGCTTGATTGCCAAGGCCCGCAGCCAGCCTGAAAAGGTGACGCAGGTTCTGGAGAAGGTGGCTACTGACGGTTTGATCACGACAATCGACGCAGTACGTTCGAAGCTCGGTGCGCCGATCCCGCTAGGTTATTGCAACGTAGGCGTGGTAAGCGCAAGCGACGCGAACGGCTATCGCCCCGGTGATCGCGTGGTCTCGAATGGTCCCCACGCCGACGTCGTCAGCGTCCCCAAGAACCTATGCGCTCGCATTCCTGACGCTGTCAGCAACGAGGCCGCCAGCTTTACCGTCGTGGCCAGTATCGGTCTGCAAGGCATCCGACTTGCGCAACCGACCCTCGGGGAGGCTTTCGTTGTCACCGGCGCGGGTTTGATCGGCCTGCTGACCGTGCAAATGCTGCGTGCGCAGGGTTGCCGTGTGCTTGCAATCGATTTCGACGAGAAGAAACTGCGACTTGCCCGCACATTTGGTGCCGAAACATGCAACCCGGCCAGGGGTGAGGACCCCGTCGCGGCCGGCGTCAGTTTCAGCCGAGGACACGGCGTGGATGGGGTGATCGTTACCGCATCCACAAAGTCCAGCGACCCGATAACCGAAGCTGCGAGAATGAGCCGCAAGCGCGGGCGTATCGTGCTTGTCGGTGTAACCGGTCTCGAATTAAACCGGGCTGACTTCTACGAGAAAGAGCTCACCTTCCAAGTCTCGTGCTCGTATGGGCCGGGACGATACGACAGTAACTACGAGGATGATGGGCACGATTACCCAATCGGTTTCGTGCGCTGGACTGAACAGCGAAATTTCGAAGCTGTTCTCGATCTGCTTGCAGCTGGTGCGCTTGATGTCGAGCCTTTGATAAGTCATCGCATTCCATTCGAGGAAGCACCGCGAGCCTATGAAGTGCTTAGCACCGACAAAACTGCTCTAGGGATCGTTCTGACATATGATCACGCAATACCCGAAAGGCATGTACAATCATTACAGCTCGTGCCGGGGACACATGAGGCATCCGGTCGAGCCGCAGTAGGCTTTGTAGGCGCGGGGAACTATGCATCTCGGATGCTGATCCCTGCCTTTAAAGCTGCGGGCGCGACGCTGCAGAGCATTTCTTCGGCGGGCGGCACGAATGCCGTTATCCACGGACGCAAATCGGGCTTCTACGAAGCGACATCCGATACCGACGGACTAATCTCGGACCCCAAAATCAATGCGATAGCAATTGTCACGCGGCACAACAGCCACGCAAAGTTTGCATCGCAAGCACTTCAAGCCGGAAAGCACGTTTTCGTTGAGAAGCCCCTCGCTTTGACGCTCGACCAGCTCGACGAGGTCAAAGCCGCGCATTCAGAAAGCAATCGTTGCCTTATGGTCGGGTTCAATCGTCGCTTTGCCCCGCAGATCCAGACGATGAAACGTCTGCTCGACGGAGTCACAGCACCGAAAAGCTTCGTGATGGTAATGAATGCTGGAGCGATTCCGGCCGACCATTGGACGCAAACCCAAGATGTCGGCGGCGGACGCATCATCGGCGAGGCCTGCCACTATATCGACCTGATGCGCTTTCTGGCAGGTGCTCCAATATCTTCAGTGCAGGCAAGGCGTATGGGCGATACGGATGCCGAAGCGGTAACCGAAGACAAGGCCGCCATCACGCTCGGCTTCGAAGACGGGTCCTTCGGCACGATCCACTATCTGGCAAACGGGGGCGCATCTTTTCCGAAGGAACGCGTCGAGGTCTTTGCAGCGGGTCGCACCCTTCAGCTCAATAATTTTTTGAAACTGCGTGGTTTCAATTGGCCTGGTTTCAAGAGAGAAAACCTCTGGCAACAGGACAAAGGCCAATCGGCCTGTGCGGCCGCCTTCGTAAAAGCAATCGAAACCGGCGGACCGGCTCCCATTCCAGCGGAGGAGCTCTTCGAGGTCGCGCGCGTCTCAATCGAAGCTGCCGACCTCTTGCGCGACCAGACATGACACTCGCTGCCAAGTTGCCGACCTATGCGCGGCTCGGACTTCCCAACGTAGCCAGGGTCGCCGCATATAGATTGGGCTTGAAAAGCGGCCTCCATCCCGTGCTCGCACAAACGGCGCATATCCCGCCCGGCCCGTATTTCCGCGAAACGCCCACCCGGGTCGGCTTACCGGCACCGAACACGTCTTGGGATGATGCGCTTTGGTGGTTCGGGTGGTATTGTCGCCCGCTCCCGACCACACCTCCGGACTGGTTCGCAAATCCGTTCTCCGATGCGGCGCAGCCTGATGCTTCGCAGGATTGGTGGCGGATTTCGGACTTCGGCGCCGGCGACATCAAAGGACTTTGGGAACTCTCGCGTATGGATTGGGCCGTTGCCTGGGCTACGCAAGCGGCACATGGAGAGGCTGAAGTCTTTACCAGACTAAATACTTGGCTGGCAGATTGGGTGCGGGAGAACCCGGCCTACAAAGGCCCGAATTGGAAATGTGGACAGGAAGCCTCTATCCGTGTCTTGCATCTCGTTCTGGTCTCGTGGTTGCTCGATCAGGACCAGAACCCCGAGAAAGCCCTGATCGAGTTTGTGAGTGCCCACCTCCGGCGGATCGCGCCGACAATGTCCTACGCTATCGGCCAACAGAACAACCACGGCACATCCGAAGCCGCTGCATTGTTTGTCGGTGGCAGCTTTCTGATGGGACACGATCCGCGCGCGGATGACTGGATGCGGAAGGGACGCACATGGCTGGAAGATCGGGCGCAAGTGCTGATCGAACCTGACGGCAGCTTCAGCCAGTATTCTGTCAACTACCATCGCCTCATGCTCGACACCTACTCGCTGGTCGAAGCATGGCGGCGGCACGCGAAACTTGCGCCGTTTTCGAGCGAGCTTTACCACCGCTTGGAAGCGGCGACTGTTTGGCTGGTCTCGATGACTGATGAAGAAAGCGGCGAGGCACCGAACATTGGCGCAAATGACGGCGCGAATTTGCTGCCGCTGGCGGAAGCCGAATACCGCGATTTCAGACAATCGGGACAATTGGCATCGGCGTTGTTCCTCCAGCGCGACGCATTCGGAGCAGGCCCTTGGAACAACGCCTTGAAATGGCTGAGCATTCCCGAAAGTAGTGATCCGCTCCAGACGAAAATCGAAAGCTTTGACTACGGCGGATATCATGTTCTGAAACAGGACGGCGCGCGCGCCGTGTTGCGATATCCGCGCTTCAATTTCAGGCCGAGTCAAGCCGACGCCCTGCATCTCGACCTAATTGTCTGCGGTCGAGCCCTGCTTCGGGACGCCGGGACCTTCAGCTACAATTCATCCCAGTCCGAATGGTTCGCGAGTGCGGCGGCACATAACACGGTCCAGTTCGACGGCCGAGATCAGATGCCTCGTCTAAGCCGTTTCTTGTTCGGAGACTGGCTGAGGGCCAGTAACGTAAATCTGACTTTGGATAACGGCACACATCCTAAAGCGACTGCCGGCTACACGGATGGCCAAGGAGCGAAACATTTGAGGAGTGTTTCGCTAAGTTCAAACGAGCTCGTCTGCAAAGATGAGATCTCGGGGAATTTCAGTGGGGCCTGTTTACGCTGGCGCCTCTTGCCCGGCGAATATGAGTTAAACGGGCTCTCCGTGAAAGGTGATCATCTTTCGCTGGTCATGGAAGTGGACGGCTGCACGCCGCGTGCGAAGCTGGATATTGCGCCGGAGTCACGGCATTACCTCGAGCAGACCAAGATCCCGGTTCTCGAACTCTATCTCGACGCGCCCTCGAAGATCACGACCAGGGTATTTTTTTGAAATGCATGTTCTTTACTTTCATCAGCATTTTTCCACGCCGAAAGGGGCTGCAGGAATTCGCTCTTACGAGATGGCCAAAGCCCTTCTAGCCGAGGGACACACCGTGACCATGGTGTGTGGGTCGTACCAGCTGGGGCAGACCGGGCTCGACACCGAGTTTCACAAGGGGCGGCGTGAGGGCATTGTCGATGGCATTCGAGTCATTGAGTTCGATCTCAGCTACTCCAACAATGCCGACCTTCTGACGCGAACAAAGCTCTTTCTGAAATTTGCTTTCGGCGGCGTGGGTATTGCGATGAGCCGCAAATACGATGTTGTCTTTGCAACGACAACGCCGCTTACCGCCGGGTTGCCAGGTATTGCCGCAAGGTGGTTGCGCAGAAAACCATTCGTCTTCGAAGTGCGTGACCTCTGGCCAGAGCTGCCACGCGCGATGGGTGTGATCACGAACCCAATCGTACTCGGAGCTATGTCGCTAGTGGAATGGGCGTCCTACAAGTCTGCCACGCGACTTGTGGGCCTTTCTCCGGGTATCTGCCGCGGCATTGCCGAGCGCGGCATCCCGGACGATCGGATCAAGATGATCCCAAACGGGTGCGACATCGGCATTTTCGCAAGTGGAAATCGCGAACCGTGGCGGCCCGATGGTGTGGACCCATCTGACTTCATGGCGATCTTCACGGGAACGCACGGTCAGGCAAACGGGCTAGATGCTGTGCTGGACGCTGCGGCAGAGCTTCAGAGGCGAGGCCGCGGTGACGTTCGCCTTGTTCTCGTCGGTGATGGAAAGCTTAAGCCCGTCCTCCAGAAGCGTGCGCAGGATGACGGACTGGAGAATGTAATCTTCCATGACCCCGTCGACAAATCCCGTCTTGCCGGGCTCATGGCAAGTGCAGACCTCGGCATGCAAATACTTGCGAATGTGCCAGCATTCTATTACGGAACCTCCCCCAATAAATTCTTCGACTACATCGCCGCGGGCCTGCCGGTACTGAACAACTATCCCGGTTGGGTCGCAAACCTCGTGATGGAAAACGAATGCGGCTATGCTGTCGATCCCGAGAATAGCAGCGCCTTCGCTGACGCTCTGATTGAAGCGGCAGATAATCGTGAGGCGCTGACCATGAAAGCTCGAAATGCGGCCGCTCTGGCCCGTAGCGACTTTGACCGTTCCAAGTTATCGAGGTCGTGGGCGGACTGGATCGTGGGTGCGAAATCCTCCGCTTGAATCACACGGGATATCGAGCCTTAAAAAAACTCTGTGAAGACCTTTATGACGTTGAAAAACCTATACAATACATGAAACGCGCATTCGACATAGCCTTGGCTTCTGCGTCTCTTTTGCTGCTTTCGCCGCTTTTGCTGTATCTGTACTTCCGGATCAGGCAGGACATGGGTGCCCCGGTTCTCTTCCGTCAGATGCGGCCGGGTCTCTCGGGCAAGCCCTTCGAAATGGTTAAGTTCCGCACAATGAAAGACGCAATCGATGGGGATGGCTGGGCCCTACCTGATGCTGATAGGCTCACGCCGCTCGGCCGGAAGCTGCGATCGTCATCCCTCGATGAGCTTCCCGAGCTCTGGAATGTTCTCAAGGGTGACATGAGCCTAGTCGGCCCGCGTCCTCTCCTGATGGAGTATCTGCCACTTTACACGGCCGAACAAGCACGTCGGCACGAGGTTCGGCCTGGGATAACCGGCTGGGCTCAGGTCAACGGGCGAAATGCTATTTCCTGGGAAGAGAAGTTCAGGTTGGATACTTGGTATGTCGACAACCGAACATTGCGTCTCGATCTCAAGATCATTGGGATGACGATCCGCAAGGTTATCGCTCGCGACGGGATATCGGCCAAAGGCGAAGCGACGATGCCAAAGTTCAAAGGCTCAAAATGAACTCGCTCCACATTCTAGGCGGAAGTGGTCATGGCAAGGTTGTGGCCGAAATAGCTAGCCTCTTAGGCTATAAACAGATTGTGTTTGTTGATGCGGTCTGGCCAGAGCGCACTGAAAATGGACGCTGGCCCGTCGTAGGGAAACCGACACACGATCATCAGCCAATGTTTTGTGCCGTCGGCCGAAACGATGTCCGAGCGGAACTCTTCGAGGAATTTGACCTTTGGGACAGTCCAACTCTCGTTCACCCCAGCGCGATCATATCGCCGTCTGCTAAGATTGGAGCAGGCTCGCTTGTCGTGGCCGGAAGTGTAATAAATGCGGATGCAAGAGTGGGTTGCGGTTCAATTCTCAATACCGGATGCAGCGTTGATCACGATTGCCTTTTGGAAGACTTTGTACACATTTCGCCGGGCGCCAGGCTGGCAGGAGGTGTCGAGGTGGGGGCTGGCTCGTGGATCGGTATCGGAGCGGTAGTTCGTGAAGGTGTCAGGATTGGCCGCAACGTGATGGTCGCCGCGGGTGCGGCCGTGGTGCAAGATGTTCCGGATGCTGCTCGTATTGGCGGCGTGCCCGCGAAAGGACTTTAGAACAAATGCTTAATGGACCCTTTTCTCCTTGGCCCTCCTTTACTGCTGAAGAGGCCAAGGCTATCTGCGACGTCCTGCTTTCCAATCGCGTTAACTACTGGACAGGTCAAGAAACTCGCAGCTTCGAGAAAGAATTCGCTGCATGGAGCGAGACGAAACATGCCATCGCGGTCGCAAATGGAACGGTTGCGCTGGATCTCGCACTCGCCGGCCTTGGCATTGGAGCTGCATACGGTGGATCGTCTGATGACGAGGTGGTTGTCACCCCCCGCACTTTTTTAGCGTCGATCTCAACGGTGGTCAGCGCGGGTGCAATTCCCGTATTCGCTGATGTGGACCACGCGACCGGCAATCTCTCTGCCGATACTATTACCACTGTCCTCTCGGAAAACACGCGCGCGATAATCGTCGTGCATCTAGCCGGCTGGCCCTGCGACATGGATCCAATTATGGGTCTCGCTGCTGGCCAAGAAATCAAAGTGATTGAAGATTGTGCGCAGGCACATGGCGCGCGCTACAAAGGTCGGTCTGTCGGCTCCATCGGTCACGTAGCGGCTTGGTCCTTCTGCCAAGACAAGATCATGACCACCGGCGGAGAAGGAGGCATGGTCACAACGAATGATCCAGAGCTCTGGTTACGTATGTGGTCATACAAGGATCACGGTAAGAGCTGGGAGGCGGTATACGAGCGAGATCATCCGCCGGGATTTCGTTGGCTTCACGAGAGCTTTGGGACGAACTGGCGCATGACAGAAATGCAGGCCGCAATCGGCCGGATCCAGCTTGGTCGCATGACCGCATGGACTGAAGCGCGCTCTGCTAATGCAGACATGATCGCAAGCGCCCTGCGCCCCTTCTCTGATGAGGCTGGCCCCATTCGTCTCGCGGCCGAGCGATGCGCAAGCTGCCCTGGCTGCGAGCCTGCGAACGGGTGCAAGCATGCGTATTATAAGTACTATGCCTATGTGCGCCCGGATAATCTCGCGCAAGATTGGTCACGGGATCGCATTGTGGAAGAGATCGTCGCGCGCGGGGTCCCTTGTTTTCAGGGAACCTGTTCAGAGGTTTATCTCGAAAAGGCGTTTGATGGTACGGGATGGCGACCGGAAGCCAGTTTGCCGGAGGCTAAAGAACTTGGTGAAACAAGTCTTATGTTCTTGGTGCATCCAACGTTAATCGAAAGCGAGATCCAAAAGACAACCGCCGTGATATCGGAAGTGTTAGCCTCAGCTGCGCGAAAGTAGTTACTCAACTTAGGTTTGGCGATCCCGGTAGCTCCCAGACGTTCTGTTCAGCTACTTCGAGATATCGCACCAGAACGTTCACCGATTTCCATCCGCCTGCGCGCATGATTGCCGCGGTATCAAAGCCCCGCCTCAATAGGTCTTGGGCTGCGCCGACGCCCATTAACAGGTTGCTGAAGAAGTCTGACTTGAAGGACGTTTTCCCATCTGCCTCGGTTTGAGAGCGGCTGTCTGGGAGACGGACCGCGGGTTTAGGA
>NZ_FTOQ01000046.1 GCF_900156805.1 Roseivivax lentus | reverse complement strand
GGCACATTCTAAACTGGGTTGCGACAAATCCCCTATCTTGCTGGAAAGCAAGGAGAATGGAATTGGCCCACACAGAACTGGATTTGCGTGAGAGGCGCACAATCGAAGACATGCTGAATGCAAAAGTGCCTGTCAGCAAGATCGCAGCTGAGATCGGCAGGCACCGCTCAACCATCTATCGCGAGATCAAGCGGAACTATTTTACCGACGAAGAGCTGCCATATCTGAACGGCTACTACGGCATGAATGCGCAGAAATATGCGTCTGACCGACGCGCTCGAAGGCGCAAGCTGATCCGCCTCGATGGTCTGCGTGCCCATGTCATCGCTCAACTGAAGATCGGCTGGACGCCAGAGCAAATTGCCGGGCGTCTTGATTTCGATGGGCAGCCAATTCGCGTCAGCCACGAGACGATCTATGCGTATGTCTACAGCCGCGAAGGCCAATCCGAACAACTGGCGCGCCACCTGACAAGCCGACGCAAGAAGCGGCAGCCGCGCTATGCCAGACGCGCCAGAGGCCAGGTATTTCCGCCAGATCGGTCGATCCATCAACGCCCGGACTTCGTGAAGACGCGCGAGACTTTCGGCGAATGGGAAGGTGATCTGATGATCTTTGAACGTTCCCAAGGCACGATGAACGTCGCCTCACTGGTCGAGCGAAAGACCCGGTTTGCCGTCCTGTTCCGCAACAACGACCGCAGCTCGACACAATTCATAAACAAGCTGATGGACGTGATGGAACCCCTGCCCCAGCCCGCTCGCCGTTCGATCACCTTCGACCGTGGCTTCGAGTTCCGCGCCTGGCGCAAGCTGAAGTCCGGCATCGGAACGGAAAGCTGGTTTTGCGATCCGCAGGCACCCTGGCAGAAGGGTTCGGTCGAGAACCTGAACAAACGTGCACGCAGATATCTACCGCGTGACACTCAGCTCGCGGCGCTCTCAAATCGCAATATGAAGGCGATTTGTGACCGCCTGAACGGGACACCCAGAAAATGCCTCGGATGGCGCACCCCAACCGAAGCCTTCAGAG
>NZ_FTOQ01000018.1 GCF_900156805.1 Roseivivax lentus | reverse complement strand
CTCCGCTTCGCCATCCGCGAAGGCGGCCGCACGGTCGGCTCCGGCGTGGTGTCGAAGATCATCAAGTGATCTGACGATCGCGTCTTCCCGGGGGCCCGCCTTCAGGGAATAGTGGATCGGAAAGCCGCCCCTCGGGGCGGCTTTCTTCGTTTCGGGTGCCGGCCGAGTTGCACCTTTTCGGGCCCGCGATGGAGCTCTTGCGCACATTTTGTCGCAGGGGCGTTCTCGCATCTGCAGCATCGAAAATCCGCTTTCGGACCAACGCGCTACCTGCGCAGACCTTGGCGTGGCGCGGCTCTGCATACCGTTGTATTCCGTTAACACACTGAAATAGCTTGATTTTTTCAGGATCTCTGTCATCTCTCTGCGGTGAGGGAGAACGCGATCATGGCAGAGCATCAGATCACCGACTGGATCGGACGCGAGGAGACGGTCCAAGGCCGCCTCGACGAGACCATGGCGCGGATGATGACGGCGACGCTGGCCGATACCGGGCAGGTGCCGCTCGGGTCGCGCGACGTTCTGCCGCCGCTCTGGCACTGGTCGGCCTTTCCGCCCGAGACGCCGATTTCCGGTCTCGGGGCGGACGGGCATCCCAAGCTCGGGGGCTTCCTGCCGCCGGTGGACCTGCCCCGGCGCATGTGGGCGGGCGGCACCGTCGATTTCGTCAAACCCCTGCATGTGGGCGAGCGGCTGACCCGCCATTCGGTCATCGACGACGTGGTGCGCAAGGATGGCCGCGCCGGACCGATGGTCTTCGTCACCGTGATGCACGACATCTGCGGCGAGGACGGCCTGGCGCTGCGCGAACGGCATGACATCGTCTACCTGGAATTGCCCAAGGTCTACGCGCCGCCGCCGCCCGTCGCGCCGCCCGCGCCCGAGACGATCCTCGCGGAGCGCGAGATCGCCCTCAGCAACACGCTGCTCTTCCGCTATTCCGCCTGCACGTTCAATTCGCACCGCATCCACCTCGATCTCGACTATGTGCGCGAGGTCGAGAAATACCCCCATCTCGTGGTGCACGGACCGTTGCAGGCGCTTCTGATGGCGGGGCTCGCCACCGAGCTGCGGGGCAGGCCGCCCGCGCGGTTCCGCTATCGCGGCGTGCATCCGATGTTCCCGGACGCGCCGATGCGCGTTCTGGCGCAGGAGGGCGAGCAGGGCAGCCTCGCGCTCTGCACCGCGCGCGGCACCGAACACCAGGGCATGACAGCCACGGCAGAATGGGAGGAGACCACATGAGCGGCATCTTGAACGGTATGCGCGTGATCGAAGGCTCCGCCTTCGTGGCGGTTCCGCTGGCCGGGCTGACCCTGGCGCAGATGGGCGCCGAGGTGATCCGGTTCGACCGGCTCGAAGGCGGGCTCGACGCCACGCGCTGGCCGGTAGCGCCGTCCGGGCGCAGCCATTTCTGGGCCGGGCTCAACAAGGGCAAGAAATCCGTCGCCATCGACATGCGCGCCCCCGAGGGCCGCGAGCTCATAACCCGCCTCATCACCGCGCCCGGCGAGGATGCGGGCCTCTTCATCACCAATCTCGCGGTGAAGGGCTGGCTCGACCACGAGACGCTGTCGGGGATCCGGCCCGATCTCGTGTCGGTCACGCTGACGGGCGACCGGCATGGCCGTCCGCAGGTCGATTACACGGTCAATCCCGCGCTCGGCATTCCCGACATGACCGGCCCGGAAGGATCGGACGCCCCCGTGGCCCATGCGCTGCCGGCCTGGGACGTTGCCGCGGGCGGGCATGTGGTCAACGCGCTGCTGGCCGCCGAACGCCACCGGCTGCGCCACGGCGCGGGGCAGGGCGTGACCCTCGCGCTGAAGGATATCGCGGCGGCCACGATCGGCCATCTGGGCATGATCGGCGAGGCCGCGACCACCGGGCGGGCGCGCGCGAAATGCGGCAACGCGCTATATGGCGCCTACGGGCAGGATTTCCTTTGTGCCGACGGCAAGCGCGTCATGGTGATCGGCCTGACGGAGCGCCAGTGGCAGGGCCTCGTGAAGGTCACCGGGACGCAGGAGGCGATGGAGCGGCTTTTCCGCAGCACCGGCCAGAACCTGTCCGACGAAGGCGTGCGGTTCCGCATGCGCCACGACCTGACCGGTATCCTCGCGCCCTGGTTCGCGGCCCGGCCGCGCGGCATGGTGGCCAAGGCGCTGGACGCGGCCGGCGTCACCTGGGCGCCCTTCCGCAACGTGGTGGAGGCACTGGCCGAAGACCCCGATCTCGGCCCCGACAACCCGATGTTCTCGGTTCTGGACCAGCCCGGCCTCGGCCGCTTCCCGGTGCCGGGAAACCCCGCGCGCTATACCGGCTTCGCCCGCGAGACACCGGCGATCGCGCCCGAACTCGGCGCGCATACCGAAAGCGTGCTGTCGGAAGTGGGCGGGCTCGACGCGACCGAGATCCAGGGGCTGTTCGACCGGGGCATCGTCGGCGACACCACCCGGATGCGCTGCCGCAGCGCCGCCTGACCGAACGCGAAACGGCCGGCCCCGCGCAGGGACCGGCCGCATCGTCGTCAGAAGTCGCTTACTGGTACTTGCCGACCAGGTTCTGGACGAGCGCGCGGTTCTCGGAGACGCTGCCGCCGGAATGGATGACGTTCAGCAGCGAGGCGATCTCGGCGTTGGACAGGCCGGACGTGTCGACATTGGCGAAGGTCTCGATCTCGGCGATCTGGCCGTCCGTCGCGGCGAGGGCTGCGGAACCGGTGGCGGTGGCGAGGATGAGGGCGAGGGCGGTGGTGAACTTGGTCATGATCTTGATCCTGTGTCTGGAATGATGATTGAGAGGGAAATGGTCGGGGCCGCCGAGGGAGGCGCGGCAGCCCCGCATTCGCTTACTGGTACTTGCCGACCAGGTTCTGGACGAGCGCGCGGTTCTCGGAGACGCTGCCGCCGGAATGGATGACGTTCAGCAGCGAGGCGATCTCGGCGTTGGACAGGCCGGACGTGTCGACATTGGCGAAGGTCTCGATCTCGGCGATCTGGCCGTCCGTCGCGGCGAGGGCGGCGGAACCGGTGGCAGTGGCGAGTACGAGGGCAAGGGCGGTGGTGAACTTGGTCATTTTGTATCTCCTGATGAATGTGCCCCGGGAGGCGGTGTGTTTGCCCCGTGAGGCGTTTGCTTAGGGACGTTGTCGTCCGGTGATTGACAGATGGGGGTGACCTGCCAGCGCCGCCAATCACGGTAATCATCACGGTCGATCACGGAGATTTTGCCTTGAAAATCCAAAAGGCATGCGGCCGTACACAATGACGAAAAATCTCATAAAAACAGTGAATTATGTATTTCATATCCGTCACGGAGACGAGATTTCAGCCTCGGTTTCCGCAACAATTCCCCAAGTGGCAAACGCTCACAGGCGCTGTGCATTTTTGCTCTGAAATATGGGTAACGGCTGCGTAACTGCACGCTCACGCAAGGCGGCGTTTCGCTGTCATCCGCGTGAAGGAAAAAGCCGCATCTGAAACAGATTGGCGGCGCGGGCGGCGACCCGCACGTGACGGGAGGCTGGCGCAAATCGCCTCTTGAAACCGGACCGGCAGGGCTGTATCGCAGGCACCGCGTAGGGGTATAGCTCAGCTGGTAGAGCGACGGTCTCCAAAACCGTAGGTCGCGGGTTCGAGCCCTGCTGCCCCTGCCAACATTTCCGATCAGACGAACGCCGATCACCAGCGCCGCTGAGGCTGCCGGAGCGCGGCTGCGTGCGCCTCCCTTCGAATGCCGTCAGGCTCGTCCAGGCTCGTCCAGGCTCGTCCAGGCGCGACGGGGCCGCGCAGCCGTTTGCACGCAGCGCGGACACGCAAAAAAGGGGCCCGCGATGCGGACCCCTTTTTCTTACTCGTTACGCTGCGGCCAACGGGGCCGCGATACTCTTAGTTGAACAGGGCGTTCAGCTTGCCCGCGATGTTGCCGCGGCTGTCGGTCGAGTAGATGATCGCCAGCGCCGAATTCACCTGTGCGTCGCTCAGCGTCATCACGTCGATTTCCGGCGCGTAGCTGTTGATCAGGGCGACTTCACCGGTCGTCGCGGTGTTCATTTCGCTGACCATCTGGCCATCGTCCTGCAGCAATGCGCGGACCCGGGCGGCACGCTCGCTTGCATCGCCGCTTTGTGCGGCCGAGATGGCGGCATCCACGGTCGGCTGCGGCAGCATCGTATAGTCGACGCCATCCACGTATTCGTCGAGGATCGCGATTTCCGCCTCGGTGATGGTCGCGGTCATCGGCACGAAGTCTTGTTCGGTGTAGAGGGCGCTGAGACGGCCGACGATGTCCGAACGGCTGTCGGTCGACGTGATGATGTTCAGCGCGCTTGCCACTTCGGTGTCGCTCCATGCGGAGATGTCGGCATCGGGCAGGTAGGACTGAATCGTCGCGATTTCACCTTCGGTGGCGGCATAGGCCGGGCCGGTGAGGGCAAGGGTCAGGGCGGTCGCAGTCATAAAGCGTTTCATATCGGTCGTTCCTTTCGTCTCGTTTCTTCTGCCGCGCGTGGGCCCGTCGGGCCGGAAGCGGGGCGGGCGGAGTGTTCCGCCTTGGTCTGGGAATAGAACCCGCCAAACACGATGCCGTTCCGGTCGGCGGGTGGATTTTTGCGTGAACAATCCGTGATTTGATGTGCGCGAGCGCGCGGGAACCAAAGGCCCGATTGCGGCGTTCGCGCGCCCCTGCGCGCCCGCGTTCATTTACTTGCGGGTCGTGGGCCGGTGGCGAGGCAGGGCGGACGGCACGTCTTCGGGGCGAGTTCGGCCGACAGCGCTTGAAAGATGCGGGCCAAAGCCGTATCTGCCGCGGAACCGCCCCAAACCGAAGGTCCCAGCGATGGCCAAGACCAACCCGATCCAGTTCATCCAGCAGGTGCGCGCCGAAGTCAGCAAGGTCGTCTGGCCGACCCGCCGCGAGGTGGTGCTGACGACGGTGATGGTCTTCATCATGGCGACCCTGACCGCGATCTTCTTCGCGCTCGTCGATCTGGGCATCCGCAGCGGGCTGCAGGGCATCCTTGGATTGTTCGGCGGCTGAGCCCGGCGCGACCGCCCGCGGGACTTGAATTCGCTCCGCGACGAGAGTAAGGCGGCGGCTAGAACGGAAGAGGGCGTGCACCGCCACGGGGCGCACGCCATTTTCTATTTAGGAATATTCTACTGAGACAGGGCCCGCCCGGGCCCGGCAGAAAGCAAGGACACAGCCAGATGGCGAAGCGGTGGTATTCGGTGAGCGTTCTCTCGAATTTCGAGAAGAAGGTGGCCGAACAGATCCGGACATCGGTGGCCGAACAGGGGCTCGAGGACCAGATCGAAGAGGTTCTCGTCCCGACCGAAGAGGTCATCGAGATCCGTCGCGGCAAGAAGGTGAACACCGAGCGGCGCTTCATGCCGGGCTACGTGCTCGTGCGGATGGAGATGTCGGACCAGGGCTATCACCTGATCAACTCGATCAACCGCGTCACCGGGTTCCTCGGTCCGCAGGGCCGTCCGATGCCCATGCGCGATGCCGAGGTGCAGGCGATTCTGGGCCGGGTCCAAGAGGGCGAAGAGGCCCCGCGCACGCTCATCCATTTCGAGGTGGGCGAGAAGGTCAAGGTCAACGACGGCCCGTTCGAGGATTTCGACGGCATGGTCGAGGGCGTCGACGAGGACAACCAGCGCCTGCGGGTCGCGGTGTCGATCTTCGGTCGCGAGACGCCCGTCGAGCTGGAATTCACCCAGGTCACCAAGCAGGGCTGATACGGGTGGCGGTGGGTTTTCACCCACCCTACGAGCTGCGCCTTCGGGCGTGGGGTGGGTGAAAACCCACCACCCCGGCAACAGGCCGGGACCGATTGTGGGAGGCGAGCGCGACGCGTCGCGCGGACCTGACCACACAACGAAAGACAGACCGGGACGCGCCCGGGATGTGTTGGAAAAGGAGATAGCCAGATGGCTAAGAAACTTGCTGGCAAGATGAAGCTGCAGATCCCTGCAGGCGCTGCCAACCCCTCGCCGCCGGTGGGCCCCGCCCTCGGTCAGCGCGGGATCAACATCATGGAATTCTGCAAGGCGTTCAACGCCAAGACGCAGGACATGGAGCAGGGTGCGCCTTGCCCCACCGAGATCACCTACTACCAGGACAAGTCCTTCACGATGGATATCAAGACGCCGCCCGCGTCTTACTATCTGAAGAAGGCCGCCGGCCTGAAGCCCGTGGGCAAGCGCAACCGCCCCCGCGGTGCCGAGGCACCGGGCCGCGAGACCGTTGCGACCGTGACCCGCAAGCAGGTGCGCGAAATCGCCGAGGCCAAGATGAAGGACCTCTCGGCGAATGACATCGAGGCTGCGATGAAGATCGTCCTCGGTTCGGCGAAATCCATGGGCATCGAGGTGAAGTAAGATGGCAAAACTCGGAAAACGCACCCGTGCCGCCCGCGACGCTTTCGCCGGCAAGGAAGACCTGACCGTCGAAGAGGCCGTGGCCCTCATCAAGTCGAACGCGAACACCAAGTTCGACGAGACCGTCGAGATCGCGATGAATCTCGGCGTCGATCCGCGCCACGCCGACCAGATGGTCCGCGGCGTCGTGGGTCTGCCCAACGGCACCGGCAAGACCGTCCGCGTCGCCGTCTTCGCCCGCGGTGCCAAGGCCGAAGAGGCCCAGGCCGCCGGTGCCGACATCGTCGGCGCGGAAGACCTGATGGAGACCGTGCAGTCCGGCAAGATCGAGTTCGACCGCTGCATCGCGACCCCCGACATGATGCCGATCGTCGGCCGTCTCGGTAAGGTCCTCGGCCCCCGGAACCTGATGCCGAACCCCAAGGTCGGCACAGTGACCATGGACGTCAAGGAAGCCGTCGAGGCGGCCAAGGGCGGCCAGGTTCAGTTCAAGGCCGAGAAGGCCGGCGTCGTGCATGCGGGCGTGGGCAAGGTGTCCTTCGACGAGGCGAAGCTCGTCGAGAACATCCGCGCCTTCGTGGACGCCGTGTCGAAGGCGAAGCCCACCGGCGCGAAGGGCACCTACATGAAGAAGGTGTCGCTGTCCTCGACCATGGGTCCGGGCGTCACCGTCGACGTGACCAACGCCACCGGCAACTGATCGGGGGCAACTGATCGGGCGCCGCAACGCGGGCCGCTGGGTCCGCGCTGCATCACCTGAACCATTTCGAGACGGGCGGTCCTTCGGGGCCGCCCGTTTTTCTTCTCAAGGCGCAAACGCTCCCTTAAGCTTTCCGGCGTATCGACAAGAGGCGGGGGTGAACCGCATCCCGACGGCCCAGCAGAGGCGAAGGCAGGACCCGACATGGCGCAGAACCTGACGATGGCCGCCATCCTGAAGGAGCCGGTCGACACGGTGCGCGGCTTCATCGCCTATCACCGTGCGCAGGGCGTGACGCGGTTCCACCTGTGTTTCGACGATCCCGACGACCCGGCGGTCGAGGGATTGGGCGGCGCGCCGGACGTGATCGCCGAGCGCGGCACGCCGGATTTCTGGGCCCGCGTCGGCATCGGCGCCGACAAGGCCTTCCCGATGCGGCAGAACCATTTCCTGACCTACGCCTATCACGCGGCCCCGGTCGGATGGTTCGCGGCGCTCGACGGAGACGAGTATTTCCATCTCGACGGCCGGACCCTGGCCGAGGAGCTGGACGCGCAGGAGCCCGAGACCGTCGCCGTGACCATCCGCAGCGCGGAACACGTGCAGACCCCGCAGGACGGGGCGTGCTACCATTTCCGGCTGCCGCAACCGCGCTGGCTGCGCCAGGCGCTCTATTCCAACCTCGCCGGGCATCTGCGGACGCGGGAGGGCTTCGCGGGTCATATCGCGGGCAAGTCCTGCACCCGCACCGGGCTCGGATCGCGGGTGCGCATCCGCCAGCACTGGGCCGCGGTCGAGGGCCGCGACCTGATCGCGGCGCGGATCATGACCCATGAGGACGGCGCGCATCTGCTGCATTTCGTCGATCGCGGCTTCGCGAACTGGCGGGCGAAACTCGACTGGCGCCTGTCCTCGCGCGGCTATGTGGACCGGATGAAGACCATGCTGCTCAGCGCGATGGAGGCGGATGCGCCCGAGGCGGAGCTGTGGAAGATCTACGCCGAGCTGCATGTCTTCGGCCCGGAGCGCCTGCAGGTGCTGTCCGATGCCGGGCGGCTCCTGTCGGTGCCGGTCGCCGAGATCGGGCGCGAGGCGTCGGGGCTCGACAGGGCGGCCTGATCCCGCGGGGCCGCGGCTTGCAGGCACAGGGGGCACGCGTTCCCGAGCACCGCCCGAACCGCCCGTTTTCAATGCATCTTGACCGGGCCGCGCGGGCAGGGCATCCTTTCGCCCAGCCATGGGAAGGATGCGGCGCGTTTTGCGCCCGCTCCCCCTTGGCAAGATTCCTCAAATTCTTTAGACGCAACACTTGAGGGCATTCGTGTGATTCGCAATTGCCCTCGTTTCGTCCGAGACGGTGGGTGGGTCCGCCCCTGATGTGGCCCCGTAATTCCTGCCTGAGACGGGAAGAGCATTTCAGTCCTTCGCTTCGCAAGAAGTGCCGGATCCGCGATTGCGACACCCCGTTCGGACCTGATCGCCGGGCTCTCCTCGGAGGACCCAGCAAAAAGAGCCGGAGGGGAAACCCTCCAATACTTGGAGTAGAACTGTGGATAGAGCCCAGAAAGAGAAAGTGGTCGAGGAACTCGGCCAGATCTTCGAAAGCTCTGGCGTCGTGGTGGTTGCCCATTACGAAGGTCTCACGGTTGCCGAGATGCAGGATCTCCGGGGTCGCGCACGCGATGCCGGGGCGTCCGTGCGCGTCGCCAAGAACAGGCTCGCCAAGATCGCCCTCGACGGGAAGCCCTGCGCAAGCATCGCGACCTATCTCGAGGGCATGACCGTTCTGACCTATTCCGAAGACCCCGTGGCAGCAGCCAAGGTGGTCGAGGACTTCGCCAAGGATAACAAGAAGCTTGAGATTCTTGGCGGCGCAATGGGTGAGACCGCTCTTGACCGGGCCGGTGTGGAAGCCGTGTCGAAGATGCCCTCGCGCGACGAGCTTATCGCTCAGATCGCAAGCTGCATCGGCGCACCCGCATCCAACATCGCCGGCGCGATTGGCGCACCTGCTTCGAACATCGCCTCGATCCTGTCGACCATCGAAGAAAAGGCCGAGGCGGCCTAAGGCACCCAATGGGACCCTCGTGGGGTTGCATCCCGCACGTTGGAACACATCTAGATACGGAAAGAAGTCACAATGGCTGATCTGAAGAAACTTGCAGAAGACATCGTCAACCTGACGCTTCTCGAAGCCCAGGAACTCAAGACCATCCTCAAGGACGAATACGGCATCGAGCCCGCCGCTGGCGGCGCGGTCATGATGGCCGGCCCCGCAGGCGGCGACGCCGGCGCGGCTGCCGAAGAGCAGACCGAATTCGACGTCATCCTGAAGTCGGCAGGCGCCTCCAAGATCAACGTGATCAAGGAAGTCCGCGCGATCACCGGCCTTGGCCTCAAGGAAGCCAAGGAACTCGTCGAAGCGGGTGGCAAGGCCGTCAAGGAGCAGGTCTCCAAGGACGAAGCCGAAGAGATCAAGAAGAAGCTCGAAGAGGCTGGCGCCGAGATCGAGCTCAAGTAATCCCGAGGTCGGGGCGACCCGGCCGGGACGAGCAAAATACTGGCTGGATTCGGGGACGTCCCGGGTCCAGCCGAACCTGTCTAAGCGAGGCCCTTCGCGCCACGGATGTCGATCCGGAACGCGAAGAGGGGCCTTCCTCAGGCAAGGTTCCTTCGATCGGGAGGCCTCTGGTGGGACAGGGGCCATGAATGGATCGGAGCCTTCCTTCTCGGTTGAGCGCGCACCCGATGCCCGACGGGCGCGTCCTCGGAAGAGACACTGAAAGGTGACAAGCGACCATGGCGCAATCCTACCTTGGCCAGAAACGTCTTCGTAAATATTACGGAAAAATTCGTGAAGTGCTGGAGATGCCGAACCTGATCGAGGTTCAGAAAAGCTCCTACGACCTGTTCCTGAAGTCCGGCGACCAGCCGGAGCCGATGGATGGGGAAGGCATCAAGGGTGTCTTCCAGTCGGTCTTCCCGATCAAGGATTTCAACGAGACGTCGATCCTCGAATTCGTGTCCTACGAGCTCGAGAAGCCGAAATACGACGTCGACGAATGCCAGCAGCGCGACATGACCTATGCCGCACCGCTGAAGGTGACCCTGCGTCTGATCGTCTTCGACGTGGACGAGGATACCGGCGCGAAATCGGTCAAGGACATCAAGGAGCAGGACGTCTTCATGGGCGACATGCCCCTGATGACGCCGAACGGCACCTTCATCGTCAACGGCACCGAGCGCGTCATCGTTTCGCAGATGCACCGCAGCCCGGGCGTCTTCTTCGACCACGACAAGGGCAAGACGCACAGCTCGGGCAAGCTGCTCTTCGCCTGCCGCATCATTCCCTATCGCGGCTCGTGGCTCGATTTCGAATTCGACGCCAAGGATCTGGTTTTCGCCCGCATCGACCGCCGCCGGAAGCTTCCGGTGACGACGCTTCTCTACGCGCTTGGTCTCGACCAGGAAGCGATCATGGACGCGTATTACGACACGGTCGATTTCCACTACGAGAAGGGCAAGGGCTGGAAGACGAAGTTCTTCCCCGACCGTGTGCGCGGCACACGTCCGACCCACGACCTGATCGATGCCGATACCGGTGAAGTCATCGCCGAGGCCGGCAAGAAGATCACGCCCCGCGCGGTCAAGCAGATCAAGGACGAGGGCAAGGTGAAGAACCTCCTCGTGCCGTTCGACAACATCGTCGGCCGCTTCGTCGCCAAAGACATCATCAACGAAGAAACCGGCGCGATCTACGTCGAGGCCGGGGACGAGCTGACCTGGACCGTCGACAAGGACGGGGAAGTCTCGGGCGGCACCCTGAAGGAGCTGGTCGATGCCGGCGTGACCGAGATCCCGGTCCTCGACATCGATAACATCACCGTGGGCCCGTACATGCGGAACACCATGGCGAACGACAAGAACATGAACCGCGACACCGCGCTCATGGATATCTATCGCGTCATGCGTCCGGGTGAGCCGCCCACCGTCGAGGCCGCCTCGGCGCTCTTCGACACGCTGTTCTTCGACGGCGAGCGCTACGACCTCTCGGCCGTGGGCCGGGTGAAGATGAACATGCGTCTCGCGCTCGACAAGCAGGACACGCAGCGCACGCTCGACCGCGAAGACATCGTCGCCTGCATCAAGGCGCTGGTGGATCTGCGCGACGGCCGCGGCGATATCGACGACATCGACCACCTCGGCAACCGCCGGGTGCGCTCGGTCGGCGAGCTGATGGAGAACCAGTACCGCGTGGGTCTCCTGCGCATGGAGCGCGCCATTAAGGAGCGCATGTCGTCGGTCGAGATCGACACCGTCATGCCGCAGGACCTGATCAACGCGAAGCCTGCCGCGGCGGCGGTGCGTGAATTCTTCGGCTCCTCGCAGCTGTCGCAGTTCATGGACCAGACCAACCCGCTGTCGGAAGTCACGCACAAGCGGCGCCTCTCGGCCCTCGGGCCCGGCGGTCTGACCCGCGAACGCGCCGGCTTCGAGGTGCGCGACGTGCACCCGACCCACTACGGCCGGATGTGCCCGATCGAGACGCCGGAAGGCCCGAATATCGGTCTCATCAACTCGCTCGCCACCTTTGCGCGGGTGAACAAGTACGGCTTCATCGAAACGCCCTACCGCGTGGTGAAGGACAGCCAGGTGACCGACGAGGTCCACTACATGTCCGCCACCGAGGAGATGCGCCACACCATCGCGCAGGCCAACGCGTCGCTGAACAGCGAAGGCAAGTTCGTCAACGACCTGGTGAACACCCGCCAGTCGGGCGATTACACGCTGGCGCCCGCCGACAGCGTCGACCTGATCGACGTGTCGCCGAAGCAGCTGGTGTCGGTCGCGGCCTCGCTCATTCCGTTCCTCGAGAATGACGACGCCAACCGCGCGCTGATGGGCTCCAACATGCAGCGGCAGGCGGTGCCGACGCTGCGCTCCGAAGCGCCGCTGGTGGGCACGGGCATCGAGGGCATCGTCGCCCGCGATTCCGGCGCCTCCATCATGGCCAAGCGCGGCGGCGTGATCGACCAGGTCGACGCGATGCGGATCGTCGTGCGCGCCACGGAAGATCTCGAGCCGGGCGATCCGGGCGTCGACATCTACCGTCTGCGCAAGTTCCAGCGGTCCAACCAGAACACCTGCATCAACCAGCGTCCGCTGGTGACCGTGGGCATGGAAGTGTCCAAGGGCGAGGTGATCGCCGACGGCCCGTCCACCGATATGGGCGAGCTGGCGCTGGGCAAGAACGTGATCGTCGCGTTCATGCCCTGGAACGGCTACAACTACGAGGACTCCATCCTCATCTCCGAGCGCATCGCGCAGGACGACGTCTTCACCTCGGTCCATATCGAGGAATTCGAAGTCGCGGCCCGTGACACCAAGCTCGGGCCCGAGGAAATCACCCGCGACATTCCGAACGTGGGTGAAGAGGCGCTGCGCAACCTTGACGAGGCGGGCATCGTCTATATCGGCGCCGATGTGGAGCCGGGCGATATCCTCGTCGGTAAGATCACGCCGAAGGGCGAAAGCCCGATGACGCCGGAAGAGAAACTCCTCCGCGCCATCTTCGGCGAGAAGGCCTCGGACGTGCGCGACACCTCGCTGCGCGTGAAGCCCGGCGATTACGGCACGGTCGTGGAAGTCCGCGTCTTCAACCGTCACGGCGTCGAGAAGGACGAACGTGCGCTCCAGATCGAGCGGGAAGAGATCGAGGCCCTCGCGCGCGACCGCGACGACGAGCTCGCGATCCTCGACCGCAACATCTATGCGCGTCTGAAGTCCATGATCCTCGGCAAGACCGCCGTGAAGGGCCCCAAGGGCGTCAAGGCGAATTCCGAGATCACCGAGGAGCTGCTGGACAGCCTGACCCGCGGTCAGTGGTGGCAGCTCGCCCTCGGCGAGGAAGAAGAGGCCAAGTTCGTCGAGGCCCTGAACGAGCAGTACGAGGCGCAGAAGCGCGCCCTCGATGCCCGGTTCGAGGACAAGGTCGAGAAGGTCCGCCGCGGCGACGATCTGCCCCCGGGCGTGATGAAGATGGTCAAGGTCTTCGTGGCGGTGAAGCGCAAGCTGCAGCCGGGCGACAAGATGGCCGGCCGTCACGGCAACAAGGGCGTCATCTCCAAGGTCGTGCCGATCGAGGACATGCCGTTCCTGGCGGACGGCACGCCGGTCGACTTCTGCCTCAACCCGCTCGGCGTGCCGAGCCGGATGAACGTGGGCCAGATCCTCGAGACGCATATGGGCTGGGCCGCGCGCGGTCTGGGCATCAAGATCGACGAGGCGCTGCAGGATTATCGCCGCACCGGCGACCTGAGCCCCGTGCGCGAGGCGATGCACACGGCCTATGGCGACGACGTCTTCGAGGAAGGCATCGCGGGCATGTCGGACGACGCGCTGATCGAGGCGGCAAGCAACGTCACGCGCGGCGTGCCGATCGCGACGCCGGTCTTTGACGGCGCGAAAGAGCCGGACGTGAACGACGCTCTGCGCCGTGCTGGCTTCGACGAAAGCGGACAGTCGATCCTATTCGACGGCCGCTCGGGCGAGCAGTTCGCGCGTCCGGTGACCGTGGGCGTCAAGTACCTGCTGAAGCTGCACCACCTCGTGGACGACAAGATCCACGCGCGTTCGACCGGGCCTTACAGCCTCGTCACGCAGCAGCCGCTTGGTGGTAAGGCGCAGTTCGGCGGTCAGCGCTTCGGCGAGATGGAAGTCTGGGCGCTCGAAGCCTACGGCGCGGCCTACACCCTGCAGGAGATGCTGACGGTGAAGTCCGACGACGTCGCGGGCCGGACCAAGGTCTACGAGAGCATCGTCAAGGGCGAGGACAACTTCGAGGCCGGCGTGCCGGAATCGTTCAACGTGCTCGTCAAGGAGGTCCGGGGTCTGGGCCTCAACATGGAACTCCTGGATGCGGAGGAAGACGAAGAGTGACGCCAGTCTCCGGGCGCGGATTTTCATCGAAAATCCGCCCCGGTTTCCGCGCGGAAACCGGCCTGAATTTTGCGAAAATCCAGGCCCCGCTCTTCCCCCCCGCACCCTCTGAACTCTGAGGAAAAGACATGAACCAGGAAATCACGAACAACCCGTTCAATCCCCTGACCCCGCCCAAGGTCTTCGACGAGATCAAGGTGTCGCTGGCCAGCCCCGAACGGATCCTCTCGTGGTCCTTCGGCGAGATCAAGAAGCCCGAGACGATCAACTACCGCACGTTCAAGCCCGAGCGTGACGGCCTGTTCTGCGCGCGCATCTTCGGGCCGATCAAGGATTACGAATGCCTCTGCGGCAAGTACAAGCGCATGAAGTATCGCGGCGTCGTCTGCGAGAAGTGCGGCGTGGAAGTGACCCTTCAGAAGGTCCGCCGCGAGCGTATGGGCCATATCGAACTGGCCGCGCCCTGCGCCCATATCTGGTTCCTGAAGTCGCTGCCCTCGCGCATCGGCCTCATGCTGGACATGACGCTGCGCGATCTGGAGCGCGTGCTCTATTTCGAGAACTACGTGGTGATCGAGCCGGGCCTGACGGACCTGACCTATGGCCAGATGCTGACCGAGGATGAATTCCTCGACGCGCAGGACCAGTACGGCATGGACGCCTTCACCGCCAATATCGGCGCCGAGGCTATCCGTGAGATGCTGGCCCAGATCGACCTGGAATCCGAGGCCGACCGCCTGCGCGAGGAGCTGAAGGAAGCCACCGGCGAGCTGAAGCCCAAGAAGATCATCAAGCGCCTGAAAGTGGTCGAGAACTTCCTCGAATCCGGCAACCGTCCGGAGTGGATGGTCATGACCGTGATCCCGGTCATTCCGCCGGAACTGCGTCCGCTCGTGCCGCTCGATGGCGGCCGCTTCGCGACGTCGGACCTGAACGACCTCTACCGCCGGGTCATCAACCGCAACAACCGTCTGAAGCGTCTGATCGAGCTGCGCGCGCCCGATATCATCGTGCGCAACGAAAAGCGGATGCTGCAGGAATCCGTGGACGCGCTTTTCGACAACGGCCGCCGCGGCCGCGTCATCACCGGCGCCAACAAGCGTCCGCTGAAGTCGCTGTCGGACATGCTCAAGGGCAAGCAGGGCCGCTTCCGCCAGAACCTTCTGGGCAAGCGCGTCGACTTCTCGGGCCGTTCGGTCATCGTGACCGGCCCCGAACTGAAGCTGCACCAGTGCGGCCTGCCCAAGAAGATGGCGCTCGAGCTCTTCAAGCCGTTCATCTATTCGCGGCTCGAGGCCAAGGGCCTCAGCTCGACCGTGAAGCAGGCCAAGAAGCTCGTCGAGAAGGAGCGTCCCGAGGTTTGGGACATCCTCGACGAGGTCATCCGCGAGCACCCCGTGCTGCTGAACCGGGCGCCCACGCTGCACCGTCTCGGCATCCAGGCGTTCGAGCCCATCCTGATCGAGGGCAAGGCGATCCAGCTGCACCCGCTCGTCTGCTCGGCCTTCAACGCCGATTTCGACGGCGACCAGATGGCCGTGCACGTGCCGCTCTCGCTCGAAGCGCAGCTCGAGGCGCGCGTCCTGATGATGTCCACGAACAACGTGCTGTCGCCCGCCAACGGCGCGCCGATCATCGTGCCGTCGCAGGACATGATCCTCGGTCTCTACTACACCACCATCATGCGCGAAGGCATGAAGGGCGAAGGCATGATCTTCTCCTCGACCGAGGAAGTGGAGCACGCGCTCAACGCCGGTGAAGTGCACCTGCACGCCAGGATCCAGTGCCGGGTGAAGCAGATCGACGAAGAGGGCCAGGAAATCGTCAAGCGCTTCGAAACGACGCCCGGCCGGGCCCGCCTCGGCGCGCTCCTGCCGATGAACAACAAGGCGCCCTTCGATCTGGTCAACACGCTCCTGCGCAAGAAGGACGTGCAGCGGGTCATCGACACCGTCTACCGCTATTGCGGTCAGAAAGAGTCGGTCATCTTCTGCGACCAGATCATGACGATGGGCTTCAAGGAAGCGTTCAAGGCCGGCATCTCCTTCGGCAAGGACGACATGGTCATCCCCGACGCCAAGTGGCCGATCGTCGAAGAGACGCGCGACCAGGTGAAGGACTTCGAACAGCAATACATGGACGGCCTGATCACCCAGGGTGAGAAGTACAACAAGGTCGTCGATGCCTGGTCGAAGTGCAACGACAAGGTCACCGAGGCGATGATGTCCACCATCTCGTCGGCCAAGCACGACGAGAACGGCGCCGAGATGGAGCCGAACTCGGTCTACATGATGGCCCATTCCGGTGCCCGTGGCTCGGTCACGCAGATGAAGCAGCTGGGCGGCATGCGCGGCCTGATGGCCAAGCCGAACGGCGACATCATCGAGACGCCGATCATCTCGAACTTCAAGGAAGGCCTGACCGTTCTCGAATACTTCAACTCGACGCATGGCGCCCGCAAGGGTCTGTCGGACACCGCGCTCAAGACCGCGAACTCGGGTTACCTGACCCGCCGTCTCGTGGACGTGGCGCAGGACTGCATCGTGCGGATGAAGGATTGCGGCACCGAAAACTCGATCACCTGCGAAGCGGCGATCAATGACGGGGAAGTCGTGGCCTCCATCGGCGAGCGTCTCCTGGGTCGCGTCGCGGCCGAGGATGTCGTGAAGCCGGGCACCGACGAGGTGCTCTGCAAGCACGGCCAGCTCATCGACGAGCGCACGGCGGATACGATCGAAGAGGCGGCGGTGCAGACCGTGCGCATCCGTTCGCCGCTGACCTGCGAAGCCGAAGAGGGCGTCTGCGCGGCCTGCTACGGTCGCGACCTCGCGCGCGGCACCATGGTCAACGTGGGCGAAGCGGTGGGCATCATCGCGGCGCAGTCCATCGGTGAGCCGGGCACGCAGCTGACGATGCGGACCTTCCACATCGGCGGCGTGGCCCAGGGTGGCCAGCAGTCCTTCCTCGAGGCGTCGCAATCGGGCAAGATCGAGTATGACAACCCGAACACGCTGGTGAACGCGGCGGGCGACCTTCTGGTCATGGGGCGGAACATGAAGATCCGCATCGTGGACGAGAACGGCGCCGAACGCGCGAGCCACAAGGTCGGCTACGGCACCAAGCTCTTCGTCAAGGAGGGCGACACGATCGAGCGCGGCGACAAGCTGTTCGAATGGGATCCCTACACCCTGCCGATCATCGCCGAGAAGGACGGGACGGCCAAGCTCGTCGACCTCGTGAACGGCGTTGCCGTGCGCGAGGAAACCGACGACGCGACCGGCATGTCCCAGAAGATCGTGACCGACTGGCGTGCCGCGCCCAAGGGCAACGAGCTCAAGCCCGAGATCATCCTGCAGGATGAGAACGGCGAGCCCGTGCGCAACGATCAGGGCAACCCGATCACCTACCCGATGTCGGTGGACGCGGTCCTCTCGGTTGAGGAGGGCGACACGGTCAAGGCCGGTGACGTGGTGGCGCGGATCCCGCGCGAGGGTGCGAAGACGAAGGACATCACCGGCGGTCTGCCGCGTGTGGCCGAACTCTTCGAGGCCCGTCGACCCAAGGATCACGCGATCATCGCGGAAATCGACGGCTACGTGCGCTTCGGCAAGGACTACAAGAACAAGCGCCGGATCTCGATCGAACCCGCGGACGAGAATGTCGAGCCCAAGGAATACATGATCCCCAAGGGCAAGCACATTCCCGTGGCCGAAGGCGATTACGTCCAGAAGGGCGACTACATCATGGACGGCAACCCCGCGCCGCATGACATCCTGTCCATCATGGGTGTCGAGGCGCTGGCCAACTACATGATCGACGAAGTCCAGGACGTCTACCGCCTCCAGGGCGTGAAGATCAACGACAAGCATGTCGAGGTGATCGTCCGCCAGATGCTCCAGAAGTGGGAAATCCTGCACAGCGGGGACACCACGCTTCTCAAGGGCGAGCATGTGGACAAGCTCGAGTTCGACGAGGCCAACGCGAAGGCCGAGAAGAAGGGCGGACGTCCCGCGCAGGGCGAACCGATCCTGCTCGGGATCACCAAGGCGTCGCTGCAGACGCGCTCGTTCATCTCCGCGGCCTCGTTCCAGGAGACGACGCGCGTGCTCACCGAAGCCTCGGTGCAGGGCAAGGTCGATACGCTTGTCGGTCTGAAGGAGAACGTCATCGTCGGCCGCCTGATCCCGGCGGGTACCGGTGGCGCCACCACCAACGTGCAGAAGATCGCCACGGATCGCGACAACGTCGTGATCGAAGCGCGCCGCGCGGAGGCCGAAGAGGCCGCCCGCCTGGCCGCGCCCACGGAAAGCGACGATGCGGTCGGTGGCGATGCCTTCGACACGGTGATCGAAGAGACCACCGAGAGCCGCGAGTAACCGCGCCTCTTCCCCGACATCGAAAGGCCCCGCATCGCGCGGGGCCTTTTCTTTTTTGCCGCAGCTGCCGCGCGATCGGGCAGGCCATGTATTCCCGACTTACCCGACGTCACGGCCCGTGGTATCATGAGGCATTGTTCTGAAGGTCTTTTGACATGGCCATTCCCTTGATCGTCCTCGCTTCGGCAGGCTTCTATTGCATCGCGATGATCGCCATGAAGTCATGGTGGGTCGGCCCCAGCCCCTGGATCCTGATCGCGATTGCCGGCGCCCTGCTGATCGCCGGCGCCTTCGAAGTGCTTGCCCTGAAACAGGAACGTCTGGGGATCGTCTATGTGGGCATCCTCGGGGCCGAGGTGCTGATCATCGGAACCGTGTCGATCCTGCTCTTCGGAGAAAGCTTCACCGCACGGGAAGTGGCCGGGATCGCGCTGGTGCTGGTGGGCACGGCGCTGGCCTGGGCCTAGGGCCGGGCTTCTCGGTCGCGGCCCGACGGGTTGCCCCGCCTTTTGCCCACGATCCGCCGCCGCGCAGACGCGTCGGCCTATCCCAGCCGGTCCGCTTTCTTGCGCACCAGCACCGTGCGCAGGTCGTGCATGGCCAGCAGCAGCGCATCGGTGACCTCTTCCAGCTGCTCGGCGGTAGCCTTGGACTGCGCCCATTGCGCCGTCAGGTTCATGTGGTCGATGGCGCGGTGGATATCGTCCATGTCCCGAGCCGCGACGAGCGCCCGGCGACCGTCCATCCAGCCCTCGATCTCGGCGATGTCCCCGGCGCTCAGGGCACGGTCGCCCTGCGGCTTGATCTCGCCGTTGCGGATGTTCACGACCGCGATCGGCTCCATCTCGATGCGCCGCTGCCGGTTCTCGGTGTCGAGCCGGAACACCAGCGCGCCGTTCTCGCGGACGCGGAAGTAATACTCGGGCAGGTCGCTGGACATGGGTCTGGCTCCTTATCTCAGACCGTCGCAGAAGCGGCGGATCCGCGTGCAGGCCTCGCGCAGCGCGTCGTCCGAGGCCGCGTAGCTGATGCGGAAATGCGGCGACAGCCCGAAGGCCGCACCGAAGACGACCGCAACGCCTTCCTCCTCCAGAAGCGCGCGGGCGAAGGTCTCGTCGTCGTCGATCCGCGTGCCGCCCGCGCTCGTCTTGCCGATGGCTCCGGCGCAGGACGGGTAGACGTAGAAAGCGCCCTCGGGCGTGGGGCAGGAGAGGTGCGGCGTGTCGTTCAGCGCGGCCACCACCATGTCGCGCCGCCGCGCGAAGGCCGCGAGCCGCTCGCCGAGGAAGTCCTGCGGGCCGGTCAGCGCCTCCACGGCGGCCCATTGGCTGATCGAGCAGGGGTTCGTCGTCGATTGCGACTGCACCTTGCGCATGGCGGCGATCAGCGGCTCGGGCCCGCCCGCATAGCCGATCCGCCAGCCGGTCATCGCATAGGCCTTGGAGACGCCGTTCACCGTCAGCGTCCGGTCGTAAAGCGCCGGGGCCACCTCGGCGGGTGTGCAGAAGGTGAAGCCGTCATAGGCCAGGTGCTCGTACATGTCGTCGGACATGATCCAGACATGCGGGTGACGCTCCAGCACGTCGGTGAGCGCCTTGAGCTCGGCGCGCGAATAGCCCGCGCCGGTAGGGTTCGAAGGCGAGTTGAAGATGAACCACTTGGTCTTCGGCGTGATCGCCGCCTCGAGCGCCTCCGGCGTCAGCTTGAAGCCGGTCTCCATCCCCGCCTCGACGATCACGGGCTCCGCCCCGCCAAGGCGCACGATATCGGGGTAGCTGACCCAGTAGGGCGCGGGAATCACCACCTCGTCGCCGGGATTGAGCGTCGCGATCAGCGCGTTGAACAGAACCTGCTTGCCCCCGGTCGAGACCGAGATCTGCGAGGGCGTGTAATCCAAGCCATTCTCGCGCTTGAATTTTTCGCAGATGGCGGCTTTCAGCTCGGGAATGCCGTCGGGGGCGGTATATTTCGTTTTTCCCGCATGGATTGCCGCAATCGCTGCGGATTTTATGTTATCCGGTGTGTCAAAGTCAGGTTCGCCGGCCCCGAGGCCGATCACGTCCCGCCCCTCCGCCGCGAGGTCCCGGGCCAGCTGCGTGACGGCCACGGTCGGCGAAGGTTTTACCCGGGCGAGCGTGTTCGACAGGAAGGACATACGCGGGCTCCGGCGCTTGAGTGAAGATTGTTGTCGAAGGTTTATGGGGCACATTCCGCGCGTGCAAGCGTGCCGGGCCCGAGCACAGGAGATTGACGAAATGATGAGTGACGTGGACTGGTACGGCCCCGATGCCGCGACCTTCGGGGACCGCGTATCCGCCGCACGCGAGGCTGCGGGCATGAGCCCGGAACAGCTGGCCCGCCGCCTCGGGGTCAAGGCGCGCACCCTGCAGAACTGGGAAAACGACCTGTCGGAGCCGCGCGCGAACAAGCTGTCGATGCTGTCGGGCCTGCTGAACGTGTCGATGATCTGGCTGCTGACCGGCGAGGGCGAGGGCGTGAACGGTCCCGCCGAGGACAGCGCGAACCTTGGCGATCTGCGCGAGGCGCTCACCGAGCTTCGGGCGATTCGCGCCGACATGAAAACCCTTGCGGACCGGGCCGGACATCTGGAAAAGCATCTGCGCAAAGCCCTGGCCACGGAGCCCACATGATTTCCGAACAGCCCCGCGACGGAGAACCCCGCGATGTCCGCATCAAGCGCCTGAAGATGCGCTCGATGCGGCGAGGCATCAAGGAGATGGACCTGATCCTGATCCATTTCTCCGAGGCGCATCTGGCGTCGATGGATGATGCGGGGCTCGGTCTTTACGATGCGCTCCTGTCGGAAAACGACCAGGATCTCTACCAATGGGTGACCGGCCAGGTGGCCGCACCCGACCGGTTTTCCGCCCTCGTCGCCGAGATCGCCGCGGCCTCCGAAGGCGTCGTCGCGGATATCCGCTAAGACCCCGCGCCACTTAACCTAATCTTCGGTTTTTTCGCCAATGCTGCACGCCGATCAAGGGATCAGCGGAGACAGCGTATGAGCATCCATTCTTCTCTGGGGCGGGCCGGGCAGGCCAGCTTCATGATGACCTATCTCGATGCGCTCTCGCTCGTGGAGCGATTGCATCGGTTGTTGCTCGACGTCATCAAGGACGAATTCGAACGCGTGGGCGTGTTGCAGATCAACGCGGTGCAGGCGCTCCTGCTGTTCAACATCGGCGACAACGAGGTCACGGCGGGGGAGTTGAAGACGCGCGGCTATTACCAGGGCTCCAATGTCAGCTACAATCTCAAGAAGCTGGTCGAAGCCGGGTACATGCACCATCAGCGCTGCGAGATCGACCGCCGGGCGGTGCGCGTCAAGCTGACCGACAAAGGCCGGGAGATCCGAGATCTGGTCGAGGGGCTGTTCGCGCGTCATGCCGAAGGTCTGGAAGCCAAGGGCGTTCTGGGTCCCGACGGGCTCGAGGATATCACCCATGCCCTGCGCCGCATGGAACGCTATTGGACCGATCAGATCCGCTATATCTATTGAGGGGCCGCGGCGGGCGGTCGGGCGCGATGGGCGCTCAGCCCGGCGGGGTCGCCCCCGCAGCGCCATCGCCCGCATTTCGGCCCGGACCATCGGTCCCCGCCGCCTGCGCCGGACTTGACGAGACCGGGGCGGGCAGGGGCGCCAGGTCGCCCACGACCATGTTGCTGATCTCGCGGAACAGCTTGCGGGTCATGGCCCGGCGATAGCCCTCGTACCCTTCGGAGAGTTCGACGAAGGCGTTCGGACCGTGCATCACGTTGAACTCGTAGTAATCGGCGACCATCGGATCCGCCCCGAGGATGGCCAGGCCGTTCACCGTCACCCCCTGGAAGGGGAAATGCTTGTAGGCGAGGTCTGGCCCGAAGCCGTCATTGGTGATCCCGTCGCCCGAGACGTCGATCACCCGGCGCGCGCATTGCGGCCCCTTGGCCAGAAGCGTGGCGCCGTATCCCAGCGCGTATCCCATCGCCGTCGGAAAGCGGGTCTGCGAACGCGGGAAGCCGCGCAGCGTGGCGATGGCCCGGTCGATATCCGCGTCGCTCCGCAGCGCCGTCCAGTCCAGAACCAGCGCGTTCTGGCGCCGCCCGCTCCATTCATAAACCGCGAGCGCCACATGCCCGGGTCCCGACAGGATCGCGCGGCGGATATCGGGATCGCCCAGGGCCGCCGCCGCGCCGTCGCGCTGCAGGATGTATTCCCGCTCGTCGACCGAGCTCGAGACGTCGAGCGCCAGAACCAGGGCGAGGCGGCAGGAGGCCGCCTGGGCCGCCGCGCCGCCAGCGAGCCAGCCCGCAAGCAGGACCGCCACCAGCCCGGTTCTGAGCGCCGCTCTTACCAATGGCCCGTATTCTCCATCGAGGCCCAGGGCTCCCGCGGCGGCTTGGCCTCGCCCTTCTGCAGCAACTCCACCGACACGTTGTCGGGCGAGCGCACGAAGGCCATGTGCCCGTCGCGCGGCGGGCGGTTGATGGTCACGCCCGCATCCATCAGCATCTGGCACGCGGCGTAGATGTCGTCGACGCGATAGGCGAGATGACCGAAATGGCGACTGTCCGAGGGCAGGCCGTCGTCGCCGTCCCAGTTATAGGTCAGCTCCACATCGGCGCGGCCATCGTCCTGATCCGGCGGGCAGAGGAAGACCAGCGTGAAGCGGCCGGCCTCCACATCCTTGCGCATGCGTTCCTTCAGGCCGAGCAGCTTGTAGAATTCGAGCGATTTCTCGAGGTCCTTCACGCGGACCATGGTGTGCAGATATTCGATGGACATGGATGCCCTTCCTTCCTTCGGGTTGCTTGTCCGACAGGGTAGGGGGCTCGCCCAAGATGTCGAGAGATCAGAACCGCGATCTGATATCGATGCTAAGGCCGGTCTCGGAGCTGTCGTAAAGATCGACATTCGAGGCCACGTCCTTATGGCTGATCGTCACGCTTGGAACGAATCCGTAATAGTCGACCGCTTCCAGAACAACCGTCAGCGCCGCCCCAAGTGTGGCGTCGTCACGATCGCCGAAAGTGATGGTCGTCGCGTCGTAATGCCGGTCGGCTCCGAAAATTCCCAAGGCGATCTCACTGCCGTAAACCGGGGTCGGCCAGGCCAAGTCGAGCGCGATCCGATCCTCATCGTAATCTAGGTAGACTGCGTCGGAGCGGCTCTCGTTCCGGGTATAGGAAAGCGCGATTGGCATTCCGGCGAGGCGCGTCTCGAGGCCCAGCGTGGCCTGAAGGCGCACCGCGTCAGAGCGATCTCCGAGGCCGGTCTGCCATTCCTGCGACAGACTCAGCGCGGCCTCTGTGTCCGGGCTGAGCGCATATTGCGCCCTCACCGCGCCGCGCGCCGCGTTTTCGAGAGGTTCGCCTGCAAGGATCGTGTGGCTCATCCCGAGATCGAACCCCAACTCCAGCCGGTGGTCGGCTGTTAGCCAGTCCTGCATAAGCCCGGCGGCAAGAGTGGTTTGGTCGTAATCCGACCCTTTAGCGTCGGGCGCGATGTCCTGGGCCTCGTCGGACAGGCTGTAGGTCTTGTGGACGGCTTCCAACTTCACCCGGCTGCGGCGGCGCTCGGTCTCAGCGAAGCGGTATGCCGTTGCGATGCCGGCGGCATATTCGATCCCAGAAAGCGCACGCGCTTCACCTTCTAGGATAAATTTGAAGGGCAGGTCGTAGACGGTGATGGTCTCGCTCGTCGACCCGCCGTTGATGTTGGTGTTGGGAGTGATTGCGAAGGTGAAATTCGTCTCCCAGGGATTGCGCTTCCTCACATAGCGAAAGTCGCGCATGGCGAGGTTTTCGAGCCTGGGATCGGGCGCGATATGCGCTGCGCGCCGTAGCCAGAACTGCGCCCGCGTGCGCTTACCGTCTGAGGCGAGCGCCTGCGCCATTGACATCGCCGCGGCGAACCGCTCGTGGTCGTCGCCGGCATGCTCCCAGGCCCGCGCCGCCGCATCGCGCGCCTCGTCGAAGCGGCGGATGTCGCGTGTTGCGCGGGATTTGAGGATGAGCGCGTCGACGTCCTCGGGGTCGCGCTGCAAGAGGGCGTCCAACAGCACGATAGCCCGGCCGGCGATCCCGGCCTCGAGATCGCGGCTCGCCACGAGCAGCATCTCTTCCGGCGAGAGCGTAACGCCCTGGGCGCGCGCCGCCTCTGGCTGGCTTACCACCAGGCCCGAGGTCAGGACAGCGGCTCCGAGCGCGCCGATTAGGCTAAGCTTCGTCAGCACCGGGCTTACCGCGACACGATGAAGCCGCCGGTTTCGCGCACAGTGATGTTGGTCCCGCGCGGGTCGAGGCCCTCGACCACGATCACCCCGACGATCTCGCCTCCCGGGGCAGCGGTATGGTCACCGGACATGACCGCGTAATAGTTACCGGTCATGAATTCGTCGCCATCGACGGTGTTGAACGCCTCGCCGGTCAGCTCGCCGTTTTCGTCGGCCACGCCCGGCCCGATCCTGAAGCGCAGGACCGGCAGCTCGGTCAGCGTCGTGCCCTTGTCGTCGTTGATGGCGTCGATGTAGTCGGACGTAATGTCGTTGCCCGCCGTGTCGAAGATGCTCCGGTTGAGCACATAGCCGCGCACGGCATTGGCGCAGGCCTCGCCCGAGCAATTCCCCCGGAAGCCATTGAAGTCGATATCGACAACCATGTCACCCGACGCGTATTCCAGCCCGCCTCGGCCGTCGAAATCGCGGATCGCGCCGTAATCGCCGGAATAGCTGGCCTGACCCTCGGTCGGAAGGGTCACGGTGCCGTTGCGCTGGTAGACCCAGCCGCCGAAACCATAGCCGATATAGGCTCCGGTGCGGACGATCGCAAATTCCACGTCGCCGCTGCCACTCACGCCATAAAGGGCGCGGTGTTCGAACTGGCTGATCGGGTCGTTGTCGAGAAAATCGGGATGGGTGAGCGGGGCTTCGTAAAGCGCGAAGCTGGGCCGCAGCGAGCCGGGGGTCGAGCGGGCGAAGGCCTCGCCTTCCGGCTGGTTTCCGTCGAAGGCGAGCCCATCTACGAAGAACGTGTCGTCGGCGGCGCGGTATTCGATATTACGGGCAAAGCCGTTACCCTCGTCCACGTCCAGGGCTTCCTTGCGGAAGATGCCGGTCGCGGGGCTCGGGCTTTCAGTGCCGGGGGGCAGCTCGCGGTCGCTGTCGATGGGATCGCCGGGACCTTCGCCCGGGGTCTCTTCATCGCCGCCACCGCCGCCGGTATCGGGTTCTTCGTCGGTGTCCGCGCCGCGCGTAATTGGGTTGCTGCCGCTGCCGGATTCGCACGCGGAAAGCATCGCTAACGCGATAAGAATTGCAAGAATGCGGGTCATGTGTCCTGCCTCGAACTATGTTTATCGTTTTGCCGCAAAGGGTTCCGGTAATGACCCGCCAAGTCAACCGCGCCGCGCCGCGCCGGAGCAGAAGGCAGGCCAAGTGCGGCGGATTTGCATGACTGTATGTGGTGGTTTTTGACTCCGCTTTCTGCAAGATATTGTCCTGACCGATTCATTTAGCGGCGAGGCGGCCCCATGACCCTGACCCCCGAGCAACAATCCGAGATCGACGCGCAGCGCGCATCCGGCACCACCACGCTGCGCGCCACGGCTCCGGGCATGGAGCAGCATCTCTACACCGCGATCCCGGTGCTCGATCACGGCTTCATCCGGGTCATCGACTACATGGGCGACGATGCGGCGATCACCCAGGCCGCCCGCGTCTCCTACGGCAAAGGCACCAAGGCCGTGTCGAACGACGAGGGCCTGATCCGCTATCTGATGCGCCACTGGCACTCGACGCCCTTCGAGATGTGCGAGATCAAGCTGCATGTGAAGCTGCCGGTCTTCGTCGCGCGGCAATGGATCCGGCACCGGACCGCCAACGTGAACGAATATTCCGCGCGCTACTCGATCCTCGACCGGGAATTCTACATCCCCGCGCCGGAACACCTCGCGGCGCAATCGGTGGTCAACAACCAGGGCCGGGGCGAGGCGCTTTCGGGCGAGGAAGCCGACCGCGTGCTGCGCTACCTGCGCGACGACGCGATGCGCGCCTATGACCATTACGAGGAGATGATCTCGGACGTGGGCCAGCAGGGCCTCGCGCGGGAGCTGGCCCGGATGAACCTGCCCGCCAACATCTACACGCAATGGTACTGGAAGGTGGATCTGCACAACCTCCTGCACTTCCTGCGCCTGCGCGCGGACGCCCATGCGCAATACGAGATCCGGGTCTATGCCGAGGCCCTCTGCGAGGTCGTGCGCGACTGGGTGCCGTTTGCCTACAAGGCGTTCGAGGATTACCGCATGGGCGGCGCGACCCTGTCCTCGGGCGCCTTGGAATGCGTGCGGCGCATGCTGAAGGGCGAAGAGGTGACGCAGGAAAATTCCGGCATGTCCAAGGGCGAATGGCGGGAGTTCATGGGGGTAATCGAGGGATAACGGCGCGCCCGCGTCGCCCCCCTGCGCACCTGCCTTCGGGCAGCGTGTCGGGATGGCGCGCTGCGGGCTGGACACGGCCAAGGCCGTTTTCGGTGATACTCCCACGCATCGACGATCCGGGACCCGCATCCCTCCGCTTGCCCATTCCGAGGGCATGAGCGCCCGATTTATGTTAAGCTCCGCCCACCGTCGCGCTGGTTGCGAAGGATTATTGGAGGAACTTTTCATGTATTTTCTTGCCAGAATTTCCGCGGGTCTTGCCCTTGCACTCTGTCCGGTCGCCGCGACCGCCTTCGATTCCGGCGGCACCGGCTACGGTGTCAGTTCGAGCGAGGTCATGCCCATCCATGACGGCCTCGTACTCGTGAAGGTCAGCTCCGAATATTCGCGGTTCGAGACCGACGATCCCGACAGTCCGATGGCCAGCGCGACCGGACCCTGCTGGGGAACCATGGTGATCGACCAAGGCGTCGTGTCGGGCGGCGGCAATTGCCATTACACGGACGCAGACGGGGACATGGTCGCCATGTCATGGACAGCCCAGGGCATGTCCGAGGGGCGCACCCAGGGCGTTTGGGAGGTCATGGGCGGCACCGGAAAATGGGCGAATGCCCAAGGGTCCGGCACCTTCAACGGCGGCGGCCAAGGCGCGGATTACACCAATATCGTCACGGGCGAGATGACGCTCGAATAACCCCTCAGGATCAGTCGGATTGCTGCTCCGCGCGACATGCGCTTGCCGACGAACCGCGGCGCGTGTCGCGCCCCGGACAGCGCCCATCCGATGCGGCGTCCGCGGGCTCTTGACGAAAGCGTGGCGAACGACCGCCGCGCGCTTGGAGGCCGAGGGGGATGGCGTCCTGCCATGCCTAGAGAGCGCAGAGAAACGGGCTAGCTCATGCGGCGTACCCAATGAAAGCCCCGCCATGACCCTCTATCTGCTCACCGCCGCGATTTTCCTCGTGATCGACGCGATCATGCTCACCTTCGTGATGAAGCCGCTCTTCACGCGGCATCTGGGCGATCTCATGCGCGACAGCCCGATGCTGGGTGCTGCGGCGGGGTTCTACCTGCTCTACGTGGCGGGGCTCGTGTTCCTGGTCTCGGCACCGGCGCTCCGCGACGGCGATCCGGGCCGCGCGGCGCTGCACGGGGCGATCATCGGGGCGATGGCCTACGGCACCTACGAGTTCACCTCCATGGCGATCATGCGCGACTGGTCCTGGCAGATGGTGGCAGCCGATACGACCTGGGGTGCGGTCCTGACCGGATTTTCCGCCTGGGCGGGGGTCACGATCCTGATGCGGCTGCAGGCCTGAATCTGACGCGGCGGCAGGTTCCACGACCCGTTTTCCGTCTGCGAAAATCCGCCGCAAGCCTCTAAAATATAAGCGTACTCCAGCCTGTGTTGCTTAATCGAGACGGCAATATTTCGTGACCGGCGCGTGACGGAACTTCGGCTCGATCGTCCCCATTTCTGCCCTGTCGCCCCGCACGGGGACGGCATGACTTCCGAACCAAAGAACGGAGCAGAATTATGATGACCAAGACCATGACCGCCGCCGCGGCGCTGATCGCCGCAACCGCAACCGCGGGCTTTGCAGGCAACCCCGCGCCCACGCCCGCCGATCCCGCGCCCATGGCCGCGGTGCCGCCGGCGCCCGCCGCACCGATCTACGACTTCACCGGCCCCTCGGTCGGTGTGCAGCTCGGCTATAACGGCATCGATGTCGAAGACGGCGACATCGTCGAAGAGGGCGGCACCATCGGTGTGCGCGGCAACTACGATTTCCGCCTCGGCGGCAACGTGATCGGTGGTGTCGGTCTGCAATATGACGAAGGCGACATCGACCTCGACGGGGCGGCAACGCTCGACAACATCCTGCGCGTGGGTGGCCGTGTCGGCGTCGATTCCGGCCGCAACTTCTTCTACGGCACCGGCGGCTACGCCCATGCCACGACCGAGGACGACGATCTCGATATCGGCGATTCCGGCGGCTACTTCGCGGGCGTCGGCTACGAGGTCTTCCTGCAGGAGAACGTGACCGTCGGCACCGAGGTCCTGTATCACGAGTTCAACGAGTTCGATAACGACGTGGATGTCGAGGCGACGACCGCGAACGTGTCGCTCAACTACCGCTTCTGATCGCGACGCGATCGGTTGCAAGACGCCCGGCCCTTGCGGTCGGGCGTTTTGTTTCCGGCCCGGGCCCCGATTGTCCACGTTTTGGAAACGCCGCGTTTCAGTGGATAAAAATTGACGAACACCCCCTCGCGGGTCACACTTTTCCCTGTTGCTTTTGTCATTCGATCCAAGGGGCTGGAGAAGATCATGCTGAAAAAGACCGCCGCGCTGGGCCTGGCCGCGCTGATGCTGACGGGCGGGGCTGCCTTTGCCAGCGACGCCTATACCGGCACCTACAACGATCCCAATTCGAATTTCCGCTACAACGAGTTTCCCGGCGTGGCCAATTATTGCCCGGCGGGCCTGCAGCCGGTGCAGATCGGCGGCGAGATCTGCTGCGGCATACCCAATGCCGGGCCTTACGTGGACCGCGCGGGCGGCCATCGCACCGTGCGCGCAAGCACCTACCATGCGGGGGTCAAGGGCATGGATTATTCCTCGGAAGGCATCAAGGGGATGGGCGGCCAGTAAAGCGGCCCTTCACATCCCGGCACTGCCCGCGTATAGCCCCGGCCTGATCCACCATCGAAGGCCGGGTGTTCCATGCAGGGCAGCGCGAATATCAACATCATGATCAAGGCGGCGCGCAAGGCGGGCCGCTCCCTCGTGAAGGACTTCCGCGAGATCGAGAACCTGCAGGCCTCGATGAAGGGCGCGGCGGATTTCGTCAGCCGGGCGGATCTCGCAGCGGGCAAGATCCTGCGCGAGGAACTGACCTCGGCGCGCGGCACCTACGGCTATCACGCCAAGGGCCAGGAGGAGATCGCGGGCGAGGACCCGACCCGGCGCTGGATCGTCGATCCGCTGGACGGCACGGCCAACTTCCAGCACGCGCTGCCGCATTTCGCCATCTCCATCGCGCTCGAGCACAAGGGCAAGATCATCGCCGCCGTGGTCTTCGACCCCGCCAAGGACGAATTGTTCTACGCCGAGAAGGGCGCGGGCGCCTGGCTCAACGACAACAAGCGGATGCGCGTCTCGGCCCGCTCGCGCCTGCACGAGGCGCTCTTTGCCACCGGCGTGCCCTCGGGGGCCAAGCACACGCTGCCCGCCACCCTGAAGGACCTCGCCAAGCTGATGCCCGCCACGGGCGGCATGCGGCAATGGGGCTGTGCGGCGCTCGATCTGGCTTACGTCGCCGCGGGCCGGATCGACGGCTATTGGGAACGCGAGCTGCAGATCGGCGCCATCGCCGCGGGCTCGCTTCTCGCGCTCGAAGCGGGCGCGCTGGTAGGCGGCATCCGCGAGGGGCAGGACCCGCTCGAGACCGGCGCGATCCTCTGCGGCAACAGCAATCTCTACGACCAGTTCGCGCGGATCATCCGCGAGGTCTGACCGGGTCTCACCGGTCGGCCGGATGGTTCAACCCGTCGTTCCAGGCGATGGGTTCGTGCTCCGCCGGGTTCACGCCCTCGATCGCCCCCATGTTGATGCCGTACTCGCTCGGATCCGAACGGCGGCGGTGATACATGTAGATGCCGCAGGTGCCGCAGAAATAATGCGCCGCGACGCCGGTTCCGAACTGGTAGAGGCTGAGGGCGTCCTTGCCCCGCACAACCTCCAGATCAGCGAGCCGGGCCGAGAGCATGGGCGCCCCGCGGCGGCGGCAATAGGAACAATCGCAGCGGCGCGCGGTCTCGAGGCCCTGCGACAGCGTCACGCGCAGCGCCACGGCGCCGCAATGGCAGGTCACGTTCACGGGATCGGTCATCGGCGTCTCCGGACTTTCGGCACGTTGGTGCGCTTGAATTCGTACCGCGCCACGGGATGCGGCGGGTGGCCGCGGGTGCGGCGCCAGAAGGCCGGGCCGCCCCGCCGCAACCACAGCGGCAGCGCCAGGATCAGGCCGATGACGAAGCCCCCGGCATGGGCCCAATACGCCACCCCGCCGCCATCCGCCGCGGTGCCGAACCCGCCGAGGAACTGCATGCCGAGCCACAGCGCCAGCATGATCCAGGCGGGAATGGTGATGATCTTGAAGATGATCACGAGGATCACGAGGATATCCACCTCGGCCCTTGGGAAGAGCAGCAGGTAGGCCCCCATGACGCCCGCGATCGCCCCCGAGGCGCCCACCATCGGCACCGGGCTGAACGGGGCGGTGATGTATTGCGCAAGCCCCGCCGCGAGGCCCGAGGCGAGGTAGAAGACGAGGTAGCCCAGATGCCCCATCTCGTCCTCGACATTGTCGCCGAAGATGAACAGGAACAGCATGTTGCCCAGAAGGTGCATGATCCCGCCATGCAGGAACATCGAGGTGACGAAACCCGCCGCCCCGTCGCCCTGGCTGACCCGCGCGGGGATCAGCGCCCAGTCCCAGAAGAACATGTTGAGCATCTGGGGATTCGAGAACAGCCCGTAATAGCCGATGAAGATCAGCACGTTGACCGCGATGAGCCCGTAGGTGACGAAGGGCGTCCGGCCGGAGGGATTGTGATCGCGGATCGGAAACATGAAAGAGAGCTTGGCGTGCCGGAGGCGGAGGTCAAGCGCGGTGGGTTGGAATTGCGGTTTGCACGTGCGGTGCATCGGGTGGGCGGCGTCATCGCGCAAGACTGCGCGGCCCCGGCTCTGCCCCCGGCATTGCCGCGCGCCCCGCGGCGGACACGCCGTGCCATGGCTGCGCCGCAAGGCCCGCTGCCCGGCGCTTGTCGAAGATCGCGACGTCCGGCATGGCATCCTCCGGGATTTCCGGTAATCTCCACGCCAACACGCGGGAAACCCGACCGCAGATGACCGCTCCAGCGGTCCGAAAGCATCGTCCTGTAAGGAGCACCCATGTCGAACGACCTTCTGTCCCTCGATCGCTTCGATCAGGCGATACTGACCACGCTCGCCGCCGAGGGCCGGCTGTCGGTGACCGAGCTTGCGCGGCGGATCGGCCTGTCGAAATCGCCCACCCAGGCGCGGCTGAAGCGCCTCGAGGCCAGTGGCGCGATCCTCGGATACCGCGCCATCCTCGATCCGATCCAGCTGGGTCTCGATCACGTCGCCTTTGTCGAAGTGCGCCTGCGCGACACCTCGGAGGCGGCGCTGGCGGCGTTCAACGAACAGGTGGCGCTGATCCCCGAGATCGAACAAGCGCACCTGATCGCGGGCAATTTCGACTACCTCCTAAAGGTGCGCACCTCCGACATGCGCGCCTATCGGCGGGTGCTCGCGGACCAGATCTCCAAATTGCCGCATATCGCCTCGACCTCGACCTACGTGGCGATGGAGGCGGTGAAGGAGGTCGGTCTCGCCGACGTGACTTGACCGCGCCGCACCGCTCGGGATGCTGAATGCATGAAATCGCTTGCCTTCGCCGCCCTACTGCTGACGGCCCCGTCCGCCCTTGCCGCCGCCTGTCCGGCGGCGCCCGATCATTCCAAGGCGATCGCCGACACCCTGGCCGCCATCCAGTCCGCCGAGCGGGAGATGGATGCGCGTCCCCTGTCAAACCGGCTCTGGGAATACTGGACGGATGCGCCGGACGAGGCGGCGCAGGAATTGCTCGATGCGGCGATGCGGGCGCGGGAAAGCTACGATTACCTGCGCGCCCGCGACACGCTGGACCGGCTGATCGCCTATTGCCCGGATTATGCCGAAGGCTACAACCAGCGCGCCTTCGTGGCCTTCCTCACCGGGGATTTCACCGCGGCACTGCCCGATCTCGACCGCGCCATCGCGCTCAACCCGACCCATGTGGGCGCGCTGTCGGGCAAGGCGCTGACGCTGATGGGGCTGGGCCGGGATGCCGAGGCGCAGGAGGCGCTGCGCGCCGCGGTCACGCTCAATCCCTGGCTGTCGGAGCGGCACCTGCTCAAAGAGCCCGCGGGCGAAGACATCTGACGCTTTTCCTCCGCCCGCGATGGGGCTAGGACGGAGCCGGGCCCGCGTGGTGGAATGGTAGACACAGGGGACTTAAAATCCCTAGGCGTAAAAGCCGTGCCGGTTCGAGTCCGGCCGCGGGTACCACCTTCGGGCGATGCGCCGGGTCCGACGATTCCCGGCATGCGCGGGGCCTTGACCGCCGGGCGACGGCGCGGGATGGAAGAGGCGGACCGATCGCGCGACCTGCGCCGCAACGGCCCGGCAGACAGCACCCGAGAGACAGCACCCGACAGGAGCCTCATGCGACACGCCCTTTTGCCCGCCCTTGCCGTCATCCTGCTGATCGCGGGCTGCGCGACACCGCCCGTCCTCGGCAGCCGCAGCACGGTGACCGGCGTCGGCCCGGACGATTTCCTGCGCCTGCGCGCGGGTCCGGGCCTGGGCTTCCGCGTCCTCGTCGGCCTGCCCGACGGCACCGAGGTGGTGCGGCGCGATTGCGTGACCGAGGCGTTCCAGCTCTGGTGCCGTGTCTCGCCGGCCGCGGCGCCGGGGCTGACCGGCTATGTCTCGGCCGATTACCTGACCTCCGACTGAGCGCCCGGGCCGCCCCCGGTCCGCAGCCTCAATCCTCCAGATAGCTGCGCGCCTGTTCCTCGGTCTCGAAGATATGCCGGCGCGCCTCGGGGAAGGCCTCGCCCAGCTTCATGCGCATGAAGGCCGAGCCGGAATAGCGCGTGACGGTGCCGTAATACTGCTCCTCCAGCGCGGCGACCATGCGGGTCCATTCCGGCATCACCTCCTCGTCGATCCGGCTGCCGTCGTAGTTCACGATCACGTCCACCCGGTGGTCCAGCGGCGCGCAGGCCGCTTCGACCGCGGCGCGCACCGCCTCGACCTCGTCGAGGTTGCGCACGCGCAGCTTCTCGAAGTTCAAGAACAGCCGCTTGCCGCCGGCTTCCAGCGCGACACGGCTGTCGATCCCGATATTCAGAAGGTCGTCGCGCAGCCCCATCTCGCGGTCCTGGAACAGCCGCAGGTCCATCTTGGCCACGTCCTCGATGATCGGGCGGGTGTCCATATGGGCAAGGATATCCGCGTCGAGATCGACCCCCGGCGCGATCTCCACCAGTTGCAGCCCCCGCCGCGTCAGCTGGAAGACGCAGCGTTCGGTGACGTAGAGCACGGGCTGCTTCAGCCGCGCCGCGCGCGCACCCGAGAAGGTGATCTGCTCCACCTCCTCGAGAAACTTGCGCGCGCGGCCTTCCTGCCGGATCTCGATCCCGTCCTCGCTGATGCCCACATCCAGCCCGCCGGCGGTGAAGGTGCCCGCGAAGACCACCATTCGCGCATTCTGCGAGATGTTGATGAAGCCGCCCGCGCCCGCAAGCTTCGAGCCGAAGCGCGAGACGTTGACGTTGCCCGTGGCATCCGCCTGCGCGAGGCCGAGGCAGGCCATGTCGAGCCCGCCGCCATCGTAGAAGTCGAATTGCGCGTTCTGGGTGATGATCCCGTCCACGCCCGTCGCGGCCCCGAAATCGAGGCCCGAGGCGGGCTGGCCGCCGACGACGCCCGGCTCGGCGGTGAGGGTGACGTGACCCAGAACGCTTTCCTCGGCCGCGACCGAGGCCACGCCCTCGGGCATGCCGATACCGAGATTGACGATGCCGTTGATGGGCAGCTCGAAGGCGCAGCGCCGCGCGATCACCTTGCGCGCATCGAGCGACATCGCCGCGACCTCGCCTTCGGGCGGGCGCACGCGGTTGGTGAAGGCATGGCTGAAGGCGGTCTTGTAGGTCTGCATGTGATGCTCGGCCGGGGAGACCACGACCGCGTCGACCAGCGCGCCGGGCAGGATCACCTCGCGCGCGGGCAGCGAGCCGCGGCGCGCGACTCGTTCGACCTGCACGATCACGATGCCGCCCGAGTTCTTGACCGCCATCGCCTGGGCGAGGTGGTCGAGGATCAGCGCCTCGCGCTCCATCGTGACGTTGCCCGCCTCGTCGGCCGTGGTGCCGCGCAACAGTGCCACGGTGATCTTCGGCGCGTGATAGAACAGCATCTCCTCGCCCGCGATCTCCATCAGCTCGACCAGCGTGTCGGTCGAGATGTCGTTGAGCCGCCCGCCCATCTGCCGCGGATCGACGAAGGTCTCGAGGCCGACCCGGCTCAGCAAGCCGGGCTTGCCGGCGGCGATTTCGCGGTAGAGGTGGCTGACCACGCCCTGCGGCAGGTTCCAGCCCTCGATCTTGCCGTCGGTGCAGAGCGCCGCGACCTTCGGGATCAGGCCCCAATGCCCGCCCACGACGCGGCGGAGCAGCCCGTCATGCCCCAGCCGGTTGAGCCCGCGGTCCTTGCCGTCGCCCTGTCCCGCCGCGAAGACGAGCGACAGGTCGCGCGGATGGCCGGTCTCCTCGAAGCGGGTCTCGATCGCGGCCAGCAGCGCGTCCGGCACGCCGATGCCCACGAAGCCCGACGTGGTGAGCGTGTCGCCGTCCTTGACGAGCTTGGCCGCATCGGCGGCGGAGACGATCTTCTTGGGCATGGCTCTCACTCCTTCGGTCGTGCTGTATCGGGGCGGCGGGGCCACCGAACCGACGCGTTATCCCGCAAAGGCGCCGGGGCCTCAAGCGCGGGGTGACGCTACGCAAGGCAGGCGGCCGCGCACGGTTTTGATTGACAGATAGCATCGCGCTGCGGACCTTCACCTGCAACATTGACCCGAGGTATCGCCATGACCATTGCCGCCGTTCCCGCCCCCGATCCGACGACCCAGGGCGCCGCCATCGAAGCGGCGATGTTCCTCAACGCCTGGATCTACGGGGATGGCACGCTGCCGGCTGAGTTCCAGGGGGCCTCGTCCAACGACGGCGGCTACGACGACGATTACGACGGCTTCATCGACGCGGCCACGGCGGGCAGCTGGGACCTGCTAGGCGCGGACGACCTGCCCGACACCTATTTCGACGCGGCGCACGGCATCACCGATGGCGGGCTCTATATCGGCCAATTGCCCGGCACGCCCGACAGCGGCGCCGAGGCGCTGGTCGCGGTGACCGAGATCGACGGCCAGACCACGATGGTGATCGCCATCCGCGGCGCCGATGACGACAGCGCGGCCTTCGGCCCGCCCTTCTTCGCGCCGCTGACCCTGCAATTCTACGCGCAGCTGCGCCCGCTTTTCCAGGCCGCCGCGGATTACGCCGCCGATCCCGCGAACGGCATCGACGCGGCCATCCTCTCGGGCCATTCTCTGGGCGGCACGATGGCGGATGTGTTCTCGCTCATCGATGCGGGGCTCTTCACCGATAACGACGTGCCGCTGACCGTGGTCTCGCTGGCCTCTGCGGGCGTGGCCGAGGGTGTGGTGACGCTGGCGGAATTCCTGCAGGGCCAATCGTTGAGAATCCCGGGCGCGAGCGTCGGCGCGGAGCCCGTGCTGCTGGAGCCGGACGACTTCATGCATATCGGCGTGACGCAGACCGCAGACCCGGTGCGCTACCCGGAGGATTTCTCGCTTCCCGTCGTGCAGCCCTTGCTGCCGAACCTGCATTTCGCACCCGACCTCGTGATCGAGACACCCAATATCGAATTCGATGCCGCGGATGGCAGCTTCGGGGCAGGGCATTCGATCTTTCTTTACTGGCCCAACATCTTGGCGCTGGTGAACGATGGCTTGTATGCCGCGTACACCGACCAGACCGTCATCATGGGCGTGTCGAACTATGACAGCCAGCCGACCTTCACCGACATGCCCGTGGTCAACGGCTACGTGCCGCAATATGCGGGTTTCACCATCGACGACCGGGGGGTCGGGGCGCTGCGCGGCACGCAAGAGGCGGATTTCATTCTCGGGCTCGACGGGCGCGATTGGCTGCTGGGCCGGTATGGCGACGACCTGATGTCTGGCGGTGCAGATAATGACCTGCTGCTTGGGGGCGCGGGCGACGATAGCCTTGACGGCGGTACGGGCATCGACATCGTGCTAGGCGGCGATGGCGCGGATCTTCTGCGCTCGCTCGGCGATGGCGATCTCTTGATCGGCGGGGACGATGCGGATGTGTTCCAGTTTACCGCGCTCGAGACCGGCGCGGCGATCCGGGATTTCGAGACCGATCTCGATGCGATCGATCTCAGCCTTCTGGGCCTCACCGAGAGCGATGTAAGCTGGAGCGATGTGCAGGGCGGCGTCGCCGTCGACGCGGACGGCACGATCATCTTCCTGTCGGGCCTGAGCTCGGCGGACCTCGATTACGACGATTTCATTCTCGAGCCGGAAATCGCGACGCTGGTCTGATCGGGGGGAAGGGCGCGCCGGGTCAAAGCGACGCCGCGCGCCGCACTTGCGCCCGTCGCAGGATCGGCAGGCGGGTCAGCTGCTCCGGCGGCGCAGCCGGATGATGACGTCGACCGAGGCGATCTCGGCGCCTTCGGGGGCATCGGGCAGCTTCGCGATCTCGAGCTGGTAGGCGGGCGCGTCGGTCAGCTTCGCCTCGTCTTCCCAGAAGAAATGCGGATGGTCGTGTACGTTGGTGTCGAAGTAGCTCTTGGTGCCGTCGACCATCACTTCCTGCACGAGGCCCGCATCACAGAAGGCGCGCAACGTGTTGTAGACTGTCGCGAGCGAGACCTTCTGGCCCTGCTTCTCGACATCGGCAAACAGGCTTTCGGCGGTGACATGGCGATGCTGCCCGTCCCCGATCAGAAGCGCCGCAAGCGCCACGCGCTGCCGCGTGGGCCGCAGCCCCGCCTGGCTTAGCCATTCTGTTCCGCGATCTATTGCTGTGGGCGTCATCCCCGCAAAGCATCCCTTCATTGCGTCCAATCCAGTATATAGGCGCTGCAGCACCGAAATTTCAAACTATTTCGCCCGGATCGACCGTCGGGGCGGATCGCGCCCTAGGCTTGCGCCACCGGATCGCGGGGTGTTAGACGCGGGTCCGACCAGAAACGCATGAGGGGAGAGCGCGCATGGCCGAATATCCGACGAGTTTCGATCGGGACGACCTGCTGAAATGCGCGCGGGGCGAGCTGTTCGGACCCGGCAACGCCCAGCTGCCCGAACCGCCCATGCTGATGATGGACCGGATCACCGACATCTCCGGCGATGGCGGGCCGCACGGCAAGGGCCATGTAAGCGCCGAGTTCGATATCACGCCCGACCTGTGGTTCTTCGAGTGCCACTTCCCCGGCAACCCGATCATGCCGGGCTGCCTTGGCCTCGACGGCCTGTGGCAGCTCACCGGCTTCAACCTCGGCTGGCGCGGCTGGAAGGGCCGGGGCTACGCGCTGGGCGTGGGCGAGGTGAAGCTCACCGGCATGGTGCGGCCGGACCGCAAGATGCTGACCTATTACGTCGATTTCACCAAGGCCGTGCAGACCCGCCGGCTGACCATGGGCGTGGCCGATGGCCGGGTCGAGGCCGATGGCGAGACGATCTACCAGGTCAAGGACATGAAGGTCGCGCTCAGCGAAAGCTGAGTGCTGACACGCTCCGGTCCGGTGCCTGTCGGCACCGGGACGCTATCCCAAGTGCCAAGACCAGTCAAAGTCGGGCGCATTGCCCACGTCCGCAGGAACGGTTTCTTCCCCGAACGGCTCGGGCACATCGAACCGCCCGAGCTTTTTTTCGGCGGCGGCGGTGACGGCATCTGGACCGTTCCCGAGGCGGTTTCCCGGTACGTCGAACCCACGGAAATTTTCGATCACGTCCAGGATCTGATCGCGCGCAGCGAGGCTTGCGGTCGGGCTTGCGACCCCCAGCGGATCGTTGTCGCTGGTGGCGAAGACGAAAGAGAGCATGCAGTCTTCAGGCATAATGTATCCTCCGGCTGAAATGATCTGCTCCTGATGATCGGAGCCTGCCAAAATACGCTGCTCGATGTGGAATGTTACCATGAGACAAGGCTGGCGTGGAGACCCTGTTTCCGGTCAGGCGATCTCAGGCCAGCCATGCGCCGGGCACAGCGTCACCGAATTTTTGTCGGCAATAAGCATATTGCGGGACCAGGCGGTCTAGGAACGCCGCGCGCGCCACGTCTGGCAGGGGGGTTTTCACGTCGGTCTCATTGCGGGCCGCATGGCTTTCCGGGGCGGCATAAGTGGAGCCAATAAAACGGCAGAGGCGTTTCTGGGCGGTCTCGGTGAAAAGGTCCTCATAGAACAGAAAGAGCCGCTCTTCGGGGCGAAAAACCGCTTCGAGTGTCTCAATCGTGCTGCGGTAATCGCACCGCGCCATGATCGCGGGGCTGTCGAGCGCGGTTTGCCAATCCGTGCCCGCGTAGAAATCCGCGCGCATCTGCTGCCAATGCCGCAGCTGCGACCAGAGCCGCGAGACCGGATCGCGCATCAGGAATAGGATGCGGGGTGAGATGTTATGCGGTTCCAGCAGGGCCTGGGCCAAACGGAACCCTGCCGCGCCGATCACCGCATAGGCCGGTGTGAAATCAGCGAAAACGCGGGTCTCCGGCCGCGCCAGACGTGCGAAATGCGCGAGATACGCTGTCTCGTCATAAATCATCTGCACCCGATCCAGGCTCGCGCGGAAGGTGGGCCAATCTCGCAGGTTCCGGACCGCATCGCCTGGCTGCGAGAGGTGAAAGCGCAGGCGTTCGAGCGCCATGGCGTCCACATCCCAGAGCGCGTTTTCCGGGAACCGCGCGTTGAAGAAATGCACTTCCTTGAGCGGTGAGACCGTAACCTCGGGCAAACCGCCCAGCCAGTGATGCAGCCAGCTCGTGGCCGTCTTCGCAGCGCCTATGCAAATCAGGCCCGTGGTGCCGTACAGCGTGTGCCTCGGTTCGGATATGGGTGTCTTTCCGGCCATGGATTCCTCGCTCAGATGCACCGGCGATGATTGCCCGCGACAAAATCAGCGTCGCACCGGGCGCGGTTTCGCTCAACCAGGGCTGGCACCGTTCTGGTGATCGCGCCTTGCACCCCGCCTGCGGCCTATCCTACACAGATGTCAGCAAAATACAGGAGAGCGCCATGCGCCGCGTCGTCGTCACCGGACTGGGCATCGTCTCGTCCATCGGAAACAACGCAGACGAAGTGCTCGCCGCGCTGAAGGCGGGCAAATCGGGCATCACCGCCAATGCAGACATGGCCGAGCACGGCTTCCGCAGCCAGATCGCGGGCGACGTGAAGCTCGACGTGACCGAGCATGTGGACAAGCGCACGCTGCGCTTCATGGGGCCGGGCGCCGCCTATGCGCATATCGCCATGGGCCAGGCCATCGCCGATGCGGGCCTCGAGGAAAGCGATATCTCGAACCCGCGCACCGGGCTCGTCGCGGGCTCCGGCGGGCCGTCCACCTCGGCCATGCTGTCGGCGCACCAGACCGTGCTGGAAAAGGGCAGCCCGAAGCGGATCGGGCCCTTCGCGGTGCCGAAATGCATGTCCTCCACGATTTCGGCCAACCTTTCCACGGCCTACAAGATCAAGGGCATCAACTACTCGATCACCTCGGCCTGCTCGACCTCGCTGCATTGCATCGGCAACGCGGCGGAGCAGATCATGATGGGCAAGCAGGACGTGATGTTCGCCGGCGGCGGCGAGGAGCTGGACTGGACGCTGTCCTGCCTCTTCGACGCGATGGGTGCGATGTCCTCGAAATACAACGATACGCCGGAGAAAGCCTCGCGGGCGTTCGATGCCAACCGCGACGGCTTCGTCATCGGCGGGGGCGGCGGCATCCTCGTTCTCGAGGAGCTGGAGCACGCTAAGGCCCGCGGCGCGAAAATCTATGCGGAGGTGACGGGCTACGGCGCGACCTCGGACGGGCACGACATGGTGGCCCCCTCGGGCGAGGGCGGGGAGCGCGCGATGCGCATCGCACTCGGGACGCTGCCCGAAGGCCGCAGCGTCGGCTATATCAACGCGCACGGGACCTCGACGCCCGTGGGCGATGTGGGCGAGATCGAGGCCGTGCGGCGCGTCTTCGGCGACGGCCAGACGCCGCCGGTGTCGTCCACCAAGTCGATGACCGGTCACAGCCAGGGCGCAACCGGCGCGCAGGAGGCGGTCTATTGCCTGCTGATGCTGCAGCACGATTTCATCACGCCGTCGATCAATGTCGAAACGCTCGATCCCGCGCTGAAACCCGCGGAGATCGCGACGGCGCTGGTGGAGAATGCCGGGCTCGACACGGTGATGACCAATTCCTTCGGCTTCGGCGGCACGAACGGGTCGATGCTTCTTTCCAAATATCTCGATTGACGATTCAATTTCAGCGGAGGCGACACGATGGGCGGACAGCTTGAGGGCAAACGCGGCCTGATCATGGGGGTCGCCAACGAGCGCTCCATCGCCTGGGGGATCGCCCGGGCCTGCGCCGCGGCCGGGGCGGAACTGGCCTTCACCCACCAGGGCGAGGCCTTCGGGGCGCGGCTGAAACCGCTTGCGGAAAGCGTCGGATCGGACCTGATGATCGACGTGGACGTGACCGACGAGGCCTCGCTCGACGCGGCCTTCGCGACCCTGTCCGAGGGCTGGGACCGGCTCGATTTCCTCGTTCATGCCATCGCGTTTTCGGACAAGTCCGAGCTGCAGGGGCGGTTCCTGAACACCAGCCGGGCGAATTTCAAGAACTCGCTGGATATCTCCTGCTATTCCTTCATCGACGTGGCCCGCCGCGCGCATCCGCTGATGACCGAGCATGGCGGCACGCTGCTGACCCTGACCTACCAAGGATCGAACAAGGTCGTGCCGAATTACAACGTCATGGGTGTGGCCAAGGCCGCGCTGGAAAGCTCGGTGCGCTACCTCGCCAACGATCTCGGGCGCGAGGGCATCCGGGTGAACGCGCTGTCGCCGGGACCGATGAAGACGCTGGCGGGTGCTGCCATCGGGGGCGCGCGCAAGACCTTCAAGCACACCGACCAGAACGCGCCTCTCGGGTCCAACGCGACGCTGGAGGCGGTGGGCGGCACGGCGGTCTGGCTCGCATCGGATGCCGGGGCCTGCACCACGGGCGAGATCGTGCATATCGATGGCGGGTTCCACGTCCTCGGCATGCCGCAATACGACAACCTCTGAGCCGGTGATCCGGCGGAGCGGGCGGCAGGGCCGCCCGCGCATCTCTGGCCCGATGACCGTGCCGATCATCGCGCATGGGGGCTCTGCCCCCGTCTGCCGCCGGTGCGGCAGCCTCCCCCGGGCGACTTCCCGGAAAGATGAAGGTGCGGGTCATCATCCTGCCGGAAAGTCATGCGAGCCTCGCGGCATGGGCAAGATCGTCGCTTTCCGCCGGGCGCGCCGCCGCCGGCCTGTCCGCAAATCGCCGCGGACGCCGCGCGGCGTCGGGCGCGCGTTGTCGCCGCTTTTCGCGATGGCGGCGATCCTTGCGGGCGTCGCGGTCTGGGAGGAGACCCGGTCGGGAGGTCCTGCTGTCGGGGCACAGGGTCCCGTCGCGTCCAGTCGCTCCGTAAGTGTGCTTGGAACGCTCCCCCAGGTGGAGACAGGATCGATTGCAGCCGAGGACAAAGGCGCTATGGGTCCGACCCACCGTCCGGTCGCCCGGACGGACGCGCCGGGGCCAACGGTTCAAAGCGCGGGAGAGGTGAAGATCAATCGCGGTCCGGCCCTCGAACGCGCCACGGCGACGCGCGGCGCGCCGCGGATGCTCGCGGGGCGGGTCAGCCATGTCCGCGACGGCGACACGATCGAGGTCGCGGGCACACCGGTGCGCCTCGGCGATCTCGATTGCGCCGAGCTTGGCAGCGCCGACGGCGCGCGGGCGCGGCGCGCGATGGTCAGCCTTGCGGATGGCGCGCATGTCACTTGCGCGCTCGACGGCCGCCGATCCTACGACCGGGAGATCGGTCGCTGCCGCCTAGTCGGCGGTCCGGACCTGGCCCGCGCCATGCGGGATCGCGGTATCTGCGGCGGTTAGGGGAACAAGCCCGCCTCCCTGTCGTTGAGTTGGCAACGCCAAGGAGGTACCCCCATGTCCCACACGCTCACGCTCGCATCGATCGACGCGGTCACCCACGACACCTATCACCTGGTCTTCGACCGCCCCGAGGGCTTCACCTTCACGCCAGGGCAGGCCGTCGACCTCGCTCTCGACCGCGATGGCTGGCGCGAGGAAAAGCGGCCCTTCACCTTCACCTCGCTGCCCTCGGACGAGAACCTCGAATTCGTTATCAAGTCCTATCCCGACCATGACGGCGTGACCGAGCAGATCGCCGGGATGAAGGCCGGCGACACCGCCCTGATCGACGATCCCTGGGGCGCCATCGAGGACAAGGGCGCGGGCTGGTTCATCGCCGGCGGCGCCGGCGTGACGCCCTTCATCGCCATCCTGAAGAAGCGGCTGAAGGAGCATGCCACGCTCGAGGGCTGCACGCTGCTCTTTTCCAACAAGACCGAGGCGGACATCATCCTGCGCGACACGTTCGAGGGCATGCCCGGCCTCAAATGCGTCTTCACCGTCACCGACGAGCCGGGCAGCCCGCTCTGCATGGGCATGATCGGCAAGGAGATGCTGGCCCAGCATGTGAGCCCGGGCGAAGGGCCCTGCTATATCTGCGGGCCCGATCCGATGATCGACGCGGTGGCCGATGCGCTGAAGAAGATCGGCGTGCCCGAGGGCGACATCATCACCGAAGAATTCGACTGAGCGTCCGGGGCTTCCCGACGGCGCGACGGGGCCCGGTCAGAACCACTGGCCGGGCTCCATCAATCCGAGGTCCAGAAGCTGGCGCGAATGCCATTCGAACGGCGTGGAATTGTGCCAGGTGAAGCCGTGGATGTCGAAGGTCGAGCCGGGGTTCTTCTTCAGCGCCTTGGCGGTCCGGAACGACACGATGGCCGCCGTCAGGTTGTTGTGCCACGGGCAGGCATAGGTGTTGTATTCCTCGTCCGAGAAGGTGTGGTTTTCCCTCAGCGTGAGACCCTTGCTGGCGCGGAACAGCGCGATCCGGTCGATCTTGCGGCGCTTCTGGGGGATGTGTTCCTCGTAGCGCCAGCGCAGCCCGCCGTAGAAATCGAGCTGCCGTTCCTTGGGATGGTTGTGGTTGTCCGGATCGTGCCGTGCTAGCGCGTAATAGCCCGATTTGTCGAGGCAGGCCTCGTCGAGCGACACGGCATCCGGCGCCCGGTGCAGATCGCGCGCATATAGGTCGATCACGTAGGTCAGCATCGCGTCGCGCCGTTCCTCGCTGTGGAAGGCCAGCATCTCCGACACGTTGCGCGTCTCGCAGAACGGGTAGAACAGGTATTCCGCGTTGTAGCAGTAATACATCCACAGCCCCGGCGCCGCGGCGATCACCGCGTTCACCGCCCGCTCGGTCGCGCCTTCGTCGGTCAGGTCGTCGTCGATGCGGATGACCTCGCCGGTCAGATCCGGCGCCAGCGGGAAGATGCGGGACATGAAGACCAGCACGCTGCGGAAGCCCAGATGCTGGTGATGGCGGATGGTGGTATCCAGCTCGACCGTGTCCTCGGCGAAGACCATCGCGATCGGCCCCTTGTCGAGGGCCGTTCCGGGATTGGCGAGAAAGGCGTCGAGACTGTCGAACTGCATGGGCATTCTTCTGTTTCGCAGGAGAGTCCTGAAATTCGGTGTGCATTGCAAGAGGCCGCGCTTCTGCGCTATGTGCGCGGCTCATCCCGACCCCGGAGTGCCCTGCCATGACCGCACCGAAAAAGCTGTTCATCAAGACCTATGGCTGCCAGATGAATGTCTATGACAGCGAACGCATGGCCGAAGCGCTGGGCGGCGAGGGCTATGTCGAGACCGACACGCCCGACGACGCGGACATGATCCTTCTGAACACCTGCCATATCCGCGAGAAGGCCGCCGAGAAGGTCTATTCCGAGCTTGGCCGCTACAAGGGGCTGAAGGCCGCGAAGCCCGATCTGAAGATCGGCGTGGCGGGCTGCGTCGCGCAGGCCGAGGGCGCCGAGATCGTGCGCCGTCAGCCGATGGTCGACTTGGTGGTGGGACCGCAGAGCTATCACCGGCTGCCCGACCTGCTGGCCAAGACGCAAGGCGGGGCTCGCGCGCTCGACACCGAATTTCCCGACGAGGACAAGTTCGGCCACCTCAAGGCGCGTCCCAAGGCGCGCCGGGCGCCCTCGGCCTTCCTGACCGTGCAGGAGGGCTGCGACAAGTTCTGCGCCTTCTGCGTCGTGCCCTATACCCGCGGGGCCGAGGTCTCCCGCCCGGTGGACCGGGTGCTGACCGAGGCGCGCGATCTGGTCGATCGCGGCGTGCGCGAGATCACCCTGCTGGGCCAGAACGTGAATGCCTATCACGGCATCGGTCCGGACGGGGCCGATTGGTCGCTGGCGCGGCTGGTGCGCGAACTGGCCAAGATCGACGGTCTGGCGCGCATTCGCTTCACCACCTCGCACCCGAACGACATGGATGACGACCTGATCGCAGCGCATGGCGATTGCGACAAGTTGATGCCCTATCTGCACCTGCCGGTGCAGTCCGGATCGGACCGCATCCTCAAGCGGATGAACCGGCAGCACACGGCGGAAAGCTACCTTGCGCTGATCGAGCGGCTGCGCGCGGCGCGGCCCGATCTGCACCTGTCGGGCGATTTCATCGTCGGCTTTCCGGAAGAGACCGAGGCGGATTTCCAGGCCACGCTCGATCTCGTGGAGGCGGCCGAGTACGGCTCGGCCTTCTCGTTCAAGTATTCGACCCGACCCGGCACGCCCGCGGCGGAACGCGCGCAGGTGCCCGAGGACGAGAAGACCGACCGCCTGCACCGGCTGCAGGCGCTTCTGACCCGCCAGCAGCGCGCGCTGCAGGATGCGATGGTCGGCCGCGACGTGCAAGTGCTGTTCGAAAAGCCCGGGCGGATGCCCGGCCAGATGGGCGGAAAATCGGAATATCTGCACGCGGTCCACGTGGCGGGCGCGGACGTGGCGCCGGGCGATCTTCGACGGGTGCGCATCACCGCATCTGGTCCGAATTCGCTGACTGGCACGCTCCTCTGAACGGTCATTGCCGGGTCATTTTTAACTAACCGGCTGTTAAATATTTCGAAAATCCGGATTGTGTCAGGATTGTGGCGGGCTGGGCATTGTTTCCGGCCCGGACACAATATCTTGTGGAATTTTCTTCACAGATGTCGATTAGCTGCTAAAGTGTTGATTATAGTGGCTTTGCGTTTTCTGGTGCGTTCGCCGTCGCGCAAGGTAGGGGGCAATGATAATGATTAAAGGAACGAAGGCTGTGGCTTATTCCGTTTTCAAGTCCGCCAAGGCGGCCCTGCTCGGCGCGGTGGTGGCCGCATCGGCGGTGCTGCCCGGCGCGGCGGTTGCCGACACCGCGGAGGCGCGCGTGCCGGTGATCTCGACGCAGAACACGACGACGATCGTCGGTGAACGCTACATCCCGGGCATCTGGGTCGATCCCGACGGCTGCGAGCACTGGGTGATGGATGACGGCGTCGAGGGCTACATGAGCCCCCATGTCAATCGCAAGGGCATCCCGGTCTGCCGCCGGGGCAATGTCTGCGGCGTGATGAATTCCGACCAGTTCTTCGCCACCGACAGCTACCGCATCAGCAGCGCCGGCAAGCAGCGCCTCGCGGAGTTCTTCCGCAGCGCCTCGGCCACCGCCTTCGTGATCGTCGGGCATACCGACAGCCGGGCCAGCGACCAGTACAACATGCGCCTGAGCTACAACCGGGCGAACTCGGTCGCCGCGGTCGGCAAGTCCGTGGGCGCCCGCATCGTCGATGTGCGCGGCTACGGCGAACGGATGCCGGTCGCGTCGAACGCGTCGACGGCGGGCATGGCGAAGAACCGCCGCGTCGAAATCATCTGCATCCGCTGAGGGGACGAGGGACATGAACATCACGAAACTCGCCCTGATCGGGCTTGCCGCGGCGTCCCTTTCGGGATGCGAGCTTGCCGACGGGCTCGGCGGCTACGGGCCGGACAAGTCCATCGACCGCGGCATCGATGCCGACGACCTGTCGACCATGCGCGCGGGCATCTGGGTCGATCCCAACGGCTGCGATCACTGGATCATCGACGACGGCGTCGAGGGCTACCTCTCGGCGCGGATCGACAAGTACGGCCGCCCGGTCTGCTCGGGCTCGGCACCGCCGACCGTCGCCACCGGCGATTTCAAGCAGGGCTCCACCTCGATCATCGGCGATCCGCTCTGATTGGCGCCTGCATATCCCAACACCAGCGCCGCGCCGGGGTCGTATCCTTGGCGCGGCGTTTTTATATGCGAAGGCAGGGATGGACGCCGCTTCTGTCTTGCCCATCCGCCCTGCGCTTGAAACAGTGAAGACAGAACCGCAAACACGGAGAGCTGCGTGACGACAGGCACCCTGACCGACGCCTCGATCGAATTTCCCGATAACCGATTGCTTATCGAACTCTGCGGCGAATTTGACCGCAACCTGACCGATATCGAAGGCCGTCTGGGCGTGCAGATCCTGCGCCGCGGCAACCACCTGGCCGTGCATGGCGAACCCGATGCCCAGAAGGAAGCCGTGGAGGTGCTGACCAGCCTCTACAACCGGCTCGAACAGGGCAAGGGTGTGGAGCGCGGCGATATCGACCGCGAGTTCCGCATGAACGCCGAGCCCGCGGCCGAGGACCAGCTCGAGATGTTCTCGGGCGGCACGGTCGAGATCAAGACCCGCAAGAAACTCGTCGAGCCGCGCACCGAGGCGCAGAAGGCCTATGTCCGCGCGCTTTACGACAACGAGCTGGCCTTCGGCATCGGCCCGGCGGGCACCGGCAAGACCTATCTCGCCGTGGCGGTGGGCGTGAACATGTATATCAACGGCATGGTCGACAAGATCATCCTGTCGCGCCCCGCGGTCGAGGCGGGCGAACGGCTGGGCTTCCTGCCGGGTGACATGAAGGACAAGATCGACCCCTACATGCAGCCGCTCTACGACGCGCTGAACGACTTCCTGCCGGGCAAGACGCTGGCCAAGATGATGGAAGAGAAGACCGTCGAGATCGCGCCGCTCGCATTCATGCGGGGCCGGACGCTCGCCAATGCCTTCGTGGTGCTGGACGAGGCGCAGAATGCCACCTCGATGCAGATGAAGATGTTCCTGACCCGCCTGGGCGAGGGCTCGCGCATGGTCATCACCGGCGATCGCAGCCAGGTCGACCTGCCGCGCGGCGTGCAATCGGGCCTGCGCGACGCGGAGCGGATCCTGACGCAGATCGACCGCATCTCGTTCAACTACTTCACCGCCGCCGATGTGGTGCGGCACCCGCTGGTGGCGGCGATCATCAACGCCTACGACAAGGACGCCGAGAGCGCGTGAGCCGGGCCGCGCGATGCTGACCGAGACGATCCTCGAGGATGCGGGCTGGGAAGCGCTCGATCTGCCGGCGCGCGCCGAGGCGGCGGCGCGGGCGGCGCTGATCGCGCTCGATCTCGATCCCGACGCCTTCGAGATCGCGGTTCTGGGCTGCGACGATGCCCGCATCGCCACGCTGAACGCCGATTTCCGCGGCAAGCCGCAGCCCACCAACGTGCTGAGCTGGCCCGAGGAGGATCTCTCTCCGGACGAGCCGGGCGCGCCGCCCCTGCGCCCCGAGACCGAGGGCCCGGAGCCGCATTTCCTCGGCGATATCGCCATCGCCCGCGAGACCTGCCTCGCGGAGGCGCGCGAACAGCGCCTTTCCGCCGATCACCATGTCACGCATTTGATCGTTCATGGTGTGTTGCATCTGCTAGGCTATGACCACGTGCGTGATGCCGACGCCACATTGATGGAGGCGTTGGAGACGCGGATACTTGGACAAATGGGCATTCAGGACCCATATACGGCGGACAGGGCCCTCTAGGGACCCAAGGAAAGGACGGAACAAGAAATGGGCGACAGCGACGCATCGTCTAATGCAGCGCAAGGCGCGCAAGCAGACGACGCAGAAGACAGGCCGGGATTTTTCCGCTGGCTCTTCGAGGGCATGGGCGGGACCTCCGACGAGGACGGGACAGACGGACAGGCAACCCCGGTCATGGCGCGACAGACGCATGGCCTCGCCAATCTGCGGCGGATGCGCGTCGACGACGTCTCCATCCCGAAGGCCGATATCGTCGCCGTTCCCGACTCGATCACCAAGGACGAATTGGTGAAGGTGTTCCGCGATACCGGCCTCACCCGGCTTCCGGTCTACTCCGGCACGCTCGATACCCCCATCGGCATGGCGCATCTGAAGGATTTCGCGCTCATGCACGGCTTCAACGGCAAGGGCACGCGCTTCAATCTCAAGAAGATGCTGCGGCCGCTTCTCTTCGTGCCGCCCTCCATGCCCATCGGGGTGCTGCTGACCAAGATGCAGACCGAGCGCCGGCACATGGCGCTGGTGATCGACGAATATGGCGGCGTCGACGGCCTCGTCACGATCGAGGACCTCATTGAACAGGTCATCGGCGAGATCGAGGACGAACACGACACCGAGGAAGGCAAGAACTGGCGGCTTGAGAAACCCGGCTGCTATCTGGTGCTCGCCAAGACCCAGCTTGAGGAATTCGAGGCGGAGATCGGCCTCGACCTGACCGAGGACGAGGAAATCGACGGCGAGGAGATCGAGACGCTGGGCGGGCTCGTCTTCGTGCTGGCGGGCCACGTGCCCGCCCGGGGCGAGGTGGTGCCGCATCCCGCGGGCCTCGAATTCGAGGTGGTGGAAGCCGATCCGCGCCGGATCAAGCGGCTGCGCGTGCGCATGCCGGGCGCCCAGGGCACCGCCGTCGCCGCCAGCGTGCGCGCACAAGGGGCGCAGACCGGTCAGAATGGCTGAGACGACCCTCGACGCCGAAACGCCGAGCCAGGCCAAGCTCGCGGGCGGCGCGCTGTTTCTGGGGCTGATCTTCGCGACCGGTCAGGCGCCCTTCGACCTGTGGTATCTGGCACTTGTGGCGCTGGGCGGCGCGCTCTGGCTGATCCGCGCGGCCGCCACGCCCCGGCAGGCAGGCTGGACCGCCTGGGCCTTCGGCGCGGGCTATTTCGGATTTTCCATGAGCTGGCTGGTGGAGCCTTTCCTTGTTGATGCGGCGGTCACGGGCTGGATGGCGCCCTTCGCGCTGGTGCTTGCGGCGGGGGGCTTCGCGCTCTTCTGGGCCTGGCCCGCCTGGGTCGCCGCGCGGTTTTCGGCGCCCTGGCTGATCGTGCCGCTCTGGGCGCTGTCGGAACTCGCCCGGGCCTACATGCTGACGGGCTTTCCCTGGGGCATGGTGGGCTACGTGCTGGCGCCCACGACCGCCGTGCAATGGCTGGCCTGGATCGGGCCGCACGGGCTCAACCTGTTGCTCCTCGCGCTGGTGGCGCTGACGGTCAGCGCGCTCGGGCAGCGCGATTGGCGCGCCGGGCTTGCGGCCTGCCTCGGGGCGGCGATGCTCTTTGGCATCGGCTGGGCAAGGATCGCGCCGCCCGCGCCCGAAGAGGGCCGCCCGGTGATTCGTCTTGTGCAGCCGAACGCCCCGCAGGCCGAGAAATGGCTGCCCGGCCGCGCGCAGATGTTCTTCGAACGGCAGATTCGCGCCACCGCGGCCGGGCCGCAGCCGGACCTGATCCTGTGGCCGGAAACCGCGCTGCCGATGCTTCTGAACCATGCGGGCGAGGCGCTGCGCATCGTCTCGGACGCCGCGGGACCGGTGCCCGTGCTGATCGGCATCCAGCGCGCCGAAGCGGACCGCTACTACAATTCCTCGGTGCTGATCGGCCCGGACGGGGCGGTGCGCGACACTTATGACAAGCATCACCTCGTGCCGTTCGGGGAATACATGCCCGCCGCGTGGCTGTTCCGGCATATCGAGGTCTCGGGCCTCGCGCAGCGCGCCGAATACGGCTATTCCGCGGGGCCGGGCCCGCGGCTGATCGATCTCGGCGATCTCGGCACGGCGCTGCCGCTGATCTGCTACGAGGCGGTCTTTCCGCAGGATGTCGGCGGGGCGCCCGCGCGCGCGGACATGATCCTGCAGATGACCAACGATGCGTGGTTCGGGCAATGGTCCGGGCCCTACCAGCACCTCATGCAGGCCCGGCTGCGTGCTATCGAGCAGGGGCTGCCGGTGATGCGGGCGGCCAATACCGGCGTGTCGGCGGTGATCGACGGGCAGGGCCGCATCACCGCGCGGCTGGGCCTCGGCCTGTCCGGGCACGTGGATGCCGCGATCCCGCCGCCCTTGCCGCCGACGCTTTACAGCCGCACCGGCGACTGGCCGATCCTGTTGTGTCTTCTCGGGCTCGTGGCGCTGGGCGTCGCCTCTCTGCGGCGCAATCCGATTGACGGCACCGGGCTGCGCGGATAACTCGACCTTATTCCCTGTCACAACGGCTTCCTGGCGTGACAGCAGACCCTAATGGAGCACTTCCCATGGCCCGTAACGATTATATCTTCACCTCCGAGTCCGTCTCCGAGGGGCATCCCGACAAGGTGTGCGACCGGATTTCGGACGCGATCCTCGATGCGCTTCTGGCGGAAGACCCGCTGGCGCGCGTCGCCTGCGAGACCTTCGCCACCACCAACCGCGTCGTCATCGGCGGCGAGGTCGGGCTGACCGACCAGGCCAAGCTCGCCGAGTATATGGGCCGCATTCCCGACATCGCCCGCGACTGCATCCGCGACATCGGCTACGAGCAGGACAAGTTCCACTGGAACACCTGCGAGATCACCAACCTGCTGCACGAGCAATCGGCGCATATCGCGCAAGGTGTCACCGGCGAGCGCGGCGACGAGGGCGCGGGCGACCAGGGCATCATGTTCGGCTATGCCACGAACGAGACCGACGCGCTGATGCCGGCGCCGATCCTGTTCAGCCACGCGATCCTGCGGCGGCTGGCCGAGGTGCGCAAATCGGGCGAAGAGCCGCTTCTGCGGCCCGACGCCAAGACCCAGCTCTCGGTGCGCTACGAGAACGGCAAGCCGGTGGGGGTCACGCAGATCGTGCTCTCGACGCAGCACGCCGATGACAGCCAGAGCTCCGACGATATCCGCGCCATCGTGGAGCCCTATATCCGCGACGTGCTGCCCGACGGCTGGATCGACGCCTCCACGGAATGGTGGGTGAACCCCACCGGCACCTTCGTGATCGGGGGGCCCGACGGCGATGCGGGTCTCACGGGCCGCAAGATCATCGTCGACACCTATGGCGGCGCGGCGCCCCATGGCGGCGGCGCGTTTTCCGGCAAGGATCCGACCAAGGTCGACCGCTCGGCGGCCTATGCGGCGCGGTACCTGGCGAAGAACGTGGTGGCGGCAGGGCTCGCGGAGCGCTGCACGATCCAGCTCTCCTACGCGATCGGTGTCGCGAAGCCCCTGTCCATCTATTGCGACACGTTCGGCACCGGCGAGGTGGAGCCGGCGGCGATCGAGAAGGCCATCCCGAAGGTCATGGACCTCACCCCGCGCGGCATCCGCACGCATCTCGACCTGAACCGGCCGATCTATGCGCGCACGGCGGCCTATGGGCATTTCGGGCGCGATCCGGAAGCCGATGGCGGGTTTTCGTGGGAACGCACGGATCTGGCCGAGGCGCTCGCTCGCGAGACCTGATCGCGGCGCGGTTTGAGGCCTTGGCGGGGCGCGGGTCATCGCCGTTAAGCTTGCGTCCATGACGCGCCTGGAAAGCGAGGGGGCTGTCTGCCCCCTCGCGCTCCCCCGAGAGGTATTTCCGGTCCGGTCGTGACAGGGGCGCGGCGCGTCGTTGCGGACATTCGGCGCGGGCGGCAAACGCCGTGGCGCATCTCAGATCAGCCGTTCGCCGCGCAGCCGCAGGAACAGGCTTTCCTCGTCATCGTTGCGGAAGAACGGCACCGAGACGGGTGGCGCGGGATCGGCGGCGCGGGCCGCGATCTCGGCCAGGACCACTTCGGTGATGAAGGGCATGTCGAGCGCGCGGACCTCGTCGAGCGCGACCCAGCGCAGATGCGACAGCTCATCCGAGGCGGCGCTGAAATCGTCCGGGTCGGAGGCCAGCGCCTCGGCATCGGCGAGGAAGAACCGCGCGTCGAAGCGGCGCGGCCTGCCGGGGGGCGTGATCGCGCGGAACACGAATTGCAGCGCTTCCGCCGAGGGCCGGTGCCCGGTCGCCGCGAAGGCGCGCCAATCGGCGGGCGGGTCCGGCCAGTCCGCCGGGGTGCCGAGGATCTGCCCGGTCTCTTCGAACAATTCGCGAATCGCGGTCAGCGGAAGCGCGCGGGCGGGCTCCGGCGCGCTGTCTTCCTGCAGCCGGTCCCGGCAGATCGCGGGCAGCTCGCCCGCCAGCGGCACGCGGGCATCGCCGGGATCGCGGGCACCGCCGGGAAAGACGAATTTCGACGGCATGAACACGGCCTTGGCGCCGCGCTGGCCCATCAGCACATGGGGCCGCGTCGCCCGGTCGCGCAGCACGATCACCGTCGCGGCGTCGCGCAGGGCGGATTTGTCTTGCGGCGCCCCGGCCGCGGCGTGCTCCGTCATGCTTTCCCCTGCCATGATGCGCCTCGGCGCCCGGGCGGCACGGAGGCGCACGTCACGTGGTGTCGCCGCCGAAACCGTGCATGCCGCGCGCCCATTGGAACGCGACGATGGCCCCTTTCAATCGGGGCAGAAGGTAGAGGGAAAGGCCGATACAGCCAACCGCAAAGATGGTGAAGAGGACCAGCGGTTCGGGCCGCCATGTCTCGAACACGATCAGCAGCAGCGGCGCCATCAGGTGGCCGACGATCAGGATCGTCAGGTAGGCCGGGCCGTCATCCGCGCGGTGGTGATGCAGCGCCTCGCGGCAGACCGGACAGCGGTCGCGCACCTTCAGGTAGCCCGACAGAAGCGGACCGGTGCCGCAATTGGGACAGCGCCTGCGCCAGCCCTTGATGAGGGCGGGCCAGGTTGCGCGGGCCTCGATCGTCTCGTCGGCGGATGCCATGGGAACTCCGGAGTCGTGTCGGGCGGAATATGAACCCCGGCCGCCGACGTTTGAAGGGCGCAGTGTGTCCTTGCGGCTGGATGTCGCGCGCGCGCCGGCGGAGTTTTTCCGGCCGCGCCGAAGAAAATTCGACGGAATCCGCCGAGTGGCGCGTGAAAGGGTCATGCATCGGGACGAAGCGCCGAACGGGCCTTCCGGGCCGCGATGCAACGGACAGACAGGAGTTCACCATGATCCACGGCACCTTCACTACCAGTCTTCTCATCGCGGCTCTTGCGGGCGGCGCGGCCTTCGCGCATCCGCCGGAGATGCGCGGCGCGGACGGCCTCCGGGGCCCGAGCTTCGAGATGCTCGATGCCGATGCGGACGGGCAATTGACCGAAGCCGAACTCGCTGCACAGGCCGCGGCGCGATTCGCCGAACGCGACAGCGACGGGGACGGGCAATTGAGCGTCGCGGAGATCCTGGCCCACCGGCAGGCCGCGCAGGCGGAGCGCATCGCGCGGCGGATCGCGCGCCTCGACCAGAACGGCGACGGTGCGCTCAGCTATGCCGAGATCACCGCCTGGCGCGATCCGGCGGCGATGTTCGACCGGCTCGACGCGGATGCCGATGGCGCCGTCAGCGCCGAGGAATTCGCGGCGCTCGAAAAGCGGCGTGGCGGGCGCGGCCATGGCCGTCCGGGCCACGGGCAGGGCCCCGGCGCGCGGCAGGACTGAGCCGGTCCGCGCCCTTGTCGCGCATGGCGGGGCGCGCTAACGGCTGGAAGATCGGGCGGCTGCGGTGGCGCTGGACATGAATGGCGAGGAAAGCGACGACGCGCTTCTGGCGCGGCTCGCCGCAGGCGATGCGGCGGCGGCACGGGTCCTCAGCCTGCGGCTCGCGCCGCGCGTCTTCGCCCATGCCCACCGTCTTCTGTCGGACCGGGCCGAGGCCGAGGACGTGACGCAGGAGGCGCTCTTGCGGCTCTGGCGGCAGGCGCCGGCCTGGCGCGCGGGCGAGGCCAAGGTGCGCACCTGGCTCTACCGCGTCACCGCGAATCTCTGCATCGACCGGCTGCGCAAGCTGCGCGATACCGGGCTCGAGGCGGCACCCGAGATCGCCGATGACCGCCCCGGGGCGGCCGAGGCGATGGATGCGCGGGCACGTGCCTCGGCCCTGCAGGCGGCGCTGGCCACGCTGCCCGACCGTCAGCGGCAGGCGGTGGTGCTCAGGCATCTCGAAGGCTGCGACACGCGCGAGGTCGCGCGGATCATGGACATCGGACCGCGGGCGGCGGAAAGTCTGATCGCCCGCGGCCGCCGTGCCCTAGAGGCGCGGCTGGCCGGACGACGCGAGGAGTTGGGATATGGCGAAGACTGAACGCGGGCAGAAGCGGGACGACCCGCTCGAGCGCTATTTCGAGGCGGGCCGGAACGCGCCCGAACGCCCGGATCCGGCCTTCCTCGCGCGGCTGGCGGAGCAGGCGGCGGGGATGGCGGCCGATCACCGCAACCGGGAGGCACGGCCGCTTCGGGGCACGGCGCTGGGTCAGATCCGGGAGGCGCTGGGCGGCTGGCCCGCGCTGTCGGGACTGGCGGCGGCGGGGCTTGCGGGCCTCTGGATCGGGATCGCCGGCCCCGGCCCCATCGCCGATCCGCTGGCGGTGCTCTGGACCGGCGCGGAGAATGCGGCGGGCAGCACGCTCTTCGGCACCGATTTCGCGACCGTGCTGGAGGAGGGCTGAGCCATGGCCGAAAGCCCCCAAACGCCCCGGACTCCGGACACGCCGCGCGGGCAGCCGCGCACGCCGCGCCTCGTGAAGGCGGTGCTCTTCGTGTCGGTCGCGCTCAATCTCGTGATCGTCGGGTTGATCGCGGGCCTCTGGATCGACAAGGGGCCGCCGCGGCGCGATGGCGGCCCGGCGGGCATCGCCTTCCTGCAGGCGCTTGCGCCCGAGGACCGGCGTCGGCTCGTGCTCGAATTCGGGCAGACCCGCGAGCGGGGCCGCGGCGTGGTCACGCCGGAGGCCACCCGCGCGCTGGAGGTCCTGCGCCGCACGCCCTTCGACAGCGCGGCCTTCGCGGCGGCGCTCGAGGCCGAGACGGCGCGCAACGCCGCGCGGCGCGCAGCGGGGCAGGCGGCGCTGGTGGCACGGGTCGCGGCCATGTCGGAGGCCGAGCGGCGCGCCTATGCGGATCGTTTGGAAGTAAGGCTCGCCGGCCAGAAGCGGCGCTGAAGGCTGCGGCGCGCATCGGCGGAGATCATGAAGCGCGCACCGTCCTTGTTGGCGGCGGGTGTGGCGAAGTGCCAGCGCGAGCGCCCCTCGGCCTTGGCGCGGTACAGGGCCCGGTCGGCCTCGGCCAGAAGCTGCGAGCCCGAGGGCGCATCGGTGGGTTGTCCCGGGCCCATGGCGATCCCGATACTGACCGAGACCGCGATATCGGTGTCGCCCGGCGCCAGCGTGACCGGCCGGCCGGCAAGCGCGGCCATCAGCCGCCTCGCGGTCGCTTCGGCATAATCGCGATCGGCATCGGGCAGCAGGATGAGAAACTCCTCGCCGCCCAGCCGCGCGATCACGTCGACGCCCCGCAGCTGCGATTGCAGGCGCTTCGCCACGCTGCGCAGCACCGCGTCGCCGGTCATGTGGCCGTGGCGGTCGTTCACCCGCTTGAAGTGATCGAGATCGGCGATCATCACGCAGCAGCTGTCGCCCGTGGCCGCTGCGGTCGCGACCATCTGGTCGAGATTGGGCAAGGCGTAGCGGCGGTTCCAGAGCCCGGTCAGCGGATCGACAAGGGCCGCCTGCAGACCGGTCTGCATGCGCAGGCGATGCGCTTCGGCGGCACGGCGCCGCGTGATCAGACGCTCGCACCAGGCCACCAGCTCCTCGGGGCAGCAATCCCAGAGGACCGCGTCGTCGGCCCCGAGATCGAGCGCGCGCGCCGCCTCCGCGGTCTGCCCGGGCGCCGCGCCGTAGAGAATGGCGGCGTGCCGGGTTCGGCCGTGGGCGCGCAATTCGCTGAGCAGCGCGAGGGTGCGCGCCTCGTGCCGGGGCGCGCCGAAGAGCAGGTAGAGATCGGTCGCCGCCCCGTCGCTGTCGCGGCGCAGGATGTCCTCGGGCGTCTTGCGGACGAAGCGCCCGCGCCAGACCCGTTCGAGCGCGCCGACAAGCGCCGAGGGCAGGGCGGTCGGATCGGGATGGATCAGCGTCAGGCGCCCGCCGGTGCGATAGGGCAGGGCCGCCTCGGCGAGGCCGAGCGCACGGTCCGCATCCTCGCGCAGCCGCGAGTCGCGGTCGTTGTCGATGGCGCGGAAGATGCAGCGAAGCCGGGCGAGAAGGTATTCATGGTCGAGCGGCAGGGACATGACATCCTCGACCCCCGCGGCAATCGCGCTGTGCCGTGCCTGTGCGCAGCTCTTGGCCTGCAGGAACACGCAGCGGATCTGTTCGCCCGGCAGCACGCCGCGCAGCCGCGTCACGAAACGCGCGGGATCGTTGCCGGGCAGGGAATCGCCGAAGATCACCACGTTGGGCCGGAACACTCGGGCGAGCCGCAACGCTTCCTCCGCGCTTTCGGCCTGTTCGGTCTCATAATAGGCGCAGGTGAGCTTCACCCGCAGCAGGGCACGGGTCGTCGGCTGGGCATCGACGATCATGATCCGTCCTGGCATTGATGCGCTCCGACCGTTGCGTGGCGGCACGGACGGGATGTCCGTTGCCTGTCGCCCATCTTTATGATGGATGGTTAAGAAACTCTTTCCAATTTGGTGAAAATGATCCTTTCACGAACAAATGCCGAGGTGATCGGCCTCAAGGCGGTGGGGTGGCTGGCCGGAAACGACACGCTCCTGCCGGTGTTTCTCGGCGCGACCGGCGCGGACGAGGCGCAGTTCCGCGGCGCGTTCGGCGATCCGGACTTCCAGGCCTCGGTGCTCGACTTCCTCTTGATGGACGATGCCTGGATCGCGGCCTTCTGCGATGCCGAGGGGCTGGATTATTCCGCGCCCATGGCGGCCCGCGCCGTCCTGCCCGGCGGCGAGGCCGTGCATTGGACCTGAGCGCCCGCGTCGGGATCTCGGCGATCCTCTTCGACAAGGACGGCACGCTGTTCGATTTCCGCGCTACCTGGGACGGCTGGGCGCGTGAGGTGATCACCGAACTCGCGGGCGGGGATGAAGGCCGCCGCGCCGCGCTGGCGGACGCCGTGCGCTACGACCTCTCGACGGGCCGCTTCGCCGCCGACAGCCCGGTGATCGCGGGCAGCAACGACGAGGTCGCGGCGCTCTTCGCCGAGTGCCTGCCCGGGCGCGAGGCGCCGGAGATCGCGCGCGCGCTGTCCGATGCCGCAGCCGCCGCCACGCTGGTGCCGCCCGTGGCGCTCGCTCCCTGCCTCGGCGGCCTGCGCGACCGGGGCCTGCGGCTGGGCGTCATGACCAACGATGCCGAGGCCGTGGCCCATGCGCATCTCGCCACGGCGGGCATCGGCGGCTTCTTCGATTTCGTCGCGGGCTGCGATTCGGGCTTTGGGGCGAAACCCGATCCGGCCCCGCTTCTGGCCTTCGCCGAGGCGGTCGGCGCGGCGCCCGGCGCGATCGCGATGGTGGGCGACAGCACCCATGATCTGCTGGCCGCCGCGGCGGCGGGCATGGTGCCGGTGGCGGTGCTGACCGGCCCCGCGGAGCACGCCGAACTCGCGCCCCATGCCGCGGTCGTGCTGCCCGATATCGGCCATCTGGAAGGCTGGCTCTGGCCCTGACCGGCGGGCATTCGGACAAAATTAACGCATATGGCCTAGGTGTTGCCTCCGGAAATCCGGAGACCGGCATGCACGGGCTGATAAACGCGACACTGCAATTCTTCGTCGAGGATAATTACGGCGCGGATCGCTGGGCCGCGGTGGCGCGCCGCGCCGGGCTGAAGACCGCGATGTTCGAGACCATGCTGGTCTACGAGGACACGGTCACCAATGCCGTCGTCCGCGCCATAGCACAGGAATTCGCGCGCCCGCCGGAAGCGGTGCTCGAGGATGTGGGCATCTATCTCGTGACCCATCCCAAGCGGCAGGCGCTGCGCCGGCTCCTGCGGTTTTCCGGGACCGATTTCCGCGATTTTCTCTATGCGCTCGACGATCTGCCGGACCGCATGCGCCTGGCCGTGCCCGACCTGCGTCTGCCCTCGATCGCGGTCAGCGACCTGGGCGGCGACCGGTTCGAGATATCCTGCCGGTCGCCCTTTCCGGGCGCGGGATGCGTGTTGATGGGGCTCCTGCGCGCCATGGCCGACGATTACGGCGCCCTCGTGGTGCTCGATCATCACGCCGATGACGCGGGCTGCGATGTCTTCCGGGTCACGCTCGTGAAGGAGGCCTTCATGCCCGGTCGCGCCTTCGATCTCGTCGCGGGGGAAGGCGCGTGACTGCCGCGGTGTCGCCCTCCGCGATCGACGCGCTTTGTCCGATGCATGTGCAGATCGGTCCGGACGGGTCGGTCCTGCATGCGGGCCCCACCATCCGCAAGGTTCTGGGCGATCTCGAGGGACGCGCGCTCTTCGATATCCTGCGGGTGGAACGGCCCGCGGGGATCGCCTCCCTGGCGGACTTGCGCAAGCGTGCCGGGCGCAAGCTGCACGTGACCGCCTTCGTGGCACCGCACACGCCGCTTGTGGGCCACGCAGTGTGCGAGGTCGATGGCGGCGCGCTGCTCGACCTCGGCTTCGGGATCGGCGTGGCCGATGCGGTCCGCCGCCACGGCATCACCGGCTCGGACGTGGCACCCACCGATCTCACCATGGAGATCCTGTTCCTGATCGAGGCGCAGGGCGTCGCGATGACCGCCTCGCGCATGCTGAACCTGAAGCTGCAATCCGCGCGCATCGCCGCCGAGGCCGAGGCGGCGACGGACAAGCTCACCGGGCTTGCCAATCGCCGTGCGCTGGAGCTGACGCTCGACGCGCTGATCGAGGACGAGGCGGCCTTCGGGCTCATCCATCTCGATCTCGATCACTTCAAGCAGGTGAACGATACCCATGGCCATGCGGCGGGCGACATCATGCTCTGCGAGGTGGCCGCGACGCTGACCGGAACCATCCGCCCGCATGATATCGCCGCGCGGATCGGCGGCGATGAGTTCCTGCTGATCTTTCCCAATCTCAGCGACGCGCTGCAACTCGCCGCGCTCTGCGACCGGCTGATCGAGAAGATCACGATTGCGAATTGCGAGGCCGTGCCCGACGCCCGGGTATCGGCCAGCGCCGGCATCGCGATCTGGGCCGGCGGACCCGGCGCCGATCCGGCCGAAATGATCGCCCGCGCGGACCGCGCGCTCTACGCGTCGAAAAGGGCCGGACGCAGCCGCGCGACCCTCGCATGGGCCGATCTGGACAGCCCGCCCCCGCGAACCGGAACCGCCCCATGATTTTTGAACCTCGGGTCTTGATCCCGATGCGGGGAAGCCGTATGCACCCGCGCAGTTGGGGTGTAGCCAAGCGGTAAGGCAGCGGTTTTTGGTACCGTGTACCGTAGGTTCGAATCCTACCACCCCAGCCATCCACTCGCTCCGCTCGTGAAGTCTTGTGCTACTAGGCAGCTTCGGTTCCGTCGGAGTTCGGACTGCCCCAAGGGGTGCCCCAGCGGGTATGACGGGTAGCTGATCAACCTGTCCAGCGAGGCTGTGCCACGCTACAGCATGTCGAAGTCCACGCCATAGGCCGCCGCCTCCCAGTCGTCGCGCTTGTTTCGGCACCTGTGCAAACCTCCAACCCGTTGCGATTGATTAAGAAAGCGCCGCCTAGCGCGCACTGATCATCGGTGGGTGCTTAGCTTGGGGTTTCGGTATATGGCGCTCCGAACGTGGCGTTCGCGTATCGCTCAGACTGCCCGTGACCGAGGATGGTCTCGGTGTGATGCGCGTTCCGGCGCAGGTTTCGGGACAACGAAAGCGCCCCGCCGGACAAGTTTGCGCATATCTCACGGGCATCTTGCTGACCTGTCCGGCATTCGTGTTGGAGGTATCCAGCCCCGGGTCAAACGACCTCGCCGTCATGGGCACTACGATGAATGCCGCTCGAAAGACGCCTATGCCCAAAGTGCTTCTGGTCTGACCACGCGGCGCGGAGGGCGTGAGCCGCATCTACTGCTTCAAGCGGACCATGCGCATGCCTTCGGAGCGCAACTCGAACGGGAAACGGTTCTTGGCGTAGACGCCGTGCTTGAAGTTTATCTTCTGCGATCGGTCGATCTTGGGAGTGTTCATTCGGATACCGGAGACGCTTTTGTAGACACCAGCTGGTAAATCCGGCGAATACTGCCCCTGGATGGCGGGGCGTCCGTCGACCAGCACCGACACCGAGAATGATCCATGTCCATCCAGATCGAGAAGGATCTGCAGCAGGTGTTTCGTCCCATCACGTTTCAAAACCTGTTTTCGCTGGTAATTGGCCGTCACCAGCTCGTTCTGAATGCAATGGTCTTCACCCTTGCCGGCGACTTTGTAGTGACTGCGTAGAGCGACGCGATTGTCCGAGCCCCATTCCACCTTGAGTGGCGGAGCACATGCTTTCCGAGCATCATGCATCTGAAATACATCGAATTTTTGGCTGGAGGGGCTCGTCAGGGAGACCGTCGTCTCGAAGAGATATCTACCTTGTAGGTTGCGACTGTACTTCCGCGAGAAGATCTCGGTTCGCTGGTCCCAGCCCCAAGGTGTGTGACCGTCACAATGATTGCTGCTGGGTCGGAAAATATAGGTTTTGCCCTGTTTGGTCAGAGCTCCGCGATCCGCTCCGCAGGATACCTTCCACCCGGATATCTGGCCAGGATTGCTCGATTGTGCGGCGGCGGGCTGGCAAAGGGCGGCTACCAGAGACAGAACAAGAGCACTTTTCAAAAACACGTCCCGAACCATTGTAAATATCCTTGTTACTCAACCGGGTTTCGCACGTCCGAAAGATACACGATTTCCGTCGAATCGTCACGAAGCGCCGCACTTCTTCACTCGAGGATCAATCGAGGCGCCTGTGCCACGCTACAGCATGTCGAAGTCCACGCCGTAGGCCGCTACCTCCCAGTCGTCGCGCTTGTTGTCGGCCCTTGTCCTGATCTCCAGATGCTCAGGGTTGATGCAGACTCCAGCGAGCTTGCAAGAGTTTGAGGCCGACACTTGTCCTTCGCGAAGTCAATGACCGTTGTCAGCCCAGAAGCGGACGTGTCACGAAACGAAAGGACCTGTCAGAGCGGACCTTCAGGCCGAGATGGTCAGGTGACCGTTGTGCGGACTTTCCGGACCTTCACTTTGTTACGAACTCTGTTCAGACAAAGAGTGGGCACCTATGCGTTGTGCCACGCACGCAAAAATTTTTTCGCGATTGAGTATTCATACTTTGGAGTAGGTTTGAACGATCGGCAACTCACTTTCTAGTTGTCAGCGCAGCCGCCAGGCGAGGATAAGAAATGAAGTTGATCTTTTTTGATGAGATCGAAGTGCCATCTCGCTTGCAAGGACCGAGTCAAACCATCGACCTGCAGGAAATGATTGATTTTGCAGAAGTCTGGGACCCGCTCCCAATCCATCTCGATGAAGATTTTGCTCGAGAATACGGAGGTATAACGGCATCTGGACCATATCCGCTCGCATACCGCATCCGCCTAGACAAGGCCGTGAAGAGTAAAGCCAAGGCCATCCCGTGGCGCGTTGTCTGATGACGATCCCTGGCGTCGGTCCGGTCAATGCGCTCAGCTTCATCGCCCTTGTTGATGATCCGACCCGGTTCAGCCGCGGGTCCGATGTCGGCGCGTTTTTCGGCCTCACGCCGAAGCGGCACCAATCCGGTGAAATCGACTGGTCAGGTCGTGTCTCCAAATGCGGTGACAGCGCGATGCGCGGGCTGCAGTTTGAGGCGGCATCCTGCGTCATTCGCCAGGTTAAACGCTTCTCGACCTTGAAGAGCTGGGCCGTGCGTCTCGCCGGACGACGCGGGTTCCGCAAGGCTGCGGTGGCAACGGCCCGCAAGATCGCCGTTCTCATGCTGACACTCTGGAAGAACGGAACAGACTATCAATGGACGAAGGAGGCCACTGCCTGATCTGGATTCTCGCCGAAGAGGCGGGAAAGCGAAGTCACTACGGGACGGAGGTGTCAATCTCGTAAAAACGGTTGGGACACGGCCCCGTGCCGTTCACCCAGCAAACGACATCGGAGACGATCCGCAGCCGAACACCATCATGAGGCCCGAGACCCGCGACCTCGGAGAGAACCATGGCCCCGGAAGGACAGCCTGCTCACCCGCTTGACAAAGCCGCAATCAAAGAACCGTTTTTGACCAATCAATGATCCGGACTTACAGAATTGCGATCTGTCACAGCTGCGTAGGACTGGGGATGATATGTCACCCCAGCCTGGCGACACCTGGGCACCGCGCTGCTAGTCCAATGGTCCGCACAGATGCGTTGCCGTTCCTGCTTCAATTCGAGCCTTCAATTCCTCTCGGGTTAAGCCGGCGAGATCGCCTGCGAAAGAGCCCGCGCAGACCCGGCCTTCGATCATGAAGTCGGGAACGTTGGCACAGAGTAGGTTCGGAAAGCTCTCGCACACCTCTTGCGGAGATGTGTCGACCGTTTCAATCGGGAGTGAGTCGTCGATTGCATAGATCGACACGCGCCGATTTATGGCGCGGTTGGCGCGAGCGGTTGCGTTGCTTGAATTGACCATGTTGTCTACCAACGGGCAGGAATTGCCCTTGCCGTCGAAGATCAGTGTCACGTCAGAGCCCAAAACCTCGCCGCAAAAGGCGTCGTCATTGTCGATCTCGTCCCGGTGCACAGTGAAAGAAGTCAGACCATGGGTTTCCAGGGACGCAGCCAGCATTTCGGCAATGGTCTCTCCCCGGGTCTCGGCGCGCCGGTCGTATTCGTTGGCGGAGATGTTGCGGAAGGACGAGGCGTGGCCGACTAGACGCAAGCAGATGATTGGCTGAGCATCGCTGTGGCTGTCGGCTATCCGCCGTGCGATTTCCCCAATCTGCGACCGTTGCTCGACAGTCGTGTCCGTCTGGTGGGCGGGGAAATCGTTGATCGTCCAGGTCGGACGCCAGGAGTCGCAGGTCTGCGGGTTGCATTCGGCGATGTCGCAGGCGGCCGCGCCGAGGCTCGGCATGAAAAGTAGGGCAAGGGTGCAAGCGATCGCCCGAACTGAAGATGTCATGGTCATTCGACAGATCCCTTCAATTGCGCCGTGGAATAACTTGGTGAGCGATCACAAGTTGATTGAAATCGACCCGATGATTGCCGCCAGGATCCTGAAAAACTGGCGGCCCGATCTCAAACTCTCTTGGTTCGCGTGGACTTGTGACCGGCGTCTTGCGTTCTGGAAAAACCAGCGACGGCGGCGCGATGTCTTGCGGCAACACGCACAGCTCGCGGTCGCGCGCACAATTGTCAGCAGCACTCGCAATCCGGTTGAGATTGCGGTTGCACTCGTTGAGCGCGTCGCGAAATGTCTGTACATTGAATCGCTGAAAGGCGTCGCGATTCCGCAGGACGAAGTCGATCTGGTTGCGCAGCTCGACCTGTTCCTGAAAATTCTCGCCGAGCTCGTCTAGAAGAGCGCGCGCCACCTGTTCCTGCACAAAGGTCACGTCGTCGCTGGGCAGGGTAAGCTGGTTGAAGGGAGACATCTCAGCCGTGATGGGAACCGCGACCCCGTTGGTCACTTCCTGTTCGAATAGACTGATCTCGGACATCAGTTGGTCGATATTGAAGACCGGGCGAGGCGAGCCGCCGATTGCCATGATGTGCATCTCGATCCGGTCGGTACTGGAGTTGAAGTTCTCAGAGAAATCGTTGGAAGAGTTAACCGAGCCGCCGAGCACATTGCCGATGCGCAGCGACACATCGACGCCCAGCTCCTCCTGTTTTTCTTCGCTCTCGGATTCAATTCGCGCCACGCCGTAGAATACGCCGCCCGACACGATCTGCCTGACGAAATGGCTTCCAAACCGTTCGTGGAACCGTTCGGTCCGCGGCGGCAGCATCGCCAGAAGGTTGTTGCCGTCCTCAATAAGGCGGGCGTTGATCAGCCTCCGTGGCCGACGCATGATAGCGATGCGTAGCAAGATGTTGGTAGACTGGCTAGAAACCGAGACGCGTTCGCGGAAATCGATCTGTGCTTTGGCTCCGAAATTGAGCGTCCGCACGCTGGCTCCGGCGGAAATCGCCATGGATTTGGCCAAGTCCGAGGAGCTGGTTACCATTCCAAAATGAAAATCTGTGGAAAGGTTTCCGCTGGCATCGTCATCCATGCCGATGTCACCAATGGCGGCAACTGATCTAAGGTCGAATGTGGCCTCGTTGTAGCCAACGCCAAGCATTGCGCCGACAGGGGCATCGATTGTAAAAGTCACAGCAACTACCTCCCTTAGGGTGAAATCATACCATTTTTCGTAGCGCTCTTGTAAAAAACCTGCGTCACCATTCTAAGCGACAAGTTTCAGCTGCTTGAACGCTGTCGAAAAAGTAGCCTAATCATTGAACCAGAAACTCTCCGGTAAACCCGGGGCGTGTGTGGATGCCCCCTGTTTGACAAGCATTATTTGCAATTTGTCGGCGGGGTCTTCGATCAGACGTGTATCAGGCCTCAGGATGTGGCCTTCGATGACGCCACGGGCCGGTATGCTGTTCGGATGGCTGGGTTCACATCGGTTCAAAGAGCTGCAAGCGCTCGAGCCCCGGGTCTGAATCTCCCTGCCATGAACTTCGAAGGCCGTGTCGCCTACTCCTCGTCGATCGCTCACTCCGGCCTTGCGGCCATGCCGTGCCTACCTTCATCCAAAGCCGACATTGATGCAGACGCAGCGAAAGAGCGCTCCGTCCGCGAAGCTGTCATCGGTGCCCCAGAACTCGGTGCAGCCGCACGGAACGACCGCTTTTCCTTCTGCGGCGCAGCTGGCGGCTTCGGTCGATCAGATTGCTGCATCTGTGAGCGTCAGCACTTGAGCACCTCCGCTTCGGGCTTATTCCGTTGAAAAACCCGCGCTTGATCGAGGGCCGTGGTGCTGATTCAATTCCGCCGATGGGTGGGAGGATTGGCGATGATGGGACCGAGGAAG
>NZ_FTOQ01000017.1 GCF_900156805.1 Roseivivax lentus | reverse complement strand
TCCGGAAGTCGCCAGCTGAGGTAGGTCAGGCGCATGCGCCGCAAATCTTGCACGAAGGGCAAATCGCCCGCCGAGCCGAGTTTTTCAACGGAATAAACCTAGAGCGGAAATTCGAATCTCGGAATAAATGGCTACGCCGCGCCGATGCAGGACGCCTGTTTCTTCTGTCGTCCCATCCAAGCTTGGATTACAGTCAGGCATGGCAGAACTGTGTACGACAGAAAACCGAGTTCTCGTTCGCTTAGGAGTGCAGCTAGTGAAATTCTTGTCTTCGATGCCAAATCTTTATAATTTCATGCGAGATGGGATTTCTTTCGATAGCCTGTTAAAGCGTTATGCGCTTACCTGCGATCACGTGGTATTTAACCGTTTCGGCGCACCTATCGGTGAGGGTGAGTTCGATTCTGTTGGTCATTTCTTGGCGGCATGTGCACTTAAGCAAGAAAACTACGAACTGGCACGAGCGCTGGGAAATGACACTCGTTTTTCAAGCATCTTTATTGATATGTGGGACTATGTCGATGATGCGGGAAAGCTTGAGAGAACTCGGTACGCTTTTGTCGATGAGGCAACCTCAAAAGCTATTGGCGACTTCGCTTACAGCGAAGTTCGTCGAAAGAAAGGTCTAAACGCGGACAGTTACGATTTCAAACTCGATGAAGTAAAAGAAATCGTCGGTGATTTGCAAGCCGATATTGGACTTAACGAGTATGCCCGATGCGAAGGCTTGGGCACGATGGCAAGCTATTCTGATATTGTAGGTAGGGCGTTAGGCAACTTGTCGAAACAGCCTGCTGATAATCTGATCGATCTCTTTGATGAGCCACTTCTATTTCCTGATTTGACGTCAGTCCCTTGGGATGCGGTTTTGGAACTTCGATCGGATAGAACCGCCAAGGAATTTCGAGCCTTTTTAGAGAGATGCGTGAGCTCTGAGTTGGATGTTGAAAAGATTGGTAAAGACCTATCGAACGACATTTGGAGACTCGTGAAAGAGGTTGAGCCGAGCGTCGGAAAGGCGATCCTAACCGCAATCGCATCCAATCTGCCTTCTCCCATAATTATTAACCCTATTGGTGTTGGGATAGGCATGAAAGATGTCGCGACGGCGCGTCAAATTAAAAGAGACTTTGCTCATGTATTCTTCATTCAGAAGCTACAAAGCAAATCGCAGAGAAAACTGTGATTCAATGGCCAATAACTATGCAGTGATTATCTATTATATTACAAATCTACGATAGTAATGGATTGATCTTCTCCCCCCGAAAAAACAAGGTGTAGCAGGAGCCCATCAATGAGATACTCAGAGATCAGCCCATGTGTTTTTAGCATGGCGGCTTGGTCCCGCATTGCGGCATCACCGCGTTTTGAATTCCACCCAGTTCGCCACGATCAGCCCCGGCACGCTATCCAGCGCCCGTTCAGCGTCCCGGTCGAGGTTTAGCCGCTTCGGCAACTTGACCTGCGGCACCAGCAGGAAGATCGGCGCTGTGACTTTGCCACGCCCGGTCTTCGAGCGGGACACCACGGCCTGACCCTTTGTGTTCAGCCGCCCCTCCGCCACCAGCAGGCTTGGCCCTGTGCGGCGATAGACGAACCGAAGGCGCAAACCACGCCGCCGCTCCCATTCACCGGGGGTGATCCTACCACCGCGTGTGGATTTGCCTGCGGCGGGCAGCGGGATTGCCAGCCAGAAGCCATCCTTTGAGCGGATCAGCGGGCCGGTATCGTGAGCATTGACGATCACTGGGGCCTTGGACCAGACCAGCGCGGCGGCATCGAGGCTTTCGCCCGACCGCGGGAAGTTCTGGCTACGGATCGAGATGGCAAGCCGTCGCCCGAGCCCCGCGCCGGTGATCTGTGTGCGCCAGGCAGTCTTGAGCCCGGTCCCGGCCTCGCGCATGGCAGCGGTCACCGCACGTTCGCCCGCCGCGACCTCGGCGGCCATCATGGCCACGATGTCGGGATCGATGTCGAGCTTAAGCTTCATGCCGGACGCAGATCCACGGTCCAGACCAGCCGCTCGCGATCCCGCACCGGCTCACCCAGAATGAGGTAGGCCTCGCCGTCCATTTCCAAACGATCGCCCGGCCGTGGGTTGAATACCTCCGCCACGCGCAAGTCGATGCGGGTCGTTTCCGACCAGAGCCGCGCGTCGCCGAAGTCGGTGATCGCATCGGCCTGCCGGGAGACGATGCGCACCAGCACGGGCGCGCCGCCCTCGGAGGTGTAGAACGCCTCTCGCCCGATGTTGGGATCCGCGAACAGCGCATCAACGACGGCGGCAAACGCCGTCATTAGAAGCTCGCGTTCAGGCGCACGCGGCCGATCACGTCGCCCGCACCGCCCGCAACAGCTTCGGTGGCCACACCGATGAGCGTGTTCGCCGTGGCGGTCTTGGTGGCTTCCTTGTTGGTGTTGTCCCAATAGACCTTGTCACCGGCAGACCACGCTTGAGACGCGACCTTGTTCAGATCGAAGATGCCGACGAGCGTGGTCTCGACCGTTTCGGCATTGGCGGCATCCCCGGCGGCCACGCCGAAGATGGAGCCGACGAGAAAGCCGTCGCCGGATGTCACGGCATAAGGCGCGGTCAGGGTGATGGTGTTGCCGGGCTGGACGTAGTTTTTCATTGTGGGTTCCTTTGCAAACAGGAACGGGCGGCCCGATTGGACCGCCCGTCAGAGGTGAGATGTCAGCGATGGCCCCGGTTATGCGCCCGGGTTCTTGTAGAGGCCGCGCCAGTCGATGGCCTTGGCGCCAAAGTCGAGGCGGCACTTGATCTCGACACCGTCGACATCGAAGCCATTGCGGGTTTCGATGTAGGCGCCCTGCTGACCCTCAAGATAGGCGTATTCGATGGTGTCGATCTGGTTTGGGCTGGCCGCCAGATACCAAGCGGTCTCGCTCACGGCATCAAGCCGGGGCTCCGTGATCGAGGCCAGCGTTCGGATCGACTGTGGCACGACGTTGGAAATTGCGGCGGGCACAAGGTTCTGGGCGACCATCTGCTCGGCCTTCAGTTCCAGCGAGGCGGGCACGATCAGGAAAGCGGGGCGAACGTTCAGCACCGTCTTCTTGTCGAGACCCGTCTGCTTGGCCATCGCCGCGCGGGCGGCACCCACCGCCTCGACGGCCAGGGCCGCCCCGGTGCCCGCGAGGTTCTTGTGGGTGGTGTGGAACAGGGCGTTGCCATCGGCCATCGCCGGGTTGGCGGTGATGATGCCCCAGACCACGTCGCTCTCCAGTTGCGCGATGGAATTGCCGTACATCGCCGGGATCCGGGTGAAGGCGTCGAGATCGTCGTTGATCAGCGTCTGGCGGGTGATCGCGACCACCCGGCCATAGGTCTTGACCTTGTAGCTCTCCTTCGACTCCCCGAGCGTGCCGCGCTTGAACTCGCCGCTTTCGCCGACCTCGAGCAGCTGCGGGGCTTCGCCGAGCTGCACCCGGTGCATCGCCTTGAAATCAGTGGCCAGCACCTGGCGACAGAACAGCATGAAGGTCCGGGGATAGGCATCATAGGCCTGCCGAAGCGTCTTGTTGGTCACCGCCGACAGGATCTCGGGGAAGTCGGACGTCGAATGTAGCGCCCGCGTTGCCACCTCGTCGCGAGACAGACCGCGCGTGTTGACCCCGGCATTGCCGAGGCTTTCCCGGGCCAGTTCCATGAGCGTCATGCCGCGATACTGGCGGGCGGCATCTTCCAGAGAGAAGAGCGTCGGGCTGTAGCGGTGCAACAGTGCATTTGCGACGGCTTCGCGGCGGGTGACCTGCTCATCGCGGCCACCAAGCGGGATCGAAACCTGGCTGAAGGTGCGGGTTTCCTCGGATTTGGCGGCGACCTGATCGAGGATCAGACGCCGAGCCTCACCGACGTCGGTGCCGCGTTTGACTAGATCCTCGGCAAAGCCGCGCTCGAGGTTCAGGCGTCCCGCCAGATCGTAGATTGTGGACACGCGGTCGCGTTCCGTTTCACGGGCGCGAGTTGCGACGGCTTCAGTGTCAGGCACAACGGGGGCATCGGGCTTCTGCGCCTTCGGTTGGGTGCGGGTTTCGCTGGCAACAGCTTTCGGTTCGGCCACAGGCGTCTTCGGTTCAGTCATGGTAGTGTCCTCGGTCGCGATTGGGTCGCTGGGCTGATCTTTGGCCTCTGCGGCCGGGGCGTTGGGTTTGTCCGTCATCGGGATGGCTCCTGTTTGGGTGGCTGGGACGTCCCGGCGATGGAGGACGCAGTCGTGAAGTGGGGATTGGGCGCGGAACCCCGCGGCAGGGTCCGCGCCAACGGGCACGGCGGAGACCTCGAAGGGCGTCCAGTCCACCGCGCGCCAAAGCTCGCGGGCCGCTTCGGGTTTCGAGACCTCGAAGCGGTGAACCTGGTAGCCGATGGAGACCGCGCGGATGTGGCCCGCCTGGATATCGCGCCAGATCGGTTCGACGTCGGCGCGCTCGCTGATCCGGACCTGCGCAATGCCCCGGCCGTTTTCAATACGCGCCGAGCCCGGAACCACCGAGCCTATCACGGCATCCAGCGTATCGATCTCATGCACCTTCAGAAATGGCGCGCCCGCATTCAGCCGATCCAGCCGCACATGGGTCGGGTCGAGGCTCAGCTCTTCGTCATAGGGCTCGCCAAACAGCGTCGACCGGCGAACACGCGCGCCCGCCGACCAGATCACCTCAACGGTGCGGGCGTCAGTATCAGCTGAGTTTGGCGCAAGCTCCGCCGACCGGCGCAGGGCCGGTAATTCGATCATCGTGTCCATGTTGGTCAGTCCTGTTCGTCGGAGTCGGGCCGCGCCGGGTCCGTATTGGAGTCGTCTTCCGGATCGCTCGCCGGGTCATTGGCCGGATCATTCGCCGGATCGCTGGTCTGTGCGCTGCCGGTCTTGGTGACGCGGCGCGGATCGCTGTCGAGCACCAGCCCGAGTGCATCGAGCTTGGCGTTTGTGGCGGCGATTTCCGCCAGCACGGCGTCAGGGTTGCGCCCCTGCCGGGCGATTACCTCGGCCAACGTCATGGTGCCGGAGCGGATCGACAGCAGGTTCGCCATTGCGTCCTTCTGCGGATCGACCGCTTCGAACTTGGGCGGCGACCATTCGACCGGTACGTCCGGCGATGGGATCTGCCCTGCGGCCCACGCGGCCTCGGTGAACCAGCGCCAGACGGGCGCGCAGAACATCGGGATGAACAGCTGCCACTGCACGGCGTCGATCTGGCGGCGGAACTCCACGAGCCCCGCCCGGATCGAGGAATAGTTGACCTGGCTGAGATCGCCGGTCAGCAGCTCGTAGGGCACCCGGAAGCCCGCCGAGATGGTGTGCAGGCTGGCCCGCTTGTATTCGCCGTAGCCGCCGGTGGCGGAGGGCTGGTTGAACCGGATATCCTTGCCCCCGCGCGCATAGGCGATAAGGCCCGGTTCGAACTGCTCGACCCGGTTGCCATCGGCATCGACCACAGAGGGCGCGATGCCCTGCTGCGCCTCGTCATCGCCGAAGACGATGGCGGTCACGCAGGCCTCAGTTTTCTTTCGGACCAGTTCGGCAACCTCATAGTCGTCAAGATCGCGCAAGCTGCGGATCACTGGCGCGCCCCAGGGCACGCCGCGCGCCTGTGTGCGCTGCTTCTCATACACATGGGCGATCTCGCTGGCCGGCACCGGGCGGCTCTGCAGACCGTTCTGCATCGCGCCATAGGCATCGCCCGGATGTTCGGCGTGCAACCAATAAGCCCGACGTTTTCCGAGCGGGTCAAACTCTATCCCCTGCACCAGGCGTCCTGCACCGAGCGGGCCAGATTTGGTGGCGTCGAGGAAGTCGGCCTCAAGCACCTGCAATTGCAGCGGGACAGACAAGCCGTCGCTCGCCCGGCGCAGGCGTCGGCGCACCAAAACCTCGCCCGCTTCGACCATCTCGCGGCAGATCAGCGTCTGCAGTCCATAGAAGTCGAGCTGACCGTCCGCGTCAGCGGCGTCCGACCACCGCGCGAAGAGTGCATCGACCTTTCGGTCCAGCGTGTCATTACCGCTGGCCGCCCGGGGCATGATGCCCGCTCCGATGATGTTGTTCACCAGCACGGCCACGGCCTTGGCCGCGTGCGGGTTGTTGCGCACCAGATCGCGCATCCGGTCGCGCAAGAGCGCCCCGGCCACGCCGACTTCTGTGTCAGCCGAAGTGCCTGGCGCGCGCCAGCCTTCAGTGTGCCGCCCCTTCGCGGCACCATCGTAGCCCCGCGTCAGGGTTTCAAACGCCTGCCTGGCAAGAACGCGGCGGGCCGCTGCGCGCGGAGCCACCGTGGCAATCGCATGGTCAAACCAGTTCGCCGACATCAGCAATCTCCGCGCGAGAAGCCCGCGAGCCCGGCGATCGGCAATGGATTTGTCGTCCCGGCGATGGCGCGTTCGATGGTGCGGATGCGCGCCAGCAGATCCTCGGCCGAGCCATAGTCCACGGATTTTCCGTCATAGCTGACCCGGGTCGTGCCGCTGGCATAGGCGCGGCGCAGCGCAAAAAGTTCGGTTTCCGTCCAATTCGTCATGTTCAAAACCACCCTCCGCGCCGTCCGAGCCAGTCGGATCGGCGTTTGCCCTGCGACGTCTGCGTTTGCCTGTTGATCTGCCCCGCCGGATCCGCAGAGGCGTCGATGACCCCAAGCTGATCCTCGAGGTCGCGCCATTTCTCGTCGGTCCAGCGATCCGCGCCCGCGATCCAGGCGGCGGCCCGGGCATAGACCCGGCAATCCAGCGCCTCGTTGCGTTCGCGCAGTTTCTGCCATTCCAGCCGGGCGAAGCCGCGCTTTGTGCGCACCGTAACCAGCTGTTCGGCGACGAACTGCTTCAGCCATTCGTTCTCGACCCAATGCGGCAGATGCACCGTGCCAGGCGAGAACGCCGCCCCGGCTGCGATGTCCTCCTCGGTCGGCCGTTCGAGCCGCAGGAAGCGATAGGTCTCGGCCTTGAAAGTCGACACCGCCACGGTCCAGAGCCGTGCGCCGCGGCGCAGACGTTTGCCGCCCTCGGTCGCGTCCACATAAGTCGGCCCAGACACCGGGCTCGCCCTATTGAACCCTTCGACGCCCTTTACTGGCGACACCTGCGCAAACCCCTGAGCACGCGACCAGCCATAAACCGCCGGAGCCTCATACCCGGTGTCGATGGCGAGCCGCGCGATCTTCAGATGCGCGCCATGTTCATGCGGCCACGTTCGACCGAGCAGGTCTGTCAGGTCGCCCCAAGCCTCATGCCGGTCCGGCCCGCCCTCGATCACGATATGATCGACGAGCCAGCTTTCCAGCCCTCGGCCCCAGGCCCAGACATCGATCTCGATCCGGTCTTTCTGAACGTCGGCCCCGGCGGTCAGGAACAGCCCGCCCGCAGGCACCGTGCCGGATGTCCAGCGCTCGCGCCGGTCGTAGAGCCGCTGCCAGTCGGGAGCTTCCCCGGTCTCGACCCATGTCTCGCCGAGGATCGTGTTGCGGAAGGCCTTGATCGCTTCATCCGAACCCTGCGCCGCATCCCAAGCCCGCACGATGCGCTCCCAGCTCAGCCAGCCGATCGGCGAATAGAGCGCCGAGAGGTGATACCCGACCGTGGTCGGATCGGCCGCAACGGCGGTCGCCCGCCATTCGCCCCCCTCCAGCATCGCCGTCTTGTGGTGCTCCGCGATTGCCGCGTCGCAGCCCTCGCAGTGATATTCCGCCGTCTCCGGGCGGCCCTTCTGCCAGCGCAGCCGGTCGAACTTCAGCCACTGCATCGCGCCGCAATGTGGGCACGGCACGAAATACCGGCGCTGGTCGGAGGCCTCGTACTCCCGCTCGATCCGGCTGAGCCCCCGGATGGTGGGCGTCGAGACCAGCAGCACCTTGCGCCGGTGGGCGAAGGTCAGCGACCGGGCCTCGGCCAACGTGACCGGGTCGCCTTCCTCGTCGGCCGAGGCCGGATAGGCGTCGACCTCGTCGAGAAAGATGTATCGCGCCGGGGTGGACCGAAGCCCGACCGCCGAGTTGGCCCCCGTCATGATCAGGATGCCGCCCGCGAATTCCTTCGACAGCATCGTGTTGCCCGCGTCGCGGGACCGGGCCGGTTTGACGCGCTCCCGCAATTCCGGGCTCTCGTCGATCAGCGGGTCGATCCGCTGGCGCGAGTTGCGCTTGGCCAGTTCGACCGTCGGCTGGACGGCCAGCATCGGTCCCGGCGCCTGGTGGATCGCGAACCCAATCCAGTTGTTGCCCGCCTCGGTCGCGCCGACCTGCGCGGCCTTCATGAACACCACCCGCTGCGTGGGATCGCCGGGCGACAGCCGGTCCATGATCTCGCGCATGTAGGGCGTGCGGGCCGTCCGATACCTACCGGGTTCTGCAGAGGCGCGGCCCGAAAGCATCCGGTGCCTGTCTGCCCATTCGGACACGGTCAGGTCCGGATCAGGCGTGAGGCCAGCACCCCAGGCGCGCAGGATTTCCGCAGCGCCGTCAAATTCCAGCATGTCGTCCGTTTCACCGGAGATCGGGTTTGACCTCGGCAAGATCGTCGAGCTGGGCACGGACATGATTCTCCAGAACCTTCTGCATTGCTGCGGGCTCCACACCCAGATCAGCCGCCATCAACGCCGCCGCACGGGCGGGCCAGTTCACCCAGACGTCGCGCTCCTGCCGCGCCAGCCGAAACACCAGCGACAGAGCGCGGGCCCGGTCGATCAGCTCGCCCTTCAGCTTTTGCAGCCGGATACGGCGTTCCTGCGCCTTCAGCACTTCATTGGCCGTCTTTGCCTGCAGGAACGTGGTGCCGCTGCCGACAGGCGGGGCTGCCATTCCCTGTTCGCGCAGCGTTTCGCCTACGGCAGATACCGCCGCCTCCGGGACGGGTTTGAGCTTTGGCTGCGGTGCTTTCCGTGTCTTGGACGGATCGGTCGCCTCAGAGCGCAGGGTATCGCTGGCCACCGCGTCAATGCTGCCATCGCCGTGCAGCACCACGCGTCCCGTGGCCTTGGCCTTCTGGATCGCCCCGCGTGAAAGGCCGACGCGGGCGGCGTATTGGCGCTCGCTCAGACCCTCCATTGCGCGCTCCGATTATCATGCAAAATCATGTGCTTATGTAGTTGATAAGCCTCTGCGCCAGAGCGAACGTGATCCTACGAAAACGATGCAACTCACCACGGAGCGACCGCGATGACCCGCCTGAACCTGATCACCACACCCCGCCACCAACTGCGTGCAGAGAAGGCTGCGCGGAACAAGGAGGCAGCGCTCAACGCATTCATCGGCAAAAAGGCCGAGATCGACGAGATGCTCGCCCGCTTGTCGAGCCTGAGCGACGACCATTTCGACGCCCACCCCGACGAGGTGAATTGGGGCCATGTCGGCACGCTTGAGCATTACGCAAGCCTCCTGAAGCGCATCACCGACAGCGCCTTCAGCGAAGGCGAGCACGCCGAATGACAGGAGCCAACGCCATGGAAACCAGCACCATCCGCATCGCCATTCGCGGCCTCAACGAGCCCTGGGACACCAGCCGCATCCCGGCGGTTCTCGACGAGATCGAAGCATCGCTCCGCGAGGAAGCCGACATTCCCGCGCGCCTCACCGCCGACAGCATGACCATCGCCATCGATGTCGCCACCGACCGGCCGCCTGATGCTGCAGCACTCCTGCGGGATCTCGGGCTGATCTGACCTCGGCCTTCGCCCGAACTCCGGCCGCGCGCCCTGCGCGGCTTGGGATCGTAGAAGACCGCGACGGTCGCGGTCCGAGAACGGAGACGACCCCATGACCAAGCTTTCCGAGACCCAGACGATCATCCTGTCCCGCGCGGCCCAGAACAAGGACCGCATTGCCCTGCCGCTGCCCGACAGCCTGCGCGGCGGGGCCGCCGCCAAGGTGGTCGGCGCGATGCTCACCAAGGGCTTCCTCGAAGAGGTCGAAGCCGACATGCGCAAGGGCGAGCCCGTCTGGCGCGAGACCGGCGACGCCCACGGTGTCACGCTAATCGCTACCGACGCAGGCCTCGCCGCCATCGGCATCAAGCCCGAGGACTCGAACACCGCGCCTGCGGGCGCGACGGACGCGCCGACCGACACTCTCGCGCAGGACGTTCCGACCGAACCGGAGGCCGCGCCAAAGACGCGCACGCCGCGCGAGGGCACCAAGCAGGCCACGCTGATCGCCATGCTGCGCGCGCCGGACGGCGCGACCATTGAGGAGATCATGGCAGCGACGGGCTGGCAATCGCACACGGTGTGCGGCGCGATGGCCGGGGCGCTGAAAAAGAAGCTCGGCCTCGAGATCACCTCGGAGAAGGTTGAGAACCGGGGACGGGTTTATCGTATCGAGCGCTGATTTCGATCCGCCGCGCCCCTGAAGTCCCGACTATAGGGAAGCCGTCGCCTTGTCAGCGGCGGCTTCGTCGCTTTTACCCGGATCGCCTCGAACAGCCGCCGCAAGGCGAAGGAACGGCCGATCGACACGATGGTGAAGATGGCCCCCATCTTCAGGTTCTGCGCCAGAGTCGTGTGCAGCCCGAAAATCGGTAAGACAACGATCTGGGTTGCGACCGCGACTCCGTAGCCGACGGTCACATTGGCGACGGACTCGACCAGCGACATGGCGCGCGATTGCTTCATGCGGCCGCCTCCTCGTCGTTCGCGGGCTGGCCCAGCCGCTCGGCTTTGGACTCGGCGAAGGTCCGACCGTCCCCATCGAGGATAGCCTCGCGACCGGTTTCGGCCTGCCAGCGTTCGACTGCGACATCGACATAAGCCGGGCTGATCTCCATCGCGAAGACGCGGCGGCCGTTGGCCTCGCCCGCCATGATCTGCGAGCCGGAGCCGCAGAACGGCTCGTAGCAGAGACCGCCCCGCGCCACATGCTGGCGCATCGGAATCCCGAAGGCGTCGAGTGGTTTCGGCGTTGGGTGGTTGGGCCGGTCGTCCTTGGCGAAGCTGGGCAGCGCCCAAGTCGACGGTAGGGTTTCCTCGGCAACCTTCGGCGGCCGGTTGGGGCGGCGCCAGCCCATGAAACAGGGCTCGTGCTTCCAGAGGTAGTGCGACCGGGTCAGGACACCGCGGTCTTTCACCCAGATGATCTGCTGGTGAACGAATGCCCCAGCCTTCTCCCAGCAGGCTTCCAGCATCGCCTGACGACGCGAGGCGTGCCAGCAATACCAGGCCGCGTTCTCGGCGATTGCCTCAGCCACTGCAGCGGCGATGAAGCCATCGTACAGTTCCGCACCTTGGCTGCTGTCGTCCCAGGTGGTGCCATAAGACGCCGACCAATCCTTGTTCCGTGTCGGATGGTTCGAGCCGTCGTAGTCGACGAGGTACGGCGGATCGGTCGCGAACAGGATCGCCCGCTCGCCATTCATCAGGCGGCGTACATCGGCAGCGCTGGTGCTATCGCCGCAGAGCAACCGATGATCGCCGAGGATCCACAGGTCGCCGGTTTGCGATGCCGGATTGCGCGGCGGCTCGGGAATGGTCACCGGCGGCACAGAGCCCCCGGCACCACCTTCGTCGCCATCCTCCTCCGGCACATAGGCCAGCAGCTTGTCCAACTCACCATCGGAAAAACCGACCAGAGACAGATCGTAGTCCTCCGCCAGCAGGTCGTTCAGTTCCGCAGACAGCAGCGCCTCGTCCCAGGTGCCCAGTTCGGTCAGCTTGTTGTCCGCGATCCGGTAAGCCCGCCGCTGCGCTTCGGTCAGATGCCCGAGCACGATCACTGGCGCTTCGGTCAGCCCGAGCTGGGTTGCCGCCAGCACCCGGCCATGGCCCGCGATCAGCTCGCCGTCGTCCGCGACCAGGCACGGAACCGTCCAGCCGAATTCCGCCATGCTGGCGGCGATCTTCGCGACCTGGTCCGCGCCATGCGCCTTCGCGTTGTTCGCGTAAGGCTGGAGCTGGGCCAGCGGCCAGGTCTCAATCGCGTCCGGGGCAAAGCTCAGGGTCATGCGGGTTGGTTCGCCTCAATCGGGTGGACACCGGACACCGGCAGCCAGCCTGGACTCCACGAAGGGTCCAGCGGCCACAGGGCGTGTCCGGTGCTAAAGATTTGTTTTGTTGTGGTTTTCAGCGGATTTCGGGTGGATGCCTGCTCGGGTGGCTTCCCAAAAAATCCGCCCTGTCGCTAGCGATATTGCGCGCTTCGCCCGCCAGCATACAAAAGTGGCCCAGAAGGAACCAAGAATTCAGTGGGTTAGCGGATTGGACCCCGGCTGGATCCCTTTCTGGACCCCGGGGTCCAGCGGCGCGGGCCGTCCCGCGCGCGCCTCTCCCGAGTATATCCCTTTTCTAACCCCCAGCCGGGCTTTCTGTCTCATCGAAAACTGTCCGCCGGACACTTTCCTAGTGGCTGCGGGCGCTTACGCGCCAGCGGCCAGTTCGATCACGCGGCGCTTCGACATGTTGCGGTTGAACCGTCGCCTATTGAGGGTCAGCGCGATGACGGAAATTCCGAATTGCCAGTGCTGGTGGGCGGCAGAGCGCTGCAAACCGACCGCCCAGCAGATCTCCTTCCAGCGTTCGCCGTGCGCCTTCATCCAGACGATCTTGCCGTCGATGGGCTCGAGGCAGGCGGTCCAGGTCAGCGTCTCCTCCATCCGGCTGATCGCCTGCGGCGAGGGCAACACGCGCGTTGGCTTCGGCTCCTGGCCCACCTTGTCGGCGAAGCTGTAAACCATCTCGGGCCATGTGCTGAAATACCCCTGCCTGCGGGGCTCTGGCAGGCGCTTCAGAACGAAGGCAGCTTCGGCGAGCCGCTCTTCGACCAACTCGGGTGTCCAGTCCGTCATTGCGACACCTCCCGATCTCGCGGGCACTGCCCGTACAGTTTCTCGCCGAGCTGCCGAACCAACTCCCGTTCTGGCCAAGTCAGGCGGTGGTCGTCGATGGCCACGGCCAGCAGGCCTTGCGCCTGCCAGCCATCGCGCTTCACCTCGTCGGGGCTGCGGCGATGCCCGCCATAGCCCTTGGGAACAAACCGCATACCGCTCATTGCATGCCCCCCTTTGTCTCCAGCGCCCAGAACAGGATCGCGATGGCATCGGCCTCATTGTCGTCAGCTGGGCTGAACCCGCGCGACCGGGCAGCGGCGATCATGGCCTCCTTGTTGGCGTTGCCCTTGCCGGTGGCGAACCGCTTGATGGTGCCGACGGGCACGCCCTCGTAGGGCACGCCGCGCAGCTCGGCCCATGCGGTCAGGGTGGCCATCAGTCCTCCATAGACATGGGCTGCGTCGGTGCCCGCGTGGCGGCGGACTTCTTCGAACCAGATGGCGGCGATGGGCCCGGACAGCCGGTCCAACTCGCCCAGCCAGTTGCTGAAACGCAGGTAACGCATGCCGCCGCCGTCGAAACGGCCGGGACGGAAGGACACGGTGCCGCTGGTGATCAACCCATCGGCGCCATGCACGGCCCAACCTGTTGTCGTGCCGAGATCAAGCGCCAGCAATGTGCGGTCGGCGCGGAAGGCGGGCGGCAGATCGGGGATTGCCTCCTGCATCCTGGTGGTCAGAGTCGCTTCAGCCATCGTGCTCTCCTTTTCGGGTTGGCTGCGGGGGTGGAAGACGACGGCGGTCATGTGCTTGGCGGTACGGGCCGCCGTCGTCGGATCGGAACGTGCTGGGAGCGTCAGAGCCCGTGCGCGCGGATACCCCTCGACGTATGGGAGGAGAGGCCAAACCTGCCGGTTGGCCTCCCCATACGTAGTATGGGGGCTTTCATTGTTCGTCCTCCAATCAGCGTAAGATGCTGAATTCATATGGATTTCGAGGACGAACAGAGGACGTACAAGAGGTCGAACATGTTCGTCCTCTTTTTGCTCCAAGTTGTTGATTTCATTGAATTGAGGACGAACAACGGCGGAGGACGAACAAGTTTGTCCTGAGGTCGAACAGAGGACGTACAAGCCAAAATCAGGCATTTTCCTCCTCCCGGATCGACCAATCGGAAGGATCTTCGAGGTCCATGCACTGCCCGTTGGAGGGCGATTTATAGTGGCTCGGGACTACCGGAATGGCGCTGTCTTGGACCTCTCCGGTCTCGGGATCGACCCGGCCCTTGCGGCCGAACACCATGCCTTCGGCGCAGAGGTATCCGAAGCGCGACCGGACCACGGAGTGGCTGAATCTCGTGCCATCGCGCAGGAAGCGGATGTCGCCCTTGGTGGCCAGCACGTTGATGCGGTCGCGGATGGTGAACTGGCTCCCGAGGCCACGCTGGTTCTCGAACGCCTCGCGGAACTGGGTCGAGGTGTAGAGTTTGCCCTCCGCCGCCTCGTCGATCAGGATCGACAGGATCACATCGCGCTTGCGGTCCCGCTCGGCATCATGCTTCGCGCCGACCTCCTGGCGCACCAGCCGCTCGTTCATCGGGTTGATCTCGACCCATTGGCCGCCGACCTTGTCGATCACCTTTGGCGGCAGCGCAGGGCCGTTCCTGAGCTCGATCTCCAGTTTTCGTTGCGAGCAATCCTCGTCGGGTCGATGCAGGATCAGGCCGGAGGTGTAGAACCCGCGCAGCGCGCTGGCGCCGGAGAGCGCGAGGAAAGGATCGTCCTTCACCTGCTGCTTGCTGAGCTTGTTGGTGTGGTGGATCAGGATCACCCCACAGTCGGGGTCGATATGGTCGCGCAGAACCTCCACCCGTTCTTTCAGGAAGAACATCATCGCGGTGTTGTCGTTTTCGCCGCCGCCCTCGGGCCCACCGTCGAACAGGTTCCGGATCGGATCGACGCAGAGGATGTCGGGCGGTGCATCCGGGAACGCGGTTTGTACGGCGCGGGCAACCCGCACGCTGCCCTCGTTGTCGAGCAGCATCTTGAGCTTCGGCGTCGCAACGAAGGTGTCGCGGGCGGCGGCTAGCACGTCGGGCGGCAGAGCGATCTGCTTCAGCCGTTCGCGCAGGTAGTGATACTGGATCTCGGCCTGTAGGTAGAAAATGCGCTGCGGGCGTGGTGGCGTGAAGCCGAGGAACGGCACGCCAGCCGCCATGTGAACGAGCCAGGAGATCAGCAGATCGCTCTTGCTGACCTTCGGCGCGCCACCCAGCACCAGCAGCCCGCCCGGCGTCAGCACGCGGGGCGCGATGATGTCCTCCGGCATAGGGCTCTGGTCGTCCAGCAGCGCGCCGAGCGTAAAGGCGGGCATTTCCATCGGCCCCGGTGCGCCGGAATTCAATCGGATCAGCGGCGGTCCATATTTCTCGACATGCCGGTTCCAGAGCCGCTCGGACTCGCGCTTGAGCCGATCAACGGGCCACTGGGGCCGCAGCATTGCGGCGTTGTAGCCGCAGATGCCTTCCCAGCCCTCATCTTTTGTCATCCGGCCCTCATGGACCATGCGGATGAAATGCCCGATCGCAGCAGATGCGCCCTCGAAGCGGGACCAGTCGTCCTGCGCGCCCTCGCGCACCGGGGTCACCAGCACATCGTCCATGCCGGGTTTGTCGGGATGCGTGAACTCGGGTTGCAGCGAGATGCCCGGCGCGGGAGGCATGTCGGTCACAGCCTCGATGAACTCGGCCAGATCACGCTCGCGGTCGGCGTTGAGTTCGACGATCCGCACCTGCGTCTTGAGGCTGTTCTTGTAATAGACACTGCCTGCAACCCGGATCGGCTGGTGGGAGGAGCGGAAATGCATGTCACCGCCGACCTTGGCGGCAATGTCACCGCGCAGACGGCAGACGCGGGCTATGTCATCGCCCTCAGCAGGCTCGGTCAACGCCCACCAGACGTGGCACTTGCGCTGGCCCTCCGGCGTCACACCACCGCTTTCCACCACCATCGTCGGGACACCGAGGTGGCGCTCAAGATGGGCGCGCTTTGCGGCAATGTCGCCGGTGTCGAGATCAACGACCACGGTCTGCATCTGCAGAATCTCGGCAGCTTTGGCTTGCCCTGACGCGGCCACAGTGCCGGGGATCACGTAGACCGCGGCCCCCTCACGAGAGGCCCATGTTGCGAAGGTGGCCATCTTCTCGGGCGCGGACTGATCGGCATCGAGCCAAATATTATGCGGGCGGCCATCGATGCCCTGACCCTTGTCGATGAAACTGCGGACCGGGATCAGACCATCGCAATATCCGAAGACGACTTGCATGAACTGGGCGATCTGCTCGGGATCGGGCTCGTCGCCGAACACGTCGATTTGCGGAGCCGCGTCGTTGAAGTCGCGCCAGGGATTGAAATGTACAACGTTTTCCGTCGGCATATCTGGAGTTGTGTCGTCGCGCATGGGTGTGTCCTGGTCGGGATCTGATGGATCGGTGGGCTCGTCAGTCATGCCGTGAGGCTCCAACACCGCTCGGCGTGGGCGCAGAACCGGCATTCGAAGAAGTCGCGGTTGGCGGCGATGCGGGGCAGCAGATCACCTGCATCTGTGGCCTGCAGGATCCGCACCGCGCGGTCAGACATGCGCTGCGCGAGATCGGCATCGAAGGGGACGAGCTCATGGTGCAGCTCGGCCGTGTCCTTGTTGATTGCCGTAAACAGCGCAGGAGCCGTCGATATCCCCGGCACCGAAAGTTCCATGTAGGCCTGGTAGATCGCGATCTGGGCGGCATAGACGGGTTTGGAGACAGTCACCCCATCCTTGACGCAGGCGCGCCAGTTCTTCGCGTTCATCGTCTTGCATTCCCAGAGCGCGGGTGAGCGCAGACCAAGTGCCGCCGGGGCGTCAGCGATGATCCCATCGACATGACCCCGGATACGACCTCCCACGACGGAGAAGCCGAACTGGCCGCCATCCAGCTTTTGGGTAACCAGATCGATTCCGGCCGCACGCAGCCAGCGGATCGCCAGATCCTCGAGCTGATGGCCGATGGCGAAGATCCGCAACGTTTGACCGCTGAAATCGGCGCCCTCATCCTTTGGCGCAGCGGCAAACTCGAACTGCAGCGCGCGTTCGCAGGCATGCCCGAGGCGGGATGCTCCGAGATAGGTCCGGGGCGGCGTGGCCTCGCGTTCGGCAACAAGGGCGGCGTCGACCAGCGCATTGATCCGCTCGGCCATGGAGGGACGCGGGTTGAAATCCAGCATCAGAACGGGATCTCCGACTGGGCAGCGATCTCGGCCATTTCGGCACGGAACGCCTCGACGGTGATCACGATCAGACGGTGCATGTCGTTCTGGGTCAGCTGGCCCAGCGGCCGGTCCCAGCCGATCCGCTCCATCTCGGGGCCGAGCGCGCGCATCACGGCGGGCAGCGCCATGGTTTCCTCTTCTGTAAAATCGACCATGCTCAATCCTTTCCGAGCTTTGAGTGTGAAAGCCGCCTGGCAGCCCATTGAGCAGAACCAGCGATACGTGCGTTTGCCGCGTGGCCGGTGCGGATCGAACCAGCCGAAACCCTGCGTGCGGGATATGCAGACGGCACAGAGCAGCGGGCGGGGATGCCAGAGGCGATCAACGCTCGGTCGACCCGAAGCCGCTGTGGGCGGGGATGGGATTTGCGCGACATGGCTCACGCTGCCCTCCCGAGGGATGGGGCAGCCCGGCCGACCAGTTGGCGGATTTCGCGCTTGTTGAACTTGAAGGTCATCAGCGCCGAGGCGCGATAACGGGTGAGGCCATAGTCGGAGCGAAATTCCGTCGGCAGGTATTGCAACTGCTTCTCGGTCGCGGCCTGTTTCAACCAGCTCTTCGATTTGAAGGCGCTCTCGTCGGTCTCATGGGTGTTGAGCCAGTCGTCGGCCTGCGCCAGGCAGACCGTGCGTTCACCCATACCAAGCAGCCGGGACGCGTGACCTTTGCCACCGCCAACAGCATGCCAGCGGCCCTCAAGGAAAAATATCCCGCCCCAGGCATTGAACCCGTTGGCCATCAGCGCCGCATCGTCACCGAAAAGGTCGACCCATGCGAAACTGGAGCGTTTCAGCAGGTCAATCTCGGACATGATGAAACCGTCGATCGGGGCCGAGCCCTCTCGCGACAGGTCCGCTCCGCAGAATGGGCATTCGGGGACGGCGAGCGGGATCTCCGCCTCGCATTCCGGGCAAGTCTTGCTGGGGGCTGGCCCAGGCACCGGTTCGCGGCCGTCCAGGTCGACATCCTGTTCCAGCGTGCCGTGCGTCAGGCTCGACGTCCCGAAATCCAGCACGATGCAGTCGGTCTTGATGACGCCCGGGTATTCCTCCGGATCGACCGTGCGCAGGCCACGGCCAATCATCTGTATCATGGTGGACTTGTATGAACTCGGCCTCAGCAGCACGACGCAGGAGGTCGGCGGATGGTCCCAGCCTTCCGTGAGCACGGCGACGTTGACGATCACCCGGATCTCGCCCGAGGCATAGGCGGCCAGGATCCTGCGCCGGGTCGCCCCGTCCAGATCGCCATGGATGACAGCCGCAGCGATGTCCGCGTCGTTGAACACTGCGGCGACGTTCTCGGCATGAGCAACGGTGGAGCAGAAGACGACGGTCGGGCGATCCCCTGCCTTCTCCTTCCAGTGACGGATCACCTCATCCGTGACCGGGGCACGGTCCATGATGCCCGCCACCTCGTTCATGTCAAAATCCGACATCGTCTTGCGGACAGACCGCAGTTCGTTCTGCACACCGACGTCGATGATGAAGGTGCGGGGCGGCACCAAATGGCCCGAGGCGATCAGTTCACCCAGCCGGACCTGGTCGCCCACATTGTCGAAAATCTCGCGCAGACCTTTGCGATCGCCCCGGTTCGGCGTGGCGGTGACGCCGAAAATCCGGCAGTCGGGATTGGCGTGACGCGCGTGGTCGATGATCCGACGATGGCTGTCAGCGACGGCATGATGTGCTTCGTCGATCACCAGCAGATCAAGCGCGGGCATCGCTTTGAGATTGGCGGGACGCGTCAGCGTCGGGACCATGGCGAATGTTGCCTGACCGGCCCAGTCCTTGCTCCCGGCATCGACGACCGAGGTCGTGATCTCGGGCGCGACCCGACCAAACTTGCTGCGGTTCTGCGACGTCAGCTCGTCGCGATGGGCGAGGATGCAGGCCTTGGCGTCGCTGCCCTCGATGGAACGCGCCACAACGGCGGAGAGCGCGATCGTCTTGCCGAAGCCGGTCGAAGCGATGCTGAGCGTGTTGCCATGATCGCAGAGCGCAGCAAGGCTGCGCTCCACGAAGAGGCTCTGGCGCGGACGAAGGCGCATGGCGCAGCCCGTTACTGCGCCCATGCCGGGCGACCCGGCACAGGTGCTGCGGCAGGTTGCGACGAGGGTGCGGTGTTGATCGCTGGCGGCTGCTGGCCCAGCGACGGTGCCGCGCCCATGACCTGCGCATAGTCGCGATGATCGGGCGTGACCGCGCTGCGTATCTCGTTCTTGTCGTCGCCGCTGGCATCGGTGCCGATGTCGATGCGCGCGATGAACTCGATGCCGTCCAGATCAGCAAAGCCGCTGATACGCCGGGCTGCCTGGGCCTCGGTCGACATATCCTTGTCGGAAATTCCGCGCGCCGAGTTCAGCATGCCGCGCACCAGGCTGCGGCCCATGTTGGTCCAGTCCGGACCCTTGGGGCTGTAGAGGCCAATCAGCGTGAAGATCTTGCGTCGGGCATACTGGCCTTCCGTCACGGTAAACTCGCCGTTGAGATAGACAGCACCTGTCGAGCCGCGCGTGGCATAGCCCCCGGTCCAGCCCTGCGAGGCGTCGTCGAAGCCGCCGGGGCGGATCGTCAGGCGCACCTTGGCCAGCGTGCCTTTGGGGATGAGGTTTGTGTTGCTCTGCGCGTCGTTGAAATCGTTCCAGGAACCCATGGGGAACCTCCTTTTTACTGATCAGGGTTGAGGTTGGGATTAATCGGCACCGGCCGGATCGGCAGGCGGCGGGGCGTAGGTCAACCGGTCGAGTGCCGGGGCTGCAGGCTTCCGGATCTTCGCCATCAGGCGGCCGAGATGAGGCTCTTCGACTTGGGCCAGGCGGCCGGAGCGATCCTTGGCCGGGAAGCCGCAGGAATTGATCGTCTGGCAGACAAAGGCGCGGTAAGGATCGCCGCCGTCGGCCTTCAGCTCCGCCATGGTGATCACCTCATCGACGATACCCGGCAGCTCGAGCCCGGTCTTGGAACCATCGATCTGCGGCTGAAACACCTTGCGATTGAAGTCGTCGAGCTTCTCGTCGAGGATCCCGACGAACCAGACGTTCTTCGCCCGCGTGTGCTGCAGATGGGTGAGCCAGCCGATCATCTCGCGGCCGTGCAGCCCGTAAGCGCCACGCACATCGGGCTTGCCGGTCTTTTCCGACAGCGCTTCGGGCTGGCCCTTGCACCACCCGAAGCACAGCCGACCCGCCACAGTGATCGAGTCGACGAAGATGGTGTCGTAGCGGTCGAGCGCTGCCGGATCGCCGAAGCGGTCGCAGACTGCCTTGTAATGGGCCGGGCTATAGGGCTGCTCGTCGCGCAGCGCCGGGTTGGGCCCGCCGATGAACACCGCGAAATCCCGGCATTCCGTCCAGGTGCGCGGCCGGATGCTGTCACCGGACCAGCCTTCGATGGCGAGATCGCCCGCTTCGAGATCCATGAACAGCGTGCGCTCGGCATCGAGTGTCCAAAGGAGGGAGGTTTTGCCAATTCCGCTCTTGCCGAAGATGCAGCCTTTGATGCCGCGCGGCTCCGCCAACCGCTGGTCGGCGCTGATGATGGGGAGGCTCACTGGTCAGCCCCCTGCGCGAGGATCTCGACTTTCAGCGTGCCGGGCCGGACGGTGCGCGCGGGCTCGAAACCGGCGCGGATCGCTTCAGGCCAAGCTGCGTATTTGCGTTCGGGCACCTTGTAGGCCAGATCCACATATTCGGCGGGATCGTCCCCAGCATCGCGGATCCGAGCGACCATGTCGGCCAGTCGGTCCTGATCCCAATCCACCCGTTTCGGAAGGTCGGCCACCACGGTGAAATCGCCATCGTCGAACCGGACAGTGCCGGTGTCTTTGCTTGCGGCCTGACGTACCTCGGCGGCGCGGTTGGCGTAGCGGATGGCAAGTCCGGCATCGAAGCGGGTCTTGGCCGCCTTGTCGCGCTTCAGACGCTCGTCGATCTCGCGCTGCAGGATTGCCAGCAACTCGACCGGCAGCGTCGCGATCTCGGTCGCGCTGAGGGAGGACAGATCATCGAGCGTGGGGGTGTTCTCGGGGAATGGCATGAAAGGATCTCCGTGATCTGTGAAAAAGGATTGGAAGGCGGGCATCACGCGGCCTCGAGCAGGCGGACCGACAAGGCGGCACCGCTGGATCGGGGTTTGGGCCGGGCGACGGCGATGTAGGCGAAGTGGTCGGGGCCGATCCGCGCCTGGACGAGATGGACGAGATTCTGCTCGGCCGCGCGAAGGGCGGCTGCCGCGACCTGGCGCAATGCGCGCTGACGGTCTGCAGGCAGTTTCGAGAGAACTGCAGTTGCATCGACCGCCAGAAACCCGCGGTGATAGACCATTGTCTCGCCGGGTTCGGCCTGCGCGACCCATGCGCAGAACCCGACCTCGTCTAGACCGGCCGCGGCGCAGAACGGCACCACCCGGTCGGCCGCGAATGCATCGAGGCGGACCATCATGCGGCACCCGCATGTGCATCCGCACCGGTGCTGTGGCGCAGCTGGTCCTGCTCGAAGGCGGTGATATCCTCCATGCGGTAAACCACACGGCCGCCCAGCTTCATGAACTGGGGGCCTTCACCGGCCCACCGCCACCGCTCCAGCGTGCGATGTGAGATGTTCCAGCGCCGGGCCAGTTCTTTCTGATTGAGGTGTTTGAGCTGCATCTTCGTCTCCTGTCGCTCGCTGCGTTGGGAGGAAGATGCGAAATCCTGCTGTGGGATGTCGTCAGGATCGAAGTGGGATGCGGAGGGGGATCAGTTTAAGCCTTGCAACTCAGCGGCGAACAATGAGGCGGGGGATTGTCATCCCACTCTCATCCCCTTGCGCATCCCACTGTGGAGCCGGAGGGACACGCGTGCCGGAACGGGACGGGTCGGAATCAGCCGCAGTTCAGACGGTAGTTGCCGCGGCCATTCGATTCGATCAGCGACCGCCACTGCTTCTGGGATTTGAACACGTCGGACATCTTCAGGCTCTTCGAGCCCGCCGCCGACAGGATCGCCTTGCCGCTCTGCCATGCTTCACCCCGGCGCGCAGCCTCATGCAGCGCACGGGCAACCTGCGCCTGGATCGGGCCCAGACGGAACTGGTGCCCGCCGCAGTGCACCTCGTGATAGTCGGACGACGCGCTGAAGACAGGCAGCTGCGGGCCGGTCTCTGCGCCAGAGAACCCGGTCTCGGCTTCGAAACGGTCACGTTCCTCCCGCCTTAGCAGCAAATCCTCAATGCTCAGAGCCACGCCATCGCGATCACCCCAGATTGAAGCATAGTCCGACCCGGGCGTACGGAAGTCGCTCACTGTCAACTCGGCAGCTCGAAACATCTGAAAGACGTCCCGCGCATGAAGTTCGAGTAAACCGCTATAATAGCTCTGCTCGGTTGGAACCCGAAAGTGCTCGCCCTCTTGGGTTTCCTCGTAATCCCCCAGCTCCAAGGGCACACCGAAGACACGCACCGAAAGCCGCAGCTTGTCGTTCTCCGCCAGATAGATCAGGTCGGCCTCGGAGATGGACCAGCGATCGAGGATCTCCGGCAGAGTAAAATACGCCTTCTCGATCTCCATCTGACCCCCGATTCCTGCCATTGAGTGTTTAGGGTTTGTTCTAAATCCTTGACGCCCTCCGATCAATCCTGTTTTATCCTATTTGATCCACAGCCCTCTGGGGAAAACATGACCGAGCATCACACGCTCTCAGACCGCCTTCGCGCCCGCGCCCACCAACTCGGGCTCAGCCCTGCTCATGTCGCAGAGATGGCCGGGGTCAACCGATCCTTCGTCTACGACATCCTGCGCGGCCGCTCAGCGCGGCCCGGCATCGACAAGCTGGCGGAGGTCGCCCGCGTTCTGAAGGTCGAGCGGGAATGGCTAATCCACGGCATTGGCGAGGTCGAAGGCGAGCCGCCCTTCATCGAGAACCCGGATGAAACCTTCGTGGCGATAGCACATGCCAGCCCGCGCCCATCGATGGGCGGCGGCGCGGTGGTGACCGAGGATCACGACACGCCCGGCCGCGCCTACCACTTCCGCCGATCCTGGATAAAGGGAAGCCTCAAGGCCAGCCCGTCGCAGCTGCGGATCATGCATGTGGAGGGCGACAGCATGGCGCCGACCCTGCTGGACGGCGACACCGTCTTGGTCGACATGACCCGCCGCGCGCCGAACCCGCCCGGGATCTTCGTGCTGGACGATGGCATGGGGCTGGTGGCCAAGCGGCTTGAGCACGTCCCCAACAGCGATCCGCCCGCCGTGCGGGTGATCTCGGACAACGGCTTCTACAGCCCCTATGAGCGCAGCGCCGAGGAAATCCACATCATCGGCCGCATCCGCTGGTTCGCGCGGGAGATTTGAACGAATGGCTTCAGGCGCCGACGCAAACATGCAGGACAATAATCTTCTGGAGGAGATACTGGAGGCCGCAGGTTGCCGTTTCAGGGACGCAATGAGGGGAGTGGATATCGATACCTTCTTCACTAACCGCTCTGTTGCTTTGGTCGACGGTGACAGCAAAAGGACGGTCGCCCGCAATACGCTTGCCAGCCTTCCGCAACAAAAAGCTCTTCAACTGGTGCTGGAATTTGCAGAGCAAACGAAGGACATCCCGCTCCAAGATGCGGTCTTCCGACTGCAAGACGAAGGTCAGCCGGCAATCACAGCAATCACACGCGATCGGATCGCTGATCTACTCGCTACACGGATGCATGGAGAGGGAGTTCGACCTGACATAATTTGCGCGCTTTTCGATCTCAGCGGCGCTGCGGACTTCTTTGGCCCAAGTAAGGTCGACGAACTCCGGATCCATGCGACCGGCTCCGAACCAACTTGGAACGCGCGGGATGTCTTTGAGTTTGTAGGCGCAACGGCCTGCCCAACACGGCGTTTTGCACGTCTCGTTGAATCGACCCTTGACCCCAGAATACGCGATGCGGATGCCCAAGGCACGCTGGCAATCGCACTGTCCGAAATATTACTAATTGATGGATACGAGGTTGCTCGGACCGGAGAGATTTCCGGTCGTGCAACCTATACTGTTCGCCAAGTGCGGCGAGGCGTCGAAGGCCGACCGAAGAACCTGATTTTCGCTTCGATAGGCCCCAAACCACGACTGGGGTTTTCTGACGCCATTGATAACGAGATCATCGTCCTCGACCACGCAGCAAGCTGCCTAATATTTGACTTACCTATTGGAAACGGACTCACATGGCTTGATCTTGTGCGCTGGTGGATGCAGCGCGAAAGCCTATCCAATTTGGTAGAGGCACGCACTGCACTAGGAAAACGGCTCATTGCCTCCCTTGACGATGGCCCCGAAAAACACTTGTTCGCTGCGTATTTCCGGCTCTTCTCAGAAAAACTTGGTGAGCGACTACCTGCGCTCATCCCACAAGTCTACCTCCACTACGATCCCGAAATCGTTAGGAGACTATCCGACAAACAAGCTTTATTTCGACAACGAATGGATTTTTTGATGCTCTTGCCCGGCAGGCAACGGGTAGTCATCGAAATCGATGGAAAGCATCATTATGCCGACGGCGACCGGGCCGACCCGCGCCGGTATGCTCGGATGGTCGAGGCCGATCGCGCGCTGCGGCTCCGAGGATACGAAGTCTTCCGTTTTGGAGGCGCGGAGTTTTCACTAGCCAACGAGGCGGGCCATGAAGCAGTGGAAAGGTTGATAGCTTCGTTCTTCAGACAACTGTTCGATGCTCATGGTGTGAATTAGGCGATATGGTACATGACAAGTCAGCAGGAAGGATGATTTGATCGAATTCCACAAGATAGACGATACCAACCCCGCGCTGGCGCACTCACCGATGGTGCGGGCACTGGAAAAGACCTTCGCCTACATGGCCGAACATGGTGGAATTGGGCTGACGCCGTCGAAGGCCTTCAAGCGGGTGTTCGTGCACTGGGCGGCGCGTGAGTTCGACTGGCCCGACCACACCGAGGAAGACCTCTTCGCCGTCAACAAGGTGCTGAACGAGATCGACTTCGGCCCACTGATGGATCTGCACGACGTCTTGATCGCGCTAAAGATTGGGCGGCACTACAAGGGCCAGTTCAAACTGACCAAGGCAGGCCAGGGACTGGTTGGCCATGCCGGTGGTATCTTCGGCATCGTCACGCCGTTCTACCTTTTCGAGGTCAATCACGCCCGCTTCTCGCGCTTCGATGACGAGCCGATCTTGGGTAATTGGGACGTGTTCCTGAACGTGCTGAACGTCGAGACCGAGGACGGCGCGACCGGCGCTGACCTCCGTCAGGTGCTGTTCGGCGAGCCGGATCCAACCGGTGGTTTCGACAATGTGCTGAGCAGCCTCCATATCCAAGTGCTTCGGCCTCTCTGCTGGACCGGGTTGCTGCACATGGACCGCGCCAAGGGCTTCCGGAGCACCGAGCAAAGCGTTTTCACCAAAACGCCGTTATGGCCGGCGGCACTGCGGTTGGAGACCGATTGTATGGTGAACGGGGTGCCAAGGCAATGACAGCCATTGCTTCGTTATGAAACTCGGGCCAAACGTCCGAAGGCAGCCCGGACGTTGGAGCTGAAAGTAAAGGAAGCGGGAGGTCAGCACATGTTGTGGGGTTCACCTTCGCGCTTTGTGCGGCGCCTCAACATGGCTAATCTAGCCTTTTCTAAAAGACGCCGTGGAGGAGTAGAATAGTAAATGCCCGAACCAATCCCGGCTGACGCGCCCGTCGACGTGTTCTTTGCGCGATCCATTGCGGATCTGGAAGATTTCCCCACGCCAGTTATTGCGATTATACCCGACAACGACAACCCGGGCTGGAATGACTTTGGCCGCAACTTCTTTGCCAAACTATACGTTCGTCCCGTGGCAGGAGGTACCTTAGACTTTCATATGCGGGTGATGTTCCAGGGAAGGCACCGCAGTTCGGCTGTTTTCGCTGAGCTCTTTGAACAGTACGGCAACGTCCTCCAAGTAGACGCCGTTGAACAGCCTTTCGCTACGCTATTACCTGATGTCGAAATGTACCATGATGTTATTGAAGCGCTTGGATTCGACGTTGGAATAAGCGCACTGCGGGTGATGCACGATGCCACGGTCGCCCGGACGGAGGGAAACAATCTTGAGCTCCTCGAACTGATAAGTACCGAAGATTTCCATTTTGGAGCTCTTCGGCTCGGTGGTGCCTATGATGCTCTCAGACGAGGTGGTCGCCACTTTAGGCCCGACCCGCCACCTCCGGTGGCCGAATTGGCTGCAGATTTCGTCTTTTCGGCCCGGATGCTCAGTGCGGACAACCCCTATACGCTGCCATTCCACTTCCACCCCGATGCAGTATTTCGAAACAGAACCGCTGTTCTTATAGGTCGAAATGGTGTTGGGAAGACACAACTTCTTAGGGCAATTGTCGATGGACTTCACAATTCTCTGGAAGCCGAGATTGGGCGCCGACGGTTTATGCCCGGCCTGAACCCCTCTAGGGTAATCGTATTCTCTTCGGTTCCGACGGACCCTTTCCCTCGATCAATTGGCGCGTGGCGCGGTATCGATTATGAGTACTATGCGGTGAATTCTCCAATTGACGATCAGAACGATTCTCTTCTTGCAGCCCTAGTTGCATGTCGAAAGACTGACGAGCTGAACGTCTTCGGACCCTTGCGCGACAAATCTCGAATGGATGTTATTAAGGAGGCTCTTAGCTCCATTGGTCTGTGGAGGGGCCTTCACCTGCCAATTCTTGCCCAGGCTGCAGAAGACAGGTTGCCTCATGCCATCAACGTCGGGGGGCAAGACTATTTTCCTATTCGCAGGGCACTGAACGAACAAAACTCAATCCGTCTGATCCACCAAATAGACTGGGATCGGTCCGCGGTAATTCTGAATGAACATGGCCAAGTGCGTCGCCTCAGCAGCGGTGAGTACGCAATGATGAGGTTTGCAGCTCAGGCAGCGTCAGCGATTGAACAGGGCAGCTTGCTTCTGCTGGACGAGCCCGAAACACATCTTCACCCAAACTTCATCTCTAACCTCATGGAAATTCTCGATAATCTACTGCAGTCGACAGGATCAATTGCAATAATTGCGACGCACTCAGCATATGTGGTGCGCGAAACGCCTCGAAACTGCGTCAATGTCCTGACCTTGGAGAACCGTCAGATCCGCATCGACCAGCCTCGCATGCAGACATTCGGCGCTACCATCGACAGCATTTCTCAGTTTGTATTTGGAGATACGTCCATGTCCCATAGCTTTCAGAAAACCTTGACCGATTGGGCCGACCAGACTGGGCGTGAACTTGGGATTGAAGGTGTCATCGAACGATTTGGGGACCAACTGAATTCGGAAAGCCTTTCCTTCATCGCTCGTCGGCTGGCAGAACCACAGGCTGACGGGCCAGAGAATGGCGAACCAGAAGCCTGAGACATGCAGCACCTGCCTTTTCCTGTCCCCGCCGAAGATGATGAGGCGGAAATCAATAGACTAGCCAAGAAGCCTGAGTGGGAGCCCCACCAAGCCGCTTGGATCGCCGCGTATAAGGCATACCAAGCAAATGCCGGAAGTCCTTTTGCGGTTGCTCCGAGCGACTTCGGCCCCGGTGTAGGCGACCGCCAATACTCCCTTTACGACACTCGCAAGGGTTCCGGTGAGCTTCGGCGCATGCGAAGGAAAGAGGGACTGAAGTCGTGTCCGATTTGCGGGTCGCCAGTAACTGGTGATCTCGACCACTACCTACCTCGCACAGTCTATCCAGAGTTTTCGATCATGCGGGCAAACCTCGTCCCCGCATGCAGCCACTGCAACTCCGGTGGAAAGGGAACTACTGTTCATGGTGGTGAGCCTCGGCGCTTCATTCATCCCTACTTTGACGACTGGGCCGGACAGGAAATTTGGTACGTAGAGATCGTACCGCCATTCAAGGCAGCTAGGTTTATTCCACTTGGTCTTCCAGGCCTTGAAGTGCCACGCGACGAAATTGTGGAGTTCCACTTGAAGAATGTCTTGGGGACGCAGTTTCAATTATCGATGGCAACCGAATGGTCATCGCTCCCAACACAAATCAAAATTCGTGATTCCGAACCGAGCATCGCCAGTATAACGACTCAGCTCGATCAAGAACTTCGGGTGGCATGTGCGGCAAAGGGTCAGAATAGCTGGCAAGCAGCTCTCTTTCGTGGCATTCAGCGCAATCCGGGCGCAATTCAATATTTGTTTGATGAAGCGATCGCCGCCGTCCTTCCCCCTGTGGCGTAACCTCAGCTGAAATTTAGGTATTCTTTGTATTGCGCAGCCGCATCGCCGCCTGCCTTTTTATGCGCCTGACCAAGTCCGTTTCCGGATGCGCAACTTTACACTCGCGGCGCTGTGAAAACTGAGTTCCATGCTGGTAGAATACCAGTATAAAGCCTCGCCGCTCTCCGATTTAGCAAAATCCGCCTGCTGCGAATCTTCGACGTTGATCCTTGGTGCGACGGAAGCCCGTGGCCCGTCCATCAATCCTACCCAAATCACACGAACGCTTGGCTTCTCTTGATTTCGCCGCGCTACGACAGCCCATTGTTTTAACTTGAAATCCCTTTCGCATCGCGGCCACCACAGGGCAAAACAACACCTGAGGTTCGCCCACCATGCCCAATACCGACGTCAATTTTGCCCCTTCGCCCGAAATGCTCACCACCGATGAGCGTTTGGCAGAACTCGCCCGGATCCTCGCTGCAGCCGTGGATCGCACCAACCCACCGAAAATAAATGAGAATTCTTCGGACGAAGGAGACAGTTCGCTGGACATCCTCGCCCTTGTTCGCCGTCGTCGTCACCAGTTGCGAACCCGAGTTGGAGAGGACGAATGAGGAAAACAACAACGAAATCAGTGGAAAAGAGAATAGGCATTGGTGCTGCGCCGAACCACGCTGTCTTGGCGGACCTGGTCGCGCTGAAGGCCATGACCGTGCCGGACCTGCGCGAGAAATGGGCGGCGATCTTTGATGCGCCCGCGCCGAACACCAGCCGCCAGAACCTTGAGTTGCGGCTGGGCTACCGCATCCAGGAACTGGCCCTTGGTGGCATTGGCCGTGACACACGGCGAACGCTGGATGCGCTGGCGGCGGAGGTGGCTTCCGGCGAGCCCGGTCAGGTGATGACCGACCCACGACGTCCTTTGCCGGGCACCAAGCTGGTCCGTGAGTGGAACGGCGTCGAGCACACTGTCACGGTGTTGACGAAGGGCTTCGAGTGGCAAGGTCGTCGGTACAAATCGCTTTCTGGCGCGGCGCGGGCCATCACCGGCGCGAATTGGAACGGCTGGAAGTTCTTCGGCTTCACCCCACGCCCGAGGATCAGCAAATGACGCGCCAGACACAGCCGCAACCACCCCGCCGCCTGCGCTGCGCCATCTACACCCGCAAATCGAGCGAGGAAGGGCTCGACATGGAGTTCAACAGCCTCGACGCGCAGCGGGAGGCCTGCGAGGCCTATATCGCCAGCCAGAAGGCCGAGGGTTGGGTCTGCTTGCGTGATCGCTACGATGACGGCGGTTTCTCTGGCGGCACGCTGGAGCGGCCCGCGCTGAAGGATCTGATCGCCGACATCGAGGACGGGCTGATCGACATCGTCGTGGTCTACAAGATCGACCGCCTCAGCCGCGCCCTGATGGATTTCTCCAAGCTGGTGGAGATCTTTGATAAGCACAGCGTCACCTTTGTGTCGGTCACGCAGTCCTTTAACACCACCACATCCATGGGGCGGCTGACGCTGAACATCCTGCTCAGCTTTGCCCAGTTTGAGCGCGAAGTCATCGGCGAGCGGATCCGCGACAAGGTCGCTGCGTCGCGCAAGAAGGGCATCTGGATGGGTGGGCCGGTGCCGCTGGGTTACAACGTGAAAGACCGCAAGCTGATCGTGGACCCGGACGAGGCCGAGGCGGTGCGGACGATCTTCACGCTCTACGCCCGGTCCAGTTCCACGGCGCAGGTGGTCCGCGAGTTAGATGCGCGTGCGATCCTGACCAAGACCGGCAGACCCTACGACAAGACCTCACTCCTCAAGACTTTGCACAACAAGGTCTATCGCGGCCTCGCCGTGCACAAGGGCAGCGCCTATCCCGGCGAGCACGACGCGATCATCGACGAGACGCTCTGGGACGAGGTGCATGAGGTGATCGCGAACAACAGGTATCTTAGGAAGGCCGTGGCTCAGGAGCCGTCACCGGCGCTGCTGCGCGGGCTGATCTTCACCGAGACCGGCGTGGCAATGACTCCGCATCACACCAAGAAAGGCACGCGCCGCTATCGCTACTATGTCTCGATGGACGTGATCAAGAAACGCCCCAAGGCAGAGCTTCGCGGGCCGCAGCGGTTGCCGGGTGGCATGGTCGAGGATGCCGTGGTCGGCGAAATCCGTCGCCTGCTGCGCACGCCGGAGGTTGCCGCGCGGGTGTCGCGGACCCTGCGCAAGGACCGGCCAGACCTTGGCGAGGCGGACATCAGCGCCTCGCTGACCCAATTCGACGACATGTGGAAGGCGCTGATCCCGGCAGAACAGGCGCGCGTGGTCCGGCTCTTGGTGGCGCGGGTCACCGCCAGCGACGCCGGTCTGGCGGTCGATCTCCGACATGAGGGCTTGGGTGCGATTGCCGCGTTGATGGCACCGGCCAAGCCGGAGGTGGCGTGATGGCAGAGCCGGAAACCCTCCGCGTCCACATTCCGCTCACCCTGCGCAATCGCGGCGGCCGTCCGCGCATCCTGCCGCCCAAGGAGATAGAGGTGGCCATGGATCGCGGCCAGGACGCCCGCCTGCTGCGCGCCATCGGCCGGGCGTGGGACTGGCGGCGCAGGCTTGAGCGCGGCGACGTCAACACCATCGCCGATCTCGCCAGAGAGGAAGGTATCTCCGACCGCTATGTCAGCCGCGTGATCCGGCTGGCATGGCTATCGCCATCGGTGCTGGAACGGCTGGTGCTGCGGCGCGAGCCCACGGTGTTGTCGATCTTCGACCTCTGCGGCGTGGCGGAGCTGCCATGGGTCGAGCAGCCGGAAAGGGTGTTCGACTGATGGCCACCCGTTTTAGCTGATCGCCGGATGTACCCGGATCTTGTCCTTCGAAAGCGGTCCGGCCAGGTCGGACATATCATAAGAGACCAGTGGGCCTTCCTTGCCCGCAGAATAGTCGAGGCAAAGCGCATTCTGTGCCTGTAGGACCGGGTCGCCACTCAACCAGTAATGCCCGAAGAACACCGGTCGCGCAGTGGCTGGATAGGTCTGTGCCGAAAGCGTCTCCGGCAGGTTTTCGTCAGGCAGGCCCTCAATTGACGGCACAGAGATCGCTATGTCGCGCCAGGTGCGAGCGGCCGCGTTCCACCATTGCAGGCGCACATGATCTCGCTCCGTCCCGTCCTTGTCCGTGAACGACCAGCCTTCCGGTAGCCGATGCTCTGGCCCCTTCGTAATCTGCTCGGCCAAGATAAACATCTCGTCGGCTTCGTCGCGATCGGCAGCTCGGATCAGCTGTTCCTCGGTCAGCACGCCATTCCCGGTCAGCGTCTTGAGCCGATCCAATGAGGCGTCGATCCAGCAGGCGTGCACGGCACGAAACCCGTCCTCCTCAAGAAACAGAGGCAGGCTTCGCATCCAGTCCAGAACGTCGCGCGTCTGCGGATCGCCGGGCGGGAACTGGTCCAGGAACGTTCGGTGCTGCCGGATGTTTTTCGGCGAATGCGCACGAAGCGGCTGACCATCATCGGGGTGCATCGTGTGGAAGTGGAGAGCGTTGAGCTCATGATTGCCCATGATCGCCTTGGCCTTGCCTGCATCGACAAGTTCGCGGACGGTCTTGAGAACAGCCCGATTATCCGGCCCACGGTCAATGAAGTCTCCCAGAAAAACGATCTGTCGATCCGGATCGGGATGGGTCCATCCGAGAGCACTCCGCCTCCACCCCAGCACAGCGAGGGCAGCGTCAAGTTTGGCGGATTGGCCGTGGGTGTCTGGAATGATGTCAAATGGGTTCATGCGGTCATCCTGGGATTGTTCTCGGTATTTGGTTTGGCTCAGCCTCCGCATCGATCTGAACCAATCCGAGGTTCTTGAACGCTAGCGGTGCCAAAATGGTTTGTCATCAGGGGTTTCGGTGAGTGAATGGGATGCGAACCTACCCAAGCAATCCGCCATTTTACGCTGGCATCCCGAGCAACGCGCCTACCGCGTGTTCCGTCTATGTTTCCATCGACATCGTTCGGAACGCGCGTTTGGATTTTGGCGGATTTCAAAGGCAGGTCGTTGAAAAATCGTAAGAAAAGAGGACCGGACCGGAACGGACGAGGTTCGCCCAAACTGAGACTGAGGGCCATTCTGAGCCCAGCGTCGGCCTGGCAGCGCGTCTATGAGGTTCGGTCGATCCACGCAAACCCCTTTGATAACACGGAAAAATCCGCGCCCGTCAGGGCGGTGTCACTGGTTCGCAATGGTGATAATGGCGGAGACGAAGGGATTCGAACCCTCGAGACGGTTTCCCGCCTACTCCCTTAGCAGGGGAGCGCCTTCGACCACTCGGCCACGTCTCCGCTGACCCGTTTAGAGGTCCGGCATCTGACAAACAAGGCAAAAAAGCCCCCCATTTCCGATGCGTTTTGGAACGGTCCCAAAACGACCCGTGTCGCGAGGCCAAGCAACGAGAGGAGGCGAGCAATTCCACTCCGGCCCCGGGTCAAAACCCGCCGCCAGCCGGGCGAAGAACCGCATTCCGGTCAGGTGCCGCCTGACGGCTCGGGCGGGATGATCTTGGCGAAGTCGGTCAGGACCTTCAGGTAATCGGGGTCGTGATGCCAGGACGGCAGGCCCTCGAGCAGGGTCTCGGTCGACAGGCCGGGATGGGCGGCCAGCCATTTGCGGCCCGCCTCTATGGCCCGGTCGCGATCGCCCTTCAGCCACAACGTGCCGAAGAGCATCCGGTAGGCCCAATGCGCTTTCGGGGCGGCGCGCAGCCCCCTTTCGATCAGCGCGACCGCCTCGTCGTAGCGGCCCATGGCCCGGACCGCGGCGGAGCGTCCGAAATCGATGTTGAAGAGGAACGGATCGAGCGGGCTGAGCTCCTGCGCACGGTCGAAATAGCCAAGGCTGCTCTCGTGCCGCCCGAGATAGACTTCGACCCAGCCGAGGCGCAGAAACGCCCAGGCGTTGTTGGGATCGAGCTCCACCGCCCGGACCGCGAGATCCTCGGAGCTGGAAAAGTCCCTCAATGCCAAAGCGGCAACGGCGCTCAACGCGGTCATCGTGGCCGAATTGTCCCCGGCGCGCGGCAAGGCCCGGTCGAAGGCCGCACGGGCGGCGGCGCGCGCCGTATCGGGCTTCAGCGTCCAGAGGTAGCAGCATTCATGGGCATGGCACCACGCCTTCATCGCATGCGCATGGCCGGATTCGGGGTCCTTTTCGACCGCCCGGTCGAGCAGGGCCAGCGCGCGCCGGTTCTCTTCGGGGTCGTGCACCCAGAAATGCGGCATCGAGGTCAGCACGAGATCGTAGGAACTGCGCACCTCGGGCGGCTGCCGCCGCGCTCGCAGGATCTCGGCGGCGCGGAGATTGGGCGACAACTGCCCCGCCACATGGGCGGCGATCCGGTCCTGCAGATCGAAGAGATCGTCGAGCCGGTCATCGAAACGCTCCGCCCAGCGGGTATGCCCGTCCCCGCCCGACACGAGCTGCACCGAAATCCGCACCCGGTCGCCCGAGCGCCGCACGGAGCCTTCGAGCAGGTAATCCGCGCCCAAGCGTTCCGCGATATCCGGCACCGACAGGGGCGCATCCCGCAGTGCGAAGGTCGATTGCCGGGCGATCACGTTGAAATCCCGGCTGCGGCTGAGCGCGCCGGTGATTTCCTCGACGATGCCCTCGGCGAACATGTCGGTCTCGGGGGCGCCGATCTCGCTGAAGGGCAGCACCGCCAGCGTCGGGCGCGTGCCTTGCGGCGCGGCGGCGACCGGCGCATGCGCGGGCAAGGGCGCGGCCCTCATCTGCCGCTGCGCCCGCAGCCAGTCCTCGAAACCTTCGGATTGCAGATCGAAACCCTGCAGGAAGACGCCCGGGCCATGACGGATCTCGACGTGGTCGGGCACGAGCCACACCGCCTGGCGGTTGGCCTCCACCGCATCGCCCAGCGCCTTGCGCAGGACGGACAATTCCTGGCGCAGCGATGCGCGCGCCTGGCTTTCGCCGCGATCGGACCACAGAAGATCGGCCAGCGCGCTTCGCTCGGCCCGCATGGCGGGCTGGCAGCCGAGATAGGCCAGGAGCCCCTGCGCCCGCCGCGACAGCCCCTCGAGCGGTATCCCCTCCCGTTCGGCGCGGAAGGACCCGGAAAGATGCAGGACGACGCGGGGCATGGATGGGTCCGACTGGGGAAAGGCACGCAAGCGCGCCATTTTACGCTTAAAGACGACGATTTAACGGAATTATTGCACGCATGGCGCACCACCGCAGCCGGAATTTTGCGCTGCGATGACGGGCGGTGTCGAGGATGGAGGCATCGCAACGCTCACCATCGGAGACACCGACATGGACCGCATCCTCACCCTGCCTCGCCGCATCCTGAACAACCCGTTCACGCAGTTCTTCCGCGATCTGCGCGAAGCCCGCCGGATCGCCCGCGATGCCGCACGCCTCGAGACCATGCCGCGCGAGCGGCTCGAGGATATGGGCATCGCGCCGCGCAGCGCGGCCAATCATCGCGACAGCGGTCAGGCGGGCCGCATCGCGCAGCCGACGCTGTGGTAGCGGCGCGGGCGGGCGCGACCCCCAGCCCCTGCCTCAGGTGTTGAAGAGGAAATGCAGCACATCGCCGTCCTTGACGATGTAGCTCTTGCCCTCGGCGCGCATCTTGCCCGCATCCTTGGCGGGCTGCTCGCCACCGAGGCTGACGAAATCGTCGTAGGCGATGGTTTCGGCGCGGATGAAACCCTTCTCGAAATCGCCGTGGATCACGCCGGCCGCTTTCGGCGCAGGCGTGCCGATCGGGATGGTCCAGGCACGGGCCTCCTTGGGACCGACGGTGAAATAGGTCTCGAGCTGCAGAAGCTGGTAGCCCGCCTTGATCAGCCGGTCGAGGCCCGCTTCCTCGAGGCCCATCTCCTCTAGGAACATCGCCGCTTCCTCGGCATCGAGCTGCGAGATTTCCTCTTCGATGCGGGCGGAGATCACCACATGCGCGTTGCCCTGCGCGGCGGCCATGCTGGCCACGGCCTCGGAATGGGCGTTGCCGGTCGCCGCGTCCTCTTCGGCGACGTTGCAGACATAGAGCACCGGCTTGGCGGTCAGCAGCTGCAGCATGCGCCATTGCTTGAGGTCATCCTCGGCCACCTCGACTACGCGGGCGGGCTTGCCTTCGTTCAGCGCCTCGAGCGCGCGCTTCATCAGGCGTTCCTGCTGCACGGCCTCCTTGTCGCCGCCGCGCACCTTGCGGGTGATGTTCTGCAGCCGCTTCTCGAGGCTTTCCATGTCGGCGATGATCAGCTCGGTCTCGATCGTCTCGGCATCCGAGACGGGATCGACGCGGCCATCCACATGCACCACATCGCCATCCTCGAAACAGCGCAGCACATGGGCGATGGCGTCCACCTCGCGGATATTCGCGAGGAACTGGTTGCCGAGCCCCTCGCCCTTGGAGGCGCCCTTCACCAGCCCCGCGATGTCGACGAAGGTCATGCGGGTCGGGATGATCTGCTTCGATTTGCCGATCTCGGCCAGCGTCTCCAGGCGCGGATCGGGCACCGCGACCTCGCCGACATTGGGTTCGATCGTGCAGAACGGGAAATTCGCCGCCTGCGCGGAGGCGGTCCGCGTCAGCGCGTTGAAGAGGGTGGATTTGCCCACGTTCGGCAAGCCGACGATCCCCATGCGAAAGCCCATGTCCCTGCCCTTTCCTGATGCCGTGACGGCGCGCTTCTATTGGCCCGCGCGCTCGGGCGCAAGGCTCTGGCCGGTGGCGGCGAAGGCGGGCAGCGCGCGCCGCCAGAACCGCATCAGCAAGAGCGCCGCGGCAACGCCGAGCCCCAGCACAAGCCCGAGCCACACGCCGATCCCGGACCAGCCCAGCGTGAAGCCGAAGAACAGCGCCGTGGGCAACCCCACGACCCAATAGGCGAAGGCCGCCATGCCCATCGGCACCCGGGTATCCTGCACCCCGCGCAGCAGCCCGAGCGCGACGACCTGCACCCCGTCCACCACCTGGAAGAGCGCGGCCATGACCATGAGCCCGGTGCCGATGGCGATGATCTGCGCCCGCGCGGGGTCCGCGGGATCGAGGAACAGCCCGATCAGCGGCTCGGGCGCCAGGATGAACACCGCCATCCCCAGAAGCGAGACCGCCCCCGAAAGCGCCAGCGCCGCCTGCGCCCCGCGCGCCAGGTGTGGCGCGTCCCGGCGCCCATGGGCGTTGCCCGCCCGGATCGTGGCGGCATTCGACAGGCCCACCTGGATCATGAAGACCGCCGTGGCGAGCTGGATCGCGATGCCATGCGCGGCCAGCGCCACGGCGCCAAGCCAGCCCATCAGGATCGAGGAGGTCGCAAAGAGGCCGATTTCGGACAGGTTGGTCAGCCCGATGGGCCAGCCCAGCCGGAAGACCGAGGCGAGGCTTTCCGGATCGGGCCGCCAGAACCGGGTGAAGAGCTCGTGCCGCGGCAGCTTGCGGCGGGCATAGATCGCCGCGCCCAGCGCCGCGACCCCGTGGGTCAGCACCGAGGCGATGGCCGCGCCCTCGATCCCCAGTTCGGGAAAGCCCGCGCGCCCGAAGATCAGCACCCAGTTGAACGGCACGTTCAGAACCGCCGCCAGCACGGTGATCCAGAACACCGCCCGGGTATGCGCCATCCCCGCGAGGTAGCTTTTCAGCACCATCACGCCCAGCGCTGGCAGAAGCCCGAAGCCTGCGATGCGCAGATAGGCCTGGGCTTCCGCGGCCAGCGCCGCCTCCTGCCCGAGCGCGCGCAGGATCGGTCCGGAGAACCAGAAGACCGGCAGCGTGGCCACGAAGAACATCGCCGACAGCCAGAGGCCCATCCGCGTGACCCGGCGCACCTGCACGTCCTCGCCCTGCGCCGCATGGCTCGCCACCATCGGCATGACCGCGAAGGCAAAGCCCGTGCCGAACATGAAGAAGGTCATGAAGACGGTGACCGCAAGCGTGAGCGCGGCCAGCTCTGTGACCCCGTACCAGCCGATCATGATCGCGTCCGTCAGCCCGATGGCAAACTGCGCCAGATGCCCGCCGACAAGCGGCAGGCCAAGGATCGTCGCGGCGCGCAGATGCTGGGCAAAGGACAGATGCAGGAGTGCCATGGGCGGGCCTTACGCCCACCCCGAAAGCCACGCAAGAATTATGCCGCGTCAGGCGCCGGACGGCACCGCGGGCGCTTCGACGGCGGGATGCAGCGATGCGCCCAGGATGTGCAGATCGTGCTGGATCACATGCGCCGCACGGCCCACGATCAACGGGTCGGGCGCCCGCACGATACGCGGATCCTTGCCGGGATAATCGAGCGAGGCGAGGAAATGCCGCATGCAATTCAGCCGCGCGCGCTTCTTGTCGTCGGATTTCACGATGGTCCAGGGCGCATCGGCGGTGTCGGTGTAGAAGAACATCGCCTCCTTGGCCTCGGTGTAGTCGTCCCAGCGCCCGAGGCTCGCCTTGTCGATGGGCGACAGCTTCCACTGCTTCAGCGGATCGGTCTCGCGGCTGGCGAAACGCTGGCGCTGCTCGGCGCGGGTGACGGAGAACCAGTATTTGTAAAGCCGGATGCCGGAGCGCACGAGCATCCGTTCCAGTTCGGGCGTCTGGCGCATGAATTCGAGGTATTCATGCGGCTGGCAGAAGCCCATCACCCGCTCGACGCCTGCGCGGTTGTACCACGACCGGTCGTAAAGCACGATCTCGCCGCGGGTCGGCAGGTGCTCGATATAGCGCTGGAAATACCATTGCCCCCGCTCCTCGTCGGTGGGCTTGTTGAGCGCGACGACCCGCGCGGAGCGGGGATTGAGATGCTCGGTGAAGCGCTTGATCGTGCCGCCCTTTCCGGCGGCATCGCGCCCTTCGAAAAGAAGAACGAATTTCTGGCCGGTCTCCTGCGCCCAGAGCTGCACCTTCAGAAGCTCGGCCTGAAGCCGCGCCTTTTCCCGCTCGTAACTGCGACGAGAGAGCCGTGTGTCGTAGGGGTATCCGCCCTGCTCGAAGGCCACGGGCGCGGTCTCGGGCGCCATCGGCGCGGGCGCCGTCTCGTCGGTCACGGGCGGGGGCGGGGCGGGAACATCCTTGGGCGCCATGTCGCGTCTCCTGTCGTATCGGGGATCGACAGGACGCTAGGGAAACCGTCCGCTCCGCGCCTTGATACAGGTCAACCCGCGCTCATTCGGGGCGCGCCCCCATGCCCAGCGCTTCGCGCCAGCGCTCGGGCGGCGCGAAACCCAGCAGGCGGCGAGCCTTTTCGATGGAATAGAAGGTCTCATACGCGCCCATCTCGGCCTTGAAGGGCACGCCGGGATAGAAACGTTCGGCGATGGCGGCGGTGCCCAGATCGACGGAGGGTTCGGGATTGGCCACGTTGAACACCTCGTAGCCCAGCCCGTCCGTCTGCAGGCAGCGCTCGACCATCAGCCCGAGATCGCGCGCGTCGATATAGGCGAAGATGTTGCGGCGGCGCAGATCCGGGTCGGCGACATAGGCGGGGAAATTCTCGGCGTATTCATGCGGCTCGATGACGTTGTTGATCCTGAGTCCGTAGATGTCGGGGCCTGAGCGCGCCTGGAAGGACCGCGCGGTGGCCTCGTTGCAGACCTTCGACATGGCGTAGCTGTCATGCGGCACGGTGGGGTGATCTTCGTCGATGGGCAGGTAGTCGGGCAGCACCTCGCCCTGGGCGAAACAGATGCCGTAGGTCGTCTCGGAGGAGGCGAAGATGATCTTCGGCACGCCGAGCTTCACCGCCGCCTCGATGACATTGTAGGTCGCGGTGGCATTCTCGGCGAAGGTCACGTTGTCGGGCACGAGGCCGATCCGCGGCACGGCGGCGAAATGCACGACGGCATCGAGCGGCTCGACGCCCGCCCCGTCGAGATCGGACAGATCGAAAAGCTGCGTCATCGCGTTCCAGACCTGCCCGCTGTCGGTCAGGTCGACCTTCAGGTCATGGATCCCGTCCGCGCCCAGCGGCACCCGGTCGAGGTTCAGGATGCGATGTCCCTGATCGCGCAGATAGGGCAGCACGTGCCGCCCGGCCTTGCCGCTGCCACCGGTGAATACAATACGCATGCTCGCCTCCTTCGCCGCGACACCGGGGCCGGTGTCGATGGGCCATTGATTTTCCCCGGCCCTTCCGGCACTCAACGCCCCGGGCCAGAGGGAAAGAGTAACATGACCAGGATCGACGCCAAGTTCGCCAAGCTCCGCGCCGAGGGCAAGAAGGCCTTCGTATCCTACGTGATGGCGGGCGATCCAGACGTGCCAACCTCGCTCGACCTGGTCAAGGGACTTCCCGCCGCCGGTGTCGACATCATCGAACTGGGCCTGCCCTTCACCGACCCCATGGCCGACGGCCCGACCATTCAGGAGGCCGGGCAGCGCGCGCTTGCGGGGCACATGACCCTCGACAAGACGCTGCAAATGGTGCGCGACTTCCGCGCCGACGATGACGAGACGCCGATCGTGATGATGGGCTATTACAACCCGATCTATTCGCGCGGCGTGGACCGATTTCTTTCGCAGGCCAAGGAAGCCGGGATCGACGGGCTCATCATCGTCGACCTGCCGCCCGAGGAAGACGACGAGCTGTGCATCCCCGCCCAGAAGGCCGGGCTGAACTTCATCCGCCTCGCCACGCCCACCACCGACGACAAGCGCCTGCCCAAGGTGCTCGAGAACACGTCGGGCTTCGTCTATTACGTCTCGATCACCGGCATCACCGGCGCCGCCGAGGCGCAGGCCGAGGACGTGGCCCCCGAAGTGGCCCGGATCAAGTCGCAGACCGATCTGCCGGTGATCGTGGGCTTCGGCATCAAGACCCCCGCCGCCTCCGAAAGCATCGCGGCGATCGCCGATGGCTGCGTCGTGGGCTCGGCCATCGTGAGCGAGATGGCCAAGGGCAAGGCGGTCTCCGAGGTGCTCGACTTCGTGAAAACGCTCGCGGACGGCGCCCACCGGGCCTGACCCGCAGACCGCACCGGTGCCCGGCCCCTGCCCGCGCGGGGCGCACGAAAACGGGGCAGACGGGCCGCGCGGACGGCCGCAATCGGGCTTCGCGGCACAGGACCCCTTGTCCTGCGCCACTTCCGGGCGACATTGAAGGCAACCGGAACGAAAACGCGGAGATGGCCATGGCGGAGCCGAAAACCCAGATCGTCGTCGTCGGCGGCGGCGCAGGCGGGCTCGAACTCGTGCGGCGGCTTGGGGCGAAATACGGTCGCGCGAAACACGACATCATCCTCGTGGACCGCGACCGCACCCATGTCTGGAAACCGCTTCTGCACGAGGTGGCGGCGGGTTCCCTCGACCCGAACCTCGACGAGGTCGGCTATGGCGGCCATGCGGCGCGATGGGGCTATCGCTATTTCAACGGTACGCTCGAACGCATCGACCGCGAGCGCCAGAAGATCGTCACCGCGCCGCTGTTCGACGAGGAGGGCGAGATCGTCATCGATCGCCACGAGATCCGCTACGATTACCTCGTGCTGGCCATCGGCGGGGTCTCGAACGATTTCGGCATCCCGGGCGTGCGGGAAAACGCGATGTTCCTGGAAAACCGCCCCCAGGCCGATGCGTTCCGCAAGCGGCTCCTGAATGCCTGCCTCCGGGTCAACGAACGGCGCCAGCGCGGCGAGGCGGATGCGAAGCTGCGGATCTGCATCGTCGGCGGCGGCGCCACGGGGGTCGAGCTTTCGGCGGAATTGTTCAACGCCGCCAAGGGTCTGCGCACCTACGGGCTCGAGGTGTTCGACGAGGACGCGCTCGAGGTCTCGCTTCTGGAGGCGGGCCCGCGCATCCTGCCCGCCCTGCGTGAGGACCTGTCGCAGGCCGCCACGACCGAGCTGCGCGCCCTTGGGATCGACGTGCGCACCGGGGCGATGGTCTCCGAGATCGAGAAGAACCGCGTGCACGTCAAAGATGCCGAGCCCATCGAGGCCGACATGATCCTCTGGGCGGCGGGCGTGCGCGGCGATCACGGCGTCTCGCAGATGAGCGATCTGGAGCTGGACGGGATCGACCGCATCATGGTCCGCCCCACCCTGCAGACCACCAAGGACGACCGCATCTTCGCCATCGGCGATTGCGCCAATTGCACGCTGCCCGGGCAGGACCGTCCGATCCCGCCTCGTGCGCAATCGGCGCACCAGATGGCGTCCTGCGTCTTCGACAACATCAACCGCATCCTGTCGGGGCAAAAGCCGCGCGACTTCGTCTACAAGGACCACGGCGCGCTGGTGAACCTGTCGCGGTTCGAGACGATCGGCTCGCTCATGGGCAACCTGATGGGCGGGTCGATGGCGCTGCAGGGCCGCATCGCGCGCTTTGCCTACAACTCGCTTTACCGCATGCATCTTCTGGCGGTGCACGGCTACGTCACCGGCGCGTTCATGATCGCCGCGGGGCGGGTGAACAAGGTGCTGCGGCCGAAGCTGAAGCTGCATTGAGGCGCCCGGCCCGCGACAGTTTTCCTCTGGTCACGCGGGGCGCTCTTGCTTAGGTACGGGCGCAAGTGACCTGGGAGCGCCAAGCTATGAACGAACTCGTCAACTCTTTCATGACCGGCCCCGACGAGAAGGGCCGTTTCGGCGATTTCGGTGGCCGTTTCGTCTCCGAGACGCTGATGCCGCTGATCCTCGAACTGGAGGCGCAGTACGAGCACGCCAAGACCGACCAGAGCTTCTGGGACGAGATGCATTTCCTCTGGAAGCATTACGTGGGCCGGCCCTCGCCGCTCTATTTCGCCGAGCGCCTGACCGAGCGGCTGGGCGGCGCCAAGGTCTACATGAAGCGCGACGAGCTGAACCATACCGGCGCGCACAAGATCAATAACGTGCTGGGCCAGATCATCCTCGCCCGCCGCATGGGCAAGACCCGCATCATCGCCGAGACGGGCGCGGGCCAGCACGGCGTCGCGACCGCGACGGTCTGCGCCAAATTCGGCTTGAAATGCGTGGTCTACATGGGCGCGCATGACGTCGAACGCCAGCAACCCAACGTCTTCCGCATGAAGCTTCTGGGCGCCGAGGTGGTGCCGGTGACGTCGGGCCGCGGCACGCTCAAGGACGCGATGAACGACGCGCTACGCGACTGGGTGACCAATGTGCGCGACACCTTCTACTGCATCGGCACCGTGGCGGGCCCGCACCCCTACCCGGCCATGGTCCGCGACTTCCAGTCGATCATCGGCAAGGAGACGCGCGAACAGATGCACGAGGCCGAGGGCCGCCTGCCCGACACGATCATCGCGGCCATCGGCGGCGGATCGAACGCCATGGGGCTGTTCTATCCCTTCCTCGACGATCCGTCCGTGAACATCATCGGCGTCGAAGCCGGCGGCAAGGGCGTGAACGAGAAGATGGAGCATTGCGCCTCGCTGACCGGCGGCCGCCCCGGCGTGCTGCATGGCAACCGCACCTATCTGCTGCAGGATGAGGACGGCCAGATCCTCGAGGGGTTCTCGATCTCGGCGGGCCTCGATTATCCGGGCATCGGGCCCGAGCATTCCTGGCTGCACGATATCGGGCGGGCGAAATACGTCTCGATAACCGATGTCGAGGCGCTCGAGGCGTTCCAGCTTTGCTGCGAGAGCGAGGGCATCATCCCCGCGCTCGAGCCCTCCCACGCATTGGCCCACGTGATGAAGATCGCGCCGGACCTGCCCGCGGACCATATCATCTGCATGAACATGTGCGGCCGGGGCGACAAGGACATCTTCACCGTCGCCAAGGCTCTCGGACGCGATATTGCATAAACTTGGGTTTATGGGCCTCTATCGCGGGTTTACGGCGCTTGCCCTAAACCCCGGTTGAATGGCCTGATCGGCGAGATCCGCTCTTTGATCGAGGCAAGGCCGCGCTGGCCTTGCATTCGACAAAGGAGACTTGCCATGACCATTCGTTCCATTCTGCTCGGCACCGTGGGCGCGCTCGCCCTCGGCGGCGCTTACGCCCAGGCGCAATCCGCGACCGACCAGATCATCGCCGATCTGCAGTCGCAGGGCTTCACCGCCATCGAGATCAAGACCGGTCCGACCCAGATCAAGGCCGAAGCCTTGCGCGGCGACACCAAGCTCGAGGTCGTCTATGACAGCGCCACGGGCCAGATCCTCAAGCAGGAGGTGGAAAGCGCGGCGGGCGAGCAGATCTCGCAGGGCGTCAGCATCGACATCCGAGACGAGGATTTCGTCGACGGGGATGACGATGACGACGACGATTCGTATGATGACGATCGGGACGACGACGACGACGAGGATGACGACGACCGGGACGATGACCGGGACGACGATGATGACCGGGATGACGACCGCGACGATGATCGTGACGATGATGATGATCGTGACGACGACCGCGACGACGACCGGGACGACGACAATGATCGCGACGATGATCGCGACGACGATGAGGATGATGATGACGACGATTGACGCACAGCGTCCAAAGACGATCCCGGCGTTTCGGCGCCGGGATCCGGAGGCACCCTGATGCACCGCCGCAGCTTTCTTCTGACGGCGGCCGCGGCGCTTGCCTGCGCCGGTCCGGGCCAGGCGCAGACGGCGCGCGACCAGGTGATCGAGCAGCTTCAGCGGCAGGGCTACCGCAATTTCCGGATCACGCAGACCTGGCTCGGACGCCTGCGCATCGTCGCGCAAGGCCCTGCGGGACGGCGGGAAATCATCCTGAACCCCTCCAACGGCGTGATCCTGCGCGACTACGTGGATCGCGACGATGACGACCGCGATGACGACGATCGGGACGACGACGACCGGGAGGACAGGGACGACCGCGACGACGACGATGATGACGACGACGACCGGGACGACGATCGCGACGACGACGATGACGACGATGACGACGATGACGACGACAACAGCGGCAGCGGCGGGAACAGCGGCAGCGGTGGCGGTGGCGGCGGCGATGACGACGACGATGATGACGATGACTGATCGTCTTCCGTCGCGGGACTGACGATGCGGCTGCGCACCCGCATCGGGCTCGCCCTCCTGCTGGGCTTCCAACTGGTCACGGCGCTATTCTTCCAGTGGGAATTGCTGAGCTCGGTCTTCGGATTCAGCCGGCAACCGATCTCCTGGGCGCTTTACGAACTGATCGAGGTCGCAGCCGCACTCGGGCTTCTTGCGGGGGTGTGCGTGACCGCGCTTCTGCTCTATCGCAGCCAGAAGGCGCAGGCGCAGGCGGAGGCCAATCTGCGCCTCGCCTCGGGGGCATTTCACAAAGTCCTCGAGGAGCGCTTCGAGCAATGGCGCCTGACGCCCGCCGAACGCGACGTGGCGCTGTTCTCGATCAAGGGGCTATCCACCGCCGAGATGGCCGCGATCCGGGGGGCCTCGGAAGGGACGATCAAGGCGCAGACGAATGCGATCTATCGCAAGGCCGAGGTGTCGGGCCGCGGCCAGCTCATGTCGCTGTTCATCGACGAATTGATGGGCGACGGGCTGCCGGGGATCGCAGCATTGCAGAAATCTCCGGAATTGATCGAAAAAGAGAATCAGATGCTGTAATTATCAGCCCAAACCGATCAATCCTGTTCGATTTTGTAAACCTCAAGCACCTCCATCGGCACCACCTCAAGCGCTCTTTGATGGGTCGAGGCCAGCGAAACCCTAGGTGCGCAGCCCTCTTCATGCGCCTGCATGAAGCGACCGGCGCAGAGGCACCAGCGGTCGCCCGGCTTCAGGCCCGGGAAGTTGAACTCCGGCCGCGGCGTGGAAAGATCGTTCCCCACATACTTGGAATAGGCCAGAAATTCCGCGGTCAGCACGGCGCAGACCGTGTGGCTGCCGCGATCCTCGGCGCAGGTATTGCAGGCGCCGTCCCGGAAGAACCCGGTCAGCGGGTCGCTGGAACAGAGCGCCAGAGGCGCGCCCAGCACGTTGACGGAGGCATCTTTTTCCACGGGTCGCTCCCTTACTTGAACCGGTCGACCAGGCGCTGCAGCGGCGAGCGCGGCTCGCTTTCCGCCTGCGGCGTGGGCTCGGGTTCGGATTTTTCCTTGGTTGCCGTCGTCTTGGCGGGCGATGTTGAACTGCGCGGCGGCGCGGTGCGCAGGGCGACCTTGTTCATGAACCCCGCATTGTCGCCATCTGCAAGCATCGGCGCGCCGTCCGAGATGCCGCGGAGCAGATCGTCGAGCCAGTCCTGATCCGCCTTGGCGAAATCGTGCAGCACGTAGCCCGAAACCAGCTCCTTGCGGCCCGGATGCCCGATGCCGAGCCGCACGCGGCCATAATTCTCGCCGATATGCGCGTGAATGGACCGCAGGCCGTTATGGCCCGCATGCCCGCCGCCCTGTTTCACTTTGAGCCGCCCCGGCGCGAGGTCCAGCTCGTCGTGGAACACGATTATGTCCTCGGGCTCGATCTTGTAGAAACGCGCCGCTTCGCCAACGGCTTGGCCGGAGCGGTTCATGTAGGTGCCGGGCTTCAGCAGCAGCACCTTGTCCGCCCCGAGACGCCCCTCGGCGATCAGGCCCTGGAATTTCGACTTCCAGGGCGTGAGCCCGTGATCCTCGGCGATGCGGTCGAGCGCCATGAAGCCGATATTGTGGCGGTTCCCGGCATAGTCGCGACCGGGATTGCCAAGGCCGACCAGCAGTTTCATCGCGTGCCTCTCCTTCGTGTCGCGCCACAGATAGGCCACCGGGCGGCGCGCTGCAAACCGCACAAACGAAAACGGCCGCGCCCCGGGGGCGCGGCCGTTCGATCCATGCAGGCTGGCGGGATTACTCCTCGCCCTGCTCCGTCTCGCCCTCGACGGTCTCGGCGTTCTGCTCGATGACCTCGGTTTCGGGCGCTTCTTCGTCCTCGTCCGCGGCGGCGAGGCCGGACGGCGCCGAGATCGAGCAGATTGCGAAGTCGCGGTCGATCGTGGGCTTGGTGCCGGCGGGCATCTCGACGTCGGAGGCCGACACCGAATCGCCAATCTCGAGCTTGGACAGGTCGACGACCACCTTCTCGGGGATGTCGCCGGCGGTCACGACCAGCTCGATCTCGGGGCGGATCACGGTCAGCACGCCGCCCGCCTTCAGGCCGGGGCATTCTTCTTCGCCGGTGAACTCGACCGGGATGAAGATCGCGATCTTCGAGGTGCGGCGCAGGCGCATCAGGTCGAAATGCGTCGGCAGGTCCTTGACCACGTCGCGCTGCACGTCGCGGCAGATCACCCGCACGTCGTCATGGCCGTCAACCTTGAGGTTGAACAGGGTCGCCTTGAAGCGACCGGCCTTGAGGCGCTTGATCAGCGCGTTGAACGGGATGTTGATCGGCAGCGGGTCGACGTCACCACCGAAAACGATGCCCGGAACCATGCCATCACGGCGTGCCTGACGAGCGGCGCCCTTGCCTGTCCCCGTCCGTTCCAGGGCGTGAAGATCAGGAATCTCTCCAGCCATATCTAAGCTCTCCATTATACGGGCGGGGATCCTCCAAGGCTGTATCCCCGCGTGAAGCCCGCGCGATATAGCGGATGCGGCGGTTTGACAAGTGTGGAAACGGGGAATCCGCCGCATCCCGGCCCGCGCGTGATCTCTGGCCCGGAGGCGCGCGCCGTGCGAAGCGGGGGCCATGGGATTCGCCGCCGATATCCGCCTGAGCCGTGGGCCCGTCATGTCCTTCATGGCGCTGGGTCTCTTCTGGGGTGCCTTCGCGGCTTCGGTGCCGGAGGTCAAGCGCGCCGCGGGGCTGAGCGATGCGGGCCTCGGCCTCGCGCTTCTGGTCGCCACGTTGGGCGCGGTGGCGGCGATGTGGCTGGCCCCCCTGCTGGAACGGCGCCTCGGCGCGCGGGCGCTGGGGTGGATCACCGGGCTTGCGGCCTGCGGCGCGGTCCTGCCGGGGCTTGCGGGCAGCCCCGCCACCTTCACGCTGGCCATGGTCGCGGCCTGCGCGGGCTACGGCCTTCTGGACGTGGCGATGAATGCGCGGGTCAGCGCGCTGGAGGCTGCGAGCGGGCGCGGCCTCATGAACCTCAATCACGCGACCTATTCGCTGATCTATGCCGCCGCCGCCATTGCCGCCGGGCTCGCGCGGGAATGGGGCGCGTCGCCCCTCGCCATCTTCGGCGCCGTCGCGGTCCTGAGCGCCCTTGCCGCCCTTTACGTGCTGCGCGTGCCCGCCCCGGCCGAACCCGCGGGCGACGAGCCGGGGACATCCGCGCGCCAGACCGACGCCCCGGCCCTTTCGTGGCCGCTGGTCATGTCGGGCGGCGCGATCATCTGCCTTGCCTTCCTCGCCGAGCAGGGCACCGAAGGCTGGTCCGCGCTGCATCTCGAACGCAGCCACGATGCGGGTGCGGCGGCGGGCGCCATCGGTCCGGCGCTTCTGGGGCTCACGATGGGGATCGGGCGGCTCTTCGGGCAGGTCGCGACGCGTTACCTGCGGGAATCGGTTCTCATCCGGGCCGCCGCGCTCATCGCCGCGGCGGGTGCGGCGCTGGCGGCCCATGCGCCGCAGCTGGGCCTCGCCTATGTCGGGTTCACCATCATGGGGCTCGGCCTGTCGCTGATCGTGCCCACGGTCTTTGCCTGGGCGGGCAAGCGCATCCGCGCCCGCGACCGCGCGCTGATGGTCTCGCGCCTGTCGGTCGTGGGCTATACCGGGTTCTTCGCCGGCCCGCCGATGATGGGGCTTTTGGCCGAGGCGTTCGGCCTCGCGGCCTCGTTCACGGCACTGGCGCTGCTGCTCCTGGCGATCCCGACGGCGCTTTTGCCGCTCATGCGCCGTGCGGCGCCCGATCCCATCCGTCGCTGAAGCCCTTCGGCACCATCAGGATGTCGCGGTCGACCTCCTCGATGTTGCGATGCCCGCAGAGGCCCATCGTCGTGCTGAGCTCTTGGTGGATGACCTCGAGCGACTTCGTCACGCCCTCCTGCCCCATCGCGCCCAGCCCGTAGACATAGGCGCGGCCGATATAGGTGGCCTTGGCGCCCATCGCGATCGCCTTCAGCACATCCTGGCCCGAACGGATACCCGAATCGAGATGCACCTCGATCTTGTCGCCCACCGCATCCATGATCGGCTCCAGCGCCCGGATCGAGGACAGCGCGCCATCGAGCTGCCGGCCGCCATGGTTCGACACGACGATGGCATCGGCGCCGACGTTCAGCGCCTCCTTCGCATCGCGCGGATCCATGATGCCCTTGATGATGAGCGGGCCGTCCCACATCTTGCGGAACTGCCTGATCCGCTCCCAATCGAGCGACTGATCGAAGGCCTGCGCGGTCCAGGTCGTCAGCGAGGACGGATCCGTCACGCCCTTCGCGTGCCCCACGATATTGCCGAAGAAGCGCCGCTTGGTGGACAGCATCCCGAGGCCCCAGCGCACCTTGGTCATCATGTTGGCGATGGAGGCGGGCGTCAGCTTCGGCGGGGCCGAGAGGCCGTTCTTGACGTCCTTGTGCCGCTGGCCGAGGAGCTGCAGGTCGACCGTGATGATCGCCGCCGAACACTTGGCGGCCTTGGCCCGGTCGAAGAGCCGCTGCATGAAATCGTCGTCCTTGAGAGTGTAGACCTGCATCCAGAACGGCTTCGAGGTGTTGGCGGCCACGTCCTCGATGGGACAGATCGACATGGTCGACAGCGAATAGGGCACGCCGAACTTCTCGGCGGCGCGGGCGGCTTTGATCTCGCCGTCCCAGTGCTGCATACCGGTGAAGCCCACGGGCGCCAGCGCCACGGGCATCGACACGTCCTGCCCGATCATCTTCGTCGCCGTGCTGCGGTCCGCCATGTCCTTGGCGATGCGCTGGCGGAAGTAGATCCGGTCGAAATCGGACTTGTTCTCGCGGAAGGTCTGCTCCGACCAGCTGCCCGATTCCGTGTAATCGTAGAACATCTTGGGCACACGGCGGCGATAGATCCGGTGCAGGTCCTCGATTTCGGTGATGATGGGCATGTGCACGTCTCCTCGCGTTGCTGCACGATCGTTAGCAAGCGCGATCCCGCGCCGCAATGTGGGCGCACTTGCCCGAGTGTCGCAGATGTGCCGGACCATGGCCGTTTGCATCCGCCGGGAAGGCCGCTAGGAAGAAGCAGCACAGAGGGAGGAGCCGGATCATGCACGTTGCCGCACTGGACGGAATCAAGCTGAATTACCGCGAGGATGGCGACCCGGACGGCGTGCCGGTGGTGTTCTCGAACTCGCTCGGAACCGATCTGCGGCTCTGGGACGATATCCTGCCGCTTCTGCCCGCGGGCTTCCGCTTCATCCGCTACGACAAGCGCGGGCACGGCCTCTCGCAGCTCACCAAGTCCCCCTACGGCATGGGCACGCTGGTGCGCGACGTCGAGATGCTGATCGAGCATCTGGGCCTCTCCCGCGTGATCTTCGTGGGGCTTTCCATCGGCGGGCTGATCGGGCAAGGCCTCGCGGCCAAGCGCGGCGATCTGGTCCGCGCGCTGGTCCTGTCGAACACCGGCGCCAAGATCGGCACCCGCGAGATGTGGGACGAACGCATCGCCGCAGCCGAGGCGGGCGGGCTCGAGGCGCTGGCGGATGCCACGATGCAGCGCTGGTTCTCCGACGCCTTCCGCGGCACCGACGCCTTCCACGCCTGGCGCAACATGTTCGTGCGCCAACCGATGGAAGGCTGGACCGGCTGTGGCGCGGCCATCTCGGGCAGCGATTTCTACACCACGACCGCAGCACTTGAACTGCCCGCCCTCGGCATCGCCGGGTCGGAAGACGGCTCGACCCCGCCCGATCTCGTGCGCGAGACGGTGGACCTGATCGCGGGATCGGAATTCCACCTGATCCGCGGCGCAGGCCACCTGCCCTGCGTCGAGGAACCCGCGGAATTCGCCCGGATCCTGTCGGACTTCCTGACCACCGTGACCGCGAACGACTGAGGAGACCGGAGCGATGGCGCATTTCCTTCTGGTCCATGGCTCGTGCCACGGCGCGTGGTGCTGGCGCGACCTGATCCCCGAACTCGAGGCGTTGGGGCACAGCGCGAAGGCCATCGACCTGCCATCCCATGGCTACGATCCGACCCCGGCCGGCGATGTCACGCTCGACGATTACGCCGCCGCGATCCATGCCGCCCTCGACCGGCCCTCCATCGTGGTGGGTCATTCCATGGGCGGCTACCCGATCAGCCGCGCCGCCGATCTCAACCCGACCCATATCGAGAAGCTGGTCTATCTCTGCGCCTACGTGCCCTGGGACGACCATTCCCTGATCGAGATGCGCCTGCGCGCCCCGCGCCAGCCGATCCTGAAGGCCGTGCAGAAGGCCGAGGACGGGGTGACCTTCTCCGTCCTGCCCGAACATGCGCGCGAGGTGTTCTACCACGATTGCAGCGACGAACAGGTTGCGTTCGCCCTCGAAAATGTCTGCCCGCAGGCGGTGCTGCCGCAGGACACCAAGGTCACGCTCGGCGCGACCTACGCGGCAGTGCCCCGCGCCTATATCCTTTGCGAAGAGGACAGCGCGATCCCGCCCGAGTTTCAGGCCGAGATGGCCGCCGATTTCCCGCCCGAGGATGTGACCCGCATGGCGACCTCGCATTCGCCGTTCTTTTCCGACCCCGCCGGTCTGGCCGCGCATCTGTCGAGGATCGCCGCGACATGAGCGCGAGCCTCTTCGACAGCGCGCTTTACGGCAAGCTGGTGCCCACCGGCGACGTGGCGCGGCTCTTTTCGGACACGGCGGAAGTCCGCGCGATGCTGATCGTCGAAGGCGCACTGGCCCAGGTGCAGGGTGCCGCGGGCCTCATCCCCGAGATCAGCGCGAAAGCCATCCACCGCGCATCGCTCGAATTGCAGATCGACCCGGCGGGACTGGCCGAGGCCACGGGCGAGAACGGCGTGCCGGTCCCGGCCCTCGTCGCGGCCTTCCGCACGCTGATGCAAGCGCCCGAACATGCGCAATACATCCATCACGGCGCGACCTCGCAGGACATCATGGACACCGCGCTGATGCTGCGGCTGCGCCGGGTTCTGAGCCATTACGAAACCGGGCTGACCCGCATCCTGCGCGCGCTGGCGCAGCTGGCCGAGGCCCATGCGGACCTGCCCATGGCCGCGCGCACCTATGGCCAGCACGCGACGCCCACCACCTTCGGCGCCGTCGTCGCGGGCTGGGGCTGGCCGCTTCTGACGCTGCGATCCGAGATGGACGCGCTCCGGAGCGGGCTCACCGTGTCGCTGTCAGGGGCTGCCGGCACCGCCTCGGCGCTGGGTCCCGACCCGGCCGCCCTGCGCGCGTCCTTGGCGCAGGCGCTGAACCTCGCCGATCCGGGCCGGTCCTGGCACACGGATCGCGGTGCACTCCTCAGGCTCGGGCAATGGATCGCACGGCTGACGGGCGCGCTCGGCAAGCTGGGCGAGGACCTGATCGCGCTGTCCGCGTCGGAAGTCCAAGAGGTGCGGCTCGGCGGCACCGGCGCGTCGTCGACAATGCCGCAGAAGCAGAACCCGGTGGCGCCATCGGTTCTCGTTATGCTTCAATATCACGCCGCAAGCCTGTCTCATAGCCTGCAAATCTCAGCCACGCACCGTCACCAGCGCGATGGGGCCGCGTGGTTCACCGAATGGATGACGCTGCCGCAGCTCTGCCTCGCAGGGGCCGCGGCGCTGGAACGCGCGGGCCCCCTCGTCGAAGGCATGACCCCCGATCCCGCCGCGATGCGCGCGACGCTCGCCGCCGCGAAGGGGGCGCTGGCCGCCGAGGCGCTGTCTTTCGCACTGGCCCGCCAGATGCCCCGGCCCGAGGCGCAGGCCGCGGTGAAGGCGCTCGCCGAGCAGAGCGCGCAGAGCGGCACGGACCTGATCGCCGCCGCCGCCCGCGCCTATCCCGAGATCGACCCCGCCGCCTTCACGCCCGAGCGGCTGACCGGCACCGCGCCCGACGCGGCCCGCGCCTTCGTCCGCGCCGTCCGGGACGCGGGCTGAGCGATGCGCACCGCCAAGGCCTTCCTCGTCTCCACCGTGGTGATCGACGCGATGGGCGTCGGGCTGATCATGCCCGTCATGCCCGACCTCATGCGCGAGGTGACGGGCAGCGACATCTCCAATGCCGCCCTCTGGGGCGGGCTTCTCGCCACGTCCTTCGCGCTGATGCAGTTCCTCTGCGCGCCGCTTCTGGGCTCGCTCTCGGACCGTTACGGCCGCCGTCCCGTCCTGCTGGGCGCGCTTTTCATCATGTCGCTCGATTACATCGTGATGGGCGTCGCGGGCACGATCTGGCTTCTGCTGGCGGGGCGCATCGTGGCGGGCATGACGGCGGCCACGCAATCGGCGGCCTCTGCGGCGATGGCGGATCTCTCCCCGCCGCACGAGAAGGCCGCGAATTTCGGATTGATCGGCGCGGGCTTCGGCATGGGCTTCGTGATCGGGCCGATCCTGGGCGGCTTTCTGGGCGAGTTCGGCACCCGCGCGCCGTTCTTCGCTGCAGCGGCCCTCGCCGCGCTCAACCTCGTCATCGGTTACCTCGCCCTGCCCGAGACGGTCACCGATGCCAACCGCCGCGCCATCGACCCCCGCAGGCTCGATCCCCTCGGCGCTTTCCGCGCCATGGGGCGCATCCCCGGCGCCGCGCGCACCCTGCTGGTCTTCTTCCTGCTGCAGGTCGCGTTCTTCGTCTACCCGTCGATCTGGTCCTATTACGGCGTGGCCCGCTTCGACTGGGACGCGCGCACCATCGGGCTGTCGCTGGGGCTTTTCGGGATCACCGCGGCGATCATGCAGGCCGGGCTGATCCGGGTCTTCCTGCGCATCCTGGGCGAGCGCGGCACGGTGATCTACGGGCTCTGCATGAACGCCCTCGTCTTCACCCTTCTTTCGGTGCTGACCTCGGGCACGATCGTTCTGATCCTCGTGCCGCTGGCGGGCTTCGCCGCCGTCACCTCGCCCGCGATCCAAGGGCTTCTGGCGCGGCAGGTGCCCGATAACGAACAGGGCGCGCTGCAGGGCCTCTTCAGCGCCTGCGGGGCGCTGGCCGCGATCCTGTCGCCGCCGCTGATGACCGGGACGTTCTTCTTCTTCACGCGCGGCGAAGGCCCGGGCTTTGCAGGCGCGCCCTTCGCATTGTCCGTCGGCATCCTCGCCTTTGCGCTGGCGCTGATGTTCGGCCCGCGCGGCGTCGGCCGCATCGAGGAGAAAGCCGCATGACCGAGATCAGAGCCGCCGTCCTGACCGCCTTCGGCGCGCCCTTCGAGATCGAGACGCTGACGCTTGCCGCCCCGCGCGCGGGCGAGATCGAGGTCGCCGTGGAGGCCGTCGCGATCTGCCATTCGGACATCGCCTATGCCGAGGGCGGCTATGGCGGCACCCCACCGCTGGTGCTGGGCCACGAGGCGGCGGGCCGGGTCACGGCCCTGGGCGACGGCGTCACCGATCTGGAGGTCGGCCAGCGCGTGGTGATGACGCTGATCCGCGCCTGCGGCACCTGCGCGACCTGCGCGGGTGGGCGTCCGACGCTCTGCCAGACGCCCGCGCGGCATCCCACACCGCTGGCCCGCCCGGACGGCAGCCCGGTCATGGCCGAGATGGATTGCGGCGCCTTCGCCACCGGCGTTGTGATCGGGCGCAACCAATGCGTGGCGGTGCCCGACACGATGCCCGGCGAGGTCGCGGCACTTCTGGGGTGCGGCGTGATCACCGGTGTGGGCAGCGTGATCCATGCGGGCCGCCTGCGCCCGGGCGAGGACGTGGTGGTGATCGGTGCGGGCGGCGTCGGGCTGAACGCGATCCAGGGCGCGCGGATCGCGGGCGCGCGGCGCATCGTGGCGGTCGACATGAGCGCCGGCAAGCTGGAAACCGCGAAGGCATTCGGCGCCACGGACGGCGTGCTGGCCAGCGATGCCAAGCCATGGAAGGCCGCGCTGCGCGCGCTGGGGCGCGGGGCCGATCTCTGCGTGGTGACGGTGGGCGCCATCGCCGCCTACGAAACCGCGCCGCGCTACCTGGGCTGGGGCGGGCGCATGGTCATGGTGGGCATGCCGCATTCCGGTCAGACCGCCTCTTACGAGCCGGTGATCGCGGCATATACCGGCCAGGCGATGATCGGCTCCAAGATGGGCGACGTGGTGATCGCCCGGGATATCCCGTGGATGGCCGACCTCTGGGCGCAGGGGCGTCTGAAGCTGGATGAATTGATTTCGGGGCGCTGGTCGCTCGATCAGATCAATGACGCGGTGGCGGATACGAAATCCGGGACGGCGCGGCGGAACGTGATCGTCTTTTAAGGCCGTTGGGTGACGCCACGCGGCGGACGGAAAGCCGTCATCCTCGGGCCTGGTCCAAGGACCTTTACCCAAACCAAGCGAGAGTTTGGAGAGATCCTCGGGTCGAGCCCGAGGATGATGGCCAGCTTCAACAGCGCCCGGCCAGCGCCAGTCCGGCGGGCTGGCGCCGCAACGCCCGCGACAGACGCTATATCATGCAAAATCATTGCGCTGACCAAGCCGCGCGCGGGTCAACACAGCGCCGCTCCGGCGGGGCCGGGTCATGCGGGACGCATGCCTCCGGCATGACCGCTGGCCAGGCACTTTCGGTACCGTTCCGGCTTGGCGATCATATCACCCGTCAAAACTGAAGGTGGCTGCGTACCCACCAATGCCTGCCAGGAACGACAAACGCCGATCCGCTAGGGATCGGCGCCTGAGCTTGTTCAGTTGTCCAGCAGACCTTATTCCGCCGCGACCGCCTTCTCCTCGGCATATTCCCAGGGCCGCACGAAGGCCGACAGCACCGCGTTGATGTCGCCCTCGGGGGCGCCGTTGCCGGCGACCTGCGCCACCAGCCCGCGTTTCTTGTCGTCGATCACCGAGGTGACCCGCGCCGGGCAATCGGCCTTTTCGAGCGCGTCGTTATAGACCCGCGTGATCGCCATCTTGCGCAGGTCGGGCTTGAACACCTTGCCCACGGCGGTCTTCGGCAGCTCGTCGAGGATGTCCATGTGCTTGGGCTGGGCCGCGCGCTCATGGACGTGGATCTTGCAATGCTCGATCAGCTCCTCCGGCGTGACCTCACCGCCGGCCACCAGCTCCACATAGGCGCATGGCATCTCGCCCGAATGCGCGTCGGGCTGGCCGATGGCACCAGCGAAGGCGACGGCGGGATGGGTCAGCAGCGCCTCCTCGATCTCGGCGGGGTCGATATTATGCCCACCGCGGATGATGAGGTCCTTCGCGCGGCCGGTGATCCACAGATAGCCATCCGCGTCGATCCGGCCCAGATCGCCGGTGCGCAGGAAGCGGCCTTCGTGGAAGAGGTCGCGGTTCTTTTCCGCCTCGGTATAGGTCGCGCCTTCGTAGACGCCGGGGTTCGAGATGCAGATCTCGCCGATCTCGTCGACCGCGCATTCCTGCGGGCCCTGGTCGGTCTGCTTGACGATCTTCACCTCGGTATAGGGGAAGGGAATGCCGATCGAGCCCACCTTCTTCTCGCCGTCGGGCGGGTTGCAGGAGACGAGGCAGGTGGCCTCGGTCAGCCCGTAGCCTTCCACCACCGTGACGCCCGAGGCCGCCTCGAAGCGCTTGAAAAGCTCCATCGGCATCGGTGCGGAGCCCGAGAAGGCGGTCTTGACCGAAGACACATCGGCATCGACCTTGCGCTGCATCAGCGCCGAGACGGCGGTCGGCACGGTGATGACGAAGGTGATCTTCCAGCGCTCCACCAGCTTCCAGAAATTGTCGAAGACGCCCTCGCCGCGATAGCCCTGCGGCGTCGGGAAGACCACATGCGCCCCCGAGGCGAGCGCGGCCATCAGGATCACGTGGCAGGCGAAGACGTGGAACAGCGGCAGCGGGCAGATGATGTTGTCTTCCTCGGTGAACAACAGCCGATGCCCGAGCCAGCCGTTGTAGATCATGCCCGAATAGAGGTGCTGCGCCACTTTCGGCATGCCCGTGGTGCCACCGGTGTGGAAATAGGCCGCGACGCGGTCGTCCTTGCTGTCCTCGAAGGTCAGTTCGGTCGGCTGCTTGGCCATTTCCTTGGTGAAGCTGCGGATATTGGCATGGGGGTTGCCTTCGATCTTGGGCCGGATGAGGGGCACGATCCAGGACTTGGGCGGCGTGAGGTAGCGATTGAGGTCGACCTCAAGGATGGTGTGCACCGCGGGCGCGTGGCGCACCGCCTCGGCCACCTTCTGGGCGACATCGGTCTTCGGGAAGGGCTTCAGCGTGACGACCACCTTGGCGCCGGTCTCGCGCAGGATGGCGCCGATCTGCTCGGGCTCCAGCAGCGGGTTGATCGGGTTGGCGATGCCCGCGACGGCGCCGCCCAGCAGGGTGTAGATCGTCTCGTTGGCATTGGGCAGCACATAGGCCACCACGTCCTTCTCACCCACGCCGAGCGAGCGGAAGAGGTTCGCGGCCTGCGCGGTCTTGGCGCGCAGTTCCTTCCAGCTGACGGTCTCGGCCTTGTCGGTCGGGCCCGAGAAGATCTGGTAGCTGACCGCTGGACGATCCGGGAATTTGCCGGCCGTTTTCGACAACAGACCATAGAGCGTCTTGGGCAGATCGCGGTCCGCCCACGGCATCTCGTTCTCGATCGCATCGCGGTCCGCTTTGGATGCAAAGCTCATGGTGGGTCTCCCTCCCTTGTGTTCCCGAACGGCACTGTGTTGCCGTTTGCGCCAGCGTACAAGAGCGGGGACGCCACGGCAAAACGGCTCTGACGCAACGTCCGAAGGCCCTGCGCGCCGATCAGGCGCCGAGGTCCGCGAACCGTCTGCCGTTCTTGACCAGATCCGCCCAGATCGGATGCGGCTCCCAAAGCCGCCGGTCGGGGTGATCCACGCTGTCGAGGATGCGTTTGACGTGGAACAGCCCGGCGCGATCCGCGGCCATCATCGGGCCGCCCCGCCAGCGCGGAAAGCCGAGGCCCAGATGCATCGCGAGGTCGATGTCGTCGGACCGCGCCACCGCCCGGTCGGCCAAGAGCCGCGCGCCCGCATTGGCCAGCGCCGTCATGAGGCACTCGGCAAGCGCATCCAAGTCGCGCGGCTGCGGCGCGGGGGGGCGCATGTCGTCGATGAGCTTGCGCACAGCGGGATCGGGCACCCGGCCCTCCTCGCGGTGCAGGTAGAAGCCGCGTCCCGTCGCCAGACCCTGGCGCCCGGTCTGCAGGACCAGCGCGGACCAGTTGCGCGCGCCTTCCGGCCGCGGACGCCCCGCCCCATCGGCGAGCCCGGCGATATCGCGCATCTCGAAGGGCGCACGCGGCCAGTCGAGGCCCCGCACCGCCGCATCGATTGCAAAGGGGTCCTCGCCCAGATCGACCAGCGCATCCGCCGCGGCCTGCAGCGTCATCATCATCCGGTCGGTGACCGCATCGCCCCGCGTGGCGACGACCAGCGGCAGCTTGCCCATGCGCCGCACCAGCGCCCGCGCGAACTGCACCGCCTCGGGATCGGCGCCGGGCCCCACCAGCACCTCGGCGAAATTGGCATGCGTCACCGGCGGTGCGAAGCGCAGATCCACCTGCGCCACGGGGTCCGGAAAGGCCTTGAACCGCGGCGCGCCGGGCGGCAGCGGCACGGCCCCCTGCCCGCGCGCGGCGATGATCGCGGCATGGATGCCCTCGGCCATCTTGTGGCTTTCGCCGAGCTTCAGCCGGTCGAGCATGACGCGCAGATCGGCTTCCGTGACGGCCCCGCGCGCCTTCTGCGCGGTCAGCGCGGCGGTCACCTCATTCATGCCCGCGCGCAGCCGCGACGGATCGCGCGTGCCCCAATTGACCGCGATCCCGTGTTTCAACGCGCAGATGACGATCTCGGTCGCGAGCGGCCCGCCGCCCAGCACCGCGATCCGGACCTCCTCCGGAAGGTGGGCGGCATCCTGCGCCGCGCCCGCCAGAAGCCGCCGTTCGGCCAGGAATATCTGCCGCATCGCCAGCGCCTGATCGCTGCCCGCGAGTTCGAGGCAGGCGTCGGCCTCGCGGGCGAGCCCGGCCTCGAAGGGCAGAAGTTGCGCTGCCTCGACGCAATCGAGGATGGCGTGGCGCGCGGCTTCGGGATGGCCCGCCAATTGCGCACGCCGGCGCGCGATCGCCGCCTGGTAGCCCACCGGATCGCGCAGACCGGCCTGGGCCGCGGCGGATGGCCTCGGCCCCGATCCCGCCTCCTGCAGGGGGGCGCAGAACCGCAGCGCCGCGCCGCGCAGGTCCTCCGCGACGACCGCGTCGAAAAGCGCGCGCGCCGGCGGACGCCGCACCGTCACCGGGCGGCCGCCGAGCAGAAGGTCGAGCGCCGGATCGGCGCCCAGAAGCCGCGGCAGCCGCTGGGTGCTGCCGCCACGCGGCGACAGGCCCACCCGCACTTCGGGAAAGGCGATCTGCGCCCCTGCGCCGGCAAGGCGGTAATGCGCCGCCAGTGCGAGTTCGGCGCCGCTCGAAAACACCTGCCCCTGGATCGCGGCGACCACGGGCTTCGTCGCGGCTTCGATCTCGGCGCAGAGGGCCGAAAGGGTCGGCGCCTCGCGCTCCCCCCGGGCCGCGAACCCGCGCGGTTGCGGCAGATCGAGCCCGGTGCAGAAATCGCGTCCCGCCGCCACGATCAGAAGGACGTCGATCCCGGGGTCTTCCAGCGTCTCGGCGAGCGCCGCCGACAGGGCCGACCGCACCGGCGCAGAGATGAGATTGGCGGGCGGATTCGCGATCTCGAGGACCGCGATCCCGCCGGCGACGTGGCGATGAACGAGGTCCGGCATCCGTCTGCCCTTTATCCGAAAAAGCCCAGCCGCACGGCCGGGTCAGCCTGCCCGCTCCGGACATCCGCCGGATTTTGCAGCATTAGACGAAATTATCCACAGCCGGGCAAGCGTCCCCCCGAAGCGAGCCAACGCGCCCGGCAGAGCGAGTCCCTCTTGCAATATATTCATTTTTTTATATGTGTTGAATCAGCGGCGCGGACGGGCGCAGGTGGATGGAAGGACAAGGCATGCCGACGGACTGGATCATGGGACTTTTGGGCGGCGGGCTCATCGGCCTCGGAGGGGCGGTGTTCCTCTTGGCGAACGGGCGGATCATGGGCGCATCGGGCCTGATCGGCGGGCTCGTCGACGGGTCGGGCCGCAGCAATGCGGGCGAACGGATCGCCTTTCTGGCGGGCACGGCGGGGGTGCCGCTGATCCTCGCGCTGCTGTTCGGCGCGGTCGAGAACAATCTCACGCAGAACGTTATCCTGCTCATCGCGGGCGGGCTTCTGGTGGGGGTCGGCACGCGCATCGCCAATGGCTGCACGTCGGGCCACGGGGTCTGCGGCATCTCGCGGCTGTCGCTGCGGGGCATCGTGGCCACCTGCTTCTACATTCTCGCGGGCGGGCTGACCATCGCGCTCCTGCGGCACGGTCTGGGGGTGATGTGATGCGGATGATCTTCGCCTTGATCGCGGGCGGGCTCTTCGGGGCCGGGCTCTATCTTTCGGGGATGACCGACACCGCGAAGGTGCAGGGCTGGCTCGATGTCTTCGGCAACTGGGATCCGACGCTGGCCTTCGTGATGGGCGGTGCGATCGTGCCGATGGCCATGGCATGGCAGGTCGCCGCGCGGCGGCAGGCACCGGTGGCGGGCGGCAGTTTCCCGGCCCCGCCCGAGGCGCGTCTCGGGCGCAACCTCGTCGTGGGCTCGGTGCTTTTCGGTATGGGTTGGGGCCTCGTGGGGCTGTGCCCCGGACCGGTCGTCGCCTCGCTGAGCTATGGCGGGCCGGGCGTCTGGGTCTTTCTCGCGGCGATGCTCGCGGGGATGGCTGCGGCCCCGTTCGTGCGGCGCCGTCTGGACAGTGCGGTTCCCGCGGAGTAGGCCAGCGACATGGAACCGCGCCAAATCACCGACCGCTATTTCGTCTCGCCGCAGATCGACGCCGAGGACATCGCCGACATCAAGGCGGCGGGCTTCACCCGGCTCATCTGCAATCGTCCCGACGGGGAAGTGCCGCCGAGCCACCAGGCGTCGGCCATCGGCGCCGCCGCCGAGGCGGCGGGGCTCGATTTCCAGGTGCTGCCGCTCACGCACCAGACCATGACGCCCGACAACGTCGCGGCGCAGGCGGAACTGATCGATGGGGCGCCGGGGAAGGTTCTGGCCTATTGCGCCTCGGGGACGCGGTGTTCGGTGGTCTGGGCCTTGTCGCGGGCCGGTCATGACCCGGTCGACGAGATCCTGTCTGCCGCGGCCCAGGCGGGCTACGACCTTGCCGGGCTTCGGCCGACGCTGGAGGCGATCACCGCGCAGTCGACCGACTGAGCGGCCCGGCCGATCCGTCCTTCACACGCTTCAGCTATCGCGCCTTCCATGCGCAACCAGGATCGGGCGCGCATGACGATTGCCCCTAGAGCGGCTCATATCGGCGCGAACGGACGCCCTTACCCATGGCCGCCCTTCACTCCTGCGGCGCCATCCCCGGCAAGTCGGGCAGCTCCATCGGCGGCAAATTGTCGAGATCGAGCGGCGGCAGCTCCGGCAGATCGTCGAGTTCGGGAATATCCGGCAGGTCCACCAGCGGCGGCGTGATCCCCGGCGGCGCGGAATCCTGGCCGGACGGCGACGGCTCCGCCGCATCGACCATCTGCTGGAAATCGAGCGGCGCCATGGGCTCGGACGGGGCACCGGCCTGCCCGCTTCCCGCCATCGCCGTCGCGGCCAGGCTTTCCATCCGGGACTTCGCCTCCCGGCCCTGCAGTGCATCCCCGCCGAGACGCAGGGCGCGTTGGCCGTTCATCTGGCCCAATGTGCCCTCGGCGATGGACAGGCCGCCCGCCGCGCAGAGTTTCGTCCGGGTCAGCGCATCGCGCGGCAGGGCCAGGCGGCTGCCCTCCTGCAACGCCTCCACGTCGCGAAGCGACAGCGTGAGCCGGCACAGCACCACGTCGAGATGCACCGGCAGCGTCATCATCAGCTGGCTGTGCCGCGGCATGGCCGGGTCGGCCTCCGCATCGTCTTCGGCGGGTGCCGTGTCGCGTTCGGGGAAGGCCAGCATCATCTGCCCGGACCGGCAACCGCCCCCCAGATCGACCTGCAGGCGGAACAGCGTGTAGAAGGCCGAATCCATCAGCGTGCCCGCGATCCGCGCCGTCTCGACCCGGGCGCCGAAGCGGAATTCCGCGATCTGGCGGTGCAGCGGATGGGCGGCCATCAGCCGCGCGAAATTCTCCAGTCCCTGATCGAGCAGCGGCGCGGTCATCGCCGCATCGGTGGCGGTGAAGGGCCGATCCTCGGGCTCCATCGCCGAGATGGTGCCGAAGGTCTGCACCTCGGTCAGGCCCGCGACGAGCGCGCCGTCGATGCGCGCGAAGCCCGGCAGCCCCTCGGGACCGTCGAGCAACACGATCATGCCGCCCTCGCCCAGCGCCTCTTCGCAGCTTGCCTGATCGATGCGCGACTGCTGCACGTCGCGCGCCAGCAGCGCGAGGTTCCAATGCGTCTCCGCCGCGCGGGCCAGCGCACGGTTCAGGGCCTTTTCCGGCGACATGCCATGGGCCTCGAACGCACGCCGTCCGATCGACGCCTTGCGACGAAGCACATCGTTTGTTTCGGCATCCTGCGCGTCGTGCATTCTCGGTCCCGTTCACCCGTCTACAGGGGTTATGGGCGCGTTAGGTTACCATTTTCTTGATGAATTCTCATTCCGCCGCCAGAGCGGCATCGCGCGGCAGCCGCACGCGGAAGGCGCCGCCCGTCTCGCCGGGCAAGTAGGAGATGGTGCCGCCCAGCCGCTCCATGATCTGGCGGCAGATCGCGAGGCCGAGGCCCGCACCGCCCGCCTTCTGGTCCGACATGCGCGAGAACTTCTCGAAGATCATGTCGCGGGATTCCTCCGGCACGCCCTGCCCGTTATCGACGAAATCGACGCAGATAGCGTCGCCCAGATCGCGCACGCGGATCTGCAGGACAGGCTTCTCGGCCTCGCAATATTTCCGGGCATTGGCGATGAGGTTGATGAAGACCTGCGCCAGCCGGTCGAGATCGGTATGCAGCCGCACCACCTCGGAGACGTGGTTGCGCTGGATGCGCAGCCCGTCCCCCTCGCCTGCCGCCGCCGCGGCGACCGCGCGCTCGATCACGTCGCTCAGCGTGCCTTCGCGCAGGTTCAGGCTGACGCGCCCATTCTCCATCACCGACAGATCGAGGATATCGTCCAGCAGCCGCGTCAGGCGGATCGTCTCGTCGTGGATGATCGAGGCGAATTTCGACTGCTCGGCATCGGACAGGCTGTCGGAATCGCGCAGGATCTCGGAAAAGGCCCGGATCGAGGACATCGGCGTGCGCAGCTCGTGGCTGATCTGGCTGAGGAAGGCGTCTTTCTGCACCGACAGGCGGGTCAGCTTCTGGTTCGCCTCGCGCAATTGCCGCGCGGTGCGCGACAGCTCGGCCGATTGCGCCTCGAGCCGGGCGGAATATTCCATCAGCTGCGCCGATTCGTCGGCCACCGCGATGAGGTCCTGCACCGACACGGAGGTCCCGCCGACGATCTGTCCGACCATCGCATGCGCCGTGGCCGCGCCGACCGAGCCCGCCAGCTCGCGCTCCAGCGTCTCGAGAAAGCCCGGTTCCGGTTCCGGCAGATCGCCCTTCAGCCCCATCCGCCGCGCCTCGCGGCGGAACAGCGCGATGGCCTGGTCCGATCCGAGGATCCGCTGCGACATGATCAGGAGATCCTCGGTCTGCGCGACCCCGGCCGACCAGCTGCGCGGCCCGCCCGAATGCTGGAAGATATTGACGAATTGCGCACCCTGAAGCCGCTCCAGCGGGGTCGGAAAACTCGCGACCGAGACCACGAAGAAGGCGATCGCGTTGAGCGACATGGACCACAGCAGCGCGTGCAGGAACGGGTCCATGCCGCTGAGCCCGAAAAGCGCATGGGGTGCCAGCCAGCCAATGCCGAAGGGCCCCGCGCTCATGAATTCGGCGGAGAAGATGACCGGGCCGAAGGAGGGCAGGAACAGCGTATAGGCCCAGAGCGTCGCCCCGGTGAAGAGCCCCGCCAGCGCGCCCAAGCGGGTCGCGCCGCGCCAGAAGATACCGCCCAGCACCGAGGGCAGCACCTGCACCGCCCCCACGAAGGAGATGATACCGATGGAGGCAAGCGCCGTGCCGCCACCCGAAAGCGCGTAGTAGAAATAGCCCAACAGCACCACCGACACGATGGAGACCCGCCGCGCCGTCAGCACCACGTGACGGATATCGCCCGACATCGAGGCGCGCCCGCCCGTCAGCCGCAGCCAGAGCGGCATGACGATATGGTTGGAGACCATGGTCGAGACCGCGATGGAGGCCACGATCACCATCGAGGTCGCCGAGGAGAACCCGCCGAGAAACGACAGGACCGCAAGCTCCGTCTGGCCCTGCGCGAGCGGCAGCGTGACCACGAAGAGATCCGGGTTGGCGCCCGCGGGCAGAAGGTCGAGCCCGGTCACCGCGATCGGCACCACGAAGACCGACATCAGCAGCAGATAAAGCGGGAAGGCCCAGCTCGCGGTGCGCAGATGGTCCTCGTCGGCCGATTCCACCACCAACACCTGGAACATCCGCGGCAGGCAGATGAAAGCCGCGGCCGACAGGAAGATCAGGCCCGCCCACCGCCCGCCATTGATGTCCCAGCTGCGCAGCGGCGAGGCTTCGATCCGCGCCAGCGTCTCGGCGATGCCGCCCGACAGGCCCCAGACCACGAAGACGCCCACCGCCATCAGCGCGAAGAGCTTCACAACGGCCTCGACCGCGATGGCCATGACGACGCCGTGATGGCGTTCGTTCGCATCGAGGTTGCGGGTGCCGAAGATCACCGTGAAGAGCGCGAGGCCCAGCGCCACGAGGAAGGCGGAATTGGCGCTTTGCGCGGGGGCGTTCCCGTCGCCCGACGCGGCGTCCGTGGCGAGCGCGCCGATGGCGCTGCCCGTGCCGCTGCCGCTGAAGACCTCCAGAGAGACGGTGACCGATTGCAGCTGCAGCGCGATATAGGGCGTCGTCGCGGTGACCGACAGAAGCGTCACCCCCACCGCGAGAAGGTTCGACTTGCCATAGCGCGACGACACGAGATCGGCCACCGAGGTGATCCGCTGGGACCGCCCGATCCGCACCAGCTTGCGCAGGACCCACCACCAGCCGATCATCACCAGCGTGGGGCCGAGATAGATCGTCAGGTATTCGAGCCCGCTGCGCGCGGCCGAGCCGACGGCGCCGTAGAAGGTCCAGGCGGTGCAATAGACCGACAGCGACAACGTATAGACCATGGGCGAGCGCAGCCAGCCGCCCCGGCCCCGCCGCGCCGCGCCATCGGCGAAGAAGGCCACGGCGAAGAGCAGGACCACATAGGCCAGGCAGATCGCCACAAGCCCGTTGAAGGAGATCATTCCTGGCTCCGCTCCGCCTCGGCGGCCTCGCCCAGCGTCAAGCGGTAGGACAGGATCGCGCCGACGACGATCAGCACCACCCAGATGGTGAAGACGTAGATTAGAGCCTGGCTCATCGGCGGGCCATCTTCCGCCCCGCGCGGCCACAGAAGCGGGATCAGCCAGGCAAAAGCGCCGATCAGCGGCAGGATGCGGGCGGCGTCCTGCAGGCGCCGGCGGCGATAGGTCCGCCGCTCGAAGAAGACCGGCGAGACCGGGCGTGCCTCGGGATCGCTCATGACGCCGGGGCCAGCGCCCGCACGGCGTCCAGCACCTCGCTGTTCGAGAAGGGCTTGGTCATGAAGCGGTTGGCGCCGGCCTGTTCGGCCAGTTCGCGGTCCTTCGACTGGCCCCGCGCCGTCAGCATCAGGACCGGCAGGCCCGCGAGGCTGTCATCGGCGCGGATCTCGCGCAGGATGTCGTAGCCGGACTTGCCCGGCAGCATCACGTCGAGGATGACCACGTCGGGCCGCTCGCGGCGGGCCACCTCTGCGGCATCCTTGCCGGATGTATGGCTTTTGACGTGCCAGCCGTCGCGAGCCAGGATGAATCCGATCGCCTCGATGATATTGGGTTCATCTTCGATCAACAGCAGACGCTTCGTCATGCCAGGTGGCCTCCCCTCCGCCTAACACCGGGACTGTCGCCCAAATTTCATGCGCTGACCAGAAACTTATGATCACGCCCGGCGCGGCTGTCAAAATTCCTCGCGCGGGTCCCGGCCGAGGATCGAGGGCTCCCGCCGCCCGTCGCAATTCCGGCGCGGGCAGATCCGGCAATTGACGCCGACGGGCAGCGCCCGTTCCGCGTGATCCTCGGCCACCGGCGTCACCAGCATCGTCGCCTCGTAAAGCGGCGCCCGGTCGAGCCGCGGCGGGCCCAGCGGTTCGGCGATGGCGAAGGCGCGATGCGGGCGCGGCGGCTGGCCGGGATGCAGGACCAGCACCGAGATCGGCTCCCCGGGGCGGTTCAGCGCCGCATAAAGCGGCCAGAGCGGGCAGCCCGCCCCGAAGCGCGGCATCGGGAAATCCGGCAGCGACTTGCGGAAGGTCAGAACGCCCGATGCGTCGCAGATCGCAAGGCCGAACCCCGCCGGGGCCTCGGGCCTGTCCACCGCGTCCGGATCGAGCATCGCCAGCCGCCGCATCACCCGCGCGACGCCGTGCCCGGTCTCGGCCGCAAGCGCCACGGGATCGGGGCCGCAGCGGGCCAGCGCCTCGGTCAGGGCGGCAAGCGGCAGGGCCGCCGCATCGGTGGCATAGCGCGACAGCTGCGCCGTCAGCAGCGCCTTGGCCGCCTCGGACCGGCCCTGGGCCAGGCTTTCGGCGAGCATTTCGGGCACCGCCGGATCGATTTCGGCCGACGCGCTTCCGGCCTCGAGCGCCGGGAAGACGTATTGCGCTTCCTCGAGGATGGCGTCGACCTCCTCTTCGGGCGCGGTCGCCTCGCTGCCGCTCTTGTCGTCCGCCGCTTCGAGATAGGCCACGAGGGCGCGCGAGGTCTCGGCCAACTGGCCGCTATCCTCGTAGATGTTCCGGTGAAACCGGCCCTGCCATTCCGGCGAGATGTCGCCCGGCTCGGCGAGGATCGAGGCCGCCGAGCGGATCGCGGTGACCCGGCTCAGCATCTCGTGCAGCGAGGCGGCAAGCTGCGGGTCGTGCGTGACCCGGTCCGACAGCGTGTCCACCGCCCGCTCGAGCGACTGGATGCGCCGCTGCGAGCGGGCCAGAAGCGCGGCCCATCCGGGAAAGCGCCCGGCGAATTCGTCGACGCGGTCCTGCTCCGCCGCGGCGCCGAGCGGGCCGGAGGCCGCTTCCCGCAGCGCCCCGATCAGCGCGGCCTCGGCGCCCTCGGTCAGCACCGAAGGCTCCACTTCGAGGATCCGCGCGATGTCCACCAATAGCCGGCCGCCGATTCTGCGCCGGTTGTGCTCGATCAGGTTGAGGTAGGATGGCGAGATGTCGGCGCGCTTGGCGAGCTCGGCCTGTTTCAGCCCGAGGATGATGCGCCGTTCGCGGATGCGGCTGCCGGTCAGCGTATCGCGCGCCATGAAGAAAATCCTGTTTCTACAGCGGCTTTCTGCGTCGCCGCATCAATAAATTTACAGAATACACCTGTATTCCGTTCATTCATTGACAAAAAAAGTGTGGGTGTAAAGCGCGTTGTTGCCAGGTTTTCCCATCCGCCGTCATAGTGCATTTGCACGACATGTGCCTTTGCGTGACAGGCCGGAGGAAGCCTGGCGCAATTTCAATAAGGGAGGATTTGTATGTCCAGACAGAACCTGACACGCCGCGGCGTGCTCAAGACCGGCGCCGCCGCAGGCGCAGGCCTCGCGCTGCCCACCTATCTCAGCGCAGCAGGCCATGAAGGTTTCACCAACGCACCGAGCGGCGACACCGTCACGCTCGGTTTCAACGTGCCGCTTACTAACGCCTATGCAGAAGAGGGCGCGGACGAACTCCGGGCACTGGAGCTGGCGGTCGAGCATCTGAACGGCGGCGGCGACGGCGGCATGCTGCAGACCTTCTCTTCGAAGGCGCTGGACGGCACCGGCATCCTCGGCAAAAAGGTCGAATACGTCACCGGCGACACTCAGACCAAGTCCGACGCAGCCCGCGCATCCGCCCGTTCGATGATCGAGAAGGACGGCGCGGTGATGATCACGGGCGGCTCGTCCTCCGGCGTCGCGGTGGCCGTGCAGGCGCTCTGCCAGGAAGCCGGCATCATCTTCATGGCGGGTCTGACCCACTCCAACGACACCACCGGCAAGGACCGCAAAGCCAATGGCTTCCGCCACTTCTTCAACTCCTACATGTCCGGGGCAGCCCTCGCGCCGATCCTCGTCGACCAGTATGGCGCGGACCGCAAGGCCTATCACCTGACGGCCGACTACAACTGGGGCTACACCACCGAAGAGGCCATGGCCTCCTCAACCGAAGCTCTGGGCTGGGAGACCGTGAACTCGGTCAAGACCCCGCTCACCCAGACCGACTTCTCGGCCTACATCGCGCCGGTTTTGAACTCGGGCGCGGACGTTCTGGTTCTGAACCATTACGGCGGCAACATGGTGAACTCGCTCACCAACGCCGTTCAGTTCGGCCTGCGCGAGGCGGAAGCCAACGGCAAGAAGTTCGAGGTCGTCGTGCCGCTCTACTCCGAGCTGATGGCCCGCGGTGCCGGGCAGAATATCGCCGGCATCCTCGGCTCGCAGAACTGGGACTGGAAACTCGAGAACCAGCTCGGCGCGCGCTACTCGGGCACCAATGCCTTCGTGCAGTCCTTCGGTGAAAAGTACGGCTTCCCGCCGTCCCAGGCCGCCCATACTTGCTACGTGCAGACGCTGCTTTACGCCGATGCGGTCACCCGCGCGGGCTCCTTCGCGCCCTGTGCCGTGGTCGAGGCGCTGGAAGGCTTCGAGTTCGACGGTCTGGGCAACGGCCCGACCCTCTACCGTGCCGACGATCACCAGTGCTTCAAGGACGTCGTCGTTGTGCGCGGCAAGGAGAACCCGGAAAACGAGTTCGACCTGGTGGAAATCGTCGAAGTCACGCCCACCGAGCAGGTCACCTACGCGCCCGACCACCCGCAATTCGCGGGCGGTGCGCTCGGCACCTGCAACAACGGCGCCTGATCGGCGACCCCGGGGCCTCGCACCTCCCGCGCGAGGCCCCGATGCCGGGGGCGCTTCCCCGCCCCCGGCACCGCATCCGACCGGACCGGAAATGTCCGGATTCTCGATAGTTTACCTGGGGGGCTTTTGAGCCATGGATCAGATAATCGTCCAAGTCCTGAACGGGCTCGACAAGGGATCGGCCTATGCGCTGATCGCGCTCGGGCTCACCCTGATCTTCGGCACGCTCGGCGTCGTGAACTTCGCCCACGGCGCGCTGTTCATGCTGGGGGCCTTCTGCGCCGTGATCTTCTCGCGCATCCTGAGCCTCAGCCACGAGATCGTCGACGAGACCCGGACCGATTTCCTCGGCAACCCGATGAAGATCGACGTGCCCTACATGCATGACATCTTCGGGCCCGAGCTCGGCGCCTCGATCATCGACTGGGCGGTGCCGCTGTCGATCCTGTTCTCCATTCCGATCATGGTCGGCATCGGCTTCGCCATGGAGCGCGGCCTGATCAAGCATTTCTACAAGCGCCCCCATGCGGACCAGATCCTCGTGACCTTCGGCCTCGCCATCGTGCTGCAGGAGATCATCAAGGCGTTCTTCGGCGCCAACCCGATCCAGACCCCGGCCCCCGAGGCCTTCACCGGCAGCTTCGATTTCGGCGTGCTTCTGGGCTTCGATCCGCTGACGATCATGTATCCCTACTGGCGCCTTGTCTATTTCGCCTTCGCGGCGCTCATCATCGGCGCGGTCTTCGCCTTCCTGCAGTTCACCACCTTCGGGATGGTCGTCCGCGCCGGCATGGCCGACCGCGAGACCGTGGGCCTTCTGGGCATCGACATCGACCGCCGCTTCACGCTGATGTTCGCCATCGCGGCCTGCGTCGCGGGCCTCGCCGGGGTGATGTACGCGCCCATCGTGGCCCCGAACTACCACATGGGCATGGACTTCCTGGTCCTGAGCTTCGTCGTGGTCGTCGTGGGCGGCATGGGATCGCTGCCGGGCGCCGTCTTCGCGGGGTTCCTCCTGGGAATTCTCGAGAGCTTTGCCTCGATGCCCGCCGTGGTGCAGCTGCTGCCCGGCATCAATCAGATCGTCATCTACCTCGTCGCGATCATCATTCTGCTGACCCGTCCGCGTGGCCTGATGGGCCGCAAGGGCGTCATGGAGGAGTAAGACCATGCTCGGTATCAAAGGTAAGGACCTTTCGGTCTTCATCCTCGTCGCGGTGCTGGCCCTGCTGGCTCCCTTCCTGCTCAACCCCTTCCCGGTCGACAGCGCGATGGCGCAGTTCAACGCGGGCTATCCGGACCTGATGCAGCGCTTCGTGATCTTCGGGATCTTCGCCATCGGCTTCAACATCCTGTTCGGCCTGACCGGCTACCTGTCCTTCGGTCACGCGGCCTTCCTCGGGGTCGGCTCCTACGCGGCGATCTGGATGATGAAGCTCGTCTCGCTGAACATCGTGCCGGGCATCATCATGGCGATCGTCTTCGCCGGGCTCTTCTCGGTGCTGGTGGGCTATATCTCGCTGCGCCGCTCTGGCATCTACTTCTCGATCCTCACGCTGGCCTTCGCGCAGATGTCCTATGCGCTGGCCTATTCGGTGCTTACGCCGATCACCGGCGGCGAGACCGGCCTGCAGATCAAACCGGGCGACACGCCGCTTCTGTCCAACGTGGCGGAGGGCGAGATCGGCCGCGCCAACTTCTTCGGCCTCGAGATGTCCGACAGCTCGGTGATCACGCTGGGCGGCTGGGAGTTCACCATGAACGTGGGCTATTACGTCTGCGCCGTGGTGATGATCGCGGCCTTCTACCTCGCGATCCGCATCTTCCGCTCGCCCTTCGGCATGATGCTCCGCGCGGTGAAGTCGAACCAGCAGCGGATGAACTACACGGGCCTCAACTCCAAGCCCTACACGCTGGCGGCCTTCGTGATCTCGGGCATGTATGCTGGTCTCGCCGGTGGCCTGATGGTGGCGATGGACACCCAGGTGGGCCCCGAACGGATGTTCTGGACCGCCTCGGGCGAGGTGGTGCTGATGACGATCCTCGGCGGCGCGGGCACCCTGATTGGTCCGGTCCTCGGCGCAGGCTTCATCAAGTATATGGAAAACATCGTCTCCAAGATCAACTCGACCGTGCTGCACGAATGGTTCGCCTTCCTGCCGGACGGGATGGAGGATTTCCTCGTGACGATCTTCTACCCCTTCGTGGGCAAGGGCTGGCACCTGACGCTGGGCCTGATGTTCATGGCGGTGGTGATCTTCCTGCCCGGCGGCCTCGTCCAGGGCGGCCAGAAGATCGCGGCGATGTTCCGCGGCAAGAAGGCCGCGGAAAAGGACGGCAAGACCGCCAACCAGCAAACCCCCGCCGAATAGGAGCGCGCCATGGGAATTCTTGAAGTCAAGAACGTCAACAAGCGCTTCGGGGGTCTGCAGGCCCTGGGCGATGTGAACCTCTCGGTCGCCGAGAACACGGTCCACGCGATCATCGGGCCGAACGGGGCGGGCAAGTCCACGCTGCTCAACTGCCTGGTCGGCAAGCTCATCCCGGATACCGGATCGGTGATGTTCGCGGGCCAGTCGGTGCTGGGGCGCAAGCCCTACGAGATCAACCAGATGGGCATCTCCCGCGTCTTCCAGACGCCCGAGATCTTCGGCGATCTGAGCGTCATGGAGAACATGATGATCCCGCTTCTGGCCAAGCGCGACGGGTCGTTCCGCATGCACGCGATCGAGTCGCTGGAGGACGAGCGCGAACTTCGGGCCGAGGCCGAGAAGATGCTCGACGAGGTCAACATGCTCGACAAGCAGGACATGCATTCGGCGTCGATGTCGCGCGGCGACAAGCGGCGGCTGGAGATGGCGATGTGCCTGATCCAGCGCCCGAAACTCCTGCTTCTGGACGAGCCGACCGCGGGCATGGCGCGCGCCGATACCAACAACACGATCGACCTTCTGAAGGAGATCAAGGAAAAGCGCGACATCACCATGTGCATCATCGAGCACGACATGCATGTCGTGTTCTCGCTCGCCGACCGGATCACCGTGCTCGCGCAGGGCACGCCGCTGGTCGAGGACACGCCCGAGAACATCAAGGGGCATCCGAAGGTCAAGGAAGCCTATCTGGGCGAAGCCGCCTGATCCAAGCACATCGCGCCCCCGGCCCCGCGCCGGGGCCGCCAACGCTGAGGTTCCGGATCAGGTCCGGTACAGGAGGAAGAGAAGATGAACGTGCGCCCCGATTTTTCCAAGAACGCCAACCACGCCGAGACGGCCCCCGCCTTTCTGTCGGTCTGGGACATGCATTCCTATTACGGCGAGAGCTACATCGTCCAAGGCATCTCCTTCAACGTCCATGAAGGCGAGATCCTCGCGCTTCTGGGCCGCAACGGCGCCGGCAAGACCACGACGCTGCGCTCCATCGCGCGGCTCGGCAATCCGCAGGTTCTCAAGGGCGAGATCTGGCTCGATCACCAGCCCCTGCACCGGATGGCCTCGCACGAGGCGGCGGTGGCGGGTCTCGGCCTCGTGCCCGAGGATCGCCGCATCATTCCCGGCCTGACGGTCGAGGAGAACCTGCAGCTGGCGCAGATCCAGCCCCCCATCGGCTGGTCGATCGAGCGGCTCTACGATCTCTTCCCGCGCCTCGGCGAGCGCCGCAAGCAGGAAGGCGTGACGCTGTCGGGCGGCGAGCAGCAGATGCTCTCCATCGCCCGGGCGCTTGCGCGCGACATCAAGGTGCTCTTGCTCGACGAGCCCTATGAGGGCCTTGCCCCGGTCATCGTGGACGAGATCGAAAAGACGCTGCGCCTCATCAAGGAGCAGGGCATGACCACAATCCTCGTGGAGCAGAACGCCGTGCGTGCGCTGCAGCTGGCCGACCGCGCGATCATTCTCGACACGGGTTCGGTGGTCTTCGACGGCAGCGCCGCCGAAGTGCTCGAGAACGAGGAATTGCGGCACGAATACCTGGCGATCTGATCCGTCCCCGACGGCTGGTCGCTGGTCACCGAAAGGTCGGGGGTTCGCGCTCCCGGCCTTTTCTTTAGGAACAAACGCACGGGGCTCGCGGTTTCGTGGGCACGGAGAAGGAGGAGCGAGACCATGAGCCATCACGACCCGAACGAGACCTTTGCGCCGAGCGCGGATTTCGTTTCGCATGCCCATGTGGATGCGGCGAAAT
>NZ_FTOQ01000039.1 GCF_900156805.1 Roseivivax lentus | reverse complement strand
CCGCGGTTCATGCGGTTTTCGATGAGGTCTTCGACGACCTCGGGTTCGGCGAGGGTGGAGGTGTCGCCGAGGCTGCCGTAATCGTTTTCGGCGATCTTGCGCAGGATGCGGCGCATGATCTTGCCGGAGCGGGTCTTGGGCAGGCCCGGCGCCCATTGGATGAGGTCCGGCGAGGCGATCGGGCCGATTTCCTGGCGGACCCAGTTGCGCAACTCCTTGCGCAGCTCGTCCGAGGGCTCCTGGCCCGACATCAGGGTCACGTAGCAATAGATGCCCTGGCCCTTCACGTCATGCGGATAGCCCACGACCGCCGCCTCGGCGACCGCGTCATGGCTGACCAGCGCCGATTCGACCTCCGCCGTGCCCATCCGGTGGCCCGAGACGTTGATCACGTCGTCGACCCGGCCGGTGATCCAGTAATCGCCGTCGGCATCGCGGCGGCAGCCGTCGCCCGAGAAGTAATAGCCCTTGTATTGCTGGAAATAGGTGTTCTCGAACCGCTCGTGATCACCCCAGACGGTGCGCATCTGGCCGGGCCAGCTGTCGGCGATGGCTAGAACGCCCTCCGCGGGATTGCCGTCGATCTCCTTTCCGCTTTCCGCCTCGAGCACGACGGGCTTAATCCCGAAGAACGGCTTCATCGCCGCGCCGGGCTTGGTGGCATGCGCGCCGGGCAGGGGGGTCATCAGGTGCCCGCCGGTCTCCGTCTGCCACCAGGTGTCGACGATGGGGCAGCGGCCGCCGCCCACCACGTCGTTGTACCAGGTCCAGGCCTCGGGGTTGATCGGTTCGCCCACCGTTCCGAGGAGTCGCAGCGAGGATAGATCGCATTTCGTTACGAATTCGTTGCCCTGGCCCATCAGCGCGCGAATCGCCGTGGGGGCGGTGTAGAACTGGTTCACCTTGTGCTTCTCGCAGACCTGCCAGAAGCGCGAGGCATCCGGGTAGGTGGGCACGCCCTCGAACATCAGCGTCGTGGCGCCATTCGCGAGCGGACCATAGATGATGTAGGAGTGCCCCGTGACCCACCCCACATCTGCGGTGCACCAATAGACGTCGCCGTCATGGTAATCGAAGGTGATCTCGTGGGTCAGGGCGGCGTAAACCAAATATCCACCAGTTGAGTGCACAACCCCCTTGGGCTGGCCGGTCGAGCCGCTCGTATACAGGATGAAAAGGGGATCTTCGGCGTCCATGGCTTCGGGCGCGCATTCGTCGGAGGCGTCCGCCAGCGCCGCCGTCACATCGATGTCGCGCTCCGCGTTCCAGGCGATGTCGCCGCCGGTGCGGCGCACGACCAGGCATTTGACCGACGCGTCGCAATTGGCCAGCGCCTTGTCCGCATTGGCCTTGAGCGGGGTCTTCTTGCCGCCGCGCGGGGCCTCGTCGGCGGTGATGACGCATTTCGCGTCCGAGCCGTTCACCCGCTGCGCCAGCGCATCGGGCGAGAAGCCCGCGAAGACGATGGAATGGATCGCGCCGATGCGCGCGCAGGCGAGCATGGCATAGGCGGCCTCGGGGATCATCGGCAGGTAGATCACCACGCGGTCGCCCCGGGCCACGCCCTGGTCCTTCAGCACGTTGGCCATCCTGGCCACGTTGCGCGCCAGGTCGCGATAGGTGATGTGCTGCGCGCCCTCCTCGGGGTCGTCGGGCTCCCAGATGATAGCGGTCTGGTCGCCGCGGGTCTCGAGATGCCGGTCGACGCAGTTCGCCGCGACGTTGAGCTGGCCGTCCTCGTACCACTTGATCGAGACGCTGCCGTAATCGAAGTTCACGTCCTTGATCTTCGTGGGCGCCCGCATCCAGTCGATCCGCCCGGCCTGCTCGGCCCAGAAACCCTCGGGATCGGCGATCGACCGGGCATACATCGCGTCGTATTTCGCCGCATCCACATGGGCATGCGAAACGAAATCCGCGCTCGGCGCAAAGGTCTCGTTCGGGTCGTGATGGCTCATGGTCTCGCTCCTCCTT
>NZ_FTOQ01000015.1 GCF_900156805.1 Roseivivax lentus | reverse complement strand
CTCCGCTTCGCCATCCGCGAAGGCGGCCGCACGGTCGGCTCCGGCGTGGTGTCGAAGATCATCAAGTGATCTGACGATCGCGTCTTCCCGGGGGCTCGCCCCCCGGGACCCAGATGGCCGCGCATGCCGCGCGGTCGTGACATAACAGGGCCAACGGCCCGAAGAGGCCCCGGATCACCTCCGGGGCGCTTCGGTCGGGACGCCCGAAGCGGTTCGATGAAGGGGCAGGGTGGTCCTGCCTCCTCCTCTCAACTCAAACGCGCCAAGATAAGGCCAGACCTATGCAAAGCCAGAACATTCGCATTCGGCTCAAGGCGTTCGACTACCGCGTGCTGGACGCCAGCACGCAGGAAATCGTCAACACCGCCAAGCGGACCGGCGCCGATGTGCGCGGGCCCATCCCGCTGCCGAACAAGATCGAGCGCTTCACCGTTCTGCGTGGCCCCCACGTGAACAAGAAGTCCCGTGACCAGTTCGAGATCCGCACCCACAAGCGGCTGCTCGACATCGTCGATCCGACCCCGCAGACCGTGGACGCGCTGATGAAGCTCGACCTCGCCGCGGGCGTGGACGTCGAGATCAAGGTTTAAGGAGGGCAGATCATGATGCGCTCTGGAGTGATCGCAAAGAAGGTCGGCATGACCCGGCTCTTCATGGAAGACGGCAAGCAGATCCCCGTCACCGTTCTGCAGCTGGACAAGCTGCAGGTCGTGGCGCAGCGGACCGTCGAACACCACGGCTACGCGGCCGTGCAGCTCGGCTGCGGCACCGCGAAGGCCAAGAACGTCTCGAAGCCGATGCGGGGCCACTTCGCCGCCGCCAAGGTCGAGCCGAAGCGGAAGATCGCGGAATTCCGCGTGGCGCCCGAGAACCTGATCGATGTCGGCGAGGAGATCACCGCCGACCATTACTTCGAAGGTCAGTTCGTGGACGTCTCCGGCACCTCGATCGGTAAGGGCTTTGCCGGTGCCATGAAGCGGCACAATTTCGGCGGCCTGCGTGCCTCGCACGGCGTGTCGATCTCGCACCGCTCGCACGGTTCGACCGGCCAGTGTCAGGACCCCGGCAAGGTGTTCAAGGGCAAGAAGATGGCGGGCCACATGGGTGCGGCACGTGTGACCACGCAGAACCTGCAGGTCGTGCGCACCGATGCCGACCGCGGCCTCATCATGGTCAAGGGCGCAGTGCCCGGCGCCAAGGGTGGCTGGGTCACCGTCAAGGACGCCGTCAAGAAGCCCACGCCGGAGAACATCATTCTCCCCGCGGCGCTGAAGTCGGCAGCCGACGAAGCCAAGCGTCTCGCTGAAGAAGCCGCCAAGGCCGCAGAAGAAGAGGCGAAGGCCGCTGAAGAGGCGCGTCTGGCCGAAGAGGCAGCCCAACAGGAAGCGGCCCTGAAAGAGGCGGAAGCCGACATCGCGGCCGATGCCGAGGGCACCGAGAAGAAGGACGGTGAGGAATGAAACTCGACGTGATCAAACTCGACGGCGGCGCCGCCGGATCGGTCGAGCTCGGTGACGAGGTCTTCGGCCTCGAACCCCGCGCCGACATCCTGCACCGCGTCGTCCGCTGGCAGCGCAACAAGGCGCAGCAGGGCACCCACTCGACGCTGGGCCGGTCCGAGGTCAGCTACTCGACCAAGAAGATCTATCGCCAGAAGGGCACCGGCGGCGCACGCCACGGCTCCCGCAAGGCGCCGATCTTCCGTTCGGGTGGTGTCTACAAGGGCCCGACGCCCCGCAGCCACGCCCACGACCTGCCCAAGAAGGTGCGCGCACTCGGCCTGAAGATGGCCCTGTCCGCGAAACTCAAGGACGGTTCGCTCGTGATCATCGACACCGCCGAGGCGGACGGCAAGACCAAGACCCTTGCCAAGATGATCGCGGATCGCGGCTGGAAGCGCGCGCTCGTCATCGACGGCGCCGAGGTGAACGAGAACTTCGCCCGTGCGGCGGCCAATATCGATGGCCTCGACGTGCTGCCGTCCATGGGCGCAAACGTCTATGACATCCTCAAGCGTGACACGCTGGTGCTCACCAAGGCGGGTGTCGAAGCACTGGAGGCTCGTCTGAAATGAGCGCGAACGTACAACATTACGACGTGATCCGCAAGCCGATCATCACCGAGAAGTCCACCATGGCGTCCGAGAACAACGCCGTGGTCTTCGAAGTGGCCATCGACAGCTCCAAGCCGCAGATCAAGGACGCGGTCGAGGCGCTGTTCGGCGTGAAGGTCAAGGCGGTCAACACCTCGATCACCAAGGGCAAGACCAAGCGTTTCAGGGGTCGTCCCGGCACGCGCAAGGACGTCAAGAAGGCCTACGTGACGCTCGAAGAGGGCAACACGATCGACGTGACCACCGGTCTCTGATTGGACGGGCGACCTGCCTGCCCTGTAGAGTTCGAAAGACCCCGGCTGCGCCTGCGGCCGGGGTCTTTTCCTGTGCGGCATGTCGCCGAGGCGGCGCGCGGGGCCATGGCGGTCCCGAGGCCGTATCTTTACCCTGGCCGCGAGACCTTGCATTCGATGGAGACCCGATGAGACATCTGGCGCGATCCCTGCTGACCGTCCTCGTGCTGGCGCTGGCGGCCTGTTCGGCCCCGCCGCCCGACCGGCAGGGCGGCCCGGAGGCCTTGGCGCAGGCCATCGCCGCGCTGGGGCCCGATGTGGACCCCACGGAGGCGCAGCGTGCCGCCGAGATCGCCTATGCCTATCCGTTGCAACTGGCCGAGGACTGGCAGGTCGAGGACCCGCCGCTCGTGCACAATTTCAAGGTGCTGGAGGGGCTGCGGGAGAAGGGGCTCTGCAACGACTGGGCGCGCGCCATGCTGGAGCGTCTGGGGCAGGAGCGCTTTGAGACGCTGGCCCTGCACTGGTCGACCTCGCCGCCGCGCGGGTTCCGGGTGATCCATCATTCGGCGGTGATCTCGGCGCGCGGAGAGACGCGGGACGAAGGGATCGTGCTCGATCCCTGGCGCTGGGGCGGCGTGCTCTACTGGTCGGCGCCCGAAGACGATCCGACCTATCGGTGGGGGCCGCCGATCTAGCGGCGGTTTCCCCGGCGGCGGGGATGCGCGGGGACACTCAGGCGCGACGCGATAGCGGTCTCGGCCGCCGCCGGGTGCCGGAGCGAAGATGATCCTGTCGCGCAGCGTGGACACGAAGTCCCCTACAGCGCTTGACCCTCCGCCGATCCTTCCCTAAACGCACACCAACCGCAGCGCCCCGGATTCGTCCGGGGCTTTGCGTTTGCTCGCAAGAGCCATACCACCGGGCACCTACGGGGGCCTATATCCGAAGGACGGCAGCAACCGTCCCTCATCACATCAAGCGCGGTGCTCCCGATCGGGGAAAGCCGGGCTGCATATACGGAAGACAGAAAGCATGGCACTCAAGTCGTACAAGCCGACGACGCCGGGCCAGCGCGGGCTGGTGCTGATCGACCGTTCGGAGCTGTGGAAAGGACGTCCCGTCAAAGCCCTCACCGAGGGTCTGACGAAATCGGGCGGACGCAACAACACCGGACGTATCACGGCACGCCGCCGCGGGGGCGGGGCGAAACGCCTCTACCGGATCGTCGATTTCAAGCGGAACAAGTTCGACGTCGGCGCGACCGTCGCGCGCATCGAATACGATCCCAACCGGACCGCCTTCATCGCCCTCGTCCAGTATGACGACGGCGAGCAGGCCTATATCCTGGCACCCCAGCGCCTCGCCATCGGCGACCGCGTGATCGCCAGCGCGAAAGCCGACATCAAGCCCGGCAACGCGATGCCCTTCTCGGGCATGCCGATCGGTACCATCGTCCACAACATCGAGCTGAAGCCCGGCAAGGGTGGCCAGATCGCACGCGCCGCGGGCACCTATGCCCAGTTCGTCGGCCGTGACGGCGGCTACGCGCAGATCCGGCTCTCCTCGGGCGAGCTGCGTCTCGTGCGTCAGGAATGCCTGGCGACGGTCGGCGCGGTGTCGAACCCCGACAACTCGAACCAGAACCTCGGCAAGGCCGGCCGCGTGCGCCACATGGGCAAGCGTCCGTCGGTCCGCGGCGTGGTGATGAACCCGATCGACCACCCGCATGGTGGTGGTGAAGGCCGCACCTCGGGTGGCCGCCACCCCGTGACCCCGTGGGGCAAGCCCACCAAGGGCGCGCGCACCCGCAACACCAACAAGGCGTCGCAGAAGCTCATCCTGCGCTCGCGCCACGCTCGCAAGAAGAGGCGCTAAGTCATGACACGTTCCGTATGGAAAGGCCCCTTCGTGGATGCCTACGTCCTCAAGAAGGCCGAGGCGTCGCGCGAATCCGGGCGCAACGAAGTCATCAAGATCTGGTCGCGCCGCTCGACGATCCTGCCCCAGTTCGTGGGCCTGACGTTTGGCGTCTACAACGGTCACAAGCACATTCCGGTGAATGTGTCCGAAGACATGATCGGCCAGAAATTCGGGGAATACTCCCCCACCCGCACCTATTACGGGCATGCGGCGGACAAGAAAGCCAAGAGGAAGTAAGCCATGGGCCAGGATAAGAATCCCCGCCGCGTGGCGGACAACGAGGCGATGGCAAAGCTGCGCATGCTGCGCACCAGCCCGCAGAAGCTGAACCTCGTCGCAGCCATGATCCGCGGCAAGAAGGTCGAGAAGGCACTGACCGATCTGACCTTCTCGAACAAGCGCGTCGCCATCGACGTGCGCAAATGTCTGCAATCGGCCATCGCCAATGCCGAGAACAACCACGGCCTCGACGTCGACGAGCTGATCGTCGCGGAAGCCTGGGTCGGCAAGAACCTCGTGATGAAGCGGGGCCGTCCGCGGGCCCGTGGCCGGTTCGGCCGCATCATGAAGCCGTTCTCGGAAATCACCATCAAGGTGCGTCAGATCGAGGAGCAAGCCTAATGGGTAACAAGACCAATCCGATCGGCATGCGCCTCCAGGTCAACCGCACCTGGGACAGCCGCTGGTACGCCGATACCAAGGACTACGGTGATCTCCTGCTGGAAGACCTCGCAATGCGCGATTTCATCCACGAAGAGTGCAAGCAGGCCGGCGTCGCCCGCATCATCATCGAGCGTCCGCACAAGAAGTGCCGTGTCACGATCCATGCCGCCCGTCCGGGTGTCATCATCGGCAAGAAGGGCGCGGATATCGAGGTGCTGCGCAAGAAGCTGGCGGGCATGACCGACAGCGAACTGCACCTCAACATCGTGGAAGTGCGCAAGCCCGAGCTCGACGCGCGTCTCGTGGGTGAGAACATCGCCCAGCAGCTCGAGCGTCGTGTGTCGTTCCGCCGTGCCATGAAGCGCGCGGTGCAGAACGCCATGCGCATGGGCGCGCTCGGCATCCGGGTGAACGTCGCGGGCCGTCTCGGCGGTGCCGAGATCGCACGGACCGAATGGTACCGCGAAGGCCGCGTGCCGCTGCACACCCTGCGCGCCGATATCGACCACGCCATCGTCGAGGCGGAAACGCCCTACGGCATCATCGGGATCAAGGTCTGGATCTTCAAAGGCGAGATCATGGAGCACGATCCCCAGGCGCGTGACCGCAAGGCGCAGGAGCTGCAGGACGGCCCCGCACCCCGCGGCCCGCGGCGCTGAGGAGGTTTGACAGATGCTTCAACCGAAAAGAACGAAGTACCGCAAGCAGCATAAGGGCCGGATCAAGGGCGTCGCCAAGGGCGGCTCCGATCTGAACTTCGGCACTTATGGCCTGAAATCCATCGAGCCCGAGCGCGTCACCGCGCGCCAGATCGAGGCTGCCCGCCGGGCCATGACGCGTCACATGAAGCGTCAGGGCCGGGTCTGGATCCGGATCTTCCCGGATACCCCGGTCACCTCGAAGCCCACCGAAGTGCGGATGGGTAAGGGCAAGGGTTCGGTCGATTACTGGGCCTGCAAGGTCAAGCCGGGCCGCGTGATGTTCGAGATCGACGGCGTCGCCGAGGACATCGCCCGTGAGGCGCTGCGCCTTGCGTCGATGAAGCTGCCGGTCAAGACCCGCGTGGTGGTCCGCGAGGACTGGTAAGCCGCGGCTCTGACGAGCGTGTTGCGAAGACTGAAGCGCCCCTGCCGGATCATCGGCGGGGGCGTTTTGCTTTGCATGGGTGCCGGAGGCGCGTTTGACGCATCGGAGCATCGGAGCATCGGAGCATCGGAGCATCGGAGCATCGGAGCATCGGAGCATCGGAGCATCGGAGCATCGGAGCATCGGAGCATCGGAGCATCGGAGCATCGGAGCATCGGAGCATCGGAGCATCGGCATATCCGAGCATCCTCGCATCCGTGCGCTGGTTCGGGCGTCGATCCGGGAGCGTCCATCCCAAGCTATCAGACGGGCAGGGGGAGCGCGTTGCACGCACCTCAGGCCCGGTCCGCGCCTGAGCGGAGGACGTGGCACACGCGCCTAGCTCGCGAAGATCGCATCCATCCGGTCGCGGAACTCGTCCCAGCTCATCGTGGCCTTGTTGCCGGCATAGCCTTCGTAATAGCTTTTCCCCGAGGCCGTCGGCAGCCCGGCCCAGATCTTGGCGAGGTTGTGCATGAACGCCTCGGTCGTCTGGGCGCCGCGCTGCAGGTCGGAAAAGCCCGCCTCTTCCAGCAGCTGGTCCGCCAGACGGTCCTGCACCGCGGGCGAGAATTGCGTGGCGGGGTCGATCCGCAGAACGCGCACCAAGCGGCGCAGCGTGGGCGGGATGAACTGGTACCGGCCGATCGCGTGGGGCTGGCCCGGCGTGCGGTCGATCCAGGCGTAGATCTCGGCGATAGTCATCTGCGAGGGCGGGTGATCGGGGCGGATACGGGCGCCGTATTGCACCGCGTCATAGCCGCGGGAGCCCGCTTCCGCATCGGCGATCAGGTGGCGCAGGCGCGCGGCCGCTCCGCCGCCCCAGGCAGAAAGCGGGGCCGCGCGCGCCACCTGACGAAAAAGGCTCGTGCCCTGCTGATCGGCGAAGAGGCTGCCCGGCGCGCGCGCCGCGGCCGGATCGCTGCCGCCGGCCCCATCGAAAAGCGGCGCGCGGGCGGCAAAGAGCCCGCTGGAGAGCGGCAGGCCGTTGGCCAGGGCGGGCAAGGCGAGGCAGGCGAGGACGAGGGTGAGCAGAAGATGGCGCAGGGCGGCGAACATGCGGTCCTTTCCGGATCGGTGACGGGAAAGACCTAGCAGCGGCGGGTTGAGATTTTCTTTATGCCCGACCGCGCGCGGCGACGGGAGGACTCGCCACCGCCGCGCGGCTTGTCTAGAAGGCCGCCATGGCCCAGATCAGATCGCTTTTCGCAACCCGTCTCTACCAGGCGCCGCTTGCCGCGCATGGCCCCGCCGTCGATGCCGCCGAGCTCGAGGCGTCGTGCTATTCCATCGCCGAGGATGACGAGGCGGGACAGGAATGGTGCGAGGCCAACGATTATCCGGGCTACACCTCCTATGCCTCGCTGACCGATCTGCCGTGGCGCTTCCCGATCTTCGCCGACATGGTGAAATCGCTCGATGCGCATGTGGCGGCCTTCGCGGAAGATCTGGGCTTCGATCTGGGCGACAAGGGCCTCGTGCTCGAGGATCTCTGGATCAACATCCTGCCCGAGGGCGGGTTTCATTCGAGCCATATTCACCCGCATTCGGTGATCTCGGGGACGACCTATGTGGCGATGCCCGAGGGGACCTCGGCTCTGAAGCTAGAGGATCCGCGCCTGCCGATGATGATGGCCGCCCCGGTGCGCAAGCGCGACGTGCGCGAGGAACTGAAGAGCTTCGTCTATGTGGCCCCCGCGGTGGGCGACGTGCTGCTGTGGGAGAGCTGGCTGCGGCACGAGGTGCCGATGAATGCCAGCGAGGACGAGCGGATCTCGGTGAGTTTTAATTACAAGTGGGAGTGACCAAGGATTTCTTGAAAAACACCTCAGAAAGCTTGATATGTTTTGGGTAGCCGGCGTGGAGGAAATTGTGGCGCGCTCAGACAAGGAAATCGTCGAAATTCCGGTGAAGGGCGGCAGCATTCGACGTGACGCCAAGACTGGTAAATTCGTGTCGGTGGTGTCCAAGGGTCGTGTGACACGGACTTCAAAAGTCTCCCATCAAACCTTGGAGGACGTCGTCGAACGTCGTCGCTCCGCTTTGGAGCGATTGGCCGATCGCTAAGCGCCACTACCGGATCACGTTGGCCGACGCGATCGATGCGCACGACGCCGCCATCAAGATCAAGGGCCGCGCCGGGATCTCGAACCTGTCATTGGTCCAATCCGCGATCTCTCGCCCTTACCATGGATATCATAAATCCCTGGCAGCCAAGGCGGCCGCGCTGATGGAGAGCATCGTCGGCAACCACGGTTTCGTGGACGGCAACAAGCGCACGGCTTGGTTGCTGGTCGAGCTCTTGATCGAAAGAAGCGGGTATGTCCTCGGCATTCCGGACGACGAACCAATCGACGATCTGGTGGTTGCTGTCGCAACCAAGGACATCGGTTTCGAAGGCTTGGAAGTCTGGTTTCGGGAACGATTGCTACGCCGGGACGAATGACTTCAGCGCAGTGGCGCAATTCCCTTGGCTCAGGGGACTTGCCAACGCGCCGCTTCCCTTGTATGCGGCCCTCTCATCCACGGACTCCACCGGAATCAGGGTGACCCTGTACATGCAGGCAGGGGCTCTCCGGTGATGTTGACAGAAAGGGGCGACATGAACGCCAGCGACCTCCGTGACAAGACCCCGGACGAACTCCGGGACCAGCTTGTCCAGCTCAAGAAAGAGGCCTTCAACCTGCGCTTCCAGCAGGCCACCGGTCAGATGGAGAACACCGCGCGCATGAAGACCGTGCGCCGCGACGTCGCACGGGTCAAGACCGTGCTCAACGAGAAGGCCGCGGCAGCCGCGGCCTCCGCAGAATAAGAGGGACGGACCCATGCCCAAGCGTATTCTCTCAGGCACCGTGACCTCGACGGCGAACGCCCAGACCGTGACGGTCTCGGTCGAGCGCCGCTTCAAGCACCCCGTGCTGCAGAAGACGATCCGGAAGTCGAAGAAGTACCGTGCTCACGACGAGGCGGAAAAATTCGCGGTCGGCGACGCCGTGCGCATCATCGAATGCGCACCCAAGTCGAAAACCAAACGCTGGGAGGTGATCGCCGAGTAAGGCGCTCACATACCCGGTTTTAGCGAAACCCTGGGGGAGCTAACGAGAACAGCCCCCAAAGGTCGGGAGAAACCACATGATCCAGATGCAGACCAATCTGGATGTCGCTGACAACTCCGGCGCACGCCGAGTTCAGTGCATCAAGGTCCTGGGTGGTTCCAAGCGTAAATACGCCTCCGTCGGCGACATCATTGTCGTCTCGGTGAAGGAAGCCATCCCGCGCGGCCGCGTGAAGAAGGGCGATGTCCGCAAGGCCGTCGTCGTGCGCACCGCCAAGGAAGTTCGTCGCGAAGATGGCACCGCCATCCGCTTCGACCGCAACGCCGCCGTCATCCTGAACAATGCGGGCGAGCCGGTCGGCACCCGTATCTTCGGGCCGGTCGTGCGCGAGCTGCGGGCGAAGAACTTCATGAAGATCATCTCGCTTGCTCCGGAGGTGCTGTAATGGCTGCGAAACTCCGCAAAGGTGACAAGGTCGTCGTCCTTGCCGGCAAGGACAAGGGCAAAGAGGGCGAGATCACCTCGGTCGACCCGAAGGCCGGCAAGGCCGTGGTCGATGGTCTGAACATGGCGATCCGCCATGTCCGCCAGAGCCAGACGAGCCAGGGCGGCCGCCAGCCCAAGGCGATGCCCATCGATCTGTCGAACCTCGCCATCGTCGACAAGAACGGCAAGGCGACCCGCGTCGGCTTCCGCGAGGAAGACGGCAAGAAGGTCCGCTTCGCCAAGACCACGGGGGACGTGATCTGATGCTCGATACCGCAAATTACACCCCGCGCATGCGCGCGCTCTTCGACACCGAGATCAAGGCGAAGATGAAGGAAGAGTTCGGTTACACGAACGACCTCATGATCCCGCGTCTCGACAAGATCGTGTTGAACATCGGCTGCGGCGCAGAAGCCGTTCGCGACAGCAAGAAGGCGAAATCGGCTCAGGAAGACCTGACCAAGATCGCCGGTCAGCTGGCCGTGATCACCAAGGCCAAGAAGTCCATCGCGGGCTTCCGCGTCCGCGAGGACATGCCGCTCGGTGCCAAGGTCACGCTGCGCCATGCGAAGATGTATGAATTCCTCGACCGTCTGGTGACGATCGCGATGCCCCGTATCCGCGACTTCCGCGGCCTGAAGCCCAGCTTCGACGGCCGGGGCAACTTCGCCATGGGCATCAAGGAACATATCGTCTTCCCCGAGATCGATTTCGACAAGGTCGACGAGGTCTGGGGCATGGACATCAACATCACCACGACCGCGAAGACCGACGCGGAAGCCAAGGCGCTGTTGAAGCATTTCAACATGCCGTTCAACGCTTAAGGAGATTTGACCAATGGCTAAGAAATCCATGGTTGAACGCGAAAAGAAGCGCCAGCGCCTCGTGGCCAAGTACGCCGAGAAGCGCGCCGCGCTGAAAGTTATCGCGAACGACGAATCGAAGCCCATGGAAGAGCGTTTCAAGGCGCGGCTGAAGCTTGCAGAGCTTCCGCGCAACAGCTCGCCCACCCGGCTTCACAACCGCTGCCAGCTGACGGGGCGCCCGCACGCCTATTACCGCAAGCTGAAGATCAGCCGGATCATGCTCCGCGAGCTCGGCTCGCAGGGCCTGCTTCCCGGCATGGTCAAGTCGAGCTGGTAAGGAGGGCATGACATGATGAACGACCCTATCGGCGATATGCTGACCCGCATCCGCAACGCGCAGATGCGTGGCAAGTCCACCGTCTCGACGCCCGCCTCCAAGCTGCGTGCCTGGGTCCTCGATGTCCTGTCGGACGAGGGCTACATCCGCGGCTACGAAACCGGCACCGATGCGAACGGCCATGCCACGCTCGAGATCAGCCTGAAGTATTACGAGGGCACGCCCGTCATTCGTGAGCTCAAGCGCGTCTCGAAGCCCGGCCGCCGCGTCTACATGGGCGTCTCGGACATTCCGCAGGTCCGCCAGGGCCTCGGCGTTTCCATCGTCTCCACGCCCAAGGGTGTGATGTCGGATGCAAATGCACGCGCAGCCAATGTCGGCGGCGAAGTGCTTTGCACCGTATTCTAAGGAGGACCTGAGCATGTCTCGTATTGGTAAGGCACCGGTCGAACTGCCCTCGGGGGTCTCCGCATCCCTGTCGGGTCAGACGATCGAAGTGAAGGGCCCCAAGGGCACGCAACGCTTCACCGCGACCGACGACGTCACGATCACCATCGCGGACGATTCCGTGACCGTGACGCCGCGCGGCAAGTCCAAGCGTGCGCGCCAGCAATGGGGGATGACCCGTACGATCGTGGCGAATCTCGTCCACGGCGTGCAGAACACCTTCAAGAAAGAGCTGGAAATCCAGGGCGTGGGTTACCGCGCGCAGGTTCAGGGCAACGTCCTGAAGCTGAACCTGGGTCTGAGCCACGACGTCAACTTCCCCATTCCGGACGGTGTGACCGTCACCGCTGCCAAGCCCACGGAAATCACGGTCGAAGGCCATGATCTCCAGCAGGTCGGCCAGGTGGCAGCCAACATTCGCGACTGGCGGCGGCCGGAGCCCTACAAGGGCAAGGGCATCCGCTACAAGGGCGAATACATCTTCCAGAAGGAAGGCAAGAAGAAGTAAGGAACGCAGGAAATGGCAAACAGCAAAAGAGATCTGTTCCAGAAGCGCCGCCTGCGCGTCCGGAGCAAACTTCGCAAGTCGAATGCCGGGCGTGCGCGCCTCTCGGTGCATCGCTCGAACAAGAACATCAGCGTGCAGCTGATCGACGATGTGCAGGGCGTGACCCTGGCCTCGGCCTCGACCCTCGAGAAGGATCTGGGCGTCGTCGGCAAGAACAACGTGGAGGCGGCCGCAAAGGTCGGTGCCGCGATTGCCGAGCGCGCCAAGAAGGCGGGCGTCGAGCAGGCCTATTTCGACCGCGGTGGGTTCCTCTACCACGGTCGCGTCAAGGCGCTGGCGGATGCCGCGCGCGAGGCGGGTCTGAAGATCTGATCGGGGCGGTGGGTTTTCACCCACCCTACGATCGTCGCGCCCGCATGTAGGGTGCCCGCATGTAGGGTGGGTGAAAACCCACCTTCCGCCGGGACAGAGTGACAGGCGAGGGGCGTTCGCGCCCCTCCGATGATCCGGGCACCGATCATGCGATCGGGCACCAGGATTGGATGAACAGGCGCCCATGCGCCGCAAGGAAGGAATGCCAGATGGCAGAACGTGACAACCGCCGGGGCAACCGTCGCGACCGCGACGAAGCACCGGAATTCGCAGATCGCCTGGTCGCGATCAACCGCGTCTCGAAGACCGTGAAGGGCGGCAAGCGCTTCGGCTTTGCGGCGCTTGTGGTCGTGGGCGATCAGAAAGGCCGCGTGGGCTTCGGCAAGGGCAAGGCCAAGGAGGTCCCCGAGGCCATCCGCAAGGCGACCGAGCAGGCCAAGCGCAACATGATGCGCGTGCCGCTGCGCGAAGGCCGCACGCTGCATCACGATGTCGAGGGCCGTCACGGCGCCGGCAAGGTGATCATGCGCACCGCGCCGACCGGCACCGGGATCATCGCGGGCGGCCCGATGCGCGCCGTCTTCGAAATGCTGGGCGTTCAGGACGTCGTCGCCAAGTCGAACGGCTCGCAGAACCCCTACAACATGATCCGCGCCACGCTCGACGGTCTGACCCGGCTGTCCAGCCCGCGTCAGGTCGCGCAGCGCCGCGGCAAGAAAGTGGCCGACATCCTGCCCAAGCGCGACGACGCGCCGGCGGAATCGAGCCAAGTGGCTGAGGAGGCCTGATCCCCATGGCAAAGACCATCGTCGTGAAGCAGATCGGCAGCCCGATCCGTCGCCCCGAGAAGCAGCGCCAGACGCTGATCGGTCTCGGGCTCAACAAGATGCACAAGACCCGCGTGCTCGAGGATACCCCCTCGGTGCGCGGCATGATCCGCAAGATCCCGCATCTGGTGGAGATCGTCGAAGAGCGCGGCTGAGCCCGCCTCTCGCGCAACTTACGGACGCCCGCCCTCACCGGCGGGCGTTTTTCGTGGGCGCGGGCGATCTCTTGCGAAGAGATCGCGGAAAAGTCCTTCGAGGACTTTTCGGGCGCGGCGGCCCGGTCGCGACGCGCAGGGGCCTAGCAGGCCGGCGTTTTCCGTGACGCGCGGCGCGATTTCCGCGTGCGGAAATCGGCGAAAACGCGTCATGCGCGTTTTCCAGCGCGACCGCTTGATCCCGCCTCGATCCGCGTCTATACGCCCCCGGTGATCCGGATGGATCGCCTGACCAACAATCATATGCCGCGTTCGGTCCAATTCGCTTCGGGGACCGTATCCGGCTTTAGGAGAAGCGATATGAAACTGCACGAACTGCGCGACAACGACGGCGCCACGAAACGCAAGAAGCGCGTGGGCCGCGGCCCGGGCTCCGGTCTCGGCAAGATGGGTGGCCGGGGTATCAAGGGCCAGAAGTCCCGCTCGGGTGTGGCCATCAACGGCTACGAGGGTGGCCAGATGCCGCTCTACCAGCGTCTGCCCAAGCGCGGCTTCAACAAGCCGAACCGCAAGTCCTTCGCCGTCGTGAACCTCGGCCTGATCGAGAAGTTCATCGCCGCGGGCAAGCTCGACGCCTCCGCCACGATCGACGAAGACGCGCTGGTGGCCTCGGGCCTCGTGCGCCGCAAGCTCGACGGCATCCGCGTGCTCGCCAAGGGCGACATCACCTCTAAGTTGACGCTGGACGTGACCGGTGCGTCGAAGTCCGCTGTCGCCGCGGTCGAGAAGGCCGGTGGCGCGCTCAAGACGGCTCAGGCGGCCGAATAAGGTTGTAGGCGGCCCGCGCGCCAACTACATCACTCAAGAGTTTTCCGACGCCGCCTCAAGCCGGACATGGCTCGGGGCGGCGTTCGTCTGAAAAGAGAGACCGCTTCATGGCATCTGCTGTCGAACAAATGGCCGCGAATACGAGCTGGTCCGCGCTCGCCTCGGCCACCGATCTTCGCAAACGCATCTTCTACACGCTGATGCTCCTCTGCATCTTTCGTCTGGGCACGTTCATCCCGGTTCCGGGGATCGACGGGCTGGCGTTGCGTGAATTCATGGAAGGCGCCCAGGCCGGGATCGGCGGCATCCTGACCATGTTCACCGGCGGTGCGCTGGGGCGGATGGGCATCTTCGCCCTCGGCATCATGCCCTATATCTCGGCCTCGATCATCATCCAGCTTCTGGCCTCCATGGTCCCGGCGCTGGAGCAGATCAAGAAAGAGGGCGAGCAGGGCCGCAAGAAGATCAACCAGTATACCCGCTACGGCACCGTGGTGCTGGCGACCTTCCAGGCCTACGGCCTCGCCGTATCGCTCGAAGCGGGTGATCTGGTGACCAATCCGGGCCTCTATTTCCAGGCCTCCACCGTCATCACGCTGGTGGGCGGCACGATGTTCCTGATGTGGCTCGGTGAGCAGATCACCGCGCGCGGCATCGGCAACGGCATCTCGCTCATCATCTTCGTGGGCATCATTGCCGAGGTTCCGGCGGCGCTGGCGCAGTTCTTCGCCTCCGGCCGTTCGGGTGCCATCAGCCCGGCCGTCATCATCGGCGTGATCGTCATGGTGATCGCGGTCATCACCTTCGTGGTGTTCATGGAGCGCGCGCTGCGCAAGATCACCATCCAGTATCCGCGCCGCCAGGTCGGCATGAAGATGACCGAGGCGCAGAACAGCCACCTGCCCGTGAAGGTGAACCCGGCGGGCGTGATCCCGGCGATCTTCGCCTCCTCGCTGCTGCTGCTGCCGGTCACCATCTCGACCTTTTCGGGCCAGGATACCGGGCCGATCATGTCGACCGTGCTGGCCTATTTCGGGCCCGGGCAGCCGCTCTACCTGCTGTTCTTCGCGGCGATGATCATCTTCTTCGCGTATTTCTACACCTTCAACGTCTCGTTCAAACCCGATGACGTGGCCGACAACCTGAAGAACCAGAACGGCTTCGTGCCGGGCATCCGTCCGGGCAAGCGGACCGCGGAATACCTCGAATACGTGGTCAACCGCGTGCTGGTCCTGGGCTCGGCCTACCTGACCTTCGTCTGCCTTCTGCCCGAGATCGTCCGCAGCCAGTTCGCCATCCCGTTCTATTTCGGCGGCACCTCGGTGCTGATCGTGGTCAGCGTCACGATGGACACGATCCAGCAGGTGCAGAGCCATCTGCTCGCCCATCAATACGAAGGTCTCATCCAGAAATCGCAGCTGCGTGGTAAGGGTAAGGGCCGCAAGAACAGGGGACCCCAGCGCCGATGAACATCATTCTCCTAGGACCCCCGGGCGCCGGCAAAGGCACGCAGGCGCGCCACCTCGTCGAGACCCGCGGCATGACCCAGCTTTCGACCGGCGACATGCTGCGCGAAGCGAAGGATTCGGGCACCGAGATGGGCAAGGTCGTGGCCGAGGTGATGGCCAAGGGCGAGCTGGTCACCGACGAGATCGTGATCGGCCTCATCCGCGAGAAGCTCGAGGGCGAGAAGACCGCGGGCTTCATCTTCGACGGCTTCCCGCGCACGCTGGCGCAGGCCGACGCCCTGGCGGATCTGCTGACCGAGCAGGGCGAGACCCTCGACGCGGTGATCGAGATGCGCGTCGATGACAGCGCGCTCGTGCAGCGGATCACCGACCGCTCGACCTGCGGCAATTGCGGCGAAGTCTACAACGACATCACCAAGCCCATCCCCGAGGACGGTGTCTGCACCAGCTGCGGCGAAAAGGCGGAATTCAAGCGCCGGGCGGATGACAATGAGGACAGCCTCAAGCAGCGGCTCATGGAATATTACAAGAAGACCTCGCCGCTGATCGGCTATTACTACGCCAAGGGACAATTGTCCGTGGTCGACGGTCTGGGCGAGATCGCCGAGGTCCAGGCGGAAATGGCGCGCGTTCTGGACAGCTGATCCGGCACGTGCTCCGACCAATGAAAAAGGGCCTCTCCGGCCCTTTTTCGCCACAGCGCCACTGCCCGGCCCGAGGGTCTTGACCCACCGGTCAAATGGCACTACCCACCGGCATCTCCTACCGAGAGATTCGCTATTGCGCGTCCGTTTTTCGGCCGCATGACCACCTGATCGACCTTAGGCCCGCCTGCCGCGGCATTCCCGGGCCCGAAGTTGTGAAAAAAGGTTCTGGAACGACGGAACCGCAACGAAAAGGAACAGAGACTTGGCACGTATTGCCGGCGTCAACATCCCGACCAACAAGCGGGTGCCCATCGCACTCACCTACATCCACGGTATCGGCAACACCTCCGCGAAGGAGATTTGCGCCGCCGTCAACATCGACGAGAGCCGTCGCATCAACGAGCTGAGCGACAGCGAAGTGGTCGCCATGCGCGAGCATATCGACGCGAACTACACCGTCGAGGGCGACCTGCGCCGTGAAGTGCAGATCAACGTGAAGCGTCTGATGGATCTGGGCTGCTACCGCGGTCTGCGTCATCGCCGCAACCTCCCCGTGCGCGGTCAGCGTACCCACACCAATGCGCGCACGCGCAAAGGTCCGGCGAAAGCCATCGCCGGCAAGAAGAAATAAGGGAGGGCACGAGCTATGGCACGAGATACCCGTCGCGGGGCCAAGAAGAAGGTCTCCAAGAACATCGCAGCTGGCGTCGCCCATGTGAATTCCAGCTTCAACAACACCAAGGTTCTCATCTCGGACGTGCAGGGCAATGCGATCGCATGGTCCTCCGCCGGCACGATGGGCTTCAAGGGGTCGCGGAAATCCACGCCCTACGCCGCCCAGCTGGCCGCCGAGGATGCGGGCCGCAAGGCCCAGGAGCACGGCGTCAAGACCCTCGAGGTCGAGGTGCAGGGCCCCGGTTCCGGCCGCGAAAGCGCGCTGCGTGCGCTGGCGGCTGCGGGCTTCAACATCACGTCCATCCGCGACGTGACGCCCATCGCGCATAACGGATGCCGCCCGCCCAAGCGCCGCCGCGTCTGAGAACTGATTTCTACGTCCGGGGTCGTGCCACGCGCGCGGCCCCGGTTCGCCGTTTTACTTCACCTCGGGCGTCCTGGACCTTTCGGACATGGGGCCAGGACAGGAATGGAGGTCATACATGATCCATAAGAATTGGGCCGAGCTCATCAAGCCGACGCAGCTTGAGGTCAAGCCGGGCAACGATCCCGCCAAGACCGCGACGCTGATCGCCGAACCGCTGGAGCGGGGCTTCGGTCTCACGCTCGGCAACGCGCTGCGCCGCGTGCTCCTGTCGTCGCTTCAGGGCGCGGCCATCACCAGCGTCCAGATCGACAACGTGCTGCACGAGTTCTCCTCGGTGGCGGGCGTGCGCGAGGACGTGACCGATATCGTGCTGAACCTCAAGGCCGTCTCGCTGAAGATGGAAGTCGAGGGGCCGAAGCGCGTCTCGATCTCCAAGAAGGGCCCGGGCGTCGTCACCGCAGGCGACATCTCCGAAACCAACGGCATCGAGGTCCTGAACCGCGAGCACGTGATCTGCCACCTCGACGACGGCGCGGATCTCTACATGGAGCTGACGGTCAACACCGGCAAAGGCTACGTGTCCGCCGACAAGAACAAGCCCGAGGACGCGCCCATCGGTCTCATTCCGATCGACGCCATCTACTCGCCGGTCAAGCGCGCCTCCTACGACGTGCAGCCGACCCGCGAAGGTCAGGTTCTGGACTATGACAAGCTGACGATGAAGATCGACACCGATGGCTCTGTCACCCCCGAAGATGCCATCGCCTACGCGGCGCGCATCCTGCAGGACCAGCTCTCGGTCTTCGTCAACTTCGACGAGCCGGAAAGCGCCCAGCGTCAGGACGACGATGACGGTCTCGAGTTCAACCCGCTTCTGCTGAAGAAGGTGGACGAGCTGGAACTGTCGGTGCGTTCGGCGAACTGCCTGAAGAACGACAACATCGTCTATATCGGCGATCTCATCCAGAAGACCGAGGCAGAGATGCTGCGCACGCCGAACTTCGGCCGCAAGTCGCTGAACGAGATCAAGGAAGTGCTCTCGGGCATGGGTCTGCATCTCGGCATGGATGTCGAGGACTGGCCGCCGGAGAACATCGAGGATCTCTCGAAGAAGATGGAAGATCAGTTCTGATCCACACGACATCCCCCCATCCCGCGACGCGCTTGCAGGGTGGGGGACACCCCCGACAGGGGAACTACCGGGCATAGGCCCCAAGGTGAGGACCTGACACGCATCGGGTCCCGGACAAAGCAAAACCGCCCGTAGAGGGCAAAAGGAGAAAGACCATGCGTCACGCAAAAGGCTATCGCCGCCTGAACCGCACCCATGAGCACCGCAAGGCGCTCTTTGCGAACATGGCCGGCTCGCTCATCGAACATGAGCAGATCAAGACGACCCTGCCCAAGGCCAAGGAACTGCGCCCGGTGATCGAGAAGCTCGTCACCCTGGGCAAGCGCGGTGACCTGCACGCGCGCCGCCAGGCCGCATCGCAGCTCAAGCAGGACATGCATGTCGCCAAGCTGTTCGACATCCTCGGCCCCCGCTACGCCGAGCGTCAGGGCGGCTATGTCCGCATCCTGAAGGCCGGCTTCCGCTATGGCGACATGGCGCCGATGGCGATCATCGAGTTTGTGGATCGCGATCCCGAGGCGAAAGGCGCCGCGGACAAGGCCCGCGCCGCCGCCGAGGAAATGGCTGCCGACGCGGAGTAATCCGCCCGCCACTTTACGTTTTGAAACCCCGCCGGTCCGCCCGGCGGGGTTTTTCGTTTGTGCGCTTTCAGGTTTGGCGACAGCGGGCCCGCGCTTGCGTCGGCGGGCCCAGTGGGCGGTGCTAGGACGCGCGCGCCCCGGCGCCCTCGACCGCGCTCCGGTGGGCGCGGCGGACGCGGTCGATATCGGGCGGGAAGCTCAGGTCGCTCTCGGCCCGGTCGAGCGCCTGGCGGGCGCGGGACGCTGCCGTCCGCGCGAGCTCCGGCGCGGCCTCCTGGACCAGAAGCCCCAGCGATTTCTGGACCCAGATGTCCAGCTCCACCGAACCCACACCGTCCTTGATGATCGCGGCGAAGGCGTCGTCGAGCAGGTCCTCGGGCGCCAGCGCGGGCACGCGCACCCGGTCGAACTCCGGCGCCGCACGGTCCTCCTCCGGGGGGGATACGCTCCAGTCCCGCAGCAGATGCGCCATCCGGACCGCGATGTCGATGGCGGTGCCCGGATCGTTGATCGCGGGCGACAGGGCGCGGCAACCGATCTCGGACATGACGATCAGGCCGAAGCGCGGATCGCTCGTGTAACTGCGGCGCTGTGCGAGCACGAAGGCGTCGTGCAGCCCGTCCATGTCGGGACGCGATCCGCCCGGCGGCGTCTCGGCGGTCAGAAGCGGTCGGCGCGCGGTCACGAAGGCGCCCGGCAGCGCGCTCAGATGCACCACGCTGTCGTGCTTTTCCGCCCAGGCCTGCAGGGCCGCGATATCGACATGCTGGATGAAGCCGATGGTCTCGGCGTGCAGGTCGGTCCCGGAGGGCGCCCCGTCGCTGGCGGGCCTGGCCGAGAGCGGCGCCCAGGGCTTCCATTGCGCGAAGGCATCGCGGGTCGCGGCCTCGACCTTTTCGATGGTGTTGCCCATCCGGCCCAGCCGCGCGATGTTGTCGACCCAGCGGACGAAGGTCAGGATCACCCAGGCGAAGACCGCCAGCGTGATCAGGAACATGGCGAAGCGCCCGGTCGCGTCGAAATACTCGACCTTGACCGCGATGATGCCGACGATGCTGAAGATGAACGCGCCGATGAAGCTCGACAGCGCGGTCTGCGAGACGCCGTCGGAGACGACCAGCACGAAGGCCCGCGGGGTCGCGCTGCTGCTGGCCGACGCATAGGCGGAGACCATGGAGGCCACCGCGAAGGTCGCCACGCCGAGCATGCTGGCCGAGATCACGGTCAGCAGCTTTTCCAGCGTCTCGAAGCTGATATCCGGCGCGAGTTGCGCGAAGGGCAGGACGTCGGCCATCTCCGCCACGAAGGTCGCGGCGACGGCCATCACGGCATAGCCGAGCGGCTTGATCCAGAGCCTTTCGCGCAGCTTGCGCAAGGTGAAGGTGAGCTTGCTTCGGATCATGGGGCCCCGCTGCGTCCGGTGACGCGTCACGGCCGCGTCCGGTCCGACAAGAGCATCTTTCCGGGGCGGACCAAAGCGCCATTTCGGCCCTGCGGGGGCGGCGGCCACGAGATATCGCGCTGTTGCGTCGCGGCGGTCGGGGAAGGGGGCGCTGCCCCCTCTTGGCCTGCGGCCAATTCACCCCCGGCGGTATTTGTCAAAGAGGCAAGGGCAGGCGGGGCAGCGGCGGCCCGGATGCTTGCAATCATGCCCCCGCGCCGACATATCGGGGGGCACGGGGGCGCAGCCGGCCCGGTTTCTTCCGTCGCCGCGCCGACCCCGTCCCTTTTGTCCCTTGGCTGTTCCGTACCTGTCATGAGAGCCCGTCCGATGCGCGTCATCCTTGCCATCCTGCTGATGCTGGCAGCGCCTCTCGGCGCCGAGGAACGGGTGCCGCAGAGCCCGGGCGAGATCCGCCTGACCTTCGCGCCGCTGGTTCGGCAGGCCGCGCCGGCGGTGGTGAACATCTATGCCAGCCGCATCGTCGAGCGGCGCTCGCCCTTCGCCGACGATCCCTTCTTCGGCAGCATCTTTCGCGATTTCGCGCCGACGCGGCCGCGGGTGCAGAACTCGCTGGGCTCGGGCGTCATCCTGTCGGCAAACGGGATCGTGGTGTCGAATTACCACGTCGTCGGCGAGGCCCGGGACATCCGCGTCGTGCTGAACGACCGCCGCGAGTACCGCGCCGAGGTGCTGCTGGGCGACGAGGAGGCGGACCTCGCGATCCTGAAGCTGGAAGGGGCGGAGGACATGCCCTTCCTGCCCCTGCGCCGCGACGACCCGGTCGAGGTGGGCGAACTGGTTCTCGCGATCGGCAACCCGTTCGGCGTCGGGCAGACCGTCTCCTCCGGCATCGTGTCGGGGCTGGCGCGGTCGGGTGCGGCCACGGGCAATGCGCGGGGCCATTTCATCCAGACCGATGCGCCGATCAATCCCGGCAATTCCGGCGGGGCGTTGATCGACGTCGCCGGGCGGGTGATCGGGGTGAACACCTCGATCCTGAGCCGGTCGGGCGGATCGAACGGCATCGGCTTCGCGATTCCGGCGGCGCTGGTGGCGCAATTCGTGGCGCAGGCCGAGGCGGGGGCGGATCGCTTCGTGCGGCCCTGGGCCGGGCTGACCGGGCAGCCGGTGGATCAGGATCTCTCCGAAAGCCTCGGGCAGAGCCGTCCGGTCGGCATCCTGATCGCCGATGTGCATCCGCTCTCGCCCTTCGCCGCGGCGGGCATCGCGGTGGGCGACGTGATCGAGGCGGCGGATGGCACGCCGGTCCACACGCCGTCCGAGATGATCTACCACATGGCGGTGCGCGGCATCGGGGCCGAGATGCAGGTGCGCGTGGCGCGCGGCGACGACGTGCGGACCCTGCCGGTGACGCTGATCGCCGCGCCCGAGACGCCCGCGCGCGAGACCGTGTCGCTGGGCGAGGGCAGCGTGCTGCCGGGCCTCGTCGTCGCGCGGATCAATCCGGCGCTCGCCGAGGAGATGGCGCTCGATCTGCGCGCCGAGGGGCTGGTCGTGCTCGATCCGGGGCCCTGGGGAATGCGGGCGGGGCTGCGCCGGGGCGACCGCCTGCTCGGCATCGACGGGCGCGTGCCGGACCGGCCGGCGGAGATCGCGCCGCTTCTGCAGCGCGCCGCGCCGCAGATCCAGATCGACATCCTGCGCGGCGGGCGCCGCCTCGCGCTCAGGTTCCGCAGCTGATGGCGGATCTCTTCGACACTGGCGGCGATGCGGGCGATGCTGCGCCGCAGGGGCGCGCACCGCGACCCCTGGCGGATCGGATCCGGCCCGGCAGCCTCGGCGATGTCATCGGGCAGGCGCAGCTCCTCGGCCCGGACGGGCCTCTTCGCGTCATGCTCGATGCCGGAGCGCTCGGCTCCATCGTGTTCTGGGGGCCGCCCGGTGTCGGCAAAACCACCATCGCGCGGCTTCTGGCCCATGAGACCGACCTGCATTTCGTGCAGATCAGCGCGATCTTCTCGGGTGTGGCGGAGCTGAAGAAGGTCTTCGAGGCCGCCCGGCTGCGCCGCCGCTCGGGCCACGGCACGTTGCTCTTCGTCGACGAGATCCACCGCTTCAACAAGGCGCAGCAGGACAGCTTCCTGCCGCATATGGAGGATGGCACGATCCTGCTCGTGGGCGCGACCACGGAGAATCCGAGCTTCGAGCTGAACGCGGCTCTGTTGAGCCGGGCGCAGGTCATGGTGCTGGATCGGCTGTCGGAGGTGGATCTCGAGGCGCTGATCGCCCGTGCCGAGGCGGAGCTGGGCGCGGCGCTGCCGCTCGAAGCGGGCGCGCGGGCGAGCCTGATCGAGATGGCCGACGGCGATGGCCGCGCGCTTCTCAATCTCGTCGAACAGATCGCCGCCTGGCGGCTCGCGGCGCCGCTCGACCGGCAGGCGCTGTCGCAACGGCTGATGCGGCGCGCGGCGCAATACGACAAGTCGGGCGACGGGCATTACAACCTGATCTCGGCGCTGCACAAATCGGTCCGCGGCTCGGATCCGGATGCGGCGCTCTACTGGTTCGCGCGGATGCTCGAGGGCGGCGAGGACCCGCGCTACCTGGCGCGCCGGATCACCCGGATGGCGGTGGAGGATATCGGGCTCGCCGATCCCGAAGCGCAGGCGCGCTGCCTCGAGGCCTGGCAGATCTACGAGCGGCTCGGCTCGCCCGAGGGCGAGCTGGCGCTGGCCCAGGCGGTGACCTATCTCGCGCTCGCGCCGAAGTCGAATGCGGGGTACGCCGCCTACAAGGCCGCGCGCAAGGCGGCCAAGTCGACCGGCTCCGCGCCGCCGCCGAAGCATATCCTGAACGCGCCGACGAAGCTGATGGAGGCGCAGGGCTACGGGGCGGGCTATGCCTATGACCACGATCAGGAGGATGCCTTTTCCGGGCAGAACTATTTCCCGGACGGCATGGCGCGGCCGGATTTCTACCAGCCGGTGGAGCGCGGCTTCGAGCGCGACCTGAAAAAGCGGGTGGAGTATTTCAATCGGCTTCGCCAGGAGCGCGACGGCAGCTAGCGCCATCCCACGGCGTCCCGCCGTGACGCCCCGGGCGCGACAGCCTGTCATGACCGGAATTGAAATACCTTGGGGGGCCGTCAGTGGTGTGCCATTGGTCAAAGCGACAAAGGCGGCGGGGCAGCGCCCCCGACGGGCCCGGTGCCAGGGGCGCCGGACCCGATCTTCAAGAAGCGGGGGGCAGGATCAGAGCCCGATCATCTCCGCCTGGCGCACGATCACCTCGGCCTGCTTGATCGAGGCGATGTCCACGAGCCGGCCCTTGTAGACCGTGGCGCCTTCGCCCCGGGCGGTGGCCTCTTCCATGGCCGACAGGATCTCGCGCGCCTCGCCGACGGCGTCCTCCGAAGGCGTGAAGACCTCGTTGGCCAGCGCCACCTGCTTGGGATGGATCGCCCATTTGCCCACCATGCCGAGCGTCGCCGACCGGCGCGCCTGGGTGCGGAAGCCCTCGTCGTCGGAGAAATCCCCGAACGGGCCGTCGACCGGCAGCACGCCATGGGTGCGGCAGGCGGCGACGATGGCGGCCTGCGCCCAGTGCCACGGGTCGGACCAGTAATTCACGCCCTCATGGTGCATGTAATACCATTTCTGCGTGCCGCCGATGCCGGTGGTGGCCATGCCCATGGAGGCCGCGAAATCCGCCGCCCCGAGGCTCATCGCCTGCAGGCGTGGCGTGGCGGCGGCGATCTCCTCAACGTGGCAGATGCCGGCGGCGCTTTCGATGATGACCTCGAAGGCGATCTTCTTCTTGCGGCCCTTCGCGGCCTCGATGGCGGTGACGAGCGCATCCACCGCGTAGAGGTCGGCGGCATTGCCGACCTTCGGGATCATGATCTGGTCGAGCCGCTCGGAGGCCTGTTCCAGCAAGTCGACCACGTCGCGATACCAGAACGGCGTATCGAGGCTGTTGATGCGCACCGACAGGGTCTTGTCGCCCCAATCCACATCGCCGATCGCCTCGATGATGTTGGCGCGCGCGGCGGGCTTGTCGTCCGGCGACACCGAATCCTCGAGATCGAGATTGATCACGTCCGCCGCCGAGGCGGCCATCTTCTCGAAGATGGCGGGGCGCGAGCCGGGGCCGAAGAGCTGGCAGCGATTGAGCCGGGCGGGCGGCGCGGGCTGGATGCGGAAGGACATGAGGCGAGCCTCCGTTAGGCTAAGGAAGTTTCAATTCGGATGCGCCAACCGGTATAAAATTGCTGCGCTGCACGCAAGTTCATTTTGCACATGCAGCATTTTCGCCGCCCTGTGGTGAATTCTTCGACAAGGGCCGGTCTTGCTGCCCTTATCTTGCGCAATCCGGCGCATCGGCGGCGCGATTGCGCAGGACATTCCGCTGCAGACTGCTAGTTTGCGCCGAAACCGCTGGAGGATGCCATGATCGAGACACCCTATCTTCTGTTCCTGGGCGACGCGCCCGACCCGCTCGCGGCCAAGGTGGCCCAGGGGATCAAGGACTGGCGGCCCGACAATTGCGTGGGCCAGCTGCGCCTCGAGGGTTGCAACGCGGATATGGGGCTCACCGACATGACGCTCGAGGAGGGCCGCGCGGCCGGGGCAAAGACGCTGGTGATCGGCGTGGCGAACCGGGGCGGCAAGATCTCCGCGAAGTGGAAGGAGGTCCTGCTCGCGGCACTCGATCAGGGCTACGACATCGCCAGCGGCTTGCACAACCTGCTGCGCCATGAAAAGGACCTCGCGGCGAAGGCCCAGGAGACCGGGCGGGCGCTGCACGACGTGCGCATCCCCGAGGTGGAATATCCCATCGCCGACGGCAAGAAGCGAACCGGCAAGCGGGTTCTGGCGGTGGGCACCGATTGCTCCATCGGCAAGATGTACACCGCGCTGGCCCTCGATGCGGAGATGAAGCAGCGGGGGATGAAATCCTCGTTCCGGGCCACCGGGCAGACCGGCATCCTGATCACCGGCGAGGGCGTGCCGCTCGATGCGGTGATCGCGGATTTCATGGCCGGTGCGGTGGAATGGCTGACGCCCGACAACGATCCCGATCATTGGGACGTGATCGAGGGGCAGGGCAGCCTCTATCACGTCTCCTATTCCGGGGTGACCATGGCGCTTATCCATGGCGGCCAGCCCGACGCGCTGATCCTCTGCCACGAGCCGACGCGCACGCATATGCGCGGTCTGCCGGATTACAGCCTGCCGAGCCTCGAGGAGCTGCGCGACCTGGCGCTGGCGCTGGCGCGCATCCCAAACCCCGGCTGCCAAGTGGTTGGGATCTCGGTGAATACCAAGGCGCTGTCGGACGATGAGGCGAACAGCTATCTCGCCGAGCTGGAAGAGCGGCTGGGCCTGCCGGCGGTCGACCCCTACCGCCACGGCGCGGGCAAGCTCGTGGATGCGCTGGCGGCGCTCTGAGCCCGGCGGCAAAGCCGCGTATTTTCAAAGAGGCAAGACAGGAGGTGCAGGGATGACCATCACCGTGACGCGCGACGTCTTCCGGCTCGCCGAAGCCTTCACCATCAGCCGCGGCTCGCGCACCGAGGCGCAGGTCCTGACCGTGCGGATCACCCGCGACGGCGTCACCGGCTGGGGCGAATGCGTGCCCTATGCGCGCTACGACGAGACGCTCGACAGCGTGACCGCCCAGATCGAGAGCCTGCCCGCGGATATCGACCGCGCGGCGCTGCAGGAGGCACTGCCGGCCGGCGCGGCGCGCAACGCCGTGGATTGCGCGCTTTGGGATCTCGAGGCCAAGCAGGCGGGCTGCCGGGTCTGGGAACTCGCGGGCCTCTCCGCGCCGAAGCCCGAGATCACCGCCTTCACCCTGTCGCTCGATGCGCGCGAGAAGATGGAAGCGGCGGCGCGCAAACACGCTCATCGCCCGCTTCTGAAGATCAAGCTCGGCACGCCCGACGACATGCCCCGTCTCGAGGCGGTGCGGCGCGGCGCGCCCGAGGCGCGGATCATCATCGACGCCAACGAGGGCTGGTCGGCGGAGGTCTATGCCGATCTCGCGCCGCATCTCGTCAAGCTGGGCGTGAGCCTTGTCGAGCAGCCCCTGCCCGCGGGCGAGGACGACGCGCTGCGGGGCATCGACCGGCCCGTGCCGCTTTGCGCCGACGAAAGCTGCCACGACCGGGCCTCGCTGCCTGCGCTCAATGGCAAGTACGACATCGCCAATATCAAGCTCGACAAGACCGGCGGGCTTACCGAGGCGCTGGCCCTGCGCGATGCGGCGCTGGCCGAGGGCTACGACATCATGACCGGCTGCATGGTCGGCTCCTCGCTCGCCATGGCGCCCGCGGTGCTGGTGGCGCAGGGGGCGCTGGTGACCGATCTCGACGGCCCGCTGCTTCTGGCCGAGGACCGCGACTTGCCGCTTCTTTTCGACGAGCATGGCGTGCATCCGCCGGAGCCGGGGCTCTGGGGCTAGAGCGGAGCGCCGTGGCCTCGGCCCCGGCGAGTTACGCGCAAGCGCGGGCCGCGTGCCCCGGCGCGGCGTCCGCAAGCTGCCCTGTTTAGCAGTGCCGGTCGCGCCGGATCGGCGGACAGAATATCGCAGCGCCCTCTCTTGACGGAGCGGCCGAAGCCATGAAAACCACCTGCACGACATTCAGGAGACATGCCCCATGACCCGCACCGTCTATGTGAACGGCGAGTATCTGCCCGAGCACGAGGCGAAGATCTCGATCTTCGACCGTGCCTTCCTGATGGCCGACGGGGTCTACGAGGTGACGAGCGTGCTCGACGGCAAGCTCATCGACTTCGCGGGCCACGCCAAGCGGCTGGAACGCTCGCTCTCCGAGCTCGACATGCGCAGCCCCGTGACCACGGATGAGCTTTTGGAGATCCACCGCGAACTGGTGCGCCAGAACGGCATCGAGGAGGGGCTCGTCTACCTGCAGATCACCCGCGGCGCGCCCGGCGACCGGGATTTCGTCTTTCCCGACCCCGAGACGACCGAGCCGACCATCGTGCTCTTCACCCAGAACAAGCCCGGCCTCGCCGACAGCCCGGCGGCCAAGAAGGGCATGAAGATCATCTCGATCGAGGATCAGCGCTGGGGCCGGCGCGATATCAAGACGACGCAGCTGCTTTACCCGTCCATGGGCAAGATGATGGCCAAGAAGGCGGGCGCGGACGATGCCTGGATGGTCGAGGACGGGTTCGTCACGGAAGGCACTTCGAACAACGCCTATATCATCAAGGGCAACACCATCATCACCCGCGCGTTGTCGAACGACATCCTGCACGGCATCACCCGCGCGGCGGTGCTGCGTTTCGCCGCCGAGGCGCAGATGAAGGTGGAGGAGCGGAATTACTCCATCGACGAGGCGAAGGAAGCCGACGAGGCCTTCATCACCTCGGCCTCGGCCTTCGTCATGCCGGTGGTCGAGATCGACGGCGTAGCGCTGGGGGACGGCACGCCGGGCGCGCGCGCGGCACGGCTGCGCGAGATTTACCTCGAGGAAAGCCGCAAGGCCGCGATCTGAGATCGGGCGCGGGTGGGAGGCGCGGGCCGAGGGCCGCGCGTCACTCCCCGGGCGTCAGGCTGATCTGCTGGTAGAGGCACCCGGTTTCCGGATCGAAACTGCCCGCGCGGCGCGACAGGCGCGCGGCATCCTCGAACTCCGCGCAGAGGCGGTATTCCTCGCGGTCCACCACCTCGTAGCGATAGGGCGCGCCGGTATAGGGGTCGGTGCGGCGGACGTCGTAATAACACGATGTGCTGGGGCTCAGATCGTCGGGCAGCACATTGCCTTCGGTCGTGGCCTTGCAGGTGACGACCGAGGTCAGGGCGAGAAGATCGCCGAAGCGGGCCTCGTCCCGCGCCTCCATGCGCCCGGCCTGCGGGCCGCCCACCTGCACGAAGGCCAGCCCGACAAGGCCCACGCTCAGCGCGATGACACCCCAGACGGCGATGCGGTCGGGCCTCACGAGGCCGCCTCGGGCGCCATGACGCCGCGGATATAAAGAAAGACGAGCCCCGCCGCGATGGCGACAAGCACGGCCTTGGCGATGAAGCGCAGGGTCAGCTCGCCCGACAGGAAGGCATACAGAACGGCGACCGCGTCGCAGATCAGCGTAGCGGCGGCGAGAAACAGCAGCACATGGCCGAGCCAGGCCCGCGTCGCAGACCGCCCGCCGGCAGGGTCCGAGGCGCGGTTCTGCACCATCCGCCGGTCGAGCAGCAAGAACAGCGGCAGGAAGATCATCAGGTTCGCGATGGACCAGCGCATCAGCCCGTTGAAGCCCGCATAGGGCCGGTCGCCGGGATCGGGCAGCCAGGCGTCGATCAGGTTGAAGCCGAGCGCCACCATGTAGCCGATGATGGCCGCGAGAGACAGGAACATGACCGCGTAGAGGAACGCATCGCGCGCGCCGAGCACCGCCCGCGGGCGCGGCACCGGCAGGGGGCCGTCCCCGGGCGCCCATTGCGCGAGCGCGGCGCGGGTTTCGCCTTCGGACCAGCCCGCTGCGATCAATTGCCGGGAAATGCCCTCTGCGCTCTGGCCCGCGGCCAGCGCATCGCGCACGAAGCTGTCCCGGCGTTCCTCGGGGCGCATGGGCGCCTCAGCCCTTGGAGCCCACGTTTTCCGCGAATGCCTGCTCGAAAGCGGCCTGCTTCTCGCCCGAGGCCTCGGTCTGGTACTTCGCCTTCCACTCGGACATGGGCATGCCGTAGAAGATCTCGCGCGCCTCGTCCTTGCCCATCTCGATGCCCTTTTCGTTCGCGGCCTCCTGGTACCAGCGCGACAGGCAGTTCCGGCAGAACCCCGCGAGGTTCATCATGTCGATGTTCTGCACGTCGGTGCGGTCTTCCATCAGGTGCTGGCGCAGGCGGCGGAAGGCGGCGGCTTCAAGCTCGATGCGGGTCTGGTCGTCCATGATGTCCTCCTGAACTTTCCCGATAACGTCGTGTCTTTCGGCATCCTATGCAAGTGGTGCCGCGGACAGGGCGGTTGTGCAAATGGCCCTTTGACAATCGCCCTCCCGGTCGGTTCAGGTTGAGCCCGCGGGAAAAGTGCGCCATAAGCCGACCGACTGGTAGCGGTAACATGGCCGCTTTCCCCTTCGATCAACGAACAGGACCTTGCGATGAGACGGATGCGAAACGTGAAGATCGTGGCCACCCTCGGCCCGGCCTCCTCCTCCTACGAGATGATCCGCGCGCTGCACGAGGCCGGGGCGGACGTCTTTCGCCTGAACATGAGCCATGGCAGCCACAGCGAGATCGCCGAGCGGCACAAGATCATCCGGCAGGTGGAAAAGGACCTCGATTCGACCATCGGCATCCTCGCGGACCTGCAGGGCCCGAAGCTGCGTGTGGGCGCCTTCGCCAAGGGCGAGGAGGAACTCGAGGAGGGGCAGGCCTTCCGCCTCGATCTCGATCCCGCCGAGGGGGATGCCAAGCGCGTGAACCTGCCGCATCCGGAGATTTTCGCGGTGCTGGAACCCGGCGCCTCGCTGCTGGTCAATGACGGCAAAATCCGCCTCAAGGTCGAGAAATGCGGCAAGGATTTCGCCGATTGCACCGTGACCGTGGGCGGCACCATCTCGAACCGCAAGGGCGTGAACGTGCCCGACGTGGTGCTGCCGCTGGCGGCCCTGTCCGAAAAGGACCGCAAGGACCTGGAATTCGTCGCCGATCTGGGCGTCGACTGGCTGGCCTTGTCCTTCGTGCAGCGCGCCGCCGACGTGGAAGAGGCGCGCGAGCTGACCAAGGGCCGCGCGGCGATCCTGTCGAAGATCGAGAAGCCCGCCGCGGTGAAGGCCTTCGCCGAAATCCTCGCGGTCTCGGACGGTATCATGGTGGCGCGCGGCGATCTCGGCGTGGAACTGCCGGTGCAGAACGTGCCGCCCATCCAGAAGCGCCTGATCCGCCAATGCCGCGCGGCGGCCAAGCCGGTGATCGTGGCCACGCAGATGCTCGAATCGATGATCGAAAGCCCGATGCCGACCCGCGCCGAGGTCTCGGACGTGGCGACCGCGATCTACGAGGGCTCCGACGCGATCATGCTCTCGGCGGAATCGGCCGCGGGCGATTACCCGATCGAGGCGGTCACGACGATGAACAACGTGGCCGAGGAGGTCGAGAGCGACCCGACCTATACCGACATCATCGAGGCGTCGCGCTCTTCCAACAAGCGTTCGGTCGCCGATGGCATCGTCGCCGCGGCGCGCGAGATCGCCGAGAGCGCGCAGGTCAAGGCGATCTGCTGCTACACCCAGTCGGGCACCACGGCGCTTCTGGTGGCGCGGGAACGGCCGCGGGTGCCGATCCTCGCGCTGTCCTCCTCGGCCAAGACGGCCCGGCGGCTGGCGCTGACCTGGGGCACGCAATGCGTCGTGACCGACTCGCTCGACCGGTTCAAGATGGCCGTGGTGAACGCCGCGAAGGCCGCCCGCGCCCTGGAATACGCCACCACCAAGGACCTGATCGTGGTGACCGCGGGCGTGCCCTTCAACACGTCGGGCACCACGAACATCCTGCGCGTCGCGCCCTGCGATGAGCGTTTGATCTACGCCACAGATCCCGAATAGGCTGCCCCCCGAAAGGGGCGCTGTCCATGTCACCCGATATCGCGCTGGCGCTGGGGATCTTCCTCTCGGCGCTGGCGGTCACCTCGGCGCTTGCGGCCTTCGCGGAACGGCGGCGTCCGGTCGTCGCCTGTCTGCTGGCGCTTGGCGCCGGCTGGGCCATCGTCTTCGCGTGGCAGGGATCCGAAGACGGCTACCGGCTCGCAGATATTCCGATGGTTTTCTACGAGGTGATCGCGGCCCTGCGTTAGGGAACTCGGGGCGGCGATCCCGGCGCCCGGCGCGGCGTCGCGGCAGGGCTTGCAATCCCATAGGGCCTTGTCTAAAGGGGCGTCTCTGACGTCGCGCGTCCGGCCAAGTGGCATTGCCGAGTCGCGCGTTTCCGACGCTCAAGCAGATGGAGATGGAAATGCCCAAGATGAAGACGAAGTCGAGCGCCAAGAAGCGCTTCAAGGTCACGGCCACCGGTAAAGTCATCGGCGGTCAGGCTGGCAAGCGCCACGGCATGATCAAGCGCACCAAGAAATTCATCCGGGACGCACGCGGCACGACGACCCTGTCGGAGCCCGATGCGAAGATCATCAAGGGCTTCATGCCCTACGACCGCTGATCCCACCCAGAGACACCAGAATTAGGAGCTAGATCATGGCGCGAGTCAAAGGTGGGACCGTTACCCACGCCCGTCACAAGAAGATCACCAAGGCAGCCAAAGGCTATTACGGCCGCCGCAAGAACACCTTCAAGGTCGCCACGCAGGCGGTCGACAAGGCCAACCAGTACGCCACGCGCGACCGCAAGAACCGCAAGCGCAACTTCCGCGCCCTGTGGATCCAGCGGATCAACGCCGCCGTGCGCGCGCATGACGAGGCGCTGAGCTATTCGCGCTTCATCAACGGCCTGTCGCTGGCCGGCATCGAGGTGGACCGCAAGGTTCTGGCCGATCTGGCCGTGCACGAGCCCGAAGCCTTCGGCGCGATCGTGGAGCAGGCCAAGGGCGCGCTGGCCGCGTAAGCCTTGCCCGACACCGTCCTTCGAAGGCCCCGGACCGCAGACGCGCCCGGGGCCTTTTTTCGTCTCGGGGGAAGGCATGGAAGGGGACGCATGACATATGACCGGATCGCCATCGTCGGCGGCGGGCTGATCGGCGCCAGCTGGGCGGCCCTGTTCCTCGCCCATGGCGCGCATGTGGCCGTGCAGGACCCCGACCCCGAAGCCGAGGCGCGGGTCGCGCGGACGCTCGCTGCCGCATGGCCCGACCTGCAGGCGCTGGGGCTGGCAGAGGGGCCCGTGCCCATGGAGAGATTGCTGGTCACGACCGATCTCGCCGAGGCCTGCCGGGAGGCGGAGTTCGTGCAGGAATGCGGCCCGGACCGCATCGCGGTGAAGCGCGAGATCGTGGCCGCGCTTGAGGCGCATCTGGGCGCGGCGGTGCCCATCGCCTCCTCGACCTCGTCGCTTCTGGCCTCGGACATCCAGGAGGGCGCGGCGCATCCGGGCCGGGTTTTCGTCGCGCATCCCTTCAACCCTCCGCATCTCATCCCGCTGGTGGAGCTGGTGGCGGGCCGCGCGACTGATCCCGAAGTGATCGAGGCCGCGCGCGCCTTTTACGGCGGCCTCGGTCGCGACGTTATCGTGGTGCGCAAAGAGGTGATCGGCCATATCGCCAACCGCCTGTCCGCCGCGCTTTACCGCGAGGCGGTGCATCTGGTGGCCGAGGGCATCGCCAGCGTCGCCGACGTGGACCGCGCGGTGGCGTCGGGGCCGGGGCTGCGCTGGGCGCTGATGGGGCCGCACCTGACCTACCATCTGGGCGGCGGCGATGGCGGGTTTCGCCATTACATCCGTCACCTCGGCCCGACGCAGGCGGCGCGCTGGGCCGAGCTGGGCAGCCCCGAGCTGACCGAGCCGGTGATCGCGCAGCTGATCGCGGGCGTCGATGCAGAGCTTGACGAGTATGCGGGGACGGATTTGGTGCGCGCGCGCGATGCGGGCCTGATCGCCATCTTGCAGGCCCGGGCCAGGCAGGGGCTCTGAGCCGTGGGGGGGCCCCGGCGCTTTGACGCGGGCGGCCATCGCGGGTAAGCGGGCGTGATCTGGAATCCAAGGTCGGAGGTCCTCGGTGAAATACCGCCGCGATATCGACGGGCTGCGCGCCGTGGCCGTCCTGCCGGTCGTGCTGGACCACGCCCATGTGCCGGGCTTTTCCGGCGGTTACATCGGCGTCGACATCTTCTTCGTCATCTCGGGTTTCCTGATCACCCGCATCCTGATGGACGACATCGCGGGCGGGCAATTCAGCCTATTGCGCTTCTACGAGCGCCGGGCGCGGCGCATCCTGCCCGCGCTCTTCACGGTGATCGCGGCGACGCTGGTCGCGGGCTGGTGGATGCTGGTGCCGGGGCAATACGAGGCCCTGGGCGAAAGCGTCATCGCCACGACCTTCTTCTTCTCCAACTACCACTTCCTCTGGATCGCGTCGGATTATTTCGCGCCGGGGGCGGAGTTCATGCCGCTTCTGCACACCTGGTCGCTGGCGGTGGAGGAGCAGTTCTACATCGTCTTCCCGCTGCTGCTTCTGGGCCTCACGCGGTTCGCGTCGCGGTTGGTCTGGGCTGGGATCGCGCTGATGTCGGCGCTCTCGCTGGCCTATGCAATCTGGCTGGTGGGCGCCGATCCGGTCGCCGGATTCTACGCGACGCCGACCCGCGCGTGGGAGCTTGGGGCCGGGGCGCTGGTGGCGCTCTCCGGGGCGCGGTGGCGGCTTCCCGACTGGCTGGCGGACGGGCTTTCGGTGCTGGCGCTGGGCGCGATCCTCCTGCCCATCGCGCTTTATTCCGAGGCGACGCCGTTTCCGGGGCTCGCGGCCCTTCCGCCGGTTCTGGGCGCGGCCCTGCTGATCTGGACGGGCGGGTTCCGCACGACGCCCGCGGCGCGGCTCCTGTCCCTGGCGCCCTTCGTCGGGGTCGGGCTGATATCCTACTCGCTTTACCTCTGGCATTGGCCGGTGCTGGTCGCCGCGCGGCTCTGGGTCGGGGACGGGCTCTTGCCCGCCACCCTGGTGGTCGGGGCCATCGCCCTGTCGCTGGCCCTCGCCACGCTGAGCTGGCGGTTCGTGGAGCGTCCGTTCCGCAGGCCCGCGCAGGCGGGCGGCCTCGGGCGGCGCAGCATCTTCGGCGGCGCGGTGCTGGGCGCGGTCCTGTTTTATACTGCCGGCAGCACCATCGACACCGAGGACGGCTATGCCGCGCGGATGCCCGCCGCCATCGCGCCGATCCTCGCCACCGCGGATGAAGAGACGCTGCCGGTGGCGCGCTGCGGCGGACGGGCCGAGGGCAAGCTGTGCCCCCTCGGCGTCGAGACCGCGGCGCCCGAGGTGATGATCTTCGGCGACAGCCATGCCGGTGCGCTGGCCTATGGCTTCGACGCGCTGTTGCGCGAGACGGGGCAGGGCGGGGCGCTCCTTTATGCCTCGGCCTGCACGCCGCTTGCGGGGGTGCGACGGACCGACGAGGAGGCGGAATGCGCGGCGGCCAAGGCGCGCCTTCAGGAGGCGCTCGAGGGAGAGGCCTTCGGGACCATCGTCCTCGTTGCGCGCTGGGCGCTGGCGGTCGAGGGCGTCCGCGCGCCGGGCGAGGCGCCGGGCGTGGCCCTGTTCGAAAGAGAAGCGCCGGGCATCGCGCCCGGGGCCGACGGCGCGGGCCTCGTGCGCGCGGGCGTCGCCGCGCTGATCGACATCATTACCGCGAGCGGGCGGCGGGTCGTCCTGCTGGAGGGGGTGCCGGAGATCGGCTACGATGTGCCGCAGGTCTATGCCTCGGCGGCGCTCTTCGGCGCCGATCTGCGCCCGCCGCCGGGCCGGATTGCGACCGAGGCGCGCAACGCCCGCGCCTCGGCGATGCTGGCGGAACTGGCGGCGGGCCGTCCGGACGTGGTCTTCGTGCCGTTCATCGCCGAGTGGTGCGGCGCGACCTGTCCCGTCGCCGATGCCGGCGGGCTTTATTACCGCGACGACGACCATCTCAGCCGCCGGGGGGCGGAGGCCCTGATCGCCGACTACCTGCGCGCCCCCCTGGCCGCGGCGCTGCGCCCCTGACGGGCGCCGTCCGGGGAGTTGCGCCCGTCCCGGCGGGGCTGTAGTCAGGCGCGCATCGAGGCCGGGCTTCAGCGAGGGCGACATGGACGATCTGCGCAACAAATATATCGAGGCGATTGCCGGGGCCGATGACGAGGCCGCGCTCGAGAGCCTGCGCGTCGAGGCCCTGGGCAAGAAGGGCGAGATCAGCCTGAAGATGCGCGAGCTGGGCAAGATGAGCCCCGAGGAGCGCCAGACCGCAGGTCCCGCGCTCAATGCCCTGAAGGACGAGATCAACTCGGCCCTGTCGGCCAAGAAAGAGGCGCTGGCCGATGCCGCGCTCGATGCGCGGCTGCGCGGCGAATGGCTGGACGTGACGCTGCCCGGGTGGGGCCGGCGCATGGGTTCGATCCACCCGATCAGCCAGGTGACGGAGGAGGTCACGGCGATCTTCGCCGATCTCGGCTTCTCGGTCGCCGAAGGGCCGCAGATCGACACCGACTGGTACAATTTCGACGCGCTGAACATCCCGGGCCACCACCCCGCGCGGGCCGAGATGGACACGTTCTACATGCACCGCGAAGATGGCGACAATCGCCCGCCGCACGTGCTGCGCACCCATACCTCGCCGGTGCAGATCCGGCATATGGAAAAGCACGGCGCGCCCTGCCGGATCATCGCGCCGGGCCGGGTCTACCGCGCCGATTACGACCAGACGCACACGCCCATGTTCCACCAGGTCGAGGGGCTTGCGATCGACCGCGACATCTCGATGGCGAACCTGAAATGGGTGCTGGAGGAGTTCTTCGCCGCCTTCTTCGAGGTGGACGGCATCAAGACCCGCTTCCGCGCGTCGCATTTCCCGTTCACGGAGCCGTCGGCGGAGGTCGATATCCAGTGTACCTGGGAGGACGGGCAGCTCAAGATCGGGCAGGGCGACGGCTGGATGGAAGTGCTGGGCTCCGGCATGGTGCACCCGAAGGTGCTGTCGGCGGCGGGAGTGGATCCGGCGGAATGGCAGGGCTTTGCCTTCGGGATGGGGATCGACCGGATCGCGATGCTGAAATACGGGATTCCGGATCTGCGGGCGTTTTTCGATTCAGACCTGCGGTGGCTGCGGCATTACGGCTTTGCGAGCCTGGATGTGCCGACGCTGCATGGGGGGCTGTCCCGCTAAGGGATTGCGCCGCGCGCGGCGCGTCGCCCGGGGCAGAAAATTAAAAATTTTCTGATCGCGGCGGCTCTGAGGTGACGCTTTCATTTCGGGTGACATGCGTAATGGGCCCGGAACAAGGCTGCCCCTGGCAGCCGCCGGGCCAGCGCCGGACCGGCCCGACCGGTCTGGCGCTTTGGGGACGCAAGTGCGCCGTTCGATACGTGCAATGACATAACGGGATAAAGCGCATAGCACAATCATTGCTGCGCCAGCCCGCCGGTCCGGCGCTGGCCCGGCTCGACCGTCGGTGCGCGGGCCACTCGCAGCGTGCGGGCCAGGCGTCGGCCATTACGCGCAACGTCGCAGGATAGGCGAAAGCCCATCAGCCCCGAAATACGGCCCCGGCTGGACAGCCCGCATCCTCCGCCTAGGCTTCCCGGCATCCAAACCGGAGGTCCTCCATGCCGCTCTTCCACCAGGAAAACCGCGACCGCAACGACCGCACGCGCCAGCTCTACGCGTTCTACGAGATCGCCCACACGCTCGTCGATTTTGCCGCCGCGATGCTCTTTCTCGTAGGCTCCGTCCTGTTCTTCTGGGCCGCCTACGAGACCCCGGCGATCTGGTGTTTCGTCTGGGGATCGATGTTCTTCGCGGTCAAGCCGACCCTGCGCCTGGTCCGGGAAATCCACCTTCTGCGCATCGGCGCGACCGAACGGCTCGCCCGCGCGCAGGAGTAGCGCCGCCCGGCCCCTTTCCCCCCGCCTTGCGATCCGGTAACACCCCGGCCAACACCGCACCAGAGGGCTGCACGCGATGAAATTCACCCTGTCCTGGCTGAAAAGCCATCTCGACACCACGGCCTCCGCGTCCGAGATCGCCGAGGCGCTGACCGATCTGGGCCTCGAGGTCGAAGGCGTGGAAAACCCCGCCGAGAAACTGCGCGACTTCACCATCGGCAAGGTCATCGCCGCCGAGAAGCATCCCGATGCGGACAAGCTCAAGGTCTGCCGGGTCGAGACCGACGAGGGCGAAAAGCAGATCATCTGCGGTGCGCCCAATGTGCGGCAAGGCATCACCGTGGTCGTGGCCAAACCCGGCACCTACGTGCCAGGCATCGACACCACGATCCAGGTCGGCAAGATCCGCGGCATCGAGAGCCACGGCATGATGGCCTCCGAGCGCGAGATGGAGCTTTCGGACGAGCATTCCGGCATCATCGAGCTGCCCTCGGGCGAGGTCGGCCAGAGCTTCGCCGACTGGCTGGCCGAGAACGAGCCCGCCAAGGTCGACCCGGTCATCGAGATCGCCATCACCCCGAACCGCCCCGACGCGCTGGGCGTGCGCGGCATCGCCCGCGACCTCGCGGCGCGCGGGCTCGGCACGATGATCGCGCGCGATTGCGATCCGGTGCCCGGCAGCTTCGCAAGCCCGATCACCGTCAGCATCGACGAGGACGCCCGCGAGGCCTGCCCGGTCTTCTACGGCCGGGTGATCCGCGGCGTGACAAACGGGCCTTCGCCGGACTGGCTGCAGGCGCAGCTCAAGGCCATCGGCCTGCGCCCGATCTCCTTCCTCGTCGATGTCACCAACTTCTTCACCTTCGACCGCAACCGCCCGCTGCATGTCTTCGACGCCGACAAAGTGCAAGGCAACCTGCGGGTGCATCTCAGCGACGGCGGCGAGGAGCTTCTGGCGCTCGACGACAAGACCTACCGGCTCGATCCCGGCATGACCGTCATCTCCGACGATGCGGGCGTCGAGAGCCTTGGCGGGATCATGGGCGGCGCGCATTCGGGCGTGACGGGCGAGACGGTGAACGTCTTTCTCGAGGCCGCCTTCTTCGATCCGATCCGCACCGCCTATACGGGCCGCGCGCTCAAGATCAATTCCGATGCGCGCTACCGGTTCGAGCGCGGGATCGACCCCGCCTGGACGCCCGAGGGCATCGAACATGCGACGCGGATGATCCTCGATCACGCGGGCGGGGAGGCCTCCGAGGTGGTCGTCGCGGGTGCGATCCCCGACCATTCCCGCGCCTACAAGCTCGATACCGACCGCGTCGTCAGCCTTGTCGGCATGGAGATCCCCGCCGAGACCCAGCGCGCGACGCTTGAGGCGCTGGGCTTCACGATGAAAGGTGACATGGCGCATGTGCCGTCCTGGCGGCCCGACGTGCAGGGCGAGGCCGATCTCGTCGAGGAGGTCGCGCGGGTCGCCTCGCTGACCAGGCTCGAGGGCAAGCCGCTTCTGCGCACCGATCCGGGCGTGCCGCAGCCGATCCTGTCGCCCGCGCAGATCCGCGAGCGCGCCGGGCGGCGGACCGCGGCGGCGCTCGGCTACAACGAATGCGTGACCTACAGCTTCATCGACCAGGCGGCGGCGACGCTTTTCGGCGGCGGGGACACGGCGACGATGCTCGCCAATCCGATCTCGTCGGAGATGAGCCATATGCGCCCCTCGCTGCTGCCGGGCCTCCTGCAGGCGGCGGCGCGCAACCAGGCGCGCGGGCATTCGGACCTTGCGCTTTTCGAGATGGGCCATGTCTTTTCGGGCGGTGAGCCCGGCGAACAGGCGCTGATGCTGGCGGGGCTTCTGGTCGGCAAGACCGGCCCCAAGGACTTGCATGGTGGTTCCCGTGCGGTCGATCTCTATGACGCGAAGGCCGATGCGGAGGCCTGCCTTGCGGCGATGAACGCGCCCGCGAAGATGCAGATTCTGCGCGGGGCCTCCGAATGGTGGCATCCGGGGCGGCACGGCATGCTGTGCCTCGGCCCCAAGAAGGTGCTCGGCGTCTTCGGTGAGTTGCACCCCAAGGTGCTGCGCGCGCTCGATGTGAAGGGCCCGGCGGTGGCCTTCACGCTTTGGCCCGGCGAGATCCCGATGCCCAAGGCGCGCACGACGACGCGGCCCGCGCTCATCCTCAAAGATCTGCAGCCGGTGGAACGCGATTTCGCCTTCGTGGTGGATGCCGAGGTGCAGGCGCTCGACCTGGTCAATGCCGCGGCGGGGGCCGACAAGGCGCTGATCGAAGAGGTGCGCGTCTTCGACGAATTCATCGGCGGCAGCCTCGGCGAGGGCAAGAAGAGCCTCGCCATTACCGTGCGGATGCAGCCGACCGAGAAGACCTTGAAGGAAAAGGATATCGAGGCGGTCGGCGCGAAGATCGTCGAGAAGGTCCAGAAGGCGACCGGCGGGGTCCTGCGGGGCTGAGCCTTGGCGCGCCTGTCGCGCCGCCTAGGTTGCAGGAAAAGCGGGCGCTCCGGCGCCCGTTTTCATGACGAGAGACAGTGAAGGAGACTGAGAGCGATGGGACTGAACGTATACCTTGCAGGCGAGATCCACACCGATTGGCGGGATCAGATCATCCAGGGCGCACAGGGGCTCGACGTGACCTTTTCGGGTCCGGTGACGGATCATGCGGCCTCGGACGATTGCGGGGTCGAGATCCTCGGTGCGGAGGACCAGAAGTTCTGGCACGACCGCAAGGGCGCGCTGGTCAACGGCATCCGCACCCGCAAGGACCTGCACGACGCCGACGTGGTGGTCGTGCGCTTCGGCGACAAGTACAAGCAGTGGAACGCGGCCTTCGACGCGGGCCAGGCGGCGGCGCTCGGCAAGTCGATGATCATCCTGCAGCCCGAAGAGCATGACCACGCGCTGAAAGAGGTGAACGCGGCCGCCGACGCGGTTGCGCGCACGCCCGAGCAGGTGGTGCAGATCCTGCGTTACGTGCTGACCGACAAGCTGCCGGGCTGAGGCCCTAGGCCCCGCGCGCCCCGGGTCTCGCGATCCGGGGGCGCGGGGGCCACGCCCCGGCTGCAGGATTGCGCCGTTTTCCCGAAAGCGGCGAAATTCTTCTCGCGCGACGCCGGATAGCACGCTATCGCCTACGGCGCCCCCGGCGTATCGGGGGTGGCTTTCTGGAAACTGGGACATGATTAACGAATTCAAGGACTTTATCGCCAAGGGCAATGTCATGGACATGGCCGTCGGCATCATCGTGGGCGCCGCCTTCACCGCGATCGTCACTTCGCTGGTGGGCGACATCATCAACCCGATCATCGCGCTCTTTACCGGCGGGATCGACTTCTCGGGTTGGTTCTACACGCTCGACGGCTCGGAGCATGCCTCGCTTGCCGCCGCGACCGAGGCCGGCGCGCCGGTCTTCGCCATCGGCAGCTTCATCATGGCGGTCATCAATTTCCTGATCATCGCCTTCGTGGTCTTCATGCTCGTGAAGATGGTCAACCGGATCAAGTCAGCCGCGGAAAAGCCCGACGAGGTGGCACCCGCGGTCGAGACCGGGCCGTCCGAGCTCGATATCCTGATCGAGATCCGCGACGCGCTCAAGAAGTAGGCGCCGCGTCCACCGCAGCTTGCGGCCCGGCAGCGGGCCGCCCGATTGTCCCGCGCATGCCGACCGAACGGTTGAGTGCGCGGGATTGGTCTTTTAAGACCTGCGCGACCCCGGTGCAGGACAGGATCCGTTCTTCATGACGAAAACCGCCCGGATTGCCGCGATCTCGGTCCTCGTCGGGATCGCCGTGCTGGCGATCAAGACGCTGGCCTGGTGGGTCACAGGCTCGGTCGCGCTGTTGTCCGACGCGCTGGAAAGCATCGTGAACGTCGCCACTGCGCTGGCGGCGCTGATCGCGGTGCGCATCGCCGACCGTCCGCCCGATGCCGATCATCCCTACGGGCATCACAAGGCGGAGCTGTTCTCGGCGGTGATCGAGGGGGTGCTGATCATCCTCGCCGCGCTCTTCATCCTGCGCGAGGCATGGGCGGCTTTCGCCGAGCCGCGCGCGATCACCGCGCCCTGGACCGGGCTTGCGATCAACCTCGTCGCGAGCGCGCTGAACGGCATCTGGGCCTTCGTGCTGATCCGGCAGGGCCGGGCGCTGCGGTCGCCCGCGCTGGCGGCGGACGGGCGGCACCTCCTGACGGATATCGTCTCGTCGATCGGGGTGGCGGTCGGCATCGCGGCGGCGGCGCTCACGGGCTGGCTCTGGCTCGACCCGGCGCTGGCGGCTTTCGTGGCGCTGAACATCCTCTGGGCGGGCTATCACGTCATCTCGGGCTCGGTGGGCGGGCTCATGGACAAGGCGGTGCCCGAGGACGATCTGAGCGCGCTGCGCGATCTCATCTCGGAACATGCGGAAGGTGCCATCGAGGCGCATGACCTGCGCACCCGCCATGCCGGCCGGCACACCTTCATCGAGTTCCACCTGATCGTGCCGGGCGAGATGAGCGTGCATGACGCCCACCAGATCTGCGACCGGGTCGAGGCGGCGCTGCGCGAGGCGGTGCCGGATTGCACCGTGACCATCCATGTGGAGCCCGAGCACAAGGCCAAGCATAGCGGGATCGTGGTGCTCTGATCCGCGCGGGGCGCCCGGCCCTTACGGCGAGCGAGGGGGCTGTCTGCCCCCTCGCGCTCCCCCGAGAGGTATTTCCGGTCCGGTCGTGACAGGGGGGGGGGGCGCGCCGGGCCGGCGCGGGGACACGCGGCCGGTGTGCGCGGCCGCGCCTCAGGAGGGCGCCAGCTGGTCGAGATAGGTCCGGGTCGCGGTCTTCACGTGCCGGAAGCGGTCGCCGCCCAGATGCGTGCCGCCGAACCAGCGGGTGACGATGACCAAATGGTTCTGCACGCCCGCGCCTTCGAGGCAGTTCAGGATCACCATGCCCGCGCCGCCTTCGCCGTCATCCTGCTTGACCGGGCCTTCGGGCAGGAGTGCGGCCCAGCTGTTATGGGTGGCCTTGGCGAATTTCTTGCGGCGCTTGAGCTCCGCGACCAGCGCCTCGGCCTCGGCGCGGCTGGCCGCCGGGCCGCCCGCGACCGCGTATTTCGAGCCGCGGTCGCTGAGCACGTTGGGGAGGATCGTCAGGCGGGCCATGGGTCCCGCCTGAGCGATCCTCGCTCAGCCGTCAAGCGCCGTCGCGCAGGATCAGCTGCGGCGCCGTCACGTCGATGCCGAGCGCGCGGCCCACCGCGTAATAGGTCAGCTTGCCGTCATGCACGTTGAGCCCGTTCAGGAGGTTCGGATCGTCCTGGCAGGCCGTGCGCCAGCCCTTGTCGGCCAGCGCCAGCATGTAGGGCATGGTCGCGTTGCCGAGCGCCAGCGTCGAGGACCGGGCGACCGCGCCGGGCATGTTGGCCACGCAGTAATGCATGATGCCGTCGACCTCGTAGATCGGGTCCTGATGGGTGGTGGCCTTCGAGGTCTCGAAGCAGCCGCCCTGGTCGATGGCCACGTCCACCAGCGCGGCCCCGGGCTTCATGCCCGAAAGCTGGTCGCGGCTGACGAGTTTCGGCGCGGCAGCACCGGGGACCAGAACCGCGCCGATCACCATGTCGGCCTCGGTTACCAGCTCCGCCGTTGCGGCGCGGCTGGCATAGACGGTCTTGAACGTGCCGCGATAGACCTCGTCGAGAGTGCGCAGGCGCGCCAGCGACCGGTCGAGCACGGCCACGTCCGCGCCCATGCCCGCGGCCACCCGCGCGGCATTGGTGCCCACGATGCCGCCGCCGATCACCACGACGCGCGCGGGAAAGACGCCGGGCACGCCGCCCATCAGCACGCCGCGTCCGCCATTGGCCTTCTGCAGCGTCCATGCGCCCATCTGCGGCGCGAGGCGACCCGCAACCTCGGACATCGGGGCCAGCAGCGGCAGGCCGCCGCGATCGTCGGTCACCGTCTCGTAGGCGATGCAGGTCGCACCCGAGGCGATGAGGTCGCGGGTCTGCTCGGGATCGGGGGCGAGGTGCAGATACGTAAAGAGGATCTGGCCGCGGCGGAGCATCTTCCGCTCGCTGGCCTGAGGCTCCTTCACCTTGACGATCATCTCCGCCTCTTCGAAGACGGCTTCGGCATCGGGCAGGATGCGTGCGCCCTGCGCGGTGTAATCGTCATCCGTGAAACCCGCGCCGTCGCCGGCGCCCGCCTGGATCAGAACCTCGTGGCCATGGGCCACCGCCTCGGCGGCGGCTTCGGGGGTGATGCCGACGCGGAATTCCTGCGCCTTGATCTCCGTGGGGCAACCGATCTTCATCTCGTACTCCTTCCTGATTTGCCCGAGTGTCGCGCGGCGCAGCGGAAATGTCTGCGCCGAATCTCTGGAAAATTCGGGGCGCTTGCGCAATGATCCTCCGCCAAGGGCTCAAACCGGGGGAGATGCTTCGAAACATGTCCATTGACACGATAGATCGTCGCCTGCTGGGCATCCTGCAGAAACGCGGGCGTATCTCCAATGCGGATCTCGCCGAAGAGGCCGGGCTCTCGCCCTCGGCCTGTCACCGCAGGGTTGCCCGCCTCGAGCAGGAGGGGGTGGTGGACCGCTACGTGGCGCTGCTCGATCCCCGCGCGCTGGACCTGCCCGCGACCATCTTCGTGGAGATCACGCTGTCGCGGCAATCGGACGACATCCTCGACCAGTTCGAGACGGCGGTGCGGCGCATTCCGAACATGCTCGAATGTCACCTGATGGCCGGGACGGCGGATTACCTGCTAAAGATCGTGGCCGCCGATACCGAGGATTTCGCCCGGATCCACCGCCGCTACCTGACGCGCCTGCCGGGCGTCGCGCAGATGCATTCCTCGTTCTCGCTGCGCAGCGTGGCGCAGACGACCGCGCTGCCGCTCTGAAAAAGTCCGGAACCAAACCACACGCCTCTGAGTTGTGGCTCAAATCTGCGCCCAATTTGCACCTTCACGCATTGCGCGGATCGGTGCGGCCTGTGCCGCGACCTCGAGAACACAGCCAGGGGAGAGCGCATGAACGATCACATGGACAAGATGAACCAGGAAAGATTGCTGTTCTTTCCCAAGGTCAACAGGCGCGTCTTCTCGACCTCGGCCGTCCTTATCCTGAGCTTCATCATTCTCGGTGCCGCGTTCAGCGAGACCGCGGGAGCGGTCTTCAACTCCATGCAAAGCTGGCTCGCCGGCACCTTCGGCTGGGCGATGATCGCGCTGGTGAACATTCTGCTGATCGCCACGGTCTACCTCGCCTTCGGCAAGTTCGGCGATATCCGGCTCGGCCGGATGAACGAAACACCCGCCTATGACCTGTTTTCCTGGGTCGCGATGCTGTTTTCGGCGGGCATCGGCATCGGCCTGATCTACTGGGGCGCGGCGGAGCCCATCTACCATTACTTCGCGCCCCCGATGGGCGAGGCGGAGACCGAGGCCGCGGCCAAGCAGGCGATGACGATCTCCTTCCTGCACTGGGGCTTTCACGCCTGGGCCATCTACGCCATCGTCGCGCTGAGCCTTGCCTATTTCCACTTCCGCAAGGGCCTGCCGCTGACCATCCGCTCGGCGCTCTACCCGATCCTCGGGGACCGGATCTTCGGCTTCTGGGGCGACGTGGTGGACATCCTCGCGGTCTTCGGGACGATGTTCGGCATCGTCACCTCGCTGGGCCTCGGGGCGCTGCAGATCAATTCCGGCCTCGGCGAGGTCTTCGGCATCGGCCAGAGCGCCTATGTCCAGATCGCGATCATCGCCGTGATCACGGCGATGGCGACCGTGTCTGTGGTCGCGGGTCTCGATGGCGGGATCAAGCGGCTGTCGAGCCTCAATATCCTGCTCAGCGTCGTCTTCCTGATCTTCATGCTGATCGTCGGGCCGACGCTCTTCATCTTCGACACCTTCGTGCAGAGCTACGGGGCCTATGTGCGCGATATCGTCTCCTGGGGCACCTGGTCCGAGGCCTGGACCGAGGGCGGCACCTGGCAGAACAGCTGGACGATCTTCTACTGGGCCTGGTGGGTCAGCTGGGCCCCCTTCGTCGGCGTGTTTGTGGCCCGCATCAGCCGGGGCCGCACCATCCGGGAGTTCCTGATCGGCGTGATGCTGATCCCCTCCTCCATCATGTTCTTCTGGTTCTGCGCCTTCGGCGGCACCGCCCTGAACATCTCGCTCGGCGGTGACCGGACGCTGGTGGAGGCCACGCAGAACGCCTATGGCGACGCGATGTTCGCCCTGCTGGATTACTTCCCGGCGGCCGACCTGATGTCGGGCTTCGCGATCATCCTCATTGTCCTGTGGTTCGTCACCTCCTCGGATTCGGGCTCCTTCGTGATCGACATGCTGACCGCGGGCGGCGATCCGAACCCGCCCAAGGTGCAGCGGATCTTTTGGGCCATATCCGAAGGCGCGGTGGCCTCGGTCCTGCTCCTTGCAGGTGGCCTTTCGGCGCTGCAGGCCGCCGCGGTGGTCGCGGGCTTTCCGTTCGCGGTGGTGATCTTCCTGATCCTGATCGGCCTCTTCAAGGCGCTGAGCTGGGATCCGCTGATGGTCTATCGCCACAACCAGCGTTACCGCAACGACGACGAGGCCGACCACGCCATGCCGCCGGAGTTGCCGGGCGAGCTTTACGGCGCGGACCCGACCCCGCCGCCCGGCGTGCGCCCGGTCCCCGCAGAGTAGACGCGCTCGACCCGGCGATGCCACAGCGCCCCCGAGCCCGTCGGTTCGGGGGCGCCCTTGTATCCGAAGCCCCGATCCGGCACTTCTCGCGTCAGAGGCTTCGGGGGGGAACGAGATGCGGATCGAGACGGATTACATCGTCGTGGGGGCCGGCAGCGCGGGCTGCGTCGTGGCGCGCAGGCTCGCCGATGCCGGGCACCGGGTGACCCTTCTCGAAGCGGGCGGGCGCGACAATTACCATTGGGTGCATATCCCGATGGGCTATCTCTACTGCATCGGCAATCCGCGCACCGACTGGATGTTCAAGACCCGCGAAGAGCCGGGGCTCAACGGCCGGTCGCTGCTCTATCCGCGCGGGCGCATCCTCGGCGGCTGCTCGGCGATCAACGGCATGCTCTACCTGCGCGGGCAGGCTGCCGATTACGACGGCTGGCGGCAGATGGGCCTTGCGGGCTGGGGCTGGGACGACGTGCTGCCCTATTTCAAGCGCAGCGAGGATTACGTCGACGGCGAAAGCGCCCATCACGGCGCGGGCGGCCCCTGGCGGATCGAGAACCAGCGCCTGTCCTGGAAAGTGCTCGACGACTGGATGGAGGCCGCATCGCAAGCGGGCATCCCCAAGGTCGACGATTTCAACACCGGCAACAACGAAGGGGTGAGCTATTTCCGCGTGAGCCAGAAGCGCGGCTGGCGCGTGTCCATGGCGAAAGCCTTCCTCAAAGGCGCGCCCGAAGGCCGTCTCCGGGTCGAGACCGACGCGCAGGTCAAGCGGCTGACGCTCGAGAGTGGCCGCGCCAAAGGTGTCGTCTTCGAGCAGAACGGCACCGAATGCACCGCCACGGCGCGGGCCGAGGTGATCCTCTGTGCCGGGGCCATCGGCTCGCCGCACATCCTGCAGCTCTCCGGCATCGGCCCGGCCGAGCATCTTGCGCAGCACGGCATCGCGGTGGCTCGCGACATGCCCGCGATCGGCGGCAATCTGCAGGACCATCTGCAGATACGCTGCGCCTGGAAACTCAAGGACGCGAAGACGCTCAACACGCTCGCCAGCACCCTCTGGGGCAAGGCCAGGATCGGGCTCGAATACGCGCTCACCCGCTCGGGCCCGATGTCGATGGCCCCCTCGCAACTCGGGGCCTTCGCCAAGTCCCGGCCCGATCTCGCCACGCCGGATCTGGAATACCATGTGCAGCCCCTGTCGCTCGGGGCCTTCGGGGAGCCGCTGCACGATTTCCCGGCCATGACCGCGAGCGTCTGCAACCTGCGCCCCGAATCCCGCGGCGAGGTGCGGCTCACCAGTCCCGATTTCCGCGCGGCACCCGAGATCGCGCCGAACTACCTTTCGACCGAGGGTGACCGCCGCACGGCCGCCGACGCGATCCGGTTCACGCGCCGCATCATGGCGCAGCCCGGGCTCGCGCATTACGCGCCCGAGGAGATGAGGCCGGGGGTGAGCGCCGAAAGCGACGAAGACCTCGCCCGCGCCGCAGGCGATATCGGCACCACGATCTTCCACCCGGTGGGCACCGTGCGCATGGGCACCGACGATGCCGCCCCGCTGGACGGCACGCTCAGGATGCGCGGGATCGGAGGCCTCCGGGTCGTCGATGCAAGCGTCATGCCGACCATCACCTCGGGCAATACCAACGCGCCCACGGTCATGATCGCCGAGAAAGCCGCGGACATGATTTTGGCGGCCGCGCGCTGATCCCCCAAATGCGCGACCCGCGCGACCCCAGCGCGGCCCCCCTCACGATCGGACCAGAAATACCTCCGGGGGTCTGGGGGCAGCGCCCCCAGCGGATCGGCGCGGAACGCGTCGATCCGATCCCGGGATCAACCCGCGCATCGGCCCTTCACAGGACCCGACGCGCGAAAACAATGACCCCGGAAACGACAAACCCCCGACCGGGTGTACCGACGGGGGTCGTCTGAACCGGCGGCTTGCGCCGCCCAGTGTCCAAAAGCTTACATCATGCCTTCGCGCTGCGCCTTCTTGCGCGCCAGCTTGCGCGCACGGCGGATCGCTTCAGCCTTCTCGCGCGCTTTTTTCTCGGACGGTTTCTCGAAATGCTGCCGAAGCTTCATTTCACGGAACACGCCCTCGCGCTGCAGCTTCTTTTTCAGGGCACGAAGCGCCTGATCGACGTTGTTGTCGCGAACACTAACCTGCATGTGGTTGTCACCACCTTCCTAGATTGAGTTGCAATATTTGCAGGAGGTGGCCGTATAGCAAAGCGACCCTACCTTGTCCAGAGGACACGCAACCAGCCGGGAGACCCCGTTTCATGCAAGACGATCCGACCGAAAAACTGATCGACGCGGCGCTGATGCACGTTCCCTTCGACGGCTGGACCGAGACCACGTTCCGCGCCGCCATCGCCGATGCGGAGGTCTCGCCGACCGTCGCCAAGGCGCTCTTTCCACGCGGCGCGGTGGATCTCGCACTGGCGTTTCACCGCCGGGGCGACGCGCAGATGGTGGCCCGGCTGAAACAGGCGGACCTCTCGGGCATGCGCTTTCGCGACAAGGTGGCTTTCGCGGTCCGCACCCGCATCGAGGTCGCCGAGGACCGCGAGGCGGTGCGCCGGGGCACCACGCTCTTCTCGCTGCCGCCCTATGCGCCCGACGGGGCACGGGCGATCTGGGGCACGGCGGATGCGATCTGGACCGCGCTGGGCGACACGTCGGACGATCTCAACTGGTACACCAAGCGCGCGACGCTTTCGGGGGTCTACTCGGCCACGGTGCTGTTCTGGCTGGGCGACGATTCGATCGACAATCAGGCGACCTGGGAATTTCTCGACCGCCGCATCAACGACGTGATGGCCATCGAGAAGGCGAAGGCGGTCTTCCGCGACAATCCGGTCCTGTCGAAGCTGATGGCCGGGCCCGCGCATCTCGCCGCCTCGATCAAGCCGCCGAAGCGCCGCGACGACGTGCCGGGTCAGCAGGCGCCGGGCGCTCAGCTGTAAAGCGTCACCATCGTCCCGAGATGCAGGAGCGCGAGCAGGCCCGCGACCTGCGCCGCGCGGGCCCGCAGCCCGAGCAGGGGCAGCGCAATGAGCGTGGCGAGGATCTGCAGCGGAAAGAGCGTATGCGCGATCTCGGCGGCCTTGTCGGGCCGCGCCAGCCCCGCGATGGAGGCGCAGGCCAGCGTCGCCAATATCGCCGCCAGAAGCCGCCGGGACGCGCCGTCGGGGCCGAGCGCGCGGGTCATCCTGGGCAGATCGCGCCAGAGCGCGCCCAGCACGGCGGCGGCGACGGCAAGATTGGCGGCGAAGGACAGCATCATCATGGAGCCTTTCTAGCGGAGCCGCGCGCGGTGGCAATCGCCCTGCTGCGGCTTGTCTCCGGCGCGGGCAGGGGCCAAGGTCTGCGCGTACCGACGGGAGACGACGATGACGGAAACGATGCGCGCAGTCGAAATCGCGAAGCCGGGCGGGCCGGAGGTGCTGACCCCGGTCACGCGCGCCATCCCCGAACCCGGGCACGGACAGGTCCTGTTGCGCATCGCCTATGCCGGCGTGAACCGGCCCGACGCCCTGCAGCGCGCCGGGCTCTACGATCCGCCGCCCGATGCCTCGGACCTGCCGGGGCTCGAGGCTTCGGGAGAGGTGGTGGCGATGGGCCCCGGTGTCGCGGGCGTGGCCCTGTGCGACAAGGTCTGCGCGCTGCTGCCCGGGGGCGGCTACGCGGAATACGCGGTCACGCAGGCCGCCCATTGCCTGCCGGTGCCCGAGGGGATGGGCCTGAAGGAAGCCGCCTGTCTGCCCGAGACCTTCTTCACTGTCTGGTCCAACGTCTTCCAGCGCGGCGGTTTGCAGGGCGGCGAGCGGTTCCTCGTCCATGGCGGCTCGTCCGGGATCGGCACCACGGCGATCCAACTCGCCGCGCAATTCGGCGCGCGGGTCTTCGCGACCGCCGGATCGGCCGAGAAATGCCAGGCATGCCTCGATCTCGGGGCCGAACGCGCGATCAATTACCGCGAGGAGGATTTTGTCGCGGTGTTGCGCGCCGAGGGCGGGGCGCATCTGATCCTCGACATGGTGGGCGGCTCCTACATCCCGCGCAACATCAAGGCGCTGGCCGATGACGGGCGGCTGGTGCAGATCGCCTTTCTCGACAGTCCCAAGCTCGAGATGAACTTCGTGCAGGTGATGACGCGGCGGCTGACCATCACCGGCTCGACCCTGCGTCCGCAATCGGACCTCGCGAAGGCGCGGATCGCCGAGGCGCTGCGCGCGCATGTCTGGCCGCTGCTGGCGGCGGGCCGGATCGGGCCGGTGATGGATTCGGAGTTTCCGCTGGAGGCCGCGGCCTCGGCCCATGCGCGGATGGAGGGCTCGACCCATATCGGCAAGATCGTCCTCGCGGTCGGCGGCGGCGATGTCTGACGAGGCGCCCCGGCGCTCGCCGCTCGATCTGCTGGTCGAGTGGTCCGTGCAGGACAGTTTCGAGACGTTCCGGGAGGCGATGTCGGGGGCCATGCTGTTTCCCGAAAAGCGCCAGATCCGAAAATATTGCCTGTCCCGCGCGGTGGCGCGGCACGGCACCGGGGGGCTCTTCGCGGAGTTCGGGGTCTGGCGCGGCCATGGCGTGAATCTCTTCGCCAAGCAGCTTCCGGACACGACGATCTGGGGTTTCGACAGTTTCGAGGGGCTGGAAGAGGACTGGACCGGCCATGCCAAGGGCGGGCAGGCCGGGCGCTTCACGCTGAAGGGCCAGTTGCCGGAGGTGGCGGAAAACGTGGCGCTGGTGAAGGGCTGGGTGCAGGATACCGTGCCGGACTGGCTGGCGCGGCACCCGGAGGCGCAGGTCACCTTCGCGCATCTCGATCTCGACACCTACACGCCCACGCGCTTCGTGCTCGGGGCGCTACGCCCGCGGCTCAGGGCGGGCAGCGTGGTGCTGTTCGACGAGCTTTACGGCTATCCCGGCTGGCGCCATCACGAATGGAAAGCGATGCAAGAGGTGCTAGCTGAAGACGCATACCGGTTCCTGGCTTTTTCCGAACAGGCGGTCGGGATCGAAATTCTGAATGACAAAGGGGAGACGTGACATGGCGCGGACGGTGATCATCGAGGAACATGGGGGACCCGAGGTCTTCAAGATCGTGGATCGCGAGGTCGGCGATCCCGGCCCGGGCGAGCTGCGCATCCGGCACGAGGCGGCCGGGCTGAACTTCATCGACGTCTACCAGCGCACGGGTCTCTACCCGATGAAACTGCCCGCGGCGCTGGGCATGGAGGCTTCGGGCGTCGTCGAGGCGGTGGGCGAGGGCGTCACGCATCTCAAGGAAGGCGACCGGGCGGCCTATGCCGCGCAGCCGCCGGGCGCCTATTGCGAGGCGCGCGTCATGCCCGCCGCGCAGGTCTGCAAGCTGCCCGACGAGATCGATTTCGACACCGGGGCCGCGATGATGCTGCAGGGCCTGACCACGCAATACCTGTTCCATCGCACCACCCCGATCGCCAAAGGCGACACGGTGCTGTTTCACGCCGCCGCGGGCGGTGTGGGCCTCATCGCCTGCCAATGGGCCAAGTCCGAGGGCATCCGGCTGATCGGCACGGCGGGCACCGACGAGAAGTGCCAGCTCGCGCTCGATCACGGCGCGGATGCCTGCATCAATTACCGCGAGGGCGACTGGGCGGCGCGGGTGCAGGAGCTGACCGACGGCAAGGGCGTGCACGTAGTGATGGATGCGGTCGGCAAGGACACGTTCGAGGGCTCGCTTTCCTCGTTGCGGCCATTGGGCATGATGATCTCCTTCGGCAATGCGTCGGGACCGGTGCCGCCCTTCAATATCGGCGAGCTGGGCGCAAAGGGCTCGCTCAAGATCACCCGGCCGACGCTCTTCACGCATATCGCCGATCACGCGACCTGCCAGGAGATGGCGGCGATGCTGTTCGACAAGGTGGTCTCGGGGGATGTGAAGATTCGCATCGACCAGCGTTTCGCGCTTGAGGACGTGGCCGAGGCGCATCGCACCCTCGAGGCGCGCAAGACCACCGGCTCGACCGTTTTCACCCTCTGATCCCGCGGTGCAAGGCCCTGGGGGCCTTGCGCATGTCTGGCCCGCCGATCGTTCCGATCATCGGGCGGTTGGGGGCTTTTTTCCCCCAAACCCCCGCGCGTTTGATCGGAAAGGTGAAGCGCGAAGCGGGTTCGCGCCTTTGATCCCAAGGCGGCTCGGGCGGCCGGCTGCGGGGGCCGCAAAAGCGTCCGAAGGACGCCGCGCCGGGCCGTCGGAGGTTCAGGAGGAGAGGGCGCGCCAGCCGATATCGCGGCGGCAGAAGCCGTCGGGCCAATCGATCGCGTCGACGAGGCCATAGGCGCGGTCGCGCGCTTCCTGCAGGCTCTCCCCGCGCGCGGTGGCATTGAGCACCCGGCCCCCTGCCGCGACGATCCGGCCGTCGCGCGTGGCGGTCCCGGCATGGAAGGCCATGTGAAAGCTGTCTTCGGGCAGCGCGTCGAGCCCGCCGATCACCGAGCCTTTCGCATAGGCGCCGGGATAGCCCGCCGCGGCCAGCACCACGGTCATGGCGTGATCCTCGGCCCAGGTGACTTTCTGCTCCGCGAGGCGCCCCTCGGCGCAGGCCTGCATCAGATCGAGCGCCTGCGCGCCCAGGCGCATCATCAGCACCTGGGTTTCGGGATCGCCGAAGCGCACGTTGTATTCGACGAGACGCGGCATCCCGTCCTCGATCATCAGCCCGGCATAGAGCACGCCCTGGTAGGGTGTCCCGCGGCGCGCCATCTCGGCCATGGTGGGGCGGATGATCGTCTCGAGCGCGGCCTCGGTGACCTCGGGCGTCATTATCGGCGCGGGCGAATAGGCGCCCATGCCGCCGGTATTGAGCCCGGTATCGCCTTCGCCGACGCGCTTGTGGTCCTGCGCGGTGCCGATGGGCAGCACGTCGGTGCCGTCGACCAGGACGAAGAAGGAGGCTTCCTCGCCCTGCATGAATTCCTCGATCACGACCTCGGCCCCGGCCTCGCCGAAGGCCCCGCCGAACATGTCCTCGAGCGCGGCCTCGGCCTCGGCCACCGTCTCGGCGATGACCACGCCCTTGCCTGCCGCAAGCCCGTCGGCCTTGATCACGATGGGCGCGCCCTGCGCACGGACATGGGCGCGCGCCGCGTCCAGATCGGTGAAATGCGCATAGGCGGCGGTGGGGGCGCCGCAGGCGTCGCAGACCGCCTTGGTGAAGGCCTTCGAGGCTTCGAGTTCCGCAGCGGCGCGGCTCGGGCCGAAGACCGGGATGCGCGCGGCGCGCAGGGTGTCGGCGACACCGGCGGCCAGCGGCGCCTCTGGGCCGATGATGACCAGATCGATGGCGTTCTCGCCGGCGAATTCGCAGACCGCGCCGCCATCCTCGATATCGAGCGTGGCGCAGGTGGCGATCTCGGCGATGCCGGCATTGCCCGGTGCCACGATCAGCTTGTCGCATTTGGGGTTCTGCATGACCGCCCAGGCCAGGGCGTGTTCGCGTCCGCCGCCACCGAGGATCAGGATGTTCATGGGCGTGCCTTCCGATTGTCCCGCGCTGCCCCGCGTTCTAGGATCGCCCCGGGCAAGACACAAGCGAGGCAGCGATGGATCTGATCGAGGGCGACGAGACGGGCAACACGCCCGAATTCACCGTCTCGGAAATCTCGGGCGCGGTGAAGCGCGTGATCGAGGGCGAGTTCGGCCATGTGCGCATCCGCGGCGAGGTGGGGCGCGTGTCGCGGCCGCGCTCGGGACATGTCTATCTCGATCTGAAGGACGACCGCGCGGTGATCTCCGCGGTGATGTGGAAAGGGGTCGCCGCGCGCCAGGACACTCAGCCCGAGGAGGGGATGGAGGTGATCGCGGTCGGGCGGCTGACCACTTTCCCGGGCCAGTCGAAATACCAGCTGGTGATCGAGGAGATCCGCCCGGCGGGCATGGGCGCGCTGATGGCGATGCTGGAAAAGCGGCGCAAGATGCTCGCGGCCGAGGGGCTGTTCGACGAAGGCCGCAAGCGGCCCATCCCGTTCCTGCCGGAGGTGGTGGGGGTCGTGACCTCGCCCTCGGGGGCGGTGATCCGCGACATCCTTCACCGGCTGCGCGACCGCTTTCCGCGCAAGGTGCTGATCTGGCCGGTGGCGGTGCAGGGCCAGGCCTGCGCGCCCGAGGTGGCCCGCGCCATCGCCGGGTTCAACGCGCTCTCGCCCGGCGGCGCCGTGCCGCGCCCGGACGTGCTGATCGTGGCCCGCGGCGGCGGCTCGGTCGAGGATCTCTGGGGTTTCAACGAGGAGGCGGTGGTACGCGCGGCGGCGGCCTCGGAGATCCCGCTCATCTCGGCGGTGGGGCACGAGACCGACACCACGCTCATCGACTTCGCCGCCGACCGGCGTGCGCCCACACCCACGGCGGCGGCCGAGATGGCGGTGCCGGTGCGGCGCGATCTCATGGTCTGGGCGGACGAGATGCAGGCGCGGCTCAGCCGGGCGGTCAGCCAGCGGCTGGAGACACGCGCCCAGCGGGTGGGCGACCTCGCCCGCGCCCTGCCGCGGCCCGAGACGCTGCTCGAAACCGCGCGCCAGCGGCTCGATACCGCGTCCGATCGCCTGCCCGCGGCGCTGTTCCGCGGCGTGCAGACCCGCCGCGTGGCGCTCTCAGAGGCAGGTGGCGCGCTGCGTCCCTCGGGGCTGCGCGCGCGCACGGGCGAGGCGCGGCGCATGTTGCACGGCTGGACCACCCGCCTTGACCCGGCGCTGGCGCGGCTCGCCGCCACCAAGCGCGAGGCGCTGGGCCGCCGGGCCGACCGGCTTCGGGTGCAGCCCATCGCGAGCCGGGTGAAGGACAGCCGCGACAGGCTCGACGCGCTCACGGCGCAACTCCAGGCCGCGCAGACGAGCCGGCTGAAGACCGAACGCGACCGCCTCAAGGCAATGGGCCGCCTGAACGAGACCCTGAGCTACCGCGCGACGCTGGCTCGCGGCTACGCGGTGGTGCGCGGTGATGGCAATGTGGTCACCACGAAAACCGCCGCCGAAGCCGCCACCGGTCTCGAGATCGAATTCCAGGACGGCAGGCTGCGCCTCGGCGGCACGGCCCCGAAAACGAAGGCCAAGGCGAAACCGCCCGAACAAGGCAGCCTGTTCTGATCGACGCGGTATCCCTTTGCCAAGGGCGGCTCCCGCGGTGCAAACTCGGCGCGCGCCGGCACCACAAAGCCCGCTTACTTACGCTTGCCTCTTTCCAAATACGCGAAAAAAACAGCCCGGTGATCCAAGGGATCACCGGGCCAGACATGCGCAGCCGTAGGCTGCACAATCGGATCGGGCGGATCAGGCCGCCGCGGCCTCCGGGGCGAAGCGCCCGTAGAAGCTCTGGTTCTTCTCGGCCATCTCGCTCAGGAGCGCGGGGCAGGCGAAGCGCTCGCCGAAGGCCTCGGTCAGCTGGTCGCAACGCTCGGCCGCATACGGCGCGCCGAGGATGTCGAGCCAGGAAAGCGGCCCGCCCGACCACGGTGCGAAGCCCCAGCCCAGAATCGCGCCGACGTCACCCTCGCGGATATCCATCAGCACCCCGTCCTCGAGCGCGCGGACCGCTTCCAGCGCCTGGGCGAAGAGCAGGCGGTGCTGCACGTCGGCCAGTTCGGGCTGCGTCTCCGCCACCGCGTACTTGGCCGCAAGCCCTTCCCAGAAACCCTGGCGCTTGCCCTTCTCGTCGTAGCTGTAGAAGCCCGCATTGGCCTTGCGTCCGAGACGGCCTTCGCCCTCCATCCAGAAGATGACCTCGTCCACCGCTTCGTCCGCGTAGGCGTCGCCCATCGCGGCCTTCGTGGCGCGCGCGATCTTGGCCCCGAGATCGATCGAGGTCTCGTCCACCAGCTGCAGCGGCCCGAGCGGCATGCCCACCATCTTTGCGGCATTCTCGATGAGCGCGGGGGCCACGCCCTCGGACACCATGCGGATGCCCTCGTTGATATAGGGGATGATGCAGCGGTTGGCGTAGAAGAACCGCGCGTCGTTCACCACGATGGGTGTCTTGCGGATCTGGCGCACGTAATCCAGCGCCTTGGCCACCGCGCGGTCACCGGTCTCCTGCCCCTTGATGATCTCCACCAGCGCCATCTTCTCGACCGGCGAGAAGAAATGGATGCCGATGAACTGCGCGGGCCGCTGGCTTGCCTTGGCCAGATCCGAGATCGGCAGGGTCGAGGTGTTGGTGGCGAAGATGCAGTCCTCGCCGATCACCGCCTCGACCTTCGCGGTCACCTCGGCCTTGATCTTCGGGTCCTCGAACACCGCCTCGATGATCAGGTCGCAGCCTTCGAGGGCCGCGTAATCGGTGGTCGCGGTGATCAGGCCGAGCACGCGCTCTTTCTTCGCCTCGTCGACCTTCTTCTTCTTGATGCCCTGATCGAGATAAGCCTCGGTATAGGCCTTGCCCTTGTCGGCGGCCTCCTGCTTCTGGTCGATCAGCACCACCTCGATGCCCGCGAGCGCCGAGACGAGGCTGATGCCCGCGCCCATCATGCCGGCACCCAGAACGCCCACTTTCTTCACCGACTGGTCGTCGATGCCCTGCGGACGCACGGCGCCTTTTTCCAGCGCGCCCTTGTTGATGAAGAGCGACCGGATCATCGCCGAGGAGGAGGGGTTCATCAGCACGTTGGTGAACCAGCGCGCCTCAATCTTGAGCGCGGTGTCGAAGGGCACGAGCGCGCCTTCATAGACCGCCGAGAGCAGCGCCTTGGCCGCCGGGTAGACGCCCTTCGTCTTGCCATGCACCATCGCCGAGGCGCCGACGAAGGTCATGAAGCCCGCCGGGTGATAGGGCGCGCCACCGGGCATCTTGTAGCCCTTCTGGTCCCAGGGCTTCACGATATCCGCGTCGCCCGCCTGCAGCACCCATTCCTTCGCCGCCGCGACCGGATCGGCCACGACTTCGTCGACGAGACCCGCGGCCTTCGCCTTCAACGGATCGGAAAGCTTGCCTTCCAGCAGGAAGGGCGAGGCCGCCATCGCGCCCATCTTGCGCACCAGCCGCGTGGTGCCGCCCGCGCCGGGGAAGATGCCGACCATGATCTCGGGCAGGCCGATCTTGGCCTTGGGATCGGGGGTCACGAAGATGCGGTGACAGGCAAGCGGCAGTTCCAGCCCGATGCCGAGCGCGGTGCCCGGAAGCGCCGCCGCGATGGGCTTGCCGCCCTTCTGGGTCTTGGGGTCCATGCCCGCCAGCTCGATCTTCCGCAGCGCCTTGTGCAGCGACATGATACCGTCGAAGAGCCCCTGCGCGGCATTGTCGCCCGCCTCGGCCTTCATCTTGGCGATGACGTTGAGATCCATCCCCGCGGCGAAGCTGTCCTTGCCCGAGGTGATGACGATGCCCTTCACGGCGTCATCGGCCAGCGCGTCGTCGATCAGCGTCTCGAGATGCAGCGCCGCATCGATCGAGAGCACGTTCATGGTCTTGCCCGGGCAATCCCAGGTGATGAGGGCGACGCCGTCGGCGCCTTTGTCCATGGTGAAATCGGTCATTGTCTTCGTCTCCTCTCGGGCCGCGCTTACACGCGCTCGATAATCGTGGCCGCACCCATTCCGGATGCGATGCAAAGCGTGGCGAGGCCGGTTTCCTTGTCCGAACGCTCCAACTCATCGAGCAGCGTGCCGATGATGATCGCGCCGGTCGCACCCAGCGGGTGGCCCATGGCGATGGAGCCCCCGTTCACGTTCAGCTTGGAATGATCGACGTCGAAGGCCTGCATGAAGCGCAGCACCACGGATGAGAACGCCTCGTTCACCTCGAAGAGGTCGATGTCACCAATCGCCATGCCGTGATCCTTCAGGATCTTCTCGGTCACCGGGACGGGACCGGTCAGCATGATGGTCGGATCGGTGCCGATCTTCGCGGTTGCGCGGATGCGCGCGCGCGGCTTCAGACCGTACTTTTCGCCCCATTCCTTGGACGCGATCAGCACGCCCGCAGCACCATCCACGATACCGGACGAGTTGCCCGCGTGGTGGATGTGGTTGATTTTCTCCAGATGCGGGTACTTCAGGAGCGCCACCTTGTCGAAGCCGGGCATCATCTCGCCCATGTCCTTGAACGACGCCTTGAGTCCGCCCAGCGACTGCATGTCGGTGCCGGGGCGCATGTATTCGTCGTGATCGAGGATCGGCAGACCGTTCTGGTCGCGCACGGTGACGACGGACTTGGCGAAACGCCCGTCTTCCCAGGCGGCCGCGGCGCGCTTCTGGCTTTCGACCGCGAAGGCGTCGGCGTCATCGCGCGAAAAGCCGTATTCGGTGGCGATGATGTCGGCCGAAATGCCCTGCGGCACGAAATAGGTCTCCATCGCGATCGACGGATCGACGGCGATGGCCGCTCCGTCCGAGCCCATGGCGACGCGGCCCATCATCTCGACGCCACCGGCGATATAGGCCTCACCGGCGCCGCCGCGGACCTGGTTCGCGGCGAGGTTCACCGCTTCCATGCCGCTCGCGCAGAAGCGGTTGATGGCGAGGCCGGGAATCGATTCGTCGAGATCCGAGGCCAGCACCGCGGTGCGCGCGAGGCAGCCGCCCTGTTCGCCGACCTGGGTGACGTTGCCCCAGATCACGTCCTCGACCGCGTGCCCTTCGAGGTTGTTGCGCGCCTTGAGGTTGTTCAGCACCTGGGCGGAGAGGCGCGCCGAGGTCATCTCGTGCAGGGCGCCGTCCTTGCGGCCCTTGCCGCGGGGCGTGCGGATCGCGTCGTAGATATAAGCGTCGGTCATGGGGTCGTCCTTTGACAGGCTGTACGTGCTGGCCTTGGTGTGAAGGCCGGGAGGGGGTCTCTTCAAGAGTGACGTGACGGCGGTTTACGTAAACGTCGCGACGTCAGATCGGCGCGCGATCAGGCGCGGTCCGCGGGGCTGCCGGGCATCAGCGCATAGGGATGCTTCCAGCCGGGCTGCTGCGAGAGCCGCGTGAGCCAGGCGTCGATATGGGGCCAATCCTGCCGCTCGAAACCGAAGGGCTCGGGGTAATAGAGATAGCCGCAGCACGACAGATCGGCATTGGTGAGGCCGTCGCCGACGATCCAGTCGCGGCCGTCGAGATGGGCGTCGAGCGTGGCATAGGCCGCCTTGAGCCTGCCTTGCATGAAATCGATCACCGGCTGCGGGCGTTTGTCCTCGGGCAGGAAGTTCATCAGGAAGCGCGTCATGCCGGCCTGCGACGAAAGCTTGTGGTTGTCCCAGAACACCCAGCGCATGACCTCGCGCGCTTCCTCCGGCGTGGTGCCGCCGAACTTGCCCGTCGTCTCGGTCACGTACATCTGGATGACACCGGATTGGGTCAGCTTGACGTCGCCGTCGACCATCACCGGGGCCTCGCCCATCGGGTTGAGATCGCGGCGGAAGTCCTCGCTGCGGGTCGCGCCGCCGAAGAAATCCACGAAGACCGGTTCCCAGTCGAGACCGGAGAGTTCGAGCGCCAGCGCGGCCTTGTAGGCATTGCCCGATTCGCCGAAGCAGTGAAGCTGGATCGTCATGTGAGGCCTCCGGTCAGGGGCGCCCGCTGCGCGGGCGGTTTTGCGTATTTGGAAAGAGGCAAGCGCCGCAGCGCCTGCGCGTCGATTAACCGTGTTTTTACCATTCGCGGGTCAGGATGGGCGCGCGGTACAGGCGGGCGCGCCGATGACCGCAAGAGGCAAGGCAGGCCGCGCCCCGATAGAGGGTTTACCCCGTGACATCCGGGCGCGCGTTTCGCTGAGAAGGGCAGGGGAGGCGGACCGCCGATCTGGCGCGCTGCCTCCCCTGTCTTGCCTCTTTCCAAATACGTGACATCGATGCCGCAAGGCATGTCCGGCGCGACGCTCATGCCTGGAACCCCCGGGCGATCAGTTCCTTCATGATCTCGTTGGTGCCGCCATAGATCCGCTGGACGCGCGCATCGGCCCACATCTCGGTCACGGCGTAATCCATCATGTAGCCGTAGCCGCCATGAAGCTGCACGCACTCGTCGAGCACCTCGCCCTGCGTATCGGTCAGCCAGTATTTCGCCATCGCGGCGCGCTCGACGGTCAGTTCCCCGCGCAGATGTTCGGCGATGCATTGATCGAGGAAGGCGCGGGCGACGGTGGCCTTGGTCTGGCACTCGGCTAGCTTGAAGCGGGTGTTCTGGAATTGCAGGAGGTTGCCGCCGAAGGCCTCGCGTTCCTGCGCGTATTGGATGGTGCGCGCCACGGCCCCTTCGATCGCGCCCACCGCCCCGCAGCCGATGATGAGCCGCTCCTGCGGGAGCTGGTTCATCATCTGGTAGAAGCCCCTTCCTTCCTCGCCGCCCAGACAGGCCTCGGGGGGCAGGGCGACATCGTCGAAGAACAGCTCGGACGTGTCGGCGGCGTGCAGCCCGGCCTTTTCGAGATTGCGGCCGCGGGTGAACCCCTCGGCCCCCGCGGTCTCGACCGCCATCAGCGAGATACCCTTCGAGCCCTGCGCGGGATCGGTCTTGGCCGCCACCAGGATCAGGGTCGCGTGCTGGCCGTTGGTGATGAAGGTCTTCTGCCCCGAGAGGCGGTAGCCGTTGCCCGAAGGCTGCGCGCGGGTCCGGATCGCCTGCACGTCGGAGCCGGTCGAGGGTTCGGTCATCGCAAGCGCGCCCACGAGCTCGCCGGTGACCATGCGCGGCAGCCAGCGTGCCTTCTGGTCCTCGGTGCCGTAGGCCAGGATGTAATGGGCGACGATGCCGGAATGGATGCCGTGGCCCCAGCTTGCCAGATTGGCGCGCGCGGCCTCCATCAGGATCACCGCCTCGTGGCCAAAATCGCCGCCCGCGCCGCCATATTCTTCGGGGATCGAGGGGCAGAGCAGGCCGAGCTTCCCGGCCTCGGCCCAGATGCCCGGATCCATCTGCCCGGCGCGCCGCCATTCTGCGAAATGCGGTGCCCATTCGCGGGCGATGAAGTCCGCCGTCATCTCGGCCAGCATGCGATGCTCGTCGGTCATCCATGTCGATGTCATGCGGCCCCCTCCCAAAGGCGCGGAGCCCGTCAGCGTTTGCGCGCGTCGAGCTCGGCATTGAAAAGGCGCAGCCTGTGCGGCAGCGCCTCGTCGTCGGTGATGCTGTCGAAATTCTCGAACAGGAAGCTGAGCGCCTCGCCCTCGTCGAGGCCGGCTTCCGATGCGAAACGCTTCAGCCTGCGGTATCCGTCCTCCGTCATGGCGACGGGGAAGCGGCGGGTCAGGCGGAAGCGTTTCGGCATGGTTCAGCTCCGGACGGATGAGGGTGGGCGTCGCCGCCCACCGTCGCCTCAGAAGTTCGCCGCGTCCAGTTCCATGACCGTCTCGGCCCCGGATTCGATCCGGGCGAGGTGGGTCGCGGTCGCCGGAAGCTGGCGCGCCATGTAGTAGCGGCCCGTGGCGATCTTGGTCTTGTAGAACGCCTCGTCCGAGGCCCCCTCCGCCAGTGCCGTCTTCGCGGCGAGACCCATGCGGGCCCACATCAGGCCGAGGCAGACATGGCCGAAGAGGTGCATGAAGTCATACGAGCCCGACAGCGCGTTGTTGGGGTTCTTCATGCCGTTCTGCATGAAGTACATGCCCGCGGTCTGCAGGTCCTTCGACGCCTTCTTCAGGGGCTCGATGAAGTCCCGGTCGAAGGCCTCGTCCTGGCCCTTGTTCTCCTTGATGAAGTTTTTCACCAGGTCGAAGAAGGCCATGACGTGCTTGCCGCCGTCCTGGCCGAGCTTGCGGCCCACGAGGTCGAGCGACTGGATGCCGTTGGTGCCCTCGTAGATCATGGTGATGCGGGCATCGCGAACGAACTGCTCGAGGCCCCATTCCTTGGTGAAGCCCGAACCGCCCAGCGTCTGCTGCGCGAGCACCGTGGTCTCGAAGCCCTTGTCGGTCAGGAAGCCCTTCAGCACCGGGGTCAGGAGCGAGATCATGCCCTCGGCCGCCGCGTCGCCATTGCGGTGCGCGCGGTCGATGAGCGAGGCGCCCCAGAAGGTGAAGGCGCGCGCGCCCTCGACGAAGCTCTTCTGGTGCAGGAGGTTCCGGCGCACATCGGGGTGCACGATGATCGGATCGGCGGGCTTGTCGGGGGCCTCGACGCCGGTGACGGCACGGCCCTGCAGACGGTCCTGGGCGAAGGCCAGGGCGTTCTGGTAGGCGACGACGCCCTGCGCGTAACCCTGCAGGCCCACGCCGAGACGCGCTTCGTTCATCATGGTGAACATGGCGCGCATGCCCTTGTGCATCTCGCCGATGAGGAAGCCCTTGGCGCCGTCGTAGTTCATGACGCAGGTGGCGTTGCCGTGGATGCCCATCTTCTCTTCGAGGCCGCCGCAGGAAAGCGAGTTGCGCTCACCCAGCGAGCCGTCCTCGTTCACCAGGAACTTCGGCACGATGAAGAGCGAGATGCCCTTCACGCCCTCGGGGCCGCCGGGGATCTTGGCAAGCACGAGGTGGATGATGTTGTCGGTCAGGTCATGCTCGCCCGCCGAGATCCAGATCTTCTGGCCGGTGATGGCGTAGCTGCCGTCGTCCTGCGGCTCGGCCTTGGTGCGGATGAGTCCCAGATCGGTGCCGCAATGGGGCTCGGTGAGGTTCATGGTGCCGGACCAGGAACCCTCGACCATCTTGGGCAGGTAGGTTGCCTTCTGCTCGTCCGAGCCGTGGGTGTGGATGGCGTTATAGGCGCCGTGGCTCAGGCCCTGGTACATGTTGAAGGCCATGTTGGAGGAGACGAACATCTCGCCCACGGCGGAGTTCATCAGGTAGGGCATGCCCTGGCCGCCATATTCGGGGTCGCAATCGAGCCCGATCCAGCCGCCTTCGCGCATCTGGTCATAGGCTTCCTTGAAGCCCTTGGGCGTGCGCACGACGCCGTTCTCGAGCGTGCAGCCCTCTTCGTCGCCGGTCCGGTTCAGGGGGGCGAGCACGTTCTCGGACAATTTGCCCGCTTCCTCGAGGATCGCCTGCAGCGTGTCGCGGTCCAGGTCCTCGTAGCCGGGGATGTTGCCTTCGCTGATCTTCAGCACCTCGTCGAGGACGAAGATCATGTCTTTGGTCGGGGCGGTGTAGACGGGCATGATTGCTCTCCCTTGTCTTTCTGTCTATCTAGCTGTCGGTCTCGTGTCGGCGGTCGCGGATCACTCCGCGGCTTTCTTGGACTGGCCCATGGAGGCCAGCATCTTTTCACCCCAGCGCATCTGGTCCTCGAGTTCGGAGATCGCCTCGTTCAGCTCGTCTCGTTGGGAGATCATGTCGTTCAGGCGGTCCTGCGCGATCTCGTAGGTGCGGGCGAGCTGGGTGCGCTGCTGGTCTCCCATGTCGTAGAGATCCAGAAGCTGGCGGATCTCCTCGAGGCTGAAGCCGAACCGCTTGCCGCGCAGGATCAGCTTGAGCCGACCGCGGTCGCGGCGGGTGAAGAGACGCTTCTGTCCCTCGCGGATCGGGAACAGCAATTCCTTGGCTTCGTAGAAACGAAGCGTGCGGGGCGTCACGTCGAAGGCGTCGCACATTTCGCGGATCGTCAGGGTTCGGTCGTCGGTCATGTCGTCGTCTATCTCTGCCGGTTCCAATGCCGACGGATTAAGGGCGGATGACCGATTCCTACAACAGTGCTTGACGTTGACGTAATCCATACGTCACGTCACTTCGGGCCTGACGTAAGATCAGGCAAAATTTACGCAGGGTCAGGGTAATTTTCGACGCGCCGGAGGGCGCCGGGCGGGCCCTATTCCTTGAGTGCGGCGGCGGTATCGTCGCGCAGCGCCGTCAGTTCGGCCATCGCCGCATCGAGCTGTTCGCGCTGCACGGCCAGCTCCTCGATCTGGCGGTCGGCCAGCGCGATCCAGGCCTTCATCTGCGCCTCGGTGCCTTCCTTCTCGTAGATCAGGAGCCACTGGCGGATATCCTCGAGCTGGAAGCCGAACTTGCGCCCGCGCAGGATCAGCGTCATCCGCGCCACCTCCCGCGGCCCGTAAAAGCGCGACCGGCCTTCGCGGTCCGGCGTGAGCAGCTCGATATATTCGTAATAGCGCAGCGTCCGTGGCGTCACGTCGAACTTGGCGCACATTTCCTTGAAAGTCAGACGGGTGTCGGCCATGCGGTTCTCCTCCGCGATTATTCTAGGCGAGCGGTGGGCCGCCTGCAAACCGGAACCCGCGCCGCGCGGGCGATATTGCGCGCCCGGGACCGGCGCACGATGGGGCCTTGTTCCCGCCCCCGACAATGCCGATAAACGCGGGCCAAAGCATCCCTCCCGAAAGGCCCGGCCCGTGGCTGCAGACAAAGCGAAAATCGCGCGTCAATTCATCGCCAGCATCCCCCATGCGCAGATGCTCGGCATGCAGATCGAGGAGATTGACGACGGCTATGCCCGCATCATCATGCCCTATCACGCGCGGCTGGTGGGCGATCCGCAGACGGGTGTGATCCATGGCGGCGCGGTCTCGGCGCTGATGGATACCTGCGGCGGCGCCGCGGTGATGAGCCATCCCGCCGCCCCCGGGGGCACCGCCACGATCGATCTCAGGATCGACTACATGCGCGCGGCCACGCCGGGCGACACGATCGTGGCGGAGGCGCGCTGCACCCATATCACCCGCAATGTGGCCTTCGTGCGCGCCACGGCGGTCGACGACGACAAGGACAACCCGGTGGCCACCGCCACCGGCGCCTTCTCGGTGGAGGGCACCTGATGGCACGGCGACCTCGTCCCGAACCCGTCCAGCAGGTCAAGCAGCGCCGGGATGCGGCGCTCAACGCGCTCGCGGGCGGCGTGCCCTATATCCAGACGCTCGGGCTGCAGTTCGATCGCCGCGGCGACGAGCTGACCGGCATCCTGCCCTTCAAGGACGACCTGATCGGCAACCCGATCCTGCCGGCGATCCATGGCGGGGTGACGGCGGCCTTCCTCGAGATGACGGCGATCATCACGCTCAGCTACCAATGGCTGTGGGAAGACGTGGAATCGGGTGCGATCCTCGTCGAGGAATTGGAGCGGGGCGAGCTGCCGCGCCTGCCCAAGACCATCGATTTCACTGTGGATTACCTGCGCTCGGGCCTGCCGCGCGACGCCTATGCGCGGGCCCGCGTGACCCGGTCGGGACGGCGCTATTCCTCGGTGATGGTGGAGGCCTGGCAGGACAATCGCGACCGGCCCTTCGCGATGGCGACGGCGCATTTCCTGATGCCGCGCCGCGATGGCTGAGGCCGCGCCCGGCCCCGACAGCATCACCCATGCCCGCGTCCTGACCATTGCCGGACCGATCGTGCTGTCCAATGCCACGATCCCCATTCTCGGCGCGGTCGATACCGGCGTCGTGGGGCAGCTCGGGGCCGCGGCGCCCATCGGCGCGGTGGGGCTCGGCGCGATCATCCTGCAGGCGGTCTACTGGATCTTCGGCTTCCTGCGCATGGGCACGACGGGGCTCGCGGCGCAGGCGGCAGGGGCGGGCAACCGCGCCGAGGTGGCCGCCCTCCTGACCCGCGTCCTGATGATCGGCCTCGCCGGGGGCACCGTGATGATCGCCGCCCAGTCGCTTCTCTTCGCCGGGGCGTTCCGGCTCGCGCCCGCCTCCGCCGAGGTCGAGGCGCTGGCCCGCGACTACATGGGCGTGCGCATCTGGTCGGCGCCCGCGGCCATCGCCATCTACGGCATCACCGGCTGGCTCATCGCCGCCGAACGCACCCGCGCGGTGCTGGTGTTGCAGGTGGGCATGAACCTGCTCAACATGGCGCTCTCGGTCTGGCTGGTTCTCGGTCTCGACCTCGGGGTCGAGGGCGCCGCCCTGGGCACGGTCATCGCCGAATGGTGCGGCCTCGCGCTGGGCCTCTGGCTGTGCCGTGCGGCCTTCGGGGTGCCGGCCTGGCGCGACTGGCCGCGCGTCTTCGACGCGCACCAGCTCAAACGGATGGGCCGGGTGAACGGCGATATCCTGATCCGCTCGGCGCTGCTGCAATCGATCTTCGTCTCCTTCCTGTTTCTCGCCTCCGGCATGGGCGATGTGACGCTGGCGGCGAACCAGGTGCTGCTGCAGTTTCTCCACGTCACCGCCTATGCGCTCGATGGCTTCGCCTTCGCCGCCGAGGCGATGGTGGGCCAGGCCGCGGGGGCGGGGGCGGTGGCGACGCTCCGGCGCGCGTCGCTCCTCTCGGCGTTCTGGGGGGCGGTCGCCACGCTCCTGCTCGCGGCGGCATTCGCGCTGGGCGGCGGGGCGATCATCGAGCTGATGGCCGAGGCACCCGAGGTCGTTTCCGAGGCGCGCCGCTACCTGCCCTGGATGGTGCTGGCCCCGGTGCTGGGCCTCGCCTCCTACATGTATGACGGCATCTATATCGGCGCGACGCGCACCGCGGACATGCGCAACCTCATGGCCGTCTCCGCGGCGGGCTATTTCGCCGCCGCGGCGCTGTTGATCCCGGTCTTCGGCAATCACGGGCTCTGGGCGGCGCTGATGGCCTCCTTTGTGTTCCGCGGCCTGACGATGGCGTGGCGCTACCCCGCCCTAGAGCGCGCGGTCGCCCGGGGCGCGTGACCCTCTTGGGCTTGCCTATTGGACAAATACCGCCGGGGGTGAATTGGCCGGAGGCCAAGAGGGGGCAGCGCCCCTTGCCCAAGCGTCGATTGCACGGGGAAGCTGATAACGGTCTCTTGGCTGAGCGAGGCAGGCACAGGAGCGCACAGCGGCAACAACGCTAACGCAACTCTATCACGTTTTCAGGCAGTGGACGGACCAAACAGCTTGAGCACACCGGCCCCAGGAGCCGCGTAAAAACTTGGCGGCGTCTGCTTGCGGCCCACAAGAGACATTCGTCGTCCAGTATTGCGCCGCACTGCGGCTTCCCCAGACCGGACTTTCGCTGCGGGTGCATGGATCCAGGTGGCCTCGAACTCACACTTCGCGGACACTCCGGGCTTTCGCTGCGTCCCACAGGAAGGTCCGTTCCATCGCCGGGATGCCGCCGAGTGCCTGCCGTGGTCAAGCTGGGGTCAAATTTTCTCCGGCGGATCTACTTTATCGGATGCTTCGACCGTGTAACCGAAGCCACGCACGTTGCGCAGGATGACGGCGTCGGTCGCCTCGCGCAGTTTTCGGCGCAGGTAGGAGACATAGACTTCGACCACGTTGGTATGCGGATCGAAGTCGTAGCCCCAGACGGCCTTGAGCAGCTCGGTCCGGCTCATCACACGGCCCTGGTTCTCCAGCAGCGCCGCAAGCAGCTCGAACTCGGTCGCTGTCAGCGACAGAGGCGTGCCGTCGACGTCGGCCACGACGGCGGCGCGGTCCAGCCGAAGGGGGCCGAGCGTCGAGGCGGACGGCACCTGACCCCCGGGCCCTGCATGGCCCGCGCGGCGCAAGAGCACCTTCACCCGCGCCGTCAGTTCAGACAGCGCGAATGGCTTTGTGAGATAGTCGTCTGCACCCGCATCGAGGCCTTCAAGCTTTTCCTCCAGGCTGTCGCGCGCCGTCAGCATTAGGATCATCACGCCGCTTCCGGCGGACCGCAGGGCGCGGCAGAGTTCCGCGCCTTCGGAATCGGGCAGAGTCCGATCGAGAACGACGAGGTCGGGCGCGGTCTCGCCGACATGCTCGACCAGCCCCGCGCCATGGGTGCGCACGGTGATTTCGTGCCCTTCCAGGCGCAGGCCCGATGTCACGACCTCGCAGATCTCGAAGTCGTCCTCTACCAGCAGAATGCGTGCGGCATCGCTCATGGTGCGTCCTCGCGCAGTACAAGTCGGACGACGCCACCGCCGCCCGAGCCGTTGGACACGCTTAACGAGCCACCGTGACCTTCCATGATCCAGGCGGCGATGGACAGGCCAAGCCCGGTTCCGCGACTGCGCCCTTTGCGGAAGCGAACGGACGGCTCGGCGATCTCGTCCTCGGAAAAGCCCGGCCCCTCATCCGCGACCTCGATGACCGTGGCATCGTCGCGGCTCAGCGTCACCTGGATCGTGCTGGCTTCGGGCGCAGCCTCCACGGCGTTGTCGAGCAGGATCAGCAGCGCCTGTCGCAGCCGGTCCGCGTCTCCTGTAACCTCTATGGGCACCGCCGGTTGACGCGGCAGCAAGGCGATGCGCTTGGACCGTGCAAGCTCTCGGCTGTCGAGCAACGTGTCGGCAAGCACGTCCTGAAGGACCACAGGGCCGCGTTCGATCGGGATCACTCCGGCCTCTGAACGGGCAAGGAACAATAGATCTTCCACCAGGCGGCCCAGCTTGGTCGCGGTGCCCACGGTTCGCTCGATCACGGTCCGCATCGCCGTCTGATCAGTTTCGGGATCGCGCAGCGCCACCTCGGCCCGTCCGCGCAGCACTGTCAGCGGTGTGCGCAACTCGTGGCTGATGTCCGCCAGAAAGCGGGACCGCTGCTTGGACTGTCTTTCAAGGTCCCTCAGCGCATCGCGCAGTTCCTGCGTCCGCTCGTCCACCTCGCGTTTCAGATTGTTGCGCGCAGCGATCAGCGCGCCGCGCTGGGTGTCGATCTCGGCCGTCATGCGATTGAAGCCCTTTGCCAGGTCACCGAACTCGTCCTTGCGATTCACCGTGATCCGATGGTCCAGATCGCCGCCTGAAACGGCCGCGACGCCATCGCCCAGACGGGCGACAGGCCGCAGAACCGAACGGTTCAGGAAATGCGACAGCCCCGCGGCCACAAGCACGGACGCCAGCCCCAGCCCCGCGGCGATCCATCGCAAGCGGTGCATCGCCTCTTGGGAGTCGGCAAGCGCTTCACGGACTTCAAGCTGTTCGCGGGCGACCGAATCCTCGGTCAGGCGATCGAGCGTTACGTCCAGCACCTCTTCGATCTCGCCGCTGTAGATCTCGATGGCGCGCGCGGTCTCGCCCTGTTGCAACGCGTGGACCAAGCGCAGGCGTGCCTCTTCCAGCCGCAAGACGGCCTCGCGCAGTCCCGTCATGCGGTCCAGTTCCAGCTGCTCCTCGGCGATCTCTTCCAGGTCATCGACCTCGCGCAGCTCCTCGATTTCCGCGGCGACCTGCCGTTCCATCGTCTCTATTACGCCCAGAAGCTCGTCGCGCGCCTTTTCCGCCTGTTCGGACTCGGGGCCCAGGATGACATGCTCGGCAATCTGTTCGGAGTAATTGTCGGCCATCTGCTCGATGCCCTTCACCGTCAGCGTCTGCTCGTAGCTGTCGGAAATCTCTCGCATGACGGATTGATTGGTGCGCAGCGTCGTCAGTATGAGCACCGCCACCGCCCCCGCCACAAGCACCAGCACAGCCTGTGCGATGGCGATCTTGGTCGTAAAGCGCATCCGGTCCCCCGCGTGTTCCTGAGCACCGTGATAGCACCGGTCTGTAAGCGGAGCATGGGCAATCTGCATGTTCTAACCAAACTCTAACGATCTCTAACCGTCTTCTAACGGGTCTTATCGAGAGCATCCGCGTTACAGATTTGTGACGCTCGGCAAAGCCCGGGCAAGAAACCCAGGAGATGCCCGAGATGTTCGAGAGGCTCGACGCCCGGTTCGATCCGATGCCCCACCGTCCGGCGGCGCCGTTGCGGATCATGCTCTATTCGCACGACACGTTGGGGTACGGGCACCTGCGCCGCAACCTGCTGCTCGCCGCCGCCCTGTCCGAGATCGAGCCGCGCCCCGAGATCCTGCTGATCGGTGGAATGCGCGAGGCGGGCGCCTTCACGATGCCCGCCGGAGTCGATTGCGTGACCCTGCCGGCCTACGCCAAGGAGGGCGACGGCAGCTACCGGCCGCGCGACCTGGGCGGCGATCTGGCGCGTCTTTCGGCACTGCGCTCCCGCACCATCCGGTCCGCCGCCGAAGGGTTCGATCCCGACCTGGTGATCGTCGACAACGTGCCGCGCGGCGCGCAATTTGAGCTGGACGACACGCTGCACGCGCTGCGCGCGCGGGGTCGCGCGCGTATCGTTTTGGGCCTGCGCGATGTGATCGACGAGTGTGCGACGGTGCGCCGCCAGTGGCTGCGCCAGCGCAACTTCGAGACGGTGCGCCATCTTTACGACGCGGTCTGGATCTACGGCGACGCGGCCTTCTACGACATCCTGTCGGATTGCTGCATGTTGGGGCCGCTTGGCGGGAAGGCGATGCATGTGGGCTACCTCGACCCGACGGGGCGCCGCGATGCCGATCAGGCGGCCCGCGACCTGGCGGCCGTGCAAATGGCCGATCCGCGCCCATACATCTACTGTGCCGTCGGCGGGGGGCGCGACGGGCTTACGCTTTGCGAAGCCTTCGCCGGATCCCGGATGCCGGATGGCCATCGCGGCGTCCTTGTCACCGGCACCCAAATGCCGCGTGAGGCCAAGGACCGTATCGCTGAATTGACGCGGGACCGCGACGACCTGACGGTTCTGCCGTTTCTGAGCGAACCCATCGGGGTGATGGCCAACGCCGCCCGCATCGTCGGAATGGGCGGATACAACACCACCATGGAGATGCTGGCGCTTGATCCTCCCGCGCTGATCGTGCCGCGTTGCGCCCCCCGTCGAGAGCAGGTCATGCGCACCGAGCGGCTTGCCGCGCGGGGGCTCGTTTCGATGATTCTGCCCGCAGACCTGACCTCGGACGCCCTGTCGGCCTGGATGGCCGCCCCCGCGCCAAGACCAGAGCGGCAACCCGACATGGGCGGCCTGGCGCGCGTTCAGGCGCTTGCGTCGAAGGTCTGCAGCACCGCACCGGCCCTCGTCGCCTGACTAAAGGAGATTCCATCATGACCACACTCGCTCCCCCTGTCGGACGCATCGGCTACGTGCTCAAGCGGTATCCGCGTTTTTCCGAGACCTTCGTGGTCACCGAAATCCTGGCCCACGAGGCCGCGGGCCAAGAGATCGACATCTTCGCGCTGCGCAGCGTGGAAGAGACGCACTTCCAGGACATGCTGGGCCGTGTGCGCGCGCCCGTCACCCGCCTGAAGGATCGGTTTTCAGGGACCGAAGGCCTCTGGCATCGGCTGGACGAGGCGCGGGCCGAACTGCCCGGCGCATGGGAGGCGTTACGCGCGTCAGATGGCATCGCCTCTGGACGGGACGTGGCGCAGGCCTTGGAACTGGCCGTGCTGGCCAAGCGCCGAGGCCTTGTGCATCTGCATGCGCATTTCGGCACCGTCGCCACGTCGGTCGCGCGGCTTGCGGCGGCCATGGCGGGTATAGGCTACAGCTTTACGGCGCACGCCAAGGACATTTACCACGACTACGAAGACCCACAGCACCTGGACCTTAAGCTGCGCGACGCCGACCTTTGCGTCACCGTCTCGGATTACAACCTGGCCCACCTGCGTGACCGCTTCGGCCCCGGACCCCGGCTGACGCGGGTCTACAACGGTCTCGACCTCGATCGCTTCGCCTACAAGACGCCCTCACCCGAGGCGCGCGAGATCCTCGCGGTCGGTCGTTTGGTGGAAAAGAAGGGCTTTCACATCCTGATCGAGGCCATTCGCCTGATGGCACAGGACGGTCTGGCGCCGGTCTGCCGCATCGTGGGCGACGGCGAAGAGCGCGAAGACCTCGCCCGCCAGATCGAGGATGCGGGCGTGTCCGACCACGTTGTGCTCGAAGGCCCCCGCCCCCAGTCAGAGGTCATCGAGATGATCCGGGGCGCGGCGCTGATGGCCTGCCCCTGTGTCGTCGGCTCGGACGGCAATCGCGACGGGATGCCGACCGTGCTGGTCGAGGCGATGGCTCTTGGTCTGCCCGTGGTGTCGAGCGATGTGGTGGGCATCCCCGAACTCGTGCAGGACGACGAGACGGGACTGATCGCACCGGCATCCGACCCCGAAGCGCTTGCGGCGGCGATGACCCGTCTTCTGGACGATGCGGCCCTCCGCGACCGTCTGTCGGCCAGTGCCCGCGCGCGGATCGAGCGCGACTTCGACGCCCGCGGTGCGGCCTCTGCCCTGCGCGCCCAATGGGCGGAAACGCTGTCCGCGCGCCCCAGTGCGAAAGAGGCGGCATGATGCGCATCGCCTATGTCACGACCGATCCCGGCATTCCCGTCTGGGGCGCAAAAGGCGCGTCTGTCCATGTTCAGGAGATGCTGCGCGCGGTGACGGCGGCGGGCCATTCGGTCACCGTCCTGTCTCCGCGCCTGGAAGGCACGCCGCCCGCTGATCTGGCGCAGGTCGCGATGCTGGCGCTGCCGCCCGCCCCCAAGGGAGCGCCCGAAGCGCGGGCGAAGGGGCTCCTTGCCGCGAACGCGGACGTTTGTGCCGCGCTCGATACCCTGTCGCCTGATATCGTGTACGAGCGCCACGCCCTTTACGCCCATGGCGCCACGGAGTGGGCGCGAGCCCAAGGCGTCCCGAGTGTGCTGGAGGTGAATGCCCCGTTGGCGGCAGAGGCCGCGGCGCATCGCACGCTGGCCCTGGCCGCCGAGGCAGATAGCTCTGCGCAGCGCGCCATGTCGGCTGCCACGCTGGTTTCTGCCGTGTCCGAGCCCGTGGCCGACCACGCGCGGCAGATGGGCGCCCAATACGTGACCGTAGAGCCCAACGCCGTCGATCCGGCGCGCTTTCCTGCTCCTGCCCCGCTGGCCGCCGATCCGTTCACCGTCGGCTTCCTCGGCTCTCTCAAGCCGTGGCACGGCATGCCGCTGCTGATCGACGCCTTTGCCCTGCTGCGCGCCTCGGTGCCTGACGCGCGCCTTCTGATCGTGGGCGACGGACCCGAACGCGCCGACATAGAGCGCCGCTTGGCAGCGGCGGGCTGTGCGGACGCCGCAGAGATCACGGGCCTCGTTCCCGCCGCCGAGGTGCCCGCCCACCTTGCGCGGATGGATGCGGGCTGCGCACCCTATGGCGAGAGCGAAGCCTTTTATTTCTCGCCGCTCAAGGTTTACGAATACATGGCCGCGGGCGTGCCGGTGGTCGTCACCCGTGTGGGCCATCTTCCCGGCATCGTATCGGAAGGACTTACCGGCCTGGTGGGCCCCGCGGGCGATCCGCAGGCCCTCGCGGACAGGCTGGCCCAATTGGCGGCGGACGCGAAACTGCGGCGCACCCTGGGTGCCGACGGTCGTGACGCCGTCCTTGGTACCCGCACCTGGGCAGGTGTCGCCGCCCGCGTCCTTGGTCGCGCCATGGCCGCCGCGCCGGATCGCGTGGTCGCATGAGCCGTCCCACCCATCTTCGCGAAACGCTGCCCGGTCTGGGACGGATCGTGCGTCGCCTTGCTCCCTACCTCGTCGGGCACCGTCTGGTGCTGGTCGGATCGGTTCTGGCACTGATCCTGTCCACCGTCGCCAAGCTGGCCGAGCCATGGGCGCTCAAGTTCGTGATCGACAGCGTCGTGCCCACCGCCTCGGGCGAGCCTGCCCTCGGCGCCTATGATCCGATGGTGATACTCTCGCTTTGCGCCGGTGGCCTTCTGGCCGCCGTGCTGCTGCGCGCCCTGTTCCAGTTCCTCGCCACGATGGGGTTTGCGAAGGTCGGAAATACGGTGCTGACCAAGGTGCGCGCCGACCTGTTCCGTCACCTCCAGTCCCTGTCGGTCGGGTTTCATACGCGGTCTCGCGCGGGCGATCTGACCATGCGGTTGGTGGGCGACGTGGGCATGCTCAAGGAAACGATGGTGACGGCGGCGATGCCGCTGGCCGCCAACGTGCTGATCTTCGTGGGCATGGTGGGCGTGATGCTCTGGCTCGATTGGCAGCTCGCGCTTGTGGCGCTGGCACCGCTGCCTGTCCTGATGATCCTGTCGCGCGTGCTGACCGGCCGTATTCGAGAGGTCAGCCGCACGCAGCGCAAGCGGCAGGGCCATCTGGCCGCGACCTCGACAGAAACGCTGGCCGGCATCCGCTCGGTTCAGGCGCTGGGACTGGAAGAGCGCTCTGCCGCGGTATTTTGCGGCGCAAACGACGGCGACATGAAGGCCGGCCTGCGCGGCGCGCGCCTGACCGCCGGGCTGGAGCGGTCGGTCGACGTGCTCGCAGGCGTCGGTCTTGCAGCCATCCTGTTTTTCGGGACATTGCAGGTTCTTGCCGGACGGATCACGCCCGGAGACCTTCTGATCTTCGTCACCTACCTCAAGCACACCTTCCGGCCGGTGCGCGGCTACGCCAAATACGCCGCGCGTCTTGCCAAGGCCATGGCCGCGGGCGAACGGGTCGTCGGCCTTCTCGACGAGACCGATGCCGTGGCCGACCGCCCTGACGCGATGCCTGCGCCCGCCCTTTCGGGTGCGCTGGCCTTCGAAGGGGTGCGATTTTCCCACGCTGACGGCCCGCCCGTCTTCAACGGGCTTGATCTGAAGATAGAGGCCGGAGAGCGGGTTGCCGTCGTCGGCCCCTCTGGGACCGGGAAATCGACGCTCGCGGCCCTCGCCCTGCGCCTGTATGATCCAGACGCCGGGCGGGTGATGGCAGACGGACACGACCTGCGCGACGTCACCATGGCCAGCCTGCGCACCCAGATCGCCCTTGTGCCGCAAGAACCATTGATCGTCTCGGGCACGGTGCGGGAGAACCTGGTCCTGGGGCTGGATCGCGACGTCAGCGATGCCGAGATCGGGTCCGCCGCCAAAGCCGCCGCGGCACAGGACTTCATCGACGCCCTGCCGGACCGATACGAGACCCATATCGCCGAGCGCGGAGGCTCATTGTCGGCGGGGCAGCGGCAGCGGCTGTCTTTGGCGCGCGCGATGCTGCGCCGGACGCCAATGCTGATCCTCGATGAGCCGACGACGGGTCTTGACGGCCCCTCGGAAGAGGCCGTCGCACGGGCCATCGGCGAAGTGTCCAAGGGGCGCACGACCCTTTTGATTACCCACGATCTCGCACTTGCCGCCGCTTGCGACCGCATTGTCGTCCTTGACCGGGGTCGCGTGGCAGAGGACGGCGCGCCCGCCGGTCTCATTCGAAACGGCGGCTGGTTCGCCAACGCCCATGCCCGCCAAAGAGGGGAACAACCGCATGCGCTCGCATCCTGAAACGACTGGCTCGTCCGGGGACGACAGCCTTGCCTCGCGAGAGCCGGAACTGCCTGGCCTGCCGGGCCTGCTCGACGCCACCACCTTGGCAGAGCGCGCGGGACTTGGCCCGATGCGCACCTCCTACCTTCTTTACAAGCCGTGGACATCCTGCATCGCGGGACTTGTTCCGAAGAACGGGCGGTTTGGCGCGTGGATGGCCGCGACCTATCCGATCGAACGCTACGAAGAGGTGCGGGCAAGGCCTGCCTGGAAGGACGACGCCGTTTATTTTGATGATGTCCAGACCGTGTTGGTGCCACTTGCGCTGCTGCGAAGGCCGCGTGCGGCGCGCGCGCTCGCCGATCCCGCGGCGCGGGATGCTCTTCTATTCAGCGTCAGCCTTTCGGGCTGCAGCCTGACGCTCCTTCGCTTCAAACCCGGACGTCGCCTCGTGCTGCGCGCGGACGGACCCGCAGGGCCTCGCGCCATTCTGAAGATACACGCGCGAAAGGCCGACTATGATCGTGCGTTGGTCGGTGCCCGTATGGCGGCCGCGCACGGCGTGGGCCTGATCGGAACCTGCGCGCGCGCGAAAGCCATCGCCAGCGAATGGGTGCCGGGCGAGGCGCTGACGGCGGACGCGTCGCTGCAAGCCTTCGTGCGTGCGGGGCGCGCTCTTAACGCGGCACACGCCATCGCGCCCGCTGATAAAGCGCTCGCACTCAAACCCGCCGATACCATGCGGCAGGCCGAAAACTTGGGCTGGCTTCTGCCAAGGCTGGAAGACGCGGCGAAGGACCTTGCTGCACGGATGCCCGCGCCGCACTCGGGGGCTCCGGTCGCCCTGCACGGCGATTTCAGCGCCGACCAGATCGTGGACGGTTCCACAGGCGCGCGGATCGTTGACTGGGACCGGGCCTGCCAGGGGCCAGCCGCATGTGACCTTGGCTCCGCTCTCGCCGCGCTCGATTTGGACGGGCTGCGCGGGGCGGACACAGCAGAGGCCTCGGGCGACGCGCTGTTGGCAGGGTACAGAGCGGCTGGCGGGCAGGTGTCCGACGTCGACCTGGCGGCGTGGCGCGCGCGTGCGTTGCTGGCCCGCGCCGACGAGGGGTTCCGCACGCGCCGCCGCGATTGGGAGGCCGAAGCCGCTTCCGTTCTGGACCGCGCGGCGGCGGTGCTGGACGGCGCCGGGGCCCCGACCCCGCATCTGTCCGCAGCACTCGCGCTGCGGCCCGAACCGGGTACGACGGGCGAAGCAACCCTGATGCGACTGAAGCCCCGGCGTCGCGCATTGATCCGCTATGGACACGGCGTGCTTGGCAAGCTGAGAGCAAAGGGCCCGGACACCCACGCCACTCGGGTTCAACAGCGCCTGCGCGCCGCCGGGCTGGACGGGAAGAAGGGCGTCGGGGTGCCGCCAGTTTTTGGAACCTACGAGGATCCGCCCGTCTGGCTACAGGCAGAGATCGACGGCGCGCCGTTGGGCGACCTTCTGGATGGGCCGACGGCTGACGCAGCAATGCGCCGGACGGGCCGGGCCCTCGCGATGCTGCACGACACCCCGGCCCAGACGGACAGACGTTGGAGCATGGGAGATGAACTGTCCGTTCTGGACCGCGCGGTCTCGGGCGGCCCCCATCCCGATCTGGCAGAGCTTGCCGTCACGCGTTTGGCCAACTTGCCGCCCGCCGCACCGGTCGGACTGCACCGGGATTTCTACTTCGATCAGGTCGTGGTTGGGCCCGATACGCTCTGGCTGGTCGATCTGGACTTGCACGCGCGCGGCGATGCGGCCATCGACATCGGCAACTTCCTTGCGCATCTGACAGAGCTTGACTTGCGCCGTGGCAGCCACGGCGATGGCTTTGGTCATCTCGCCCAAGAGTTCCTGTCGGGATACGCCGAGACTCGCGCGCTGCCGAGCGAAGATCGGGTCGATCTTCTGCACTGGGTCTCTTTAGCGCGCCACGTCGCCATCGCGCAGCGCTTCGCGGATCGCGCTCACGCAGTTGACGCGATCGCAGCGCTGTGCCGCGAACGCCTTGGCGCCCAAGCGTTACCAGCGATCAGAGACGCAATTTAACGGGACGCGCTTCATCATGCGCGCCCCAACTGAACGGCGACGTGGAACGGGTCAGCCGTCACAATAGCGTTCGTGCAGACTTTCGGAACGCTCCAGCACCCGGGTCTAAATCCATAAGGAACATCATGCTGCATCTGCAGCACGCCCTGCCTGAACCCGCCATTCGTGCATCGTGCAGCATCGGTGAAAGTGGGCTCGTAGCTGCCTTGCGGCAGCGCAGAGGAAAGCGTGCAGTGATAGCCGTTTGAATGTAGGGTTCACGTGGTCCTGGCATGAAATTGCGCACTTGCAGCGAATGGCCGGAACCCGCCGATTCCGTTGAAAAACTCCTGTTCGCGAGCGCAGAATATTGGCGCTCGTGATTGGCTCAAGCGCCTTTCCCTTCAGGCGTTTCGTGGTTTCT
>NZ_FTOQ01000026.1 GCF_900156805.1 Roseivivax lentus | reverse complement strand
ATCGCCGAAAACGATTACGGCAGCCTCGGCGACACCTCCACCCTCGCCGAACCCGAGGTCGTCGAAGACCTCATCGAAAACCGCATGAACCGCGGGTGATGGGCATGGACGGTACACGCACCCCCACAAAAGCCCCGGTTCTGATCCTTCTCGGCCCCCCGGGGGCCGGGAAAGGCACCCAGGCACGCACGCTCGAGGCCGAATTCGGGCTTATTCAGCTTTCGACCGGCGACATGCTGCGCGCCGCGGTCAAGGCCGGCACCGAGGCCGGCCGCGCCGCGAAAGCCAAGATGGAGGCCGGCGCGCTCGTCTCGGACGAGATCGTGACCCGCATCCTTGCCGACCGTCTGGCCGAGCCCGACACCGCGAAGGGCGTCATTCTCGACGGCTTTCCGCGCACCACCGCCCAGGCGGAGGCGCTCGATGCGATCCTCGCCGAACGCGGCCAGCAGATCGACGCGGCCATCAGCCTCGAGGTCGACGACGCCGAGATGGTCACCCGCGTCTCGGGCCGCTTCACCTGCGCGGGATGCGGCGAGGGCTATCACGACCAGTACAAGACGCCCGCAAAACCGGACACCTGCGACAAGTGCGGCGGCACCGAGATGACCCGCCGCGCCGATGACAATGCGGACACGGTCAAGAGCCGGCTCGAGGCCTATCACGCCCAGACCGCGCCGCTTTTGACCTATTACGACGGAAAAAACGCGCTGCATCGCATTCCCGCGATGGGCGCCATCGACGACATCGCCCGCGAGCTTGCGGGCGTAGTCCACAGCGTGCGCGGCTGACCCCGCGCCAAACCAAGGAGGAGACCCGCGACATGGCGGATAAAATTCCCACCGACGGCGTGGCCTACTGGAAGGCCAACGTGCGTCTCATTCTCATCAGCCTGGTGATCTGGGCTCTGGTGAGTTTCGGCTTCGGCATCCTGCTTCGCCCTGCCCTGTCGGGCATTTCCGTGGGCGGCACGGATCTCGGTTTCTGGTTCGCGCAGCAAGGCTCGATCCTAGTCTTTCTCGGCCTGATCTTCTTCTACGCCTGGCGCATGAACAAGCTCGACCGTCAATTCGGCGTGGACGAGGAGTAAAATCATGGATCAGACAACGATCAACATCATCTTCGTGGGCGCCTCCTTCGCGCTCTATATCGGCATCGCCATCTGGGCGCGCGCGGGCTCCACGTCGGATTTCTACGCCGCCGGTCGCGGCGTGCACCCCGTCACCAACGGCATGGCCACGGCGGCGGACTGGATGTCGGCGGCCTCCTTCATCTCGATGGCGGGTCTCATCGCCTTCACCGGCTATGACAACTCGACCTACCTGATGGGCTGGACCGGCGGTTACGTGCTGCTTGCCCTGCTGCTCGCGCCCTATCTGCGCAAGTTCGGCAAATACACGGTGTCCGAGTTCATCGGCGACCGGTTCTACAGCCCGACTGCACGGCTCGTCGCGGTGATCTGCCTGATCGTCGCCTCGGTGACCTACGTGATCGGCCAGATGACCGGCGTGGGCGTGGCCTTCGGCCGCTTCCTCGAAGTGTCGAACACCACGGGCCTGCTGATCGGTGCCGTCGTCGTCTTCGCCTACGCGGTGTTCGGCGGCATGAAGGGCGTGACCTACACGCAGGTCGCGCAATATTGCGTGCTGATCATGGCCTACACGATCCCGGCCATCTTCATCTCGCTGCAGCTGACCGGCAACCCGATCCCGGCGCTCGGCCTCTTCGGCGAGCATCAGGCCTCGGGCCAGCCGCTTCTGGAGCGTCTCGACCAGATCGTGACCGAGCTCGGCTTCTCCGAGTACACGGCGCATAACGGCGACACGTTCAACATGCTGCTCTTCACGCTGTCGCTGATGATCGGCACCGCCGGTCTGCCACATGTCATCATGCGCTTCTTCACCGTGCCGCGCGTCGCCGATGCCCGCTGGTCGGCCGGTTGGGCGCTGGTGTTCATCGCGCTTCTCTACCTCACGGCCCCCGCGGTCGGTGCGATGGCCCGTCTCAACATCACCGAGCTGTTCTGGCCCGAGGGCACCAACGGCCAGGCGGTGAGCGTCGAGCAGATCGCCGAAGATCCGGCCTATGACTGGATGGCAACCTGGCAGCAGACCGGCCTTCTGGGCTGGGAAGACAAGAACGGCGACGGCCGCATCCAGTTCTACAACGACGCCGATGCCGACATGCAGGCACGCGCGGAAGCGGAAGGCTGGAACGGCAACGAGCTGACCAACTTCAACCGCGACATCCTCGTGCTCGCGAACCCCGAGATCGCCAACCTGCCCGGCTGGGTGATCGGCCTCGTGGCGGCAGGCGGCCTCGCCGCGGCGCTCTCCACGGCGGCGGGCCTCTTGCTCGCGATCTCGTCGGCGGTCAGCCATGACCTCGTGAAAGGCCGGTTCGCGCCCGAGATCTCCGAAAAGGGTGAGCTTCTCAGCGCCCGGATCGCGATGGCGGTGTCGATCGTGGTGGCGACCTATCTCGGTCTGAACCCGCCGGGCTTTGCAGCGCAGACCGTCGCGCTGGCCTTCGGCCTTGCTGCGGCGTCGATCTTCCCGGCGCTGATGATGGGTATCTTCTCGACCAAGATCAACAACCGCGGCGCGGTGGCGGGCATGCTCGCCGGTCTGATCGTGACGCTCGTCTACATCTTCCTGCACAAGGGCTGGTTCTTCATCCCCGACACCAACAGCTTCACCGATGCAGACCCCCTGCTCGGCACGATCAAGTCGACTTCGTTCGGCGCTGTGGGTGCGGTAGTGAACTTCGTCACGGCCTACGTGGTCTCGGCGATGACCAAGCCGGTCCCGCAGGAAATCCGCGAACTGGTGGAAAGCGTTCGCGTGCCGCGCGGCGCGGGCACCGCGCAGGATCACTGATCCGGCACTGCCGACATGACGGACCCGGGCCAGCGATGGCCCGGGTTTTTTCTTGGCCGAGGCTTTCACCCGCCCCGCCCGGCCACTAGCCTCGGCGCAAGCCTGCAAGGATCACATCGCCCATGACCGAAGCCATCGCCGACTTCCTCGACCGGCTGCAGCCCTATTCCGACCTTCTGCCCGAGGATCGCGCGGAGCTTGCCGCGACGATGCAGGTCGCCCGGTACGCCCCCGGCGATCAGGTCTACAGCTTCGGCGACCGGCTGGACGGGCTCTATATCGTGCGCAAGGGCGATATCGAGGTGCGCGACGAACACGGCGAGACCGTCTCGCTGCTGGGGCCGCGCAACACGTTCGGCGAACGCGGCCTCGCGCGGGACGGGCGCGCGGCGACCTCCGCCCTCGCCCGCTCCGAGACCGAGCTGCTGGTGCTGCCCGCAGCCTCCTTCCGGCTCGCCTGTCAGGATCACCCGGCGCTTGCGCGCTTCTTCGACCGCTCCGGCGCCGCACGGCCCAGCCGCGCGCCGCTGTCGGATCTGGCGACCAGCCAGGTGTCGCAATTCATGGCCCGCAACCCCTTGTCGGTCGCCCCCGATACCACCGCCGCCGAGGCCGCGCGGCAGATGCGCGACGCCCATGTCTCCTGCCTCTGCGTGACCGAGGACGACCGGCTCGTCGGCATCGTCACCATCCGCGATCTCTCCGCGCGCATCCTCGCCGAGAAAGCCGCCCCCGACACGCCCGTCCGGCAGATCATGACCGAAGATCCGCGCACCCTGCCGCCCGAGGCGCTCGGATCGGACGTGCTGCACATGATGCTCGAGCGGCGGATCGGCCACGTGCCCATCGTCGGCGCGCGCGGCCTCGAGGGCATCGTGACCCAGACCGACCTTACGCGGTTCCAGGCCATGTCCTCGGCGGAGCTGGTGGCGGGCATCGCGCGCGCCGAGACCGCGCAGGAGATGGCCGAGACCACCGCGCGCATCCCGCGCCTGCTGAGCCAGCTCGTCGCCGGGCATCACCCGCACGAGGTCACGACCCGGCTCATCACCGATATCGCCGATGCGGTCACCCGCCGCCTTCTGCGCCTTGCGGAGGCGGAATTCGGCCCGCCGCCCGTGCCTTATCTCTGGCTCGCCTGCGGATCGCAGGGACGGCAGGAGCAGACCGGCGTCAGCGACCAGGACAATTGCCTGATCCTGTCGGACGCATTCACCCCCGAACACGCGCAATATTTCGAGAAATTCGCGCGCTTCGTCTCCGACGGGCTGCATGAATGCGGCTACGTCTATTGCCCCGGCGACATGATGGCGACCAATCCGCGCTGGCGGCAGCCGCTCGCCACCTGGCGGCGCTACTTCAAGGGCTGGATCGAAAAGCCGGTGCCCGAGGCGCAGATGCTCGCCTCGGTGATGTTCGACCTGCGCCCGATCGGCGGCGACACGGCGCTCTTCGACGGCCTGCAACAGGAGACGCTGGCGCAGGCGTCGAAGAACTCGATCTTCGTCAGCCACATGATCGCCAACGCACTCAAGCATCAACCGCCCCTCGGCCTGATCCGCGGCTTCGCCACGATCCGCAAGGGTGAGAACAAGGACCGGCTCGACCTCAAGCATTCGGGCGTCGTGCCGGTGACCGACCTCGCCCGGGTCTACGCGCTGCGCGGCGAGCTGCGCCCGGTGAACACCCGCGCGCGGATCGTCGCCGCGCGCGATGCGGGGCTCCTCAGTAAGAGCGGCGGGCAGGATCTTCTCGATGCCTATGACCTGATCGCCGAGACGCGGCTCGAACATCAATGCCGCCGGATCCGCGCGGGCGAGGCGCCGGACAATTTCCTGCCGCCCGCGAAATTGTCGGATTTCGACCGCTCGCATCTCAGGGATGCCTTCGTGGTGGTCAAAGGCCTGCAATCGGCCCTTGGCCACGGGCGCGGGATGTTGTCTTGATAGGCCTGCGGGAGGAGAGGACCGCGATGGGAGGAGAACGGCCATGTTTCTGGAACTGATCGCGGTGATCGTCGCCGGGATCGCCGGCGCCGGCGTCATGATGCTGGTCTCGAAGATCTCGGGCGGGCAACTGCCCCGCTGGCTTGTGCCGGTGGCCGCGGGGTGCGCCATGCTGGCCGCCGCGATCTCCTCGGAATACGGCTGGTATGGCCGCATATCGGAGGCGCTGCCCGACGGGCTCGTGGTGGCCGACCGCATCAACGAACCGAGCTGGTATCGCCCCTGGACCTATGTCGTGCCGATGACGCAGCGCTTCGTGGCGGTGGATATCGACAACCTCCAGCAGAACACCGAGCGCAATTCCGTCTTCCTCGCCGATCTCTACTTCTTCGGACGCTGGCGGCCCGTGCAATCGGTCGAGGTGATGGTCGATTGCGCCGAGAACCTGCGCGCCGACCCGACCTTCGGCGATGGCAGCCCGCCGGTCTGGCGCGATGTCGGGCCCGCCGATCCGATCCTGTCCGCGATCTGCAGGCAGGTCTGAGCCATGGGCGGGCTGCGCGGTCGCATCCTGCTTCTCTTCGCGGTGATGCTGATCGTCACGCTCGCCGCGGCGGCCCTGTCGCTGCGCATCGCCGGGACGGAAGGCAGTCTCACCGGCTTCGTCGCGCTGGCCTTCCTGCTGCTCGCGGTGCTGACCGCCGCGTGGTTCGTGCTCGATCAGGCCGTGGCGCAGGCGGTGGACCGGCTTGCCGCCGCGCTCCGGGTCCATGCCCATAACGATGCGGCACCGCCCCTCGATGGCGGGATCGCGGGCCATCTCGGCGATCTGGGCGATGCCGCCGAGGTGGTGACGCGGGAGCTTGACCGCGCCCGCCGCCGCACCGCCGACCTGATCGCCTCCGAAACCCGCGCTTTGTGCGCCGAACGGGCGCGGCTCACCGATATCCTGACCGAGATCCCGGTCGCCACGATCCTCGCCGGCGACAACCATACGATCGCGCTTTATGACGGTCAGGCGGCCGAGGTTCTGGCCCAGATCGGAACGCCCCGGCTCAATGCGCCGCTCTCGGACTACTTCACCGAGGACAGTCTCGCCCGCGCCCGGCGCCAGATGCACAAGACCGGCCTCGGCATCGTGGCGACGCTCGACGGGGTGCATGGCGCGCTCAGCCTGACCGCGCGGATGAAGCCCATGCGCCAGGGCGGCTATCTCATCCTGATCGACGCGGCGGACGCGACCATCGCCCCCGATGCGGATCGTCCGCTGGTCTACGATTTCGACCTTCTCACGCGGCGCGAGACCGCCGCGCTGGAAAATCGTCGCCTCCACGACATGACCTTCTGCGTCTTCGATCTGGAGACCACCGGGCTTTTGCCGCATCGCGACGCCGTGCTGCAGATCGGTGCGCTGCGGGTGATGAACGGTCGCGTCCTTGCGGGTGAGCGTTTCGACCTCGTCGTGGATCCGGGCCGCCCGATCCCACCCGCCTCGACCAAGGTGCATCACATCACCGATGCGATGGTGCGCGGCCAGCCGGACATTCTCGAGGCCGCGCCGCGCTTTCACGACTTCGCGCGGGACACGGTTCTGGTGGCGCACAATGCGCCCTTCGATCTGGCCTTCCTGAAGGCCAAACAGACCGAGACGGGCCTCGACTGGACGCATCCGGTGATCGACACGGTGCTCTTGTCGGCGATCCTGTTCGGCACGACCGAGACGCATACGCTGGACGCGGTCTGCACGCGGCTCGGCATCACCATCCCGGCCGAGCTGCGCCACACGGCCCTGGGCGATGCCCATGCGACGGCGGAGGCATTGTGCCGGATGCTGCCCATGCTCGAAGGCCGCGGCATCGACACGTTCGGCGCCTATCTGGACGCGGCCCGCCGGCATGGCCGCCTCATCCAGGACATGAACTGAGACAGGCGGGCTTTCGCCGAACCCGAGCGCACGTCTGGAACATCAGCCCGATCGCAGGTGTTTTGTTGTATAGTTCGAAGAAAGGACCGACGCATGACGTTCCGTTTTCCCCTCTGCCTTGCCGCGGCGCTGATGGCCACCCAACCGGCCATTGCAGCGCCCAAAGGCTGCCCACCCGGTCTCGCCAAGAAAAGCGTGGAATGCGTGCCGCCTGGCCTCGCCAAGAAGGGTGTCCGCTATAATGTCGGCGACGTGATCGACGGAGATTACGTGGTCGTGCGCGACCCGCGCCGCTGGAACCTCAACCCGAACGGGACCTACTACCGGATCGGGGACACCTTCTACGAGGTCGACCGAGAAACCCGCGAGATCCTCAATGTGATCGGGGCGTTGGCGCGTCTCGCCGACTGACCCGGCATGCGATGCGCGCGCGTGTCGGCGCGCGCATTCCGACCTATTCAGCCGCGAGCTTGCGCGGCTTGAGCATGTCCTTCAGATAGCGCCCGGTATGGCTTTCGGCAACCTCGGCCACCTCTTCGGGCGTGCCGGTCGCGACGATCTCACCGCCGCCATCGCCGCCTTCGGGACCGATATCGATCAGGTGATCGGCGGTCTTGATGACGTCGAGATTGTGCTCGATCACGATCACCGTGTTGCCCGCCTCGACCAGCGAATGCAGCACTTCGAGGAGCTTCTTCACATCCTCGAAATGCAGACCCGTGGTCGGCTCGTCGAGGATGTAGAGCGTCCGGCCCGTCGACCGCTTCGCGAGCTCCTTCGACAGCTTCACCCGCTGCGCCTCGCCACCCGACAGCGTCGTGGCCTGCTGGCCGACCTTGATATAGCCGAGACCCACCTTCACCAGCGCGTCCATCTTCTCGCGGATCGATGGCACGGCGGCGAAGAAGTCCTGCGCATCTTCCACTGTCATATCAAGGACATCCGCGATGCTCTTGCCCTTGAACTTGATCTCCAGCGTCTCGCGGTTGTAACGCGCGCCGTTGCAGGTCTCGCAGGTGACGTAGACGTCCGGCAGGAAGTGCATCTCGATCTTGATGACCCCGTCGCCCTGGCAGGCCTCGCAGCGCCCGCCCTTGACGTTGAAACTGAAGCGCCCGGGCTTGTAGCCCCGCGCCTTGGCCTCGGGCAGCCCGGCGAACCAGTCGCGGATCGGCGTGAAGGCTCCGGTATAGGTCGCAGGGTTGGAGCGCGGCGTGCGCCCGATGGGCCGCTGGTCGATGTCGATGACCTTGTCGAGGTGATGCAGCCCCTTGATCGTCTCGCAGGGCGCGGGCGTCTGCCGCGCGCCGTTAAGCTGCATCGAGGCGGTCTTGAACAGCGTCTCGATGGTCAGCGTCGACTTGCCACCGCCCGACACCCCCGTCACGCAGACGAATTTGCCCAGCGGGAAATCCGCCGTCACGTCCTTAAGATTGTTGCCTGACGCTTTGACAACGCTTAGTTTTTTCTTGTTTCCCTTGCGGCGCGTGGCGGGCACCGGGATCTCGCGCGTGCCGGCCAGGTATTGCCCGGTGATGGAATTGGCATCCGCCGCGATCTCGGCCGGCGTGCCGTGGCTGACCACCTCGCCCCCATGCACCCCCGCGCCCGGACCGATGTCGAAGACGTAATCCGCCTCGCGGATCGCATCCTCGTCATGTTCGACCACGATCACCGTGTTGCCCTGATCGCGCAGGTTCTTGAGCGTGCCGAGCAGCCGGTCATTGTCGCGCTGGTGCAGGCCGATGGAGGGCTCGTCGAGCACGTAGAGCACACCCGTCAGCCCCGAGCCGATCTGGCTGGCAAGACGGATACGCTGGCTTTCGCCGCCCGAGAGCGTGCCCGCCGCGCGGCTCAGCGTCAGGTATTCGAGGCCCACATTGTTCAGGAAACCCAGCCGTTCGCGGATTTCCTTCAGGATCGCGCGGGCGATCTCCGTCTTCTGCTTTGACAGGGATTGCGGCGCGTTTTCAATCCACTCGAAGGCGTCCTTGATGCTTTTCTCTACCACTTCGCCGATATGCTGGCCGCCGATCTTGACCGCCAGCGCCTCTTCGCGCAGCCGGTAGCCGCCGCAGGTCCCGCAGGAGCGGTTGTTCTGGTAGCGCTCGAATTCCTCGCGAATCCAGCTCGAATCCGTCTCGCGGTAACGCCGTTCCATGTTGGGAATGACGCCCTCGAAGCTGCGCGTGACATTGTAGACGCGCCCGCCCTCGTCATAGCGGAACTGGATCTCTTCGTCGCCCGAGCCGAACAGGAATACCTGCTTCACATGCGCCGGCAGATCCTTCCACTTGGTTGAGGTATCGAATTCATAATGCCGCGCAATCGCCTGAATTGTCTGCAGAAAATACGGCGACTTCCCCTTTCGCCAGGGCGCGATGGCCCCGTCATAAAGCGTCAGGTTCTGATCCGGAACCATGAGCCGTTCGTCGAAGAAAAGCTCCACCCCGAGCCCGTCGCAATCGGGGCAGGCCCCGAAGGGCGCGTTGAACGAAAAGAGACGCGGCTCGATCTCGGGAATGGTGAAGCCAGAGACCGGACAGGCGAAATTCTCGGAGAATGTGATCCTCTCGGCCTCCCCCTCGTCCTCGCGCGGCGCGGTCTCGAGGATCGCGATGCCCGACGCCAGATCGAGCGCGGTGCGGAAGCTGTCCGCCAGCCGCGTCTCGAGCCCTTCGCGCACCACGATGCGGTCGACCACGACGTCGATGTCGTGGCGGAACTTCTTGTCGAGCGTGGGCGGCTCGTCGAGCTCGTAGAAGGTGCCGTCCACCTTCACCCGCTGGAAACCCTGCTTGCGAAGTTCGAGGAATTCCTTGCGATACTCGCCCTTCCGGTCGCGCACGATGGGGGCCAGAAGGTAGCCGCGCGTGCCCTCTTCCATCTCCATCACGCGATCAACCATGTCCTGGACCTGCTGCGCCTCGATGGGCAGGCCGGTCGCCGGGCTGTAGGGTGTACCCGCACGCGCGAAAAGCAGGCGCAGGTAGTCGTAGATCTCGGTCACCGTGCCGACGGTCGAGCGCGGGTTCTTCGACGTGGTCTTCTGCTCGATGGAGATCGCCGGGCTCAGCCCCGCGATGTGATCCACATCGGGCTTTTCCATCATGTCGAGGAATTGCCGCGCATAGGCCGAAAGGCTTTCGACGTAGCGGCGCTGCCCCTCGGCATAGATCGTGTCGAAGGCCAACGAGGATTTGCCCGAGCCCGAGAGCCCGGTGATCACCACCAGCTGGTCGCGCGGGATATCGACATCGATCCCCTTGAGATTGTGCTCGCGCGCGCCACGCACTTCGATGTGTTTGAGCTCAGCCATGAGACCCCCGTTAACACTTGGGTCACACATAGGGGATCGCGACGATTTCGCCAATGACAAAGTGAGAACGCAAGGGGAACACGCGGCTTGCTGCCAAAATGCCGCGCAGGGGGTGGGCAATGCACTCGGGTCGCGGAACCAAGGCTGCCTATGGCAGCCGCCGCGACAAGCGGTCATGCGGGACGCATGCCCCCGGCATGACCCGGCCCGGCGGGCTGGCGCTTTGGTGACGCCAGCGCATCGTTCAATCGGAGCAATGATCTGGCACGATAAGTTGTCTATGCCGACCGGAAGAGCGCCATCCCCCGGCCAGGCGCTTGTCGCGGCGCCACGCTCAGCGCTTACCGATACAGCAGCGACACCCCGTCACTGAACAGGTGCACCTTCTCCGGCACGGCCCCCAGCTTCACGGTCTTGCCGCGCAGATCCGCATGGATGCCCGGCAGCTTGCCGATCACGGGATCGCTTTTCTCCGCCTGAAAATAGAGCAGCGTCACCTCGCCCAACGCCTCGGTGATGTTCACCTTGCCTTCGTAGATGTATTCGGCGCCCTCCTCGGTCTCGAGGAAGTCCTCGGGACGGACGCCCACATTGACCTTCAGGCCCTTGTCGCCATCGGTCGTGGGCACCGACGACCGCGCAGTGCCGCCGCCCGCCATCTTGACCACGGTGGTCTCGCCAGTCTCGACGACCTCCCCCGGCAGCAGGTTCATCGCGGGCGAGCCGATGAACTGCGCCACGAACTCGCCGTTGGGCCGCTCGTACAATTCCAGGGGCGTGCCCACCTGCGCGATACCCTTGTTGGCCAGCACCACGATCCGCGTGGCAAGCGTCATCGCCTCCACCTGGTCGTGGGTCACGTAGATCATGGTCGAGTCGGGCATGGATTCCTTGAGCTGCGCGATCTCGATGCGCGTGGCCACCCGAAGCGCCGCGTCGAGGTTCGAGAGCGGCTCGTCGAAGAGATAGACCTTGGGGTCGCGCACGATCGAGCGCCCGATGGCGACCCGCTGCCGCTGACCGCCCGACAGCGCCTTGGGCAGACGGTCGAGGTAAGGTTCCAGCTGCAGGATCTTCGCGGCCTTCTCGACGGCCCTGTCGATCTCGTCCTGGCTTTTCTTGGCGATCTTCAGCGCGAAGGTCATGTTGTCCCGCACCGTCATGTGCGGATAAAGCGCGTAGGATTGGAACACCATGGCGATGCCGCGCTGCGCGGGCGGCACGTCGTTCACCCGCTGGCCGTCGATCTCCAGCGTGCCGCCGGTGATCTTCTCGAGCCCCGCGATCATCCGCAGAAGCGTGGACTTGCCGCAGCCCGAGGGCCCGACGAATACGATCAGTTCGCCCTTCTTGATGTCGAGATTGATGTCGCGCAGCACCTGAACCGTGCCGCCATAGGTCTTCTCGACATCGGTGAGTTTCAGATCCGCCATGTCGTCCCTCCCTTAATCCTGTGTCGCGGCGCGCATCATCAATGCGGGCTGCCATGGCCCGAGATGAAGACGCCCGTCCGGCGCGGGGCCCGCGCTGCCCAGTTCGATCCCGATCTGCTGCCACTTGCCCGGGGGCATGTCCGTCACGGCCGGCTCATGGCTGAGATTGAACGCGCAGAAGATCGTCTCCCCGGCGCTTTCGCGTTGAAATCGGATGATGCTGCCATCCGCCTCGACCCGGCTCTGCGCGCCCTTGCGCAGCGCCTCATGGGCATGGCGGAAGGCGATCACGCGGCGGTAATGGTGCAGGATTGCGGACGGATCCTGTTCCTGCGTCGCCACCGCGCGGTTGAGGTGGTCGTGGCTGACCGGCAGCCAGGGCCGGCCCGACGAGAAGCCGCCATTCTGGTTGGACGGCTCCCAGACCATCGGCGTGCGGCAGCCGTCGCGGCCCTTGAAGGCGGGCCAGAAGCGCTTGCCATAAGGGTCCTGCAGATCCTCGAAGGCGACCTCGGCCTCGGGCAGGCCCAGCTCCTCGCCCTGGTAGAGGCAGGTCGAGCCGCGCAGGCATTGCATCAGCGTGGCGAAGCAGCGCTCGCCCGCATCGGTCAGCTTCCAGCGCGAGGCATGGCGCGGCACGTCGTGGTTCGAGAAGGCCCAACAGGCCCAGCCATTGGCGGCCACCGCCTCGACCTTCTCGAAGACCTCGGCGATGTAGGGGGCCGTCGGCATCTTGTCTGAGAGCAGCTCGAACGCATAGCTCATGTGAATGAGATCGCTGCCCCCGGTATATTCACCGAGGATCTCGAGCCCGCGCTGGTCGTCGCCCACCTCGCCCACGGCGGCGGCGTTGTACTTGTTCATCAGCGCCCGGAGCTTGCGCAGGAATGCGAGGTTCTCGGGCTGGGTCTTGTCGTAGAGGTGGTTCTGCCAGGTATAGGGGTTCACCGCCGGCGCGGTGATCGGGTTGCGCTCCGCCTCGGGCAGCGGCGGGTTGTCCCGCAATTGCGCGTCATGGACGTAGAAATTGATCGTATCGAGCCGGAAGCCGTCGACGCCGCGATCCAGCCAGAAGGTCGCCACATCCATCAGCGCGTTTTGCACTTCCGGCTCGTGGAAGTTCAGATCCGGCTGCTCGGTCAGGAAGTTGTGCAGGTAATACTGGCAGCGGGTCGGATCCCATTGCCAGGCCGAGCCGCCGAAGATCGACAGCCAGTTATTGGGCGGCGTGCCGTCGGGCTTGGCATCGGCCCAGACATACCAGTTGGCCTTGGGATTGTCCTTCGACGACCGGCTTTCCTTGAACCACGGATGGTCCATGGAGGTGTGCGACAAGACGAGGTCGATCAGCACCTTGACGCCCAGCCGATGCGCCTGCGCGATCAGCGTGTCGAAATCCGCCAGCGTGCCGAACATCGGGTCCACATCGCAGTAATCCGACACGTCATAGCCGAAATCGCGCATGGGCGAGGTGAAGAACGGCGAGATCCACACCGCATCGACCCCGAGCGAGGCGATATGCGGCATCCGCTGGGCGATGCCCAGAAGGTCGCCAATCCCGTCGCCGTTCGAATCCTGGAAGCTGCGCGGGTAGACCTGATAGATCACCGCGCCGCGCCACCAATCCGCATCCGCTTTCGATGCGCCCGAGATATCCGCCTTGGTATTCATAAACGTCCTTATTTGACCGAGCCAGCCAGGAGGCCGCGCACGAGGTATTTCTGCATGGCGAAGAAGACGATGAGCGGCACCGCGATCGAGATGAACGCCGCCGCCGCGAGGATGCCCCAGTCGCCGCCGCGCGAGCCCAGAAGGTCATCGGCGATCTTCACCGTCATCACCCAGCTCTCCGAGTTGGAGGGCAGGAAGACCTTCGCCACCAGGAGGTCGTTCCAGGTCCAGAGGAACTGGAAAATCGCAAAGCTCGCCAGCGCCGGAAAGGAAAGCGGCAGCACGATCTTGGTGAAGACCTGGAAATCCGTGGCCCCGTCCACTTTCGCAGATTCGATGATGTCGCGCGGCAGGCCGACCATGTAATTGCGCAAAAGGTAGATGGCGAGCGGCAGGCCAAACCCGGTATGCGCCAGCCAGATGCCGAGGAAGCTCTGCCCGATGCCAACCTTGTTGTGCAGCTGCAAAAGCGGCACCAGCGCCAGCTGCAGCGGAACGACCAGAAGCCCCACCACCATCGCGATCAGGAAGCCCCGGCCGCGGAAATCCATCCAGGCCAGCGCATAGGCCGCGAAGGCCGCAATCAGGATCGGGATGATCGTCGCCGGGATCGTCACCGTCAGGGTGTTGATGAAGGCGCGGTCCATGTTGTCCGAGGTCAGGATCTGCTCGTAGTTCTGCAAACCGAAATCGGGCGGCGCGGCGGCGATGATGTAGATCGTCGGCGCGCGGCCGATCTCTCCGTCCTGAACCCAGGTGAAATCGCCGTTGGCGGCCACGGTAACGGCGCGGTCGATGTAGAAATCCTGGACCGGGCGCCCGTCCTCGTCGGTCTCGGGCGCGGTGGGCTGGCCGTCGGCGGGCCAGGAGGTCTCGTAGTTTTCCTCGTCGGTCGTGCCGTCGGGTTCGCTCACCACCAGCTTCAGACGACCGAACGTCTGGCCCGGCGTCGCGGCACCCGGATCGCGGCCGGTGATCCCGAAGGCGGAGACATCGCCCGACCCCTGCGCCGACACCTCGTCGGAGGCGGAAAAGAGGTTGCCCGAGAAGGTGTAGAGCGTGCCGTCCTGCGTCACGCCTTCGGGCTCGGGCGAGACGCGGTAGGCCACCTCGACCGGGAACATCGACGCCCACCAGCCGGTCTCGGAGATCTGCTCGCGGTCGCGGAAGCTCGAGACCAGAAGCCCGATCGTCGGAATGAGCCAGATCAGCACCAGCGCCACAACCGAGATGTTGGTGACGATGGAGAGAGAGGTCTTCTGTCCTGCCATTTGGTCCATTGCTCGGCCCTCCCTCAATTCATCTCTTTGCGTGCCTGGCGGATGTTCCAGACCATCACCGGCAGGACGATGATCATGATGACGAAGGCCACGGCGGTCGCGCGCCCGTCATCGCGGAACATGTAATCCATCATGTAAGACGGCAGGATCTCGGTATCGAAATTGCCGCCGGTCATGGCGTAGACGATGTCGAAGACCTTCAGCACCAGGATCGTGATCGTCGTCCAGACGACCACGATGGTGCCCATGATCTGCGGCACCTTGATCTTGAAGAAGATCTGGAACGGGTTCGCGCCGTCGATGATCGCGGCCTCGATGGTCTCTTCGGGGATACCGCGCAGGGCCGCCGACAGGATCACCATGGCGAAACCCGTCTGGATCCAGACCAAGATCACCATCAGGAAGAAGTTGTTCCAGAAGGGGATCTGCAGCGGATCGATCGGATCGGCCCCGAGGACGTCGCGCACCGCGTTGATGATGCCGATATCGGGGTCGTTGGCGTAGACGAATTTCCAGATCAGCGAGGCGCCCACGAAGGAAATCGCCATCGGCATGAAGATCAGTGATTTGGCGATGTTGCCCCATTTCAGCTTGTCGGTGAGCTGCGCCACCAGCAGGCCGAGAAAGGTCGCCGCGGCGGGCACGAAGATCGCCCAGAGAATGTTGTTGAAGACCGCGGTTCGGAAGCCCTCTTCGGCGAACATCGTGGTGTAGTTGCCTAAGCCGATGAACTCTTCACCCGAGCGGTTGAAGAGCGAGCGCCAGAACGATCCGACCACCGGATAGACGAGGTAGAGCCCCAGCGCGAACATCGCCGGGAACAGGAACAGCCAGGGCCGGACCATGGTGGCGCGGTTGATGTTGCGCCCGTGATCGTCCGTGCGCGGCGGGAAGATCACCTTGTCCAGCACCCAGTTCGAGGCGAAGAAATAGCCGACGCAGCCGCCCACTCCGATGATGATCGTGATGAGACCCTGCAGGATCGGAGACATGGTGGTTCCTCCCTTTTGGCAGCCGGCGCGCGGGCCCTCCCCGGGCGGCACCGGATCGGCCCTGCCCGCCTTGGCGGCGGGTCCGGCCGTTGCATGGCACCAGTTCCCAGCGGTGCCTGCGCCCGCCCCGGCTGACGGGACGGGCGCGGATCGTCGCGTGGATTACTGGATCGAGTCCCAGCGTTCCTGGATCGTGGCCGCCACCTCGGCAGCGGGCGTGCCGGTCACGTAATCGACCATGCCCGACCAGAAGGCGCCGGCGCCGATCTCGGACGGCATCAGGTCCGAGCCGTCGAAGCGGAAGGTCGAGGCGTCCTGAAGGATCTGACCCTGCGCACGGAGGCTGTCATCGGCATATGTGTCGAGGTTGACACCGCCATGCGCGGTCAGAAAGCCGCCTTGCGCCATCCAGAGCTCATGCGCGATCGGGGTCTTGAGGAACTCGATCATCGCCGTCGTGGCCTCAGAGGGGTTGGTGATCGCGAAAAGCGCGCCCGCACCCAGAACCGGCTTGCCGAGATCCTTCTCCTCGTAGGCGGGGAAGTAGAAGAAATCCACATCCTCGCCCGCGACCACGTCTTCGGGGAAGAAGGCCGGGATGAACGAGGCCTGGCGGTGCATGTAGCATTCCGCCGGGATGGTGAAGAGACCCGCCGGGCTGTCGCGGAAATCGGTCGTGGCGACCGTCTCGGCCCCGCCCTGCACGTAATCGTCGTTCAGCGCGAAATAGCCGAATTCCTCCATCGCCGCGACGACGCGCGGGTCGTCGAAGGAGATCTCGTTGGTCACCCACTGGTCATAGACCTCGGGCGGCTGGGTGCGCAGCATCATCTCCTCGACCCAGTCGGTCGCGGGCCAGCCGGTCGCGGCGCCCGAGCCCAGACCGATGCACCAGGGCGTGCCGCCATCGTCGACGATCTGGTCGGTGAGCTCTTTCAGCTCTTCCATCGTCTCGGGGATCTCGTAGCCCATCTCGTCAAAGGCGATCGGGTTGTACCAGACCAGCGATTTCACATCGACGCGGTAGAACAGACCATAAAGGTTCTCGTTGCCATCCGGATCGGCATAGGTGCCCAGATCGACCCAGGACTGACCGGCCGCGTAATTCTCGGCGACCCAGTCGGCGGTCCCTTCGGCCAGCGGCGTCAGAAGACCCTGGCTTGCCATGTCGGCCGCGAGGCCCGGCTGCGGGAAGGCCGCGAGGTTCGGGGCAGAGCCCGCCCGGGTCGAGATGACGATGTCCTGCTCGAAGCTGTCCGAGCCCGAGTAGTTCACGGTCGCGCCGGTGGCTTCTTCGAAATAGTCGAAGACCTTGTCGACCTTTTCCTTCTCGTTGCCCGTCCAGGCACCGGTGATCTCGACCGTGGCACCGCTCAGGTCGTATTGATCGGCAAAGCTCGTGTAGCTGTCCCAGCTGAAGTCGCCTTCACCGGGATTGAACGGCAGGTGTGCCGCCGAATGCGCGGCACCGGCCGTCAGGGCCAGCACGGCAGCGCTTGCGTAAAGCGAAGTCTTCATGATCATAATCCTCCCTTGGATCATGTGAGCAATCTCATGTGGCGCAGCGCAAGGAAAAAGTTTTCCAAAGCGCTTTGGTCGGTGCACGCTCGCTGACATGTTAGCGCCTGTCAATCCGATTCCCGGGCATAAACCTCAAGAAAACATGAGATGTCATGCTGCAACGCAGCTAAGACCTATCTGGAAGGAGGGCTTCCCAATCGGGACGTTCTGCGTCTAGGCTGCGAAAAATCCAAAGCGCTTTGGACGCTCGACGCCAAGGCTCAGCCACGCGACACGCCGATGAACCTCAAAGAACTCTCAGAGCATCTCAACCTGTCGCAGACCACGGTGAGCCGGGCGCTGAACGGCTATCCCGAGGTGCGCGAGGCCACCCGCCGCCGCGTGCTCGAGGCCGCGCGCCAGTTCAATTACAGCCCCAATGCCCGCGCCAAGGGGCTCGCCACCGGGCGGGCCATGTCCATCGGCCACGTGATTCCCCTGTCCAACAAGCACGAGATCCTGAACCCGCTCTTCGGGGATTTCATCACCGGCGCCTCTGAGGCCTACGCGACCGGCGGCTACGAGCTGGTGCTGACGCTGGTGCCCGACGACGAGGAAGCCGCGCATTACCACAACATTCGCGCGCGCGGGAATGTCGACGGAATCATCCTGCACGGCCCCCGGGTGAACGATCCGCGAATCGACCTCCTGGACCGGATCGGCGTGCCCTTCCTCGTGCATGGCCGGGTTTTCGGGCGCGCCGAGGATTACGCCTTCGTCGATATCGACAACGAAAGCGCCTTCCTGCGGGCCACGCGCCACCTGATCGCGCTGGGGCATCGGCGAATCGCGCTGCTCAACGCCGTCGAGACGATGGATTTCGCCTACCGGCGCCGCCGCGGCTACGAAGCTGCCCTGCGCGAGGCGGGGATCGGTATCGACCGGGCCCTGATCGAGGTGGGCGGCATGACCGAAAGCCTCGGCATGCGCGCGGCTTCCGAGATGCTGGACCGTCCGAACCCGCCCACCGCGTTCCTGTGCTCCTCCATCGTGATCGCCTTCGGGGTGGAACGCGCCATCCTCCGACGCGGCCTCGCAATGGGCGAGGATATCTCGGTCGTGACCCATGATGACGTGCTGAGCTACCTGCCCAACGGCACCAGCGAGCCGCTCTTCACTGCCACCCGATCCTCGATCCGGGAGGCGGGGCGGACCTGCGCGCAGGAGCTGATGGCGATGATCGCCGATCCCGGCAAGCCGCGTCCGGGGATCATGCTCGATGCCGATCTGATCCTCGGCCGCTCCACCGGTCGGGCGCCCGGATAGGGCCCGTCCGCGCCGCGACAGCCCGCCTGCCCCGCCAACGCCGACGCCCGGCAGCCCCCCACTGCGCCCTTGATCGCATCCGGAAACGCCCGTACCACCCGCATCATAGCTCAGCGAGGTCGCCCATGTCCGAGCCCCATTCCCCTCCGGCCCACCTGGCGGTCGTCGCCGATATCGGCGGTACCAATACCCGCGTGGCGCTGGCCCGCGACGGCACGGTCGACCGCGACACCATCCGCCGCTACCGCAACGCCGAGAACGACAGCCTCGAGACCGTGCTGACCGATTACCTGGGCCAGCAGAACGCCACCCCCGATGCCGCCTGCGTCGCCATGGCCGGCCCCGTGCGCGACGGTGTGGGCAAGCTGACCAATCTCGACTGGCGCGTCGACAAGCGCGCGGTAGCGCAGGCCAGCGGCGCCACCACCGTCGCCATCCTGAACGACCTGCAGGCGCAGGGCCACGCGCTCGACGCGCTGACGCCCGACGTGCTGACGCCGGTCCTGCCCGGCCAGCCCGCGAGCCCGCAGGCCGCCAAGCTCGTGGTGGGGGTCGGCACCGGGCTCAATGCCGCGCCGGTCTACCGGCTGGGCGGCCAGACGCTGGTGCCCCCGTCCGAGACCGGCCACGTGTCGCTGAAGGCCCGCGACGCAGGGGAGCTGCGGCTGCGCGACTGGGTGGCCCGCAAGCACGACATGCCCGGCTTCGAGGACGTGCTCTCGGGCCGCGGGTTCGAGCGGATCTATGCTTTTCTCTGTGACGAAGACGGCGCGGGCGCGCCGATGAGTGCGTCCGAGATAATGGCCGCGCAGGACGAGGACGACCGCGCGCGGCGCGCCATCGCGCTCTTCACCCGGCTTCTCGGCGCCTATGTCGGCGATCTGACGCTCATCACCCTGCCCTTCGGCGGCATCTATCTCTGTGGCGGCGTCACCCAGCATTTCGGCCCGCATCTCGCCAGCGCCACCTTCACCGAGGCGTTCTGCGACAAGGGCCGCTTTTCCGAGTTCATGCGGCAATTCCCGGTGCATATCCTGACCGACGATTACGCGGCGCTGACCGGCTGCGCTTGCCATTTGACCGAATTGCATCACCTCGGCGCGTGACGGCGTCAAAGCAGGCAGCGCGGCACCCCATTGCCACGCAATCGCAACCTTGACGCGTCCCGGGTCTTGCCAATCCGGAGAAACCGCGCTTCTAGCAGTGTGAGCGTTAACAGGAGTGTCCGAAATGAACATCGCGACCCCCCCGACCCAAGTCACCACCCATGCCCTGCGCGACGCCATCGTGCGGCATCTGTGTTATTCCTTCGGGCGCGAGCCCGATTACGCCGGCACCGAGGATTGGCGCATGGCGCTGTCCTTCGCGATCCGCGACCATATCGCCGACAGCTGGTTCAAGGCCGCGGGCGTGGCGCGCCGCGAAGGCGCCAAGCGGGTCTATTACCTGTCGATGGAATTCCTGATCGGGCGGCTTCTGGAAGACGGTATCGTCAATCTCGGCCTTGTCGATCAGGCGCGCGACGCGCTGGCGGCACTGGGCCAGGATTACGACACGGTGCTCGCGGACGAGCCCGACGCGGCGCTCGGCAATGGCGGCCTGGGCCGTCTCGCCGCCTGCTTCCTCGAAAGCCTCTCGACGCTGGGTTGCCCGGCCTATGGCTACGGCATCCGCTACGAGCACGGCCTCTTCCGACAGAGCTTCCAGGGCGGGCGGCAGATCGAGGCGCCCGAGACCTGGCTGACCCAGCGCCACGCCTGGGAATTCGAACGTCCCGACGCACGCTTCCATATCGGCTTCGGCGGCCATGTGGAGGAACGGGACGGCGCGTCCGTCTGGCATCCCGGCGAATATGTCGATGCGGAGGCCTATGACACGCCCATCGTCGGCTGGAAGGGACGCTGGGCCAACACGCTGCGCCTCTGGTCCGCCAAGGCAGCCGATCCGTTCGACCTGCCCGCCTTCAACCGCGGCGATTTCGCCGCCGCCGCCGAACCCGAGGCACTGGCCCGCACCATTTCCCGCGTGCTCTATCCCGACGACACGACCGAGCAGGGCAAGGAACTGCGCCTCAAGCAGGAATTCTTCCTCGTGGCCGCCGCGCTCCGCGATATCCTCGCGCGGTTCGACAAGGAACACAGCGACATCCGCCAATTGCCGGAAAAGGTCGCCATCCAGCTCAACGACACGCATCCCGCCGTGGCCGGTCCCGAACTGGTCCGGATCCTGCACGACGAACGCGGCCTGCCCTTCGACGAGGCGATGACCATCACCCGCGCCTGTCTTTCCTACACCAACCACACGCTGCTGCCCGAGGCGCTGGAAAGCTGGGGCGAGGGCCTGTTCGGGCGCCTGCTGCCGCGCCATCTGCAGATCGTCGATATGATCGACAACGAACATTACGAGGCGAACCCCTCGCGCACACAATCCATGCGCTCCGATCACCAGGTCAAGATGGGCCAGCTGTCCTTTGTCATGGCGCATAAGGTCAACGGCGTCTCGGCGCTGCATACCGAGCTGATGAAGAAAACGGTGTTCTCCGAACTGCACCGCCTGCATCCCGACCGGATCGTGAACCAGACCAACGGCGTCACCCCGCGCCGCTGGCTCCTGGCCTGCAACCCGCGCCTGTCCTCGCTCATCACCGACACGATCGGCGAGGGCTGGGTCGACGATCTGGAGCGCCTGCGCGAGCTGGAGCCCGCCATCGAGGATGCCGCGTGGCGCGAGCGGTTCGACGCCGCCAAGCGCGCCAACAAGGCGGACCTGTCGGACTGGATGGCCGCGACGCAGGGCGTGTCGGTCAATCCCGACGCCATGTTCGACGTGCAGATCAAGCGCCTGCACGAATACAAGCGCCAGCACCTCAACATCCTTGAGACCATCGCGCTCTGGCAGGAGATCAAGGACAATCCCAACGCCGACTGGACCCCGCGCGTCGTGCTCTTTGCCGGTAAGGCCGCGCCGGGCTATGCCTTCGCCAAGGATATCATTCGCCTTATCAATGACGTGGCGGAGGTTCTTAACGCGGACAAGACGACCCGCGACGTGCTTCAGGTGCTCTTCCTGCCGAATTACAACGTGACCCTCGCCGAGCGGCTGATCCCCGCCGCGGACCTGTCCGAGCAGATCTCGACCGCGGGCAAGGAAGCCTCGGGCACGGGCAACATGAAATTCGCCCTCAACGGCGCGCTGACCATCGGCACGCTCGACGGCGCCAACGTGGAAATCCGCGAGCATGTGGGCGCGGACAATTTCTTCCTCTTCGGCATGACCGCCTCCGAGGTGATGGAGCGCCGCAAGATCGAGGATCACGCCGCCCAGGCCATCGCCGCCGATCCGCGCCTTGCCCGCGCCCTCGAGGCGGTGCGCACCGGCGCCTTCTGCCCCGACGAGCCCGACCGCTACGCCCATATCGCCGCCAATCTCGCCGGGCCGGATTATTTCCTCGTCGCGTCGGATTTCGCCGATTACTGGCGCGCGAGCCGCGAGGCCGATGCGGCCTTCGCCGATCCCGCGACCTGGACGCGCAAGGCCGCGCTCAACACCGCGCGGTCGGGCTGGTTCTCGTCGGATCGGACAATCCGCGGCTACATGCAGGATATTTGGGCGGCGCGCTCCTATCTCGGGCAGTGAATCGGGGGGCCCCCGGCGGGCCCACGTTGAAGCTCGCCGCCGAGGTGCTAAACTGAGGCGCATGGTTCAGCATGCACACCTTCCCCGCCCCGCCCTGAAACGCATCCTCGATGCCACCAGCGACGATCCCTTCGCGGTGCTCGGCCCCCATGCGGTGGAGGGCGCGCGGCATGTCACCGTGTTCGATCCCGGCGCGGCCGAGCTTCATGCGGTCATCGGCAAGAAGACGCACCCGCTCGATCCGGTCGCCGACCTGCCCGGCATCTTCTGCGGTGCGGTGCCCGGCGACGCGCCTTACGGCCTGCGCGGCAAGGACGCCTCGGGCCAGACCTGGGACATGGAAGACCCCTATCGCTTCGGCCCGGTGCTGGGCGAGATCGACGAATACCTCCTGGGTGAAGGCACCCATTCGCAGCTCTGGAACGCGCTCGGCGCGCATGTGATGACCCATGAGGGCGTTCATGGCACCCATTTCGCGGTCTGGGCGCCCAATGCGCGCCGCGTCTCGGTCGTGGGCACGTTCAATGGCTGGGACGGACGGCGCCACCTGATGCGCCGCCGGGGCGCCACCGGCGTCTGGGAAATCTTCATCCCCGGCGCGGGCGAAGGCACCGTCTACAAGTACGAGATCATCGGCGCGCAGGGCAACCTGATGCCGCTCAAGGCCGATCCGGTGGGCTTCGGATCGCAGCACCCGCCAGAGAACGCATCGGTCGTGCGCGACATCCGCGGCTATGGCTGGTCGGACGAGGCCTGGATGACGAAACGCGCCGCGCGGAACAGCCGCGACGCGCCCATCTCGGTCTACGAGGTGCATCTGGGATCGTGGAAGCGCAAGGCCGACAATCGCCGCATCTCCTATGTGGAGGCCGCGACCGAACTGGTCGAGTATGTCACCGAAATGGGCTTCACTCATATCGAGCTGATGCCGATTTCCGAATATCCCTTCGATGGCTCCTGGGGCTATCAGCCGGTGGGCCTGTTCGCACCCACCGTGCGCCATGGCCCCCCGCACGAATTCCGCGATCTGGTGAATGCCGCGCACAAGGCGGGCGTCGGTGTCATCCTCGACTGGGTGCCGGGGCATTTCCCCACCGACCCGCACGGGCTGGGCCAGTTCGACGGCACGGCGCTTTACGAACATGCGGACCCGCGCGAGGGCTTCCACCAGGACTGGAACACGCTGATCTACAATTACGGGCGGCGCGAGGTGAAGAATTTCCTGACCTCGAACGCGCTCTACTGGCTTGAGGAATACCATGTCGACGGGCTGCGCGTGGATGCGGTGGCCTCGATGCTCTACCGCGATTATTCCCGCAAGGACGGCGAATGGGTCCCCAACAAGGATGGCGGGCGCGAGAATTACGAAGCCATCGACGTCCTGCGCGACATGAACATCCAGACCTACGGCGCCCATGAGGGCATCCTGACCGTGGCCGAGGAATCGACCTCGTTCCCCAAGGTGTCGCGCCCGGTCTACGAGGACGGCCTCGGCTTCGGGTTCAAGTGGAACATGGGCTGGATGAACGACACGCTCGAATACATGAAAAAGGACCCGATCTACCGCAAGCATCACCACAACCAGATGACCTTCGGACTGGTCTACGCGTTCTCTGAGAACTTCATCCTGCCGATCAGCCATGACGAGGTGGTCCACGGCAAGGGCTCGATGCTGACGCGGATGCCCGGCAACGACTGGGAGCGATTCGCCAACCTGCGCGCCTATTATGGCTTCATGTGGGGCCATCCAGGCAAGAAGCTGATCTTCATGGGTCAGGAATTCGCGCAAGGGGCCGAATGGAACCACGATGCGGAACTGGATTGGGCCGCCCTCGGCAATCCCGCCCATGGCGGCATCCAGGCGTTGGTGCGCGATCTGAACAAGCTCTACGCCGCGACGCCCGCGCTGCACGTCAAGGATTGCGACCCCGAGGGCTTCCAGTGGATCGAGGAGAACGACGCGGATCGCTCGGTCTTCGTCTGGCGCCGCAAGGGCCATGCGGGCGATCCAGAGGTGGTCGTGCTCTGCAACTTCACCCCGCAGGAGCAGAATTACCGCGTGGGCCTGCCCGAGGCGGGCGAATGGCGCGAGGCGCTGAACACCGATGCGGGCGTCTATGGCGGTCAGGATCGCGGGAACATGGGCGGCGTCACTGCAAAGCCGGGCGACAGCCACGGCCTGCCCGCCGTGGCGGAGGTCTACCTGCCGCCCCTCTCGACGGTGTTCCTGATCAAGGCATGATCCCGCACCGGCTTCGGGCCGCCCGGCACCCGGCCGCACACCTTTCTGCGCAACAGGCCGCGCCGGGGCTGGCGGGCGGTCCTGTTGAGCGCATGAGGAACCACCGCACAGATGACCGGCGCCGGAACCGCGCCGGTCTCGCAGCGCGCAAAACCGCGAATGCACCATCCCCCCTAGCCATCTATCCGCAGAATTTGCACACTCTGCTCAATGAGCGGCGCCACGACAGGCCGCGAAACGCACAGGGAGGATACCATGGTCGATAGCGCTACCAGACTGTCGCAGAGGTCGATGGCCTTCGTCTTGGCCGGCGGGCGCGGCTCGCGGCTCAAGGAACTCACCGACCGGCGCGTCAAACCGGCGGTCTATTTCGGCGGCAAGACCCGGATCGTCGATTTCGCGCTGTCGAACGCGCTCAATTCCGGCATCCGCAAGATGGCCATCGCCACGCAATACAAGGCGCACAGCCTCATTCGCCATTGCCAGCGCGGCTGGAGCTTCTTTCGTGCCGAGCGCAACGAATTCCTCGATATCCTGCCAGCCTCTCAGCGCTACGACGAGCAGACATGGTATCGCGGCACCGCCGATGCGGTCGCGCAGAACATCGACATCGTCGACAGCTACGATGTGGATTACGTGGTGATCCTCGCCGGCGACCACATCTACAAGATGGATTACGAGCGGATGCTGCGCCAGCATGTCGAGACGAAGGCCGACGTGACCATCGGCTGCCTGACCGTGCCGCGCGCCGAGGCCTCGGCCTTCGGGGTCATGGCCGTCGACGACAAGGACGTCATCACCTCGTTTCTCGAAAAACCGAAGGACCCGCCGGGCACCCCGGACGACCCGAACGTCACGCTGGCCTCGATGGGGATCTATGTCTTCAACTGGGACTTCCTGCGCGATCTGCTGATCCGCGACATGGAGGACCAGAATTCGAGCCACGATTTCGGCAACGACCTGATCCCCGAGATCGTCAAGGGCGGCAAGGCGCAGGCGCACCGCTTCACCGACAGCTGCGTGCGCGCCTCGACCGAGGCCCCGACCTATTGGCGCGACGTGGGCACCGTGGATGCCTTCCACAAGGCCAATCTGGACCTGACGAATTTTGCCCCCGATCTCGATCTCTGGGACAAGGATTGGCCGATCTGGACCTATGCCGAGGCCACCCCGCCGGCGAAGTTCATCCATGACGAGGCCGACCGGCGCGGCGCGGCCATCTCTTCCATGGTTTCGGGGGGCTGCATCATCTCGGGCAGCGAGATCCGCGAATCGCTGCTCTTCACGCAGGTGCACACCAATTCCTATTCCTCGCTGGTGCGGGCGGTGGTGCTGCCGCGGGTCTACGTGTCGCGCAATGCGCGGCTGAAGAACGTGGTGATCGACCGCGGCGTGCATATTCCCGAAGGCCTCGTCGTGGGCGAGGACCCGGTTGAAGACGCCAAGTGGTTCCGCGTGTCCGACGGCGGCGTGACGCTTATCACCCAGAAGATGCTCGACGCACGGGCAGCGGCACTCTGATGCAGGTTCTCTCGGTCGCCTCGGAATGTGTGCCGCTGGTCAAGACCGGCGGGCTCGCGGATGTGGCGGGCGCCCTGCCCGGCGCGCTGGCGCCGCTCGGCGTCGAGATGCGCACGCTCATTCCCGCATATCGCAACGTGAAGGCGGCGATGGGCAACGGAACGACGCATGACCTCGGGCCGCTTTTCGGCGGCCCGGCCCGGCTGATCGAGGGCAGGCTCGGCGAGGCCGTGCTCTACGCGCTGGACGCGCCGCATCTCTATGACCGGGACGGCAGCCCCTATCTCGATGCCGGCGGGCAGGACTGGGCCGACAACCCGGTGCGCTTCGCCGCCCTGTCCCATGCCGCAGCGCAGATCGCGACCGGCGGCATCGCGGGCTGGCAGCCCGAAATCCTGCATCTGCACGATTGGCAGGCCGGGCTGACGCCGGTCTACCTGCGCCAGATGCCGGGCGGCGCGGGCATCGGCACGCTGATCTCGATCCACAACATCGCGTTCCAGGGGATGGCGCCCGCCTCGATGCTTTCTGCCATGGCGCTCCCGCGCGAGGAATTCACCGAGGGCGGGTTCGAATATTGGGGCCAGATTTCCGCGCTGAAGGCGGCGCTGACCGGCTGCGACCGCATCGCCACGGTCAGCCCCAGCTATGCGGGCGAGTTGCTGACGCCCGAGTTCGGCATGGGGATGGAAGGCATCCTGACCGCGCGCCGGGACGACCTCAGCGGCATCCTGAACGGCATCGACACCGACGCCTGGGCGCCGCCCTACAAGACCCCGCGCGGCAAGGCGCGGCACAAGAAGGCGCTGCGGCGCGAATTCGGCCTGCCGGACTGGGACGGCCCGCTCTGCGTGCTGATCTCGCGGCTGAGCCACCAGAAGGGGCTCGACGTGCTGCTCGAGGCGCTGCCCGCGCTGGTCGATCACGGCGGGCAACTCGCGCTTCTGGGCTCGGGCGATCCGGGCCTCGAGGCCGCCTTCAAGCGCGCCGCCGCCCATGAGGGCGTCGGGGTGCGCTTCGGCTATGACGAGGCGCTGTCGCGGCGACTGATGGCGGGCGGCGACGCGATCCTCGTGCCCTCGCGGTTCGAGCCTTGCGGCCTCACGCAGCTTTACGGGCTCTGCCACGGCACGCTGCCGCTGGTGTCGCGCACCGGCGGGCTCAACGACACGGTGATCGACGCCAATCCGGCGGCTCTGGGCGCGGGCGTGGCCACGGGGATACAGTTCCATCCCGTCACGTCATCGGCATTGGCGGGGGCCTTCGCGCGCCTACATGTCCTTTGGCGCGACCGGACGACCTGGGCGCGCATGATGAAGAACGCGATGGCACAGGATGTGGGCTGGGACGTGTCCGCCCGCGCCTATGCCGCGCTCTACAAGGACATCGCGTCGTCCAAATGACTCCGATCCAAGCGCCCGCCTCGGGCAAAGCCGCGCCGCTCGGCGCCACCTTCGATGGCGACGGCACCAATTTCGCCGTCTTCTCGCAACACGCCACGGCGATGTATGTCTGCCTCTTCTCCGAGGACGGCAAGACCGAGACCCGCCGCATCCGGCTGATGGAGCGGGACGGCGATGTCTGGCACGGTTACCTGCCGGGGGTGCGGCCGGGCCAGCTTTACGGACTGCGCGCCGACGGGCCCTACGCGCCCGAGGCGGGCCACCGCTTCAACGTCCACAAGCTGCTGATCGACCCCTATGCCAAGCGGCTGACGGGCCACCCCGACTGGCACGATGCGCTGTATGGCTTCACGCGCGGGCACGAGGACGAGGACCTGTCCTTCGACACCCGCGACAGCGCGCCTTACATGCCGCGCTGCGTGGTCGAGGACCCGAGCTTTTCCTGGGGTGAGACCCGCCCGCCCGACACGGCCATGGAGGAGACCATGGTCTACGAGGCGCATCTGAAGGGCCTGACGCAGAACTTCCACGGCGCCAGCCCCAAGGGCGGCGCGCTGGCCTTGGCCTCCGATGCGATGATCGACTACCTGACCGATCTCGGCATCACCGCGGTCGAGCTTCTGCCCGTGCATGCCTTCATCAACGACCGGTTCCTCGTCGACAAGGGGCTCACGAATTACTGGGGCTACCAGTCCATCGGCTTCTTCGCGCCCGATCCGCGCTATCTCTCCGACGGGGGCCTGAAGGAATTGCAGCATGCGGTGGCGCGGCTCCACGCGGCAGGCATCGAGGTCTGGCTCGACGTCGTCTACAACCATACCGGCGAGGCCGACCAGCTTGGCCCCACGCTGTGCTTCCGCGGCCTCGACAATGCCGCTTATTACCGGCTGGCCGAAGACAAGCGGCATTACATCAACGACACCGGCACCGGCAACACGATCAATATCGAACACCCGATGGTCATGCGCATGGTCATGGACAGCTTGCGCTACTGGGTCGAGACGTTCCATATCGACGGCTTCCGCTTCGATCTCTGCGCGACGCTGGGGCGCACGGCGCAGGGTTTCGACCCCGGCGCGGCCTTCTTCGATGCGGCCCGGCAGGACCCGGTGCTGAGCCGCGTGAAGCTGGTGGCCGAGCCCTGGGATATCGGCCCCGGCGGCTACCAGGTCGGCGCTTTCCCCGCGCCCTTTTCGGAATGGAACGACAAGTATCGCGACGGCGTGCGGCGCTTCTGGCGCGGCGATGCCGGCATGACGCCGGAACTCGCAACGCGCATCACCGGATCGGCCCAGCAATTCGACCATTCGGGCCGTCCCGCCACGGCGAGCGTGAACCTCATCACCGCCCATGACGGCTTCACGCTGGCCGATACCGTGTCCTACCTGGAGCGCCACAACGAAAAGAACGGCGAGGGCAACCGCGACGGGCATGGCGAGAATTATTCCGACAATTTCGGCGTCGAGGGCCCCACCGACGATCCCGACATCTTGGCCGCACGCCACCTGCGCCAGCGCAACATGCTGGCCACGCTGATGCTGTCCCAGGGCACGCCGATGCTGCTGGCGGGCGACGAGTTCGGCAACAGCCAAGGCGGCAACAACAACGCCTATTGCCAGGACAACGAAACCGGCTGGCTCGACTGGGCCCGGTGCGACGCGGATCTGCATGCCTTCACGCGGCGGCTGATCGCGTTCCGCAAGGCGCACCCGATCCTGCGGCAGAAACGCTTTCTGCACGCGCACGAACGGGTCACAGACGGCATTCCCGACCTCTTCTGGTGGCGCGAGGACGGCACTGAGATGCAGGATGCCGATTGGGAGAATGCGGACCGCGCGCTCGTCTGCGCCGAGATGCGCATGGCCAGCGGAACCCCGGCCTACGCGCAGCGCGAAGAGGCGCTCTATCTGGTCTTCAACGCGGGCGGATCGGCGACGATCACCCTGCCCGACCCGCCCGAAGGCTTTCATTGGGTGCGTCATATCGACAGCGCCCATCCCGATGCCGAGCCCGCCCCGGCAGACGCGACCGTCACGCTCAACGGACCGGCAACTCTGGCCTTCGTGCTCGAGGAACCGCCGATCTGACGGGGAATTCGCGGAGCCGCCCCTTGTCATTCCGCCCCCAACCCGCATGCTTGGGCGCAATCGTGAAAGACCCGATCCACACTCCGAGGAGGAGAAGAAGAGATGGAGATCATCACTGTCGACACGCGTCCGATCGACGGACAAAAGCCCGGCACGTCGGGCCTGCGCAAGAAGACCCGCACCTTCATGGAGCCGCATTACCTCGAGAATTTCGTGCAATCGATCTTCGACGGGATCGGCGGGCTGAAGGACAAGACGCTCGTTCTGGGCGGTGACGGGCGCTATTTCAACGACCGCGCGGCGCAGGTGGTGCTGCGCATGGCCGCCGCTTCGGGCGCGGCGAAGGTGATCGTCGGGCAGAACGCCATTCTGTCGACGCCCGCCGCCTCCAACCTCATCCGCATTCGCGAGGCCGCAGGCGGTATCATCCTTTCGGCAAGCCACAATCCGGGCGGCCCGGGCGGCGATTTCGGCGTGAAGTTCAACACCCCGAATGGCGGCCCCGCGCCCGAGAACATCACCGCCAAGATCCACATGGCGACGCAATCCTGCATCCGCTACTTCATCGCCGAGAGCCAGGATATCGACCTCTCGGCGCCCGGCAGCGCAAAGCTCGGCGAGATGGAGGTCGAGATCGTCGATCCCGTCGCCGATTACGCCGCGATGATGGAGAGGATCTTCGATTTCGACGCGATCCGCGCGCTTTTCGCGGGCGGCTTCACCATGCGCTTCGACGCGATGCATGCGGTGACCGGCCCCTATGCCCATGCGATCCTCGAAGACATGCTGGGCGCGGCGAAGGGCACCGTGATCAACGGCACCCCCGACCCGAGCTTCGGGGACGGCCATCCCGACCCCAATCCGATCTGGGCCAAGGCGCTGATGGACGAGATGTATTCCGATGACGGCCCCGATTTCGGCGCGGCCTCGGATGGCGACGGCGACCGCAACATGATCGTCGGCAAGAAGGCCTACGTGACGCCCTCCGACAGCGTCGCGGTGCTTGCCGCCAATGCCACGCTGGTGCCCGCCTACAAGGGCGGGCTCAAGGGCGTGGCGCGCTCCATGCCGACCTCCCGCGCGCTCGACCGCGTGGCGCTGCGCCTCGGTATCGACTGCTACGAGACGCCCACCGGCTGGAAGTTCTTCGGCAACCTTCTCGATGCCGGCCGCGCCACCATCTGCGGCGAGGAAAGCGCGGGCACCGGGTCGGACCACGTGCGCGAGAAGGACGGGCTCTGGGCGGTGCTCTTCTGGCTGAACATCCTGGCCGAGAAGAAGACCTCCGTCGCCGATCTGATGACCGCGCATTGGCAGACCTACGGGCGCAATTACTACACCCGCCACGATTACGAGGATGTCGATGCCAAGGCCGCCGAGGGCCTGATTTCCGACCTGCGCGGACGCCTTGCCAGCCTGCCGGGGACCGAAGCGGGCGGCCTGACCGTCGAGGCGGCGGACGAGTTCGCCTATGACGATCCGGTCGACAAGTCCCGCACCGAGGGTCAGGGCCTGCGCATCACGCTTTCGGGCGGCGCGCGCATGGTCTTCCGCCTGTCGGGCACCGGCACGGCGGGCGCCACCCTGCGCGTCTATCTCGAACGGGCCGAGACTGATCCCGACAAGCTCGACCTCGACCCGCAGGAGGCGCTGGCCCCGGTCATCGCCGCGGCCGAGGCCTTGGCCGATATCAAGGCCCGCACCGGCCGCGACGGCCCGGATGTGACCACCTAACAACGATCAGGAGGCGCGAGTGGCGCTCAAGGACCGTATCCAATTCGACGAGGCCGCATCCGCGGCCCGGGCCGAGGCCTGTGAAAAGACCCTGATGACCGCCGAAACCCGGTTCGACGCCGAGCGCGAGATCGCGCGCGGGCTGGGCGGACAGGTGGACGCCGAGGGCCGCGCGCATTTCGGCTTCTGGGTGCCGGAATTGCAGGATGCCCGCGTGCCCTCGGGGGACATCTTCCTCGAAGTGCTGGCGCCCACGACGCCGCTCGATCTGACCCGCGCCCATCAGGAGCTGACATTCGAGCGGGTCTATGTCCCCGTCATCCGCACCGAGGCGCATTGCTTTGCGGTGGTGTCCGGCATGCAGGCGGGCAATCGCGACGCGCTTGGTGATTTCTACGCGCTCTGCTGGCGCGATGCGGAGGAAAACTGGCACCGTATCCTCGACCCGCTGGCCATGTCGCTGCCTTTCGGCGCCATGGCACCGGCGGAGCTTTACGACGTGGCGGGCATGCTCGCCGCGCGCGGCGACGCGGAATACTGGCAGGCGCTCAAGGGGCCTGCGCCGCACAAGTTCGGGCCCGTCTCGAACATCCTGCAGATCCACGTGCCCACCGCCACGGCCGGGGGCACCATCGCCGCGCTCACGCGGCAATTCGAACGTCTGGCTTCCCGGATCGAGGCCGACCTGCCGCTGGAACCCGCGGACCAGATCTTCGCAGGCTACGAGGGCGTGCAGCTGCTGCCCGTGGAGCCTACCACCGTCTACGAGACCGGCCCCGATTTCTGGTCCGAGACCGAAGGCGACGACGACGCGGTCACGGTTTCCCTGCTGCGGCCCGACACCACCAACTGGGGTTATGACAACGTCATCGCCGGCATGGCCGCCGTGAACCCCGTCCTGCTCGAGACCGGCCGCCCGGACGAGCTGGTGGACCTGGCCGCCGCCCTGCACAATTTCCCCGGCACCCCCAAGAAGCTCGTCTTCGACGTGGTCTACGGCCATTCCGACAACCAGGGTCTGCGCGTGCTGAACGGGCATTTCTTCGCGGGCCCGAACATGTATGGCCAGAATCTCGATTACCAGAACCCTTCCGTCCGGGCGATCCTTCTGGAAATGCAGCGCCGCAAGGTGAATTTCGGCGCCGACGGCGTGCGGGTCGATGGGGCGCAGGACTTCAAGTACTGGGATGCGGCCGCACAGGTGCTGCGCCATGACGACGATTACCTGCAAAGCATGTCCGACATCGTGCAGGAGGTCGCGGGCACCGAATATCGCCCGTGGTTCATCTTCGAGGATGGCCGACCCTGGCCCGAGGAAGACTGGGAGCTTTCCTCCACCTACCGCTCGGTGATCGAGAGCCAGCGCGACGACGACGTGTTCCAGTGGGGGCCGCTGACCTTCGCCCACAACACGCCGTTCCTCTACACGTTCTGGCTGGGCAAATACTGGCGCATCCGCGAATGCCTGTCGGTCGGCGCGAACTGGATCTCGGGCACCTCGAACCACGACACGCTGCGCCGGGGCACGCAGGTGAACCCGAAGATGAACATCAACACGCGTCTCGGCAACACGCGGATGGAAATCCTCGATAAGGCCTATGACAACCCCGCGGTGCACACGCTGACCTACGTAGCGCTGCCCGGTGTGCCGATGGATTTCCTCAACGCCATGGCGCGGGCCTCCTGGGGCTTCGTGCGCAACCAGGACGACAAGTACGGCGTGAAGGTGGTGGCCGAGGAGGCGATCTCGCTCAATTGGCAGATCAACGAATATTCCTATTCCATCCCCGGCAATTTCACCCGTCTCAAGGCCCTGGGCTACGAGACCCGAGAGGACCTGTCGCGCTTCCTGACCTTCCTGCCCGCGCTGGTCGAGGTCACCGATTACGACCTCGAGGATATCGCGCGGCTGCTGAACACCACCGAGCCCAAGCTCGCGGGGCCGGTCTACACCGTGGACAGCCTGAAGGAGATCGCGCGCGCCTGGATGAACGACATGCACGAATACTGCAACATCACCCATTCGCTGGGCAGCCTCGATCCGGTGCAATGCGACTACACGCTGGCGTTGCGCAAGTTCCGCGCGGCGCGGCCGTGGCTGCGGGATAATTACGGGCCGAAGGATCATTTCGGCTATCTGGAGCCTTTGGACGGCCGGACCGTCTTCACGGCGCTCCGGCACGGGCCGGACGGGGAACAGGTCTTCACCGTCCTGCACATGGAGGGCAAGCCCACTTCGGATGTAGACCCCCTGCGGCTCGGCGTGCCGGGGACCGAAGGCTTCGGCTGGGAATGCGTGCTGCGCTCGCCGGGAATCGGGGCGGATTACGTCTCGGGTCCCCTCGTGCTGAAGGATTCGATGGCGCTGGTGTTTACGCGGAAGGGCTGAGGGGGTCGGCGGGAGGCGCACCCAAGGCCGCATCTCGCGAAGTGGTCTCCCGGCTCAACCGTCTGGTCGAAGAACCCCAGGATCGGAATCAAGGCTGCTTGCAGCCGCCGCGCCAAGCGCCTGCCCGCCCCCTGGGGCTGGCGCTCCGGAGACGCCAGCGCGCCGCTGCTTCTGCGCGGCGACACCCGGAGATAAAGCACACCCGCTCAACCGTTGCAGCGCCATCCCACGGGCAGGCGCACGAGCGACACACCTGGTGGACAGGTTTCCCGGCTCAACCGTCTGGTCGAAGAACCCCAGGCGCGGAATCAAGGCTGCCTGCAGCCGCCGCGCCAGCGCCTGCCCGCCCCCTGGGCTGGCGCTCTGGAGACGCCAACGCACCGCTGCTTCTGCGCGGCGACACCCGAAGATAAAGCACAACCGCTCAGCCCTCATAGCGCCATCCCACGGGCAGGCGCACGAGCAACACATCTCGTGGACCCACCCCCAAAACCGAAGCTCCGATCCTAATCCGAACCTTCAGCCCATCCTCACAACACCACCCGGTGCGCCCGCTGTCCCTTGAACCCCGTCGGCACCGCGAAGGTCGCGCCGCTCAGCCGGTCGTCCTCGGCCGCGCCATCCGCCGCCGAGGTCACGTAAAGCACCGACAGATCGCGCCCGCCGAAGGCCGGGCAGGTCACCCGCCCCGCAGGCAGGCCAATAGCCGTCATGAAGGCGCCATCGGGCGAATAACAGGCCACGCGTCCCGCACCGATCTGGGCGTTCCACAGGTTGCCCTGGCTGTCGACCACCGCCCCGTCGGGCTTCAGCCCCTCGCCGCTCAGATCGACGAAATCCACCGGATCGCCCGCGGGCCAGCCATCGTCATCCAGCGTCACCCGCCGGATCACCCCCGCCCGCGTGTCGCAGAAATAGGCATAGGCGCCCCCCGGCGCGAAACAGATGGCGTTGGGGATCTCGAGCCCGGAATAAAGCCGGTGCACCTCGCCGCGCAGAAAGCGGTAGATGGCGCCATCGGCCCCCGTCTTGTCCTTGCGCATCGTCGAGATCCAGAACCCGCCCCAGGGATCGGCACGCCCGTCATTGGACCGCGTGTCGGGCCGGTCGGCCTCCAGCGGCACGATATCCTCGCGCGCCTCGCGTTCGGTATCCCAGACGAAAAGCGCCGTCTCGCTCGCAATCAGAAGCCGCCCCTCGTCGATCCACCCCGCCGCCGAGATATGTTCCTCGAAGCGCCAGTCGCGTTGCCGCCTTCCGTCATGGCGGAACAACCGCTTGCCGAGGATGTCGACCCAGTAGAGCGCCTCCTCCTCCGGATGCCAGAGCGCGCCTTCGCCCAGGGCGCAGATCGTGTCGCTGAAGATCATGGTGCCTCCCCTCTCGTGCCCCATCATCCTGTCGGACCCGGGGCGCGCTGACCAGAGCCGCGGGCGGCGCGCGGGCGCACGGGCAGCGCAATGCATCTTTCCAAGGCGCGCCGATCCGCGCTAGGGAACGGATATGACCGGGATCGCGAAGCGGATGAGCCTGCGCTACAGTCAGAAGCTGTTCCTTCTGGCGGCCCTTCCCCTCGTCCTCGCGGTGTCCGCGATCGCCTTCCTGGTGGCCTACCAGTCCCGCGCATTGGCCGATCGCGAGATCCGCAGCCTCGAGACGCAGCTCATCGAGGCCAAGAAGGCCGAGTTGAAGAATTACGTCACCCAGGCGCGGAACGGCTTCTACTTCATCTACGGCTCCGCGGCACCGGACGACGAGGTCGCGAAGGAACAGGTGATGCAGATCCTCTCGGCGATGATCTACGGCGATGACGGCTTCTTCTTCGTCTACGATTACGACGGCACCAACCTCGTCAGCCCGCGCCAGACCGAGATGATCAACCGCAACTGGTCGGGCTTGACCGACAGTGCCGGCACGCCCGTCACCGACGCGCTGATCCGCATCGCGCGTTCGGGCGCGGGCTATCACGAATATCTCTGGCCCAAACCCTCGACCGGCGAAGAGGCGCGGATGATTTCCTACGTCACCTCCTTTCCGTCCTGGCAATGGGCGGTCGGCACCGGCGTCTTCATAGACGACGTGATCGAGAACGTCGCCGCCGCCCGCGCCGAGGTGGAGCGCCGGGTGCAGGACACCTTCATCTATATCGGCGCGATCACGCTCCTGGCGCTGCTGGCCGTCTTCGCCTCGGGGCTGTTGCTGAACCTGCGCGAAAGGCGGCTGGCCGATGCGCGGCTGCGCGAACTCACCCAGCGCGTCCTCGACACCCAGGAAGAGGAACGCGGCCGCGTCGCGCGCGAATTGCATGACGGCATCAGCCAGATCCTCGTCGGGGTGAAATACGCCCTCGACATCGCCCGGCGGCGGGTCCAGGCGGGCGATCCCCGGGCCGCGGAGACGCTGGATCAGGGTGTGTCGCACCTTTCGGGCGCGATCCAGGAGGTGCGGCGCATCTCGCGCGACCTGCGCCCCGGCGTGCTCGACGATCTGGGTCTCGGCCCCGCGCTGAAGGCGCTCTGCGAGGATTTCACCGCCCGCACCGGCATCACGGTGGATTTCGAGACGGTGGTGTTCCGCAACCGGCTCGATCAGGATGCCAAGATCGCCCTCTACCGGATCGCGCAGGAGGCGCTGACCAACGTGGAACGGCATTCCGGCGCGACCCGCGTCGCGGTCGATCTGCGCGGCCACATGCGCGGCGCGACGCTGCGGATCACCGATGACGGCCACGGCATCGACGGCGAGGCCGAGCCCGACGCGCAACGCGGCATCGGGCTGCGCAACATGCAGGAGCGGATGGACCATCTGGGCGGCCACTTGCGCATTCAGTCCTCGCGCGGGGGCACCGTGATCGAGGCGGAGGTGCCGCTGACCCACATGCTGCCGCCCGAAGACACCCAACGCGCGGCGCAAAGCCCCCGCGCCGCCACGGCAACGGTGGACCCGGCCCCCGCCCCGCACCCCGCCGCATCCGCCCCGCAAAGGAGGCCCGCATGAGCCCGCCGATCCGCGTCGTCGTGGTCGACGACCACCCCATGGTTGCCGAAGGCATCACCGCGATCCTCGAGACCTACGACGACATCTCGGTCCTCGCCACGCTGTCGGGCGCGCAGCAGATGATCGACCGGCTGGAGGAGCTCGCCCCGGACGTGATCCTGATGGATCTCAACATGCCCGGTCTCTCGGGCCTGTCGGCGACCGAGATCATCCTCGAACGCCGCCCCGAGACGCGCATCCTGATCCTGTCGATGCATGACAGCCCGGAATACATCCGCACCGCCCTGCGCCACGGCGCGATGGGCTACGTGCTGAAGGATGTCTCCACCGACGAGATCAAGAAGGCCATCGACCTCGTCCATACCGGTGCGCGCTATCTCTGCACCGGGGCCGAGGGCGCCATCGCACCCGCCGACGACAACGGCCGCGAGGCGCTGACCACGCGCGAACAGACCATCCTGCTGCAGCTGGCGCAGGGCAGGTCCAACAAGGAGGTGGCGATCGCGCTCGATATCTCCGTCCGCACGGTCGAGACGCACCGCAAGAACATCAAGCGCAAGCTCGGGATCAGTTCGACCGCCGGGCTGACCCGCTACGCGCTGCAACACGGCGTTCTGCAGGGTACCGGCGTCAACGTCTGATCCAGCGCGCTCCGACAGAGGGCGCTACCGACTGCGCGGCCCGAATTGGGCCGCTCCGCGGCGCCGGGCACAAAAAAGCCCCCGCGCGGGGGGCTTTTGACGCCAATGGTCCTCGGGACCGGGCCGCGGCACAAGAGATCCGGCGCGGTTCAGACCGCGCGATCCGCCGCGTTCCCGTCGCAGAAGACGGAGGTCCAGAGCGGTCCCGTACCCGCCTCGCCGGCCTGCACATGGCTCGTCCACTGGCCGATCGCGATCAGCGCCACCAGAAGTGCGGCCTTGCACAAGGTAAACTCGCGCTTCGACAGCCGCGGCAGGGCCTTGTCGGAATATGTGGCGATCATGGACATCGGAACCTCCTTCCGAGCGCGACACATAGGGCCGCATCAAACTGAACTGTTCGGTTCAGATCATGCGACGAAATCGTGTTTCACGCAAGTCACGAAGCCGCGCTTCCCGGTAACATCGCCGCACAGGAACGGTGCGCGCATACGCCAACCGTGACACCCGAAGCGCGCCGTCGCACGTTGCCCGCGCAACCGGCGGTCGCGGCCTCTGAGGCGTTGCATGTGAGGAATTGGAGCGGGTGAAGGGAATCGAACCCTCGTCGTCAGCTTGGGAAGCTTAAAGCAAAAATGAGAAAAAACGATATAAATCAGATAACTATCGCCGTATAGACAGGGATTTTGTCGGCAGGCTGTCGGGAGATTTTTCTTGGAGCGGGTGAAGGGAATCGAACCCTCGTCGTCAGCTTGGGAAGCTGCTGCTCTACCATTGAGCTACACCCGCAACGCCTCCCGAGCACTATTTTAGGTCGACGCGGCGGTCAAGCGCTTCTGCCAATCGTGCGTTCAGTGGCTGTTTACAGAAATATTTCTTTGGTGACGGCGAGACGTAGAAAGCGTCAATGGTCAGTCTTTCGTTTCATGACTAACGCGTGCCTCCGGCCCTCTGCTGACAATCGTGCCTCGTGCAGCGGACGACAGTTGTCAGTCCGCACTTGACGTTCTCCTTGCGTGGACAAAGCATGGCCACAACATGCAGGAAGGGCGTATTCCGTTGAAAAACCCGCGCTTGATCGAGGGCCGTGGTGCTGATTCAATTCCGCCGATGGGTGGGAGGATTGGCGATGATGGGACCGAGGAAG
>NZ_FTOQ01000014.1 GCF_900156805.1 Roseivivax lentus | reverse complement strand
TCGGGCGTTCCGGCCGGAGCCGGATGCACGAGCCGTCATTCAGCCAGAGCCGACCCTTCTTGGGTTGTTTCAGCGGGACTTTAAGCCCCTCCCGCCGCCAGATCCGTTCGTACCACTGCCCGGCAGGCGATTTGCAGCGCAAATCTGCCGAGAGGGGCGCTTGTGGTTCACATGCCAGCCGCTGTTGTTCAGCATCCCGGTGATCATGCGATACCCGTAGCGCCCGAACTCTCGCGTCAGCGCGATGATGTCATCGGTCAGCCGTTCTTCGTCTGGCAGACCGATGGGCATCTTGCGCTGTGTCGAGCGATGCTGTCCCAGTGTGCGGCAGGCCCGGCGCTCAGATACGCCAAGGGTCTGCCGCACATGCTCGATACATCGACGGCGGCGGGCGGGGCTCAGTAGTTTCCCCGGGCGGCCTCGGTCAGGATCATCTTGTCCAGCGTCAGATCTGAAACCGCACGCCTGAGCCGGGCATTCTCAGCCTCAAGCTGCTTCAGCCGTTTGAGCTGGTCCCGGCTCATGCCGCCATACTCTTTGCGCCAACGATAATAGGTCTGCTGCGTCACCCCGATCTGGCGCACGGCATCCGCGATCGAGCTTCCTTGTCCCTGCAGCACTTCAACCTGCCGCAGCTTCAGCACAATCTCTTCGGGCTTGTCTCGCTTTCCAGCCATCGCTTGGTCCTCCTGACATCGGGATAAATCTATCCCAGTTGGTGGACCACTTCAGTGGGGGCACTCCACGGAATGGTGCCATCCGATTGGATGGCACCGTCTTTGAAAGTGCATTAGTTCAGCATTGGTCCTTCGTAGTCTAAATACGCCCTGTCGAACCCTGACAGTTCCACCAGTCGGTCCAGATCGTCGAATGTTACGACACCGCGGCGGAACGTCAGCAGTCCATCCTCGCGTAGTTCCCGCAGGACGCGATTGATGTGTATCGCACTCAACCCCAATGCGTCGGCCAGGTGATATTGTGACACCGGGCATTCAAAGCTGGTCGCGCTGGCCAGTCCAACCAGCTTGAGCCGCGCACTCAATTCCAGAAACAGATGTGCGACACGTTCGGCCGCATCGCGCCGCCCCAGACTGACAAGGCGCTCTACGACGATGGCCTCATCGCTCGACGCGGACCACAGTACGGCGGTGGCCAGGCGCGGACACGTCTGGAAGGCGCCGAGCAGATCCTTTACTTTAACTTCGGACGCTTCCACTTTTTGGATCGGTTCAATGCTGTGATCGGCAGTCCTGAACAGGACACTCCGCAGCCCGATAAAGTCGCCTGGTATCTGAAAACCTACAATCTGACGCCCGCCGCTACGCAGGATTTTGTAAGAGCAGACCCAACCTTTCGCCAGAATGAAGGCGGAGGGAGATGACTGTCCTTCATAAACCATCTCGATCTTATCAGCGAAGGTTCGCCGGTTTTTGTGGAACTTCGCAAGAATTTCAAGTTCAGGCTCTGACAGAGAAACATAGGCACCAAGCTTCCGCACGAGCGGACTGTTCTGGATGCTCATCGCTTGATCGCCCTTTCTCGCGCAGAATAATCCGGGGCTGAACCCCGACACGTCTTTGCAATCTGCATCTTAAAGAGCTGCGTGGGACTGCTTTGGATTAGCTACGGTTACAATATTTCTGCGATACTGCCACGAGCAATCTAAGCGACAAGTGTTGTCGTGCCTACGTAATGGTCACCCCTGAAAGGAAACTATCGCATGTCGTTGCTAAACGACGTCTCCGGCACGGCCGCGCTCGCCATCTGCGAGTCGCTGCTGCTTGCTCTCAACGACGGAGGTGTCTTGCCGGAAAAGGACATCGTTGATGTTCTGAGAGATGCAGTGACGACCTTGAACGACGTCCCCGGTGATGAAGCCACGGTGGCTCTTAATGCCGCCGCCGCAAAGGTGATCGTCGGAATGATCGATGGAGGAAACTCCGTCCGCAGGCAGTGAACGTATTGCGCGCGGGCCCACTTTGGGAGCGCGGCGCGATTAAGGCCTGTCTTCTAGAGGTTAGCAGTTTCTCGACTCACGCACGACGTCGACTGAATCGAAAAGGATGACGAATGGCCAGTCCGCCCAAGCCGAGAGAAAACAAGATGACTGAGCCCAGAGCCGAAACGACGTTGGAAAAGACGACGCGGGTTGCGGTGAACATCATACAAACAGAAACGGAGAGACGCCTGCTCAAGACGGCCCATCTTCGCAAGGCGCGCTTGGAGATGGCCGCGGACGAAGCCGACGAGGCCGTCCCACACAAAGCCACGGGCGCGCACAGAAAGCCACCGCATAAAGCCGCCGTGTGACGTTGCGCTCCAAAACTGAAGGTGCACGGCAGCCCAACACACCAACGCCGCCCGGCGGGCGGCGCATTTCAATTGGGAGAACGGACCTTGATCGAATTCACAGTGAATGAAAGCACCATAAGCATAGACATGTCCGATGACACGCCACTTCTGTGGGTGCTGCGCGACGAATTGGGGCTGACTGGCACAAAGTTCGGCTGTGGTATCGCGCAATGCGGCGCCTGTACCGTCCACGTCGATGGACAGGCCCGAAGGTCCTGCGTCACTCCTCTTTCGACGCTTCAAGGCAGCAAAGTCACGACCATAGAGGGACTCGCGGCAACTGCCGGCGGGGATGACGTCCCAGGAGGTGGAGTAGCTCACCGCGGGCCTCGCGCTTTCGAGCGGGCCGAGCTGGTCAGTCGCTCTGCGCAGCAGGCAGGCTGACACTGAGACCATCGCAGACGGGCGCGAGCGTTTCCAGCGTCATGTATCTGGCGCGCTGGACGGTCCACTCCTCGGTCTGCTCCATCAGGATCGCGCCGACGAGGCGCCGGATCGAAGCCTCGTTCGGAAAGATGCCGACGACATCCGTCCGCCGTTTGATCTCGCCGTTCAGCCGCTCAATCGGATTGGCGCTGTGTAGCTTGGTGCGATGCTGGGCCGGGAAGGTCATATAGGCCAGGACGTCTTCCTCGGCCGTGTCCATGAGCGTGGCGAGCTTCGGGAGCTTGCCGCGCATCTGGTCCGCCACGAGACGCCACTGTGCCTTCGCCGCCGCATGATCCGGCTGGGCGAAGGCGGTGGCAATGAAGGCCGAGACCACCCGGCGGCTATTCTTGCCGGCATGGGCGAGCGCATTGCGCTGGAAGTGGACGCGGCAGCGCTGCTTGGTCGTGGATAGAACCCGAGCGGTGGCGGCCTTGATGCCCTCATGCGCATCGCTAATCACCAGCTTCACGCCACTGAGGCCGCGGCGGACGAGCTCGCGCAGGAACTCGGTCCAGAAGGGCTCGGCCTCGGAGGCGCCGATCGCCATGCCCAGCACCTCGCGCCTACCGTCGGTGTTGACGCCCACTGCGAGCGTGACCGCGACCGATACGATCCGCCCGCCTTGGCGCACCTTGAGATAGGTCGCGTCGATCCAGAGGTAGGGCCATTCCCCCTCGATCGGGCGGGTGAGGAAGGCGTCGACACGCTCGTCGATCTCCTCGCACAGGCGGCTGACCTGGCTCTTCGACACCCCGGTGCCACCCATGGCCTGCACCAAGTCGTCCATTGATCGCGTCGAGACGCCATGGACATATGCTTCCTGGATCACGGCCGTCAGGGCCTTCTCAACAGATCGCCGCGGCTCGAGGAACGAGGGGAAATAGGAGCCGGTGCGCAGGCGCGGGATGCGCAGCTCGACGCTACCGGCCCGGGTTTGCCAGTCTCGATCGCGATAGCCGTTGCGCTGTGCAAGCCGCTCGGAGCTCTTCTCACCATAGTCAGCACCGGTCTTGGCGCCGACCTCCAGTTCCATCAGCCGCTCGGCCGCAAAGCCGATCATCTCGCGAAGCAGGTCGGCATCGGCGCTCTTCTCTACCAGCGCACGCAGGTCCATCATGGGTTTGGTCATCGGGGTCGTCTCTCGGTTCAGGTTGGCTCAGCAACCCGACCCTACCGAGAAACCCGATGGCCACCGAAAGCTACACCACGCCCTGGGACGTCACCCCGACCGATGAATTGGCTCAGCTGTAGGGAGACGCGCGGCCATACAAATTGCGAAAATCGAAACTGTTATCTTCGGCTCTCTTCCAAGCTCGGAAAGCAAGCGTTCAGCCATGCCGCTGAGATCATTGTGACCGGAGATTGGTAGTTGAAATCTAGTTCACACCAGTTCCAGGGTAGGTGCTGATGTGTTGGTGCGGCGGACTGAAAATTTCGTTTGAAAACTAAAACGTATCGATGTCCGCACAGGTATCAACCAAGAACGTCTCAGCCATCCAGACATCACGTTGCATCAGCGTGAAATACGGGCGCTCGTTTTTCAGAGCTCCGTCGTCCCGGAACCGCCGCAATAGCTTGTTGACGTATATCGATGTGAGACCGACGACCTTTTCAATCTCGACGTGAGACATAAGTATTTCGAAACGGTTGCCCAGACCGATCTGCACTGCGTGGGACCGAGAGCAGATTTGCAGCAGAAGAACTTGAGGGCGTCTGCTGCACTCATCGAGTTGAGGCAAGACCGCCTAGGCTCTGCCGGGGATCACTCGAACCACATAGATCAGCAAGCAGGCACCAGCTGCGCCGACGACCAATTGACCGATCCAGCCGCCAAGCGTGTTGCCAAGGATCGCATACAAAATCGCGTTCAGGACCAACGCACCCAATATCCCGAGCACGATGTTCATCAACAAACCCATCTCTGGCTTCATGATCTTCTCGGCGATCCACCCGGCCAGTGCGCCGATTATCAGCGCCCCGATCCAACCTATTCCAGCCATTGTTCTTCGTCCTTCTCGAATACCCCGTGACCGGGGATTGAATTGGTCCAGCACGCTCTACTACGGTCGAGTCTTCCATCGGCGGAGCAGTTCGGAGGCCGGAATTGAGAAAACTGCCGCCAAAGGTCCGGCGGCAGCAATTTATCCAAGGTCCATCGCATCACGATGGGTTTGGGCATCAGCTGTTGTATTCTGGCTGCGCTTTCAGCGCGTCTTTTGTCGCTTCTATGTAGACCCGCAAATCGCCATCGCCTTGCAGGATTGTCAGTTCTTCCATCGTTACGGCGACATGGCGTTCGCCCATACCCAGAAAACCACCCACATTGATCACAGCGCGGTCGATCATGCCATCGTCGGTCAGAAGCAGCTCGCCGATTTCGCCTATGCCCTCGTCTTCTGATCCATAGACGCGGGCCCCTGTCAGCATCTCGGTTGTCAACTGCTCCATGTTTGCAGCCTCATAGCCTTCGCGCGTAACGGCAGGCGCGGTCAGCTTCATGCGCTCGTCGGAATTGCGCTTGCCGGCATTTGCCTCCATCTCCCCGTTTGCTCCACGATACTCGGGTGCGTCTGCAACGCCCGCTTCGCTCGAGCGCACTACGATGAAATACTCATCTGAGGCTTCCCCATCCGAGAGAAACTGCAGCTGGGACATATCTATGGCGACCTCACGCTCGCCCATACCAAGGAAGCCACCCACATCGACAATCACCGAGTCGACGCCGCCCGACCGGGTCAGAACGATCTCGTGAATCTCTCCGATGTCGTCCCATTCGCGCTCACCCTCCGGCGGCAGCATACCATCGCTCATGTCCATTTCGGAAACGTAGACGCTGCTTCCGATCAACGCAGACGCGTTGAGATTCGCTTCGGCATCGAATTCCATTTCGGAGAACGCCGCCGTGTGACCGTCGGCGTAGGCGACACTAGTCAGTGCAAGCGCGGTCGCCGCGCTGGCTAGCATAGCCACGGTCAAGGAGCGTGTCAGTCGGTGCTTTGAACTTGTCATTTAAAGATCCTTTTAAGATTTTCCCAAATACTTCCAAGATCGAGGATTCTCGACAAACCGCGTATTGCGTTGTTCGATCCATTTTTCGATATCGGGCTGGGTCGTTTCACGCCAGCAGAGTCGGGCGCTTAGCCTGACATTGCCTCAGAATGTGGGCAGTTTTACTGATACACATCGGTAAATCGAAAACTCTCAATCAACCCAAAGACTATTTGAAAATAATCTAAAGTCGGCGAAAACCGGTTCAAAAGGCTAGTCGATAATTGAAATTAAAATACTTGGAACATCAGAGGCGGTGAGCCTCGCATCAATTTCGAGAAACGCATTCTCCAGAACATGGTCCTCGCATGCTCTCGACTGTACCGGCGTATCGAAGATGGATACACCGGCCTGGGCTTGGGGTTTGCTCGCTTGATGAGAGGCGCAACGGTTTCTTCGTCCTGTTCGCCTCGGTTACCACGTCGCACACCAATGCAGCCAAGGGCTTTGTCAGAGGAACTTGGCTTGAGGCGGGGCAGGGCGCTGGCTAGCGTCCCCGCATGATCAAACCCAGCCCTTTCAAGTTTTTCAAAAAGTCGCCTGCGATCATCCGACTTGCCGTAATGTTGTACGTCCGGTTCCCACTGTCGCTTCGGAACGTCGAAGATTTGCTGCACGAGCGTGGTGTCGACGTCAGTCACGAGACCGTCCGGTTCTGGTGGCATCGCTTCGGCCCGATGTTCGCATCCGAGATCCGGAAACGCCGGATTGAAGGCATGCGTTCCAGCCGCTGGCGGTGGCACCTCGACGAGATGTTCGTGAAGATCAACGGCGAGAAACACTATCTATGGCGAGCCGTCGATCACGAAGGTGAGGTACTCGAAAGCTTTGTGACGAAGACGCGAGACAAGAAAGCCGCGTTGAAATTCTTAAAGAAAGCAAAGCGGAAGCACGGTCAGCCCGATGTCATCGTTACGGACAACCTCCGGACCTACGGTGCAGCGCTGAAAGTAATCGGAGCAGGCGACCGGCAGGAGACGGGACGTTGGCTCAACAATCGTGTGGAAAATCCACACCTCCCATTTCGACGACGGGAGCGGGCGATGCTCCGTTTCCGGCGCATGCGAAGTCTTCAGAAATTCGCCGCCGTCCACGCCTCTGTCTCTAATCACTTAAATCAAGACCGCAGCCTCTCCAGCCGACCCCACTTCAAGGCTAACCGCGCTGCCGCTCTCGCCGAGTGGCGCGCTCTTTGCGCGACATAAGGGTCAATGCCGCTGCCCTTGCTGAGACGAGTTCGAATTGGTCTGACAGCACCGTTCGGTCTGGTGCTCGCCGCTGAGGTCCGCAATCGTCGGTCACGTCAGACCTCGTCGACACAGTGTATGTCGTCGATGATTGTACCATCGCGGTATTCTGAATGGGCGACAATCCGACCTTGCACGCGTGGCGGAACGGACTTCGTGGCCGCCGCCTGCGCCTTGGCGGCAAGGTCTTCGATGGTCAGGATCGGCAAACCCGCCTTGGCGAGGCGATCCGACAGGTCCCGACGCGCCGGGTTGATCGCCAGTCCGGCTTCGGTCACGACCACATCGACCGAGCGTCCGGGAGTCGTCAGCGTGGTGACGTGGGGCACGATCTTGGGAAAGCCCGCCGCGGTCAGCCGTGTTGTGATAAGGGTCAGCCGCGCGCCCTGAGCCGCGTCTGCATGCCCGCCCGATCCGCCGATCAGCACGCCGCCCGCGCGGGTTGTCACGTTGACGTTGAAGTCAAGATCCACCTCGGCCGCGCCCAGCACCACCGCAGACAATCTGTCAACAACCGCGCCGCCGATATGGGGCCCGGCATAGGCGGCGGCTGACATCGCCATATGATTTGCATTGCGGCTATAGGAGGCGACGGCGGCCAGGTCGAAGCACTGCACGTCCATCAGAGCTCGAAACAGACCGGCCTCCAGCATCTCGACGTGGAAGCCGGTGATGCCGCCGCAGGCGAAGCTGCCGACGATCCCGCGTGCGCGCATTTCGCGGCCGACCGCAGCGGCGGTTGCGAGGGAAATGCCGCCCGCGCCGGTCTGGAACGCGAAACCGTCCTCCAGAAGCCCGCTGGCCGCGATGACGGCGGCGGTGTTCCTTGCGATGCCGAGACTTAACGCGTCGGTGGCCGGGTTGGTCGCGCCGGAGGCGATACCGCCGGGATCGCCGATGGAGGGGATCACGGCGACGAAATCGACCTTGTTCTGGGGGATGTCGATGGGTTGGGCCGGGAAGGGGACAAGGGTGTCAGTGACGGCGACGACATGGGCCGCCCGTTCCACATCGACCATCGGGTAGCCGAGCGTGCCGCAGGGCGCGCGGCCCGTCCGGCCAGAGAGGTTGCCCAACTCGTCTGCAGCCGGCGCCGCAACGAAGGCTACGTCGATCGGCATCTCGCCCGTGTCGATGGCGCGGGCGCGCCCGCCATGCGAGCGAAGCGTAACGGGCTCGGCCAGTGCGCCCCGGCTGATCGCCTCGCCAACCGGGCCGGAGATGAAACTGGCGGAGATGCGCCCGATCACGCCCGACCGGATATGCTCGACCAGCGGCGCATGGACCGGAAAGAGCGAGGTGACCGCGAGATGCAGATCGCGCAGACCGGCCTCGGCCAGCATGTTCACGACCGTGTTGATGACCGCGTCCCCATTGCGCAGATGGTGATGAAACGAGATCGTCGCGCCATCCTTCAGCCCGGTCGCGGCGACGGCATCCGAAAGGCTGGGCAGGCATTTGCTGGCTGCAAGCTCATGCGTGTGGATCGACCCCTCAGGCATTGATTTCTCCGGCGCGCGCAAAAATGCGGTGCGCCGCCTCCTCGACGGGCTTGTCGATCATCTTGCCGTCCACGGCGACCGCCCCTGCGGCGCCTTGCGCCACGACATCGAGCACACGCCGCGCCCAGTCGCGCTCCGCGTCGCTCGGTCGGAAGACCTCGTCGGCAGGCGCGACCTGCGCCGGGTGTATCAGGAGCTTGGCGCCGAACCCGAGGCGCCGCGCGGCCCCCGCATCCTCCCGAAGCCGCGCTTCGTCCTGCACATCCGTTGTCACGCTGTCGACAGGCGGCAGGGCGCCCGCAAGTCGCGACAGCGCCACGAGCCGCGACCGCGCATAAAGCAGCGCCTCCCAGTCGGTTGCCGCACCGAGATCGAGCGCGAAGTCAAGATGGCCGAAGGCTGCGCGTCTTGCCGCAGGGTGGCTCAGGAGGTCGGGCACCGCTTCCAGGCCACGGACGGTTTCGATCTGGGCAAGCACCTCGATCTCCCTGCCGGTAGCCTCGGCGACCCATGCCAGTGTATCAACGGTTTCTGCCTTGGGGACCATGACCGTAGCGGCTTCAAGGTCGGCAAGGAACGTTTTGTCCTGATTGAAGTAAGGCGAGGCGACATCGTTGATCCGCACGACCACGCGGCTCCAGTCGAGCGACGCTCCGAGGATCGCCTCCCGCGCCGTCGCCTTGGCCTCGGGGCGGACCGCGTCTTCGAGATCGAGGATCACCCGGTCCGCGCCTGAACCCAAGGCTTTCTCGAAGCGATCAGGCCGGTCGCCGGGTACGAAAAGGTAAGTGATGGGGAGCGACATGACCCGCGATCCTTGTCACACGGTGCGGCCGCCGTCGACCTCGAAGACTGTGCCGGTGATGAACTCGGCCTCGTCCGACGCGAGGTAGAGGCAGGCATTGGCGATGTCCTGCGGCTCGGACATCCGGCCCAGCGGGATCGTGGCGACGAATTTCGCACGATTCTCCGGCGTGTCGGGCACGCCCATGAAGCTTTCGAGAAGAGCGGTCGCGCCTATCACAGGCGCTACGCAATTCACCCGGATCCGGTCTGGCGCGAGTTCGACGGCCATGGATTTCGACAGCAGGTTCACCGCCCCTTTGGTCGAGTTGTACCAGGTCAGCCCGGGTCGGGGGCGGATTCCGGCGGTCGAGCCGATGTTCAGGATCACGCCGCCGCCCTGCTCGCGCATGACGGGTACGCAGGCGCGGGTCATGTGGAAAATCGAGCGGACATTGATGTCGTAGAGGCGCTCGTATTCCTCTTCCGTGACGTCGAGCATCGGCTTGTTGCGATGCGTCCACCCGGCATTGTTAACGATGATGTCGAGCGAGCCGCCATGGTCGCGTGCCGTCTTTACAGCGGACTCGATGTCGGCCGCGCGTGTCACATCGCCCTTGACCGATGCGCCCCCGAAACGGTTTGCCATCTCGGCCGCGCCGTCGCCGTTCAGATCGAGGATCGTAACCGCCGCGCCCTCCCGCGCGAAGGTTTCGGCGATGGCGGCCCCGAAGCCCGAGGCCGCCCCCGTCACCAATGCCGATTTGCCGCTCAAGCGCATGGTCTCAAAGCATCCCGATCTGTTGTTGCAGGCCGAGATTGTCGATGGCGGGCCATTGTTCGGCGATCATGCCGTCTTCCATCCGGAAGAAGTCGAGCACCATGACGTCGAACCGGCTGTTCGAGGCCGGATAGTCGCCGAAGGGGCCCGAGTGGACGCCGCGGAATCGCAGATGAACAAGCACCTTGTCGTTTTCGGCGATCACGTCCTGAATATCCAGTTCGACCTCGGAGAAGGCGCCGAGCAGAACGTCGCCGAGCGCCAGGACACCCTCGGGACCTTTCACGTCGAAGGGCAGGGTGGTGTCCTGCCGTACGTAGGTCGGCGCGACATTGGCTTCCAGCCAGTCCTTGTCCTGCGTCGCGAACGCTTTGAAGTAGTCGCGCGCGCGCTGCTTGTTGGCGGCGATGGTGTCGGTGCCAGTCATGTCTTTCATGTCCCTGTCTCCTAATCAGGCTGCGCTGCGGGCGCTTTTGGATGTTGCGATGGTCTCGAACCCGGCGCGCGGGAAGTGAACGTGTAGCCGCCCGGCCTCGGGGCTGTCGATCGCGATGGCGACTTCCTGCGTGTCCGCGCCGACGAGCGTGCCGGTGACCGGGACGCGCGCATTGTCGTCGGGCGTCACGCTGACGTCAGCGCCGAGTGCGATGCCAGAGGGATCATTGTCGCCCAGCGCCGGATCGGCGGGCGTGGCGGCCTTGGCAACCGCCACGGCCTCTTCCGGCGTCATGTCGGTCTTGTTCCCATGCCCGATGGCGGCGATCCGGTCCATCCAGGCGACGACCTCTGGCGCCAGACGAAGCTGGGCGTCGATCGCGTCTGCGCCGCAATTCGCGCGGAGAAGCCAGAGAGAATGGTGGCAGGTCAGATCGGCGGCGCTGAGGCGGTCGCCCGTCAGATATTTCCCGGTCTCGCGCAGCATTGAGGCCAGCCAGTCGGCAAAGGCCGTCATCTGCTGGACATAGGCCGGCAGCATCGGGGCCATCCCGTTCTTAGAGATGTCGTAGCCAAGGTAATTGTCCTTGCGGTCCTTCAGGAACGCTTCGGGCAGATGCTCGCCGATATGGTCGACCAGAACGCCGATCGCCGGTTTCCATGTCGAGCGGTCCCACCAGAGCGACAGCGCCTTCGAGAGGCCCTCGCCGGTCGGGTAGAGCGTCGGTTCTGGCCGGATCCGCTCCAATGCGCGGAAGATCACCTCGGTGTCGCAGTAGATATCGGCACCGACCTGCAGGACCGGCACCCTGCGGTACCCGCCGGTCAGCGTGTCGAGAAGCGGGCGCGGCGGCACGGCTTCGACGATAACCGAACTCCAGTCCAGCCCCTTGTAGCCGAGCGCCAACCGGATCTTCTCGGAAAAGGGGGAAAGGTCATAGTGATGCATGATGATGTCGGACACGGGTGGCTTCCTCCCTGGATATGTCATTTGTGCCGTTGGCAGGAACGTATCACCGCGCTCCGATGGCGCGGTAAGACCGTTTCTCTCCGGTTCCCATAGGCAAATCTTCTAGGCGTTCACTCTGTGTGCACGGACGGGCGGACCGAACTCTGCGCGCAGAAGCGCGTCGTGGGCACCAAGGGCGGGCACAGGGCGATACACCGGATCGTCTCCGCGAATGACCGCGCCCGGCGCCAGCATCTCGATCTCGCCCGCGCTGGTCGTGACCGAAATCAGCCGGTTCTGGGGATGGGCCATCAGGTCGTCGAGGTCCGACAGTCGCCCGAATGCGATCCGGGCCGCTTTCAGGCGGCCGATCATCTCGTCTCTTGAAACCTGGGCGAAACCCTCCGAAACGCGGTCTTCAAGGGCGGGCCGGTTGGCGACGCGCAGCGAGTTCGCGGCAAAGCGTGTATCGGTCGCGAGGGTCGGATCGCCGAAGACGTCCGTGCAAAGTCGCTGCCATTCGCGTTCGTTCTGGATCGAGATCAGCACCGCCTTGCCGTCGGCGCAGTCATAGGCGCCATAGGGCGCGATGGTGGGATGTTTCAGGCCGACGCGAGCGGGCGGTTTGCCGCCGTAGCGTGTCTGGAGGTAAGGAACATTCATCCAATCGGCCATTGCGTGGAAGAGCGACACGTCGATCGCGCGGCCGCGGCCTGTGCGCTCGCGCGCGAAGAGCGCTTGCAAAATCGCCTGAAATGCCGTCATCCCGGCCGCGATGTCGCAGACGGAGACGCCAACGCGGGCCGCGCCATCCTCGGTGCCGTTGATCGCGCAGAGCCCGCTTTCGGCCTGAATAAGCAGGTCGTAAGCCTTCTGGTCGCGATAGGGACCCTCTTCGCCGTAGCCTGAAATCGAACAATGGATCAGCCGGGGAAACCGCGCCAGAAGCGTGTCCGCTCCGAAGCCGAGCCGGGCGGCAGCACCGGGCGCGAGGTTCTGGATGAACACGTCCGCGCCCGCAATCATGCGATCGAGAAGAGCGTGATCATCCGGTTTCTTCACATCCAGCCGGATCGATTCCTTGCCGCGGTTCAACCAGACGAAATAGGCGCTTTCGCCGTTCACCAGCGCATCGTATCCACGCGCAAAGTCGCCCTCCACGCGCTCGATCTTGATGACCCGCGCGCCCGCATCGGCGAGCCTGCCCGAGGCGTAGGGTGCGGCCACAGCCTGTTCCAGGGCCACAACCGTTATTCCGTCAAGATCCAGCATGGGATGCGTGTCCTTCGTGTTGCCAAGACCGGTATCCCAGTTTGGCAGGCGGGTCGGAAATACCCTCTTCCTCCCTGTGCTAGAGGAAATTACTATGGCGTGGGGAGGCGCATGCATGGATATCAAGCAACTGAGGTATTTCATCGCCATTGCCGAAGAGGGGTCGCTCTCGGCGGCGGCGCAGCGGGTGAACGTCGCCCAGCCTTCCCTGTCGCAGCATGTGCTGTCGCTCGAAAGGGATCTCGGCGTGAAGCTGTTGGAGCGGAGCCCGCGTGGGGTGTCACTGACGCAAGCTGGTGAGGTGCTGCTGAGCCACGCGCGCGAAATCGTCGTCGCCCTCGAAAACGCGGTCGAGGCCGTTCGTCGCTCGGGCTCGGAACCGTTGGGCGATGTCAGCTTCGGCTTGCCGAGTTCGGTGTCGATGGTGCTGTCGGTCCCGCTCGCCGAGACGGTGCGGCTGGATCTGCCGAAGGTCCGTCTGCGCGCCATCGAGGCCATGAGTGGCTTCATTCAGACGTGGTTGGAAGACCAGTCCATCGACCTCGGTATCCTCTACGACATCAGCGGGGTCCGGCACCTGACACACCGCCAGCTCATGACCGAGGATCTGTTCTTCTTCTCTGCGCCCGATGCCTGGCCTTTCGAGACGCGGGAGGGCACGGCTGTCCGGCTGTCCGACCTTGCTCCGGTCGAGATGGTGCTGCCGTCCAAACATCACGGGCTTCGGACGATGATCGACCGCTTCACCCGAAGCCAGGGTGTCCAGCTGAACGTGGCGACCGAAATGGATGCGCTCAGTCAGATCAAGACCATGGTGTCGCGTGGCTCGGGCTACACGATCCTCGCGCCCGCAGCCGCCATCGACTTCGTGGAGCGTGGCGAGTTGATCATGGCCCCGATCGTCGAGCCGCGGATGACCCGGCCGGTCTATCTGGTACGCAATCCGGCGAAACCCGTGACCACAGCCAGCCGCGAATTGGAAAGGATCACCATCGAGGTCATCCGCGATCTGGTTGCGCGCGGCATTTGGCGGGCCGAGGATCAGCCCGAAATGACCCATGCCTAATGTGAGGCGCCTTGGCTGGAATGGTCCATGGATGGATGATCCAGCGTCGTCTCATCGAAGGTGTGGCGTAGGATAACGCGGTCGCGGCGCGGCTCGGTCAGGTCCAGCGTCAGCGTCCAGTCGCCCAGCATCTGAAGGTCCAGTCGGACCGAATAAATCCCCGGGCTTTCCGTGGCTTTGGACGCAACCGGGGGGATGTTGTGCGCCATCGGCATCGACCGCATGTCCGGCTTGACCGTAAAGGCGGCGCCCTCGACCGGCACGCCGCCCTCTGAGAGTGAAATCTCACAGTTGAATTGCATCTCTGTGTCCGTCGGCGCACACGTGGCCTCTGCCAGAAGGCGGTCGCCCAACGCCGGGGTGGCGAGACAGGCAAGGATGGCAAGTTTCAAGCGGAACATGCCGCTATCTCCCTTTCTTCGGGCGTGGGGCAGGGCGGCGCCATGGGGCGCAAACGTCGGTCAAAGAGTGCAAACGCGCGGTCGGCGAGCGTCAGTGCGGCTTGGCTGTGCTGATCCGTGAGCAGCATGCCGATACCTTCCGTGCGCAGGTTTTCGAGCATCGCGACCACTGCCTTGGCGGCGACAGGGGAGAGCCCGAGTGTCGGCTCGTCCAGCATCAGCAATCGCGGCTGTGGCATAAGGGCACGCGCAAGGCTCAGCATCTGCGCCTCGCCCCCCGAGAGAATTCCGGCGGGCTGGTCCTTGCGCGTTTCAAGGATCGGGAAGCGGTCGAACATCTCCTGCATCACCGAGGCACATTGCACGGCGCCGCCCCGGCCCGCGCCGAGCAGCAGCGCTTCTTCGACAGTCAGCCTTGACGCCAATAAACGCCCCTCGGGCACTAGGGCCATGCCTTCGCGCGCGTGAAAGGGGCGGTGGGTCACGTCGCGCCTGTTCCAGCGCACGCAGCCGCCCGCCACAGGCGAAAGCCCGATCAACGCCCTGATCAAGCTGGATTTCCCGGATCCATTGGGGCCGGTCAGGACCACGATCTCTCCGGGGTTCACGGTGAAACTGGCCTCGTCGATCACCGCCGCTCCGCGCCATGCGACGGAGAGGTTCCGCACGTCAAGCATCCACAGGTTCTCCCATGAGACAGGTCCGGATCTCGCGGCTGTCCAGTACCGCGGAGGGGCTGCCAAAGGCGATCTTCCGCCCCGCACGGAGCACAACAAGGTCCGCGCAAAGCGCGCGCAGCATGTCCAGCCGGTGCTCGACAAGCAAGACAGTGCGCCCGGGCATCAGGTGTTCGATCAGGATGCGGCTCAGCCGGTGTGCCTCGTCCTCCGACGCTCCGGCCGAGGGTTCATCAAGGAGCACAACTGTCGCGCCGGTGGCGTGAGCCCTCGCCAACTCGAGAAGCCTGAGTTCGTATGGCGTCAATGCGTCTGGCAGCGCATCTGCCCGATGCGACAGGCCGAAAATGGCCAGGTCGTCGCGCAGGCGACCGTCGCGGTGACGTCGGTCCGAGCGTCCTCGAAAGATGGCCTGTGTCGCATGCACCGCCACCCGCATGTTGTCGATGACCGACATCCGCCGATACACGCGCGGCGTCTGGAACGTGCGAACGAGGCCCAGCCGCGCTCGCTCGGACGTGGCGAGATGTTCGATCGGCTGGCCGTCGAGAGCAATCTTGCCGTTTGCCTGATAATGACCGGTCAGGACATTGATCAGGCTCGATTTTCCTGACCCGTTCGGCCCTGCGACGCCCAGGACTGTTCCGGACGCAACCGACAGATCGAGCCCGTCGAGCGCGGTTACGCCGCCGAAGCGCAGCGTCAGCCCCGTGATGTCTAGCGACGCGCCCATGCCCGCACTTTCGCAACAAGTGTTTCGTCCAGGAGCCCTCGCGGCCGCAAGATCAGGATGATCGCAACGAGACCGCCGAAGACGATCATTCTGTATGCGGCGAGCGCCCTCAGCGACTCGAGGAGCCCGATGTCGATCAGCACGCCGAGGATCGGGCCAAGCGCCGTTCCGAGGCCTCCGATCAGTCCGTAAGCGACCGCGTGAACGCCGGTCATCACGCTGAACTGTGCTGGTTCTACATATGTGGCGAAGTGTGCATAGAGCCCGCCGCCCAACCCGGCGAGCCCGCCCGCTGCCGCAGCAGCGCCAATCTTCCAGCGAAGGACGCGGACACCCTGCATGGCAGCAAGGATCGGGTCTTCGCCGACCATGCGAAGCTGTGCCATCACGTCCAGGCGCGCGGCGAGACCGATGAGGGCGATCACGGCCAGCAGCAAAGTGGCGATAACGGCCAGATACGGTCCCGGCTCGATGCCTGCCTCGTAAACCCAGCGGATGTCGCCAAATCCGTTCGCACCGTCGGGACCCGTAAGGTAGCCGTCGACATCTCGCTGGTAGTGAAAGACATTGAGGGCTGCGCGGGTCAGTTCCGCAAAGGCCAGTGTCGCGATGGCGTAATGAACACCGGTGAACCGCGCCGCAGGCCAGGCGATCAGCGCGCCGATGCCGGCTCCAAGGACAGCGCCCCAAAGCACGGCGGCGGTGAAAGGCCAGGCCCAGACAGCGCTTGCGATACCCGCGGCATAGGCACCGATCGCGAAATAGGCCTGCTGCCCGAAGCTGATTTCCCCGCCGAGCAGCAGGATCCAGGCCGAAAGGGCGAGGAAGGAAAACAGCCCGATATTGGACAGGACGGAGACGAGATACGGGTCCATCTCAGAGCTTCCTCTCAGCACCGGTCTCGCGCATGCCTGCCAGCCCGCCCGGCAACGCGATCAGGCAGAGGAACAGCAGCCCGAAGACCACGATTTCGCGCGCGGCGGCGCCAAGGTACCACTGCGCCTGCGCCTCGACGATGCCAAGCGCCAGCCCGCCCAGAAGCGCGCCGCGGAGCGAGCCGAGACCGCCGATCATCATCGCGACCAGCCCCTTGATCGTGGCCCAGAGTCCGAACTTCGGCGAAACCTGGCCATCGGTTGCGGCGATCAGCAATCCCGCCACCGCGCCGATGAGCGCGGCAAGACAGAACGTCAGGAACGCGACGCGCTTCGTGTTTACGCGTGAGACCGCGGCGGCCTCGGCGCTGTCGGCAAGCGCGCGCATCTCAAGCCCGAAATGACTGCGATAGATCAGTCGGTGCAGCAGAAACAGCGCGATCCCGGCCACCGTCAGGACAAGGATGTCGTCGCCGTGAAGGATGAGCCCGACAAACTGGACGTCCAGCAGCGGTGGCAGTGTCGGAAACGCTGTTGTGCGCCCCGGAAACGCCAGCGCAACACCTTGTTCAAGCTGCATCCAGAGCGCGAAGCTTGACGCCATCGACGCCAGCGCCGCGTCGCCCCGGATCGCCGCGAAGGACAACCGTTCTACGTAAATAGAAGCGACCAGCGCGCCCGCGAAGGTCGCGATCGTCGCGCCGATCAGGCCTGCCGACCATTGCGCATTGACCCATGCGCCGAGAAACACGCCGACCATGATCGATGGCCCGAAGGCGATGTTGAGACGCCGCATCACGCCGAAGATCAGTGTGAACCCGATGGCGAGGAGGGCATAGGCCGACCCCGCCGCGATCCCGTCCATTGTGTTCTGGGCGAGATCGAGCATGCGTCAGCTGGCCTTTCGAGCGCCGAGATAGGCGCGCTGGATCACCTCGTCGTGGTCGACTGCGCCCGGCTCGCCGCTGAAGGTGACGCGACCCTGTTCGAGAAGGTAGAACCGGTCGGCGTATTTGAGCGCCATGTGCGCATTCTGCTCGACCAGGAAGATCGTCCGGCCTTCGTCGCGCAGGCCGCCGATGATTTCGAAAATCTCCTCGACGATGATCGGGGCTAGGCCCGTCGACGGCTCGTCCATCAACAGGATCTTCGGTCGCGCCATCAGGGCCCGTCCGACGGCGAGCATCTGCTGCTCGCCACCCGACAGCGTGCCGGCCATTTGCTCGGACCGCTCGCGAAGGCGCGGGAAGCGGGTCAGCACGTCCTCAAGATCGCCCTCGATGCCCCCCTTTTCCTTGCGCCGCGAGAAGGCACCGGCAATCAGGTTGTCCCGCACGCTCATATCCGGAAAGACCAGGCGGTTTTCGGGCACCGTGACGATGCCCTTCGACACGATCTGATGCGGCTTCAGACCAAGGATTTCCTCGCTGTCGATCTTCATCGACCCGGCCTGCGCTTTCAGGATGCCCGCGATCGTCCAGATAAGCGTGGTCTTACCGGCACCGTTGGGGCCCAGAAGGCAGGTCAGCCCGCCATCGTGAATGTCGAGCGACACCCCCTTGAGCGCGGCGATCTTGCCGTAAGAGGTCTTGATGTCGGCGATCTCAAGCACTGGCTCTCTCCATCTTCTCGTCATGGCCGCTGCCCAGATAGGCTGCGCGGACCTGTGGATCGTCCTGGATTTCGCGCGGAGTGCCTTCGGCGATTTTCTGGCCGAAATTCAGCACGGCGATACGGTCGGTGATGCCCATGACAAGCTCCATCATGTGCTCGATCAGAAGCACCGTCACACCGCGGTCGCGCACCGCGCGAATGCGCTCGGCCAAAAGCTGGCCGTCTTCCTGACTGGCGCCCGCAGCCGGCTCGTCCAGCAGCAGCACCCGCGGGTTCGACGCGAGCGCGCGCGCCATTTCCAGCCGCCGCATTTCGCCGAAGGACAGGTTGCCCGCCAATACGTCACGCTTTGAATAAAGCCGCGAGAACTGGAGAAGCTCGTCGACGCTGGCGCCATGCTCGCCGCCGGGCTTGAACCAGCGCGACAGGAAGTGCTCGCGCCGCTGTTCGTGCCCATTCTGTGCGACCCAGAGATTCTGGGCGACTGTCAGGTTGCCGAACAGACGGATGTTCTGGAACGTCCGTGCAACGCCGCGGGATGTGCGCGCGTGCTGGGGCATTGCGGTCAGGTCCCAGCCATCGAGCGTCACCGTCCCGGTGGTCGGCGTGTAAAGCCCGGTGATGAGGTTCACGGTCGTGGACTTCCCCGATCCGTTGGGCCCGATGAGGCCGAAGATCTCGCCTTCCCTGATCGTGAGCGTCACGCCATCGACCGCGCGGACGCCGCCGAAATGCTTGGAGAGGTTTTCAAGCGTCAGCATCACTCGGCCTCCTTCAGTTCGAGTTTGTCGGGTCCGCGGCGCTTGAATAGCCGGGGCATCCGTTCGCCCAAAAGCCCCGTCGGACGAAAGTTCATCGCCAGCACGATGAGCGCGCCAAAGAGTAGCGAACGCCAGTCGCCAAGAAAGCGCAGACCCTCGACCAGGAAGCCCTGGATAAAGATCACGGCGATCAGCGTGCCGAAGACCGAGCCGAGGCCGCCAAGGATCGGATAAGCGATGGCGAAAGTGGCGAGGAGCACGCCGAAGACCGCGTGCTCGATATGGGTCACCGTGTGGGCGTAGATGCCGCCGCCCATTCCCGCCACCAGCCCGCCGAGGGTCATCGCGCCGACCTTCACAGCGGTCAGGTTCAGCCCAATGGATTGCGCGGCGGTCTCGTCATGTCCGACCGCGCGAAGCACGGCACCAGCACGGGTGTTGTCGATCCACCAGAGCGCCCCCATCACGACCGCGACGACGATCCAGATGAAGCCGGTGACGTGCCAGATCTCCCAGCCGTTCTCCGGAAAGAAGCGGATCGCACGGAAGCCCTCCGCACTGTTCGGTCCGATCAGTTCGCCGCCGCGCTCCACCTGCCAGGAAAAGTTGAAGAAGAAGAGCCGCACCATCTCGCCAAAGGCCAGAGTCGCGACAACCAGCATCAGGCCCTTCACGCGGAGCGCCGGGAAGCCGACGACGCAGGCGATGGCGGCGGTAACGAGGCCCGCCACGATAATCGCGGGCAGGATGTGGAGGCCGAACATCGCCGTGCACATCGCCGCGACGTAGGCGCCAATGGCGTAGAAGCCTGCCTGAGCCATGCTGACCTGCCCGGTCAGCAGGACGACGTAGGCCGAAAGTCCCAGAAGCGTGTGAACGCCGATGATCTGGAGAAGGCCGAGGTAGAAGTCCATTGTCCGTCCCTCCTAGTCGCGCGTCTGGGCTGAGCCGAAGAGGCCGCCGGGACGCAGGGTGAGGAAGATGAAGAGAAGCAGCATCACGTAGATATCGCGCTCGGTGACGCCGCGCAGCAGCAGGAAGATGTTCTCGGCCGCACCGACGAGAAGCCCTCCGATGATCGCGCCGGGGATCGAGCCCAGACCGCCGATCACCACGACGATCAGGCCCTTGACCGTCAGACCCATGGCGATGACGGGCGACAGGACACCGACGGCGGCGGCAGTCATCGCGCCGGCGATGCCGCCAAGAACGCCCGCGATGCCGAAGGTCATCATGTTCACGCGAGTGACGTCGATGCCGCAAAGCTGCGCCGCGCGGGGCTGCTGGCTGACCGCCCGCGTGGCAAGGCCAAGCGGCGTGCGGTATAGCAGCCAGAACAGCGCGGCCATGGCGACAACGCACATGAAGAAAACGAAGAGCAGGTCGCCCCGCACCCAGACATCGCCCAGCTCGATGATCGCATCGCGGAAGACCGATGGATAGGGATAGGGCAGGCCGTGGCTGGCATGGATCACCACCTCGTCGATGAAGAGCAGCATCCCCACCGAGGCAAGCAGCGACGCCATCGGATAGTTGGACGGGGTGAAGCGGAAACAGCAGAGATAGACGACCAGTCCGATCAGCCCCGATCCGAGGGCAGAGGCGAGGAAGACCAGCGCCGGGTGCGCGTCGAACATCAGGAAGACGACGAGGCCGATATAGGTCCCCGCCAGAGCAGCCGCTCCGTAGGCGAGGTTGAGCTTGCGCATGACCCCGAAGATCAGGGTGAAGCCGATGCCGATCAGCGCGTAGGTGGTGCCGAAGAGAAGGCCGTCCACCGTCGACTGGATCAGGTCGATGAAGAAGAAATAGTCCATGGGTCAGCCCCTCAGGTTCGGCGAAAGAAAGGCCCGGGCACGAGGGAGGACGCGCCCGGGCCAGATCGGATCAGCTGCCGGGATTGTGCAGCACTTCCCACTTGCCGTTCTCGGCGTCGACGAAGACGTAAGGCTTCACCGCTTCGCCATCGGGCATCCGCTTGTTCATGCCCAGAAGGCCCGGCGCCTCGGTCAGCGCTGCAAGGCCGTCGCGGATCTTGCGGCGATCCTCTTCACGCGAAGCGTCCGTGCCCTCGATTCCCGCGGCCTCGATCACGTCCTTCAGGATCATGATGTTTTCCCAGGCGGCGGCGCTGTGCAGGTCGAGCTGTCCACCATTCGCCACAACCGCGGCGGCTGCGCTCTGGGCTCCCTCGTTCACCGGCGCGAAAGAGGTCGGGATAATGATGCCTTCGGCTTCGTTTGCGCAGCCGGTCAGCGTTTCCAGCGACGAGGACGAGGTGAGGCCCACCAGCACTTTCGGTTCGACCCGCTGGCGCGCCATTTCCCGCAGCATCCCGCAGGTGGTGAAGGGATGCGCAGAGATCGCGACAACGTCGGGCTCGGCACGGCGCATGCCGCGTGCCTGGTTGCTGAAGTTGGTGTCGTTCAGGAGCCACTGGGCCTCGCCCACCACTTCGAATCCATGGTTCTCGGCGGCCTTCCTCATCACCTCGTACCAGGTGAAGCGGGAATGGGCGAAATCTTCCTCGACGCCGCCGTAAATCGTCTTGGCATCCGGGTGCGTTTCGCGGATCCAGGCGAAGAGGCTGTCGTACATCGTCGACTCGGACGGCGTGTTGCGGAACACCCATTCCGAGATGCCGGCAAGGCCACCCTTGATCGCGACGTCGGTGAAGACCGGGAATTGCAGCCCGGTGTCGCCCGCGTCGTCGACCTTGGCCTGAAGGATGCCGAACAGCGGTTCGGCTACGTTCGAACAGGTCGGGCCGACTGCGACAAGCGCATCGGTCGAAGCGATGCGGCGCAGAACCGAAATACCCTCCTCGGCATTGCAGCGGTCGTCGTAATACGTGGTGACAAGCGACGCCTGGGATCCATCGGCCAGCGTCACACCGCCTTCGGCGTTGATCTTCTCGACAGCGGCGGCCATCGCCGCGCCCGAGTTTTGGCCGAAGATGCCGACTACACCTGACGAAGCGCCGAATCCGGCAATATTGATGGTCTTGTCCTGAGCGACGGCAGGGCCAGCGGCCAAAGCCAGCAGCGATGCGGTCATGAGCGTTGAGAATTTCATGGCAGTCCTCCATTTCCGTTTCAACCGGCGGATGGCGGTGCCTGAGACGTCGTGCCCTCCCTTGTGCCGGTGGCCGGACAATGGCGGGAGGTGGCGATTGATTTCAAAGACGGAAATCCCATGCCGATTAGAGCTTTTTTCTATATCGCTATCTGCGGAGCTTTCGGCTCGGGGGCGAAACTCAGCGAATTCAATCGTTTTTGAGGCGCTCCGTGGATGTATTCGCTTGTCCGGAGGGGCGCTACGATGAGCGGTATAGGTGTTTCCTCTGGCGTTTAGACTGCATTCATATTTCCGGATCCGATCCGCACGCGCGAGTGTGCGGCAACTCTCGGCATCACGGAAGGGCGGCTCGGACATGGGCGACAGATTGAAAGACAAGGTGGTTTTCTTCTCGGGCGCGGGTGCCATCGGTGCCGGCTGGGGCAATGGAAAGGCCGCTGCCGTGGCGATGGCGCGCGAAGGCGCCAAGATCTTTGCGCTCGACATCAACAAGGACGCCGTCGAGGAAACCGCCAAGATCATCCGAGAAGAAGGTGGCACGGTCGAAACCGCTGTCTGCGACGTCTCGAAAGCGGACCAGGTGGAGGCTGCCGTCAATGCCTGCATGGAGGCCTTCGGGCGCATCGACGTGCTCGACAACAATGTCGGCATCATCGACCCGGGCGGGCCGGAGGATCTGACTGACGAACAATGGGACCGGCTGATGGCGATCAACGTCAAGTCGATCTACCTGACCTGCCGCAACATCCTGCCGATCATGACCAAACAGGGTGGCGGGTCGATCATCAATATATCGTCCATCGCCTCGACGCACAGCCTAGGCTACAGTTGCATCAGCTATTCGGCGTCCAAGGGGGCGGTGAACGCCTTCACCCGCGACATCGCGCTGAACTACGGGCCGAAGGGCATCCGCTGCAACTCGATCCTGCCGGGGCTGATGAACACACCCTTGATCCACGCTGGCAACGTCACAGCCGTCTACGGCTCGACCGAGGCGATGGTGAAGGCGCGCGATGCCCTTGTGCCGCTCGGACAGATGGGCGACGGATGGGACGTCGCCTGGGCCAGCGTGTTCCTGGCCTCGGACGAGGCCAAGCACATCACGGGCATCGAATTGGTGATCGACGGCGGCATCACGCTCAAGGTCAAGTGAGGAGAGGCCCATGCATCTCTATATCAACACCACGTCGCCTTTCGTCCGTCTGGTGCGACTCGCCATCGAAGAGAAGGGTCTCGCAGACAAGGTCGAGCTGGAAATCGTCGATCCCTGGGCTGACCCCGAGGTCTTCCTCAAGGCCAACCCGGCGGGCCGCGTCCCGACGCTCACGACCGATGACGGCCATGTTTTTGCCGAGGCGCATCTCATCTTGCGCTATCTTGACGAGGTCGCCCAGCCGTCCATCTACCCGTCGGACGATCTCGCCCGCACGCTCGAAATCGCCGCCCCTGCACTGGGCGCAGCCGAGGCGTCGACGGCCATCATCATTGGCCGCAAGTCGAGCGACAAATTCGACACCGACATGGTCGGCTCCAAGCGGTTTCGCAGCATCGCAAGCGGTCTCGCCTGGCTTGACGCCAACCTGCCGCGCGACTTCGCCGATCGGCCCGACATCGCGAACTTCGCCGCCGTTACGCTGATCGACTACGTGGTCTTCCGGTTCACCGATCGGGACTGGCTGGCCGACCTGCCGAACCTTCGCGCTTGGCGCGAACGGCAAAAGGGTCGCCCGTCCGTCGAAGCCACCATGCCTTATATCTGAGCTCTGGGGAGCGAGAGAATGAACAAGCAGATCGCCACACTCGGTAAACTGGAACACTGGATCGACGGTAACTCCGTCGCCGCGTCCGGCAGCTACCTCGACAACGTCAATCCGATGACCGGCGGGCCGGGCATCTCGGTCGCCGCCGGCACGAAGGCCGACGTCGACGCCGCCGTTGGCGCCGCCAAGCGCGCCGCCGAGGGGTGGCGCCGGTTCAACGCCGCAGAGCGCGGACGTCTGATGATGGGCCTCGCGGCCATGATGCGCGAGAAGCGTGACGAGCTGGCCGAGATGGAGCGTGCCGACACCGGCAAACCCATGCCCATGGCCTATGCCGAAATCGATGGATCGGTCGCCTATTTCGAGTTCTACGGCAGCCTCGTGTATCTGCCGACTGGCGATGTGCTCGACGTTGCACCCGATCAGCACGTCTTCACCAAGCGCGAGCCCTACGGGATCGTCGGTGTCATCACGCCTTGGAACCTGCCGCTGAACCAGGCCGCTCGGGCTATCGCGCCGGCGCTGGTCGCGGGCAATGTGATCGTCGCGAAACCCTCCGAGATCACGTCCCAAACCACGGTCGCCATGGCCCGGATGGCGAGCGAAGTCGGCTTTCCCAGCGGCGTCATCAATGTCGTACTCGGAACCGGCAAGGACGTGGGCGAAGCCATCGTGAGCCATCCCGATGTCCGCAAGGTCGCCTTCACGGGATCGGTCGGCGTGGGCCGGGCCATCGGTCATATCGCGGCCGACCGGATCATTCCCCTCACGCTGGAACTCGGTGGCAAGTCGGCCAACATTGTGTTCGATGACGCCGATCTTGACACCGCTGCGACCGAGGCCGTTAAGGGCTTCACACTCAACGCCGGTCAGGTTTGCTCCGCCGGCACGCGCGTGCTGGTGCAGCGGTCCGTCTACGACGCATTCCTCGGTAAGTTGAAGAAAGCGGTGGAAGGCATTGTTCCTGGTGAGAATCTCGGCCCCATCATTACGCCTGCGCAATTCCGGCGCGTGCAGACATACTTCAAGGTCGCCGAAGAAGATGGTGCGCGTTGTCTTCACGGCGGCGCCGTGGCTGACGGTGACGGGTTCTACATCCAGCCCACGCTCTACGCCGATGTGTCGAACGACATGCGCATCGCGCAGGAGGAAATATTCGGTCCCGTCGGCGTCGTGATTCCCTTCGACACCGAAGAGGATGCGATCCGCATCGCCAACGACAGCGATTACGGCCTGATCGGCACGGTCTGGAGCCAAAACATCAGCCGCGCCCTGCGCGTTGCCGACCGGATCGACGCGGGCCAGATCTTCGTCAATGTCTGGAATACGATGTCTGTCCAAACGCCTTTCGGCGGCTACAAGAATTCGGGCTACGGACGCGAGAAGGGGATCGAGGCAATCCATCACTACTCGCATCTCAAGACGGTTACGGTGAAGTTCTGAGTTCGAGGAGAGCCACCGTGACACCACAACAGGTCCCCGACACCGTGTTTCATACCCGAGTGCGCAACGCCGCACTCGGTGGCGACAATCCATTCGAGTGGAAGGCGCTGACGACCGCAGACGTGTTCGCAGGCAAGCGGATCGTCCTCTTCGCGCTTCCCGGAGCATTCACGCCTGCCTGCTCGGACAGCCATCTGCCCGGCTACGAACGCCTGCATGCCGACTTCATGGCATGTGGTATCGACCGGGTCATCTGCCTCGCCGTCAATGATGCCTTTGTCATGTTCCAATGGGCCAGATCGCGAAATATCGAGAAGGTCTTCATGCTACCGGATGGAAATGGCGCGTTCACCCGGATGATGGGCATGCTCGTCGACCGCTCGGACCATGGGATGGGCCTGCGGAGCTGGCGGTATTCGATGCTGGTCGAAGACGGCGCGATCAGACAGGTCTTCGCCGAGCCCGGCCTGAGAGATAATCCGGATGGCGTACCGCTTGACCGGTCCAGCGCGGAGATCATGCTGGAGTACCTCGAGAAGGAGTAATTGGTACACCGGATATGGTGTCTGGATCGGCCTGCCCAGCAAAGGGCGACTGTCAGACGAACTTGCCTTGATAACGTCCCAGGAGGCACTGTCAGAGGAACCTGGCTTGAGCCGGGGCAGGGCGCTGGCTAGCGTCCTCGCATGACCAAACCCAGCCCTTTCAGGGGCTTTGTCAGAGGAACTTGTCTTGAGGCGGGGTAGGGCGCTGGCTAGCGCCCCGCATGACCAAACCCAGCCCATTCAAGTGGTTCAAGACAAGCCCCGAGATAATCCGCCTGGCGGTGATGCTGTACGTCCGTTTTCCGCTTTCGCTGCGCAATGTAGAGGATTTGCTGCACGAACGTGGCGTCGATGTCAGCCATGAGACGGTCCGGTTCTGGTGGCACCGGTTTGGGCCACTGTTCGCCTCGGAGATCCGTAGGCGGCGCATCGAAGGGATGAAATCCAGCAGTTGGCGTTGGCATCTCGACGAGATGTTCGTGAAGATCAATGGCGAGCGCCACTATCTTTGGCGGGCCGTTGATCACGAAGGCGAGGTACTCGAAAGCATCGTGACGAAGACTCGAGACAAGAAGGCCGCGTTGAAATTCCTAAAGAAAGCAATGCGCAAACATGGTCGGCCCGAGGTGATCGTGACGGACATGCTCCGATCCTATGGTGCCGCGCTGAAGCAAATCGGTTCCGAAGATCGACAAGAAACAGGCCGTTGGAAGAACAATCGAGCAGAGAACTCACACTTGCCGTTCCGACGACGGGAACGGGCGATGCTTCGGTTTCGTCGCATGCGAAGTTTGCAGAAATTCGCCGCTGTCCACGCCTCTGTCTCTAACCACTTCAACCAGGAGCGCAGCCTCTCGAGCAGACCCCTCTTCAAGGCAAATCGCGCCGCTGCTCTTGCCGAGTGGCGCGGTCTTTGCGCCGCATAAGGGGCAGTGTCACTGTCCTGGCAGAGACGGGTTCGAATTGGTCTGACAGCACCGCCACTATATCAGCCTAATAAATTGTTTTTGCTGGTAAAAATTGAATTTGCGAATGCTTGTTCCCACGCGCGGTGATCCTTTGCTCTGCAGTCGGATCAGTCCTCCATCAGGTCATCGCCAGACTCGCCTGTAATCAAGGCGCGCTGGCGTTCGCGGCTGATCTGGCCATAGCTGCGCAACGTTGTCCGCACATCGGAATGACCGAGGTTCCGCGCTGTGGCGACGATTTCCGCGACCGCAGTGCAATTCTGTGCGGCATGGCGGGCGAGCATGTGGCGGAAGGCGTGCGGGCCGAAGCTGTCCAGCTTGGCGGCTTGGAAGGCAGCGTTGACGATCTTGCGGACTGGTTCCGTGCTTTTCCACGGGCGGCGCTCGAAACCTTCGACCGTGAAGCCGGTATTCGAGTTTGGTGCGATGGCGGTTGCTGGGAAAAGCGGGTCGTCCGGGCCATAGAGCGCTTCGTCTTCCAGGTAGGCGATCCAGTTCCGCAAAACAGCTTTGGCCTCGGGTAAGCCTTTTGCAAAAAAGGTGTCGATGCGTTTGCCGAACTTCGTCGCCACTTCGCGGGGGTTCTGCGTCACGGATTTCTCATCCAGATCGACATGCCGGATGCACAGACTGATCAATGCACCGACACGGATACCCGTAAGGCAAAGTAAGGCGAAGACGGCCTTGTCCCGCATTTCGCGCGGGGTGGTCGAGGGCATCAAATCGAAAGCGTGTTGCCCCTGCTGGACGCTGGGAGTGGGGCGGCGAGACGATGCACGGGCTTCGGCTTCGTCGCGGCGCGACAGGTTGAAGTAGTCGGCATCGGACGTTCTGATCCGGCTCCTGTAGCCTTCCTGCTGAGAAAGCCAGATCGTGAACTCGCGCACGGTTGCCATGATCGCGCGGCTGGTGGATTTGCTCAAGAACTTGCCGGTCCTGTCCTTGGCTTGCCCAAGATCGGTACGGAACACCATCGCCCATTCGATGTGGAACCGCTCGAAATCTTTATGCCCGTTCCCGACGTCAGACCGTTCAAGTGCTGCCAGTTCACAGTCGAGCGTCACGCCTGACAGTTGGCGGTCACATCATCATCGCCTCAAAAAAATGGCAAAGCACAAACTTTTCAACTACTTCAAGACCTCTCCGAAAACCATCCACCTGGCCGTGATGACCTACGTCCGGCTCCCGCTCTCACTTGGGAATGTTGAGGGTCTGCTGCATCAGTGCGGCGCCAATTTGAGCCATGAGATAGTCAGTGTCTGGTGGCATCGGTTCGGCCCGAGCTTCTCCGCCAAGATCCGAAAGCGTCAAATCAAACGCAGGAAAGCCAGTCGCTGACGATCACAACTCGGCGTGACGTCCTTGAAAATTGACGGCGAACCTGGCTTTCCGTGGCGGGCGGTGGATCGCGAGCGTGAGGTTCCCGAAAGCTTCGTGGCGTAGGCACGTTTCAAGAAGGTAACTCTGAGATTTCTAAAGAATGCGATCCGCAAGCACGGTCAGCCCCACGTCATCGCAACGGCCAATCTCCGGTCAAACGCCGGTGCACTGAAGGAAATTGCAGCGGGCGACCGGCAGAAGACAGGTCGGTGGACGAACGATGGGGCGGAAAACGCGCACCTGTCGTTCCGACGACGGGAGAAGGCGATGCCCGAGTTCTCGTGGCTGCAAAATCTTCAATATTTTGCAGCCGTCCACCCCTCATTACTGACCGCTTCAACCAAGAGCGCAGCTTTTCACTACGACCTCATTTCAAAGCCAACCGACCGCTTCTCTTGCCAAGTGGCGCGGCGTCCATTCAGCATAAGACGCAATGTGACTGTCCTCGTGGAGATAAGACCGAATTCGGCTGACGGCACCGCCATTATTCTCAAAATGCCCGGCTAATGACTTACTGACACAAAAACGGGAATTGGCGTTTTCGCGCCAGAGAGGGCATCCGATCCGGTTGATTTCTGCACAAATCGGGGATTTCTCGATCAGGATTATCGTCTAACGAAGCGTCTTTTCTACCTGTGCCGCCACGACCGTGCCGGCATCGGGGCATCGAACCACGCGAAACCCACTGGATCAGCCTGCACACCGACTCGGAGAAGGCCGCTCGGAGCAAGGCGGACCGCAGGGAGCAGGCCAGTCTAGGCCTCGAAGGCGCGGACGGACCCGAACATTGGCGATGCGAACGCATTACGACGCCGCGCGTGACCTAGCCCGAGCGCGAGGCTTTCAGCATCTCGATGCTTTGCGTTGGGGAATGGCCAAGCTGCCGGTCGAGAATGCTGTTGAACGCGTCGAGGCGATCCCCGCCGCCACGGCTCACCTGGTTCGGTCCCATCTGGCCTTGCGCCTCACAAGCCGGCGCCACCAAATGAAGTTTCGGGGCGGCAACGCAGTCTATTTCCGGGGTGAGGGGTAGACAAAAGCGCTCACCGAGTCCCACCTACATACAATCAGACGCGGTGCCTCGGCTCCTGCGAGGACAAATCCGCCGAAATAGCGCCGCCAAGTTCGGGCACGCCGCACCTAGCCGCGCGCGATGGTCAGGCGGGCGGTGATCCCCGTCGGCGTATCCTCGAAAGACAGCGCGCCGCCATGCAGGCTGGCGATGGTGTTCACGATGGTCAGGCCGAGCCCGTAGCCGTGCTTCGCGGCGGTGTTGTCACCGCGGGTGAAGGGCGCCATCAGCTTTTCGATATCCTTCGCTGTGCTGGCCGTGCCCTCATCCTCGACCGTGATCGTCACGCTGGCCGCGTCCGTCTCGAGCCCGACCGTGGAGCGGCGACCGTATTTCAGAGCGTTGTCGATGAGGTTGCAGATCGCCCGCTGCAGCGAGATCGGACGCGCCCGCACGACGATGTCGTGATCGCCCGAGATGACGCTGCTGCCGCGCCGGGACATGAAGACCGATTGCGCGCCCTGCAGCACCACGTCGCGGGGCGGCCGCAGCCGCACCGGTTTGCCGATATCCTCGTAATCCGCGACGATCGCCTCGACCAGCGATTGCAGCGAGATCGGCCGGGGCTCCTCGGCGTTCATCTCGGCACGGGTATAGGTCAGCACGCTTTCGATCATGCCGGTCATGCTGTCGATGTCCTGTTCGAGCTTGCCGCGCAGCTCCGCATCCTCGATGAGCGCCGTGCGCAGGCGCAGCCGGGTCGCCGGCGTGCCGAGATCGTGGCTGACCCCGGAGAGCACGGCGGCGCGGGCGGCCAGTTGGGCGCGCTCGGCCTCCAGGTGGGTGTTCACGGCCGTCACGATGTCCTGCAATTCCTTCGGCCCGTCGGTGTCGTAGCTTTCCGGACCGTCGAGCCTGCGGCGGCTGCGCAGGCGGGTCGCGAAATCGGTGAAATGCGCCGTGGTGTTCAAGAGCACCGTGAGCAGACCGGCAAGGGCGATCGCCGCCCCCATCGCGGCCCAGAGCCGCAGGTCGGCGGGGGCGGCAGCACAGTTCCAGAAGCGTCCGCCCTCGACATAGGACCAGGGGCCGGTGCCGGTGCGGGCCAGAACCACCGGATCGCTGCAATAGGTGGCCAGAAGGCGCAGCACCCCGCCCGCGGTCTCCGCCGCGGTCTGCTCGGTGCGCTGCTGCAGGGGGGCGATCGGATAGACGATGTCCGGCGACAGGATCACGAGGGTCAGCGCCTGGGCCAGCCCGCCGCTGCCGGGATCGGGCAGGATGGGCACGATGGTGGTGCGCACGACCTGCGGCGCGCGCGACAATTGCAGGAAATCGCCCGCATCCGCGCGGCGCTGATCGTCGGCGGACAGCGGGACGATGCCCATGCCCGTGGGCGCCGCGGTCCCGGTCTGCAGCGTCGCGTAAAGTGCCAGCCCCGCGACGTAGGCCTCGGCGCGGTGCTGCTGCCAGCGCGCGTCCGACCGCACCCAGGCCCAGGCCGTGACCGCGCCCGCGGCGAAGGCCAGCAGCACGAGAACCATGCCCACGAAGCGCAGGCTGGGCGCGTGCCGCGTCATCGATCTTCGGTCGTCACGTCGACCGCGAAGACGTAGCCCACGCCGCGTTCGGTCCGCAGCACGTCGGGTTCCTTCGGGTTGGCCTCGATCTTGGAGCGCAGGCGCTTGACCAGCATGTCGATGGAGCGGCCCGTCGCATCGCCCGGCTGCGGTGCGGCCTCGTCGAGGCTGAGCGCCTCGGCGATCTCCTCGCGGGTCAGGGGGATGAAGGGATTGGCCAGCAGCACCTGCAGAAGCGCGGTCTCGCGCTTGGACAGGGCGACCTGCACGCCGTCGGGCGACAGCGCCTCGCGGCGCTTGGCGTCGTAGCGCCAGCCGCGGAAGTGGAAGGTCTCGGTCTTGCGGCGATGCGCGAGCGAGGAGGCGCGCCGGGTGCGCTTCAGCACGGCCTTGACCCGCGCCAGCATCAGTTCGGGATTGAAGGGCTTGGCGATGTAGTCGTCCGCGCCGACCTCGTAGCCCTGCATCCGCTGGTGATCGGCGGACAGCGCCGAGACCATGATGACCGGCACATCCTGTTCGCGCCGCAGCCGGTCGCAGATCGACAGGCCGTTCTCGTCGCCCAGCATCACGTCGAGCAGGATGAGGTCGATCCGCCCGCCGTCGAGATGCGCGCGCACCTCCGCCTCGTTCGCGGCAGGCAGTGCGATGGAGCCGTTCTTCTGCAGGAACTGGGTCATCATGCGGCGCATCTCCGCGTCGTCATCGACCACCAGAATCCGCGGAATCGTCATCCAAGATCTCCTTCGGCACAGCGTCGCACGGGCGCCTGCGCGGGGCATGATAGGTCCCTGCCCGCGCCGCGACAGGGCTTTGCGTAACAACGTGTAACGGCTTGCCCGATTAATTGCATGTCCCGGGCGGGCAGCGGCCATTCCCGCGTTGCAAGGCTGCGATCCGGGCGACACAGTCCCGCCACGCAAGCCCGACACGGGCAATCTCTGGGAGGAAACCAAGATGAAATACGGCGCATTTGCAATGGCGTCCGCGATCGCGATCGTGGCCGCAAACGGGGCACTGGCCGAAAGCCACGTCACGCCCGAAGCGGAAGTCCTGCATTACTGGACGTCCGGCGGCGAGGCCAAGTCCGTGGCCGTGCTGCAGGAAGAATTCGCGGCCAATGGCGGCACCTGGACCGACATGCCCGTCGCAGGCGGCGGCGGCGATGCGGCAGGCACCGCGCTGCGTGCCCGCGTGCTGTCCGGCAACGCACCGACCGCGGCACAGATCAAGGGCCCGTCCATTCAGGAATGGTATCAGGAAGGCGTTCTGGCCGATATCTCGGACGTCGCCGAGGCCAATAACTGGGGCGAGCTGCTGCCCGCTTCGATCGCCTCGCACATGAAGTGCGACGGCACTTGGTGCGCGGTTCCGGTGAACGTGCACCGCGTGGACTGGATCTGGGCCAACACCGAGATCCTCGCGGCCAACAACATCGAGATGCCCACCACCTGGGACGAGTTCAACGCCGCGGCCGAGACGCTGCAGGCGGCGGGCATCATCCCGCTCGCCCATGGCGGTCAGGCCTGGCAGGACGCCACCGTCTTCGAGACCGTGGTTCTGGGTCTCGGCGGTCCGGACTTCTACCAGAAGGCGCTGGTCGACCTCGATCCCGAAGCGCTGGGCTCGGACACGATGGTTGCGGTCTTCGACCAGATGCGCACGCTGCGCGGCTATGTCGACGACAACTTCTCGGGCCGCGACTGGAACCTCGCCACCGCGATGGTCATGAACGGCGAGGCCGCCTTCCAAATCATGGGCGACTGGGCCAAGGGTGAATTCCTCGCCGCCGGTCAGGAGCCGGGTGTCGATTTCACCTGCGCCTCCACGCCCGGTGAGGGCTTCCTCTACAACGTCGACAGCTTCGCGATGTTCGAAGTGGGCGGCGAGGCGAAAGAAGCTGGCCAGGAGCTTCTGGCGGAGCTGGTGATGGGCCCGACCTTCCAGGAAGTGTTCAACATGAACAAGGGCTCGATCCCCGCGCGCACCGACGTCGCGCTCGACGGGTTCGACAGCTGCGCGCAGACGTCTTCGGCCGACATGGCCGCGTCGTCTGACGGCGGCTCGCTCCTGCCGTCCTATGCCCATGGCATGGCGCTCTTCGGCGCGCAGGCCGGTGCGATCACCGATGTCGTCACCGCGCATTTCAACTCTGACATGTCGTCCGAGGACGCCGTGCAGATGCTGACGGACGCAGTCGCCAACTCCATGTAATCGCCCGCGATTACCAAAGCAGGCCTTGCCCCTCGGGGGGCAGGGCCACGGGAGGCAAAGGGGGGACACGCCATGTCGAAATGGCTTCAAGACAACATGCCGAAGATCGTTCTGGCACCGTCGTTCATCGCGGTCATGATCTTCGTCTACGGCTTCATCGGCTGGACGGCCTGGGTGTCCCTGACGCGCTCGCGCCTGATGCCGCGCTACGAGCTCGACAGCTTCATCCAGTATGAACGTCTGGCCGCCTCGCCGCGCTTCGAGACGGCGATGGTCAACCTGTTCATCTTCGGATCGCTCTTCATCATCATCGCGATGGTTCTGGGATTGCTGCTGGCGATCCTGCTCGATCAGAAGATCCGCACCGAGGGCGCGATCCGCACGATCTACCTCTACCCGATGGCGCTGTCGATGATCGTCACCGGCACCGCGTGGAAATGGATCCTCAATCCGGGGCTCGGCCTCGAGGCGATGGTCCGAGGCTGGGGCTTCGAGGAGTTCCGCTTCGACTGGCTGGTCGATCCCGACATGGCCATCTACACCATCGTGATCGCCGCGATATGGCAAAGCTCCGGCTTCGTGATGGCGCTTTTCCTCGCGGGTCTGCGCTCCGTCGATGGCGAGATCATCAAGGCCGCGCAGGTCGACGGCATCCCGCATTGGCGCGTCTACACCGCGATCATCATCCCCTCGATGGCGCCGATCTTTCTCAGCGCGTTCATCGTGCTGGCGCATCTCGCGATCAAGTCCTTCGACCTCGTGATCGCGCTGACCGGCGGGGGCCCGGGCTACGCCACCGATCTGCCCGCAACCTACATGTACGCGATGGCCTTCTCGCGCGGCGATATCGGCCAGGCGGCCAGCTCCGCCATGGTCATGATGCTCGTCGTCTTCGCGATCGTCGTTCCCTACCTTTATTCGGAATTGAGGACCAAAGATGGCTGATATCTCTTCCAGCGGCGGTCCCTCGATGGCCCGCAGCCAGAGCCAGACGACCAAGCTGGCGCTGCGCATCATCCTCTATCTCGCGCTGTGCATCTTCGCGCTGTTCTACCTGATGCCGCTTTTCGTGATGATCACCACGTCGCTGAAATCGCTCGACGAGATCCGCACCGGCGATCTGATGTCCCTGCCGCGCGATGTCACCTTCGACGCGTGGCGCAGCGCCTGGTCCGAGGCCTGCACGGGCATCCAGTGCGAAGGCGTGCGCCCGTTCTTCTGGAACTCCGTGCTGATCGCCATTCCGGGCGTTCTGATCTCGACCCTGCTCGGTGCGCTGAACGGCTATGTCGTCGCGCAATGGCGCTTCAAGGGGGCCAACATCTTCTTCGCGCTGATGCTCTTTGGCTGTTTCATCCCGTTCCAGGTGGTGCTGCTGCCGATGGCGCGGATGTTGGGGGTGATGGGCATCGCCGGGACCATTCCGGGGCTCGTCTTCGTGCACGTGATCTACGGCCTGGGCTTCACCACGCTGTTCTTCCGCAATTACTACGTGTCGATCCCGGACGAGCTGACCAAGGCCGCCAAGGTCGATGGCGCGGGGTTCTTCCGCATCTTCTGGTCGATCTTCCTGCCGCTGTCGCTGCCGATCATCGTCGTCACCGTCATCTGGCAGTTCACCCAGATCTGGAACGATTTCCTGTTCGGCGTCTCCTTCAGCCAGGCGGGCACGCAGCCTGTGACGGTCGCGCTCAACAACATCGTCAATTCGACCACCGGCGTGAAGGAATACAACGTCGACATGGCCGCCGCGATCATCGCGGCCCTGCCGACGCTGTTCGTCTACGTGGTTGCCGGAAAGTATTTCATCCGCGGTCTGACCGCCGGTTCCGTGAAAGGATAAGTCCGATGTCCCCGATCCTCGACGTCAAGAACCTCTACAAGAACTACGGCGCGACCGCGGTGCTGCACGACATCAACGTGTCGATCGAGGAGGGCGATTTCCTAGTCCTCGTCGGCCCCTCGGGTTGCGGCAAGTCCACGCTTCTCAACTGCATCGCGGGGCTTGAGCCGATCTCCGGCGGCGATCTCTTCATCGGCGGTCAGAACATGACCAATGTCAGCCCCAAAGACCGCGACATTGCCATGGTGTTCCAGTCCTACGCGCTTTACCCGACCATGACCGTGGCCAAGAACATCACCTTCGGCATGAAGGTGCGCGGCGTCGATCCCGCCACGCAGGAGGCCAAGCTGAAGCACGTCGCGGCACAGCTGCAGATCGAGCAATTGCTGCACCGCAAGCCCGGGCAACTCTCGGGCGGTCAACGCCAGCGGGTCGCCATGGGCCGCGCGCTGGTACGCGATCCCAAGCTCTTTCTCTTCGACGAGCCGCTGTCGAACCTCGATGCCAAGCTGCGCGTCGAGATGCGCACCGAGATCAAGGCCCTGCACCAGAAGCTTGGCGCGTCGATGGTCTACGTCACCCACGACCAGATCGAGGCGATGACGCTGGCCACCAAGATCGTCGTCATGAAGGGCGGGGTGATCCAGCAGATCGGCTCCCCGGCGGAGATCTACAACCGCCCGGCCAACCTCTTCGTGGCCGATTTCATGGGCTCGCCCGCGATGAACCTGATCCCGGCCAAGGCGCGGCGCAACGGCAACGGCACCAAGATCGAGATCGCCCGCAAGGACGGCGAACCGATCGTGCTGACCGACACCCGCAACACCGATCTGCCCGAAGACGTCATCATGGGCGTCCGGCCCGAGGATATCGCCGATCCCGCGCGCCTGACCAGCGAGCACGCGCAGATCGCCGAATGCCTGATCGAGATCGTGGAACCCGCGGGCGCCGATACCTACGCGGTCATGCAGCTGGGCGGCAAGCACGTGACCGCCCGCCTGCACGCGGAAACCAGCGCCAAAGCCGGCGCGCAGCAATCGCTGGCCTTCGATCTGGGCAAGGTCTCCTATTTCGAGCCCGAGACCGGCCAGCGCCTGAACTGAGGCGGGCCTGCGGCTTTGACTGCGTCGCCTGCGCGGGCGGCCTTCGGAGGGATCCGGGGCCGCCCGTTTCCGTTCAGCGCCGAAGCGTCAGGGCCAGCGCCACGACCACCATCGCGCCCGCGAGTATCATCGACCCGGTTTCGGCATGGTGGACATGCAGCGTGGCCTCGGTATGGGCCGCGGCGGGCAGGGCGGTCAGCGCCGCGAGGGCGGCGAGGGGCAGTGTCTTCATCTTTCGATCTCCTGTTTGCGGGTGTTGAGAAAGTCGCGGATGTCGAGGACGGATTTCTCGTCGAGCGACACGTAGATCAGGGACATGTTGGTGCGTTCCCGCACCATCTCTCCGGGGAAGGGCAGGTAGGACAATTCGCGTGAGCCGAAGCTCGGGGAGGCGGTGCCCACCTGCCAGTCGGTCGTCAGTTCCACGTCGACGAGTTTCAGCGCCTTGGCGCCGTCCTTCGAGGCCCGTTCGAACGGCACGCCCGCGAGCTTGAGATAGCTCGTCTTGTCATCGGCCTGCAGGAAGCCCGCGATGAATTGCGTGGCCAGCACCTGCAGGTCCGCCGCCGCATCATGGTGGTGCATGTGGCTGTGCAGGTGCTCCGCATCGGCATGGTTGTGACCGGGGCCGTGCGCGTGGTCATGGTCGTGGTGATGATGGGGATGATGCCCGTGGGGCCCGTGATCATGTGGCATTGGACCACCTCTTGCCCTCGAACTCGCCATGGGGGATCGAGACGGGCTTGTCGATATGCTGCTTGTGCTTGCCCAGCGTGCCGTTCGAGACCATCGCGCCCAGCACGTCCACGATCACCCGCGTGCCCATCAGCGCGGTGATGTCGGAGGTGTCGTAGGGCGGCGAGACCTCCACCAGCTCCATCCCGCAGATGCCCTCGGCCGCGACCTTCGAGGCCAGCGCCAGCGCCTCGCGCGGCAGGAAGCCGCCCGGTTCGGGCCAGCCGGTGCCCGGCACGAAGCCGCAATCGATGCTGTCGATGTCGAAGGACATGTAGACCATGTCGACCCCATCCCAGGCCATCTCGAGCGCCATCTCGGCGGTCTTGTCGATGCCCATCGCCTCCATGTCGGACATGGTGATGATGTTGGTCTGCCGCTCGCGGGCGACCTTCACCGCCTCGCGCGGCACCTGCCAGCCGCCGATGCCAACCTGCACGAGGTTCTTCGCGGGCACGTTCGGCATATTGGTGGCATGGAACCACGGCGTGGTGTGCATCCGCTCGTCCAGGTCCTTTTCCTGGATGTCCGCATGGCGGTCGAAATGCACGATGCCGATCTTCTTCGAGGTGCATTCGGCGATGCCGCGCACGCAGGGAAAGCCGATGGAATGATCGCCCCCGATCATGATCGGCAGCGAGCCCGACGAGAACACATGGCTCACCGCGCGGCTGATCTGATCGAAGCTCTTCTCGATATTGGCGGGGATGGTGAACACGTCGCCCGCATCGCAAAGCGTCATCTGTTCGCGCAGATCGACGCCGATCTCGTAGTTGTAGGGGGTATAAAGCGCCGAGATCTTGCGCACGCCCTGCGGGCCGAAGCGGGTGCCGGGCCGGTAGGTGGTGCCGCCGTCGAAGGGGATGCCGAGCACGGTCGCGTCGTAATTGGCCACCTCGAGGACATCCTCGGTATAGGGCGCCTTGAGGAAGGTGTTGATGCCCGCGTAATGCGGCAGCTCGCCCCGCGCGAAGGTCGGGATCGACTTGTCGTCGATGCTGTCGGCGCCGGTCAGGCCCATGCGGAGCGCCCAGCGGCGCTCCTCGTCCCAGCGGCCCTCGGGCAATTCGCCCTCTTTCTGCATGGCGCGCCAGCCGCCGAGCTTGGTGAGGTCGGGATGATGAAAGCGCCGGTCGCGCGCCCTGTGGCGTGCGCGGGCGGCGTCGGGGTGGTGGGACCTGCCTTGGCGGGTCATGGGCTCGAAGAGCATGTCGGTCTCCCTCTCGGGTGCGCCCGTCTGCGGGCGTGCGGCTTCCGGACCTTGGCTGTTTCCCATGCGCGGGGTCCGGCGGCGCGCATGGGCGTTGGAACGGGCCGGGCTAGGCCGGGCCCGCGATGTCAGGGGCGATGTCGGACACGATGTCTGGGGCGAGGCCGGGGGCCTTCTCGAGGATGCGCTGATAGGGGATGCCCCCGTCCCGGGCGTCGAAATCGTAGGTGATCGTGGCGCCGAACTTCTCGGGGTAGTCGGGGTCCCAGCGCGGCTTGTCGAAGACCAGCACCCGGTCGCCCAGCTTGAAACCCTCGGAGAGGTCATGGGTGACCATGAAGACGGTCATCGCGGTCTCGGCCCGAAGCTCGGTCAGGAAATCGTGCATCGCGATCCGCGTTCCGGGATCGAGCGCGCCGAAGGGCTCGTCCAGCAGCAGGATACGCGGGCGGGCGGTCAGGGCCTGCCCGATGGCCAGCCGCTGCTGCATCCCGCCCGAGAGCGTCGCGGGATAATTGCCCGCCACATGGGCCAGGCCAATCCGGTCGAGCGTGCCATCCGCCCGTGCGCGGGCCGCGCGCAGCTTCGCTCCGAAGAAGCGGCCGAGCCCCGTGGCGAAGCTTTCGGCGGCCACGATGTTGTCGCGCACGCTCATATGCGGGAAGACCGAATAGCGCTGGAAGACGACGCCACGTTCGCGCCCGGGCTCCACCGCCGGAGCGCCGCCATCGATACGGATCGTGCCGCGGGTCGGGCGCTCATCGGCCAAGAGCAGCCGCAGGAAGGTCGACTTGCCGCAGCCCGACGCGCCGACGATCGACACGAATTCGCCCTCGGCCACGTCGAGATTGACCCGCTCGATGATCGACCGTCCGTCATAGGATTGCCAGACATCTGTGACCGACACGAAACTCACAGGCCCGCCCCCAGCCAGGGAAAGGCGCGGCGCGAGGCGACCTTTAGCGCCCAGTCGATCAGGAAGGCCAGAAGCGTGATCCAGATGACGTAGGTCAGGATGATGTCCATCGCGAGGTAGCGGCGGACAAGGAAGATGCGATAGCCGAGCCCCACATCCGCCGCGACCGCTTCGGCGGCGATCAGGAACAGCCAGGCTGATCCCAGCGACAGCCGCACCGCCGCGATGAGCCGCGGCAGGATCTGCGGCAGCACCACGCGCAGCGCGATCACGAGGCTCGAGGCGCCCAGCGTCTGCGCCTTCACGATCTCCTCGTGCGGGATGTCGAGGACGCGCTGGCTCAGGTCGCGGATCAGGAACGGCGTGATTCCCACGACGATCAGCACGATCTTCGAGGTCTCGCCGAGCCCGAAGACGATGAACAGGATCGGCAGCATCGCCAGCGGCGGCACCATCGACAGCACCGCCACGAAATCCGAGAAGGTGCGCCGCGCGTAAGGCAGCATGCCGATGAGAACGCCCGCGACGAGCGAGATGATCGCGCCGATCCCCACGCCGAAGAAGAGCCGCCGGAGGCTCGCCCAGGTGTCGTGCCAGAGCAGGATGTCGCCCGACCGCCGGTCGCCCTCGGTGAAGAGCCGGATCGCGGTCTCGAGGATGGTCGCGGGTGCCGGCAGCAGCTTGTCCTGCGGATTGGCGGCCAGCCGGATGTCGGAGCCGATGGCATAGGCCACGGCCACGGCGACGAAGGGCAGGGCGGCCAGCACGACCGCAAGCGGCGGCGAGGTGGGGCGGCGGTTGATCAGGCGCATGCGCGATGTCTCGGGCGGGGGTGGAGGATGCCCGGCCGCCTCCGGCCGGGTGAGGCATTTCGTCAGCTCAAAGCGCGCCGTCCGCGGCCATCTGCATGTAGCTGGCATCGAACCGGAACGTGACGTTGTCCGCGTTCCCGGTCACCGTGCCGTCCGGGTATTCGATGCCGACGAAATCCGCCGACGGCGCATCCACGCCGAGGATGCCCTTGTCGAACAGGAATTCGGCGACGCTGACCATGGTTGCGGGCAGATCGGGGCTCGCGGCCTGCGCGACGGCCTCGGCGGGATCGAAGAACATCTCGGTCGCGTCGAGCTGCGCCTTGTAGCCCGCAAGATCGGTGCCCGAGGCCTCGGCCATGGCGGTCAATGCCTCTTCGTCGCCCGCGGCCATCAGGCCCATGACCTCGTACCAGGCGCCGACGACGGCCTTGCCGAAATCGGGATTGGCCGCCAGCGTTTCGGTGTTGACCACCATCAGGTCGAGGATCTCGCCCGGGATGGCGGAGCTGTCGAAGAGGTTTGTCGCATCGGGGTTCGAGGACAGAATCTCCGACACGAGCGGGTTCCAGGTCACCACCGTGCTGACATCGTCGGTCGCGAAGGCAGCGATCATGTCCGCGTCCGAGGTATTGACGACGCCGTCGAGGTCCCGCTCGGCCAGGCCCACGGAATCGAGCGCGCGGGCCAGCAGGTAATGCGACACCGACAGCTCGACGAGGTTCACGCGGGTGCCCGCCAGATCCGCGAGGGTCATGTCGCCCTTGGCGATGACCGCGTCGTTGCCGTTGGAATAATCCCCGATGATAAGCGCCGTGGTGTCGACGCCGCCGCCGGCCGGGATCGACAGCGTGTCCATGTTGGTCGCGGAGACGCCATCGAAAGCGCCCGCCGTGTATTGGTTGATCGATTCGACGTAGTCGTTGATCTGCACGATATCGACGGTGATGCCGTATTTCTCGGCCCACTTGTCCATGATGCCCGATTCCTCGAGGTACCCCCAGGGCATCCAGCCCACGTAGATGGACCAGGCCAGCCGGAATTCGGTCTTTTCCTGCGCGGCGACGGGACCCTGCGTCGCGGCAAGGAGACCGAGAGACATGACCGTCGTTGACAGCAGCGTTCTTCTGTTCATGGACTTACCCTTTGTCAGCGTCCCGCCCGCATTCGAGGTGAGGTCCGACCCGCTGGCGGAACAAGGAGGAGGGCGCGGGTCAAACCTGCGCAGTATGCCTCCCGGGATTTTGGCCCGCCGTGTGCCCGCCCGGAATTTGCCGGTCAGGTGACGTTTCTCGGACCAGACCCGCGGATGCGCGGCGGAACCCTAAACGTCCTGCAGCCCCATGCTGACCCGCTCGCCCGCGGCCCGCGCAACAAAAAAGGCGCGACCGGCGGGGGACGGCGCGCGGGTTTGATTAATTTCTAGCCTTCGGAGTGGGGATTGCTTCGTGACGAGTGTGCCGAAGGCGCTCCATGCGGCCATCGCCAAGCGTGCCTAGAGCGCGGCGGGCTCAGTGACGGCATCCGCCCAGGGCGCCATGATTTCGGTCGCGCCGGTCTGGCGACCCTCCCGCGTCGCGACGCCCGAGGGGATGGCGAAGGGATAGGGCAGCATCGACCGGCGCACCACGGAGGTGGGTGCCACCGCCTGCAGGGCGTCGCGCACCGGACCCGGCAGTGCGTCATCCGCGACGATCCGGTCGGCGCCCGACACGTCGATCCGTGGCGTGGCGAAGGCCGTCGCGAGATCCATGTCGTGATCGGCAAGAAACGCCGCGAGTTGCACCACGGCGGAGACGATCTTGCGCCCGCCCGCGGCCCCCAAGGCGACGCGCGCCCCGTTCACCTGGCCGAGCACGGGGCAGATATTCATCAGGCAGGGTGCGCCGGGGGTCAGCGAATTGGCCCGACCCTGCACCGGGTCGAACCACATGATGCCGTTGTTGAGCAGGAAGCCCGTCGATGGCGAGACCACGCGCGCGCCGAAGATCGACAGAAGCGTCTGGGTATGCGCGACCATGTTGCCCTGCCGGTCCACCACCGAGAAATGCGTGGTCGATCCCGGGGCCGCATGGACCTCGCCATCGTGCCCCATCGTGGTGAGCCGCGCGCGGTATGCCGACAGCAGCGCGCGCGCATGGGCGGGCCGCATCTCGTCGAGCGTGGCCCTGGGCGCCTCGGCCAGACGCGCCATGGCATGGGCGAAGGTCGGACCGGCGGTGAGACCCGGCATTACCTCGAAGCGCGCCGCGCGGTAGGGCACGGAAAGCGGGGCCTCGATCCGGGGCGTGACCGCTTCGAGGTCCTCGCGGCTCAGATAGCCGCCCTTGGCCGCGACATCCGCGGCCAGAGCCGCACCCAGATCGCCGCCGTGAAGCGCCGCCGCGCCGTCGCGGGCGAGGATGTCGAGGCTGTCGGCCATCCGCGACTGGTCGATCCGGTCATTGCCCTGCGCGGTCCAGGAAAAGGACCGCGGGAAGCGGCCGTCCTGCAGGAACTGCGCCGCCGCATCCGGGTCCCGGGCCAGGTCCCGCGCGGCACTCGCGATGATGAGCGCGGCGTACCAATCGACCTCCATGCCGCGGCGGGCATCGGCGATCGCGGGCTGCAGCAGGTCGGCCCACGGCATGCGGCCCCAGCGCGCATGCGCCGCATCGAGCCCGGCCACGACCCCCGGCACCGCGACCGCGCGGGCGCCCTGCACGTTGCGATCCTCGACCACCCGGTCCCAGGGAAAGAGATCGGCCGCGACGCCCTCGCCCGAGAGCGGGAAATCGGCAAGGCGCAGGCCCGAAGGTGCGGACATGCCGAAATTCAGCGCATGGGCGGTGCCGGTGCCGGCGCGCCAGTGCATCGCGCCGCCGCCGCCCGCGGGCCCCGACATCCAGGGCTCGAGCACACCGCATACGAAGGAACAGGCCACCGCCGCATCGACCGCGTCGCCCCCGGCGGCCAGCACCTCGGCCCCGGCCTCCGCCGCCTGCCGATGCTGCGCCGCGACCACACCGCGGTCGGTCTCCACCACGTGTTTGGTGATCTCGAGGCTGCGCGACAGGGCGTCCGACATCAGGTGCCGAGCCGGGTGAAGAGCCCCGCCGCAAGCCGCGCGCGTTCGACGAGGCTGTCGACCTCGATATGTTCGGTCAGGGTGTGCAGGCCCTTGCCCCGCACGCCGATGGAATCGAGCGTCGGCAAGCCGAGAAAGCCGGTGAAGTTCCCGTCCGATCCGCCGCCCGCGGATTGGCCCGTCATGTGAAAGCCGATCTCTCCGGCGATCTCGTTCGCCAGGTCCAGCATCGCCATGGTGCCCGGCTGGTCGGGCTCCCAGACCGGGCGGGTGACGCCGCGCCGAACCTCCATCACCACGTCGCCGCTGTCATCGTTGAGCGCGAGCATCTTCTCGACGCCCGCGTCGAGCAATTCCTGCGTCTTGGCCATGCTCAGCACCTCCGCATCGCAGACGCTGGAGACGCAGTTGACCCACTGCCCGGCATGGAAAACGCCGACGGAAAAGGTGCAATCCTCGGTGGTCATGCCTTCGATGATTGCGACGTGGCGGGCCATCTCGGCAATTGCGGAACGGCCATCCGCCAGCGCCCAGCCCGCATGGCTGGGCCGGCCGCGGGTTTGCAGGTTGAAGCGCGCGATGGCGTAGCGCCCGATGACTGCGCCGCCATCGGGGCGGGCCGGTTCGGGCACGAGGATGAACTGGTGTCGCTTCGCCTCCGCCTCTATCAGCGCGCGGGTCGAGGGCGTGCCGATCTCCTCGTCGGGGGTGAACAGCACGGTCACCGGCAGCGACGTGTCGATCCCGGCGGCCAGCAATTTGCGCAGCGCGTCGAGATAGACGTAATTGCCGCCCTTCATGTCCATCAGGCCCGGCCCGGTACAGATGTCGCCCTCGCGCCGGAAGGGCAGTTTCTCGAGCGTGCCGACCGGGTGCACGGTGTCCATGTGCCCGAGAAGCAGGATGCCGCCTTCGCCCGCGCGGGGATGCGGCATGGTCGCGCGCAGGCTGTCCCCGAGGCCCATGCGGCCCGGGATGCGCTCGACCCGCGCGCCCAGCGTGGCCATCTCGTGCTGCACGAGGTCCATCATCCGGTTCACGGCGGCGGCATCGAAGGTCGGACTTTCGGTCTCGATCCAGGGGCGCAGGCCCTCCAGCATCTCCTCGGTGTCGAACGGCAGGTCGAGCGGATTGGTCATCGGCAGGGCTCCTAGTCGCCGCACCCGGATCGGCGCGGCGGTGGACAGGGCAGGGCGGGATCAGGCGTCGCGCTTCAGGCGCGTTTCCACGATCCGCGCATAGACCGAGGCGCCGATGGGCAGGATGCCGTCATCGAGCACGAAGGAGGGATTGTGCAGCGGCACGTTCCCCGCATGCCCGACCCGGCAATAGGCGCCCGGGACGACGTGCAGCATGTCGGCGAAATCCTCCGACCCGGTCATCTGGTCGTCGATTTCATAGGACATGTCGTCGCCGACGATGTCCCTCGCCGCCGCGACATAGGCCTTCGAAAGCTCGGGATCGTTCATCAGCACGTCGAAGACGTTGCGCAGATCGGCGGTGATCTCGACGCCGTAGGCTTGCGACAGGCCCGCGCAAAGCTCGCGGATGCGGGTTTCGGCCAGATCGGCGACCTCCTGGTGGAAATAGCGGATCGTCCCCGCGATGTTCGCGTCGTCGGGCACCACGTTATAGGCCGAGCCCGCGTTGAACTTCGTCACCGACAGAACGATGGGCTTCGTCGGCGGCGTGTTGCGGCTGACGACACTTTGAAGCTGCTGCACGAGGGCCGTGCCGATCACGATCGGATCGCGCGACTGGTGCGGCATCGCGGCGTGGCTGCCCGTCCCCTTGACCCGGATGTCGAAGAAGGTGGCCCCCGCCATCGCAGGTCCCGGGGTCACCGTCACGATGCCCGGATCGGTGTTGGGATCGTTGTGCATCCCGTAGATCTCGTCGCAGGGGAATTTCTCGAACAGCCCCTCGGCGATCATGCGCCGGGCGCCGCCCAGACCTTCCTCCGCGGGCTGGAAGATCAGCACGACGGAGCCCGCGAAATCGCGGGTCGCCGCGAGGTAGCGCGCGGCCCCCAGCAGCATGGTCGTGTGCCCGTCATGGCCGCAGGCATGCATCCGGCCCGGATTGGTCGAGGCATAGGGCACGCCCGAGGCTTCCTCGATGGGCAGGGCGTCCATGTCGGCGCGCAGGCCCACGCGGCGATTGCCTTCGCCGCGGCCTTTGATGACGCCCACGACGCCGGTGCCGCCCAGACCTTCATGCACCTCGTCGACGCCGTATTCCCGCAGCTTCTCGGCGACGATGCCGGATGTGCGCGTCTCTTCGAAGCCGAGCTCGGGATGGGCGTGGAAATCGTGCCGGATCGCGGTCAGGTCGTCGGCGAACTGGGCGATTTCGGGGAGGATGGTCATGGGGTGGCTCCTTGCGTCAGCGGCGCGCCGGTCAGCGCGCGGAAATTAGCGAAATCCCATTCGCGGCCGGGGGCGGCCTCGATCAGGGACCGGGTGTAGTCGTGGCCGGGATGCAGTAGGACCTCGTCGGCGGGCCCGGCTTCGACCACCTTGCCCTTCTGCATCACGAGGACCTCGTCGCAGATCTGCGCGGCGACGCGCAAATCGTGTGTGATGAACAGCAAGGCCACGCCGAAGCGTTTCTGCACATCGGCGAGCAGGTCCAGCACCTGCGCCTGGACGCTCACATCGAGCGCCGAGACCGCCTCGTCGGCGACCAGCAGGTCGGGCTTCATGGCGACGGCGCGGGCGATGGCGATGCGCTGGCGCTGCCCGCCCGAGAATTGGTGCGGGTAACGGTCGAGCGCGTCGCGCGGCAATTCCACGAGCTCCATCAACTCGGCGGCGGTCTTCATCGCCTCGGCCTTGGAAACGCCGAAATTGATCGGCCCCTCGCAGAGGCTGCGCGCCACGGTCCAGCGCGGGTTGAGCGACCGGTACGGATCCTGGAACACGATCTGAAGCGATTTCCGGTGCGGCTGCAACGCGCGCCGCCCGAGGGTCGAGATCTCCTTGCCCGAGACGGTGATCTCGCCGCCGGTGGGATCGATGAGCCGCATGATGCAGCGCGCCACCGTGGACTTGCCCGACCCGCTTTCGCCGACGATGCCCAACGTGCGCCCCGGCGCGATGGAGAAATGCGCATCCTGCACCGCGTGCACCGCCTTCGATTTGCGGAATATGCCGGTGCCGCCATAGGTCATGTCGAGCCCCGCCACCTCGAGCACCGGCTTCGCGCCGTCCCCGTCGCGGCGCATGCGGGGTCCGAGGCTGGGCACGGCGGTCAGCAGCTTGCGGGTATAGGCCTCCTTCGGGTCGGTCAGCAATTGCCGGATCGGCGCGCGTTCGACGATCCGGCCCTTCTGCATGACGCTGACCGTATCGGCGATCTCGGCCACCACGCCCATGTCGTGGGTGATGAACAGCACCGCGGTGCCGTGGCGTTCCTGCATCTCGGCGATCAGCTTCAGGATCTGCAGCTGCGTCGTCACGTCGAGCGCGGTCGTCGGCTCGTCGGCGATCAGCAGGTCGGGATCGAGCACGAGCGCCATGGCGATCATGATGCGCTGGCGCTGGCCGCCCGATAGCTGGTGCGGGAAGGCGCGGTAGATGCGCTCGACATCCGGCAGATGCACCTGGTCCATGATGTCGAGGACGCGGGCCTTGGCCTCGGAGCCCGACAGGTCGGTGTGCATCGCCAGCACTTCCTCGATCTGCTCGCCCACGCGCAGCACCGGGTTCAGCGCCGTCATCGGCTCCTGGAAGATCATCGCGATGCGCTGGGCGCGCAGCTCGCGCATCTGCGCATGGGTGGCGGCGGTGATGTCGAAGCCCTCGAGGTCGATGAGCCCGCCCTGCACCTCGAGCGCATCCTTGGGCAGAAGCCCCATCACCGCGAGCGAGGTCACCGACTTGCCCGAGCCGCTTTCGCCCACGAGGCAATGCGTCTCGCCCGCGCGGATATCGAGGTCGATCTCGTTCAGGACCGGTGCGGCGTCCGGACGGCCCGTCAGCCCGACCTTCAGTTTGCGGATCTTCAGGACGCGCTCGGCCTCCGAGAAATCCTTCGACTTGAACTGCATCTCAGCCCTCTCGTTTCTTCATGCGGGGGTCGAGCACGTCGCGCGCGGCATCACCCAGAAGGTTGATCGACAGGATGCACAGCGACAGCAGCAGGCCCGGCCAGAAGATCAGCCCGGGCTTGATCTGGAAGTAGAGCCGCCCCTCGGCCATGATGTTGCCCCAGGTGGGGATCTCGGTGGAGACGCCCGCGCCGAGGAAGCTCAGAAGCGCCTCGATCAGGATGGCGGAGGCGCAGATATATGTGCCTTGCACGATGAGCGGGGCGAAGGTGTTGGGCATCAGATGCTGAAAGAGGATCTTCGGCATCGGCGAGCCCAGGGCGATGGCCGCCTCCACGTAGGGCTCCTCGCGCGCCGACAGCACGACCGAGCGCACCAGCCGCACGACGCGCGGCACTTCGGGGATGGTGATCGCGATGATGACCGAGCCCAGGCTGGGCCCGTTCAGCGCCACGAGCGCAATCGCCAGAAGGATCGCGGGGATCGCCATGAGGCTGTCCATGATGCGCATGATGATCGCGTCGGCCATGCGGAAAAATCCCGCGACCAGCCCGATGATGAGGCCGAGGGCCACGCTGACCACGGCGGCGCCGACGCCGATCAGAAGCGAGACCTGCCCGCCCGTCATCACCCGGCTGAAGATGTCGCGCCCGAATGGATCGGTGCCCAGGGGATGCGCCTCGGACGGGCCCTGCAGCCGCGACAGCGCCTTCATCTCGAGCGGATCGTAGGGCACGTAAAGCGGTGCCGCGAGCGAGGCCACGACGATGACCAGAAGGATCAGCGCCGCGATGATCGGCCCGCCGCCAAGGCGGGCGCCGCCCGGCAGCGAGATGAGCCGCGTCAGCGCGGCGAAGGCGCTCTGCGTGGATCGGGTGGTATCGGTCATCAGTACCGGATCCTCGGATCAAAGAAGGAATAGGAGATATCGACCAGAAGGTTCACCACGACGTAGATGCCCGCCGTCAGCAGGATCATCGCCTGGATCACCGGGTAGTCGCGCGCGAGGATCGCATCGACCGTCAGCCGGCCGATGCCGGGGATGTTGAACACGCTCTCGGTGACCACCACGCCCGAGATCAGCAGCGCGAAACCCGTGCCGATGATGGTCAGGATCGGCACGGCGGCATTGCGCAAAGCGTGGCGGAACAGCACGACATTCTCGCGCACGCCCTTGGCGCGGGCGGTGCGGATGTAATCCTCGCCCAGCACTTCGAGCATCGAGGCGCGGGTCATCCGCGCGATGAGCGCGATGTAGATCGTGGCCAGGGTCAACGACGGCATGATCGCGCGCACGAAGAAGTCGCCGAAATCCTCGCCCGGCGAGACGTAGCCCTGCACCGGAACCCAGCGCAGCTCGATCGCGAAAATCTGGATCAGGATGTAGCCGATCACGAAGACCGGCACGGAAAAGCCCAGCACCGAGAAGGACATCACCAGGAAATCGACCCAGGTGCGGTGCCGCCAGGCCGCGATGACGCCCATCGGCACGGCCAGCGCGACCGAGATCAGGATCGTCATCAGCGCGATGTTGATGGTGGGACCGATGCGGTTGCCGATCATCGACGAGACCGAGGTGTTGGAAATCAGCGACGTGCCCAGATCGCCCTGCAGGAGCTGCCCGACCCAAGTGAAGAACTGGATATAGAGCGGGTCGTTCAGACCCAGCCTGTCGCGGATGCGTTCGAGCTGGTCCGGAGTGGCCGCGTCGCCCGCGAGGATCGCCGCTGGATCGCCGGGCGTCAGCCGCAGCAGCAGGAAAACGAAGATGGCGACGATCGCCATGACCGGGATCGTGGCCAGCACCCGTTTGAGGATATAGCCCAGCATGTATGGATCTCCGTTCGGTCGGTGCGCCGGGGGCGGGCACCCGGTCGGCGGCGGAAGGGGTGGGGCGCGCATCGTCCGCGCGCGCCCCGGCAGACCTCACTCGGAGGTCTTTTCCATGTTCCAGAACACCGGAACCGGCGACGGGATCATGCCCTCGAGCGCGGTGCTGCGCGCCTGCGGGATCAGGTACTCGCCCATCATGATGTAGTTCACGTTATCCATGACATGCGCCTGGATATCGACGGCGATGGCCTTCTGCTCCTCGGGGGTGGTGGCCTTCACGAAGGCCGCGCGCATTTCCTCGATTTCGGGATCGTCGGGCCAGCCGAACCAGGCGTCGTCGCCGCGCCCGTTGACCATCACGTTGATCAGCGGATCGGAGACTTCCGGCACCATCCAGTTGGTGAAGAACATGTTCCAGCCGCCATCCTCGATGGTGTTCTGCTGCGCACGGCGCTGCACCACGGATTGCCAGTCCATCGACTGCATGTCGACTTCGAAGCCCGCCTCGCGCAGGGCCTGGGCTGCCACGACCGGCTGGTTCATCAGGCTGACCACGTCCGTCGGCGCCATCAGCACGATGGGCGTGCCGTCATAACCCGCCTCTTCGAGCTTGGCCTTCGCCGCCTCGATATCGGCACCGCCGGTGACCGGCTCGGAGCCCGTCTCGTCGCCGAGCGGGGTCGCGCAGCCGAAGATGGCGCCGCAGACATTGTAGTAATCCGGGTTGCCCTGCATCGTCGCCAGCATGTTCTCCTGGCTCAGCGCATCCATGGCCGCCTGCCGCACGAGCTTGTTGTCGAAGGGCGGATGCAGGTGGTTCGGGCGGCCGATGGTGACGTATCCCAGCGGGTCGCGCATCTCGACAACCACGTTCGGCGCCGCCTCGAGGATCGGCAGCAGGTCGATGGAGAGCTGTTCGATATAGTCGATCTCGCCGGCGACCAGCGCGTTGATGGCGGTCAGGTTGTCGGGCATCGTGGTCCAGACGACGCGGTCGACCTTGACCTCCTTCGGCCCGGCCATCCACGACACCTCGCCGTCGCGGGGGACGTAATCGTCGAACTTCTCGTAGGTGACCGACACGCCCGGTTCGTATTCGTCCTCGTTGAAGGTGAAGGGACCGGAGCCCACGTATTCGGTGATCGTCTCCGAGGGCGGCGTCGCGGCGACGCGCGCGGGCATGATGAAGGGCGGCACCGCCGATTGCTTGGAGATCACGTCCATCAGCGGCGCGAAGGGCTCCGTCAGGGTCCAGACGATGGTCTTCTCGTCCGGGGCCTCAAGGCTCTCGGTCACGTCGAAGATCAACTGGCCGCCGGAATCCCGGTCGCCCCAGCGCGTCAGCGAGGCCACGACATCCTCACCGGTCACCGGCGCGCCGTCATGGAACAGCAGACCGTCGCGCAGGGTGAAGGTGTAGACGAGGCCGTCGTCGGAGATCTCCCAATCGGCCATCTGCGGCTGCGGGGTGAAATTCTCGTCCACCGCGGTCAGCACGTCATAGATCATGTAGCCGTGGTTGCGGGTGATATGCGCGGTGGTGATGACCGGGTCCAGCACGCGCAGGCCGGAATGCATCACCGCGGTGATGGTCACCTCGTCCTCTTGCGCGATCGCGGGGGTGAAGGCCGTGCTGCCGGCCACGAGGCCTGCGGCGAGCCAATGATAATTCGAGCTGAAAGTCTTCATGAACGTTTCCCTGTTTGCCTTTCGCGTCTGTTGGTCGTGCCCGGGCACGGTCTGGGCCGTGCCGGATTGCGCAGGGTGATCCCCGCCGCTTCCCGGCGGGGCCGCCGCCGGAAACCGCTTTGGCCTGCGCCGGCCTTCGAGGACCCGCGGCAGGCATGACGCCCCCGTCTGCGGGAGCCGAATCATCGTGGCGAAAGGCGGGTGCGAGACCCGCGTTCCCCCGACTGTTGGTGCGTTCCCGAATCCCGAGCGATTTCTGTCGCTTGCGGCGGGTTTTTCATTATTGATCGCTCTGACGGCCTTGTGTATCGACAGGCGATACTTTTATATCGCTAGATGAGAGTGCCGCGATTTGCGACGCTACGTCAACCACGAGGATTTCGATGCGCGAGGTTTTTCGAGCCGACCCGATTTCCCCGCCCAATAATCAGGCAGAGGAAGGCGACCCGCTTTTCGTGCGCGCCGCCGCCCGGGCGATGCATGTGCTCTCCGCCTTCAACCACGCCAGCGGGCCGCTTTCGCTGAGCGAGATCGCGAGCCGTGCCGGGATGGACCGGTCGGCGGCGCAGCGCATCACGCATACGCTCATGGTGCTGGGATATCTCCGGCGCGGCCCGAACGACCGCGGCTACCTGCCGGGCGTGCGGCTTCTGGACCGGACGCTCGATGTCCTGCGGCTCGATCCGGTGGTGCAGAAGGCGACGCCGGTGCTGCTGGAGCTGCGCAAGACGGTGCGCGAGCGGGTCGATCTGAGCCTCTTCGACGAGGCGCGCCTCATCTACGCGCTGCGGATGCAGAGCAAGCGCGAGACCTTCTTCGCCACCTTGGTCGGCCACAGCGTGCCGCTTTTCTGCACGGCGGGCGGGCGTGCGGTGCTCTCGGCCCTGCCGGACGCGCGGGTCGCGCAGATCCTCGAACAGGCGCCGCTGACCGCCTATACCGGCCAGACGCTGACCGATGGCGACGCGATCATGGCGCGCGTCGCGGATGCGCGTGCGGATGGCTTCGCGGTCGTCACCGACGAATTCATCCAGGGCGAAATCGCCATCGGTGTCGCCATCGCCCGCGCGCCCGGCGAGCCGCTGGGGGCGATCCACGTCGCGGGATCGCTGGCCGAGTGGTCCCGCGAAACCTTCGTCGCCAAGATCGCGCCGCTCGCGATCGAGGCCGCCAATGCCATCACCGAAAGCCTGTGACGATCCGGAAGGGCCCGCTGCCATGCGCCATCACCTCGCCGCCAGCCTCGAGACCTGTGCCTGGGGCTATTTCGATGCCGCCCTGCCGCCGGTCCTCGAGATCGAGAGCGGCGAGACCGTGACCATCGAGACCGTCTCGGGCGGCGAGGCGCACCTGCCGCCGCCCGATGCGGGCTTCCACGTTCCGGGCGAAATCCACGATATCCACGCGCGGGCCGAACGAATGCTTCCGGGCCATATCCTGACCGGCCCCGTGGCCATAAGCGGGGCGCGGCCCGGCATGGTCCTGCAGGTCGATATCCTCGATGTGGCGCTGCGGCAGGATTGGGGCTGGAACATCATCCGCCCGCTTTCCGGCGCCTTGCCCGAGGATTTCGACACCGGCCGCACGACCATCATCCCGCTCGACACCGATGCGATGACCGCGCGCCTCTCTTGGGGGCTGACGCTCCCACTGGCCCCGTTCTTCGGGGTCATGGGCGTGGCACCGCCGCCGGGATGGGGGCGAATCTCGACGACCCAACCGCGCGCCCATGGCGGCAATCTCGACAACAAGATGCTCGGTCCCGGTGCCACGCTCTACCTTCCGATCTTCGCTGAGGGCGCGCTGTTCTCGGCCGGAGACGGGCACGCCGCGCAGGGCGACGGCGAGGTCTGCGTGACCGCCATCGAAACCGCGCTGACCGGCACGTTCCGGCTGACCGCCCTGAGCGACGTGACGCTTCCCGCGCCGCGCGCCGAGACCCCCGATCAGCTGATCACGATGGGGCTGCACGAAAGCCTCGACCGCTGCGCCGAGCGCGCCGTGCGCGACATGATCGCCTGGATCACCGAGCGGCGCGGGCTGAGCCCGGCGGATGCCTACATGCTCTGCTCGCTCGCCGCGGATCTGCGGATCACGCAATGCGTCAACGGCAACAAGGGCGTGCACATGGTGCTCGACAAAACGCTGCTGGAGCAGTGAAGGACAAGGACGGGACGGATGACGACAAGGACTGCACTCATCGGGCTGGGGATCATGGGCCGGCGCATGCTGGCGCATATGGCCCGGCATGACGGCTTCGCGCCGGTCACGCTTTGGGATCCCGATCCCGTGGCCTGCGCGGCGGCGCAGGCGCTGGTCCCGGACGCGGTCGTGACCGAAACGCCCGAAGCGGCGATGGCGGCGGCGGAGTTGGTCTACCTCGCCTGTCCGCCGGTGCCGCGCAAGGCCTATGCGCTGGCCGCGGCGGAGGCGGGCAAGGCGGTCTTTCTCGAAAAGCCGCTTGGCGTCGATCTCGAGGCCAGCGCGGCTCTCGTCGCGCGGCTCGAGGAACAGGGCGTTCCGGCGGCGGTCAATTTCGTGCAGGCCTCCGGCGACGCGCTGGCGGATGTCTCGGCGGCGGCGCAGTCGGGCGCGATGGGCGATCTGGTCGGGGCGGAGATCATCCTGACCTACGGTGCCTGGCCGCGCGCCTGGCAGCAGGCGGCGGATTGGCTGCGCTTTCGCGACGAGGGCGGCATGACCCGCGAGGTCGTCTCGCATTTCCTGTTCTTCACCGAACGCCTGCTCGGGCCGCTCTCGGTGGACTGGGCCCGGCCCGCTTACCCGTCCGACCCGGCCCTGTGCGAAACCCATATGGCCGCGCGCCTCACAAGCGGCGATGGCCGTCCGGTGACGATCCTCGCCAGCGTCGGCGGCGCGCTGCCCGACCGGCAGGAGCTGACCATCAAGGGCACGCGGACAAGCCGCCGGATCACGGAATTTTACATCGATGCCGTCTCGGACGGCGGCGCCTTCGTCGAAACCCGGCCCCGCCCGGAAGACCCCCGCGCGGTCAGCCTCAAGGCGCAATTGGACGAGTTGAAGCTCTGTATCGAGGGCAAGCCCAACCGCCTCGCATCGCCCCGCGAAGCGCTGCGGGTGCAGAAGCTTGTGGAGGCGATGCTGCACGGTGCCGGCTGAGGGCGGGCCGAGGCCGCGCTGTCCCTGCCTGCAAAGCCGGGCGCGCGTGAGCCGACCGGCCCGGCTGCTTGGAATGCCAAGCAACCGGCACGGAACACGGCATCCCAAGTCCTAGCGGTGGCCGACCCATCCCCGGTCATCGGTGAAGGTCCGCGCGGGCGTGATCTCGGTCGGCGCATAGCCCCGGGGCAGCCGGTCGAGCGCGGCCAGCGGCGTCTGTGCGGCGGCAAGCACGATATTGGCCCGTCCGCGATTGCTGAGCGGGCCCTGCACCGCCTCCACATGGGAGTAGAGCCCGCGCAGGATCGCATGCACCCCGCGCGCCAACCGCCCGTCCGGCCTGTCGATCAGGTTCACGTAGACCGGCCCGTCGACCACCGCGCGCAGGCGTTCATAGGTCTCCAGCGTCGCCAGATGCGCGGGCACCGATCCCGACGAGAACGCGTCGATGACGGCGGCGTCGAAGCGGCGTTCGGCCTCGTTGATATAGACCCGCCCATCGGCGTGGACGATGCCCAGCCGCCCGCCGTCCGTGTCGTCGAGGGCTTCGCTGTCCGCGACGAAGCCGGTCTTCGCGATCATCGCGCCCGCGCGGGGCAGGGTGTCGCGCACCACAGAGGTCACCAGCGGGTCGATTTCGACCGCGATGGCGCGAGCCTCGGGCCGCTCGGCGAGAAGACGGGTCGGCAGGGTGTAGCCGCCGCCGCCGATGAACAGCACCGCGGGCGCCGGTCCGAGGTCGCGGTCCATCCGCGCCCAGAGCCATTGCGTGTAAGGCAGCACCAGTTCGGGCGGCGTGCCCGCCGCCTCGTCCGACCGCAGCGTGCGTTCGGCGGCTTGCGGCGTGCGATCCGATTGCAGCTGGATCGTGTTGCCGTGCCGCAGAACGTCGATGCAGGAGAGGCCCGACTCGTATTGGCAGACCGCCCCGTTGGCCATGCTCAGAAGGATCGCGAGGCCCGCGGGCCAGACCGAAAGCAGCGTGGTCGAGCCCGCGGTGCGCCCGCGCGACGGGTCCGCGTCGGGCGGCGCCCCGCGCACGAAGAGCACGCAGGCCAAAGCCGCGGCGCCGCAGGCCGAGAAGGTGGCAGCCGAGCCGATCAGCGGCAGCGCGACGAAGCCCGCGATGATCGCCCCCGCAATGGCGCCGAGCGAGCCGGCCGCAAGGATCAGGCCCAACGAGGATCCCTCGCGCCCCGGGCGGGCCTCCACGGCGAGCTTGGCCAGGAAGGGCGACGGGAAGCTGATGAGCACCGAGGCGGGAAAGAAGGCGACGAAGACCGTGAACATCATGCCGGACGTGCCGCGCGCACCCATCCCGTAGAGCAGCGCCAGCACGACCGGCGACAGCGCCATCAGCGCCGCCGTCGCAACCAGCGCCCGGCGCACAGCGGCGGCGGCGGCGTCGGGCGGGCGTTCGGCGACGAGCCCGCCCAGGGCATTGCCCAGCGAGAACCCCGCCAGCACCGTCGCAATGACCGCGGTCCAGGTCACAAGCGAGGTTCCGAAAAACGGGGCAAGCACCCGGCCCGCGGCGATCTCATAGGTGAGACCGACGACCGACAGAACGAGGATCAGGGTGATCAAGGTCCCAAAGCGCATGATTGGCGTCCTCGGTTGAGAAACAGGCCGGCGATGGCCCGGTGACGGTGACGTGTTCCTGCCGAGATGGGGCGAAGTCCTGCCCGGTCACGCGGAAAACCGAACCGGAGCATGATCCTGCGCGACGCACTTCCGCAAGACGCGCGCTGCACGAAATGGCGTGCGCCCTCAATCAAGCCACGGACATCGCGGCAAGATCGTCGGTGCGCCCCGATTGTCTTGCCCCGTCCGTGCCCTAACCTGAAGGCCAGCAGGTGGAGGTCTCAGAATGTGTCCCGCTCACGACGCCGCGTTTGCCGTTCCGGGGGACCTGTCTTCTCCGACCGGCGGCTATCATTACGACCGCTCTCTGCTGGAGGCCCTGCGCGCCGGTGGTCGGGACGTGACCCATGTCGCCCTGCCGGAGGGTTTTCCGTTTCCCGGCCCTGCGGACATGGCCGAGGCGCTCTGTCGTCTGTCGGAGGTCCCGTCGGAGCGCGTGGTCATCGTGGACGGGCTGGCCTTCGGCGCGCTCGAGACCGCGGCGCTGGACCGGGTCGCGGCGCCGATTATTGCGCTGGTGCATCACCCGCTCGCGCATGAAAGCGGCCTTCCCGAAGCCGAAGCCCGGCGGCTGCAGGCGCTGGAACGGGAAAACCTGACCCGCGCGGCGCATGTCCTCGTGCCAAGCGCCCATATCGGCGAGGTTCTGGTGTCGGATTATGCCGTGAACTCCGACCGGATCTCGGTGATCCGGCCCGGGCGACCGGAGCTGCCGCCCGACCGGCCCGACGCGCCGCCGCCCGGTCCGCCGCTGATCCTGTCGGTGGGTCTTCTGCATCCGCGCAAGGGGCATGACGTGCTGATCGCCGCGCTGGCGCAGATCGCGGATATGCCGTGGCGGGCGGTCATCGTCGGGAGCCCCTGGGAGCCCGGCCATGACGCCGCGCTGACCCGGCAGATCGCCGAGGCCGGTTTGGTGGACCGCCTGCGCCTTGCCGGGCGGGTCGGTCAGGCCGAACTGAACGCGCTTTACGCGCAGGCCCATCTTTTCGCGCTGGCGACGCGCTACGAAGGCTACGGCATAGTCTTCGACGAAGCGCTGCTGCGCGGTCTGCCCATCGTCTCGACGACCGCCGGTGCGGTGCCCGGGACGGTGCCCGAGGCCGCCGGAACGCTGGTCGCCCCCGACGATCCCGCGGCCTTCGCCGAGGCGTTGCGCGCGCTCTTGCAGGACCCGCAGGCCCACGCGGCGAAATCGCGGGCCGCGCGGCTGGCCGCGCAGGACCTGCCCACATGGGCCGATGCGGCGGCGCGGGTGGGCGACATCCTCGACCGGGTCGCGGCGGGGCACCGGAGATGAGCGCCGCGGATCTCGAGCTGGCGGTCGCCGTCGCCGAGGAGGCGGGAGAGATCCTGCGCGGTCACTGGCGCGACCGGACCCGGCTCACCGCCACCCATAAACGCGCGGGCGATTTCGTCTCCGAGGCCGACCTCGCGGCGGAACGGCATGTGCGGGCGCGGCTCGCCGCGGCCCGGCCCGAAGATGGCTGGCTCGGCGAGGAAAGCGGCACATCCGGCCCGGTCACGCGCCGCTGGATCGTCGATCCGCTCGACGGCACGACGAATTTCCTGCGCGGCATCCCGCATTGGGCGGTCTCGGTCGCGCTCGAGGTCGCGGGCGAGATCACGGTCGGTGTGGTGCACAGCCCGCTGCACGGCGAGACTTTCGCGGCGCGGACCGGCGCGGCCGCGACGCTGAACGGCGCGGCCATGACGCCGGCGGCGACCGCGACGCTCGAGCCTGCGCTCTTCGGCACCGGCATTCCCTTCGGCACGATGCCGCATATCGACGACCACGCCGCCGATATCGCGCGGCTGATGCCGCATTGCGCCGGTGTGCGGCGCATGGGGGCGGCGGCGCTCGATCTGGCTTGGGTGGCGGCGGGGCGGCTCGACGGGTTCTGGGAACGGCGTCTGCAGCCCTGGGACATCGCCGCGGGCCTCGTGCTTCTGCGGCAATCGGGCGCGCGGGTGGAGGGCTGGCAGGCCGCGGAGCGCCCCGAGGAGAGCGGCACCGTGATTGCCGCGCCGCCTGTGTTGTTCGACGCCTTCGCCCGGATCATCCGGGGCGAATGACGCGCAACGCCTAGGACAGCCGCGCGAAGAGATCGCCCGAGGTTGCTTCGGCGGGCAGGGTGCCGAGCCATGCCCGGGTCGCGCCCGCATCGCGCCAGTCGGACCACAACAGCCCGCCATTCTCCCCCTGCACGGGATTGAACCGATACTCGCCCAATGCGCAGAGCCGGTCGATCACCGCATGGGTCAGATGCGGAAAGCCGGGCAGGAATTCGACGGATAACAGCGGCAGCGGCTCGGACAATCCCCCGAGCACCTCAAGCTCGAACCCCTCGACATCGATCTTGACGTAGCTTGGGCGCCCGAATTGCGCGATCAGACCGTCGAGCGTGACCAGGCGGACCCGCTGCACCCGGTCCCAGCGCACATGGTCGAAACCCGGCGCGGTCGCGGCGCCCTCGACGAAATCGGTGCGCAGCGACGACACGGTCGGATGCCGCGAGGAGACGGCCATTTCCGCCTCGCTCTCGCTTCGGCCCGCGGCGGCCTCGATCAGGTGGATGTCGCGCGGCAGGGTCCGGCGCAAAAAGCCCGCGAAGGGCTGCTGCGGCTCCAGCGCGACCACCCGCGCGCCCACGGCCCGCATCGCCCGCGCCCGCGTGCCCACATGCGCGCCCACATCGAACACCAGATCGCCCGGCGTCAGGATCTCGCGGTAAAAGCGCCGCCAGGCCCGGATGGACACGGGATTATGATAGATCACCAGTGATCGCAGAAATCCCAGCCAGCGGTCCATTCGATCTCCTTTCGCCATGCACGCCTGCACATAGCGCGCGCCCGCGCCCGTCCAACGGGAATGCGGCGGGGTCGCAACAAGTCGCGCACGACGCTTGCCTCCGCCGTGGCTGCGCTAACTTCCTAGAAACCAATCCTTAAGATGGGTGCCGAGGGTGCAACTCTTTCGTCCGACCGACCTGCATGACGACGCCACGCGCGAGGCCCTCGCGCCGCGCGCCGCCGAATACCTGTTGCGCATCAAGGGCGATCTCAGGCTCGGCCTGCCGGTCGCCCTGAAAGACGCCGGGACCGTGGCGCTTGTCGCCTGGGTCGAGACGCTGACCGATGCCCGCCTGGCCGCGCTTTCGGCGCTCGGGCATCCGCAACTGGTGGTGACGGCGCACCGGGCCGCGGCGCTGGGCCTGCCGGAGACCGGCGCAGGCGAGACGGTGACGCTCGATGTGCCGCAAGCGGCGGGGCTGGCATGGTTGACGGCGATTGCGGGGCAGGCGGCGGTGACGGCGGAAGAGCCTGCCGTTCCCGCGCCGCAGACCGTGCCCGTGACGGCCGCGGGATCGGTCCTGCACCGCGCGGCCATCGCGCTGGCGAAGGCGGAGCAGATGCTGCCCGCGGCGCTCGTCGTGCCGCTGGGCGAGGACGCGGAGCTTGTCCGGCGCCTCGATCTGACCGTGATGTCGGCAGCGGACGTGATCGCGGCGCTGGAGCGGGACCAGCCGCAACACCCGATCAGTTCGGCCCGCCTGCCGATGGATGTCTCCGAGGCGGGGCATGTGCATGTCTTTCGCTCGGGCAACGGCGGCGAGGAGCATTACGCCATCGAGATCGGTGCGCCGGACCTCACCGGGCCGGTGACCGTCCGGCTGCATTCGTCCTGTTTCACCGGCGACGTGCTGGGCAGCCGGAAATGCGATTGCGGCGCCCAGCTGCGCGGGGCCATGTCGGCCATGGCGGAAACCGGGGGCGGGGTGCTCCTGTACCTCAACCAGGAGGGCCGGGGCATCGGCCTTGCCAACAAGATGCGCGCCTACACGCTGCAGGATGCGGGGCTGGACACGGTCGAGGCCAATCAATGGCTCGGCTTCGAGGACGACGAGCGGGATTTCCGCATAGGGGCAAATATGCTGCACCGGCTGGGCATCGCTCAGGTGCGGCTGATGACCAATAATCCCGCCAAGATCGCCATCCTCGCCGCGCAGGGCATCGAGGTGATTGAGCGGGTGCCTCTGCACCAAGGCCGCACCGGCTGGAACGATCGCTACATCGCGACCAAGATCGCCAAGTCGGGACATCTGCCGCGATGAATGCAACCGCGCTCTGGTGCACGGGCCCCGAAGCGGCCGAGCTGCGCCCCGCGGAGACGGGCGCGGGCATCGCGGTCGAGACGCTGTTCACCGGTATCAGCCGGGGCACCGAGCGGCTGGTCTTCCAAGGCCGCGTGCCCGACAGCGAGACGGAGCGCATGCGCGCGCCCGCTCAGGAAGGCGCGTTCCCGTTTCCCGTCAAATACGGCTATTGCGCCGTGGGCCGCGCGACCGAGGGCAGCTTCGCCGGCCGCGCGGTCTTTGCGCTGCATCCCCATCAGGACCGCTTTCGCATGGCCGAGGCGATGCTGACCCCGCTGCCCGACGCCCTGCCGCCCGAACGCGGCATTCTGGGCGCCAACATGGAGACCGCGCTCAATATCCTGTGGGACAGCGGCGCCTCGGCCGGGGACCGGATCGCCGTGATCGGTGCGGGCGTGATCGGCGCGCTGGCGGGCTATCTCGCCGCGCGGTTGCCCGGGGCGGAGGTGACGCTGGTCGACCGCGATCCGGACCGCGCGGCGCTGGCGGCCGCGCTGGGTTGCGAATTCGCCGCGCCGGAGACTGCACCGGGCGAATGCGACGTGGTCATCCATGCCTCCGCCACGCCCGAGGGTCTGGCCCGCGCCATCGACTGCGCCGGACAGGAGGGCACCATCGTCGAGGCCAGCTGGCACGGCGCGGGGCCGATCCCGGTGCCGCTGGGCGGGGCCTTTCACAGCCGCCGCCTGCGCCTTGTCAGCAGCCAGGTCGGCCAGCTTCCGGCGGCGCGCAGCCCGCGCTGGGATCACGCGCGGCGCATGGCCAAGGCGCTCGATCTGCTGACCGATCCCGCGCTCGACGCGCTGATTTCCGGCGAGACCGCCTTCGCCGCGCTGCCCGGGCAATACGGCGCGATCCTCGCCGATCCCGGCACGTTGTGCCACCGTATCCGATACACCTGACCGAAAGGAGACCGCATGTTCGCCGTCGAAGTCCGAGATCACATCATGATCGCCCATTCCTTCGCCTCGCCCATCTTCGGGCCCGCGCAGAACATGCACGGTGCGACCTTCACCGTGGACGCGGCCTTCTACACCGAGGATATCGATCAGCACGGGCTGGTGGTCGATATCGGTCTCGCCACCGACATGCTGAGCGAGGTGCTGGCGCCGCTGAAGTTCCAGAACCTCGACGAGGTGCCGGAATTCGAGGGCAAGTTCACCACGACCGAGTTCCTGTGCCGCCACATCTTCGATCGGATGGCCGGGTTCGTGCGCGAAGGCCGGCTCAAGGATGACGGGCGGGTGAAGAAACTGCGCATCCTGCTGCATGAAAGCCATGTCGCGCGGGCCTGGTACGAGGGCGAGGTCTGACGTGGGATTTTCCGCCGACTGGCTGGCCTTGCGCGAACCCGCCGATCACGCCGCGCGGGACGCGGCACTGTTGCGGCGCGCGGCCCGGGCGGCGGGGCCCGATCCGGTGATCCTCGATCTCGGATGCGGCACTGGCTCGACCGTGCGCGCGATGGCGCCGCATCTGCCCGCGGGCACGTTCTGGCGGCTGGTCGACAACGACCCGCACCTGCTGCGCCGGGCCGCCGATTGCGCGGGCGGGCAGGCGGAGACATGGGCGATGGATCTCGGCGATCTCGAGGCGCTGCCGCTCGAGGGTGTGACGCTGGTGACCGCGTCGGCGCTTCTCGATCTCATGCCCGAGGCGTGGCTGCGCGACCTCGCGGCGCGGGTGCGGGTGCCCGTCTATGCCGCCCTGTCCTATGATGGCGACATGGAATGGAGCCCTGCGGACGCCGAGGACGCGGCCGTAACGGAGGCCTTCAACCGCCACCAGCGCGGCGACAAGGGCCTCGGTCCGGCGCTGGGCCCCGACGCGGTCGAGACCGCGGCATCGGCCTTCGCGCGGGAAGGCTTCGACGTGCAGCACGCGTCCAGCCCCTGGCAGCTCGGTCCGGCATCGGCGGCGCTGCAGGCCGCGCTGGTCGAGGGAATAGCCGCGGCGGCGGCAGAGGCCGGCGCGGCAAGCGCCGAAGCCTGGGGTGCGATGCGCGTGGCAGATGCGGCGCGCAGTACATGCCGGATCGGGCATGGCGATATCCTCGCGATGCCGCCCGGCGCGGAAAGGAACGGTGCGCATGCAACCGATTGATGTCAGCGAACGGGTCTGGGAGCGGATGCTCGCGGTGCGGCAGGGGCGGGCCTGCGCCTGCTGCGGCCATTGGAGCCCGCGCGAGGCCGAGGCCATCGCGCTCTACGGCCCGCTCGCGCGTCGCGACCTCGGTCCGGTGACCGTGGCGCAGATCGGCCAGTCGCTCGACGGTCGGATCGCAACGGTGACGGGCGATGCGCGCGACGTGTCCGGCCCGGACGGGCTGGCTCATCTGCACCGCATGCGGGCGCTGGTGGACGGCGTGGTCATCGGCGTGCGCACCGCGCTGCACGATATCCCGCGGCTGACCGTGCGCCTCTGCCCGGGCCCGAACCCCGCGCGCATCGTCGTCGATCCGCGCGGACGGCTGCCCGACGACGCGCCGCTTCTGCAGGCCGACGGTGCGCGGCGGATCGTCATCCAGTCCGTGGACCGGGCGCGCGCGCCGGGCATCGAGGTGATCCGCCTTCCGGCAGAGGACGGTCTCATCGATCCCGCCGCGGTGCTGGAGGCGCTGCACGACGCGGGCCTCTCCACGCTGATGATCGAGGGCGGCGGCATCACCATTTCGCGGTTCCTCGAAGCGGGCCTTCTGACCCGGCTTCAGGTCGCGATCGCGCCGCTTCTGATTGGCGGCGGGCAGCAGGGCCTGACCATGCCGTCGCCCACCGAGAAGCTCGCCGATGCGATCCGTCCGGACACGCGGGTCTTCTCGCTCGGCTCCGATGTGGTGTTCGATTGCGGGTTGAACGCCGATGCGCAGGCCGCGATCGAGGCGGTGCATGATCGCCCACGGCGCAGCGCCGCGCCCTGATCAGCGCGACCCGACCGGATCGGGCCGCCGCCCGAGCAGCACCAGAAGACCGGGCAGGGTCGAGACGATCAGCATGAGCCCGAAGACGATGCTGGTGGCCAGACCGCCGCTCGCCGAGGCGCCCGCCACCGGAAAGAGCGCCGCCGCCGCGCCTTCGCGCAGGCCCCAGCCGCTGATGGTGAGCGGGACCAGCATCGTCAGCAGGATGAGCGGCACGAAGGCCGCGACCGCCGCGGGCGGCAGGCCGTGCCCGACCGCCTCGGCGCAGAAGGCGAAGGCCGCAAGGTTGCAGGCCGTGGTGGCAAGGCTCAGCAGCAGCTGCCGGACGATGACGGAACGGGCCGCAAGGGCCGTGACCATCGCCGCTCCGAAGGCGCGCAGGCCGCGCCCCAGCCGCCCGTCAAGGCGCGTGGCGGCGTAGAACCCAAAGGGCAGGCACAGCCCGAGCCCGACGAACCCGGCCACCGGCGCGCGCAGCCAATCCGGCCAGACCACCCCGCCGGGCAGGGCGAGCGTCAGGATGAAGGCCGTCGCGGTGCACAGGAAAAGGCCCGCCTGGCCCGCCAGACGCTCGAAGAGGACCGCCTGACCAGAGGCCAGGAACCCGGCCTGCGCGCGGGCGCGCCGCGCCCGCTCCGCATCGCCGAGCACGCCGCCCGGCAGCGATTGGTTCACCACCTGCGAGAGGTAATATTCCCGCAGCGCCGCGCGCGGGTCGATCGTGATGCCGAGCTGCGCCGCGGTCAGCCGCCAGCGCAGCGCCGAAAGCACCGTCTGAAGGGTCAGCGCGGCAAGGGCCGCCGCCAGCCAGGCGGGGTTCGCCGAGGTGAGGCTTTGCGCGGCCTCCTCGCCGCCCGCGACCTGCCAGAGAAGCACCAGAAGCCCCAGCGCGATGGCTCCCTGCACCGCACGGAGCGTCCAGGACGGCAGACCGGGACGCCTCATCGAGATGCCTCGGCGACCTCGATCCCCGAGGAAAACGCCTCGATCAGCAGATCGCGCATCCGGTCCATGGCGATCACCGGGCTGTCGGAGGCTGGGATCAGGCCGGGCGTCCAGCCCCAGGCGTCGATCTCCGACACGAGGTGCGGCGGCCCGATCACGTGGATCGGCACCTGCGCGGTGTCGTCGAGCGACACGAAATCGGCCGCCTGGTGATCGCCGAGCACGATCAGAAGCGGCGGATCCTCCGCGTGCAGCGCGGCGTAGGCGAAGACCGTGTCGAGCGCGTAGTCGATGGCCTTGCGGTATTGCAGGCGAACGCGGTCGCGGTCGCGCCAGACTTCCTTCGGGGTATCGCCCGACGCGGCCATCTCGTTGAAGATGCGCCCGTCGCCGATCTCGTCCCAGGAAACCAGTTGCGGCACCGGCACCCAGGGCGCGTGCGAGGATCCGGTCGCGAACTGGGCGAAGACGGGCTTGTCGGTCACCGCGTCGCGCAGCAAACGGTCGAGCGCCGAAAAGGTGTATTGATCGGGCATGGTGACCCAGTTGAAGGCTTCGCCGCGATAGCCCAGATCGCTGGCGGCCAGGATCGTGTCAAAGCCCATCACCGAAGATTCGGGCCAGTCGAGGGTGATCTGAGGCATGATCGCCGCGGTGTGAAAGCCCGACCGTGCCGCGATGTGAAAAAGCGTCTCGCGCCCCGAGGCGAGGGCGGCGCCATACCGCGTCTGGTCGGTCACCCAGAGCCCGTTGGCGAAGGTCGCGTGCGACAGCCAACTTTGCCCGCCCCGCGTCGGTGCCTCGAGGATGCCGGAGGTCATGGAAAGGCCCAACTCCTGCAGGCGCGCCTCGTTGCGCCGCAGGGTTTCGCGGTGCAGATCGGCGTAATAGGGCGTGTCGAGACTGGTGCGCCCGTAGCTTTCGACGAAGACGATCAGTACGTCGCGGTCGATCCGGTCGAGCAGGCCGCTTGCCTCGGCCAAGGGATCGGTCGCCGCGGCGAGGCGGAAGGCGCGCAGTTCGGCCATCGTGTCACGGATGAGGGCGCCGCGTTCCAGCCCAAGACGCGCGGTGAAGGCCGCGCCGGGCGGTGAGACGGGCAGGCGCCACTTGCCCCAGCTCTCGCCGATCTGCGCCAACACGAGGCCTGAAAAGACGATCGCGCTGAGGCCCGCCGCCGGTCGCACGCCGCGCGGCACCGAGAGGGCCGCCCAGACGCCCGTCGCCCACCAGGTCGCGGCGGCGATGGCGCAGGTGGCGAGGATCGCGGCAAGGCCCGTGAGGATCGCCGGGACGATCCCGACGGAGCCCGACAGAAGCCGCAGACCGGCATCGATCAGCACCAGGTCGGCGACAGGATTGAAGCCCCGGGCCAGCGCCGTGAACATCGCGAAATCGGCGGTCTTGAGCACCGCGATCACCGTCAGCGCCACGGCGAGGAACCCGCGCAGGAGCGTCGCCGCAAGGCCCCTGGCCGCGATCAGCAGCAACAGGATCAGCGGCAGTTCCAGCGGGAAGAGCAGCAGGGCCTGCCAGGTCATGGCCGCGGGATGGTTCGGCTGGATCAGCAGCAGATGCAGAACCAGCGTGGCGAGCAGAAGCCGAAGCAGGGCCCGGACGGGCAGGGCGGTCACGGCCGGTTCCGCCACAGCCAGAGGATATCGCGCCCGAAGGACCAGGCCAGCGCCAGTGCCGTCGCGGTGACGATCAGCGCGGCCTGCATGTCGCCCAGCAGCGGCAGCTGCAGCGCGATCAGGGCCGCGATCTGCAGCACGCAGACCAGCTTGCGGCCCCGCCGCTCGGGCAGCGGACGCGCCATCCACGGCAGGATGCGCCCCGTGGCGGCAAAGGCGTATCGCGGCAGCGCCAGCAGCAGGACCGCCGGGCCGACCGTGCCCGCGGCAAGCGCGTTCAGCGCCAGCACGAGGCCCAGTGCCGCATCCACCTCCATGTCGAACATCGCCCCGAAGCGCGAGGTCAGTCGCTGCCAGCGCGCGAGCCAGCCATCCATGCCATCGAGGCACAGGGCCGCCACCGCAAGCGCGAAGACGAGCCACGGCGTGGCCTCGCCCGACAGGATCTGGCTGACCAGGGCCGCGGTCAGGCCGAGTCGTGCCAGCGTGACGACGTTGGCCAGCCCGAGAGCCGCGTGGGGATAATCGCGGGCCATGCGCGTCGCGGCGAAGAGCGCCGCGGCGAGGAACAGGATTGTGGTCACCGCGACATGGACCAGCGCCGCGTCGAACAGCCCGGCGGAGAGCGCGGCCACGAGGACCGCACCGGCCAGCGAGGCGGCGGCAAAACGCAGTACCGCGGGCGGAAAACGGAACCCGTTCGCCCAATCGTGCCGCGCCCGCGCGGTGGAATCTGTCGGCAGCATGGTCATAGCGCTGATTTGAGCGGGAAGCGGGCCGCGTCAAGCCCTCGCCGGTATCGCTTGCAGCGTGCAGTCACGGCGCTAACATGCCCTTGTGTGAGGTGCGCGATGGACAAGGCCCAATCCGATTATACGACCTTCGCCCGGGTGATGCACTGGGCCATGGCGCTGTTGATCCTGTCGACCATCCCGGTGGGATTTCTCATGGTTCAGGAAGGGCTTAGCCGGCCCTTCCAGAATTCGCTCTACATCTATCACAAGAATACGGGCGTCCTGATCTTCGTCATGGCGGTGATCCGCCTGTCCTATCGCGGCCTGCGCCCGGCGCCGCCCTTGCCCGATCACATTCCGGTGTGGCAGCAGCGCGCCGCCCATGCCAGCCACATGGCGCTTTACGTGCTGATCCTGGCGATGCCCGTTGCGGGCTACATCCGGGTCGTCGCGGGCGGCTTTCCCATCGAGACGCTGAACGCGATCGGGTTTCCGAAGCTGGCCCCCCGATCCGATGCGGTGGCCGAGATCGCCAAGAGCGCGCATTTCTACGGCAGCTACCTCATCACCGGGATCGTCGGAGTGCATGTGCTTGCGGCGCTGCAGCACGGGCTCATCAAGCGGGACGGCGTCTTTTCGCGCATGTGGCCGCCCTATCGTCGCGGAACGCGCTGAGCCCTTTTCCGGTTTGCCAAATCGACGTGGCCTTGTGGTTCACGGTGACCTGCCTGCGCGGGCCACTGGCCGCATAGACCTCTGAGTGGAGGCGGCGCCGAACCTGCCGGCGCCGCCTCGGATCGTCACTTCTGCAGCGCGCTCATGAAGGCATCCACGTCGTCGAGCGAGAGGTATTCGACCTCGTCGATGCCCGCCTCGCCGAATTTCCACACCACGGCCGGGGCCGAGACGTCGCCATTGGCGTCGAAGCGCACGTTGCCCGTGGCGCCTTGATACATGACGCTGCCGCCCTCGGCGAAGACCTCGCGCGCCTGGGTGAAGCCGGCGCTGTCGGCGGTAACCGGCGTGCCCGCGGGGTCGGTCACGCGGGGCACAGCGGCGGCGATCTCGGCCCCCGTGGCGTCCTTGCCCGCCGCTTCCATCGCCAGAAGCGCGATCATCGTGGCGTCGTAGCTGTTGGCGAGGCCCGGACCGTTCGGCGGGCCGTCAAAGCGCGCCTGGTAGGCGTCGACGAAGGCTGTGGCGCTGTCGGCGCGCGGGGAGGCGGTGTCGGTGCCCCAGGCATTGGAGAGGTAATCCATGCCGACATTCTCGCGGAATTCCTCGGATTTCAGCGAATTGGCGAGGATCATGTTCTGCGTGCCGCCGAGCGAGATCCATTCGCGCACCGTGGCCGTGCCCTCGTTCGGATAAAGAGCGAGATAGATCGCGTCGGGCTGGCCCGAAAGCGCCGAGGCCGCCTCGGCGCGGTAACTGGGCTGGGCGTCGTTGATGGCGACCGAGGCCGTGACCTCGATCCCGAGCGCTTCGAGATCGGCGGCGACGAGCTTGCCGATATCCTGGCCCCAATCGTCGTTCTTGTAGAAGACCGCGACCTTCTTCCAGCCCTGGTCCTGCGCGACCTTCGCGCCGACCGCCGCCTGCACGCCCGTCGTGGCGAAGGTGCGGAACCACAGCCCGTCGGTCTTGCCTTCCTCGGCGAGCGCGGTGAAGGCGGTCGAGGACGAGCAGCACGACATCTGCATGACGCCCGCGGGCACCGTTACCGAGGTCAGGATCGGCATCGACACGCCCGAGGAAACGGCCCCGAGCAGCACCGGCACGCCGTCGAGATCGACAAGCGCCTTGGCGGCATCGACACCGACCTTGGGATCGACCTGGGTGTCGCGCAGAACCATCTCGACCTGGCAATCGTTCACGCCGCCGGCCTCGTTGACCTGGTCGACCACCCATTGCGCGGTCTCGGCGATTGGACGGCCCCAATCGACCGAGGTGGGCAGCACCGCGCCCACCTTGACGCTGCATTCCTGCGCGGCGGCTGTGTCGGCGACGCTCATCGCCGCGAGCGCCAGCCCCATGGCCGCGCCCGTGCGCAGCAGGTTCCCTGTCTTGGTCATTCCTTCGTCTCCCTGTTGGTTCTGTTGGTTGGCTTCATTGATAATCTCTATTTCGCCGGAGCGGGCCGGGTGGCGCCGCCCGATTGCGACACGACGAGCCGTTCGGGGAAGAGCCCCTGCGGCCGCCACAGCAGCATGCCCACGATCACCGATCCGATTAGGACATATTGGATCGAACCTGCATAGATCTGCGCCTCGACCGGGGCGTGGCGCGACAGCGCCCAGCCGCTCGCCGTCCAGGCCCCCCACATCAGGAACGCGCCCAGGATCGCGCCGCGATTGTTGCCCGCGCCGCCCACGATCAGCATGGCCCAGATCTGGAAGGTCAGGATCGGCAGCACGTCCTGCGGGCTGACGAAGGCGTAGAAGGTGGCGTAGAGCCCGCCCGCCATCCCCATGATGACGGAGCCTGTGACAAAGGCCGTGAGCCGCACCTTCGCGGGGTTCTTGCCGAGGGAGCGCGCGGCCTCTTCGTCCTCCCGGATCGCGCGCAGGAGCCGTCCGAAGGGGGAGCTCACGAGCCGTTCGAGGAAAAGGTAGGTGAGCAGCAAGAGCGACGCCACGAAGGCCAGATAGAGCGCGTTATAGGCGAGACCCGAGCCGATTCCCTCCTGCAAGGGCCGCTCGAAGCCGCGCAGGCCCTTGGCCCCGCCCGAGAGCCATTCGGCATTGCGCATGACGTTCTCGAAGGCCACCGCCACGCCGAAGGTCGCGATGGCGAGGTAATCGTGCCTGAGCTTGAGCGTGAGCCGACCCACACCCCAGGCCAGCGCGGCGGCCACCGCCATGCCCCCTAAAAGCGCCAGCGGATAGGGCATGGCGAAGCCGCCCAGATGCCCCGCCTGCGGCGTGCCGCCGAGGATCAGCGTGCCGTAAGCCCCCGCCCCGAAGAACGCGGCCACGCCGCCGTTGAAGAGCCCGGTATTGCCCCATTGCAGGTTGAGCCCCAGCACCGCGATGGCAAGGATCGTCGCCACCGTGGCGAAGAAGACGAGGTAGGACAGAAGCCCGATCATGCGCGCTCCGATGCGAAGATGCCGCTCGGGCGGAAGCTGAGGACGAGCAGGATGATGAGAAACGGCACCGAGGGGCTGTAGCCCGAAGGCAGGATCACCAGCGCGAGGTTCGCGGCGAGGCCCACGAGGAAACCGCCCGCCGCCGCGCCGTAGATCGACCCGATCCCGCCGACGATGGTCGCGGCGAAGACCGGCATCAGAAGGTCGCGTCCGATCATCGGCGTGATCTGGTTCGTCAGCCCGTAGAACACGCCGGCCGCCGCGGCCAGCCCGCCACCGATCACCCAGACGGCGATCACGATGCGGCGCAGGTTGACGCCTGCGATCTGCGCGAGCGCCGGGTTCTCGGCCACTGCGCGCAAGCTGTAACCGAAGGTCGTGCGCGACAGGACGAGGTGCAGGATCACCATCAGGAGGAGCGCCGCCGAGAGGGTGAAGATCTGGTCGGGCCGCACGAGGATCAAGGGATCGAGGCTCAGGACCATCGCGAAGGGGATCTCGCGGCTGTAAAGCGTGGTGCCGAGCCCGAAGACGAGCCCGATCACGTTGCGGACGATCAGCGCCACACCGAAGGAGGCGAAGACCATCGACAGTTCCTCGCCCCGCTCGCGGATGCGCTTGAAGACGAGCTTGTCGATCAGCACGGCGGTGGCGGCGGTGATCGCCATCGAGACAAGAACCGCGAGCGCCAGCGCTAAGGACATCGACAGGGGGCCGATCTTGGCGGCGAGCGGCGGGGCGAGAGCCGAGAACAGCTTTTCGAAGACCAGCGCCGCATAGGCCCCGACCGACAGCAGCTCCGCATGGGAGAAATTGGCGAAGCGCAGCATGTGCATGACCATCGTCAGCCCGATGGCTCCGAGCGCGTAGATCGCTCCCACAAGCACGCCGTCGACGAGGTGCTGGATCATGCGCCCACCCTGAGGCGCTTGCCGCCGAGATAGATCTCGGCCACCACCGGATCGCCCAGAAGGTCGGCGGCCTTGCCGTCGATCTGGTTGCGGCCCTCGGCCAGGATGTAGCAGTGGTCCGAGAGGCGCAGCGCCTGGGTCACGTTCTGCTCGACGAGGAGGATCGTCACGCCAGTCTCGGTCAACCCGCGCGCCATCTCCAGCACCTCCTCGGCGGCCCGGGGGGACAGCCCGGCGGACGGCTCGTCCATCAGGATCGTGCGCGGCTCGGTCGCGAGCGCATTGGCCAGCGCCAGGAATTGCCGTTGCCCGCCCGAAAGCGATCCGGCCTTGTCGCCGAGCTTGGCCTGAAGTGCCGGGAACTGGGCCAGCAGGCGGGCGCGGATCGCGTCCCGGCGCAGCCCCGCACGGCGCAGCGCGAGGTCGAGATTCTCGCGGATGGTCAGGCTGCGGAAGATGTTGTCGGTCTGCGGCACGTAGGCGATGCCGTGGGCGGCCATCCGGTCGGGACGCAGGCCGGTGATGTCGGTGCCGCCATGCCGAACGGTCCCGGACGTCACTGGAACAAGGCCCGCTATCGCCTTGATCAAGGTCGATTTCCCCGCGCCGTTCGGTCCGATGATCGTGGTGATCTTCCCGGCCTCGGCCACGAGGTCCACGTCGAAGAGGATCGGCAGGTCGCGCAGGTAGCCCGCCGTCACGGCCCGGATGCTGAGCGCCGGATCAGCCATGCACCATCGTCCCGAGATAGGCCTCGAGAAGGACCGGGTTGGCCTGCGCCTCCGCGGCGCTACCCTCAAACACGAGGCGGCCCTCGGCCATCGCGATGACGGGATCGCAATGGCGCATGATGAAATCCATGTCATGCTCGATGATGACGAAGGTCTTGCCCTGCCGGTTCAGCGCCTCGATCTTCTCGATCAAGGTCGCTGTCAGCGACGGGTTCACCCCGGCGGCGGGCTCGTCGAGCAGGATCACCTCCGGATCGCCCATCAAGACGCGCGCGAGTTCCAGCAGCTTGCGCTGCCCGCCCGAGATCTTGCCCGCCGGGTGATCCGCGAGCGGCGCGAGCGTGACGAAGTCCAGAACCTCTAGCGCGCGGGCGCGGATGCGGGCTTCTTCCGCCCGGACCCGGCCCGCGCCGACGAACGGCCCCCAGACGCGCTCCCCTGTCTGGCCGACGGGGGCCATCATCACGTTTTCCAGGACCGACATGCGCGCGAAAGGGCGCGGAATCTGGAACGTGCGGCCAAGTCCGCGCGTGAACAGCGCATCGGGCGGCAGGCCGGTCACGTCCTCGCCCTTGAGGCGGATCTTGCCCGCATCCGGTGCAAGAACGCCTGTCAGAAGATTGAAAAGCGTCGACTTTCCCGCACCGTTCGGGCCGATGAGCCCGGTGATCGTGCCCGCCTTGACGGCAATCGAGACATCGTCGACGGCCTTGAGCGGCCCGAAGGCGCGACAAAGGCCCGCCGTTTCCAGCAGCGTCTCGGTCACGTCTGCGTCCCCAGCACCGCGTCGTCGGGATTGGTGTTAAGGTTGTATTTCATGATGCGCCCGTGACGGTTCGTCCGGTCGCCCTCGAGCCCGAAGACCGGCCCGTTCGGCCCGCCCGCCTTGGCGATGACCACGCCGATCCGCGCATGATCCTCGGCGTCGAGCGTCACGTCGAAGACCTGCAGGGTCTTCGGCAGGTGCCGGGCATAGCGCGCGCCGACGATGGCCGCGGCCACCTGCGGCTGGTCGAGCACCCAGGCCGTCGCGACCGAGGACAGCGACACGCCGTGCCGGTCGCCCACCGCCTTCAGCGCTTCGAGCAACTCCTGGAACAGCGCCCAGGGGCCGAATTCGTCGATGATGAGTCGGTATTTCACGAGGCTGCGGTTCTCGAAGGCAAAGCCCGGATCGGGTTTGCCCAGCCAGCCCTCGGTGAGAAACCCGCCCGCGAGCGTGCCGTAGCACAGAAGCTGCATGTCGGCCTGTGCCGCCCAGTCCGCAAGCCCGCCCGCCGGACGGCGGTCGAGCACGGAATATTGCACCTGCGTCGAGACCAGATCGATGCCCGCCTCGACGAAAGGCCGGGTATCGGCCACGTCCCAGTTGGTCACGCCGAGATTGCGGATCTTGCCCGCCGCCTGGCAGCGCTTCAGCACCTCCATCGCCGCGACCGGATCGCCGAGCGACGTGTCCCACCAGTAGAATTGCACGAGGTCCAGCCGGTCGACCTGCAGCCGCTTGAGCGACCGGTCGATGATCGCCTCGACCTCGTCGGCGCGAAGATCGGGCAGGCGGCCCAGATCGGGGACGAGCTTGGTATGAACGACGACACGGTCGGCGGCCTCGGCTCCGCGCCTCTGGCGCAGATCCGCCATGAACGCACCGATCATCTCCTCGACGCCGGTATAGATATCGGCGCAGTCGAAGGTGGTGATGCCGGCATCGACGAAGGCTTCCATGTCGGCGATGGCCGTCGCGCGGTCGACGTCGCCGTGATCGCCCGCGAGTTGCCAGCCGCCGCGGATCACGCGGCTGATGCGGTGGCCCGGGCGCAGCTCGATGGTCGCCACGCTCATGTCTCGCCCTCCTGCCAATAGGGAGCCTTGCGGGCATCCGGCAGGCCGGTGGTCGCGGCATGGCTGAAATGCCGCTTGCCTTCGCGGATGATGCGGAAGCGCCCGCCGCAATGGGGGTCGGGGCAGGCAATTTCGGCGTCGGTGGACATCCAGTCGTTGGGATCGGTCGTGCGCTGCTTGGCGGGCAGAAGCGGCAGCAGGGCCGCGAGCGCATAGGCCGACACGCGCTGCCCGGCCTCGAAGACCAGCGTCTCGCCCTGCATGCGGAAGGCCTCGCCCTCGATATGGCGGCAGACGGGCGTGCGGCCGTCGAGCACGGTCTCGATCCTGAGATCGTAAAGCCAGAAACCGTCCTCGGGATCGTCCGCCATGTTGCGCCTTTTGATCTGTGATATTTGATCTTGTGTAAAAGCCCGATGGGGTGTCAAATCTTTTCTGACCCCCCGGAAGCGCAGGCAGGGAGCGTGCCCATGAACCAGCCGAGACTCGCCCCGATCGATCAGTCGAAGCTGCGCGAGACCGTTTATGACGCGCTCCGGCAGGCGTTCACGCGCGGTGAATTCGCCCCGGGCGACGTGGTCAGCCTGCGCGATCTGGCCGAACAGCTGGGCTGTTCGATGACCCCGGTGCGCGAGGCGGTGCGGCGGCTGGTGGCGGAGGGCGCGCTGATCGACACGCCGAGCCGGACGCTGATGGTGCCGCCCTTCGATGCGCGCCGGATCACCGACCTGAAGGCCGCGCGACTGGCGCTCGAGGCGCTGGCGCTCGACGCGGCGATGGCGCGGATGGGGCCGGACGACCTTGCCCCGCTCGAGGCGATGCTGGCCGGGGCGGGGGCCGACGGCGTGCTGCCCGATCTGGAGCTCAACTACGCCTTTCACTTCGCGCTCTACCGGCTCAGCGGGTCGGAAGTGTTGCTGCCGATGATCGAGGCGCTCTGGATGCAATACGGCGCGTATCTGAACCTCGTGATCCGCGAGCAATCGGCGCAGACCCTCGACGAGCACCGCCACCACCACGAGATCCTCGCGGCGCTGAAAGCGGGTGACGGGGCCTCCGCCCGCGCCGCGCTATGCCGCGATATCGAGCGCAGCTTCGCCATTCTCGCCCACCGGATCGACGAGGCCGCCCGCCATGACTGACCCCCGCCCCGACCGCACGCGCCTCGGATCGCTCGACATGGCCCGCACGCTCGTGGGGCTGTGGCAGGTGGCGGACATCGAGAAGGACGGCACCGAGATCGACCCCGAGACCGGCGCGGACCACCTTGCGGCCTATGCCGGCGCAGGTTTCGATACGTTCGACATGGCCGATCATTACGGCAGCGCCGAGATCATCGCCGGGCGGCTTCTGGCCCGGCGGGGAGAGAACGAAAAGCGGCCTCTCGCCTTCACCAAATGGTGCCCGCCACCCGGCCCGATGACGCCCGCAATCGTGCGCGCCGGGGTGGCCGAGCGGCTCGAACGGCTCGGCGTTGACTGCGTCGACCTTCTGCAATTCCACTGGTGGAGCTTTCAGCACCCGGCTTGGCTCGATGCGCTGCACGAGCTGGCCGAGCTGCGCGAGAAGGGGCTGATCGCCGAGCTGGGCGTCACCAATTTCGACGCCGATCACCTGCGCGTGGCGTTGAAGGACGGCGTGCCTCTGGTCTCGAACCAGGTGTCGTTCTCGCTTGTGGACCGGCGCGCGGCGGGGCCGCTCAGCGATCTGGCGCGCGAAACCGGCGTGAAGCTCTTTGCCTATGGCACGCTCTGCGGCGGTTTCCTGTCGGAGCGATGGCTGGGCGCGGAGGACCCCGCGCAGATCGGCGACTGGTCGAAGATGAAATACCGCCGCTTCATCGACACGATCGGCGGCTGGGATGCGTTTCAGGGGCTCCTGCGGGCGGCCTCGGGCATCGCGCGCAAGCATGGCGTGTCGCTGTCGAACGTGGCGACGCGCTGGGTGCTGGAACAGGAGGCCGTGGCCGCCACGATCATCGGCGCGCGGCTCGGGCAAAGCGAACACATGGCCGATAACCTGCGCCTGTTCTCCTTCGCGCTCGATGCCGAGGACCGCGCGGCGCTGGACGCGGCCTTCGCCGGGACCGACCCGGTGCCCGGCGATTGCGGCGATGAATATCGCAGGCCGCCGTTCCTGACCGCCTCGGGGGATCTGTCGCATCACCTCGACCGGATCCCGCTAGCCCATGCCGCCGAGCCCGCCGCGCGCCCCGGCGCGACGCGCGTGCTGACCGGCTCGGAATGGGAGGATATCGCCGGATATGCCCGCGCGCAGCGCGTGGGCGCGCGCGTCTTCGTCTCGGGCACCACGGCCACGGCGGGCCCGTCGCGCAAGGTGGCCGCGGAGGATGCCGGGGCGCAGACGACCTACGTGCTCGACAAGATCCTCGCCGCGCTCTCGGCGCTCGGGGCGCGGGCCGAGGACGTGGTGCGCACCCGCATCTACATCACCGACGAGGCCGATGTCGCCGCGATCTCGCGCGCCCATGGCCGGGTCTTCGGGGCGGTGAAGCCCGCCAATACGCTCGTGGTCGTGGCAGGGCTGATCGGCGGCTACAAGGTCGAGATCGAGGCCGAGGCGGTCATCCCGGAGGCTGACGCCGCGCCGTGAGGCCTCCTCGGAAGGCATGACATGTCATCATTGCGCGCCGGGGCCCGCGCGGCCGGTCGCTCAGGCCTCGCCGGGCGCGGACCGCACCGCACCCGCCCCGACCCGGGTTGGGCCCGGATCGTCCTTCAGCGGCAGGCCGTCCGCCTGCGCAAGCGCGCGCGCCCAATCGCGCGCGCTGCCCGTCGCGCGGGCGATGTCGCCACGGGCAATCCGGGCCACTTGCGGCGCCGCGACGCTGGTGCCCGCGAGCCGCACCCAGGAGCCGCTTCTCGATCCCGCCGACAGCACGCCGCGCCGCACGAAGCTGTCATCGCCCCGCGCCGCCAGATCGGGGCCGTCGCGCGGCGGCTGCGGACCCCCGGGCGTCGGGTTGAGCGGTCCTGCCGCGGAATAATCCGAAAGCACCGCCTCCTGCGCCACGTAGGCCGCCACCACGACGGGCTCCGCGCCGCAGGAAAAGCCGCTCAGCGTGCCGGAGCGCCGGACCGGGCAATCGCTGTCCGGCGGATCGACGGGCAGCGGTGCGCCGAAGCGGTCGAAGCGCACGTAGTCGGGATTGTCGAAAAAGGCCTGACGACCGCCCGGCATCTGGCCGGGCAGCGTCTCGTCGCGGCGGATCCAGACATGGATCGGGTCGTCCGACAGGCCGGGATGGCGCTCGATCTCCAGCCGCCACTGGCCTGCCGGGGCGAGCGCCGTGTCGTCCGTCAGATCGGCGGTCGGATTGATCGACAGCGTCACCAGCCCGCGCCGCGTGTGCCCGCCGACATATTGGTAGGCAAGCCAGGCGATCCTCCGGTTCTCCGCGCCGACAAGCTCGGCATGCGCGCCGGGCTGCGTGTCGATCGTGCCGCACTGACCGGCAGGGGTGTGCACGGTGATGCGGGCGAAGTCGGGCTGCGCATCCTTGGGGCAGGACGGCATCCAGACCTGCACATGGCTCGCCGTGCGGTCGTCGGGCAGCAGGCAGAGATCGAGCGTCACCGGCCCGCTTGCGCCTTCGGGCACCACGCCGTGCAGCTGTTCGAGATTGGCATTCCCGGCCGGCAGGGTCAGCCAGGCCCGCTGTTCCTGCGCGGTCGCGCGCGGGGCATCCGGGCCGAAATAATGATCGAAGAGCGTGGCGAAGATGCCGGTGCCGTCATGCGGCCCGCCGTTATTGCCATAGGAGAAGTTGAAGATCACCGGGGCAGGGGTGCCGTCCTGCCTGCGGAAGCGGCGGGCCTGCCGGACAAGGATGTGGAAGGCCAGGTACAGCAGCGGCACCATGTCGAGCCCGGTCGTGTCCCCGACGATCCGCGAGGGCAGAGCGGCGCAGAGGATCGGATGCTTGGCGTCCTCCTCGGCCATGGGCGCGCCCGCCGCAAGCGCCATGATATGCGTGCCGTGGGACCGGCGCAGCGCCACGGTGGAGAATACCTCTCGCGCGGGATCGAGCTGCCCGGTGCGGCTGTAGAAGAGATCCTCGTCGAGCATGCCGCCGAAGGTGCATTCGGCGAGGATGCGGTCGATCTCCGCCCGCTCCAGCCCGCGCCCGAGGCTCGTATGGCCGCCCGGCACCGGCTCCGCTTCGAAGATATGCGCGTAGTGGATGCGGGTCGCGGTCGCGCCGCGGCGAAAAAGGTCATGCGCGAGCGCGATGCCGTCATCCACGACCGCCTGCACGACCACGTCGTCTGCCACTTCGATCCCGGGCAGGTCCCGGGGCGCCGCGTCCCGGTCGAGAAACCGCGCGGGCGTCTCGGCGCCCAGAAGGACGGAGGCGATGCCCAGGTCCTGGCTGCGATCGTTCAGATGCGCGACCAGCGCGCTGCGGGCGAACAGTGTCACCGGCTGTCGCGGCAGGGAGCGCGCGCGATCTTCCGCGTCATAGGCGGCGGGGATGACGAGGTCCTGCGCAAAGTCCGAAATCCGGGCCGCCAGAGTGTCGATGCTGATCTCCTCGAGCTCGACCAGGACCGACCACCAGATTGTATCGGGCGCCGGTTCCGTATCCGCCCCGGCGCGGCTCAGCCGAAAAAAAGTCACGTGATCGATGATGTCGCCCGCCTGCTCCAGCGGGTTCGGGATCCACTGCGCCATGGTGCGCCCCTATCGTCCGGCTGCCGGCTGCGGGTCGCGCCATTCGTCCAGCGCCTTCTGCCAGAGCCAGTTGAGCGCCGGGGAGGGAGGCGCGTCTCCGCCCGCCTCATGGGTCTCGAAGGTGGCATAGACATGGTCGCCCGTGCCGGCCTCGGGCTGCAGCTTGTCGCCTTTGGCAGCATAGAGCTGGTGCCAGTCGAAATCGTCGTCGGCGTTGAATTTCGGCGCCTTGAGACAGGCGGACGACCAGCCGCCGCCCCGGCACATGGCATGAACATGATCGGCCAGCGTCAGCCCCAGCGCGGCGCCCGCCACGCTGTCGATGGGGAAATGCACGCCGGCCACGGTGCGGTTGGTGGCGATCCGTGCGGCCTGCCGCATCAGCATCTCGCCCCAGTAAGCGTTATCGTGATCGGCATATTGCGGCGCGCCGCTTTCGCGCAGGAGCTTCCACAGAACGCGCGCCATCAGGAAGACCTCGGTCGCATGCCCGCTGGGCAGCGAGCCATGGGTCGGCGTCGCGATCATCGGCTGCACCTGCGGCGAGAACTCGATGGGCCGCTTGACCGCCATCGCGAACTTCGTGCGCTGGATCACCGGCAGGGCAAATCCGAGCGCGGTGTAGAGCAGCTCGATCGTGTGCGGTGTCCGGGCCGGGTCGAGAAAGCCGATCGAGCCGAAGAAGGCCGTGGGCACGCCGATCTGCGACAGGACCTCCGCCCCCCGGTCGGCACGCAGCCGCGCATAGGAGCCGACGAGCCTGAGCTGCGTGACGAGCTGCTCGGTCGTGGGGCCGGTCATCTCGACCATCGGCGCGAAGGTGACCGTGCGGGACTTGCGGTCGCGTTCAGCCGTCTTTCGCCAGAGCGTGGCGGTGGGCAGGCCGTCGTTGATTTCGACGGACAGATCGACGCTTTGACCGAGCTCGGCCTGGAAAATGGCGGCGCGGACGCTGGTCGACAGGCGCGGCAGGTTCTGCGGGCTGTCGGCGAGACCCGGCGCGGGCGCGGGGATATCCGGAATGCGCGCACCCGCGATGCCGTCGCGGTTGGTGATGAGCGCCTCGCCCAGAAGCGGGCTTTCGCCGCCCGGCGCGCCCAGGGCATTGCTGCTGCCAAGCGCGTTCAGCGCATTCAGGGCGTTGAGCGCATTGAGCGCGTTCAAGGCGTTCAGGGCATTCTCGGGACCCATACTCATATCGTACCTCCTGGTGGTTTTCTTGCCGGTTTGCCTAAAGCGGGATCCCGGAGAGTTTCAGCTTTTCCGCCGCCGACCGGCCCAGCTCGTAGCCGCTGCTGGGCGAGTTCTTCAGCCAGCTGCTGACGCGCATGCCGGGATGCAGCCGCATCAGTTCGGCGGCGGTGCGGCGGGCATCCTCCATCTGGTCCGCGCCCGCCTGGGCGATGGCCAGCGTGCGCAGCGTGGAGACATGCGTGCGGTTCAGGCGCAGCGATTCCTTGGCCAGCGTCACCGCGCGGGGGTAATCCTTGGCGGCGATGTTGGCGGCGGCGGCCTGCGCCAGGAAGAAGAAGCGGTGCGGATGCAGCGGCGACAGATGCAGCGCGCGTTCGGTGTCGCGCTTGCCCTCCGCGCCGCGGTCGCGAATGGCCGAGAACATGCCACGCAACGCGAGGCATTGCGCATCGTTCGGGGTGATCGCCAGCGCGGTGTTGTAGCGGCTTTCGGCCTCGTCGAGCCGGTGCGCCAGGTGCGCCAGGACCTGCCCTTCGGAGACCAGGGCGAGCGTGTGATCGGGGTCGATATCCAGCGCCCGCCCGGTGAAGTCGAGGGCCGCGCGGGCTTCGCATTTCGTGTCCTCGGTCCAGCCCTGAACGGCGCGCAGAACGTGCCAGCGCGCGAGCCAGGCCAAGGGCGTCGGATGATCCGGCGCCTTCTCGATCACGTAATCGAGGTAGTTCCGCGCGAGGTTGAACTCCTTCGGCGCGAAGCGGTGCATCAGCCCGACCGCCCCGTGCAGCACACTGAAGAGCTTCAGATCCCTGAGCGCCGAGGACCGGACGCGCCGCACCTCGTTCGTCATGATCGCCCGGCGCACCTGGGCGACGATCCGGCCGACGCATTCGTCATCCTCGATCCAGGCGCGGTCGGCCAGCGCCATCCGGTCCGACCAGAGCACCCGCTGCGACGTGGTCTCGGCGAACTCGACGAGCAGGAGGCTCGAGGTGCCGCGATCGAACACGCTGCCCGAGAGGACGAAATCGGCGTTCAGCATCTGCCCCACGCGCCGCAGGTCGCCCGCGCCCTGGCCAAGCTCCAGCGTGGAGAGCCGCGAGATGACGTTCATGTCTTCCGACCGGCTGATGCCGCCGGCGATCTCGTCGCCGAGATAGGCGCTCACGATCGCGGCGCGGCTGCTGTCGGGCGGCGCCCGGAACGGCAGCACGGCCAGCGTGGGCAGCACATCGCGCGGATCGAGCTGGGGGATGATGCGAAGGGGATGCGCGTAATGCGGCGCACCGGGATCGCGGGACGGGTCCGGCGCCGCGTCGGCGCGCCCGGTCTCTGCGGGGCTACGCGGCGTCGCGGGCGCGATCCCAACCGATGCATGCGCCGCCGCCTGCCCGGGCGCTGCGGGAACGGGGCCCTGCACCAGCTCTCCGTGCAGGACGTAGCCCCGCTTCGGCATGGTCCTCAGCACGCTCCGGTCGGCATCGCCGATGGCGCGGCGGATATCGAGGATGCACTGCGTCAGGCTGTCATCGGTGACCGCGACATCGGGCCAGACCTCGGCGATCAGGTCGTCGCGTGGGCTGAGCGCGCCCAGCCGCCCGATCAGCGCGCGCAGCACCTGCGCCGATTGCGCGCGCAGCACGATCTCGTCGCCCGACGCCGTCAGGATCCGTTCGGTCCCCGGATGATAGGTGGCGCGGCCCAGCCTGATATGTCCCGATACCGTGGTCATGATGTGCGCAGGACAATCCCCGTAAAAAATACTGGCCCCATCAAGAATACCGGCCCCGACATGAACGCGTGCTTGGTGAAAAACGCCGGTCCCGTCCCAGACGCGAGCGCCCTTAGGGGCGCCGGTGTCTCCGTGTCGCAGACACGAATGCGGCCCGGGGCGGTCGGCCCGTTGCTCCGCATGCGGCACCCGAAACGGCTGTTCGACATCGCTCGAACGAAGATTAGGGAAAACCGACGGCAACTGGCTACCGGACGTAGCGTAAACATCATCGGCGCTGCGGCATAGCCCAAACATCACGCCTCCATCCGCAGAAACAGCGCGGCATCACCGTCGCGCACGCAGGATAACGGGCCGAGCGATATGGCTTGCGTGGTCCGCACCGCGCGCGCGGCCATGGTGATGCCGGTCGATCCCAGGCACATGCTGGAGGGCAGCACCGGGTCCTCGACGAGGATGCCGATCCGCTGCGGACAGCCGATGCGGGTCATCACCAGCCAGCCCTTCCGGCCGATCTGAGCTTCGCAGACGCTGTTTTCGACAAGCGGGGAGGGGAACACGCTGACGAGGTCGGTCAATTCCTCGAGCTCGACCAGCAGCCCGTCGATATCCGGCAGGATGGCGGTGCAACCGGCGGGCGCGCCCCAGCCCTTGCTGAGACCGAAGGACAGGCGCGGCGCCAGCGAGGTGCAGAACAGCCAATGCGTCTTGAGCGGCCGGTCGTCGGGGCCGCGCGCGGTGCAGCTATAGGTGGCGCCCACATGCAGCGCCCGCGTGATGCGCACGTCGTCCAGCGTCAGGCGGTGATAGGATTGCCCGGCGAAAAAGCCGGTCTCGTAGCGCCCCGAGGCGCCATGCGCGACCGCGTCCAGCTCGAGCGGCACATCGCGGTAATAGGGAAAGATGCTGACGCCCGTGATCTCCTGCGTCTGCGCGGTCAACAAGTCCATGGCCATCCGCCTGAGAGGTCCGGGCCGCCTGAGAGGTCCGGGGTGTGGCGCGGGCCCGCGCCGTCAGGAAGGAGAGAGGTACACGCGGGCCCGCGCCGTCTGGGGAGACCCGGACACCTTCGCGCAGACGCGCGGGAAAAGACCGAAAGATTTCCGAAACCTTCCCGAATTTCCGAAGGCCCGCGATTTCGTTTTAATTTCGGCAGGCTTTCGGGACCGGAACCCCGCGCCCTGACAGCATGTCCTCACTGTTCCCCGCCATTCAAGGATCGCTCCCGGGGGACAGCGCTCGATCCGAGCATCACAGGGAACAGGATCCGGAGGACAAGACCATGAAAGACCTCGAGACAACCGCACAGGACATCGCCCCCATCAAGAAGGCCTATTACGATGGCCTGATGAAAAAAGCCGATAGCGCGGTCAAGTCCGCGCTGAACGTCCAGAACTGGTCGCCGGTCGACAGCGCCGGGATGGGCGATCTGTTCTGGTACTGGAACAACGCGGCGATCTTCAACACCGCGACGTGGAACCAGTTCGACAACGTCATGCAGTACAATGCGGACGGGTACCTTCAGATCACCGACGGCAGCGCACTGACGACCGGGCTGTTCAACCTCTACACCGCGATGGCCTACGAGCTGACCGCGGCCGACCAGACCGCGCTCAACCAGGCAAACATGAACGCGGCGGGGATCGTTACCACCGTGGTGGCCGACTACACCTCGCTTTTCGGGGCCATTCCCGCGGCGAATTCGGCCACGGCCAGCGCCAAGCTGCTCTATGTCACCGAGCAGATCCTCTCCTGGGGCGCTGACGATCTGACGCTTGCGACCTTCCGCAGCTCGACCAGCCCGACCTCGCTGCTGCCCAATGCGCCGCTCGGCACCGGAAAGCTTATCAGCGACTTCATGACGTACCTGTCGCAGACGGCGGCGGCGGCCACGGTCCAGAACGCGGTCAATTCCTACAATGCGCAAATCGCGCAATGTGCGAGGAACCTCTCCCCGACGCCGGCGGCTGTGAAGCCGGGCTGGATGTCGGCGGCGGATGTCAACGGGACGGCCTCGATCCTGCCGTATCTCAACATCGCGGAGCCCACGAGCACGATCCAGAATGGGCTGCAGGGCACGCAGGGCTTCGAGGTCAACATGACGGTTACCCAGGTGGACCAGACGACCTCCAGCGTTTCGGTCAATGGCGGGGCAGGCGTGTCCGGCTGGATCGACTTCTTTCATCTCGGCGGCAGCGCGGGCGCAAGCTACAACGCGTTCTCCTTCGACCAGAAAGTGACCCAGGTCGACATCACCATGTCCTTCACCGGGGTGACCAAGTTCACGCCGCAACTCTCCGCCAGCGCCTATGACATCAGCAACGGTTCGGGCTGGTGGAACCCGCAGCTGATCAAGCAGGCGGCCAATCACGATCCGAACGTCAGCGGCGTCGCCTTCACCACGCCGCAACCCTACAACTTCGCCGAGAACGGGGATTTCGGGGTGCTCGACGTGCTGGCCATCTCGCAATTGCCGACGATCAAGATGGTCTTCCACAATGCCACCGAAGCGCTGTTCCAGTCGCACTTCCAGCAGCAATCCTCGTGGAGCGTCAGCTTCCTCGGCATTCCGCTGGCCGGCGCATCGCAGAGCTACCAAAGCTCGACCTACCATTACGACAAGACCGCCGGCACGGTGACCGTCACCATGACCCCGCCGCCCGCCGTCATCCCCGGCACCCTGATGACCTCGCAGGCCTACGTGATTGGGGCGAATTGCGCGTGGCCCGGGGCGCAGTAACGACCCGCGTGTAGGTTGTGTTGTCACGAGTGCCGGCCCATCCGATGATCGCGCGCGATCGTCGGGTGGGCGTTTTCACGCCGCTGTCCGCACGGCCTGACCGGCGCCACCGGGCAGGCACCCCCATGTCCCATTCCCCGCAGCTCCGAGGTCCGGCCATGTCCGACCCCTATCGTGCCCTCAAGCAGTCGCTTGTCGCCACCCTGCGGCGATCTGCCGGCATCGGCGGTCCCGGCGCCCGCGCGGTCCTCAAGACCGCGCCCGCGCAGGCGATGGCCGCGGCCCCGGAGGAATTCCTGCCGGTCGATACCTCCGGGGTGGGTGAGTTCCCGTGGGAATGGAACAGCTTCGGGACCTTCAGCGCCGAGACCTGGCACTTCCTCAACACCCTTGCCGCACGCACGTCGGACGACGTGATCGCGCTCAGCGCCGGTCTGACCACCCGGTATTTCAACCTGATCAGCGCCACCGCCTATCTCTGGACGGATCAGGACCGGGCGGAGCTGGAACAGCACCTGACCGCCGCCGCGCAGGCGCGCAGCCAGCTCGTCACCAGCTACCAGTCGCTGTTCGCGCCGATCAGCCCCACGGACAAGGCGGCTGCGGCAGCGGCCCTCGGGCGCGGACCGCTCAGCAACGTGGACTACGTGGTCGAGTACCGGATCGCCTATGAATGGAGCGGCCGGCAGGCGCAGGGACTGCCGCCCCTCGACGCCGCCGGGATCCGCGCGGCCTGGCTCGACAGCCTCTTCGCGCAGGCGCCGGCCTCGGCGCCGCCCGCGCTGCTTCCGCCCTTGCGCGCCGCGCTCAAACACGAGGCGGACTGGGCCGCGCGCATCGACGCGCTGTGGAACACCTCCCATTCGATCCGCAAAGCCGCCGGGAACACCCACGCGCCCGATCCGGGCAACGAGAGCGGCATGTACACGGTCGACCGCAGCGGCGTGAACGCGGTGCGGCACAGCTTTTCCGTCGCGCCCTCGGTCAACGCGATCCGGGCCGATCTGTCAGCGGCCAATGTCCTCGAGATGTCCTTTTCCGCCCAAAGCGCCCCCGGCGGCACGGCGCTCGTGGCGGCCCCGGGTGCGGCGCCGTCGCACGTTCCCGCCTCGGTGGTCGCGCTGACCGATGCCCAGGGCGCCGAGCGGTCGCTCTTTTCCCATGACGGCGCGGGAGACAAGGCCGAGATCCGCGTGCAATATCACGGACCGGCGGAGATCACGCTGGACCTCGCGCCCTTCGAGGCGGATCGGGCGACCGGCTGGTTCTTCGACACGCCGATCCGGCAGGCCGCCGCCAACCACGCCCAGGGCCTGCCTGCGGGATACCAGTTCCAGGTGCCCGTGGGGCCGGTTGCCGGCACCGCCTTCGGCTTCCTGAAATCGCTGCTTGTCTGCCGCGAGGTGACGCTGCGGGTGGTCTATCCCGACGGCGACCTGCACCGCCTGTCGCAAAGCGTGCCCACCGGGGCCGGGGTCAGCGCGACGCTTCTGGGGCAGATGCGAGTGACCGATCAGGCGCAGCGTCCGGTGACCGCCCGGGTCGAACCGGACCCCGGGACCGGCGCGCCGAGCCTCGTTCTGAACGCCGGGGCGCAGGGCCAACCCGGCACGCCCGGACCGCTCGCCCACGTGATCGGCGCCCGTATCGCGCGGCCCTTCGCGGAGGCCGCGCCCGTCCTGTCGCAGAGGCTTCAGACGCCGCGCCTGTTCGCCACGGCGCAGGCGAGGGTCGCGCCGCAGGCCGCCGCGCCCGCAGCCATGCCGTTGCCCAAGTCCCAGCCGCGCCCCGCCGATCCTCTCGTCGCGGCTTATGAGAACGTCTTCGGCACGATCCCGGCGGCGCAACTGTCCCGGCCGGGACCGGCGGCGAAGCGCGACTTCATCCTCACCGAAGTGCTCGGCGCCGAGTGGAGCGGACGGCGGCGCGCGGGCCGACCGCCGCTAAGCCTCGCCGAGATGCGCGAGGCGGCCAATCTGCGCAGCCTCTTTCCGGACATGCCGCTCGAGGGCGCGGCCCTCCTGACCGAGTTGCACGATGACCTGGCGCGCGGAGGCTGACATGAACCGCAACACCCCGTCCGCCGCGTCTCGCCCGCGGCCCTCATGGCACTCGGGCGGCATCTCGCATCCCCTGCCTCCGGCGTCCGTCGCAACCCGACCAGGCCGGATCGGGGGGGCTGTGCAGCCAAGCAGGGCGCGCGCCCTCATGAAGTGTGTTGCAGAAATCCTCATACCCGCAAAAAGCGAAACAAAGCCCGTTGTGCGATTCCGGCCCGCGGATAACGTTTACCCCACGGCAGCGCGAGGGTTCGCCTGCGAAGCGCCGCGTATTTCGAACGATCCGGGTGAGAGCCTGGTGGTTATTGATGATATGGTCATGGCGTGTTTCGGCAGAGATGCTTGGCAATGCCCTGGCCCGATTTGAAGGGCGACGCGACATGACCATGGCATTTTCCCGGTTCTCGGCGATCGGAGCCTCCCGAGACGCGCATGGCGAAGACCGGTCCGTCGCCAAATCTATCGACCGGGCCCGTCTTTTCGTCCTGCAGGCCTGTCTGCTGTTCTGCAAGGCGCTGTTTCTCTGGCTCGTCCTCTCTGTCCCGGCGCAGGCGCAGTACACCAATTGCCCTTCGCCGGGGGCGCCGACATCCGTGACAGATACGCTCGCGCTAAACCTGACCGATAACGATTGCGACTATTCAACCAACGTACCAGTCAGCGACGAAAACGAAGATTTTATACTCATCCAGAACGTCGACAGCGCTGGAAATACCAATTTCTTCAATTTCGATGGCGGCGACGATGCGAGACTGCTTACCTTTTCGGTGAACGGGAACCCTGTATCGTCAGGTGGATCGGTAACCCTCGATTGCAGCGCGGGCTGTTCCGTCACGGGGACCCACGGGGCGACCGCGATCAACTTTACCTACACCTATTCAGGCGGCACCGGCACCATTGGCACGCCTCCGCCCCCCGAACCCGAGATCGCGGTGAGTTCGTCGGAAAGCGGCGCGCTCACCGATGGCGGGACGGACGCCCAGGGCAGCGAGCCCGCGGGGATGGCGAAATCCGTCACCTACACGGTCACGAACTCGGGCACGGCGGCCTTGACCATCGCGCAGGCGGTGAGCGCGGCCCCGAGCAACGTCACGGTCAATTCGATCTCGGCGCCGGGCAGCCTGACGGTCGCGCCGGGCGGCGGC
>NZ_FTOQ01000009.1 GCF_900156805.1 Roseivivax lentus | reverse complement strand
TCTGGCGGGTCGTTGGCAATGTCTGCGATCTCTTCACTGAGGAAGAGTGCTACAACTTCTTCAAGGCCGCAGGCTATGAAACTGATTGAACGCAAATCGCTCTAAGTAAACAACAAAAAAGCGGCCCACTCCGGGCCGCTTCTAAAGGTATCACCCAAGCTGAAGAGCAATCAGGCCTTCTTGGCTGCAGCCTTCGACTCCGACGCTGCCTTTTCCGCAGTTTTCTCTGCAGCCTTGGTGACATCTGCGATAGCATCTTCGCCGACATTTGTCGCAATCTCGGTCACCTCGGTGGAGGCGTCCTTGGTCACGACGGTGAAGGATTCTGCAGCTGCCTGCGCAACGCCAAACTGCGCCTGAGCGAAGTCGGTCAACGCTTGCATATAGTCCTGCGGCTCGGAACGAGCCTTCGTCAACTCACGCAAATTGGCAAACGTCTCGTGAGCCGATTTTGTGGCAATATCCGTGGTCTTTGACGCCGTCTCGAGGCCAATGCTCATCATCTTCTCGTTGGCGCCGGTCAAATCTTTCCAGCGCGCCTCAAAGGCCTTCTGGTCAAAGCTGAATGTGGTCGGAATGTCGTTGAAAATCTTGGTGAAATCAGTCTGCATACTGTGCCTCTTGGATTGAAGTGTCGTGTGTTCGCGTACGCTGAGACCTAAATGCTGCACCGCAGCATTTCAACCCCAAGAGACCAAAGATCGAATCCTGGCTGTTTTTGCGCGCCTTAGTCGGAAGCGACAATTGACAAAACGGCTCAACGGCCCTCGTTGAGCGACAATCAAACGCTTTGCGCAGCGCTGCCGCCTCGAATGCATTGAGATCGGCTTGTGATACGCAGGCATCACGAACGTATTGTTTTATAGAGTCATTCCGATCTGTGCGTCGTCCTCTTTGTGAGACGACGCACAGATCGGAAAGCCGTCCAGAATATCAGAATAGGAAAGGCGAAGGTCAAAATGGCTTCAAAGGAGCCTGGCCCCTGCCCTGCAGGTCTCTCGGCCAGCATCCGGCCACGTCTTCCGCTCAATTTCACCCAAAGCCACCGCATCGAGAGGAGGTCACTGCGGCCTTGTAGCCCGGGCAATCCCGCCTGGAGCAAAGAAAAGGAGATCGAACATGTTCGATTTTCAGAGACAGCCAACAAGGCTGAAAAGCTTCCTTGCCGAAAACGGCGAGGGCCTCCAAATCGCCGCGCTCCTTCTCGGCGGACGCCCCTGGCTTCGCCGCGTGCAGCGTCTCATAGACGACGCGAGCTCTGACCTGCGGGTGACACGACGCATGGCGCGCGAGCTGCGTGAACTGCAGGCCCTGCTCCACCTCGAGCACGTCCATGATCCGGAACGGGCGGAAGCAGGCCATTTCGCTGAGCTCGATCCCGCCGCACCGTATGTCGAAGAGATCTGCCTGATGGCGGACACGCTCGATGACGCGCTCGAGACAGACCTCGGCGGCGAACAGCAAGCAATGCCGTCGAACGAACGGGTGCTGTATGAGCGGAGTTCACGTCGACCCGCTGGAGACCGCGCTGACGAGGTACTTCGAAAACCGCGGGACCGCATGCGCCGAACTGTCGGCGGTTCTGGATCACTTCACGGACAGTCCGGAGCTCTGCAAAAGCGCTTATCGCCTGCAGGGCGCGTTGCAGTCCTGCTCGATGATGTCACGGCGCGAGGAGGTCGATCTATCCCGCCTCCTCCTGGCCCTGGAGAGGGAAATCGCCGCCGGGACGTTGCAGCGATACGTCGACGACGAATACTGCATGTCTGGTGGCGGCTATGAGACCTGCCTCACCGAGGAGGCGCGGCAACTGTCCAAGATCGCATGCCCGCTCCGGGAGCTTCAAAGCGCCTGGGCCCGCGTGCAGCAAGCGATTGCCGTCGATCGGGAGCTGCTCCGCCTGCGTGGATGAAAAAGCACGATCGCGCCGCTCATCTTGCGGCGCGACCTCACGGATCCGGGTCCTCCGGATATCTGTGGAATGTCACGAAAAGACATGACACCGGCCGTACACAAATAAGTTGCCACGGCGGACACAGCCGTGGCACACACACTTACACACCAGAGTCAGTCTCGGTGTCAGAGCCGTTTTTTCTTTTGAATCCGTGCGTTGGGGGCGTTGAGTCCTGCCCCTACCGCCGGAGCCTAAGCGGTCCCCCTACTGAGGCAGGATCCGCCTGCCCCCTATATACTAAGATCACGCAGCTCCCAATTCTATCGATCGTTGCCGCGTCGCTGAGTCCGCGACGCGGCAAATAAACTCAATGAGGGTGTTGTTCTACAGCATCTCATGCCGAATCTGAGGGCTTCGGCGACGACGCTGCTATTTAATAGCAGTAATACCAGCGATGAGCGGTCTGGATCGTCTGGCCATAAAGTTTCGTCTTCGATGCAACCCTCGCAAAGGCGCAGGATCTTCCTCCTGAACAATACCAGACACGGCGTTACACAGGTTCGGATGGAAGACCTCCACAGCTATGACCCTCTTCTATGACACCTGAGTATGCTCAGGATTCCGATCCGGCCCTTTTCGCTGATCCGAAGCCCTTATTTTGTTAAGCTTTTCTGTCTTAACGTATCAAAAAAACGGTCTCGAAAACCGTTGACCCTTCACGGGGTCCCAGGGTTCGGATCCCTGTCTCTCCGCCACTTGCCTCCGGTTTCGGTGCGAAATCTGGCACGTCGGCCTTCTCGAAAGTGTCCGTTGTTCGCCTTACGCAGAGCTGTTCGGCGTTTGGGCTGATCTGCCAACCACCGAAGAGTGCTCAGCGCCTGGTCAACGGGGACGGCGTCCGGGACATGCCGTTCGTTGCATCTGAAACGGCCGCACCGCAAAGCCCCCGGCGCCCCGGCCTCGTCAACCGGCGCGGTCTGCCCCGTCCCCGCCGAGGCCCTGACGGCACAGGGCGAAGACGGCGGCGCTTTCGGACATCACCTTGGCGCAGATCTGGTCGGTCGGCTGGTCCGCGCGGCGCATCGTTTCGATGAAATTGATGTTCACGTTATTGAACAGCAACTGGCCGATGGCAGCGGTATCGACCTGCGGGGCCACATGGCCTTGGGCCTGCATCCCGGCCAGGAAATCGATCAATTGCTGCGCCAGGCGCTGGTCGATATCGGCGTAGAGGCGGCTGAATTCCGCGTCCGGATCGAGCATCGTGCGCGCCATGGCCTCGCGCCACATCTCGCGCGATGTCAGTTGAAACGACACGGTGAAATAGATCTCGACGATCTCGGCGAAGGCGGCCTCGGCATCGTCATGGCCGCGCGCGATGCAGGCATCGACCGCCTCCAGCACCATCTCGGTTTCCCGCAGCACGGTGGCCAGCAGCATGTCCGCCTTCGAGCCGAAGTAGTTGTAGAAGGTGGCCACGGACAGGGTCGCGGCCTCGGCGATATCCTCGATGCGCGACGCCTCGTAGCCCTTGTCGCGAAACATCTGGACCGCACAGGAAATGATCTTTTCCCGTGTTTGTGCCTTTTTTCTTTGCCGCAGACCCGTCGTCATGCCCAGACTTGTAGTCACTCTAAAATTATATTGACTAAATATTAATGCGGCGCAACGCTGGCCCGGGTCAAGGCCTGCCTTGGTGACAACAGGGAATGAAAAAGATGAAAACTCCGACAAGACCTCTCGTGGCGACCTGTGCGCTTCTCATCTCCGGCACACCGCTCGCGGCGGACGAACTGAACGCGCTGATCTGGTGCGATCATGCCGACCCGGCCCTGCTGGAGCCGTTCGAGACCGCCAATGACGTGCGCGTGAACGTGAAGGAATACGAAGGAACCGCCGCCGGCCTGACCCTGCTGGAGCAATCCCGCCCCGGCGACTGGGACATTATGGTCATCGACGCGGTGGACGTGCCGCGCGCGGTCGAACGCGGCTTTCTCGCGCCGCTTCCCGAGGGCACGGCCCCGACCGGCGACTACTTCCCCGAGGTGCTATTCACCGACAGCGTGACGGTGGACGGCACGGTCTACGCCGCGGTCGAGAAGTTCGGCTACAACACGCTGGCCTACAACAAGGCGGCGGTCGATCCGGCGGACATGGCCAGCCTCGAGGCGCTCTGGTCCGGCAAGTATGACGGCCGGATCGCGATCTACGATTACTACCTGCCGGTGCTGGGCCTCGTCGGGCTGCAGGCCGGGATCGACACCGCCGATCTCGACGCCGCTACGCTGGAGACCCTGCGCGCGCCGCTCATGGATCTGCGCGCGGCGTCGCGCCAGGTCTCGGACGTGGTCGCGAGCCAGACCGCGCTCGCCACCGGCGAGGTCGACGTGCTGATCGGCGGAGGCGAATGGCTGACGGCGGTGCTGAACGCGGAGAACCCCGATCTCGACTGGACCATCCCCGAGGAAGGCGCGCTTCTCTGGGCACAGTCGATCGCCATCGTGGAGGGCACGGAGCGGCCCGAGCTTGCGGCGAAATTCATCGAATACATCACCTCGCCCGAAGGCCAGGCGCGCCTTGCGACCTCGTCGTGCTATTGGGGCATGCCCGCCAACAAGGCCGCCGGCGACGTGCTCGGCGATGCCGAGAAGGCGATCCTGCGGTGGGACGAACAGGTCGATTACCTTTCCCGCGCGCAGCTTTACCCGGTGCCCGATGCGGACACGGATGCCGCGATGCAGGACCTCTGGACCGACATGCTGCAGAACTGAGCATGAGCATCGAGGCGCAGGAAAGACGGCAGGGGGCGGCGATGATCGCCCCCGCACTTCTTTGGACATTGGTCTTCTTCGTGGTGCCCTTCGCGGCCATGGTCCTGATGTCGCTGGCGCATCTCGAAGGGCGCGAGGTGGTGCAGGGCTATGCGCTCGACAATTACCTGCGCATCTTCACCGATCCGTCCCTGCGCAAGGGCATCTTCGTCTCGCTCGAGATCACCGCCCTCGTCACGGTGCTGTCGGTGCTGCTGGCATGGCCGCTGGCCTGGATCATCGCGAGCCGCGTACCGCCCCGCTGGCAGCGGCTGGTTCTGTTGCTGGCGGTTCTGCCGTTCTGGACCTCATACGTGGTGCGGTCCTATTCCTGGGCGCTGGTGCTCGGTGAAAAGGGCGTGGTGATGAACGTGCTCGTGGGCATCGGTCTCTTGGCCGAGCCGGTGCAGATCATGGCCACCCGCGCCGCCACGGTGATCGGCTTCACGCATTTCTTCGTCATGCTGCTGACGCTGACGATCTATTCCAACCTGATCCAGCTGTCGCCGAACTACGCCCGCGCCGCCGAGGACCTCGGCGCGCCGAAATGGAAGGTGATCTGGCTGGTGATCCTGCCGCTGACACTGCCGGGGGTGATGACGGGGGCGTTCCTGACCTTCGTGCTCTGCATCGGCGACTACATCACGCCGCAGATCCTCGGCGGCAACAACGAGTTGACCATGCCGCAGCTCATCATGCTGCAGCTGGGACGGCGCGGCGATTTCCCCATGGCCTCGGCCCTGTCCATCGTGCTGATGGCCATCGTCACGCTGGCCTATCTCGCCAGCGCCCGCTGGCTGCGGATGGAGCGGGTCTGATGCGCCTTCTATCGTGGGCCTACCTCGTCGCCGCCTTCACATTCATCCTGCTGCCCGTCGTCGTGCTGGTGGTCTTCTCGTTCCAGGACAGCCGCCTGCCGGTTCCACCCTTCGAGGGGCCGACGCTGAAATGGTATGCCGAGATCCTCGCCGACCGGGCGCTGATGGAGGCGCTGGTCAATTCGCTGATCGTCGCGTTCGTCTCGGCGCTGGTGGCGCTGGTGCTGGGCTTCCTCGCGGCCTCGGGGCTGGCGCGGGTCTATCTGCCGGGCACGGCGGCGATGCGCGCCCTGCTGATCGCGCCGATGACCGTGAGCTACCTCATCATCGCGCTCGGGCTCTTGCAGATGTTCAACACGCTGGGCGTGCGCCCGTCGCTCTGGGTCACGGGGATCGGCCATGTGGTCATCAACCTGCCGCTCTGTTTCGCCATTCTCTACGCCGCCATCGGCGAGCACCAGAAGAACGCGCTGAAGGCCGCGCGCGATCTCGGGGCGAGCGAGGTCCAGGTGCTCTGGTTCATCGCCGCACCGATGCTGGCGCCCGCGCTCGGCGCGGCCTTCTTCCTCGCCTTCACCTTTTCCTGGGACGAATTCATCATCGCCTTCCTGCTCACCCGCTTCGACGTGACCCTGCCGGTCGAGATCTGGTCGATGCTGCGCTCGGGCCTGTCGCCCGCGACCAATGCGGTGGGCTCGCTGGTGTTCCTCGTCTCGGTCGGCATCGTGCTGGTGCTGGAATTCACCCTGTTCAGAAAGAAGTCGAAATGACCGCGGACGTCCATATCGAGGCCGTGAAACACCGGTTCCAGTCCTTCGTCGCGCTGCACGGGATCGACCTGCGCATCGCCGCGGGCGAGTTCATCGTGCTGCTCGGCCCGTCGGGCTGCGGCAAGACCACGCTCCTGTCGATCATCGGCGGCTTTCTCACGCCCACCAAGGGCAAGGTCCTGATCGGCGGCACCGACATGACCCGGCTCGGCCCCAAGGACCGGCCCACCACCACGATGTTCCAGGATTACGCGCTCTTTCCGCATATGAGCCTGCGCGACAACGTGGCCTTCGGCCTGCGCATGCGTGGTATGGCCCGGCGCGCGCGCCACGAGCGCGCCACCGAGATGCTCGACATGGTCGGGCTGGCGGACAAGGCCCATCGCCGGCCGCACGAATTGTCGGGCGGTCAGCGCCAGCGTGTCGCGCTGGCACGCGCGCTCGCGGTCGAGCCCGACGTGCTGCTCCTCGACGAGCCGCTGGGTGCGCTCGACCTGAAGCTGCGCCGCCAGATGCAGGATGAGCTGAAGGCGATCCAGCGCCGGGTCGGCACCACCTTCGTGCACGTCACCCACGACCAGGAAGAGGCGATGGCCATCGCCGACCGCATCGTGGTGATGAACCATGGCCGGATCGCCCATTGCGGCACGCCCGAAGAGGTGTACCTGCGGCCCAAGACGCTGTTTTCCGCCGATTTCATGGGCGAGATGAACCGCATCCCGATCACGCCCGAAGGCGATGCCGTGACCTCGCCGCTCGGTGCCCTGCCGCTGCCGCGGCAGACGGGCCTGATGTGCGTGCGCCCCGAAAACCTCGGCCTTGCGGGCGAGGTGCCGCTGGGCAAGGCCCGGCTCACCGAATTGTCCTTCTTCGGCGCGCATCACCGCTGCCGCTTCGCGCCGCTCGCCGCGCCCGAAATGGGCCTCGTCGCGCATCTGCCGCAGGGCGAGGCACCCGAGATCGGCGCCGAGGTCGCGCTTTACGCCCGCAACCCCGTGATTCTGCCCGAGGAGGCGTGATGACCCGCGTTGCCCCGAAAGACTGGTATCGCCTGCGCCGCCGCGACGACGGCATCACCCTGATCGACGAGCCGCATATCGAGGAATTCTACCGCTGCAACATCTGGCACGTGCGCGGGCGCGACCGGGACATGATGGTCGACAGCGGCATGGGCGTGGTGTCGTTGCGCGAATGGGTGCCTCTGGTCAGCGAGCGCCCGCTCGATGCGGTGGCGAGCCACACGCATTTCGACCATATCGGCTGTCACCACGAATTTGACTGCCGGCTCTGCCACAGCGCCGAGGCCGATATCCTCGCGGCCCCGACGCGCGCCAGCACGCTGGCCGATCCCTACGTCACCGACGACATCTTCGACGCGCTGCCCGATGTGCCCTACCGCTCCACCACCTATGCCGTGAAAGCCGCGCCCGCGACCCGGCTTCTGGAGGATGGCGATGGCATCGACCTCGGCGACCGGCGCTTCGAGGTGATCCACACGCCCGGCCACAGCCCCGGCGGCATCGCGCTCTGGGAGGCCGAGACCGGCATCCTGATATCCGGCGATATCGTCTACGACGGCCCGCTGATCGAGGACACCTATCACGCGGATATGGACGACTACATCGCCTCGATGGAGCGGCTGCTGCGCCTGCCCGTGCGGCTTGTCCATGGCGGGCATTTCCCGTCCTTCTCAGGCGAGCGGCTGCACCGGATCATCACCCAATGGCTCAAGGAAAAAGGCCGCTGACCCCATGACCCACCGTTTCAACCAGCCGCTCGGCGGCAACGAGATGCCCCGCACCGGCGGGCCCGCCACCATGATGCGCCTGCCCGGCGCGGACAGTGCTGCGGGGCTCGATGCCTGCTTCGTCGGCATTCCCATGGATATCGGCACCTCGAACCGGCCGGGCACGCGGCTCGGCCCCCGCCAGATCCGCGACGAAAGCCGCATGATCCGGCCCTACAACATGGCCACCCGCGCCGCCCCGTTCGAGCGCATGCAGGTGGCCGATATCGGCGACGTGCCGATCAACCTCTTCGATCTGAAGAAATCCGTCGCCATCATCGCCGAATTCTATCGCGGCGTGCTGTCCCATGGCGCGATCCCGCTGACGCTGGGCGGGGATCACACGCTGACATGGCCCATTCTGCGCGCCATGGCGGAAAAGCACGGCCCCGTCGCGCTGATCCACGTGGATGCGCATTCCGACACCAACGAGGACATGTTCGGCGAAAAGGAGGCCCATGGCTGCCCCTTCCGCCGCGCCTGGGAAGAGGGCTGCCTGCAGAACGACAAGGTGTTCCAGATCGGTCTGCGCGGCACCGGCTACAGCGCCACCGATTTCGACTGGGGCCGCGACCAGGGCTGGACCTGCATCCAGGCCGAGGAATGCTGGCACAAGTCCCTGACCCCGCTGATGGCCGATATTCGCGACCAGATCGGCGACGCGCCGGTCTATCTGAGCTTCGATATCGACAGCCTCGATCCCGGGTTCGCCCCCGGCACCGGCACGATCGAGGTGGGGGGACTGACGACCTTGCAGGGGCTCGAAATCATCCGCGGCACTGCCGGGCTCAACCTCGTGGGCTGCGATCTGGTGGAGGTCGCACCGCCCTATGATCCGACCGGCAACACCGCCGTCATCGCGGCGAATTACCTCTACGAGATGCTCTGCGCCTTGCCGGGCTGAACGGTTTCGCAACCGGGATGGCCACCTGCCATCCGGGGGGCGTCCCTCCGCTCAATCGCGCCACAGCCGGTGAAAATGGTGAACCGGCCCGTGACCCTGTCCGACCGACAGCGCGTCCGCGTGCCGGATGGCCGCGGCGACATGGTCTTTCGCCGCCGCGACCGCGTCGCGCGCGGACAGGCCGCGGGCCAGATGCGCCGCAAGGGCCGAGGACAGCGTGCAGCCGGTGCCGTGCGTGTTCCGCGTGGGCGTCCGCGCGGCCTCGAACCAATGGGCGGCCCCCTCCGCGAAAAGGACGTCCGGGCTCTCGGCCGCGTCGAGATGCCCGCCCTTCACCAGCGCCGCCGCCGGTCCGCACTCCGTCAATCGCCGCGCCTGCGCCGCCATGGCGGCCCGATCCGTCGCCTCGGGCGCATCGAGAAGCCGCGCCGCCTCCGGCAGGTTGGGCGTCACGATGCTCGCCATCGGCAGAAGCGCTGTCCGAAGGGCCGACATCGCCGCCTCGGCCAGAAGCGGCGCCCCGCCCTTGGCGACCATGACCGGATCGAGAACGATGGGGACATCGCGATGCGGGGCCAGCGCCTCGGCCACCGCGAGGGCGATCTCCGCCGTGGCGATCATGCCGATCTTGACGGCATCGACGCGCACATCGGCGAACACCGCCTCGATCTGCGCCTTGACGAATTCCGCCGGCACCAGTTCGATGCCGCGTACGCCCTGAGTATTCTGGGCCGTCAGCGCGGTCAGCGCGGCCATCCCGTAGGTGCCGTTCGCCGCGAAGGCCTTCAGATCGGCCTGGATACCGGCACCGCCCGACGGATCGGACCCGGCAATGGTCAGAACGTTGCGGATCATTCCGTCTCTCTCTTTTCGGTAGCGAGCGCGCGGCGCAGGAGGCGCGCCGCCTCTTCGGGATCCGGCTGACCGCAGATCGCCGAGACGACCGCGATGCCGTCGCATCCGGCCGCCCGGACCGCCGCGGCATGTTCTGCCCTGAGCCCGCCGATGGCGACGCTCGGCAAGGACGACGCGCGGGCCAGCCGCGCGAGCCCGGCGAGACCGATGGCGGCCGTGTGATCCGACTTCGTCGCGGTCGGAAACACCGTCCCGAGCCCAAGGTAATCCACCAGTCCCGGATCGACCGCCGTCACCTGCGCTTCGGTCTCGCAAGAAAGCCCCACGATCCTGCCGGGGCCCAGACGGGCCCGCGCCTCGGCGGGCGAGATATCCTGCTGACCGATATGAACCCCGTCGACATCCGCCGCGATCGCCGCCTCGACATCGTCGTTCAGCACGATCGGCACGCCGCTTCCCGCCAGTGCTTGCTTCAGCGCGCGCGCGGCTTCCACGCGCGCACCCGTCGATGCGGTCTTGTCGCGCAGCTGGACGAACCCGACGCCGCCGCGCACCGCCGCCGTCACGGTCCGGACCAGCGCCGCGCCGGGGCACAGGCCTGGATCCGTGACGAGATAGAGCCGAAGCTGCTGCGCGGTCAGTGCCATGTCAGCCGCTCCGCCTTCAGGTCCTCGGGTTGCAGGTTGTGAAGCTGATCGAGAAAGCCCGCCGAGAAACTGCCCGGCCCCTCGCATGACCGGGCGGCCCGTTCGCCCGCCTCGGCGAAATGCAAAAGCGCGGCGGCGGTGGCCTCGAAGGCGGGGGCGATGGCGGCATAGGCCCCGATCAGGGCGGTCAGGGAACATCCCAGAGCCGTCACCTTCGGCATGATCTCCGCACCGCCCTGCAGGGTGATGTGCCGGCCGCCGTCGGTGACGAAATCGACCGGCCCGGTAATCGCGACGACAGAGCCCGCGCGCCGCGCCAGCGCGATGGCGCTCGCCTCCGCATCCGCGACGCTGTCGCCGCTATCGGCACCCTTGCCCGCACCGGTTCCGCCCGCCAGCGCCATGATCTCCGACGCGTTGCCCCGCAGGATGGCGGGCCTTTGCGCCAGAAGCGCCTGCGCGACGGACGCGCGATAGGGGGTCGCGAAATGCGCCACCGGGTCGAGGACCCAGGGGACGCCATGGGCCATCGCCGTCTCCGCGGCGCGGTGCATCGCCGCGACCCAGGGCGCCGAAAGCGTGCCGATATTGATCGTCAGGGCCCCCGCCAGCGGCACGAAATCCGCGACCTCCTCGGGCGCATGGATCATCGCTGGCGAGGCACCGGCGGCCAGGGTGACATTGGCCGCGATGTTCATGGCGACGTAATTCGTGATGCAATGCACCAGCGGCGCCTGCGCGCGCAGCTTTCGAAGGGACGCGTCTGGGGTCATGGGCGTTCTTTCGTCTTCATGGCAAGACGGAGAAACGCAGCGAAACCCGAAGGTCAGACCCTGCCTCCCTCCGCCAGCATTATCTGGTTCAGGTTCAAAGGGTGCATCTCAGCCTTTCGGCGCCCCCGGCGATGGGCAGAGGGTTTCGCAAGGCAAAGCCGGTGTCAATGCGATACTCGGCGGGGGCGCCCCGTCCCGGCCCCGACTTGGCCCACCCGACACGGCACTTGCGGCAAGGCCCGCCGCCCGTCCCGGACACCTCCGCAGACCGACAGGCTCAGCTCCGGCGGCGCGCAAGCTCCCGGTAAAGCGCGGGCGGCGACACGCCGATCTGGTCGGCGACCCGGATCCATTCCCCGGGCGCGGGCGCGCCATGCAGATCGAGCCACGCCTCCAGCCGGTCGGAGACCCGGCGCAGCCGCAGGATCTCGATCCGGGCGCGCTGCGCCTGGACCTCGTGGGCATGGGTCTCGATCAGGCTGAGCGCCGCGTCCGGGCAGGCGCGCAGCGCCCGGCGGAAGGTCGCGCGCGGCAGGAAAGCGACCTCGGCCTCGCTGCGGGCCACCGCATCGCAATGGTAGGTCGTGGCGAAGACAGAGGCCTCGGCCAGCGCCATGCCGCCAGTGGCCACGTGCAGCGTCAGCGCGGTTCCATCGCGCAGCGGACGTTCGAGCGCGATGCTGCCCGAGCGCACCAGATACATCGTGCGGACCGGATCTTCCCTGCGGAAAAGACACGCCCCCTGCGCCACCGTTCTGGTCGGCGCGCCTTCGAAGATATCCCGCCAATGCGACATGATAGAGATCATAGAGAACGGCAGCCCGGCGCGATAGGGTGCTCGCGATCAATGCGAGGAACCGGAATGACATCGACCCTGACCCTGATCGCGACACTGCTGCTAAGCGGCACTTCCCTTGCGGTCGCCCAGACCCATTCGTCCGGCCATGTCCCCGGCATGGACCACGCGGCGCATGGCCAAAGCGCACCGCCGCAGGAGGTGATCCTGACCGAGCCGGGGCAAGGCGCCTTCGCCGCGCTCTCCGAGGTCGTTCGCGCGCTGGAAGCCGACCCCGAAACGGACTGGAGCCGGGTCGATCTGGCGGGCCTGCGGGCGCATCTGGTCGATATGGACCGCGTGATCACGGACACGATCGTGGACGAAACCCACCTGCCCGACGGTCTTTCGGCCATGGCGACCGGGGATGCCGCCACCATCGCCGCGCTGCACCGCATGGTGCCCGCACATGCCGCCCAGCTGACGCGGGAGGACCGCTGGACCGCCACGACCATCGCGACGGACGATGGCGTGGAACTGCGCGTGACGAGCGCCGATCCCGCCACGGTGGCGCGGATCCGGGCGCTGGGGTTCTTCGGCCTGATGGCCAGCCAGGACCATCACCGCGCGCATCACATGCTGATGGCGCGCGGCGAGGAGGCCCACGCGCATTGACGCCGCGGGGCGGGACTTGCCACGGTGCACGCGCTGCCCGGCAGCCACGGAGAGAAAGCCGCCCGCCGCTGATGTGAGCTCATCTCGAAACGATCCCGAGCGCCGAGACCACGCGCGCGCAGGCCCGGGGCAAAACTGACGCCGCCAAGCCTCCTCCCGGACCCACGCACCCTCGGTAGTCTTACGGATGTCATCGGCGCGACGATCGCATAAGCTGTCGCTGCTTTCCCGATCTGATCGCGCAGATCGTCGGCATCGGAGACCGAGTGACGGACAGGACATCACATGCGAGAGACAGGGCGCTCCTTGCACCGGTCGGCATTGCCGGCTGGCTTCTCGCATGCGGCCTCGCGGTCGCGGCCATCGGGTTCGGCGAACGGGAGGCGCGGATCGCCATGCTGACCGCCGAAAGCGCGCGGCTCCACGCGCTCGCATCCCAGCGCGCCGGTCAGCACGATGCCCACCTGACCGCCCTCTCCGCCATCGCCGTGGCCGGGGTTGGTGGCGGCGCCACACCGCCGCCCGATGCGTTCCTCGATGTGGCGGGCGCGATCATGACCTTCTACCCCCGGATCACCGGCATCGCGCTCGTCCCGCTCGACGGGCGGAAGGACGTCCGCGCACTGGGCGACTGGGCCGACGGGCTCGACGATCTCGTCCGCGATGCGAGCCGCCGCTCCACCGGCGCGCCGGTGCTGATCTCGCATCCGGCCCCGCGCCCGGCCTACATCATGGTCAAGCGCAGCCCCAATTCCGAGGCGGCCCGCTACGGGCTCGCGCTCGTGATCGACGCGGCAGCACTTCTGGACGCCGACACGGCCTATTGGACCGACAGCGGCACGGCCCGGCACCTGGCGCTGCCGGACGGCACGCCGCTTCTGACCGAAGGCGGCCGCGCCGCGACGCCGCAATTCGCCCGCGCGCTGTCGAGCAGCACGCAGCCGCTGCGGCTCGAGACCTCGGTCCGCTTCGGCCCCGCCGACCTCTTGCCCCCGGGACGAGTGGCGGCAGCGCTCATCGTCATCACGCTCCTGGCCGTCGCCCTACGCGCCGCGATCCGGCAACGGGCGCATATGCGCGCGGCCGAACGGCGCGCCGAGCTCAGCGGCCTCGAGACGCGCCTCGCCCATGCCTCCCGCGTCAATGCGCTGGGCGAGATGGCCAGCGGCATGGCGCATGAGCTGACGCAGCCCCTGACCGCGATCCTCGCGCAGGCGCAGGCCGCACGGCATCTGGCGCGGCGCGGCGACACCGACCGGCTGGCCGTGGCGCTCGACGATGTGGTCGACCAGACCCGCCGCGCCTCGGGCATCCTCGAACGTCTGCGCACCTGGACACGACCGCAGCAACGGCGGCCCGAAGAGGTGGACCTGCGCGATTGCGTCCGGGTGGCGCAGACCCTGCTGGCCGATCAGGCCGCCGCCGTCGGTGCCCGGCTGACGCAGAGGCTGCCCGCCACCGGGGTCGCCGTGCTTGCCGACCGGGTCGAGCTGGAACAGGTGCTCTTCAACCTCATCAAGAACGCGCTCGATGCCGTGGCCGGGGTCGCGGGCCCGCGCGAGGTCACGATCTCGCTGACGATTCAGGCGAGCATGGCGCAGCTCGATGTCGGCGATACCGGCCACGGCATTCCCGAAGACATCCGCCACCGTCTCTTCACGCCTTTCCTGACCACGCGCGAGGACGGCACCGGGCTCGGCCTGGTGCTCAGCCAGCGCCTGATCGAGCGGGCGGGCGGCGATCTGGTGGCGGTCGACGTGGCCCGGGGGGCGTTGTTCCGGATCACCCTGCCGCTGGCGGGCGCCGCCCGGATGGCCGCGCAATGAGCACGCCGGTCTACCTCGTGGACGACGATGCGGCGGTGCGCGACGGGTTGTGCCTGCTGTTGTCGACCGTGGGCATGCGGGTCACCGCGTTTCCGGGGCCCGAGGCCTTCCTGCAAGCGCTGCCGGCGCTGGAACCGGGCTGCCTGATCCTCGATATCCGGATGCCGGTGATTTCGGGGCTGAAGCTGCAGGAACGGCTGATCGGGGCCGGCACGCGCTGGCCCACGGTGGTCATCACCGGCCATGGCGATATCGAGGCCTGCCGGAAGGCCTTCCGCAACGGTGCCATCGATTTCCTGTCGAAACCGGTGGACGAACAGGACCTGATCGACGCGATCCAGAAAGGCCAGACCGCGCTTGCCGACGCCATGGCCCGGGCGGCGGAGCGGGCTGAGACCCGTGCGCTGATCGCCGCGCTGACGCCGCGCGAATGTGAGGTCCTGTCGCTGGTGGCGCGCGGCTTCGCGACCCGCGACATCGCCGCGGCGCTCGAGGTCTCTTCGCGCACCGTGGAAAGCCACCGGGCGGCGATCGGGGCCAAGCTCGGCACCAGCTCGGCGGCGGAGATGACGCGCCTCTGGATCGAGGCCGAGGCGGCTCCGTAATTCTACGCATCTCCCTGCCGGGTCTACGAATGGGGCCGGACCGCGCCGGGGCGTAGAACTGGTCTCGTCATCAGAACAGGAGACCCGACATGCTCAGAACGCCCCTTATCCTCGCCGCCCTCACCGCCATCGCAGCGCCCTTCGCCGCCGCCGCGCAAGAGCTTCCCACCCGTGCCTACCTGCCCCTCGGCATGGCCAGCGACGCCGCCCTTTCCGCGCTGGAGGCCTGCGCCGCCGACGGCTACAATGTCAGCGTCGCCATCGTGGGCCGCGATGGCGGGCTCAAGGTGCACATGACCGCGGACAATTCCGGCCCGCACACCGTGGGCAGCGCGCAGGGCAAGGCCTTCACCTCCGCGTCCATGGGCCGGGACACGACCGGCCTGGCGCAGTTCATCGGCGAGAACCCGCAGCATGACGGCCTGCGCTCCATGGATACGCGCATGGTGATCCAGGGCGGTGGCCTTCCGATCCGGATCGGCGGCGCGCTGGTCGGCGGTATCGGCGTCGGCGGCGCGCCCGGCGGTCACCTCGACGAGGCCTGCGCCCGCGCCGGGCTCGACACCATCGGCGCCGAGTAAGCGCCACGACAGGGCCCGCATGCGCCGCGCGCGGGCCATGCCGCCACATGCAGAAACCCGGAGTTCGCCCATGAGACGCCTTGCCTTCCTTGCCGCGCTGGTCGGCCTCGCCCTGTCGGGGGCCGGCTCTGCCACTGCCCAGACGGCCCCCTCCCCGCGTGAGATCGCGGCCTATGACGGGCTCTTCCGCGCCGCCCATGCAGGCGATGCGGACACCATCCGCGCGCTTGCGGCCGAAGGCGCCGACCTGAACGCGCGCGATGCCAAGGGCCGGACGCCGGCCCATGTGGCGGCCTTCGCCTCGCAGGATGACGCGCTTCGGGCGCTGGCCGAGGCCGGGGCGGACATGAACGCCCTCGAGGGCCGCGCCTATGACGTGGTGACCATCGCCGCGGTCGCGGACGATCCGGACCTGATGTCGCTCGCGATTTCGCTCGGCAACGATCCCGGGCTGGTCACCAGCCCCTATGAGGGCACCGCGCTGATCGCCGCGGCGCATCTCGGCCATGTCGAGGTCGTGCGCCGCCTCATCGCCGCGCGCGCGCCGCTCGATCACGTCAACAACCTGCACTGGACGGCGGCGATGGAGGCGGTGGTCCTCGGCGACGGCGGACCGGATCACCAGGCGGTTCTCGATGTGCTGCTCTCGGCCGGCGCGGACCGGACGCTGGCGGATCGCGACGGCGTGACGCCGCTCGAACATGCCGAAAGACGCGGCTATGACGAGATGGTCCGCCGCCTGCGCAGCCCGCACTGAGGTGTCTCCGCCGGGCCGTGCCATTCCAAAGGGTCGGCAAGCCCCGGCCCTGCGCGGCGCGGCCCTCTTCCAGCCGAGCCCACAGGATCGCACCCCGGGTCGCGCGGCACGGCACCCACGCCCGATTGACCTGCGTCAACCCGTCCCGTCCGATCCGTGATAGCGCGGAGGGACCGCGTCGGAGATGGGCGCTGCATCGCGCGTCACGCCCTCCGCCGCCTCACTGCGAAGGGAGCCACGCCATGACGTCACACCTTACCCTGACCGCCGGAACCGGTCCGATCCGGGGCGCGCTCGGCGCCGCGCTGATCGGCCTCATGCTGTCCAGCCCTGCCGCCGCCTTCGACCGCGAGGCGCAGGTGAAGCTCGGCCAATCCGAATACATGGCCCATTGCGCGTCCTGCCACGGCGCCTCGGGCGGCGGCGACGGACCGGTCGCCGAGGTGCTCGCCAACAAGCCGCCGGACCTGACCGCGATCACCGCGCGCTACAGCGGCACCTTTCCCGAAGAGGCGATCCGCCAGCTCATCGACGGGCGCAACATGATCAATCCGCACGGGGATCGGGGCATGCCGGTCTGGGGGTACCGCTATTTCCAGAGCGCCACCGAACGCGCGGCGGGCGTGCCCCATGACGTCGATGCGCAGGCGCTGGCCTTCGGACGCGTCTCGGCGCTCGTCACCTATCTGGAATCCATCCAGACCGAGTAGCGGCCGCGCGGCCCCTCGCCCGCCGGTCCCACCGGCCGCCGCCGCGGCATCCGTGCCGAAGATGCACGGCGCCGCGGCGCCGCGCGCGCCTCAGCTTCGCGCGAAGGCCTCGCGCAGCGCGTGGTAGGAGGCCTTGGGGATGCGGGCCTGCGTCTCGTAATCCACGTAGACGATGCCGAAACGCTTGTCGTAGCCGAAGGCCCATTCGTAATTGTCCATGAGCGACCAGGCGAAATAGCCGCCCACCGGCGCGCCCTCGGCGATGGCCGCGTGGACCGCCTTCAGATGGTCGTCGAAATAGCCCACCCGCACCGGATCGCCGATCACGCCGTCGATCAGATGGTCGTCGCCTGCCATGCCGTTCTCGGTCACGAAGATGGGCGTCGCGCCGGTGTAGTCGCGCGCCAGCCGCACCAGAAGCGCGCGCAGCCCGTCGGGATAGATCTCCCAGCCCATGTCGGTCTTGGGCAAGGGGCCGGGCACGTCCTCGAAATGCGGCCAGAGGCTGTCTTCGAGATGCCGCAGCGTCGTGCGGGTGTAGTAGTTCACGCCCAGCCAGTCGATCGGCGCCGAGATCGCCGCCATGTCGTCCTGCCAGCCTTCGGGCATGTGCGGCGCCAGCGCGCCGGCGATGTCGGCGGGATAGGCGCCCTTGGTCAGCGCCTCGACGAACCAGCGGTTGTGGATGCCATCGAAGGTCCGTGCCGCGCGCTTGTCCTCCTCGGAATCGCTCGCGGCGTGGGGATGGGCGAAGTTCAGCACGATCCCGGCCTTGGCCCCGGGCGTGACCTCGCGGATCACCTCGAGCGACTTCGCATGGGCCAGAAGCACGTGATGCATCGCCCGCGAGGCCGCGCGGATGTCGCGCAGCCCGGGCGCCTGCAGGCCCAGGAAATGCGACAACCAGGCCACGCACCACGGCTCGTTGATGGTGGCGACGCTGTCCATCCGGTCGCCGATCCGCTCCAGCACGACGCGGGAATAATCGGCAAAACGCGCCGCCACGTCCCGGTTGGCCCAGCCGCCCTGATCGGCCAGCGCCGAGGGCAGGTCCCAGTGATAAAGCGTCAGCGACGCCTTCAGACCCCGCTCCGCGATCGCATCGGCCAGCCGGTCGTAGAAATCGAGGCCTTCGGCATTGGGCGTGCGCCCGTCCGGCATGACCCGCGCGAAGGAGGTCGAGAAGCGGTAGGTGTCGAAATTGCCGTCCCGCACGAGGTCGAGATCGGCCGCGTAGCGGTGGTAATGATCGCAGGCCACGGCGCCGTCCTCGCCGCGCACCACGTTGCCGGGCGTGGCCGCCCAGCTGTCCCAATGGGAAGGCCCGGTGCCGCCCGCGGCGGTGCCCTCGATCTGGTAGGCGGCGGTCGAGGCACCGAGCTGGAAATCCCGGGGGAAGTCCCCGCGCGAGAGTGACAGGCGCATGTCGTCTCCTGTGATGATCTGCGGATGGCGTGCGGGCAGCCGGCACGCCTCTGTGAACGCTAACAGGCGGCCCGGGCGGGGAAAACCGAAAACCCCGCATCCCGGGCTGCGCGCGGGCCTTCGGGGGCGAGCCCGCGGATTTTTTCCTGCACGGCGCGCGCTCTCCTCCTACACTCCGCCCATGGTCAGTATCGAATCCTTCGCCTTCGCAATCCTCGCCGTGCTCGCGCCCACGCTTGTCGTCTACACCGTCTGGCGCGCCATCGTGTCGGCGCGCACCCCCCAGGGTGCGGCGGCCTGGGTGGTGTTCATCCTCGCGGCACCCTGGTTCGCCCTGCCCTCCTACCTCGTCTTCGGACGGCACAAGCTGCGCCGCTACGAACGCGCGCGGCGCGTCTCGCGCGAATTGGCGCTCGATCTCGACAAGCGCACCGACACCCACCGCCCGAGCGAGGACCGCCGGGCGCTCTACGCCCCGTTCGAGCGGCTCGCGGGCATGTCGGTCGTGGGTGGCAACGAGGCGGCGCTGCTGATCGACGGGCAGGACACCTTCGCCGCCATCTTCGAGGCCATCGACGCCGCGAAAAGCTATATCTGCGTGCAGTTCTACACCATCGTCGATGACGGGCTCGGCGGCGAGCTGGCGGACAAGCTCATCGCGGCGTCCGAACGCGGCGTCGCGGTGCGGGTGATGTATGACGGCGTCGGCAGCTACAGCCTGTCCAGCGCCTATGCCGAAAGGCTGCGCGGGGCGGGCGTGACGATCCTCGATCCGCGCAAGGCGCGCGGCCCGACCAAGCGCTTCGAGGTGAATTTCCGCAATCATCGCAAGACCGTGGTCGTCGATGGCAGCGTCGGTTTCGTGGGCGGGCACAACGTCTCGGACCTCTATCTCGGGCAGGACGCGCCCGGCGGGCGCTGGCGCGACACCCATGTGGCGCTCTCGGGCCCGGTCGTGGCGCAGCTGCAGAATTCGTTCTTCGAGGATTGGCACTGGGCCACGCAGGAACGGCTCGACGAGGCGCTCGACTGGGCGCCGCCGTTGCGCGACGCGGACCTGCCCGCGCTGATCCTGCCCGCCGGTCCCTCGGACGAGATGGACACCGCCGCACTGTTCTTCTTCACTGCGATCTCGCGGGCGCAGTCGCGGGTCTGGATCGCCTCGCCCTATTTCGTGCCCGACGAGGCGATCCTCGCGGCCCTCAAGGCCGCGGCGCTGCGGGGCTGCGACGTGCGGCTGCTGCTGCCCAACCACGCCGATCATTACCTGACCTGGCTCGCGGCCCATGCCTATTACGACGAGGTCCGGGCCGCCGGCGTGACGATCCATCTCTACGATCCAGGCTTCACCCATCAGAAGGTCGTGGTGATGGATGACGACATGTCGGCGATCGGCACCGCCAATCTCGACAACCGCTCCTTCCGGCTCAATTTCGAGACCATGGCACTGGTCTTCGATCCCGCGTTCACCGCCGAGGTGGTCCGCATGCTCGAGGAAGATTTCGACGAGAGCACGAAGCTGGAGCGGCCCTTGTCCGAACAGCCGCTGTTCGTGCGGATGGGCGCGCCCTTCGCGCGTCTTCTTGCCCCGGTGCTGTGACAGGGCCCGCTGCGATGACCGAACTGACCCTCGCCAGCTACAACATCCGCAAGGCCGTCGGGCTCGACTGGAAGCGCGACCCGGCGCGCATCCTGTCGGTGCTGACCGAGATCGACGCCGATATCGTCGTCCTGCAGGAGGCCGACAAGCGGCTCGGCGCCCGGCCCTCGGCGATCCCGCATTTCCTGATCGAGCAGGAGACCGATTACGTGCCGGCCGATCTGGCCCGCAACAAGGTCAGCCTCGGCTGGCACGGCAACGCCATCCTCGTGCGCCGGGGCCTGCGGGTCGAGGATACGCGGCATTTCACCCTTCCCGGGCTGGAGCCGCGCGGCGCGGTCATGGCCCGGATCGAGGGGCTCAGCGTCGTCGGCACGCATCTGGGGCTCTTGCGCAGCTGGCGTCGCCGGCAGATGCAGCAGATCCGCCAGCATCTCGGCGAAGCGGCCTCGGGCGCGCTGATCGCGGGCGATTTCAACGAATGGTCCGACACGACCGGCTACGAGCCCTGGGCGCGCGACTTCACCCTCGTGACCCCGGGGCCCAGCTTTCACGCCGCCCGTCCGGTGGCCGCGCTCGACGGGATCGCCCATGGCGCGCGCGTCGCCGTGACCGAGGCGGGCGTGCATCGCGGCTCCCATGCGCGCGTGGCCTCGGATCACCTGCCGATCTGGGTGCGCCTCAAGCTCAAGACCGAAGATTGAGGCCGGGCCTCACGCCTCCAGCCGCGCGCCGGTCTCGGGATCGAACAGGTGCACGTCGCTCGTCTCGACCGAAAGACGCAGCGCCTCGCCTTTCTTGCCGGTGCCATGCACGCCCGGCAGGCTCGCGGTGAAGGACGCGCCGCCCGCCTCGTTGAGACGCCCGTGCAGAAGCGTGTTCGCGCCCAGGGGCTCGGAAAGCTGCACCTGCATCGACAGCGCCCCGTCCGGCGCGGGCTGCATGTGTTCCGGGCGCAGACCCAGCTTCACGGGCCCTGCCCGCACCGAGGTCTGGCAGATCGCCGCCTCGCCGAGCATTACGCGGCCGTCGCGGATCTGCGCATCGAGCACGTTCATCGCCGGGCTTCCGATGAACTGCGCCGCAAAAAGCGTGCGCGGCCGTTCGTAGACATCGAGCGGCGTGCCGATCTGCTCGGCCACGCCGCCATTCATCACGATCATCCGGTCGGCCATGGTCATCGCCTCGACCTGGTCGTGGGTGACGTAAAGCGCGGTTATCCCGAGCTTGGATTGCAGCTCCTTGATCTCGAGCCGCATCTGCACGCGCAGCTTCGCATCGAGGTTCGACAAGGGCTCGTCGAAAAGAAACACCGCCGGTTCGCGCACGATGGCGCGGCCCATGGCGACCCGCTGGCGCTGGCCGCCCGACAGCTGCTTGGGCCTGCGATCCAAGAGCGCCTCGAGCTGCAGAAGCTTCGCCGCTTCCTCGACCTTGCGGCGTATCTCGGCCTTCGGCAGGCCCGCGATTTTCAGCCCGTAGCCCATGTTCTGCTCGACCGACATGTGCGGGTAGAGCGCGTAATTCTGGAACACCATGGCGATGTCGCGCTCCATCGGCTCCAGATCGTTGGCGCGCTTGCCACCGATCAGGATATCGCCCGAGGTGACGGTCTCGAGCCCCGCGACCATGCGCAGAAGCGTGGACTTGCCGCAGCCCGAGGGCCCCACGATGACGATGAACTCGCCGTCCGCGATCTCCACGTCGATGCCGTGGATCACATGGGTCGCGCCGAAGCTTTTCTTGACGTTCTGAAGCGTGACTGTCGCCATTCTTATTTCTCGCTGTCTACAAGGCCGCGGACGAAGAGTTTCTGCATCGAGATCACCACGATCACCGGCGGGATCATCGCCAGGATCGAGGTCGCCATGATCGTGGGCCAATGGGCGAAGTCGTCGCCCGACGGGAACATCTGCTTGATGCCCATGACGATCGTGTTCATCTCGGGATCGGTGGTAATCAGCAGCGGCCAGAGATACTGGTTCCAGCCGTAGATGAACAGGATCACGAAGAGGGCTGCCACGTTCGTCCGGCTCATTGGCACGACGATGTCCCAGAAGAAGCGCATCGGACTGGCCCCGTCGACGCGGGCGGCCTCCGCGAGCTCGTCCGGGATGGTCAGGAAGAACTGCCGGAAAAGGAAGGTCGCCGTGGCGGACGCGATCAGCGGAAAGATCAGCCCCGAATAGGAATTCAGCATCCCGAAGCCCGCCACCACCTCATAGGTCGGCACGATCCGCACCTCGACGGGCAGCATCAGCGTCAGGAAGATGAGCCAGAAGAACAGGTTGCGCCCCGGAAAGCGGAAATAGACGATGGCGAAGGCCGACAGGAGCGAGATGACGATCTTGCCCACGGCAATGCCCACCGCCATGATCAGGCTGTTCAGCAGCATCGTCGCCACGGGCACGTTGACGCCCGAAAAGAGCGCGTTCTTGTAGTTGATGAGGAACTGGTCCCCGGGCCAGACCGGCATCGGCGGGCGGATGATCGCCTCCTGCGTGACCGTGGAGGCGACGAAGGCCAGCCAGATCGGGAAGAAGATCACGAAGACGCCCGCGATCATGAAGACATGGGTCAGCCACAGGCTCGATCCGCGCTTCTCGACCATGCCATGCACTTCGCGCGCCATCAGTAATGCACCTTCTTCTCGATATACTTGAACTGCAGCACGGTCAGCAGCCCGACCACGATCAACAGGATCACCGACTGCGCCGAGCTCGATCCCAGGTCCTGACCCACGAATCCGTCCGAGAAGACCTTGTAGACGAGGATCGTCGTGGCCTGTTGCGGCCCGCCCCCGGTGATCGTGTGAATGACGCCGAAGGTCTCGAAGAAGGAATAGACCACGTTGACCACCAGCAGGAAGAAGGTGGTGGGCGACAGAAGCGGCAGCACGATGGTGAAGAAGCGCCGCCAGAAATGCGCGCCGTCGATGGCCGCGGCCTCGATCACCGATTTCGGCACCGCCTGCAGGGCCGCGAAGAAGAACAGGAAGTTGTAGCTGATCCGCCCCCAGGCCGAGGCCACGACCACAAGGCCCATCGCCTCGCCGTCGTTCAGAACGTGGTTCCAGTCATAGCCCAGCTGGCCGAGATACCATGAGACGACGCCGACGCGGGTGTTGAACATGAACAGCCACAGGACACCGGCGACCGCCGGGGCCACCGCATAGGGCCAGATCAGCAGCGTCCGGTAGGTGCCCGAGCCCTTGATGAGCCGGTCCGCCAGCACCGCGAGGAACAGCGCCGGGATCATCGAGCAGAGCGTGACGAGGATCGAGAAGATCGCGGTGGTCACGAAGGAGGCGCGATAGAAGCGGTCGTTCAGCAGATATTCGAAGTTCCCCAGCCCCACGAATTGCGACGACAGCCCGAACGGGTCGGGGATGAACAGCGATTGCCAGACCGCCTGCCCCGCCGGATAGAAGAAGAACACCGCCGAGATGAAGACCTGCGGCGCGATCAGCAGAAGCGGCAGCATCCAGCCCTTGAAGGTGACGCGCTTTTCCATCAGAGCCCTCCTGTGGTATGACTGAGTAGCAACGTGGTGCGAAGGAGCAGGGCCGATGACCGTGAAACTCTCGATCTCACTGACCGACCGACAGGCGGCCTATGCCCGCAAGCAGGTCGAGGAAGGCCGCTTTCCGTCCACCTCCGCGGTGATCCAGCAGGCGCTGGAGGCCAAGCGGCGGGAAGATGAGGAATACGAGACGTGGAAGGCGGGCTTTTTCGGCATGCTGTCCGAGCGCGAGAAAGGGCCACACGTCGACTCGGACACGTTTCGCGACATGGTCGATGAGATGCTGAAAGAAGAACGCACGCGCCTTGGCCTGGTCGATTGAAGTCTCCACCACGGCGCGAGACGATTTGCGGGCCATCTACCGCTTTCTTGTAAAAACGCATCACGAAAGTTTTGGACATGACCTCGCGTCGGCAGACGCGCAGGCCAGCCTTAGAATAGACGTGATTACGCGAAGCCTCGAGAGGATCGCGAACGCCCCTCATATGGGCACCCGCATCACGACACCGGGCGGGACCTTCCGCTTCGTGTCCTTCGACCGGACCGTTTACTGGTTCCGCCTCAAGGCAGAAACAGAAACAGTCGTCGTCGAGAGCATATTCCATGGCGGTCAGGATCATCTCGGTCGGATGATGGCGCGGCTGATGGCCGAGGGCGACGGCTGACCCGCCGCCCCCGCCAAGACCTCAGCGCGCGGCCTGCTCGAAGCGGCGCAGAAGCTGGTCGCCCCGCTCCTTGGCGCTGTCGAGCGCTTCCTGCGCGGTCTTGTCACCGGCCCAGACGCCTTCCAGCTCCTCGTCGATGATCCCGCGGATCTGGTCGAAGGAGCCGAGCCGCAGGCCCTTCGAGTTGGCCGTGGGCTCGTTCGTGGTCATCTGGATCACCGCGACGTCGGTGCCGGGGTTCTCGTCGTAGAAGCCCGCCTCGCGGGTGGCCTCGCCCGCCGCCGTGGTGATCGGCAGGTAGCCCGTGTCCTGGTGCCACTGCGCCTGCACCGGGGTCGAGGACAGGTAGGCCAGGAATTCGCCGACGCCGTTGTATTCATTGGGCTCGTGGCCTTCCATCACCCACAGCGAGGCGCCGCCGATGATGGTGTTCTGCGGCGCGTTGCCCACGCCTTCCCAATAGGGCAGCGGACGCACGTCGAAGTCGAACTCGGCCTCGGCGCTGATGCCCGCATAGCCCGCCGAGCTTTCGGTGAAGAGCGCGCATTCGCCCGAGCGGAAATTGGCCCCGCCCTCGTTGCGGCGGCCGGTATAGATGAATTTGCCCTCGTCGGCCCATTCGCCCATCTTGGTGATATGCGCGACCTGCGCCTCGCCGTTCAGCAGCAGTTCGGTGTCGGTGCCCGCAAAGCCGTTCTCCTGCGAGGCGAAGGGCACGTCGTGATAGGCCGAGAAGTTCTCGAGATGGATCCAGCTCTGCCAAGCGGTCACGAGCGGGCATTCCTCGCCGGCCTCGGCCAGCTGATCGAGCACGGTCTCGACCTGGCTCCAGGTGGTCAGGTCCACATCCGGATCGATGCCCGCGCCTTCGAGCCGGTCGCGGTTGACCCACAGCACCGGCGTCGAGGAGTTGAACGGCAGGGACAGCATCTGGCCGTCGGTGGTGGTGTAATAGCCCTTCACCGCGCCGATATAGGCGTCGGGATCGAACTCGGCGCCGCTTTCGGCCATCACTTCGTAGACCGGGCGGACCGCGCCCTCGGCGGCCATCATGGTGGCGGTGCCCACTTCGAAGACCATCAGGATATGCGGCTGTTCACCGGCACGGAAGGCGGCAATGCCCGCGTTAAGAGTCTCGGAATAATTGCCCTTGTGGCTCGCCACGACCGTGTAGTCGGATTGCGATGCGTTGAAATCCTCGACCTGCGCGGCGACAAGCTCGCCCAGACGGCCGGTGAATGCGTGCCAGAATTGGATTTCGGTCTGTGCGCTGGCCGCGATCGGCGTCAGCGCAGTTGTTCCCGCGGCAAGAATGCCGAGCGTAAGTGTTTTCATGTAATCCTCCCATTGCGCCTTTGCGGCGCCGCTCTTGTCCCGCGACGGAGCGCCGGGGATGCCGGCCGCGTCGCGATGCGGCCAGCCTATCCCGGAGGCCCCGGATGGCAAGTCTCGAATGCAGCGGGCGACGCGGAAACCCGAGGCCGGACGGACCGGCCCTCCGGCCCCATCGGAGCCCGGCAAGGCGCAGCGCTCGGAGCCCCGCCGCGCCGCGCCTCAGCGGATACGGTCTCCGGTCTCCAGATCGAAGACGAAGATGTCGCCCGGCGCGCAGCTCACATCCGCCCGCGCCTGCCGGTCTATGCGCTCGCGGCCGCGGTCCTCCACGATCATCCGCTCGCCGGTCTCGGCCACGAGATAGGCGTAGGACACGCCGCCCAGCGCCTCGGTGAGATCGGCCTCGAGCGCGTCGCCCTCGACCAGCGTCAGGTGTTCGGGGCGGATGCCGACATGCACCTCGGTGCCCGCCTGCGGCAGGCTGACCTGCGGGCGCAGATTGCGCCCCAGCCCCGGCACCGCGACCCCGTCCGCCTCGACCGTGCCGCGCAGGAAATTCATCGCGGGCGAGCCGATGAAGCCCGCGACGAACTTGTTGTCCGGATCGTTATAAAGCGCCATCGGCGCGCCGACCTGCTCGATATGACCCGCGCGCAGCACGACGATCTTGTCGGCCAAGGTCATCGCCTCGACCTGGTCATGGGTGACGTAGATCATCGTCGCGCCGATCTCCTTATGCAGGCGCGCGATCTCGACCCGCATGTCGACACGCAGCTCCGCATCGAGGTTCGACAGCGGCTCGTCGAAGAGAAACACCTCCGGCCCACGCACGATGGCCCGCCCGATGGCGACCCGCTGCCGCTGCCCGCCCGACAGCGCCTTGGGCTTGCGCGAAAGGTACTCTTCGAGCTTGAGGATGCGCGCGGCCTCGTCGACCTTCGCCTTGATCTCGGTCTTGGGATGGCCGGTCATCTTGAGGCCGAAACCCATGTTCTCCTCGACGGTCATGTGGGGATAAAGCGCGTAGGTCTGGAAGACCATCGCCACGCCCCGGTCGGCGGCATCGACGCGGGTGACGTCGCGCGCGCCGATGCGGATCGTGCCCTCCGAGGTCTCCTCGAGCCCCGCGATCATCCGCAGAAGCGTGGACTTGCCGCAGCCCGAGGGCCCCACGAAGACGCAGAATTCCCCCTCCTCGATCCCGAGGTCGATCCCGTGGATCACCTGGGTCGCGCCGTAGCGCTTGATGGCTCCGGACAATTCTACGCGGGACATATCCTGCCCTTTCTCATTGTGTGGTTGCGGGATGCGCGGCCCCGGTCAGCTTGCGGATCAGCGCGGTCTCGGTCGGATCGTAGGGCGCGCCGTCGGGATGCAGGATGTCGTGGAACCAGACCCGCCGGTCGGCATGGCCGCCATGCTGCGCGACCAGCGCTTCGGGCCAGGGCAGATGCGTCTGGGTCCGGCCCTGCACGAAGCCCCACTGGAAACAGCCCACGCCCCGGTCCCGGAACAGCGGCAACTGGTCCTCGATGCGCGAGCCGACCGGGCGCGCCATCCATTCGGTGCAAAAGACCGGCCGGCCATGGGTCTCGAGATGGTCGATGAACCGCGCCGCCGAGGCCGCGTTGCAATAGGCGTGGAAGGTCACGATATCCGACAGCGCCACCGCCTCGCGGTCGATCTCGGACTGGAACGGCACCTCGTCGCTGCCGACCTGCGGGGTCATCCAGGCGCCCACACTCAGCGGCTGGTCGGGCCCCGCGGCGCGCGCCCAGTCGAAGGCCGCCCGCATCAGCGCGAGGCTGTGCGGCGCCAGCCGAGATCCGAGAACATCGTGTAAAGCGGGATGAAGACCGCCTGCTCCGGCACCATCAGCCCGATCAGGCACAGCACCGCGATGGGCGTCTTGAACGGAAAATCGAGCCGCGCCAGCGCGTAGCCCGCCGTGGTCGAGACCGCGGGCACGCCCAGCGTCATGCCGACCGCCACGACGATCGAGTTCACGAACCACATCGGCGTCTGCCCGAATGCGAAGAGGGCCGCGTAATTCTCCGCCGTGAAGGGGATCGGCACCAGCCCGAGAAAGGTCGAGGACGTGGTCCGCGCCAGCACCTCGTTGGGCTGGAAGGACAGCGACACCATCCAGAGCGTCGGCACCAGCCACAGGAAGGCCGGGATCGCCAGTGCGGTGACGAGCCAGTAATAGCTGCGGTTCAGCATCACCCCTTCTCCTCCCGACCGACGAGGAACTGCACCACCGAGAAGGCGCCCATGATGAGGAACAGGAACACCGCCATCGCCGAGGCGCGGCCGAGCTCGCTGTCGCGGAAGGCGGTCTGGTAGATGTAGCGCACCAGCACCTGCGTCTCGTCGTTGGGGCCGCCTTGGGTCATCAGGTGCGACTGTCCGAAGACCTGGAAATGCAGGATAATCTGCAGGACAACGACCAGCGTGATCGTACGCTTGAGGTTCGGAAGCGTGATGTACCAAAAGGCCCGCGCGCCCGTGCAATGGTCGAGCGCGCCCGCCTCGAAGAGATCCTTCGAGATGTCCTGCAGCCCCGCGAGAAACAGGATCATCGCGATGCCGAGCGACCACCAGATCGTTGCGATCACGATGGCCGCCATGGCGAAACGCTCGTCGGTGAGCCAGGTGATCGGCGAGCCGCCGAAAAGCTCGATGATGTTCGCGATCAGGCCCTGCCGGGGCGAGAACATGATCTGCCAGATCAGCGTGACGACGGTGACCGACAGTACCTGGCTGAGAAAGAAGAGCGTGCGCAGCAGCCCCATCGCCCGGGTCTCGCGGTTGAGCGCGGCGGCGATCAGAAGCGCCGAGAGGGTCACACCCGGCACGGTCAGCGACACGAAGAGGACGGTGTTGCCCACGGTCGGCCAGAAACGGCGGTCGAACCAGCGCCCCTCCTCCCCGGCATGCACGCCCGCGATGCCGAAAAGCGCGGCCCCCGCCAGCCCGAGGGCGACGGCGCTCGCTCCGCTGAGGCGGCGCGCGCGGTTCAGCGCCACCGCGGCGGCGACGGCCAGAAGGCCCGCCATCTGCAGTGCGGGCCGCCCCGCGGGCAGCACCGCCTACCGCGTGATCGGCCTCATGTTCGACGAGATCGCCACCAGCCCCTTCGCCTCCATCTCGATCGAGGGGCTGCAGGAAGAGGCGTGGAAAGAGGGCGTGATCGTCGAGGTGGTGATGACCGGCGGGCATCCCGGGCACGAGACGGCGGTGCTGAACAAATGGGCCGCCGACGGGGTGCATGGCGTGGCCTATGCCTCGATCCTGACCCGCGAGATCACGCCGCCCGACGCGCTGGCGCGGCACAACGCGGTGCTTCTCAACTGCCTCGACGCGACCGGGCGCTATCCCTCCATCGTCCCCGCCGAGCGGCGCGGCGGCGAACTGGCCACGCGGACGCTGATCGAGGCCGGGCACAAGCGGATCGCCTTCATCACCGGCGAGCCCTGGATGGACGCCTCGATCCAGCGGCAGGAGGGCTATCTGCGCGCGCTGCGCGATGCCGGGCTGCCGGTCGACCCCGCCCTGATCGTCGAGGGCAACTTCCTGCCCAGCGGCGGCCATGCGGCGACGGTAGCACTTCTGGAGGCGGCCCCGGATCTCGACGCCATCTTCTGCGCCAACGACCTCATGGCCATCGGCTGCTACGAGGCCCTGAAGGAGCGCGGCCACCGCATCGGCGAGACCATCGCGGTCATGGGCTATGACGACCAGGAAGTCGCGCAGCACCTGTCGCCCGCCCTGACCACGGTGCTGCTGCCGCATCGCGAGATGGGCCAATGGTGCGCGCGGCGGCTTCTCGACGACGGGCCCGTCGGGCCCGAGAAGATGCGCCTCGAAGGGCCGGTCATGCTGCGCGGCTCGCATCTTGCACCGTTGCGGCCCGCGGCGCGCGACTGACGGCTCCTGCCCCGTGCCGTATCGGCCCGGGCCGCAGGATCGGGAGTGGATCACACGACGGGGGGCCGCCCCGCCGCCCCCGGCTTTCCCCGAGGCCGCAGGAAACCGCACACCTTTCCCCCGCCCGGCCTCACGTGCGATACCCGATACCGACAGGCGGGAGGATAACCGAACATGCACGATCTCGACGGCATCACCGTGGTGGCACTGGAACAGGCGGTCGCGGCACCCTACGCGTCCGGCAGGCTTGCCGATGCCGGCGCGCGGGTCATCAAGGTCGAACGCCACGAGGGCGATTTCGCCCGCGGCTATGACGCGCTCGTCGACGGCGAAAGCGCCTATTTCGTCTGGCTCAACCGGGGCAAGGAATCGATCCGGCTCGACGTGAAGGACGCCGCCGATCACGCGCTGATGGCGCGGATGCTGGCCGAGGCGGATGTCTTCATCCAGAACCTCGCCCCCGGCGCGGCAGCCCGGCTGGGCTTCGGAGCGGAGGCGCTCTGCGCGCAATATCCCCGGCTCATCTGCTGCTCGATTTCGGGCTATGGCGAGGACGGCCCCTACCGGGACCAGAAGGCCTATGACCTGCTGATCCAGGCCGAAAGCGGGCTCTGCGCGATCAACGGCACCGAAGACGGTTCGGCCCGCGTGGGCGTGTCGGTCTGCGATATCGCCGCCGGGATGACCGCGTTCCAGGCGATCCTGCAGGCGCTCTTCGCGCGTGAGCGCACCGGCAAGGGCCGCGCCATCGAGGTGTCGCTGTTTCACGCCATGGCCGATTGGATGAATGTGCCTTACCTGCAGACACGCTATGGCGGCAAACCGCCCGCGCGCGTCGGGCTGAAACACCCGACCATCGCGCCCTACGGCGCCTATGATTGCGCCGACGGCAAGGCGGTGCTGATCTCGATCCAGAACGAACGCGAATGGGCGCGGCTTTGCGCCGAAGTGCTGGAGGATGCGGATCTCGCCACCGATCCGCGCTTCGTCTCGAATGCGCAGCGGGTGGCGCACCGGGGCGATCTCGAGCCGCGTGTCTCCGCCGTCTTCGCCGCCCTTCCGCGCGAGGCGATGATCGAACGGCTGCAGGCCGCCAGGATCGCCTACGGGCGGCTTTCGGACCTCGACGATCTTCTCGCGCATCCGCAGAACCGGCTCATCACCGTGCAGACCGGCGCGGGCGAGATCGAGATGCTGGCGCCCGGCGCGGTGGTGCGCGGCACCGCCCCGCGCTACGGCGCGGTCCCGGCGCTCGGTGCCCATGACGAGGCCCTGCGCGCGGAGTTCGGCGCGCAAGGCGGCTAGCGACGCCGCGCCAGCGCCCTTGACTTGCCGCCCCACCTGCGGGGCAAGATCGCCCGGCGGGGCTGAAGATCACGCGAAAGGGAGGCGGCATGCGATTGAAAGACAAGACGGCATTGGTCACGGGCGGCGCGTCGGGCTTCGGCGCGGCCATCGCGGAGACCTTCGCGCGCGAAGGGGCCGCGGTGACCATCATGGACCTCAACGGCGATGGCGCAGAAGCCGTGGCCGCACGGATCGGTGGCAAGGCCGTTCAGGGCGACGTGACCAAAGCCGCCGATATCGAGGCCGCGGTAAAGGCCGCGCAAGGGCCCGATGGCCGCCTCGATATCGTGGTGAACAATGCCGGCTGGACCCACCGCAACAAGCCGATCATGGACGTGACCGAAGAGGAGTTCGACCGCCTCTACGACGTCAATGTCCGCTCGATCTTTCACATGACGCGGGCCTGCCTGCCGGTGATGCGCGCGCAGGGCGGCGGCACCATAATCAATATCGGCTCGACCGCGGGCATCCGGCCCCGCCCCGGCCTGACCTGGTACAATTCCACCAAGGGCGCGGTGAACCTGCTGTCGAAATCCATGGCGGTGGAGCTGGCCCCGGACCGGATCCGCGTCAATTGCGTGGCCCCGGTGATCGGGGCGACGGGGTTGCTCGAAAGCTTCATGGGGGTGCCCGACACGCCCGAGAACCGCGCGAAATTCGTCTCCACCATTCCGCTCGGCCGTATGTCCGAGCCGCGCGACATCGCCAATGCCTGTCTCTACCTCGCCTCCGACGAGGCGGAGTTCATCACCGGCACGATCCTCGAAGTGGATGGCGGGCGCACCATCTGAGCGCCCCGCGAAAGGAGCCCGCGATGCGGTCAGCGATCACCTATCTCTTCGTTCCGGGCGACCGACCCGAGCGCTTCGAAAAGGCACTGGCCTCGGGCGCCGACCGGGTGATCCTCGATCTCGAGGATGCGGTGCGCCCCGAGGCCAAAGAGGCCGCCCGCGCCGCGATCCGCGCCGCCGATCTCGACTGGTCGCGGGTGGCGGTGCGCATCAACGATGCCGCGACGCCATTCTTCGCCGACGATCTGGCCTTTCTCGCGGGCTGTGCGGCGGGCGCGGTGATGATCCCCAAGGCGCAGGGCGTCGAGGTGCTGGCCCGCGTGGCCGGGGCGCTCGGGCGCAAGGCCGAGCTGCTGCCGCAGATCGAGACGGTGCCGGGCCTCGAAGCGGTGGGCGCGATCCTTGCGCATCCCATGGCCCGCCGCGCCGTCTTCGGCCATCTGGATTTCTCGCTCGATCTCGGCGCCGCGCCAGACTGGGAACCGCTGCTCTATGCCCGCTCCCGCCTCGTGGCGCTGTCGCGGCTGGCCGGCGCGGAGCCGCCGGTGGAGAGCATCACGGCCGAGATCCGCGATGCGGGCAAGGTGCGCGCCGATGCCGATGCCGCGCGCCGGCTGGGCTTCGGCGCCAAGCTTCTGATCCATCCCGCGCAGGTCGCCCCCGTGCGCGAGGCCTTCCTTCCCGATGCCGACCAGATCGACTGGGCCCGGCGCGTTCTGGCCGCCGTGGCAGAGGGCGCGGCCGGGGCCAGCACCATCGACGGCAAGATGATCGACAAACCCGTGGAAGAAGCCGCCCGCCGCATCCTCGCGCGGGCCGGAGAGGCCGATCCCTGACTGGACCCGACCGCGCAGCGCGCCAGCGACAGCCCGGTCGCGCCCGGTCGGGCAACCGCATGTAACGCGCCAGCAGAACGGCGCAGCGGAGAGCCCAAGCGACAGTGCGGTCATACAAATTCGAACCAGTGCGGTTAGGCCGAGCTTGCCGACCTTATGGCGGGCAGAGACCGCCCCACTCGGCCAGAGCGCTAGCGCGGTACCGCTTGAAACTGTCTCGGCTGGAAAAGCTTCGCTCCACGTTGAAATGGTTGCGCACGGAAGAGTGGATGGCGGCAACCTGCTGCAGGCTTCGCATGCGCCGAAACCGCAGCATCGCCCGCGCGTCGTCGCAGTAACGGGCGCGAATTCTCCGCGCGGGCGTCGATCCAGCTGACCTCGGTCTCATGATTGCCGTGCCCGAGCTCGCGGAAGGCCGCGCGGTAGGCTCGAAGCTTGTCCGTGCCCGATGTCTCGACGGACCCGTGACGTTTCATCGGTTTCCTTGGGTATTCTGCGCCGTCTTGCGGTCTCGCTGCTTCGAAAACACCCGTTCGAGCACGTCGCCCTCATGGTTAACGACACGCCACCGGTATGGGTCTTGCCGTTGCTCTTCACGGATACCTCGTCGAGGGGCCGGAGCCTTCGGTTCGAACGCAGCCCCTCGACCGGGCGCTTTCGGAACCCAGCGGCAAACATCGGGCCAAAGCGACTTCACCAGTAGCGCCCGATGTCGTGGCCAACTTCGCTGCCGAGCTGATGCAGCAGGTCCTCGACGTTCCGCAGCGACGGCGGAAATAGGACGTATCGCATAACTGCCAGGCGGATGATCTCCGGACTGATCCTGAAACAGCGGAACGGACTGCGCTTGATCATCGCAAAACCCTACGCAATCACCCCCGCTTCGCTGGAGACACGAAACCTCTGACCGTTTCAGGGTAGCGGCACTCTGCCAACGGTTCGCGAGGGTCCATGCGCCACCGCGGCAGGACCCTCGTGGGCTCGAGGCGCGCGATCAGTATCGGACCATGCGGCACCGACATACGCGGCGATATCGCGCAGCACCGCTGCGCGTCGGGGGACGCACCGGGCGGCGGCGCACGATCTGGCGGTGCTTGCGAATGATCCGCCGGCGGCGGCGCGGGTCGAGCGCTTGCGCAGTGTGCCTTGCAGCCGATTTCAAGACGGATTGCCGCGTCAATCTTTGCCCACTGGCAACGCGGCGCGCCTGGTCGGCGGCGGTCTTGCGCAGGATGGTCGGAACCGCCCGCGCCGCGTTCCTCACGGTGGTCGACCGCGATAGCCTGCCGAGAATTGAACGGCCCGCCTTCAACAGCATGGGGGCCGCTCTCTTCACCATCGGTAAGGCCCTGGCCGCGAGACCGGCCAGCGCGCCGAGGAAGGCATCTTCGTCGAGATCGTCATCCTCGAAGCCTTCCGCGAAATCGTCCGCGAGGGCTTCCATCGCCTCGATATCCTCGGGGTCAAAGAGGTCGTCACCGTCTTCGAAGTCATCGTCCTCGAAGCCGAAATCATCCTCGAAGTCGTCATCATAAAAGGTGTCCAGCATCATTCGGTTCCTTGTCTAGTGACAGTTCCCACGGGAGGATGTCCGCCCGATCGGCGCTCCGGGGCGTATGCGAACCCGGGTCATCATGAATGTTCGGGGTCTGACCGTTTCGCTCAAGCCCCCCGAATGAGGGCCACCGGACGGGGTGTCCCTCAGATGGGCTACCGCGCTCGGGCTACAGCATCCGGGCGGCTATCGGCACCCACGGCCGGCATGTTTGTCTTCCTCATGGACCACCGCCCGCCATGCGCCGCAGTTCGGTGCCGGCTTCTCGAATGGAGAGGAAAATGGAAGACGATCTTGATTATGAACTGCCCGAAGGCGACAGCGTGATGGATGCGTTCGGCGACGATTACGAGGACATGTTCGAAGACGACGAGGACGATTACCTCGCCTTCGAAGATGACGATTACGAGGACGACTTCTACGACGACGATTTCGAAGATGACATGATGTACGATGATGACTTCGAAGACGAAGACGACTTCGAAGACGACTTCGAAGACGAAAGCTACGAAGAAGACGCCTTCGACGACGCCGTCGCTTATGCCCTGACCGCAGAGGACGAGGACGAGTTCTTCAAGAAGCTCTGGCGCGGGATGAAGAAGGTAGGCCGCGGGATCAAGAAGGTGGTGCGCAAGGTGGCACCTGTCGTGGCCAAGGTCGCCTCGTTCATCCCGCACCCCGCCGCCCAGGCCATCGGGGCAGCCGCCCGCATCGCCTCGCGTCTGCGGTTCGAAGCCGAAGACGAGATCGAGGCCATGGAAATGGCCGCCGAAGCGGCCAAGACAGTGCCCGCCGCAGCCCTCGTCACCACGGCGCTCGCCGCCAAGCGCGTCACCGGTCGCAAGGGCAAGATGATGTCCAAGACAAAGCGCAAGCAGGTCGCCAAGCTGATCCGCCAGGCCGTCAAGGTGGCGAGCAAGAAGTCGAGCTCCGGACCGCAGGCCGTAGCGCAGATCGCCAAGCGGGTTGCGAGACAGGCCAAGGGCGCTTCTCCCGTCGCCAAGGCCGCCATGGTGAAGAAGGTCGCGCAGAAGGCCGCGCGCAAGCCTGGAATGGTCAAGGCGATTGCCCGCAAGGCGCGCCCCAGCGCAAAAGCCAAGGCACGCCGGATCGTCCTGCCAAAGGCTTCCGTGGGCCGCGCTGCCTAGTCCGCGCCACGCCCGGGGCGTCTCCCTGTCGCCCCGGGCTGCCTCCCATCGATTTGCAACCTTATTCGCTAGGTGATTTCGCCATGGCCCGCCCGCTCCGCATAATGCCCCAGACCGGCCGCTCACGCCCCTCCGGCGCGGCCATGGCCCGGCGGGCCGACCGGGCGGCACATCGGTTCCTCGATGTGAAATCCGATGCTCTGCTCAACCGCTCTGCGCGCCTGTCCTCCCTCAGCCCCGCTCGCGCCGGATTGCGCCGCGTCGACAAACCCTTCAGCCCCGCAGCCGCCTACTTCCACGCCGCCAACAGACGTCTCGCCGCAATCGACAAGGCCGTGGCGCGCCGCATCAAGGCGCTTCAAGCAGGGTCCAAGTCCGACCTGCGCTGCCGTCTCCTGCAGCTCGCACTCGTCGAGCGGGAAGTGGACCGCGCCCGCCGCGCATTCGGTCTCTTCTTCGAGGTCTTCGCCCAGCGCGGCACCGCCTTTGCCCCCTCGCTGGCCGCCCATGATGCCATTGCGCGCGATTGCTACCGCGCCGTCCTGCACGACGAGGCCGGCATCCTGCAGCTCCCGATCCTGATGCCGATCACCTATATGGAACATGGCTATTCCCCGGCCACCATGCGCCGCGGCGTGACGCTCAAACGGCTGTTGGGCGAAAAGAACCCTTTTCCCCTGATTCGGGTCCCATGGGACCGCGACCGCCCCTGGCAGGCGACCTTTCTGCACGAGGTCGCGCACAACTTGCAGGCCGATCTCGGCGTCTGGGACGAAACAAAGCAGGCCGTGATCCGACGGCTCGGCGGGACCGGGCTCAGCCCGCGGCTCCAGACCATATGGGCGCGCTGGCACAAGGAGATTTTCGCCGATCTCGTCGCGATCCTGCTCGGTGGGCCGACAGCGGCCTACGGGCTGGCGGAGTTTCTGGCGCACCCGCCGGCCAAGGTGACGATCTTCAAGGACGGTGCGGTGCATCCGGTAGGATATATCCGTGTGCTGATCCTCGCCGAGATGCTGCGACGCATGGGGTTTCTCGGTGACGCGGCCCGGCTCGATAAGATCTGGCGCAAACTCTACAGCGCCAAAGCGGCCAGCCGCCTGCCCGACGATCTGCACGCCTCCACCCGGAAGATCGTGCCTGTCATTGTCGACGAGATCGCTTACCAGCCGCGGCGGATGCTCGCCCAGCGGGGGCTTGCCGACATCATCCGCTTTTCCAGAGCCGATCAGGCCCGGATTGTCGACGGGGCGGGCGACTTCCTCTCCGGTCGCGTGCCCGACCTGCCGCCGCGCTGGATGATCGGGGCTGCCCGTCTCGCCATGGCGCGCGGCGGCGACGCCGCAAAGATCGGTACGGCGCTGGTGCGCGCACTGGCTTTGAACGCCGCCCGGGACCGCGACGTCATCCTGAAACATACACAAACCGCCGCCGACAAAATGGTGGCTGCCCCAGGCCGGACGAAGCCCGCCCGGCGTCGGGCCCCCTCTCTCAACTGGGCTGCATAGGTGAATAAGATGGCCGAAACTGCACGCAGATCTCAAACAGAGACCCGGCTTGATGCGATCATGCGCCAAACGCTGATGCTGTCGGACCCGAACGATCCCAAGGAGGTTGCCCGCGCCCTGGCGAAACGCTATCGCGAGGGGGCCGAGCGGATCGAGATCGACCGTACCGGATTTCTCAATTCCACGGCGCTTCCGATTTCATCAACGACCGGCACCTCCGGCCCCAGCGAGGCCGAGCTGGTTCAGGCCAAGGACGATCTCGACCGCGATCTCGGCGCGCTGGTTGCGCATCCCCAACTCAAGGATATCCAGCCCGAATTGAAAGGCTGGCAGCGGGCACTTCCGCAGATCGTCGATCGCGGCGTCAGCGCCGCGCGCACATCGGTGAACGAGCGCTACCGGGCGATCGCCATGGCCGCGCGGCAGGAGCTTGGGGATTACTCCCGGCTGGCGCGTATGCTCGGTGCCAGTACGCCGGAATTCAACGGGGCCTATCGCTCGCTCGCCAAGAGCATCGACCAGGCAGCCGCGCTGATCCTGGTAATGGCTGGCGAGACAATTGCCGGCCGCGGTTTCGGCGGCATCGCTGCACTGCCTGTGCCGGTGGCCGATCTGACCACCCGCCGCGACGCAGTTATCTCGGCGCTGCATGGGCTTCAGAACCCCGACCCGGCAGCCCTGATGGGTGAGGACTGGCCGCGTGCCCTCCACGCTCTGACCTCGATGAACGAATGGCTCGACAGCAGCGGACAGGGCCATCTGCGCGCGCTCCTCGACGAAAGCTACCTCGCCTCCGTTCTCGACAAGCTGGTCGAGACGGTGGGCCAGAGCGAGGCCAGCGTCCTGCGCGGCCTGAGCGCGACCTCCGCGGTCACCGTCACCCAGCTCGAGCGGCTGCTGTCGCTCCTGGGCCAGGCGATCAATCCCACCTCGCCGCCCCTGGCGCGATTCCGCCAGGCACTGAAGCTGTTCGTCCAGAGCTTCCGTCCCGACCGGGGCCGCCGTCTGATCCTGGCCGCGCGCCCGCCGCTCATGGCGAACGGCTTCTACGGGCTGGCCCATTCCGAGGAGGATGCAGGCTTCGTCACCCTGATGACCACGCGGGCCCGCCTCGCTGCCCTGCTCGATTGCTATCTCGGCTGCGGCTGTGAAGGCGACGCGGTCACCTGCCAGTTCGTCCTCGACAAGATGCTCTACGATCTCGACCGCGCCATCGACCGCTATATCGCCGATGTGGACGACGCCACGCAGCGCGCCGCCGCCTTCGGGGTGATGATGCGGCTGGTGACCGATATCGGCGTCTTCGACGGCGATGCCCAGGTGATGGATTCCCGCGGTCGCTGGCGGCAGATCGTGCAGCTGATCGGTCGGCTCGATGTCTGCACCGAGGGGCACGATACGCTAGCGGGTGTGCTGCATAGGTCCGCCGAGGTCCTGCTGACGCCTTACGGCGATCTCGACTGGGCGGAGCGTCCGCCGGCTGAAGATCAGGATGACCCGTTCTGGCAGCTGATGCGGTCGGAGCTCTGCAACCAGCGCCGCGATGAGGAACACTGGTTCGAATTCGCCGCCGCGATGAGCCCCGGCTGCATCGATCTGCGCAGGCTGCACGACGCGATCATCGGACTATTGGGTGCCGCGATGTACCTGACAGGCTCCGGCCAGGACGATGTGCAGGGAAGACCGGTTCGCGTCGCCTGCGAAACCGAGGACGCCACGATCCCGGCCCATTACGAAACCAGCCTCGACAGCTTTGCCTTCCGCTATCTGGACCGGCAAGGGCAGGTCGATCCGAACTTTGCCACCAGAAACAGGTGAGGACACGCCATGCGCATTCCAGCTTTCACCGAAGACGAGAATTTCGGCAAATTGACCGTTGTCACCAAATTCGAGCCGCCAAAAGAATGGGCGGAGGCGGTCGAGGCCCTCGCCGACGAGGTCGGCCGGATGCAGCAGGAGATCGTCGCCCTGCGCCGCTACGTCGCCGCCAATCGGCAGGCCATCCGCAGGCTCATGGACGTCTATAACGAGCACTGGACGCTCTTCCGGGTGGCCGAGATCCACTCGATCCGCGACCTCGCGCAGCTCAAGGGCAATGAGCGGCGCAGTGCCCTGGCCAAGATGAACAAGTCGGAACACTGGCCCGACGAACAGGCCAGGCAGCTCACCCCGGAAGAATTCAAGGAAATCTGCGAGGCGGCGAAAATCGTGACCGAAGACGACGAGACCTGAGCCGTCCGACGTCCCGCCGCCAGCACTCGCCCGCCAATGGAGCAAAACAATGAGCCTCACCGATAGCGAATATATTCAGAGCCTCTTTCAGCAGTTCATGCAGGACGAGCTTAACAATCTCCCGCAGGCCGAACGGCAATCCCTGAGCCGGGCGTTCGAGGCGCGTTTCGGTCAGCTCATCAGGGATGCTGCCGGCGGCAAGGAAAGCTCCTTTCCCGATCTCGTGGGGTTCGGGTCCGAGGGAGTTACGTCCTTCGACGAGATCCCGCCCGCCTATATCGAGGCCGATTTCGACGAGGGCGTCACGCCGAGCCAGCTCCAGGCCTCAGCCGAACTCTACTTCATTCTGCAGCACGATATCATGGGCGTTTTCAAATCCATGGACATCCTGCGCCGCCAGTTCCGCGACGGGACCATCCGCATCCAGCGCGGACCGGGCGCGCAAAAACTCTACCTGCTCGAGAAATGGCGCCCTCTCCGCTACGGGCCGCGGGACCGCTCGATTGCCTATGGGCGTGTCTTCAACCACGGGCGCGGCCCGAAACCCGCGGGCGCGGTCATAAACCGCAACTTCCAGCACCAATTCGTGGCGCTGATCTCGAGCCTCGCGAAATATTACCGCGACCTGACGGTCAGCGAGGTGGTGCGCGGCGGCCCGGCGCTCGACAGCCGGCCCTACGGAGCCATCGCCACGGTACAGCGGATCGCGATCGACCTGCGTTATGCGCTCGACCGGTCGAGCTATGGCAATATCGTCAGCCTCACCCATGAAAGCGGGATGTATCTCAGCGAGGCGCTCGGCATACTCGATTCACCGGATATCAAGCGCGCCTATGATGCCACCAATCGATGGCAGGCGCTCGAGGGCATTCTCAAACGCAATCGCGGTTCGATCAGCGATCTGTCGCAGCGGGCCAAGATGGCCGAGGCGGGCCGCCGCATCCTGCAATGGGTGGCCGGGTCGACCTTCGACAGCGATGTGGATGCCGACAGCTTCCGCGTGCAGGCCCGCACCGCCGGCTCCCATGCCGAAGCCTGGATCGCCGCTTACCGACTGACCAAGGAAGGCCGTCACTTCCCCGGAGCCAATGCCAACCTCAAATGGTCGCGCAGTCTGCCATATGGCGAACAGGAAACCGCGTATTACTGATCGCCCCTCGGGCCACCGCGGCAGGAGCAAGGTGAATGCAATGGACACCGCCCATCAGCATGGCCGCGATCGATACCGGCGGCCCGCAGATCATCATCGACCGCTCGCTCGCGCTCGATCTGCACGGGCCGCTGGTGACGCTGCGCCTGGCCGCCGAATGCGACACCTGGCTGGCCTCCTCGGTCTTTCGTCAGCTCGACGACAGTCTGGTCTGCATGTCGCCGCTGCTTGCCTCTCCCGAGGCGAACATCGCGCCCCTGACCGGACCCGAGGACGAGCGTGCTGTCATGGTCTGGCAACGTGCCCGCGTTCTGACTGCGGGGCGCAGGCTCTACTGGCTCGCGGATTGCCGCGAGGATGCACATCTGCCTGAATGGGCCGCCGCCGAAAGCCACAGCCGGTTCGAAATTCTGCACAAGGCGCTGTATTCGGCTGCGCCGAATACCGGCGACGACGCAGCGCTCGACGCCATCGTGATGGCCGCCGCCTTCCAGGAGCGGCCCGCCGCGATCTTGGCCCGATGCGGCAAGCACGGCACGCCCGACATCGTGCGCGAGGCTGGGCGCTATGGGCTGAACGTGATCGAGATCGACACGGCGTTCGCGACCGAGGCGCGCGACACCTGGTTCGGCCCGCTCCTTATGCGGACTGGACTCTACGAATGGGCAGTCACGGCTCAGACACCGCTCGTCTACGCCCGGCTGATCGCTCCGGATCTGCTGTTTCTGGACACCGAATTCTTCGACGTCGATGACGGCAATGCTCTCCGCATGAGCGGATGGCCGCTCAAGGCGACACTTTTATGGGGACGTCTGTAATGACTGAAAAGCCTGAAAACCCGCGGGAACAAAGTATTCTACCCTTGCAGGCCCCGGAAGGGGTGCCGCGGCCGGAAAAAGAACGACGCGACTCCAAGTCACAGTTGTACAATTCAACTGGAGAGTGTGATTCGATGTCAGACCTCGACGATGTCGCAGAGGATTATCTGCGCGAAAACATCGACGATGTCTGGGCAGATATCGCAAAGAAAAAGAGGGTGGTTCACATTTCGGCGCGGCGGAGCGACGCGGCGCTAATTCAATATATTGTTGCCTATCTCGCGGCTCATCCCGATCCGCAGCTTTTTCTTCGCAATCTGCAGACGGCTATTTCGGGTCTAGGATCGCATCCTCAGAACGCGGAGCCGACGGATGCTTGATTTATTTGATATTTTCAAAGACGCCGATCCGTTTTTCAGTGGGCCCGATCGGTTCGACCCGGCGATAATCGGTGCCGATGATCGCACACTCGTCCGCAACACCCGCGTCATGCCCTATGCTGCCATCTGCTATATCGAACGCTCCTTCGGCGGACGAAAATTCGGCTGCTCCGGCACGCTGATCGCGCCAAATCTCGTGCTCACCGCGGGTCACTGCCTGATCAAGCGCGACGGGCGCGTGCCGGTAACCATGAACATCCAGCCCGGCCGTAACGGCGACGACCGGCTCGAGACGATCCCCGCAGAACGCGCCTGGGTCGCGCGCGGATTTGCTCAAAAGCACCAGCCGCTGTTCGATTACGGGCTGATCAAGCTCACCCGTCCCGTGCGCAATCCGCGGGCTGTGATCCCGCCGCATCAGCCCTCGAACGCCATGCTCCGCGCGTTGAGCCGGCGGGGTCGGATTCGCGTGGTCGGCTATCCCTCCGACAAACCGCGGGCCACCATGTGGACACATTCCGAGCGCCTGCACCGCTTTGACCGTCGCCGCCTGATCCATGTCGTCGACACCTGCCCCGGCCATTCTGGCAGCGCCGTCCTCGCCTTTGTGAACGGCAAGCTCCGCGTGATCGGCATCCACGTCGCCGGCGTCCGCGATCCGAGGACCGGCCGCAGCTACGGCTGCACCCCGGGCACCGCGGGCTCGCCAGAAGGAGGATACAACCGCGCCGTGCGCCTCTCGCCAAGGGTCATGGCCGCCATCCGGGGCGAGCGCAATTTGGGCGATTACAGCCTCATGCGCGTCTGGCCCCGAGCAGGATAGATCCCGTGTCGGTCGATCTCGCACCCCCATCAGACGGCACCGGACAGGTGCTCGCCCTGGTTGAGGCGGACGAGGCGCTGCGCGAGGTCTGCCTCAAGATCAGACGCGAAGACGACTTGCGCAAATCCAACCAGAATGGCCGCATCGTCGGCACGATCATAGTGGACGGAATCCGCTTCGCGGTCTTGGCCGAAGACCGTAGCAGCAGCGCGGACGAGACCGAAGGATTGCTGAAGCTCACCAACCGTGAATTGCAGATCGCCTGCCTCGTCCGGCAAGGGGCCTGCAACAAGCAGATCGCCCGCCGGCTCCGCATCAGCCCCTATACCGTGGCCTCTTACCTCAAACGCATGTTCCCCAAGCTCGGCTGCACCAGCCGCACCGAGATGGCCGCGATTGTCGCCCAGGTCCAGCCCCATGTGGACCTGTGAGGGACGCGATCCGAACCGATCGAGGCGTAATGTCAGACGAATTCGAACGCGACTCTGCAAAGTACGCAGCGCTGCCTATTGCCACGCAGAGACCGCGCCACGCGCCGAGAGCAGCGGTACCGTTGGCTTTGAAGAGAGGCTGCGTTCCCGACTGAAGTGCTTCGTCACTGAGGCGTGGACGGCGACGAATTACTGGAACATTCGTACACGCCAAGAGCGGAACATGACTCTTTCTCATCGTCGAAACGACTGATCGAGAAGCCTGGAAACTTGCGTGTCAAAAGAAGTCGAGAACGCCGCCGGTTGCGTGGAACACGTGAACGCAACTCAATGCCGTTCCGAAAACTCGGCTGAAAACTCACTCTGCCTGCTGGTCGAAAAACCAAAGGCGAGGGCGCAACAGTATGTATCCAAAGTGACAATGCAGGGCATTTTGACCTTTATCATCAACGCTTTGAATGGAGAATGTGGCGGACAGGAAGGGATTCGAACCCTCGAGACGGTCTCCCGCCTACGCACTTTCCAGGCGCGCGCCTTCGACCACTCGGCCACCTGTCCGCCGACGCGTTTAGCGGAAAGGGCGGGCGGGGTGCAAGGGGCGGGACGTCAGAAAATCGACTGAAAATCGCGGCCCTCGGCGCGGTGCCCGCAGCCGATCCGGTGTCGGGCGCTGCGGAACCCGGCGCGCCGGGGATCACCTGACGGCGGCGCGGGAACCGCTCGCGCGACGCGCGTCAATGCAAACCAGTGCCCTGCCCCGCGCCTGAAACGCCGGACGCACCACCGCGCCCTCCCGAGACCGGCCTCAGCCCGCCTCGAGCAGCGATATGTGCACGCGGCGGTTCTGCTTGCCCTTGTTCTCCACCTTGCCGAGGCGCAGCGCGCCGATCTCGCCGGTGCGCGCCACATGGGTGCCACCGCAGGGCTGCAGATCGACCTGGGCATCGCCCTCGCCGATCCGCACCAGCCGGATGCGTCCCGCGCCGCGCGGCGGCTGCACGGACAGCGTCTTCACGAGGCCCGGATTGGCGTCGAGCTCGGCCTCGTCGATCCAGCTCTCCGACACCGGCAAATCGCGGGCCGCCAGCGCGTTCAGCGCATCCTCGACGGCCTGCTTGTCCTCGGGCGGTTCCGGCATCAGGAAATCGAGCCGCCCTTTTCCCGCGCCGATCTGGCCGCCCGTCACCGGCAGCGGGATCACTACCGACAGAAGATGCAGCGCGGTGTGGATGCGCATATGCGCGTGGCGGCGCGGCCAGTCGATCCGCTGGGTGATGCGGGCGCCCTCGGGCGGCAGGCCGCGCGGCTCGGCGGGCACCAGCACGACGCTGTCGCCTTCGCCCTTCACGGCCGTGGCGATGGCGATCTCGCCGCCCTCCCAGGCCAGCGTGCCGCTGTCGCCGGGCTGGCCGCCGCCGGTGGGATAGAACAGCGCCGCGTCGCAGACGATGCCGCCCTCCCCGGTCAGCGCGGTCACGCGCGCCTCGGCCTCGCGCAGATAGGGGTCTTCGCGGAACAGGAGCGTCGTCATCGGATCATCCTCATATCGGACTGGGCGTCATTCGCCGTCGGGATCGCCGCCGCCGGTGGAGCGGGCGACATTGTCGGGCAGCGGGCCCTTGTCGGTCATGCTTTGCGGCGACTGGTCCGGGCTGGCAAAGCCCCGGCCCTCGGGCGGCTTGCCGCTCTCCGCAGCGCCGCCCTGCAGGGTCTCGGGGTTGCGCAGCCACAGGTCGCGCTGCGGGATCGGGATGCGGATGCCCTCGGCGGCGAAACGCTCCGCGATCTGGTGGTTCATCTCGGTCTGCACCTCGAAGATCTCGAGGATGTCGCTCAGGATCACGCGGATCTCGAACTCGATGCCGTTCTCGCCGAATCCCTTGAAATAGACATAGGGCTCGGGGTTCATCATCACGATGGGATGGGCCCGGGCGATGGACAGCAGGATGCGGTGCACGGCGCGCGTATCCGACCCGTATGCGACCTTCACCGGCACGATGAGCCGCCCCAGCGTGTTGCCGCGCGTATAGTTCGTGACCGTGCCAGTGACCAAATCCGAATTGGGCACGATCACGTCGAAGCGGTCGAAGGTCTCGATCCGGGTGGAGCGGACCGAGATATCCTTGACGAAGCCCATATTGTCGCCGACCGCGATCCAGTCGCCCTCGCCGATGGGCCGCTCGATCAGCAGGATGATGCCCGAGACGAAGTTCGACACGATGTTCTGCAGGCCGAAGCCGATGCCCACGGACAGCGCGCCCGCGACGATGGCCAGCGACGACAGATCGATGCCCGCGGTGGTGAAAGCCACCAGCGCGGCCAGGAAGATGCCGAGATACCCCACGCCCGCGACGATCGCGTTCTGCCCGCCGATATCGATCCGCGTCTTCGGCAGCACGGTCGCGCGCAGCCCGGTCTGGGTGCCGCGCGTGACCGCGTAGCCCAGCATGAAGACCAGCAGGAAGGACAGGAAATCCGCGGGCGATATGACGCTTTCGCCGATCTCGAAGCCGGCCAGGAACGTGTTCCACAGCTCGGTCAGATCGGCGACGCGGGCGCCCCAGATCAGCGCCAGCGCCGGGATCGACGCGAGGATCAGGCTGAAGCCAGCGAAGACCGGGATCAGCGAGTTCGTCTCCTGCGGAGAATGGCCGACGATCAGCTTGTAGAGATCGCCGATGAAGCGCAGCAGCAGCAGGATCGTGCCCGCCAGCACCATGGTCGCGATCATCGGGAAGGTCAGCGTCTGCGCGACCTGCTGCAGCCCCGTCGCCGAGAAGATCGGCGCGGCCAGCGCGCTCAGCGTCAGAAGCCGCCCGAAGACCCGCGCCAGACGCAGCCGGAAATGCATCGGATCGTGGCGTTCCTCCTCCGCGCCGTCCTCGCTGTCGCCCTCGAGCCGCGCGCGGCGGAAGATCGTGCCCAGCCGGAACAGCAGGAGCGAGGCGAAGGTCACGATGGCAAAGCTCAGCACCGCGTTCACGCCGTCGCTGTAGCCATCGGCGCGCGAGAAGGTCACCGTGACGCCGCTGAGGATCATCAAGAGCGCCAGCGCGCCGAAATAATAGCGCGCCTCGGTGCGCCGCGACCCCTCGAGGGGCAGCGTCGCCTCCTCCTCGTCGGGCGAAAAGGTCTGCTGCGCGAGCCAGCGGATATAGGCGAAGACGCCGACCCAGATCGGCAGGCGTTCGAGCAGAAGCTCGCCGCGCGGTCCGGCATAGCCGGTCATCTGCGCGCCGACGGAGATCAGCACGATGCCCCCCACCGGCAGCACCACCATCCCGAAGGAGGCCAGCGTGCGCCAGACGCCGGTGCCCCGGCGCCGGGTGGCGTTGCGCAGCCAGCCCGCGCCCCGCTCGGCCCAGGAGCGGCCGCGCAGCAGCAGGATCAGGCCGACGAGCAGCAGGAAGGACGCGAGCGGCACGTTGATGCGGTTGTCCGACAAGAGCCCGCGGGCGATCTCGCGGTCGGTCTCGGTGACGAACCCCACCGCCGAGCCGATCACCGCCTCCACCGCTTCGGGCCAGAGCGCGGGGTTGAGCGGCGTCGGCCCGCGGTTGAACAGCGCTTCGGTGGCGCGGGCGCGGATCGTGGCGTCGATCTCGCGGATGATGCCGTCGGCGCGGGTGAAGGCTTCCTCGGCGGCGACGATGGGCGCGCGGGCCTCCTCGAGCTGCGCGGTCAGCTGCGCCCGTCTCTGGGCGATCTCCGGCGCCTCGGTCTCGCCCTCGGCCGGCGCAGGGCCCAGCGCGTCGATCTGCGATTGCAGCGTCGCGGTGCGCGCGGATTGCTCGTTCTGCTGGCTGTTCAGACGGTCGCGAAAGGCCGCGACCTCGGCGCGCAGGGCCTCGAGACGCGGGATTTCCGCCGAACCTTCGTCGAGGATGCCCTCGACCCGGCTCGCCAACTGGTCCCAGAGGTCGAAATCGATCTCGGGCCGCGGGCCCGATGGCTGCGCGTCCGTCAGGCTGTTCTGCGTGGCGCCGCCGGCCCCGCCACCGGTGGCGTCACTGGCCGCGCCGGGGCCGGTGCCGGGCCCGCCTGCCCCGTCCGCGCCCTGCGCAAGGGCTGCGCCCGCGCCCAGACACAGGACGAGCGCGACCCGGATCAGCCAGTCGGCAAGCGGCCTCATGTATCCTCGAAGACGCCCGGAATGGAGGCCGGCGCCCGGTCCATCCAGGGCGGCACGGGCAGGCCCTTGGCGGTCAGGAAGTCGGGGTTGAAGAGCTTCGACTGGTAGCGGTTGCCGAAGTCGCACAGGATGGTGACGATGGTGTGCCCCGGTCCCATCTCGCGCGCCATGGCCATCGCGCCCGCGACGTTCACACCGGTGGAGCCGCCCATCACCAGGCCCTCGTGCTGCAGCAGATCGAAGACGATGGGCAGCGCCTCGCGATCCTCGACGCGGCAGGCGAAATCGGGGGTGAAGCCCTCGAGATTGGCGGTGATGCGCCCCTGCCCGATGCCCTCGGTGATCGAATCGCCGGGATTGTCCTGCCCGGTGAAGAGCTTCAGAAGGCCCGCGCCCTCGGGATCGGCGAGGCCCACCTTGACGCCCTTGGGCTGCAAGGCCGCGGCCACGCCCGCCACGGTGCCGCCCGACCCCGCCGCGCAGATGAACCCGTCGACCTTGCCGCTCGTCTGTTCCCAGATCTCCGGCCCCGTCGTCTCGATATGGGCCTGGCGGTTGGCGACGTTGTCGAACTGGTTTGCCCAGATCGCGCCATGCGGCTCGGTCTTCGCGAGCTCCTCGGCGAGACGGCCGGAATAGCGCACGTAATTGTTGGGGTTCTTGTAGGGCGCCGCGGGCACCTCCACGAGCTCTGCGCCCGACAACCGCAGCATGTCCTTCTTTTCCTGGCTCTGCGTCTCGGGGATGACGATCACCGTCTTGAAGCCGAGCGAGGCACCGACCAGCGCAAGACCGATCCCGGTATTGCCCGCGGTGCCCTCGACGATGGTGCCGCCGGGCTCCAGCTGGCCCCGCTTCACCGCGTCGCGGATGATGTAGAGCGCGGCGCGGTCCTTCACGGACTGGCCGGGATTCATGAATTCCGCCTTGCCGTAGATATGGCAACCGGTTGCCTCGCTCGCCTGCCTCAGGCGGATCAGAGGGGTGCGGCCGACCGCGTCGGCGAGGTCCTTGGCGATGCGCATGACGGCTCCTTTGCGATGTCCGCTGTGTCGCCCATGGGTGTAGGGCGGGCGGCAGGCGAACTCAAGGCGATGCGCGCCCGCGCCCGCCTGCGCGCAACCCTTGGGGGGCCCTCAGCCCCCGGCGCGCAACCTGTCGCGTTCCCGCGCCAGCCAGAGCAGCATCATGGCAAGCGGGCCCGCATTGACCTCGCCGCTTTCGACCAGCGCCATGGCGCGGTCGAAGGGGATGACGTGGCTGCGGATATCCTCGTTCTCGTCATCGAGCCCGGCATGGTGCACGTCGCGCCCCGACAGATCGGCAAGCCCGAGGAAACAATGGAAATATTCCGTCGAATAGCCGGGCGAGGCATAGACCTTCAACATCGGGCGCACCTCGGACAGCTCCAGATGTGCCTCTTCCACGGCCTCGCGGCGGGCGGTCTCGGCGGGGTCCTCGCCCGCATCCACGAGCCCCGCGATGGGCTCCAGCACCCAGGGCTGCGGGTCGTCGCGCATCAGGGGGCCGTAGCGGAACTGCTCGATCAGCAGGACCTGATCGGTCGCCGGATCATAGGGCAGCACGAGTGCGGCATCGAAGGCGCAGAAGGCCTCGCGGGTGACCCGCTCGGACACGCCGCCGCGGAAATGGCCGTACTGGACTGAGAAGCGCCGCAGCCGGAAGAACCCGTCCCAGCCGCCCGGCGCGGGCGCGAAATGCGGGACATCGCCCTGCGTCATGGCCGTGCGCAGCGTCGTCGGCGCGGTGTCCTGCGCCATCTGCCGGCCCCAGGCGCGCGCCGCGAAGACCGGCCAGAGGGCAAAAGCCTCCTCCGCCGCTTCCCGCCCGAACCGCGCCATGATCTCCTCGGCGGCACCGGTCGCGATGGCGCCCCAGCGCCCGGCCCAGTCCGCAAGATCGAAGGGCGCGCCCGGCTCTGCCGCGTGATCGGGGAAATAGACCAGCGCCTCGGTCGTGCCGGTCTCGGTCTCGACCTTCCGCGTCTCGGCACGATAGCCGAAGCCCGCCTCGTAGAAATCGAGCCGCGCGGCCATCTCGGGCCCCGCCCCGATCACGAGGCCCGGGGCCGTGCGCCCCTCCGCCTCATGGATCACCGGATAGGCCGCGTCTGCGACCCAATCGACGCCATGCCCCGCAAGCGTCGCCGCGCGCCCAGACAATGGCGCGCCGGCCACAACCTCGAACAGCGGCGCGTGCCGCAGGGTGCCGTAAAGGAAATAGCGTGTCACGTCAGCGCCAGTAATGGCCGGAAATCTCCGTGGCCATGCCGATGATGACCGCGCCCAGAACGAAGAGGCCGAGGAAGCCCGGGCTCAGCAGCACCGCGCCGTATTCGAGGAAATTGCCGATGGCCGCGTTGATGGCCTCGAAGACGGTGCGGAATTTCCGGTCGAAGGAATCCTCGACCATGGTGTTGATCGCATGCACAGCAAGGCAGCTCACGACCATGGTGAAGGTGCCGGTCACGCCGTTGGAAATCGCCGCCGCGGTGCCCCGCCCCGCGCCCGAGCCGACCTGCCGCCAGCCCACCACGAAGCCGATCAGCAGGTTGACCTCCGAGAACCAGCCGAACACGGTCGAGGACGGCATCAGCGGTTTGACCATTTCCGACGCGACATAGGCCAGCGCCGCGAGCAGCAGCCCTGCGACCAGTTTCGGTGCTGTCGGCATGTAACTCTTACCCCGGACGCGACAATGTGATCTGCGTGACGTCGCAATTTCCCGACGAGAAGGTCGCGGCACAGGACGTCAGGTAGAAGTTCCACATACGCCGGAAGCGTTCGTCAAATCCTAACCGCGCCACCTCGTCCCATTTTTCGTTGAACGTGTCATGCCAGCGACGCAGGGTCTGGCTGTAGCTTTCGCCGAATTCGATGGAGCGCACGACGTCGAGCCCGGCGCGCGCGACCTGTTCGCGCAGCACCACCGGCGAGGGCAGCATGCCGCCGGGGAAGATGTATTTCTGGATGAAGTCGGGGCTGCGCTTGTAGACGTGCCAGCGCCGGTGCTGGACGGTGATGATCTGCAGCGTGGCCTGCGCGCCGGGCTTCAGCCGCGCCTTCACGGTGTCGAAATAGACCGGCCAGTATTTCTCGCCCACCGCCTCGAACATCTCGATGGAGGCGATGCCGTCATAGGTGCCGCGCTCGTCGCGGTAATCCTGCAGCTTGAACTCGACCCGGTCCTCGAGCCCCGCACGGCGGATGCGCTCCTGCGCGTAGTCGAACTGCGCCTGCGAGATGGTCAGCCCGGTGACCCTGAGCCCCCGCTCCTTCGCGGCGTATTCGGCGAACCCGCCCCAGCCGCAGCCGATCTCCAGCACGTGATCGCCGGGCTTGGCGCCCATCTCGTCGATCATGGAGGCGTATTTCTGCTCCTGCGCGCGCTCGAGGCTCTCCTGGCCGGTTTCGAACTTGGCCGAGGAATATGTCATCGTGTCGTCAAGCCAGAGCCCGTAGAAATCGTTGCCGAGGTCGTAATGGTGCGAGATGTTCTTGCGCGCCTGCCGCTTCGAGTTGGACAGCCACCAGAAGCGCAGGTTCTCGTAAAGCTTCACGAGCTTCATGCCCGGAAAGCCGTCATAGATGTCTTCGTTGTCCGCATGGACGAGTTCCATGAAGGCCATCAGGTCCGGCGTCGACCACCAGCCGTCGAGATAGGCCTCGCAGAAGCCCATGTCGCCCTCGCGGATGAGCCGCGCGAACAGGTCGGGATTGTGGATGCGCAGTTCCGAGACGGGCCCCGGATTGCGGCCCTCGGCGCGGAAGACCCGCCCGTCGGGCATGACGAAGTCGATACGCCCGTTATTCATCTCCTTGGCCATGCCGAAGACCTGCGGGAAATAGCGCGGCAGGTCGGCTTGGCCGGTCGTGTCGGTCAGGATCATTCAGGTCTCTCCGGTCGCTTGCACCCAAGACACGGGCGCCGCGTGCATCTGGTTTCAGAATTGTTCTATAGCGGGCAAGGCCTTGGCGGCAAGCCGGGGGGATTCGGGCCGCGGCTCAGAAATCGCGGTTCTCGTAGGCTTCGAGCGCGCGCTCGCGGCCTTCCTTGGCGCCCACGATGGGATCGGGATAGGGATCGTCCGGCGCCATGTTCCACGATTTCGGGATCGCCTCGAAATAGGCCAGCGCGTCCTCGGACGGGGTGTCCTGCCCCTCGGCGATCCAGCGCTGCACATAGGCGCGCTTCTTGTCGAACCGGTCGAGCTGGGTCTCGGGGTTGAAGACCCGGAAATAGGGCGTGGCATCGGGGCCGGATCCCGCCGACCATTGCCAGCCCATCGCGTTCGAGGCCGGATCCCAGTCGATCAGATGCTCCTCAAACCAGGCCTTGCCGATCTTCCAGTGGCACATCAGGTGCTTGCAGAGATAGGAGGCGACGATCATCCGGCCGCGATTGTGCATCCGGCCGGTCACGTACATCTCGCGCATGGCCGCATCGACGAAGGCCATGCCGGTGCGCCCCTGCTTCCACGCCTTGACCTCGGCCAGCCGCTCGTCCTCGTTCCACGGGAAGGCATCCCAGTCCTCGCGCCAGTTGGCGTCCTGGATGCGCGGCGTGTGCCACAAGAGGTGATAGGCGAACTCGCGCCAGACCAGCTCCTTGAGGAAGGTCTCCGCACCTTCCTTGCCGTCGTCCAGCGCGCGCAGCCCCGCATGCCAGCATTGCGCCGGGCTGATCTCGCCCAGTGCGAGGTTCTCCGACAGGTTCGAGGTGCCGTCCTGCCAGGGCCGGTCGCGCCCGGCATCGTAATCGGCGACCTTGGAGGCCATGAAGGCGCCGAGCCGCGCCTGCGCCGCCTCTTCGCCAAGCTGCACATGCGGCCGGACCACCGCCGCGCCCCGCTGCATGCCGGCACCGAGCCGCCAGTCTTCCAGCGCCTCGCTGTCGGGCCAGGCATCGGGCGCCGGGATCTCGCCGGGCGTGCTCTCGGGGGCCGCCACGTCGCGATCCTTCACCGAGCGCCAGAACGGCGTGTAGACCTTGTAGAATTCGCCCTGCTTGGTCTCCACCGTCCAGGGCTCGAACATCAGGTGCCCGGTGAAGCTCTGCGCGTCGAGCCCCGCATCCTTCAGCCCCTCCTTGACGCGCGTGTCGCGCTCCACCGCGTCCGGATCATAGGCGCGCGACCAGTAGACGGCCTTGGCGCCGGTCTCCTCGGCCAGCGCGCGCAAGACCTCGAGAGGCGGCCCCGAGCGCAGGATCAGCCGGCTGCCCTTGGCCGCGAGGCTTTCCGCCAGCGCGCCCACCCCGAGCCCCAGCCGCCATTGCGGCGCGGTGCCCAGCCGGTCCACCAGATCGTCGCGGATGAAGACCGGGATGACCGGACCGCCCGCCTCCACGGCGGCGCGCAGCGCGGCGTGATCCGACAGCCGCAGATCGCGGCGGAACCAAAGGATGATGGGCGATGCGTCCGGCACGGGCGATCCTCTCGACTGGGTCTTCGGGGGCAAGCTGGGATGCGGGGCGCAAAGGTCAAATGCCGCGCCGTGCAACCGGGCCCCGCAGCCGCCCGCAGACACCGACGCCTAGGGCCGCCGCGACGCCCGAAGCCCGAGGCGCCGGAGGTCCCCAGAAGGCGGGTCCCGCAGCCTGCCAACCGCGCCGAGGCGCCGGACCGCGCGCAGCCCCGCACGGCTTCACCTTTCCCGAATGTCGCCCCGGGGGTGAATGGGCCGCGCATCGCGGCCCAGAGGGGGCAGGCAGCCCCCGGACCGCCCGCGGCGATCCGCCCCGGACCGCCGCGGGCCAGACATGCATGCGGGGGCCCGAAGGCCCCCGCATTCCACTGGATCGGATACCGGCAGAAACGCCGGCCGGGCGGTCCGCGCTCAGCGGCGCTCGCTTCTCAGGCCCGCATAGATCGCGAAACACATCACCAGAAGCACGATGGTGAAGGGCAGACCCGTCGAGATCACCATGGCCTGCAGCGACGACAATCCGCCGCCCAGCAGAAGCGCGATGGCCACGGCCCCCTCGACGATGCACCAGAACACCCGCTGCGGCACCGGCGCGTCGACCTTGCCGCCCGCGGTGATCGTGTCGATCACGAGGCTGCCCGAATCCGACGAGGTCACGAAGAAGACGATGACCAGAATGATGCCGATGAAGCTCGTGATCTGCGCCAGCGGCAATTCGGCCAGCATCCGGAACAGCTGCAGCTCGAGGGCCGCGTCGCGCGCGCCGGTATAGCCGTCATTGACCACCTGGCTGATCGCCGTGCCGCCGAAGGTCGTCATCCAGAGCACGCAGACGAGGCTCGGGATCAGCAGCACGCAGATCACGAATTCGCGCACGGTCCGGCCCCGGCTCACCCGGGCGATGAACATGCCCACGAAGGGGGACCAGGAAATCCACCAGGCCCAGTAGAACGAGGTCCAGCCCTGCATGAAGTTGGTATCCGTGCGCCCGAACGGGTTCGACAGCGCCACGAGGTTGCTCAGATAGGCCCAGAGCCCGGCGAAGAAGCCGGTGACAATCTCGACGGTCGGTCCCACGAAGAGCACGAAGAGAAGCAGCAAGGCCGCCAGCCCCATGTTGATCTCCGACAGCACCTTCACGCCGCCATCGAGGCCCCGCAGCACCGAGATGAGCGCCACCGCCGTGATCGCGGTGATCAGCACGACCAGCAGCGCCTTGGAATTGGTCGCGCCGCTTTCCTCGGTATTGCCGTAGGCGATGCCCCAGAGGCTCCGGGTGCCTTCCGCCGCATCGCCCGACCCGAAGAGCAGCGTCAGGCCCGAGGCCGCCTGCTGCGCGCCGATGCCGAGCGAGGTGGCGAGGCCGAACAGCGTGGCCAGCACCGCGATCGTGTCGATGATATGGCCCGGCCAGCCCCAGACGCGGTCGCCGAGAAGCGGGTGGAACGCCGAGCGGATCGAAAGCGGCAGGCCCTTGTTGTAGGAAAAGAGCGCCAGCGCCAGCGCCACGATGGCGTAGATCGCCCAGGGGTGCAGACCCCAGTGGAAGATCGTCGCCGCCATGCCCAGCCGCGCCGCGGCCTCGGGATCGGCGGCCGCGCCCAGCGGCGCCCAATCCGTGCGCAGGCCGTTCTCGCCCACCGAGGTGCCGGCATTCGACGAGGCGAAATGCGACAGCGGTTCGGAGACGCCGTAGAACATCAGGCCGATGCCCATGCCCGCAGCGAAAAGCATCGCGAACCAGCCCGGATAGGTGTAATCCGGCGTGGCCTCGCTGCCGCCGAGGCGCACCTTGCCCACCGGCAGCACGATCAGCGCGAGACAGAACAGCACGAAGATGTTCGCGGCACTCAGGAACAGCCAGTCGAAGGTCGCCGTCAGCCAGGGCCGCAGGGCCCCGAACAGCGCCGCGGCCTGTTCGTCGAAGATCAGCGCGTAGAAGGTGAAAAGGACCGTGCCCAGACCGGAGATCAGGAAGACCGGGTTGTGGATGTCGAAGGGCACCGGCCCCAGCGATCCGTCGATATTGTCCTGACCGATATCGTAATCGGTCTCGATCAGATTCGTATGTCCCTCGGGGTCCGGTATACCGTCTATGGAAGCATTTTCGTCAGACATAGCATGTCTCCCTTGTTCTTTTTTGCGCCACCGCCCCGTCCTGAGGGGCCCCGGTCGCGTCAGCGAGAATTTGCCGTCGATCCCCATTGCTCTCATGTTTGGGCATGCGTTTCAAATGCCATCCCGTCCGGCGGCGGACGCGGCATCCCGGTGGCTGGGCCGCAAAAGAGGCTCCGGGCCGCGCGCTGCGGCACGAAAAAAGGCCCCGGAGGCGATCCGGGGCCTTGGTCTGAGGCGCGCCATCGCGGCGCGCGCCGGGGCCGTCCAGCGTGGTGCAGGCTTGGCCCGCGGCGCCCGGCTTATCCCGCGATATCGACCACGACGCGGCCGCGCACCTGGCCCTTGAGGATGTCCGCGCCGAGCTGCGGCAGATCGGCCAGCGTCGCGGGCTGGATCATCGCCTCGAGCTTGTCCATCGGCAGGTCCTTCGCGATTCGCTTCCAGGCGCGCAGGCGGTTCTCGTAGGGCTGCATGACCGAATCGATGCCCAGAAGGTTCACGCCGCGCAGCAGGAACGGCACCACCGTCGCGGGCAGCCCGGCGCCGCCCGCAAGGCCCACCGCGGCGACCGAGGCGCCGTATTTCATCTGCCCCAGCACCCGGGCCAGCATCGCGCCGCCCACCGCGTCGACGCAGCCCGCCCAGCGCTCGCTCTCGAGCGGGCGCTTCACGGTCTCGGCGATTTCCTCGCGGGCGACGATCTCGGTCGCGCCGAGGCTCTTGAGGTAGTCCGCGCTGTCGGGCCGCCCGGTCACACCCGCGACCTCGTAGCCCAGATTGGCCAGGATCGCGGTCGCGACCGAGCCCACCCCGCCCGAGGCGCCGGTGACGAGGACCAGCCCCTGCCCCGGTGCCAGCCCGTGATCCTCGAGCGCCATGACCGCGAGCATCGCGGTGAAACCCGCCGTGCCCACCGCCATGGCCTGCTTGGTCGACAGCCCCTCGGGCAGCGGCACCAGCCAGTCGGCCTTCACCCGCGCCTTCTCCGCATAGCCGCCCCAATGCGCCTCGCCGACGCGCCAGCCGGTCAGCACCACCCGGTCGCCGGGCTTGTAGCGGTCGTCCTCGGAGGCCTCGACGGTGCCCGCGAAATCGATGCCCGGCACATGCGGATACTTGCGCACCAGCCCGCCGCCCGGCCCGATGCAGAGCCCGTCCTTGTAGTTCAGCGTGGAATATTCGACCGCGACGGTGACCTCGCCCTCCGGCAGATCCTCGAGCGCGATATCCTTCACCGCGGCGCTGGTCTTGCCGCTGTCTTCGTCCTTTTCGACCACAAGTGCCTTGAACATGAGGGCCTCCCTGCCTGGTGCTGTGCAATGTCTCGTCCCCGGAACACGTAACGGCCTTCCGCCCCGGCGCCAAGTCCCGCGGCACGGGGCCCGGGCTGGCCCCGTCGCCGCGACGGCCTATCTGCGGCGGAACGCGGCACGGAACAGGACATCCCATGATCGATCTCATCAACATCGCGGTGGCGCTCGCGACCATTGCCTTCGGCGCGATCGGGCTCTTTGCGCCGCGCTACACCGCGCAGGTGCTCGATCTCGAATTCGGCGCCTCCGAGATGGGCAAGAGCGAGCTGCGCGCCTCGGCGGGCGGGCTCTTCGTGGCGCTGGGGGCCGGCGCGATCGTGATCGGCGCGCCGCTGGCCTACGGGATGATCGGCCTCGCCTATCTCGGCGCGGGCGTGGGGCGCCTGGCGGCCAACCTGCTCGACGATCTGCCGCAGCCCAAGGGCTGGGTGTTCTTCGCCGTCGAGGCGGTCTGCGCCGCCTGGTTGATCGGCGCCAACCTCCTCTGAGCGCCGTGCCGCGCGCAAGGCTTTGTTAACCACCCGGTGCGAGGCTTGGTCGATGTCCGACCTGCAAGGCCCCCTCGCCCCCGAGCATTGGCTCGCCGATCTCTTCGCCTCCCGCGCGGTGGCGCGCGGCCAGGTGATCCGCCGCGCGACCCGCGACGTGGAGCGCTATGCCGCCATGGACCGCTTCATCGCCGAGGTGGAACGCCGCGGCTTCTGCGCCGTGGAAAATTCGGGCCAGGTCGTGATCTTCTGCAACCGCGCGCCGATCCGCCGCTTGGTCTAGCGCGGTTTCCGACGCGGAAACCGGCCGAAATCCGACGCGGATTTCGCCCCCGCAAACGTCACCGGATCGCCCCCGGAATGCCCTCACTCGGCCCACGCGCTCCCGATTTCCGCGTCGGAAATCGCCCGCGAAATCTTCGCAAGATTTCGCCGCCATGGCTGCCCGATTTCCCCGACCGGCACGATCCGTTCCATGCTAGGCTGCCTCCAGTCTTTAAGGGAGGACCACATGATGACCAAACTCTTCGCAGCGCTGAGCGCGCTCTTCTTCGTGGCGGCCGGACCGCTTCTGGCCCAGGACGACACCGGCTACGGCAAGCAGAAGGTCGTCTACCACATCAATTACGATGGCGGTGAGGACGACCGCGCCTATCGCGGCGCGATGCGCAATATCCAGAACCACATCAACGCCGTGGGCGCGGACAATCTCGAGGTGCGGGTCGTGCTGCACGGCAACGGGCTCGGCCTTCTGATGAGCGCCAAGGCCGACGAAAAGCTGCAGACGCAGGTGGGCGGGCTGAAGGGCCAGAACGTCTCGTTCAACGTCTGCAACAACACGCTCAAGGGCCGCAAGATCAGCTATTCCGACGATCTCTACGACGTCTGGGAAGAGGATATCGTGCCCTCCGGCGTGGCCGAGCTGTCGAAGCTGCAACAGATGGGCTTCACCTATATCAAGCCTTGACCGCTTCGCCCCCGGCACCGCCCAAGCGGCGGCGAAACCGCTTGAAACGCGGCCGCGCCATGTCCATATTGGAGGTGTCTCGCAAGGGACTATGGACATAAACGCGCTCGTAATAAGCGGATCGGACCCGGGGGCGGTACCCGGCGACTCCACCATAAATCCTTGTTGGGGGTTCACGGGGTCGAAAGAGGATCGACGAACGTCTAAAGGGGTTTGCTTTGTCCCGGTGAGGTACCACCGTTATCGGTCCGTAAAGCATAGTTGCCAACAACAATCATGCTCCGGTTGCAGTTGCCGCGTAAGCGGTAACAAGACCGAAACTTAAGCCCTGACCTCTAGCCAGGTCAGGCGGGGTCCGCAGGCACCTGGCAACAGAAGCCTGCATTTTCCTGACCTCCCCATTTGCCGAGCCGCGCGACGCGGGCCCACGCCATCCTGCGGCGGCCACATCAGCGCGCCCCGAACACCCGCCCTCTTCTGCCAATCCGGCAGGCATTCCGCCGCCCGGACAAAAAATGCCGTCTCCGGGGCCTTTCACTCCGCTGCAAAAGCAATAAGGTGGTCGCAGGTCACCCAAGGGAAAGCAGATGTCCGGCGGAATCGACTACGGCAACCTGATGCACAAAGCCATGCGCGGCCTGATCCAGCAGGTTCTGACCGACGTGGCCATGTCCGGTTTGCCCGGAGAGCACCACTTCTTCATCACCTTCGATACCGGTCATCCGGATGTCGAACTCGCGGATTGGCTGTCCGACCGCTACCCGGGCGAGATGACGGTGGTGATGCAGCATTGGTTCGACGCGCTCGACGTGACCGATGACGGCTTCTCGGTGACGCTCAATTTCGGCGACGCGCCGGAACGGCTCTACATTCCCTACGATGCGATCAAGACCTTCGTGGACCCTTCGGTCGAGTTCGGCCTGCGCTTCGAGACGCAGGAGGACGACGACGGGGAGGACGATGCGCCGTCTTCGCCGAAATCCGTGCCCGCCTCCGGCAAGGACAACGGCGAGACCGACCGCAAGGACGACAAGTCCGACGCCGAGATCGTCAGCCTCGATTCGTTCCGCAAATAGCGGGCCCGACCCGGCGGGCCGAGTGCGGTGGACCGGCCGAAACGGTCGGCCCGGTGCCCCCCGGCGCGCAAAGAGCTTCGGCCCTGCCCTTGCCCATGGCGTGCACCACCCGTCTGAATGCGTCGCGCGTCGCATTCCCGTGCAACCGCCGCCCCGCATCCGCGTCCGCAGACGCGGCACGGCTTGGCCTCCGCGCCGCCGCGTCGTAGGACCGGGGCGACGTCACAGCCATCCCGAGAAAGGACGCCGCATGACCGCGACCCGCACCGAGACCGACAGCTTCGGCCCCCTCGAGGTTCCCGCCGACAAGTATTGGGGGGCGCAGACCCAGCGCTCGATCCTCAACTTCCCCATCGGCTGGGAACGCCAGCCCGTCCCGATCATCCGGGGCCTCGGCGCGATCAAGAAGGCCTGCGCGCTCACCAATGTCGAGCTGGGCAACATGGAGGCCGAGATCGGCGAGGCCATCGCCGCCGCCGCGCAGGAAGTGATCGACGGCAAGTTCGACGACAATTTCCCGCTCGTGGTGTGGCAGACGGGCTCGGGCACCCAATCCAACATGAACGCCAACGAGGTGATCTCGAATCGCGCGATCGAGATGCTGGGCGGGCAGATGGGCTCGAAATCGCCCGTCCACCCGAACGACCATTGCAATATGGGCCAGTCCTCGAACGACACCTTCCCCACCGCCATGCATGTGGGAATCGCGCTCCAGGCCCGCGACGTGCTTCTGCCGGGGCTGCGCAAGCTGCACGCCGCGCTCGACGCCAAGGCGCGGGACTTCGCGCATATCATCAAGATCGGCCGCACCCATACGCAGGATGCCACCCCCCTGACGCTGGGCCAGGAATTCTCGGGCTACGCCCACCAGGTCGCCAAGGGCATCGCCCGCGTCGAGGCCTGCCTTCCCGACATTTACGAGCTGGCCCAGGGCGGCACCGCCGTGGGCACCGGGCTCAACACGCAAAAGGGCTGGGACGAGAAGGTCGCGGCGCGCATCGCCGAGATCACCGGTCTGCCCTTCGTGACCGCGCCGAACAAGTTCGAGGCGCTGGCCGCCCATGACGCCATGGTGATGTTCTCGGGCGCGCTGAAGACCGTGGCGGCCTCGCTCTTCAAGATCGCCAACGACATCCGGCTTCTGGGCTCGGGCCCCCGCTCGGGCCTCGGCGAACTGATCCTGCCCGAAAACGAGCCCGGCTCCTCGATCATGCCCGGCAAGGTCAACCCGACCCAGGCCGAGGCGCTGACCATGGTCTGCGCCCATGTCATGGGCAACGACGCCGCGGTGGGCTTCGCGGGCTCGCAGGGGCATTTCGAGCTCAATGTCTACAACCCGATGATGAGCTACAACGTGCTGCAGAGCATGCAGCTTCTGGGCGACAGCGCCGCGGCCTTCACCGACAACATGGTCGTGGGCATCGCAGCCAACGAGGCCCGCATCGGCGAGCTGATGCGCAATTCGCTCATGCTGGTGACCGCGCTCGCGCCCACGATCGGCTACGACAACGCCACCAAGGTCGCCAAGACCGCCCACAAGAACGGCACGACCCTGAAGGAAGAGGCCATCGCGCTCGGTTTCGTCGACGAGGCGACTTTCGACGCGGTGGTCCGCCCCGAGGACATGATCGGCCCCAAGGACTGATATTTTGCGTATTTGGAAAGAGGCAAGACCTGCAGCGCGCGCCCTGCCTGTCTTGCCTCTTGCACAAATACGCAGACAGACCCTCTGGATCGCCGCGCCGCTTGGGATAGACTGCGCCCATGGCCAAGATCACCAATCTCACCCGCGTCCGCAAGGAGCGCGCCCGCGCCGAGAAGCGCAAGACCGCCGACGAGAACGCGGTGAAGTTCGGGCGGACGAAAGCCCGCAAAGGGCTCGAGGACGCCCGCGCCGAGAAAGCCCGCCGCGATCTCGACGGGCATGAACGGGAATGACCGCGCGGCCCGTCAAGCGTTCGCTCACGCTGCGCGGACATCGCACCTCGGTCTCGCTCGAAGACCCGTTCTGGCAGGAATTCCGCGCCATCGCCGCGCGGCAGGACAAGCCGATCAACGTGCTCGCGACCGAGATCGACGCGGGCCGCGGCCTCGATGTGGGGCTCGCCTCGGCGATCCGGCTCTACGTGCTCGCGGACCTCAAGGCGCGCGTCACTGGATGATCTCGTAGACCACCGACACCTGCGCGGAATAGCCGGTCTCGCCCTGGGCGATCGGTACCGAATCCGCGGCCATGCGCATCTCGGCCATGGGCATCGGCATCGGCACGCCCCCGCCCTGCTCGCCGATCGACAGGACCCGGCCCAGCGAGACCCCCGCCGCCTCGGCGTATAGCTCCGCCTTGGCGCGCGCATCGGCGACCGCCGCGCGCCGCGCCGCGTCCAGAAGCGGCGCCTCGTCGCTCACCCCGAAGCTCAGCCCGTCGAGTGAATTGGCCCCGTCCCCCGTCACCGCCCCCAGCACGTCGCCCAGAACGTCGAGGTCGCGCACCCGCACGGTGACCTGGTTCGAGGCGCGGAAGCCGGTGATCTCGGGCGGTTTGCCGTTGTCGCGGTCGTAGCGGGTATAGACCGGCTGCAGCGACAGGCCCGAGGTCTGCACGTCCCGCGCCGCGATCTCGAAGCTCTCGAGCCGCGCGATGATCCGCGCCGCCACCTCCGAGGTCGCATCGAGCGCCGCCGCGGCGGTGTCTTCCTGCGCCACCACGCCGAGCCGGATGGTGGCCATGTCGGGCACCGCCACCGCCTCGCCGCGGCCCGTAACCGACAGGCGCGCGACGATGTCGGCGTCGCCATCGGCGGATTGGGCGGGGGCCGCGACCGGCGCCGCCAGCGTCGCGACCAGCGCGAGAGGCGCGAGAATTCCGGTGATGAGACGGCGCATGGCATTCCTCCCCGAGGCCTTGTGATCCGCCTTCACTCTTTCCCAGCCCCGGCCCGCGCGCAAGCCGCTTGGCTTTGCGTCGGCGCCTCTCTGCCCTATACTGGACCAAGACGCGATGCGGACTCCCACGTCGCGGATAGCGGTGTTAAACCATGGCCATGCGACCGGATTTTGCCCTCAATCTCTCTCTCGACGGAATAACCCTCCTGCAGCGGGTCAAGGGCGGCTGGGCGGAGCTTGGCCAGGCCGCGCTCGACGGTGATCTCGAGGCCGAAATGGCCGCGCTGCGCGCCCGCGCGGCCGAGGCCGGGCAAGCGGATGGCGCGGTCAAGCTCATCCTGCCCGAGGACCAGATCAAACTGCTCGAACGGGACATGCCGCCGGGCGTGGCGCTCGACGCGGCGGCGCGCGACGCGCTCGAGGGCCAGACGCCCTACGCGGTGGACGAATTGCGCATCGACGCGATGGAGCGCGACGGCCGCCTGCACGTCGCCGCGGTGGCGCGCGAGACGCTGGAAGAGGCCGAGGCCTTCGCGCTTGAACACGGCTTTGCGCCGATGGGATTCGTCGCGGCCCGGGGCAACGGCTTCGGCCGCGAGGTCTGTTTCGGGGCCGCAGACAGCTGGAGCGGAAAGCCGCTGAAGCCCGAGGCCGCCCCGATCCGCATCGTGCCCCTGCCGGAACCCGAGGCCGCGCCGACATCCGCGCCCGATGCCCAAACCGCGCCCGACGCGGAGGCGGAACCGGACGCCCCCCCGGCGGAAGGCGCTTCGGAGGCTGAGGAAGGCGAGACGGCAGGCGATGCAGCGGAAACGCCAGAACCCGCCCCGTCCACCCACACCGACACAGACATCGACATCAACATCGAACATACCGAACCGCGCGCCGAGGCCGAGACGGAGACGGAGAATGCCGCGCCCGCGGTCCCGGAGACGCCCGCTCCGCCGCAGACGCCGCCGCCTTACCCGGTCCGCGCCCGCGCGCCCGACCCGCTCGCCGCCGCGGCCCCCACGATCACCGCCGAGCGCCCCCGCCAGAACGCGGGAAGCGACGAGGTTGGCGAGGACGCGCCCGCCTTCGTCTCGATGCGCGCGCGACGGGACGCACCGCCCGCACCGAAAAAGCCCGCCGCCGCGTTGCGCGCACCCGACCGCAGCGCCTCGCCGGCCCCGCGCCTCTCGGTCAAGCCCGCCGCCGCCGACCGGATCGACAACCCGGTTCTCCCCGATCCCGGCCTGATCGGCAGCCTGACGCGCCCGCCCGAGCCGCCCGAGACGCCGGAGAGCCGGACATCGCCCACGCCCCGCGTGCCGCCCCGTCTTTCCGACCGGGAAACCGCGACGCCCGGCCCCTTCGCCCGGCCCGACCCGAAGACCGCGGCCGAGGCGGAGCCCGAGCGCGGCATCGGCAAGGCCGCCTTCTCTGCCTCGCAGATCCCCTCGGCGGGTGGCGCGCCCGGACCCTCGGTCACCGCTCCCGCGGGCCCCGCGATCGACAGCCCCGGCCTTGCGGCGATGACCACGGGGCTCGGTGCGGCGGGCCTGCGTCCCGGCGCGGCGGCGGATCCGGATGACGACGGCGCCGATACGCGCGGCGGCTTCGCGCAGCGGCTTGGCCTGCGCCGGAACGCGACGCCGGCATCGCCCGCGAAGATCGCGCCCGGCGCTGCATCCGCCACCGGAGCCGCGACCGAGGCGGAGCGGATGACCGTCTTCGGCGCCCGCCGGAAGGACAATTACGTCGGCGGCAAGCCGCGGTTCCTCGGGCTGATGCTGACCTCGGCGCTGCTGATCTTCCTGCTGGGTGTGGCCGCCTGGGCCTCGGTCTTCCTCGAGGACGGGATCGCGCGGTTCTTCCGCAGCGCGCCGCCGACCGAGATCGCCCGCGTGCCGGACGATCCGCTGCCCGAGGTCGCGGCGCCCGCGCCGGCCGCCCCCGAACCCGTGCAGGAGGCGCGCCTCGCGCCCGAACCGCCTGTCACCGCCCCCGCCGAGCCCGATGCGCCCGCCGCCGCCCCGGCCCTGGCCGCCCCGACCCCGCCCGCGGCCCCGGCCGAGCCCTCGGTGCTCAGCACCGAAGAGGCCGAGGCGACCTATGCCGCCACGGGCATCTGGCAGCTTGCGCCGGAGCCGCCGGTCGATATCCGCGAAAGCGATGCGGGCGATCTCTACGTCGCCTCGATCGATCCGGACGTGCCGCAATTCGACGCCAACGCGCTGCCCATGGCCGAGATCGCGCGCGATCCCGCCTATGCCGCGCCGCCGATCCCGGCGCCCGCGGGCACCGTCTTCGATCTCGATGCGCGCGGCCTCGTGCGCGCCACGCCCGAGGGCGCGGTGAACCCCGACCGGGTGCGCATCTTCGCCGGTCTGCCCCCCGCCGTGCCGCCCTTGCGCGGCGACGCGCTGGCTCCGGTTCTCGACGCCATCCCGGAACGCGAGGACGGCACGCGCCCCGCGCCCACCGAGATCTTCCAGCGCCTGCAGGAGATCGACGATTTCCGCCCGAATGCCCGGCCCGGCGATCTGCAGGAACAGAACGACCGCGCCAACCTCACGGGCTTTTCGCGCAGCGAACTGGCCGCGTTCCGCCCGGCCCTGCGTCCCGATGTGGAAAAGGCCGCCGAGGAGGCGGACGTGACCGCGACCGCGCAGGCCGTCGCCGTCTCCGAACGCCCCAGCCCGCGGCCCGTGAACATGGCCCGGATCATAGCCGAGGCGCAGGCCCGCCAGCAGGCCGCACCCGAGCCGGCCCCGACCCGGCAGGTCGCCGCGGCCGCCACCGCCGCCGCACCGCGCACCGTCGCACCCAGCATCCCCTCCAACACCTCGGTCAGCCGGGCCGCGACGGAAGAGAACGCGATCAACCTGCGCAGCATCAACCTGATCGGCGTCTACGGCCAGCCCTCGAGCCGCAGCGCGCTGGTGCGGCTGTCGAACGGGCGCTACGTGAAGGTGTCGGTGGGCGACCGGCTCGATGGCGGGCGCGTCTCGGCCATCGGCGACGACCAGCTGCGCTACGTCAAGGGCGGGCGGAACGTGACGCTGCAGATGCCGCGCGGCTGAGCCGCCGCGCCCATCCGCGCGCCCTGACGGACCGCTCTCAGACCGCCTTCTTCAGCTCCGTCCCGGTGCCGTCCAGCTCGCCGCTCGCGATCTGCTCGGCCTCGATCGATTCGAACAGCGCCTTGAAATTGCCCTCGCCGAAGCCGTCATCGCCCTTGCGCTGGATGAATTCGAAGAAGATCGGCCCGATCACCGTCTTCGAGAAGATCTGCAGCAGGATCCGCGTCTCGCCGCCATCCACCACGCCTTCGCCGTCGATCAGGATGCCGTGTTTCTTCATCCGGTCGATGGGCTCTTCATGGCCCGCAACGCGCGTCTTGCTCAGCTCGTAATAGGCATCCGGCGGCCCGGGCATGAACTTGAGCCCGTTCTCGGCGATGGCATCGGTCGCGTCGTAGATGTTCTTCGCACCCACCGCGATGTGCTGGATGCCCTCGCCGTTGTATTTCTTCAGGTAAGACACGATCTGCCCAGTCTCGCCCCGATCCTCGTTGATCGGGATGCGGATGCGCCCGCAGGGCGAGGTCAGCGCGCGCGAGAAGAGCCCGGTGAACTTGCCCTCGATATCGAAGAAGCGGATCTCGCGGAAATTGAACAACTTTCCGTAGAAGTTGAACCACTTGTCCATGTTCCCCTTGAAGACGTTGTGCGTGAGGTGGTCGAGATACCAGAAGCCCACGCCCTCGGGCTTCGAGGTCGCGATCCAGTCGAACTCGGCATTGTAGGGCGAGCTCGCGTAATACTGGTCGGTGAAATAGAGAAGCGATCCGCCGATGCCCTTGATCGCGGGCCAGTCGACGGTCTTGTCCGCGCCTTCATAGGGCTCGGCCCCCTGCGCCACCGCGTGTTCGAAGGCGTGCTGCGCGTCCCGCACCCGCCAGGCCATCGACGGCGCGCAGGGCCCGTGTTCCTCCACGAACCGCGCGGCGAAGCTGTCGGGATCGGCGTTCAGCACGTAGGTGATGTCGCCCTGCTGCCATAACTCGACCGCGCGGGTCTTGTGGTTGGCAACATGGGTGTAGCCCATCTTCAGGAAGACATCGCGCAGCGCCTGCGGATCGGGATGGGCGAATTCGACGAATTCGAAGCCATCCGTTCCGGCGGGATTTTCGGGGGTGATCCGGGCTTGCGGCGCGTCGTGGGGGAAGGGTCCCATCGGTCATTCCTCTTGTTTGAACGAGGCCGATGATACCTCCGATGCGATGCGCGGGTTGCGCGAAATGATGCAGGCAACCTGCCTTGATTGCGCAAGCTCCGCGCGATACCATGCAGAGATGCAGGAAACCCGCATCGACCTCGACGAGACCGATATCCGCCTCCTCGCCGCGCTTCAGCAGGATGCGCATCTGACGGCGGAGACGCTCGGCCAGCGGCTGAACCTCTCGGCAAGCCAGGCCGGCCGCCGCCGCCAGCGGCTGGAACGCATCGGCGCGATCCGCGGCTACCGCGCCGATCTTGATCCCGAACGGCTGGGGCTCGCGGTGCAGGCCTTCATCCAGGTCAGTCTCGGCAGCCACGGCACCGACCAGTCGAAAAGCTTCGCGCGTCTCGTCGCCACCCGGGCCGAGATCGTCTCGACCTGGACGCTGACCGGCGAGGCGGATTACCTTCTGCGGGTCTATGCGCCCGATTTGCGCGGGCTGCACCGGCTGATCCACGACGTGCTCTTGAGCCATCCCGCCGTGGCCCGGGTGCAAAGCCAGATCGTGATGGACCAGCTCAAGCGCGACGCGCCCCTGCCGATCTGAACGCCCCCGGCCCGCGCCGCTTGCAACTCCTTTCTGCACGCGCACAATGGGGCCAGCCCAAAGGAGCCCTTCCCGATGGACACATTCCTGTTCCAGGCCTCGATCTACCTTGCCGCCGCGGTGATCGCCGTGCCCATCGCCGCCCGGCTGGGCCTCGGATCGGTGCTGGGATACCTCGCCGCGGGGCTCGTCATCGGGCCGGTGCTGGGGCTCGTGACCGCGACGGAGGACCTTCAGCACTTCGCAGAGTTCGGCGTCGTGATGATGCTCTTTCTCATCGGGCTCGAGCTTGAGCCGCGTGCGCTCTGGGACATGCGCCACAAGCTTCTGGGCCTCGGCGGGCTACAGGTCGGCGTGACGACGCTGGCGGTGACCGGCCTCATGATGAGTATCGGCTATGACTGGCAGACCGCGCTGGCCATCGGCCTGATCTTCGCGCTCTCCTCGACGGCGATCGTGCTGCAGACCCTGTCGGAAAAGCGTCTCATCCAGACCGGCGGCGGGCGCTCCACTTTCTCGGTGCTGCTGACGCAGGACATCGCGGTGATCCCGATGCTGGTCGTGATCCCGCTTCTCGCGGTGGCGGCGCCTGCGCGGCTCAATCCCGACGGCTCCATCGGGCTCGATCACGGCGAGGACGCGCACCATTCCATGAGCCTCGTCGAGGGGCTGCCCGGATGGGGGGTGACGCTAGTCACGCTGGGCGCCATCGCTGCGATCATCCTTGCGGGGGTCTACCTGATCGGGCCGCTTTTCCGCTTCATCCACCAGGCCCGCCTGCGCGAGATGTATACCGCGGTCTCGCTGCTCATCGTTCTCGGCATCGCCTTCCTGATGATGCTGGTAGGCCTCTCGCCCGCGCTCGGCACGTTCCTTGCGGGCGTAGTGCTGGCCAATTCGGAGTTCCGGCACGAGCTCGAGGCGGATATCGAGCCCTTCAAGGGCCTGCTTCTGGGCCTCTTCTTCATCACCGTCGGCGCGGGCATCTCCTTTGCCACCTTCTTCGCGGCACCCTTCCTGCTTCTGGGGCTGACGCTCGGGATGATGGCGCTGAAGGGCGTGATCCTCTACGGGCTCGGCGTGCTTTTCGGCCTCAAGGGCAAGGATCGCTGGCTGTTCACGCTGGGCCTCGCGCAGGCGGGGGAATTCGGCTTCGTGCTGGTGTCCTTCTCGCTTCAGCAGAACGTCCTCGCCGATGCGCTCGGCGAGCGGATCCTGCTGGTCATCGCGCTGTCGATGCTGTTCACGCCGCTGGCCTTCATCATCTACGAGTTTCTCTCGTCCCGGATGACCGGCGAGGACCAGACCCTCGCCGAGGACGAGATCGACACCACCGCGCCCGTGATCATCGCGGGGATCGGGCGTTTCGGCCAGATCGTGAACCGGATGCTGCAATCCACCGGCTTCGAGACGGTGGTCGTCGATCACGACATGCAGACCATCCAGACCATGCGCCGCTTCGGCTTCAAGGGGTTCTTCGGCGATCCCACCCGTCCCGACCTGCTTCATGCGGCGGGGATCGACAAGGCGCGCGTGCTCTGCGTGGCGGTGGACGATCCCGAGGCCGCCAAGACCATCGTCGCCTATGCCCGGCGCCTGCGCGGGGACGAGTTGCACATCGTCGCCCGGGCCCGCGATCGCACCCATGTCTACGAGCTCTACCAGGCCGGCGCCGACGACATCGTGCGCGAATTGTTCGACGCCTCGCTCCGGGCCGGGCGCTACGTGCTCGAGAATATGGGGCTGACCGAATTCGAGGCGGCGGAGGCCGAGAAGACCTTCTTCCAGCATGACCGCATGACCGTGCGGGAACTGGCCCAGCATTGGCGGCCCGGGGTACCGGCGCATGAGAACGACGCCTATATCGCCCGCGCCAAGGAGCTGGAGAAAGACCTCGAGACCGCGCTTTTGTCGGCGCTCGACAACCGCCGCGACCAAGACACGGGCACCGGCTGACGCAAGAAAAAACCGCGCCCCCGGAGGGACGCGGCTTTACCGTCGGTCTGCGTGGCGATCAGGCCGCGCGGGAGATCAGGACCTCGTCGACCTGCTTGGCCGCCGCGACCTCGTCGCCGCCCGAAACCGCCGCGACCTCGCGCGTCAGACGCTCGAGTGCGGCCTCGTAGAGCTGGCGCTCGGAATAGCTCTGCTCGCGCTGATCGTCGGCGCGGTGCAGGTCGCGCACCACCTCGGCGATGGAGATCAGATCGCCGGAATTGATCTTCTGCTCGTATTCCTGCGCCCGGCGCGACCACATGGCCTTCTTGACCTTGGCCTTGCCCTTCAGCGTCTTCATCGCTTGGCTGACCACGTCCGGCGAGGACAGCGAGCGCATGCCCACCTCGGTCGCCTTGTGCGTGGGAACCCGCAGCGTCATCTTGTCCTTTTCAAAGGAAATCACGAAAAGCTCGAGCGTGATGCCCGCAATCTCCTGCTCCTCGATCGACATGATCTGGCCCACGCCATGCGCAGGGTACACCACGTAATCGTTCGGACGGAATTCGGACTTGTTCGACTTCGACATTTTGCTTCCTCAGGCAGCGCGCCTTCGCCACATCTCGGACCCTTCCACCGGCACAAAAGAAGCGAGCGGAAAACCAACTTTCCGGTCACTTCTTCAATTCGCCAGCTTTACAGATGGGTACAAACGCCCCGAATGTGATATGGATACAGCGCTATCATTGAATAATGATCATATCACAAAAAACGGGCCCTTCCCAGCGTGCTGAAAGAGCCCGGTGAACATCCGTCTTTTCAAGGCCTTGCGCGCCAAAAACCGTGCGTTTCACGCGCGCGTGACGGGGTATCGGCGAATCGCCGTCAGCCGCCCTCGCCGGGCTTTTCGGAGAAGTATTTCTCCAGCTTGCCCTCTTCGCCGTCGCGTTCCTCGGCCTCGGGCAGCGGGTCCTTCTTGGTGATGATGACCGGCCACATCTCGGAATACTTGCGGTTGAACTCGACCCACTTCTCGGCCTCCGGCTCGGTGTCGGGGCGGATCGCATCGGCGGGACATTCGGGTTCGCAGACGCCGCAATCGATGCACTCGTCGGGATGGATGACGAGCATGTTCTCGCCCTCGTAGAAGCAATCCACCGGGCAGACTTCCACGCAATCGGTGTATTTGCAGCCGATGCAGGCGTCGTTGACGATGTAGGTCATATCAAAGCGTCCGTGTCCGTGTCTGCGGCAGAGCTAGACCATGCCCGGCCATCATTCAAGCGCCTCACGGCGGGTTTGATCGAGCAGCCTGCGGTCGCGTTTCGAGGGCCGTCCGCCCTCGTCGTAGCGCGGCACATGCGGCTGAACCTCGCGCGGGCGCGGCTGCGGCGGATCGAGGTCCTCGTAGAGCGTCTGCGCCTCGGGTGCGGGGCCGCGCCGCGTGCCGGGAGCAAGGACACGGATGACACGAACGTGATCGTCCTTGGGAAAGGTCAGCACGTCGCCCGGCGCCACCTGCACGGCGGGTTTCGCCACCGGCTGGCTGTTGAGCCGCACCCGTCCCGACGCCACCAGCTTGGTGGCCAGGCTGCGCGTCTTGAAGAACCGCGCATGCCAGAGCCACTTGTCGATGCGGATGCGGTCAGCCACGGCGCCCGGGTCCTGTTTCTTCGAAGAAACAGGCGGCGTTTTTGCGAAAAACGCGGTGGCGCGGCGTCACGACTTGCCCTTGAACCCCTGAAGCGCCGCGGCGAAGGGGTTGTCGGGGTCGATCTTGTCCTTCTTCTGCGGACGCGCCTCGAAGCTCTGGGCCTTCTTCGGACCGCCCTCGCGCGGGCCCTTGCCCTTTGGCTTGCCCTTGCCCTTGGGCGGGCCGCCCCGGCCGCGACCCTGGCCATGGCCCTGCCCCTGCGGCTTGCCGCCGCCCCGGGTGCGGGTGCCGACCCAGGTGAAGGTGTAGAAGGTCTCCATCTCGGGGCCCGCGATCTCGGCGTCGGGCGCGGTGCCAAGCGGCGTCTCCTCGCCCGAGACCTTGTCGACCGGGGCCTCGTCCTGCGGCTGCGCCGGCTCGGCCGCGATGGGCGCCTCGCCGTGATCGGTGATCGCCTCGGCCGCGTCGCTGGCCGGGCTTTCGCTGTCCTCGCCGGTCAGCGCCCCGGCCTCGACCGCGTCGGGCTGGCCCGCATCGAAGACCGGCGCGTCGGGCGCGGGGGCGCCTTCCGGGGCCTCGCCCGCGGGCACCTGCCCTTCATGTGCCACGCCCTCATCGGTCGGCACGACCTGGTCGACCGGCTTTTCCTTGGCACGCTCGCCCTTTTCGGCGCGGTAGCCGAGACCCTGCATGAGATCCGCGAATTGCTCGAGCGTGAGCCCGGTGATCGACAGCATGTCGGCCTTGGCCTCGAAGCCGCCGCGGCTGTCCTCGACCCGCACCATGTCGGCCAGCCGTTCCAGCATGTCGATGCGGATGGCCCGGCTGCCCGCGCGGCGATAGCCCATCACGGTGAAGGCGTCGTTCGACGTGCCCGCCTCGGCCGGAACCGTCACGAGGCCCGGCGGCGGCGCTTCGGGGAAGGTGTCGTGGCCCTGCGCGAGGCTCCACAGCACGAGGCGCAGACGCGTCGGCGCGGGCTTCAGCAGAAGCGGCATGAAGACGGTGAACTGCCCGAAGCGCAGGCCGTGCTTGCGCAGCGCGCCGCGCGCGTCCTGGTCGAGCTCTTTCACGTCGTTGGCCACAAGGCCGCGCGGCAGCACGCCCATCGCCTCGACCATTCGGAAGGCGAAGCCCTTGGCGAGGCCGGTGAGCGTCTCGTCGCGCTGGATGTTGATCAGCGGCTCGAAGAGCGCGGCGATCTTGCGGTCGATGAAGTGCTGTAGGCGGCGTTCCACCTTCTGGCGCACGTCGGGGCCCGCTTCCTCGTCGACGAAGGCCACCACGCGCGGCTTCAGGGCATCGTCGCCCTTCTCGAGCTTGCCCACCGCCTGGTCGCCCCACATGAGGCCGCCCTGCTCGGTGAAATCGATCTCCGTGTCGTGTGCGTTGTAGAACCGGTCGGCGCGCAGATGGAAATGCGGCGCGAGCGCCTGCATCGACGCGGTCTTCAGCGTCTTGGCCTCCTGACCCTGCGCGTCCTTGTCCTGCCGGAACCGGAACCCTTCGAGCCTGCCGACGAATTCGCCTTCGACAGTCACTTCACCTTTGTCGTTCACTTCGGCCAAAAGGGCCTCCTTTTGCTTCAACCGGCGAAGGAGGACACTCGTCCGCCGGTCAACGAATCTTTGCGTCAGGCGCTCATGCAGCGCATCCGATACCCTGTCTTCTACCGCCCGGGTGCGGTCGCGCCAATGCTCTTCATCCCCGACCCAGCCTTTCCGCTGCGCCACGTACGTCCATGTGCGGATATACGCCAATCGTTTCGACAATGTGTCGATGTCGCCGTCGGTCCGGTCGATCCGGTGGACCTGCCGGGCCAGGAAGTCATCGGGCACGCCACCCTTTTCGTGCAGGTAACCGAAGATAACGTCGAGCAGGCCCGCATGTTCCGCATGGCTGATGCCGCGGAAATCGGGGATGCGGCAGACATCCCACAAAAGCTGCACCGACCGCGCATCCGAGGCCCGCGCCTGCACCTCGGCCCGCGTCGCCAGCTCCTTCAGCGCCTGCAGGTCGTCGGCCTCGCGCGCCTTGACGAGGATCGGATCGTCGGTGCCCTCCTCGAGCGAGGCGATCAGCGCGTCTATGGAGCCGAAACGCAGCTTGGCGTTGCGCCAGTTCAGCTTCTTGATCGGGGTGAAGCGGTGGTTGCAGATGGCCTCCGCCACGTCCTCCTGCAAGGGCGGCGCCTCGCCCGTCACACCGAAGGTGCCATGGCTCATGCCGCGCCCCGCCCGGCCCGCGATCTGCGCCAGCTCGTTCGGCGCCAAGGGCCGCATGCGCCGCCCGTCGAACTTCGTCAGCGACGAGAACGCCACGTGATCGATATCGAGGTTGAGCCCCATCCCGATCGCATCGGTCGCCACGAGGTAATCGACCTCGCCGTTCTGATAAAGCTCCACCTGCGCGTTGCGCGTGCGCGGGCTGAGCGCGCCCATCACCACCGCCGCACCGCCCTTCTGGCGGCGAAGAAGCTCGGCGATGGCATAGACGTTTTCGACCGAGAACCCGACGATGGCAGAGCGCGGGCGCAGCCGGCTGATCTTCTTGGAGCCGAGATAGGACAGCTGGCTCATCCGTTCGCGGGCCATGAATTCGCATCCGGGCACCAGCGCCGCGATGGGCCCGCGCATCGTGTCCGAGCCCATGAACAGGGTCTCATGCGTGCCGCGCATGCGCAGCAGCCGGTCGGTGAAGACATGGCCGCGCTCGGGATCGGCGCAAAGCTGGATCTCGTCGATGGCGGCGAAATCGGTGCCCATGCCCTCGGGCATGGCCTCCACGGTGCAGACCCAATAGGCCGCGCGGGGCGGCACGATACGCTCCTCGCCGGTGACCAGCGCCACCACGCCCGGGCCGCGCGCCGCGACGATCTTGTCGTAGACCTCGCGCGCCAGCAGCCGCAGCGGCAGGCCGATGATGCCGGTCCGGTAGCCCAGCATCCGGTCGATCGCGTAATGCGTCTTGCCCGTATTCGTGGGACCGAGCACCGCGGCCACGCGGGATCTCATTTCCATGGAGTTGCGCCTTTTGCCGTCGCGGCGGTCAGAGCCGGGTGCCGTTTGCCGCGATGTCCAACCGCTTCAGCGCCTCTGTCACATTCTCGTCGAAGGGACGCAATGCTTCCGCCTCGGCATAGGCGCGATAGGCCAGCGCGCGGCGGCCGAGCTGTTCCAGCAGCGCCCCCATGCCCTGCAGCGCCCCGAAATGATTCGGATTGAGCGTCAGCGTGCGCTCCAGCGCGTCGGCGGCAAGGCCGAGGCGCTCCTGCGCGTAATAGGCCTGGCCCAGCGTGTACCAGCCCTCGGCGAAATCCGGCGCGTGATCGGTGAGCGCCAGCAGATGATCCACCGCGCGCTCGGTCTCGTTGATCTCGAGTGCGTCGCGCCCGCGCTTGAGCAGGAGGTCCATCGCGGCAGAGCCCGATTTCGACCATTCCAGCCGCAATTCGCGCTCCAGCCGCTGTGCCTCGGCGGGATCGACGGCCTCGGCCAGCTCGCGCGTCAGCGTGTCGGCCCGCGCGCCGCCCGCTTCGGCGAAGACCGGCGCGGGCAGGGAAAACGCGACCAGCGCGGCAAATGCCGCAACGGTAGAATTGAATTCGGAAGGCTTCCTACTCATGGTGCCGACAAGATTAGCGCCCTGTCCGGGAATTGCTAGCCGGACCGGATCACATGGAGGACACCGCGCATGAGCGATATCATCAACGAGGCCGTTTCGGCCCTGAACGACAAGCTGGCAGGCCAGGAAATCGGCGGCACTGCCAAGTTCGAGATCGAGGGCGAAGGCGCCGTCATGATGGACGATTCGGGCGCCCGCGCCGCCGATGAGCCCGCCGACGTGACCATGACCGCCGATGCCGACACCTTCCGTCAGATCCTCGAAGGCGAGATGAACCCCACCGCCGCCTTCATGTCCGGCAAGCTGTCGATCGACGGCGATATGGGCATGGCGATGAAGCTCGCGGGCGTGCTGGCCTGATGCCGGAAGCCGCGCCCTTCCTGACCGAAGCGGCGCATGGGCCCGAAGGGGCCCGTGCGCTCTGGATCGCGACGGTCGACGGCAAGCGGCTGCGGATCGGGCATTACCCGGCGGCCAATGGCGGGGCGGTGCACGGTACCGTCCTGCTCTTTCCCGGGCGGACCGAATATATCGAGAAATACGGCCGGACCGCCGCCGATCTGGCGGCGGGCGGCTATCATACCGTGACCATCGACTGGCGCGGCCAGGGCCTGTCGGACCGGCTTCTGGACGACGCGCGCACCGGGCACGTCCATGTCTTCGACGATTACCAGCGCGACGCCGAAGCGCTCGTGGCCTGGGCCGAGGCGGCCGACCTGCCCCGCCCCTGGCACCTCATCGGCCATTCCATGGGCGGCTGCATCGGCCTGCGCGCGCTGATGAACAATCTCGACGTGGCCTCGGCGGCCTTTACCGGGCCGATGTGGGGCATCCGCATATCGCCCGTCATGCGGCCCGCCGCCTGGGCGATCAGCTGGGGCTCGAGCCAGGTCGGCATGGGCCACCAGATCGCGCCCGGCACCAAGCCCGAAAGCTACATCGCCTCGGAGGGCTTCGACGGCAACATGCTGACCCGCGACCGCGACATGTTCGACTACATGCGCGCGCAGGTGCTGGAGGAGCCGAAGCTGCAGCTGGGCGGCCCCTCGCTGCGCTGGCTCAACGAGGCGCTGAAGGAATGCCGCGCGCTCTCGCGCATGCCCGCACCCGATTATCCCTGCCTCGCCTTCGTCGGCACCAATGAACGCATCGTCGACGTCGCCCGGATCGAGGCGCGCATCGCCGGCTGGCCCGGCGCACGGCTGGAACGCATCCCCGGCGGCGAGCACGAGGTGCTGATGGAAGGCCCCGAGGTGCGCGGCCGCATCCTGCGCGAGATCCTCGCCCATTTCGATGCCGCGGGCGGTGTGGCGAGCCGGGCCGAACGGGCCTGATCCCGCCTGACCTCGCCTGACCTCGCCTGAGACGGGCGCCGCGCGCGCGGCCCGTCACAGGCGGAGCGACGCTCCGACGAGCGCCCTTCAGCGAGTTGGTCAGAGAGAAGCACGCCGCATTTCTCCCGGCAGCCCCCTGCTTCTGCCATCGCGGGACGGCTCCCAGATTCGCGCTCCACACCCTTCCATATTGGCGCTCCGCCCCTTCGCCCTATCCTTTCGCGCATGTCCGAGCCCGTCCTGACCTTCACCGACCGCGGCATCTATTGTCCCGCCGGAGATTTCTTCATCGATCCGTGGCGGCCCGTGGACCGCGCGCTTATCACGCATGGCCATGCCGACCATGCCCGCTGGGGCCACCGCCACTACCTTGCGACCGAATCCGCGGCACCGGTGATGCGCTACCGGCTGGGCGACGTGTCCCTCGACACGATCCCGATGGGCGCGTCCCGAACGATCGGCGGCGCGAAGGTCTCCTTTCATCCCGCCGGTCACATCCCCGGCTCGGCCCAGATCCGCGTCGAGGTCGCGGGCGAGGTCTGGGTCGTCTCGGGCGATTACAAGACCGAGGCCGACCGCCTGTCCGAACCCTTCGAGCCCGTGCGCTGCCACGCCTTCATCACCGAATGCACCTTCGGGCTTCCGGTCTTCAAATGGCGTCCCGAGGCCGATATCGCCGCCGAGATCAACGCCTGGTGGGCCACGAACGCCGCCGAGGGCCGTGCCTCGGTGCTCGGGGCCTATTCCCTCGGCAAGGCCCAGCGCGTCCTGTCGCTGGTCGATCCCGGGATCGGCCCGATCCTGACCCACGGCGCGGTCGAGGCCACCAACGCGATCCTGCGCGATCAGGGCCTGCCCCTGCCCGCGACCACGCAGGTCACACAGGACTTAGACGCCAAAAACGTGAAGAATCCCCTAATCATCGCGCCACCTTCGGCGCTCGGCACGCCGTGGATGCGCCGCTTCGGTCCCGCGAGCCAGTCCTTTGCCTCGGGCTGGATGGCGCTCCGGGGCGTGCGCCGGCGCCGCGCGATGGATCGCGGCTTCGTCATTTCCGATCACGCCGATTGGGACGGACTGCTCTGGGCGATCGCCGAGACCGGCGCGGAAAAGGTATTCTGCACACATGGTTACACCGACATCTTCACGCGATGGTTGAAGAAAGAAGGCTATGACGCGCATGTGCTCGAAACCGAGTTCGGCAGCGAAGACGCCGACGAGGTGTCGCAAGAGGCCGAGCAGGTGCCGTCGTGAAAGCCTTCGCCGATCTTTTCACCGCCGTGGACCAGACCACCAAGACCACGCTCAAGACCAAGGCGCTCGCGGAATACTTCACCACCGCTTCCGATGACGACAAACTCTGGACCATCGCGCTCTTCTCCGGCCGCCGCCCGAAGCGCGCTGTCAACACCACCCAGCTGCGCGAATGGGCCGCCGAGCGCGCGGGCATCCCGCTTTGGCTGCTGGAGGAAAGCTACCCTATCGTCGGAGATCTCGCCGAGACCATCGCGCTCATCCTGCCACCCGCAGACGAACATGAAGACAGGCCCCTAACCCACTGGATCACCGAGCTGAAATCGCTCGCCGCCCTCGAGGTGCCGGAGCGGCGCGCGCGCATTCTCGCCGCCTGGGACAGGCTCGAGACGACGGAGCGCTTTCTCTTCAACAAGCTCATCACCGGCGGTTTCCGGATCGGGGTCAGCCAGAAGCTGATGACCCGTGCGCTGGCCCTGGCCACCGGCCAGGAGGAAGCGGTGCTGGCGCACAAGCTCATGGGCAAATGGACACCCGAAACCACGAGCTTTCATGCGCTGATCGAGGCCGAGGATCCCGCCGCCGACGCCTCGCGCCCCTATCCTTTCTACCTCGCCTACCAGCTCGACGATGGCCCCACGGAGATCGGCCCGCCCGAAGACTGGCAGGCCGAATGGAAATGGGACGGCATCCGCGGGCAATTGCTCATCCGCGGGACCGAGCACCACGTCTGGTCCCGCGGCGAGGAGCTGATGACCGACCGCTTTCCCGAGCTGGCTCGTGCGCGGGATTTCCTGCCGGACGGCACCGTCCTTGACGGCGAGATCGTCGCCTGGGATGCGGAGACTGAAATGCCGTTGCCCTTCAACACGTTGCAGGCGCGGATCGGACGCAAGACCGTGCCGAAGAAGCTTCTGAAGGACGCGCCCGTCATCCTTCTGGCCTATGACCTCCTCGAGGCCGAAGGGCGAGATCTGCGCGCCGACCCCATGGCCGACCGGCGCGCCCGGCTCGACCGGATGCTCGGCCAATTGCCCGCCGAGGCGCCGGTCCGCCCCTCTCGCCTCATCGATTTTCCCACATGGAACGCGCTCGCCGAGACCCGCGCGACGGCGCGCGAGATGCGCGCCGAGGGGGTGATGCTGAAGCGGCGCGACAGCCCCTATCTCTCGGGCCGCAAGAAGGGCGATTGGTGGAAATGGAAGCTCGATCCTCTGACCATCGACGCGGTGATGATCTATGCCCAGCAGGGCCATGGCCGGCGCGCCAACCTCTTCACCGATTTCACCTTCGCGGTCTGGGACGGCGACGCGCTCGTGCCCTTCACCAAGGCCTATTCGGGGCTGACCGACGCGGAGTTCCGCAAGATCACCCAATGGGTGCGCAAGAACACCGAACAGCGCTTCGGCCCGGTGCGGCAGGTCACGCCGCACCACGTCTTCGAGATCGCCTTCGAGGGCATCCACGAAAGCCCGCGGCACAAATCCGGCGTGGCGCTGCGCTTTCCGCGGATGGCGCGCTGGCGGCAGGACAAACCCTTGTCCGAGGCCAATACGCTCGACGATCTGAAGGCGATCCTCGCCGCCTATGGCTGACGCCGCGCCGGGCGGCGCCGCTGTGTGCGCGTTTTTTCGGAAAGGTGAAGGGCAAGAGGCGGTGCGCCCGGGGCGGAGGCGCCGCGCCGACGGTCAGGGCGGGAGCCGAGGGCGGCAAAACACGGGCGCCCGGCCCCCCATCGGCGGCGCGACCCTTGAACCCGGCGGGACTTCGGGCCACCTATCGACAAGCCAGATGAACAGGAGCACCCCATGACCGCACGCCCGCTATTCGACGCCAACGCCTCTGCCGGGGGCCGCGACCTGGGCGATCTGCCGGAATGGGACCTGTCCGATCTCTATGCCGCGCCCGACGCGCCCGAGCTGAAGCGCGATCTCGACTGGCTGGAACAGGCGTGCCAGAGCTTCGCCGCCGATTACGAGGGCAAGATCGCCGGGCTCGATGCGACCGCCTTCCTCGAGATGGTCCAGCGCCACGAGAAGATCGAGAACATCGCGGGCCGCATCATGTCCTTCGCGGGCCTGCGCTATTACCAGAACACCACCGATTCCGGCCGCGCGAAGTTCCTTTCGGACTGCCAGGAAAAGGTGACGGTCTATACCACGCCGCTGGTGTTTTTCTCGTTGGAACTCAACCGCGTCGAGGACGATGTTTATGCGGCGCTCTTCGCCGATGCGCAGCTCGCGCGCTACAAGCCCGCCTTTGATCGCATCCGCGCGCTGAAGCCCTACCAGCTGTCCGACGAGATGGAGAAGTTCCTGCACGACATGGGTGTCGTGGGCGATGCCTGGGAGCGGCTCTTCGACGAGACGATCGCCGGGCTCGAATTCGAGATCGACGGCGAGGTGATGGGCATCGAGGCCACCCTCAACAACCTCACCGAACAGGACCGCGACAAGCGCGAGGCCGCCGCGCGCGAGCTCGCCCGCGTCTTCGGCGCCAATATCCGCACCTTCTCCCGCGTGCACAACACCCAGTCCAAGGAGAAGGAAATCCTCGACCGCTGGCGCGGCATGCCCACGCCCCAGACCGGGCGGCACCTGTCGAACGACGTCGAGCCCGAGGTGGTCGAGGCGCTGCGCAACGCGGTCGTCGCGGCCTATCCCAAGCTCTCGCACCGCTATTACGAGCTCAAGCGCAAATGGCTTGGCCTCGACGTCATGCAGGTCTGGGACCGCAACGCGCCCCTGCCGATGGAGACGACGCGCGTGGTCGGCTGGGACGAGGCGCGCGAGACGGTGATGAACGCCTATTCCGAGTTCGACCCGAAGATGGCCGAGATCGCCCAGCCCTTCTTCACCGATGGCTGGATCGACGCCGCGGTGAAGCCCGGCAAGGCGCCCGGCGCTTTCGCGCACCCGACCGTCACCGACGTGCACCCCTACGTGATGCTGAACTACCTGGGCAAACCGCGCGACGTGATGACGCTCGCCCATGAGCTCGGGCACGGCGTGCACCAGGTCCTGGCCGCGGGTCAGGGCGAGATGCTGGCCTCAACGCCGCTGACGCTTGCCGAGACCGCGTCGGTCTTCGGCGAGATGCTGACCTTCCGGCGCATGCTGCGGAACGCCAAGGACGACGCCGAGAAGAAGGTCCTGCTCGCGGGCAAGGTGGAGGACATGATCAACACCGTCGTCCGCCAGATCACCTTCTACGATTTCGAGTGCAAGCTGCACGAGGCGCGGCGCGGCGGCGAACTCACTCCCGACGACATCAACGCGCTCTGGATGTCGGTGCAGGCCGAAAGCCTCGGGCCCGCCTTCGAATTCATGGAAGGATACGAGACCTTCTGGGCCTATATCCCGCATTTCGTGCATTCGCCCTTCTACGTCTATGCCTATGCCTTCGGCGACGGGCTGGTGAACGCGCTTTACGCCAATTACGAAGAGGCCCCAGAGGGTTTCCAGCAGAAGTATTTCGACATGCTCAAGGCGGGCGGGTCGAAGCACCACACCGACCTTCTTGCGCCCTTCGGCCTCGATGCGACCGACCCCGCCTTCTGGGACAAGGGCCTGTCGATGATCTCGGGGCTGATCGACGAGCTCGAGGCGATGGAGGACTGAGGGTTTCGCCAGACCGGCGCGCGCGGCTTCTCGCGCGCCGTTTTGCCGCCCTCGGCTCCGGGAAGAGCCCAAGAGCCCGCCGGACGGAGTGCGGCGCCGTCCCGCCCCTTCACCTTTCCGGATAAACGCATAAACCCGCAGCCGCCCCGCGATCCGCAGGGGCGGCGCGAGCATGTCAGGCGACGCGGACCTTCGAATAGGCCTCGGGCAGCCGTTCCAGCCCCGCTTCCGCGCTTTTGACGAACGCCTTCGAGTAACCGAGCTTCAGGCACAGCGCCGCGCAGGCCGCGCGCAGCTCCGGCCGCACGGTGAAGTCGTAATCCCCGTCGAGCGCGAAATTGTAGGCGTCGCGCTCCTCGTCCGGTTCGGGAATGTGGATGCCCGCGAGGTCGTGATACATCATCGGCAGCGCGGTCGATTTCTCGCCGTAGAGGTCCTCGAACCGGTAGAGCGGCGCGTCATGGGCCTGGCAGCTCTCGTGGATCAGCGTGTTCGCCTCGAGCCAGTGAAACAGCAGCTTCTCAAACGGCGAAAAATCCGTCCAGTCCTGCCCGAGGTCGCGATGGATCACGCGTGGATCGCTGCCCCGGATGAAACCGCAGCGCTGCATCGCGTCCTGGCGCGCGCCGGTGAAGAGATCATGGGTCAGGAAACTCGCCGCGACCTTGTAGGGATTGCGCACGAGGCCCACGAAGGACACCCGGTCGCCGAAACGCCATTTGAGGAACGTGGCCCATGTGAAGGTCGTCCACCCGATGGAGCAATAGCGCCCGCCGCTGTCCAGCAAGGCCTCGATCTCGTCGAGCTTGGCGGCGATGGCCGGATCGCGCTGCCTGATCTCGGCGCACATCTTCGGCTTGCGGAAGGTCTGGCGCGGGTTGTAGCGGGCGCGCAGCGGCTCATGCTCCACCAATCCCTTGAACCCGGATTTGAGGATGGTGTTGTAGATGTTCTGCGTCGAGACGCGTCCCGTCGACAACAGGAACGTTGCCTTGCCCGTGTTCATGTCGCTGCCTGCCCGTTTTCTTTTCAGCTTGCGACGGTCGCGGGCCTGCGCGCAACCATGGCGGTCCCGTGCCGGGGCGATACGGGCGCTTCTCCGGGCCATTGTTGCAATAAGGATTCGGTCCGGGGGCCGCGCTATTTCAGCTGGCTGTCCTTCGATCCGCGCCGATTGATGCCGCCGCGCGGCGCCGCACGGCCGTCTCGTTCGCTCTGGCAGTCGATGCAGAGCTTGACGCCCGGGATCGCCGCGCGCCGCGCCTCGGGGATCGGCTCGTCGCATTCCGCGCAATGGGTCCGGCTCTCGCCCGAGGGGCCGCGCCGCGCCTTCAGCCGCGCCAGCTCGTCGTTGATCGAGGCTTCGATCTGTTCGTTCACAGCGCCATCGCGGCTCCAACCGCCTGCCATGCCCGGACCTCCCTGAGGTTGCGGAACGCCCGCGCCCGCAGCTGTGATTTGACCGCGGCGCCGACGCCCTAGAACATAGGCGACACGAGGAGGCATTTCCATGATCCGCACGTTCACAGCGCTCGCAGCGTTCCTGTTCTGGGCCCTGCCCGCCGCCGCGCTCGATTTCAGCTTTCCCTCCATCGACGGCGGCACGCTCGAGATGGCCGATTGGGAAGGCCGGCCCGTCCTGGTGGTGAACACCGCCTCGCGCTGCGCCTTCACCGACCAATACGATGCGCTGCAGGCGCTCTATGACCGCTACCGCGAGCAGGGGCTCGTGGTGCTGGCCGTGCCTTCCGACGATTTCCGCCAGGAGCTTTCCAGCGACGCCGAGGTCAAGGAATTCTGCGAGGTGAATTTCGGCCTCGACCTGCCGATGACCACGATCACCTCCGTGCGCGGCGCGGCGGCGCATCCCTTCTACGCCTGGCTGCGCGACACGGCCGATTTCGCGCCCACCTGGAATTTCAACAAGGTGCTGATCGGGCCCGAGGGCCAGTTGGTTGCCACCTATGGCGCCACCACCCGGCCCCTCGCAGCGGTGCTCACGCGCGAGATTGACGCGCTGCTCAGCCCGCCACGCGGGTAAGGGCGGCGTAGATCTCGTCCTTCAGCGCCGCGCGGGTGCGCCGCTTCTGCGTCTGGGTGGCGTCATCCGTGGGTGTCACATCCGTTTCCATGCGGTGAATTTCGGCGTTCACCTCGGAATATTGCTCCACCAGCCGGGCGAAATGCGCGTCGCTCTGGCGCAACTCGGCGATGCGGGCTTTGTGCTCGGGGAAATCCTCGGCAAGCTGGTGCGGGACATGGGTCATGGGAAGGCCTCCTGTTGGCGATACGTGTCGCCCCACCCTTGCCGGAGCGGGATTCCGACCGCTTTGATCGGGATCAATCCGGATCGGCCTGCATGAAAAAAGCCGGGCCATGCGAGGCCCGGCCATGTCCGTTCAGCGCTGCGCCTCCTGCCAGCGCGGATGTATCCACGGCTCGGCATTGGCGGGCGGCAGCGACCGGCCCAGCACGTGATCGGCGATCTTCTCGCCCACGAGGATCGAGGGCCCGTTGAGATTGCCGTTGGTGATGCGCGGGAAGATCGAGCTGTCGGCGACGCGCAACGCGTCCACGCCGATCACCCGGCCTTCCGGATCGACCACCGCGTCCGCGTCATCCGCCCGGCCCATCCGGCAGGTGCCGCAGGGATGATAGGCGCTTTCCGCATGCTCCCGCACGAAGTCGTCGAGTGCCGCGTCGCTCTGCACCGCCTCGCCCGGCTGGATCTCGAAATCCGCGTAGGGCTTGAAGGCGTCCTGCGCGAAGATCTCCCGCGTCAGCCTTATGGCCTTGCGGAACTCGGTCCAGTCGTCCTCGTGGCTCATGTAGTTGAAGGCGATCTTCGGCGCGTCCTCGGGATCGGCGGACCGCAGCGTGACCGCGCCCCGCGACTTCGACCGCATCGGCCCCACATGCGCTTGGAAGCCGTGCCCCTCGGCGGCGGCCTGCCCGTCATAACGCACCGCGAGCGGCAGGAAGTGGTACTGGATGTCCGGGTAATCGACGCCCTTGTCCGAGCGGATGAAGGCCGCGCTCTCGAACTGGTTCGACGCGCCGGGCCCGGTCTTGGTGAAGAGCCAGCGCGCGCCCACATAGGCCTTGCCCAGAAGGCTCCAGTACTTGAACAGGCTCACCGGCTTCTTCGCGGCCATCTGGATGTAAAGCTCCAGATGGTCCTGCAGATTCTGCCCCACGCCGGGCCGGTCGGCGACCACCTCGATGCCGTGCTCCTTCAGATGCGCGGCGGGCCCGATCCCGGAATGCATCAGCAGTTTCGGAGAGTTGAGCGAGGAGGCCGCGAGGATCACCTCGCGGCTGGCCTTCACCACTTCGGTCCCGTTCGGGAACCGCACCTCGACCCCCGTCGCGCGGCCGTTCACCATCACCACGCGCCGCGCCATGCCGCGCACGACCTCGGCGCCCAGCTTCTGCGCCGGGCGCAGATAGGCATGCGCGGCGGACCAGCGCACGCCCTTGTGGATGGTGGCCTCCATCGGTCCGAAGCCTTCCTGCTTTTCGCCGTTGTAATCGTCGGTGGTCTCGTAGCCCGCCTCGCGGCCCGCCTCGACGAAGGCGCGCGTCAGCGGGTTGTCGCGGGGCCCGCGCGTGACATGCAGCGGCCCGTCGGTGCCGCGCCAGCCGTCCTGGCCGCCATGGCTGGTCTCCATGCGCTTGAAATAGGGCAGCACGTCGGCATAGCCCCAGCCATCGGCGCCCTGGTCGCGCCAATGGTCGTAATCCTTGGCGTGGCCGCGCACATAGACCATGCCGTTGATCGACGACGAGCCGCCGATCACGCGGCCGCGCGGCGTGGCCAGCCGCCGCCCGCCCAGATGCGGCTCTGGCTCCGACTGGTACCCCCAATCGTACATCTTCATGTTCATCGGGTAGCTGAGCGCCCCCGGCATCTGGATGAAGGGGCCGCCATCCCAGCCGCCCTCTTCGATCACGATCACCGATTTGCCCGCTTCCGCGAGCCGGTAGGCCATGGCGCAGCCTGCGCTGCCGGCCCCAACGATCACGTATTCCGCTTGCATCTTACGCTCCTTCACGTGTCTCCGGGGCGGGTCAAGGATGGCCCCCCTGGGGCCACCGCGGCGTGCCGCGGCCTGTCCTTGAGGCGCACCGGAGGCACCTCACACTTGTCATGGCGCCTTGAGGGCAGATCTGCCCCTCAGGCGCCTCTCCAGCACATTTCCGACATCCCACGCCCGCAGGCCTGCCTCGACCGCTCGGCACGGTCTCGGCGAGGACGCCCGCACGGGCGGAGGAGCGGCCCTAGAACGGCGCCTCGACCCGGCCCATGCGCACATAGACCGACTTCAGCTGCGAATAATGCTCGATCGCCGCCTTCGCGTTCTCGCGTCCGACGCCCGACATCTTCACGCCGCCGAAGGGCATTTCCACCGGCGCGTCGTTGTAGGAATTGATGAAGCAGGTGCCGGCCTGCAATTGCCCGATCACCCGGTGCGCGCGGGAAATATCGCGGGTGAACACCCCCGCCGACAGCCCGTAGGGCGTGTTGTTGGCCCGCCGGATGCCCTCTTCCTCGGTCTCGAACTCCAGCACCGACAGCACCGGCCCGAAGATCTCCTCGCGCGCGATGGTCATCTCGTCGGTGACGTTGTCGAAGATCGCGGGCGTCAGCCAGAAGCCGTCGCGATCGAGCCGCGTGCCGCCGGTGACCAGCCTCGCGCCTTCCTCGACGCCTTTCTTGAGGTAGCCCTGCACGATCTCCATCTGCCGCTGGCTCACCATCGGGCCGAAATTCGTGGCCTCGTCCATCGGATCGCCGATCACCGCGCCGTCGAGCCGTTCCTTGAGCCGCGCGACGAACCGCTCCTTCAGGCCCTTCTGCACGAAGACCCGCGTGCCGTTCGAACAGATCTGCCCCGAGGAATAGAAATTCCCCAGGATCGCGCCGCCCACCGCGTCATCGAGATCCGCATCGTCGAAGACGAGCATGGGCGACTTGCCGCCAAGCTCCATCGTCACGTGCTTCAACTCGCCCGCCGCCGCGGCATAGACCTTCTGGCCGGTGGGCACCGAGCCCGTCAGCGACACCTTGTCGACGCCCGGATGCGTGGTGAGCGTGGCGCCCACGGGCCCCATCCCCTGCAGCACCTGGAACAGCCCGTCCGGCAGCCCCGCCTCGGTCAGAATCTCGGCCACCTTGAGCGCCGAAAGCGGCGTCGTCTCCGATGGCTTGAAGATCATCGCGTTGCCGCAGGCCAGCGCCGGGGCGGCCTTCCAGCATGCGATCTGCGTGGGATAGTTCCAGGCACCGATCCCGACGCAGACGCCCAAGGGCTCGCGCATCGTGTAGGCCCAGTCCTCGCCGAGCTGGATATGCTCGCCGGTCAGACCCGCCGCGATGCCGCCGAAATATTCCAGCGCATCCGCGCCCGAGGTGGCATCCGCCACCAGCGTCTCCTGCAGCGGCTTGCCGGTGTCGTAGGTCTCCAGCACCGACAGCGGGCGGTTGCGCTCGCGCATGATCTGCGCCGCGCGGGTCAGGATCCGGCCGCGTTCGCGCGGCGAGGTCCTGGCCCATTCGGCCTGCGCCCGGCGGGCCGCCGCGATGGCCTTCTCGATCACCGCGTCGGTCGCCTGATGCAAGCGGCCGATGACGGCCCCCGTCGCGGGGTAGATCACGTCGAAGGCCTCGCCGGCCGTGTCTTCCAGATAGGCCCCGTCCACGTAGTGGCTGGCCTTGGGTTGCGTGTCGTAATGCTCGTCCATCGTCATTCTCCTCTCGGGAAGCGTTGGCGTGTTTCGACCTCGTTGAGGTCCATGTGATTGCGCATGTAACGCTCGGACGCGTCGCGCAGCGGTTGAAAATCCCACGGGTAATAGCCGCCCTGCCGCAGGGCCTCGTAGACCACCCAGCGCCGGGCCTGGCTTTGCCGCACCTCGGCATCGAAGGCCTCGAGATCCCAGCGCGCCGCGGCCTCCTGCCGGAAGGCCTCCAGCGTCGCCGCAGTGGCGGGATCGTCCGCGAGATTGGTCAATTCGCCGGGATCGGCGGCGAGATCGAAAAGCTGCTCGGGATCGAGCGCGCAATCGGTGTATTTCCACCGCCCCTGCCTGAGCGCCACGAGCGGCGAATAGGAGCCTTCGGCGGCGTATTCCATCGCCACGGGGCTCTTGCGCGCGCCGCCCTGCCCCAGCCGCACGAGGCTTTCCCCGGTCGTCCAGGGCATGACCTCTGCCATCGACACCCCCGCAAGATCGCAAAGCGTCGGGCAGAGATCGATGGTCGAGACCGGCGTTTCCACTAAGCCCGGCGCCATGTCCGGGGCCGCGATCATCAGCGGCACCCGCGCCGAGCCCTCGAAGAAGCTCATCTTGAACCAGAGGCCCCGCTCGCCCAGCATGTCGCCGTGATCGGAGACGAAGACCACGATGGCCTCCTGCCCGGTCCGTTCCAGCACGTCGAGGATTCCGCCGATCTTGTCGTCCAGATACGAGATATTGGCAAAGTAAGCCCGCCGCGACCGGCGGATATCGTCCTCGGAGATCTCGAAGCTGCGCCAGTCGTTGGCGTCGAAGATGCGCTGGCTGTGGGGGTCGTGATCCGCGTAATCCATCGCCGGAACCGTCGGCAGCAGGTGGTCGCACTCCTCGTAGAGATCCCAGTATTTCCGCCGCGCCACATAAGGGTCGTGCGGATGGGTGAAGCTGACCGTCAGCATCCAGGGCCGCGCGTCCTGTCCGCGCGCCAGATCGTAGAGCTTCTGCTCGGCCTCGAAGGCCACCGCGTCGTCGTATTCCATCTGGTTGGTGATCTCGGCCACCCCCGCGCCCGTCACCGAGCCGAGGTTGTGATACCACCAGTCGATCCGCTCGCCCGGCTTGCGGTAATCCGGCGTCCAGCCGAAATCGGCGGGATAGATATCCGTGGTCAGGCGGCTCTCGAAGCCGTGCAGCTGGTCGGGCCCCACGAAATGCATCTTGCCCGCAAGACAGGTCTGGTAGCCCGCGCGGCGCAGATGGTGCGCATAGGTCGGGATCGACGAGGCGAACTCGGCGGCGTTGTCGTAGACCCCCGTTTCGGAAGGCAGCATCCCCGACATGAAGGCCGCCCGCCCCGGCGCGCAGAGCGGCGAGGCGGTATAGGCATTGGCGAATCGCGTCGAGCGCGCCGCCAGCGCGCCGAGATGCGGCGCATGCAGCCATGCCTCCGGGCCGTCCGGAAACAGCGTTCCGGTCAGCTGGTCGACCATGACGACAAGGATGTTGGGCCGTTGCGTTGCGCGTTCTGTGTTCATGCCCCTAGAGGTAATGCGCACTGATTGACTCGTCAATCAATATCCCGGAACGGCGGTATCCGGACATGAAAACGCCCGGCAGCTCATGGCTCCGGGCGTCACCGTTCGGGATAAGTCATGTGTCGGATCAGGCCTCGATCATTCCGAGGACGGACATCTGCGGCAGGCGGGCCACTTCGTAGCCCAGGTCGGTCTTGCGCAGGTTGTAGCCGTAGCCGCGCATCCGGAAGCGCCATTCGGTGTCCGACAGCACCTTGGCGCGCTCTCCCAGCACGAAGCTGGCCACATCGTCGAAATTTTCGGTCAGTTGGTTTTCTGCAAACATACCATTTACTCCATTCGGTCACACACGGGCACAACCGGCGCCCGCAGGACCAATCTTCCGGAAAAATGGGGCAAGATCTTGCCTCCGGCGTGATCTTTTCTGGAACGGAAACAGTTAAGGACAGATCAATGCTTCGTTGCGTGAAACGCAGGTGTGATCCGCCGCCGGTTCGCCCGCGCCTCGCGCCAGGTCATAAACACCACCGCCGCGACGATCAGCGTGCCGCCGGCGATGACGAAGGGATCGGGCGGCTCGCCGAAAAAGGCCGCGCCGATCAGCACCGACCATACGAGCTGCAGGAAGATCACCGGCTGCGTGACGGTGACCGGTGCGGCGGCGAAGGCGCGCGTCATGGTGTAATGCCCCGCCGTGGCGAAGAAGGCGACGGCGAAGAGGATGCCGATCTCGCCCCAGCTCGGCCAGACCCAGTTCAAGAGCGCGAAGGGCAGCAGCGCCAGCGTGACCGTTGCCGACAGCATCGCCACCACCACCGAGGCCGGCAGCTCGTCCGACAGGATCTTGGCCAGAAGATAGCCCCCCGCGAAGCTGAGCGCGGTCACCATCATCGCGAAATGCCCCGGATCGAGCACCCGCATCCCCGGCCGCAGGATGATCAGCGCCCCGAGCAGCGCCGCCACGATGGCAAGGATGCGCGGCGCCTTCATCCGCTCGCCGAGGAAGGCGACCGCCAGCAGGCTGACGAAGACCGGGTTGAGGTAGTTCATCGCCGTCACCTCGGCGATCGGGATGCGGGTCATCGCGAAGAACCAGCAGATCACCCCCAGCCCGTGCATCAGCCCCCGGATCGAGAACAGCGCCCAATGCCGCCGCGTGAGCCGCGCCGCCGCCAGCACGCGCCAGACCGGGATCAGGAAGACGAGCCCCAGCAGGTAGCGCAGAAAGGCGCTTTCGGCGGGCGGGATGCGCGTGCCCAGCGCCTTGACCAACGCCGTGACCATCACGAAGCAGACGCCCGTCACGACCATCCAGAGGATGCCCTCAAGCGGGCGTTGCACAGCTTGGAACATGGCGCCATCTGAGGGGGCGCTGCCCGGGATTGCAAGGTCGCGCTCAGCCAAGGAAAAGCGAGACCGCGATTGCATACATGGTCAATCCGACCGCCACGTCGAGGATCTGCCAGGCCCGGGGCCGCGCGAAGATCGGCGCCAGCGCCCGCGCGCCGTAACCCAGCGAGAAGAAGAAGACGAAGGAGGCCGTGACCGCGCCGAAGCCGAAATGCAGCGGACTCGGATATTGCGCCGAAAGCCCGCCCAGCAGCACCACCGTGTCGAGATAGACATGCGGGTTGAGCCAGGTGAGCCCGAGACAGGTCAGGATCGAGGCGCGCAGGCTCGACGCCGCCTGCCCCGCCTCGAGCGCGTCGCTGCCCTTCCAGGCCGAGATAAGCGCGCGGCTGCCATACCAGAAGAGGAACGCCGCCCCGAAGATGCGCATCGTGTCCTCGAGCCAGGGCATGCGCTGCACCAGCGCGCCGAATCCCGCCACGCCCCCCGCGACCAGGAGCGCATCCGAGATCGCGCAGGTCAGCACCACGGGCAGGACGTGCTGGCGCATCAGGCCTTGGCGCAGGACGAATGCGTTCTGCGCACCGATGGCCAGGATAAGGGAAAAACCGAGCGTGAAGCCCGCAAGGACAGACTGCATCGCCTATCCATGGCGAAACCCGCATCGGCTTGCAAGCATTGCGGGAACCCCGGGCTTGCCCCCGCCCCGCCTCCTCCCCTATATGAACGCCGATCCCGCAACATGAGACGTGAGTGAGGCAGACATGGCCGGCCATTCCAAATGGGCGAATATCCAGCATCGCAAGGGACGGCAGGACGCCGCGCGCTCCAAGCTGTTCTCGAAGCTGTCCAAGGAAATTACTGTCGCCGCCAAGATGGGCGACCCCGACCCCGAGAAGAATCCCCGCCTGCGACTCGCGGTGAAGGAAGCAAAGTCGCAATCGGTCCCGAAGGACGTGATCGAACGCGCCATCAAGAAAGCCACCGGCGGCGACAGCGAGGCCTATGAGGAGATTCGCTACGAAGGCTACGGGCCCAACGGCGTCGCGGTGATCGTCGAGGCGATGACCGACAACCGCAACCGCACCGCGTCGAACGTGCGCTCCACCTTCTCCAAGAACGGCGGCAACATGGGCGAGACCGGCTCGGTGGGCTTCATGTTCGAGCGCAAGGGCGAGGTCATCTACCCCGCCTCAGCGGGCGACGCTGACACGGTGATGATGGCCGCCATCGAAGCGGGCGCCGAGGACGTGGAAAGTTCCGAGGACGGCCACGTGATCTGGTGCGCCGACACGGATCTGAACGAGGTGTCGACCGCGCTCGAGGCCGAGCTCGGTGAAAGCGAGACGACGCGGCTCGTGTGGAAACCCGCCACCACGACCGAGCTCGATCTCGAAGGCATGCAATCGCTGATGAAGCTCGTCGATGCGCTCGAGGACGACGACGACGTGCAGCGCGTGACCACCAATTTCGAAGCCTCTGACGAGGTCATGGCGCAGCTCTGAGCCCCGCGCTCAGGCCCGCCTGCCATCCACGCGTCCCAGCTCTGCGGGGCGCGCGCCGCCCCTGTCACGGCCGGACCGGAAATACCTCCGGGGAGCGCGAGGGGCTGGCCCCTCGCTTTTCCGCGCGCGCCGCGGACAGGCGGCCCAGATTCCGCACACTTCCCGCCCTCACCAAAGACGATAAGGAAATGCGCTGATTGCGCGATCCGCTCTGGACCGGCCATGCCGGACCGGTGGCGCGCGGCAGAGCGAGGGGCGCTGCCCCTCGCGCTCCCCGGAGGTATTTTTGGTCCGATCGTGACATGCCCGCGGCGCCGCCACCCGGAACTGGGACGCGCGGGCGGACAGGCGGCGGGCTCAGAGGTCGAAGCGGCCCTGATCGACGTTCTTGTCGAGGCGGTCCGCCGGGAAGACGCGGCCGTTCATCACACCCCAGATGCCGGGCGCCAGGATCTGCGCGGCCAGGACGGCGCCGCCCAGGTTGAATTCCCCGTCCGAGGCGTAAAGCGAGAAGGGCCGCATCGCGCCAGTCAGGACCACGCATTTGTCGGTGTCGGGCAGGGTCGCGGCGAGGTGGCGCGCGGTCTGGCCCATCGTGCCCGTCCCGTGGGTCAGCACGATCGCGGGTTCGGGCGCGGCGCGGACCGCCTCCGCGATGGCGGCGCGGTCCGCATCGTCGAAATAAAGCGAATCCTTCAGCATCAGCTTTTCCACGACCGGGAAATGGCAGCGCCCGATGCGCAGCATTTCCGGCAGATGCGTGGCGCCGTCGGGCGAGAAGGCGAGCCCTTCGCTGGCCGGGTCGTGGACCTTGTCGATGGTCCCCCCGGTCACGATCACGCGCAGGTCCTTCCTCGCCGGATGCCCCTGCCCAATCACTGGCTGTCCCGCTCGGCTTCGAGGCGGCGATAGGCCGCGACGTTCTCGTTATGCTCGGCCAGCGTCTCGGCGAAGAGGTGCCCGTCCGCCGGATCGAGCGTGCGCGCCACGAAGAACAGGTACTCCGTCTCGTCGGGATTGAGCGCCGCGCGGATCGAGGCGCGGCCGGGATTGGCGATGGGCGTGGGCGGCAGCCCGTCGATCACGTAGGTGTTGTAGGGCGTCTCCGCGCGCAGCTCGGACTGCCGGATGCCCCGGCCCAGCGTGCCCTCGCCATTGGTGATGCCGTAGATCACCGTCGGGTCGGTCTGCAGCCGCATGCCCTGGCGCAGGCGGTTGATGAAGACGGAGGCGACCTGCGGACGCTCCTCGGCGCCGCCGGTTTCCTTCTCGACGATGGAGGCCAGGATCAGCGCCTCGGTCGGGCTTTCGAGCGGCAGCCCGTCGGCGCGGTTGGCCCATTCATCGGCGAGGATGATGTCCTGCGCCCGGCGCATCCGTTCGACGAGGCTCGCGCGGGTGTCGCCCACCGACACCTCGTAGCTGTCGGGCGCCAGCGATCCCTCCGCGGGCACCTCGACCTCGCCCTCGAGCACGTCGACGGATTTCAGCTCCTCGATGACCTGCCAGCTCGTCACGCCCTCGGCCAGCGTCACGCGGTAGCGCGTATCGGCGCGGGCGCGCACGTCGAGGAAGGGCTGCGGCGGCTCTTCGGCGGCGGGATCGAACTCGGCGATCTCCACGAAGCGGCCGGTGGCGGGGTCAAGCTCGCGCACCTCGACCTCGGCATTGGTGACGCCGATCCGGTAGACCACTTCCGTACCGCAGGTCGACGCGCCGCCGCGGGTCACGATCTCGACGATCTGCCGCATCGAGGCGCCCTCGGGCACGAGATAGGAGCCCGCCTTCAACTCCTGCGTCTTGTCGGCGTAATCCGCCCCGAGCCGGAACAGCATCCCCGAGGACACCGCGTTCTGCGCGGCCAGATCCTCCGAGACCCGCGTCATGTTCGTCCCGCGCGGCACTTCGAGGCAGATCGGCTCGGTCAGCGGGCCCGATGTCTCGTATTCCCGTTGCGCCCAGATCAGCATGCCGCCGAAAAGGAAGACGACGACGACCAGGAAGGTCAGCGCGTTCGAGGCGATATTGCGCCACATGGGGTTCGTCCTGCTCTTTATTGCGAGAGGCCCGCCCGTCCGGGCAGGCCCTTCGTTCAAATTGTGCCGTCTCGCGGCGCCGGGGAAAAGCCCGCCGGCCCGCCGGGCGCGCGGAATTCAGCCGACCGCTCAGGCGGGCTTCGAGAAGATCACGCTGGCATTGGTGCCGCCGAAACCGAAGGAATTGGACAGCGCATGGGTGATCTCGCGCACGACCTTGGCGTTCGGGGCGAGGTCCACCTTGGTCTCGACCGCGGGATTGTCGAGGTTGATCGTCGGTGGCGCCACCTGGTCGCGGATCGCGAGGATCGAGAAGATCGCCTCGATCGCGCCCGCGGCCCCCAGAAGGTGCCCGGTGGCCGACTTGGTCGACGACATGGTGACCTTGGAGGCCGCGTCGCCCATCATCCGCTCCACCGCGCCGAGCTCGATCACATCCGCCATGGTCGAGGTGCCATGGGCGTTGATATAGTCGATATCGGCGGGCTTCAGCCCCGCATTCTTCAGCGCCGCCCGCATCGAGCGCTCACCGCCCTCGCCATCCTCGGAGGGCGCGGTGATGTGATAGGCGTCGCCCGAAAGGCCGTAGCCCGACACCTCGGCGTAGATCGTGGCGCCACGCGCCACCGCGTGGTCGTATTCCTCCAGCACCACGACGCCCGCGCCCTCGCCCATCACGAAGCCGTCGCGGTCGGCGTCATAGGGCCGGCTCGCTTTCTGCGGATCGTCGCTGCGCTTGGTCGAGAGCGCCTTGCAGGCGTTGAAGCCCGCGATGCCAATCTCGGAGATGGCCGCTTCGGCCCCGCCCGCGATCATCACGTCCGCATCGCCGTGCTGGATTAGCCGCGAGGCGTCGCCGATGGCGTGGGCACCGGTGGAGCAGGCCGTCACCACCGCGTGGTTCGGCCCCTTGAAGCCGTAGCGGATCGACACCTGCCCCGAGATGAGGTTGATGAGCGCGCCCGGAATGAAGAACGGCGACACCTTGCGCGGCCCTTTCTCGCGGATCAGGATCGCGGTCTCGGCGATGGAATTCAGCCCGCCGATGCCCGAGCCGATCATGACGCCGGTGCGCAGCCGGTCCTCTTCGTCCTCGGGTGTCCAGCCGGCCATCTGCACCGCCTGCTCGGCTGCCGCGACACCATAGAGGATGAAGTCGTCCACCTTGCGGCGATCCTTCGCGGCCATCCAGTCATCGGGGTTGAAGCTGCCGTCGGACCCGTCGCCCCAGATCACCTCGCAGGCATAATCCGTGGCCAGGTGCGAGGCGTCCCACTTGGAGATCGTGCCCGCCCCCGATTGGCCCGCGAGGATGCGGCTCCAGCTTTCCTCGACCCCCGTGGCAAGCGGGGTCACGAGGCCCATTCCGGTGACGACGACACGACGCATGCGGCGGCCCTTCTCGCTCATTTCTCTGTCAGCACCGGCTCTTATCGCGGCCATGCCCACGGAGCAAGACCGCGCCCGCGCCGCAGCGCAGCGCAAGACCGCGAAAAACACGCCCCGGCAGGATCATGCCCGGATCATGCCCAGTCGGGGCCGAGATCCGCCGCCGCCCGGTCGATCCAGTTTTCGCGCAGCCACGGACAGGGTTTTGAGAAGCGGATGAGCGAGCCGCGATAGCCGTCGATCGCCTCGTCCATCTTGGGATGGCCGTGAAAACACACGACGCGCGCCTCTTCGGGCAGGTGCGGGGGCCGCAGGTAATTGCCGGGGAACGGGTTGCAATCGTATTTGAACGACACGACCCACGCCTCGGGGATGTAGGTGAAAAGCCCCCGGTCCATCGCCTTGTGCGAGGTGTAGCGCTGCTCGGACCCGCGCGCCTTCTCCACCTCCGCATAGGGGTTGGCCGCCAGATCGTCATAAAGAAAGCCGTGAAGCTTCGGGTCGAAGCGGAAGACCGAGCCATGCCCGGTGGGCCGCCCCTTGCGCTTCTCGGTCCAGTCGTGGCGCATGGCGACATCGCCCGGCGCAAGCTCGAGGATCGGGGTCAGATCGCCGGTGATGACCACGTCGAGATCGAAGCCCAGCACCGGCCCTTCGAGATTCGGAATGAGGCCGCGCCGAAAGAGCGAGGTCTTGCGCATGGCCCCCTGCCGGTTGGCCACCGCGAGCGCCGCGTCCATCTGGGCGCGGAAGGGTTCCTCGGGCAGGTCCAGCACCTCGATATCGGGATGCAGGCCCCGGGTCACGTCCGTCATGCAAAGGAAACGGACGGGGCCCGCAAGGTTCCGCCGCACGCCGGAATAGAGCCGGTTGACGTATTCCGGCCCGAAAAGCGTGCCCCACTTGATGCAGATGATGGTGGCTTGGGTCATGGGGGACCGGTTAGCAGAGCCGGGATGGCGGGGGAAGTGCGTGCCCGCCATCGCGTGCCGCCGGGCTGCCGCCCGCCCCGCCCCGGCTCAGCCGGACCCGGCGCCCGGCCCCGGCCTCAGAACGTCACCGCCCGGCGATAGAGGTGCCAGGTCGCGTGGCCCAGAAGCGGCAGCACGATCACCAGCCCGATGAAGGCCGGGATCGACCCCAGCACCAGCAGCGCCGCCACCAGCGCGCCCCAGACGATCATGGTCCGCGGGTTCCTGCGAAACACCCGGTAGGAGGTCGCGATGGCCGCCGGCACGCCGATATTGTGATCGAGCAGCAGCGGAAAGCTGATCGCGCCGGTGATCAGCACCGCCAGCGCGAAGAGGCATCCCACCGCCATGCCGAGCACGATCATCGCCCAGCCCGCCCCGGTGGTCAGCACCGCCGCGGCGAAGCCCGTCAGCGTCTCGGGCGGCACCGGGCCCAGCGTGACCAGCCAGATCAGATGGGCCACCAGAAGCCACGCCAGGAACAGGACCGCGAGGTAGAGCCCCAGCACCAGGATCGCGCCGAAATTCGGCGACCGGACCACGTGCAGCGCCACCAGCCAGGAGACCGGCTGCCCCGTCTCGCGCTGGCGGCTGACCTCGTAGAGCCCCACCGCCGCGAGCGGCCCCAGCAGCGCGAAGCCCGCCGCGACCGGGAACAGGATCGGCAGCATGTTCATGTTGAACCCGATTGCCGCGAGCAGCACGCCCACGACCGGGTAGACGAGGCAGATGAACATGACGTCCGTCCGCGCCGCCCCGAAATCCGCCCAGCCCTGCCGCAGCGCGTGGCGCAGATCCTCGAGAGTCAGCGCCTGCACCTCGGGCGTGACCTCCTCGACCCCGCCGATGCCCTCGACGCTGTGCGAGACATGCCCGGCCGCACCGGCGAGGCGGTGCATCGTCCAGGACAGGGGATTGCCGATTGTCTTGACCATAAGAGACCCTCCGGTGTGCTGCGCCACATGCGGGAGAGCTCGGACGTCGCCCGGGTGGCCAGGCAGTATGGTGTCATGGGGCCAGTCTAGCAGATCGCCGCGGCGCGGTCAGTCACGAATGGGGGACGGGGGGCGCGCTTCGGGGGGGGGGCCGTCGCACGCCGGAATAGAGCCGGTTAACATATTCCGGCCCGAAGAGCGTGCCCCACTTGATGCAGATGATGTTGGTACGGGTCATGGGGTGGGGTTTAGCGGAGGGGTCCCGTGGGGGGAAGGCCGAGTTCAAATATCACGTTACCTAGAAGCCTAAAAAAATAAAATCTTCGTAGAAAACTCTTTCATCCAAACCTCGACGATTTTGGATTAGTTTGAGCATCTCAGCGTTATCAGGACCATACTCCCATAAGCGCCTAGCACCACCACCGCCTGCACCCGTAGAGAGCGCTTTGATATAGTAATTAGAAATCAAGCCAAGTGTATCATCAACGCGTGATAGCTTTCGATAAAATCGAGAAATAAATGACCCAAGAGCAGAGAAATTCTCTCTATGACCTGTCCCCTCACCCCAAGAAAAGACGCTCAAGCAATGGTAATTTGTTGTAGCGATAGGCGCATAGTCGATTCTAGCAAATTCATTCTTTTCAGTTTCAATTACCGTTGGAGTAACACCAAGTTTCTCACTCACCCATGACCCCATATTGTGTACGCAGAAAAGATCAACCATATGAACTGGATCCTTGACATGCAGCTTGTCGTGTTCCTCGATAGCTTTGGAAAGTTCGTCAACTGCAGCCTGTGAAGGCTCTTTCTCATAGGAATGCGCAAGGACGCCAAACTCAAAAATCCTATGGTATTTTTCATAGAAGAAATTTTCTCCTTTGATCTTTTTTCTTCTTAAACGATCTTCATACTCACCTTTTGAGATTTCAGATAAAGCAACTGAGTTTTTAAAAATTTTTTCGAGATGCTGCCGTCTTAAGGTCAACTTGCACTCAAATACTGCAGCAACACCAGAAGCCAAGTACATTTTCTTATCCAACAAGAACTTCGGGTAACTTGGCCACAAGACGACCACATCGCACTGAGGAGACGCTGCTCCATCACTTCCGATAACTCTTCCTTTGGTTACCACATGAAAATGGTTCGGCAGCCACTCTCTTAAAATCTGCGCCCAAGTTTCTTCAGCCTGGTCACCGGCTGTTCCAGGATCTTCCTTCACCCGTTTCTGTATTGTCTTATAATCATAGTTTAGCTTTGCATTAACGCTATCCAAAAATAACGCCAAATCATGCTTTTCACTTTCCATATTTTAAAAACAGCTTTCTAAAGATTTGCATTAACTCAATACCCACTCTCCGACACCAACACCCGATGCCCCGGCCCCACCTCCTCGTACACATTCGCCACAGGCTCATACCCCACCGGGTGAATGGGTGACGGGATCGGCTTGAAGTTCAGGTCGCGCTCCGACTTGCGCCGCGCAGGGTCCGCGATGGGCACCGCCTTCATCAGCGCCTGCGTATAGGGGTGGCGCGGGTCCTCGAAGACGGCGCGGCGGGGGCCGATCTCGACGATCCGGCCCAGATACATCACCCCCACATGGTGCGACACGCGCTCCACCACCGCCATGTCGTGGGAGATGAACAGGAAGGACAGCCCCAGCTCCGCCTGCAGTTCCAGCATCAGGTTCAGCACCTGCGCCTGCACCGACACGTCGAGCGCCGAGACCGCCTCGTCCGCGACAATGAGCTTGGGGTTCAGCGCCAGCGCCCGGGCAATGGCGATCCGCTGGCGCTGCCCGCCCGACAGCTCGTGCGGATAGCGCTGCATGAAGCTGCGCGGCAGCTCCACCCGGTCGAAGAGGTTCGCCACCTTGTCGCCGATCTCGTCCTTCGAGAGTCCCATCCCGCCGTAATTCCACAGGGGCTCCGCCACCTGGTCGGCCAGCTGCATCTGCGGGTTGAGCGACGCGAAGGGGTCCTGGAAGATCATCTGCATGTGGACCCGCGCGCGCCGCAGGTCGCGGTCGTTGAGCCCGATGATATCGGTGCCGTCCAGATCGACCGTCCCCGACAGCGGCTCCACCAGCCGCAGGACCGACCGCCCCGCGGTGGATTTCCCGCAGCCCGATTCGCCCACGAGGGACAGCGTCTGGCCCCGGTTGATCGTGAAGGACAGGTCCTCCACCGCGTGCACGTTCGCCACGATCCGCCGGAAGAACCCGCCCTGCACCGGAAAGCGCGTGGTCAGCCCCTCGACCCGCAGCAGCGGCGTGGTCGTGCCGGGGATCGGATCGGTGTCCTGGTCGTCGCGCCCCACCAGCTTCATCGGCGCGGGTGCATCGGTGCCCGCCATCTCGCCCAGTTTCGGCACCGCCGCCAGCAGCGCCTGGGTGTAGGGATGCTCGGGCGCATCGAAAATCCGCGCGACCGGCCCCTCCTCGACCTTCTCGCCGCGGAACATCACCACGACGCGGTCGGCCATCTGCGCCACCACCGCCATGTCGTGGGTGATGAACATCACCGCCGTGCCGGTCTCGCGCTTCAGCCGGTCGATGAGCGCGAGGATCTCCGCCTGGATGGTCACGTCGAGCGCGGTCGTGGGCTCGTCCGCGATCAGCAGCCGCGGCTTGCAGGCGAGCGCCATGGCGATCACCACCCGCTGGCGCATCCCGCCCGACAGCTCGTGCGGATATTGCTGCAGCCGCCGCACGGGCTCGGGGATGCGCACTTCGCGCAGAAGCTCCAGCGCCCGCGCCCGCGCGGCGCCGCGCGACAGGCCGCGATGCACCCGCAGCCCCTCGGTCAGCTGGCGTTCGATGGTGAAGACCGGGTTGAGCGCGGTCATCGGCTCCTGGAAGATCATGCCGATCTCGTTGCCGCGGATCTGCCGCATCAGATCCTGATCCGCCCCGGCGAGGTCCAGCGCGCCTCCGGTCTTGCGGTCGAACAGGATGCGCCCGCCCGCGATATCGCCGCCCGAGAACTCGATGAGCCGCATCAGCGACAGCGACGAGACCGACTTGCCCGATCCGCTTTCGCCCACGATGCAGACCGTCTCGCCCGGCGCGATGGCGAAGGAGACGTCCTTGACGCCCGCGACCCGGCCGCTCTTGGTCTGGAATTCCACCCGCAGGTTGTCGATCCGAACGATGGGATCGGGGGTCTCGGTGTCGAGCATGGGATGTCCTTCGGAAGGCCTCGGCCCGCAACCCTAGGAAGACCGCGGGGCGGAAGTCAAACCGCCGCGCATCCGCGCCGGGCCGCCGCACCCGCCCGGCCCCGGTCTCTGCCTATCGGGCGGGCAGCGGCGCAACAGAGCGGTCCGACATGACGCCAAAGCTTGCATTTTTCCCGGTCTGTGGTTTCGTCTATGCCTTGTCGGGCCCGGCCCGCCGCCGGACGCCCCGGCAGCGGCATTGCCCGCCAGACGCAAGACGGTCCGGAACGAGACCGACACCAACACGGGAGAGACTTCATGAAAATCAAGACCTTGCTCATGGGGGCAGTGGCCATCACCGGCCTTGCACCCGCTGCCTTCGCGGAGCGCGCGTCGGACGGCCAGGTGAACATCATCTATTGGCAGGCGCCGTCGATCCTGAACCCGTTCCTGACGGGCGGCACCAAGGATATCGAGGCCGCCTCGCTCGTGCTCGAGCCTCTGGCGCGCTACGACGAGACCGGCGCGCTGGTGCCGTGGCTCGCGGCCGAGGTGCCGACACTCGCCAATGGCGGGTTCAGCGAGGACAAGACCCAGCTCACATGGAAGATCCAGGAGGGCATCGTCTGGTCCGACGGCACGCCCTTCACCTCGGCGGATGTGAAGTTCACCTACGAATATTGCACCGACCCCCAAGGCGGCTGCGCCCAGCTGGCGAAATTCGAGAACGTGGCCAGCGTCGAGACCCCGGACGATCTGACCGTGGTGGTGACCTTCGACAGCCCCGTCTCCAACCCCTACCAGCCCTTCGTGGGCGCCCAGAGCCCGATCCTGCAGCAGGCGCAATTCGCCGATTGCACCGGCGCCAATGCCCCCTCCTGCACCGACCAGAACTTCTATCCGATCGGCACCGGCCCCTTCACCGTGGCCGAGTTCAAACCGAACGACGTCATCACCTTCGAGGCCAACGAGAATTTCCGCGACCCGGCCAAGCCTGCCTTCGCGACCGTGAACTTCAAGGGCGGCGGCGATGCCACGGCGGCGGGCCGCGCGGTGATGGAGACGGGCGAGTTCGACTACGCCTGGAACCTGCAGCTCGCCCCCGACGTGATCGCCTCGATGGAACAGGGCGGGATGGGCACGCCCGTGGCCGGCTTCGGCACCGGCGTGGAGCGCGTCATGCTGAACTGGACGAACCCCGACCCGGCGCTCGGCCCCGATGAGCGCGCGGTGATTGGGCCGCACCCGTTCCTGCAGGAACCGGCGGTCTTCAAGGCGATGTCCATGGCCATCGACCGTCCGCTTCTCAGCGAAGTGGGCTACGGCGACGCGGGCAAGCCCACCTGTTCCTGGGTCGCGGGCCCCGAGATCTACGCCATCGAGGTCGAGGGCTGCTTCGAGCAGGACATCGCCGGCGCCAACGCGCTGCTGGATGAGGCAGGCTTTGTCGACAGCGACGGCGACGGCATCCGCGAAGCCAATGGCGTGCCGATGTCGCTGGTCTTCCAGACCTCGACCAACGCCGTGCGCCAGGACTTCCAGGCGCTGCTGAAGCAGTGGTGGTCGGAGATCGGCATCGAGACCGAGCTGCGCAACATCGACGCCTCGGTCTTCTTCGGCGGCGATCCGGGCAGCCCGGACACGTTCCAGAAGTTCTACGCCGATATCGAGATGTACCAGAACACCTTCGACGGCACCGATCCGCAAAGCTATTTCGGCAATGGTCTGTGCGACAAGATCCCCTCGCCCGCGACCCAGTGGCAGGGCGAGAACGTGTCGCGCTTCTGCATGGAGGAATACGACGCCCTTCATGCCCAGCTGACCCAGATCGACGATCCCGAGGAGCGCGTGCGCATCAGCCAGGAGCTGAACCGCCTCGCCTTCGAGAACGGCATGATGATCCCGCTCGTGCATCGCGGGCGCATCTCGGCGGCCTCCAACACGCTGGGCGGCGTGGTCCTGAACGTCTGGGACAGCGAGCTGTGGAACGTCGCGGACTGGTACCGCATCGACTGATCCGACCCTGACGAGACGTGCAGGCCGGCCCCGCCCGGCCTGCACCATCGCATGACCGTCCCACAGACCTGACCCGAGGCGCCGCATGCTGACATTCATCGCGAGACGATTGCTTCTCTCGATCCCGACGCTTCTCTTCATCTCGTTCGCGGTCTTCATGCTGCTGCAGCTGGCACCCGGCGATCCGATGGCGCAGGTGCCGCTGACCGTGCCCGACGCGGTGAAGGAAAAGATGCGCGAGGCACTCGGCCTCGGCGAGCCGCCGCTGGTGCAATACTGGAAATGGCTGGTGCAGGTCTTCTGGATCGAGCCCAAGGTGCTGATCGACTACCTCACCGCCTCCTCGACGCTCTTCTCCTGGCTTCCCGACACGGCGCTCTATCAGGGCGAGCTGCGCGTGATCTCCTGGCAGACCCGCTCGCCGGTGATGGACATCGTCGTCCAGCGGATGCCGCAGACGCTCTGGGTGGTGGGGCTGGCCTATGTGGTGGGCGTGCTGATCGCGCTGCCCATCGGGGTCTATTCCGCCTACCGGCAATATTCCGTCTTCGACCAGGCGGGCACCTTCGTGACGATGATCGGCTTTTCCATTCCGCCCTTCTTCACCGGCCCGCTTCTGATCGTGATCTTCTCGGTGGGGCTCGGCTGGTTCCCGTCGATCTACGACACCACCCACGAGGTCACCGACTGGGACAGCTTCGTGGTGCAGCTGCAGCAGATGATCATGCCGGTGATGGTGCTGGCGCTGCAGACCACCGCGCAGATCTCGCGCTACATGCGGGCGGCGATGCTCGACAATCTCGGCGCCGATTACGTCCGCACGGCGCGGGCCAAGGGCCTGTCCGAGGCGGTCGTGGTCAATATCCACGTGCTGCGCAACTCGATGATCCCCGTGGTCACGGTCATCGCCCTCGGGGTGCCCGCGATCTTCGGCGGCGCGATCATCACCGAGAACGTCTTCAAGGTGAACGGCATCGGCCAGCTTCTCATCACGGCGCTCTTCGCCAACGACCTGCCGATGGTGATGACGCTGACCTTCATCTTCGCGGTACTCATCGTGCTCTTCAACCTGATCGCCGACGTGCTCTACGGCGTGCTCGACCCGAGGATCCGCTATGACTGAGCCCGTCCCCGCAAGCCCCAAGGCCATCGAAGCGCTGCGCGACGAAGGCCCGCTCGCCCCGCCGCGCAGCCAGGCGGCGGATGTCTGGGCGCAGTTCCGCAAGCACAAGGGCGCGATGATGGGGGCGGCGGTGCTGATCTTCATCACCCTCGCGGTCCTGCTCGGCCCCTATATCTGGACGCTCGATCCGCAGCGGCTCGACATCCGCAACAAGGATCTCAGGCCGATCTATACCGCCCTCTGGGACGGCACCGCCAATGTGAGCTGGGGGCATCCCTTCGGCACCGACAATCTCGGGCGCGACCAGCTCGCGCAGATGATCGCGGGCGGGCGCGCCTCGCTTGCGGTTGGCTGGGCGGCGATGGTGCTGTCGCTGCTGATCGGCACCGGCGTCGGCGTGCTGGCGGGCTATTTCCGCCGTCTCGACGGCCCGCTCATGCGGATCACCGACCTGTTCCTGTCGCTGCCGATCCTGCCGCTGCTGCTGGTCGCGGTGACGCTCTTCCGCCAGCCGCTGCGCGCCGCGTTCGGACCCGAGGGCGGCATGTTCATCCTGATCGTCACCATCGTCGGCATCACCTCCTGGATGCCCACCGCGCGGATCGTGCGCGGCGACATCCTCGCGCTGAAGGAACGCGAGTTCATTCTCGCCGCGCGCTCCATCGGCACGACCTCCGGCAAGATCATCCGCCGCCATCTTCTGCCCAACGTCCTGTCGCCGATCATGGTCTCGGCGACGCTCGGCCTCGCCACGGCGATCATCACCGAATCGGCGCTGTCCTTCCTCGGCGTGGGCTTCCCGTCCGACTTCCCGACCTGGGGCAAGATGCTGGCCGACGCGGTGCCGCGCATGTCCGAATTCCCCGAACGCGTGGTCCTGCCCGGCACCGCCATCTCGCTGACCGTTCTGTCGGTGAATTACCTGGGCGACGGGCTGCGCGACGCGCTCGATCCGCGGTTGCGCGGGCGCTAGGGGCTGAAAAATAAGGACAGCCTTTCGCCCCGGCCACCGCCCGGCAGGAGGGCTGTCATGCCGCGCCGCGCTGCGCGACACGCCCATTCCGCCTTTGCGGCGCCAACCGGAACAGCGTTCTCTGAAACCGCCCCCGAGCGGCGTCCATACCGGTTGAAACCCCGGCAAATCCGCGCCAGATGAGACCGATTGTTCTCATGAGGTGACCCCATGTTCGCTGATTTCGGGTTCGAGACCCTGACCGCACCGCAGGCCGCCATCTTCCCCGGCCTGGGCCTCGGCGCGCTCTTCGGCATCCTGGCCGAGATCACGCGCTTCTGCTTCCGCCGCGCGCTGGTGGGCGAGGATCGCCGCTCCGCCGCCGGGGTCTGGCTGACCGCCTTCGCCGCGGCCCTTTTGGGCACCCAGGCCGCCGTGCTGACCGGCCTCGTCAGCTTCGACGCGCACCGCTTCATGGCCGCCGATCTGCCGGTGCTGGCCATCGCCGTGGGCGGGCTGCTCTTCGGCGCGGGCATGGTCCTGACACGCGGCTGCGTGTCCCGCCTGACCGTCCTCACCGCAAGCGGCAACCTGCGCGGCCTCTTCGTCCTGGTCCTTTTCGCCATCGTCGCCCATGCCACGCTGAAAGGCGTGCTGGCGCCGCTCCGCACCACGCTGGGCGCGGTCACGCTGCCCCTGGGCGAAGCCGTGTCGCTGGCCGCCCTGCCCGGCGGCCCCGCGCTCTGGACGGCGCTGCTGGCCGTGGCCGCACTGGCCTTCGCCGCGCGCTCGGGCGCGCGTCCTGTCCTGCTGGGCCTCGCCGCCGCGCTCGGCCTGCTCGTGCCGCTGGGCTGGGTCGGAACCGGCTTCGTGCTTTTCGACGATTTCGACCCGATCGCGATGGAGAGCCTCTCCTTCACCGCCCCCTGGGCCGACACGCTGTTCTTCGCCATCGCCTCCACCTCGATCCCCGCGGGCTTCGGCACGGGCCTCATCGGCGGCGTTCTGGCCGGCGCGCTGGTCTCGTCGCTGATCGCGGGCCGCTTCGCTTGGCAGAGCTTCGAGAGCCCCGCGCAGACCGGCCGCTACGGCCTGGGTGCGGCGCTGATGGGCGTGGGCGGCGTGCTGGCGGGCGGTTGCACCGTGGGCGCGGGCCTCGCCGGCGTGCCGACCCTGTCGGTGGCCGCCCTTCTGGCGCTCGGCGCCATCGCACTCGGTGCCCTCGTCACGCAGGCCGCGCTGCAGCGCGGGCCCCGCGCCGGAGTTCTGCATCCGGCCGAGTGAGGAGGCTCCGACCGGCATGCCAAAGGCGGACCTTCGGGTCCGCCTTTTTGTTTCTGCGCTGTGCTTGGTTCGGAGGGCGCGAGTGGTTCGCCGCGTGCCGACCCGATCCCACGGAGGAGACTTCATCATACAACCGCCGAGCACACTCCCGAGAGCGCGGAATCAAGGCTGCTTGCAGCCGCCGCGCTCCAGCGCCTGCCCGTCCCGCGGGCTGGCGCTTTGGTCACGCCAGCGCTTGCGCTCGACATGCGCAAAGACTTGGCTGGCATAAAGCGCTTGCGTTCAACAGTCACAGCGCCATCCCCCGGGCAGGCGCGCCCAACTTCGCGCGGCATGGCAAAAGACCAAGGACCACACCCCAAGATGCGCCCCGCATCCCCCGCTACAAATCCGGGCCCTGCTTCTCCATCTGCACGCGGATGCGCCGGATCATGCCCCAGACCGCCAGCACCACCGGCACCGTCACTGCCGCGGTCAGCCAGCCCCGCGACAGGCCCAGCATCTCGCCCACAGGATACAGCAGGTAGGCCGCCAACGAGACCGCGTAATAGGAGATGGCCACCACCGACAGCCCCTCGACCGTGCGCTGCAGGCGCAGCTGCATGTCCGCCCGCTGGTTCATCGATTCCAGCAACAGCTGGTTCTGCGCTGAACGCTCCACCTCGACTCGGGTGCGCAAGAGATCGCCCGCCCGCATCGCCCGTTCGGCCATGGTGCCGAGCCGCCGCTCGGTGGCCTTCACGGTGCGCATCGCCGGGTCGTAGCGGCGGGTCATGAATTCCTCGAAGGTCTGGCGCCCGCGCCAGCGCACCTCGCGCAGGACCTCGATGCGCTGCGCCACGATGGCCTCGTAGGCGCCCGTGGCCCCCAGCCGGAACGAGGTCTGCGCCGACAGGCTCTCGAGTTCCGCCGACACCGACAGCAGCGCCTTCAGCGTGTCCTCCGCCGGGCCCTGCCCGTGGGTCATCGCCTCCATGAGATGGCTGAGCTCGTTGTCGAGATCGCCCATCCGCGGGCTCAGCGATTTCAGCCGGGTGAAGCCCAGCATCGACATCGACTTGTAGGTCTCGATCTCGCAGAGCCGCTGCACGATGCGCCCGACGCGCCGTTCGCCCACATGTTCGCGGGTGAAGACCGCAAAGCGCATATGCCCCGCCGGATCGATCCGGAAATCGCCCGCGATCACCGCCTCGTCGTCGATCACCGAGGAAACGGCGAGGCTTTCGGGCACGAACCAGTCCCTGAGCGGGGTCTCGATCTCGCCGTCATCCTCGGGCCGCGTGCAGCACCGGATGAGGCAGGAGGTGATCCGCACCCCCGGCGCATCGTCGAGCCACTCGCTCGGAAAGACCTCGAAATCCGCGGGGTCGAACGGCCGGTCGGTCAGCCCGTTCAGGAACACGGTATAGGTGACGAACTCGGTATGCTGCTCCCATTTGAGCATGTGCTGGCCGATCTTCGTCTGGTAATGCGTGGCTCCCGGCTGCGGATGCGTGGTGCCGTAGCGGTCGAGCAGATCGGTCAGGTGCTTGAGATCGAGCGACCGGTCCCGCGACGCCGCCCCCTTGGCCTTCTTGATCGCGAGATAGACCGCGCGGCAGGGCGGCGCGAGCGCGGGAAAGGGCCGCGCATGCAGCTCGTTTGCCAGCTTGTAGCGCAGCGGATGGTCCTGGATCGGCGGCATGACGGGGCCTTTGTCGGGGATGCGTTGTTACGCATGTAAACCGCCCGAGGGTCCGGGAAAAGGGATTTTTTATCTATTTCAATAGGTTGCGGGAATGCAACGGTATACTGCGCAAGTTTCGGGCAGCGGGCTTTATCGAGCGATTTGAACTGCTTGGAGTGTGCGGGGCTTTGGGTGAGGCGCTTGTACGTTCGCGGCCACGCCCGGCGCGTGGAGCCGGCGGCACTCCGCCCTCGACAGGGCCTCTCTCTGCGCTCTTGCCCCGAGGCTCTCAGTGCCGCCCCAGAACACCCGCACGTGTCCAACAGTCGCACAAGGCCCCCCGGGGGCGCGGAACCAAGGCTGCCTGCAGCCGCCGCGCTCCAGCGGTCATGCGGGACGCATGCCTCCGGCATGACCCGTCCCGCGGGCTGACGCTTCGGAGACGCCAGCGCCGACGTTCTATCCGCGCGACGATCTGGCCGCGACAAAGCCCCCACGCTCAACCGTCGAACCACAACCACCCCCCGGCCAGACGCACCCACCGCACCACGTCCCCAAACGCAATACGCCCCGGGATCTCCCCCGGGGCGCACCGCATCTCGTATGGCGAAAAGATCAGCCGAGCTTGGTCAGCAGATCGCTGATCGTGGCCTTCGCATCCCCGTAGAACATCCGCGTGTTGTCCTTGAAGAACAGCGGGTTCTCGATGCCCGAATAGCCCGTGCCCTGGCCGCGCTTGCAGACGAAGACGGACTTCGCCTTCCACACTTCCAGAACCGGCATGCCGGCGATGGGCGAGTTCGGGTCGTCCTGGGCCGCCGGGTTCACGATGTCGTTCGAGCCGATAACGATCACCACGTCCGTATCCGGGAAGTCGTCGTTGATCTCCTCCATCTCGAGCACGATGTCGTAGGGCACCTTGGCCTCGGCCAGAAGCACGTTCATGTGCCCCGGCAGACGGCCCGCCACCGGGTGGATGGCGAAACGGACGGTCTTGCCCTGCCCGCGCAGCTTCTTGGTCAGCTCCGACACGGCGTTCTGCGCCTGCGCCACGGCCATGCCGTAGCCCGGCACGATCACCACGCTGTCGGCCTCCTCGAGCGCCGAGGCCACGCCATCGGCGTCGATCGCGACCTGCTCGCCCTCGACCTCGGCCTGCGCGCCGCCGGCAGAGCCGCCCCAGCCGCCCAGGATCACCGAGACGAAGCTGCGGTTCATGCCCTTGCACATGATGTAGGACAGGATCGCACCGGAGGAGCCCACGAGCGCCCCGACGACGATCAACAGGTCATTGCCGAGCGAGAAGCCGATCGCCGCCGCGGCCCAACCCGAATAGGAGTTCAGCATCGAGACGACGACGGGCATGTCGGCGCCGCCGATGCCCATGATGAGGTGGTAGCCGATGAAAAGCGCGAGCGCGGCCATCACGAACAGCGTCCACGAGCCCGATCCCGACATGTAGAGGATCAGCATCAGCACCGAGCCGATCACCGCGGCAAGGTTCAGCATGTGGCCGCCCGGCAGCTGCTTGGCCGAGGTGTCGACCTTACCGGCAAGCTTGCCATAGGCGATGATGGAGCCGGTGAAGGTCACCGCACCGATCCAGATGCCCAAGCTCAGCTCGACCATCAGGATGCCGATCTCGACGCCCGTTTTCTTGGCGACAAGCTCGGCGAAGTTGCCCTCGACCGCCTCGCCCGCGGCCTTGGCCGCATCCACCATGTTGATGGTGAAATCGGCGTTGAAGCCCACGAAGACCGCCGCGAGACCGACAAGGCTGTGCATCGCCGCCACCAGCTCGGGCATTTGCGTCATCTGCACCCGCGTGGCCAGTTGCCAGCCGATCACGCCGCCCATGGCGACGAGAATGATCGACACCACCCAAAGGCCCGAACCGGGCCCGATAAGCGTCGCGACCACGGCCAGCGCCATGCCCACGATGCCGTACCAGATGGCGCGCTTCGCGCTTTCCTGCCCGCTCAGACCACCGAGCGAGAGGATGAAGAGTACCGCCGCGACCACATAGGCCGCTGTCGTAAATCCGAAATCCATTGTCCTGCCTCCCGCTTACGATTTCTGGAACATGGCGAGCATGCGCCGTGTCACCATGAAGCCGCCGAAGATGTTGATCCCGGCCATGAAGACCGAAAGCGCGGCGAGAAGGATCACCAGGAACGAGCTTGAGCCGATCTGCATCAGCGCGCCCAGGATGATGATCGACGAGATCGCGTTCGTGACCGCCATGAGCGGCGTGTGCAGCGAATGGCTGACACCCCAGATCACCTGGAAACCCACGAAGACCGACAGGACGAAGACGATGAAATGCTGCATGAAGCTCGCCGGCGCGATGAGGCCCACGCCGAGGATCAGCACGGCGCCGATGCCCAGAAGCGCGACCTGGTTCTGCGTCTGCTTCTTGAAGGCCGCCGCTTCCTTGGCCTGCTTTTCCTCCGCCGTCAGCTCCTTTTCCTTGGGCTTGGGCTTTTGCGCCGCGATCGCCTTGGTCTTGGGCGGCGGCGGCGGGAAGGTGACCTCTTTCTCATGCGCGATGGTCGCGCCGCGGATCACGTCGTCTTCCATGTTGTGATTGACCTGGCCGTCCTTCTCAGGGGTCAGGTCGGTCATCAGGTGACGGATGTTCGTGGAGTAGAGCAGCGAAGATTGCTTGGCCATCCGGCTCGGGAAGTCGGTATAGCCGATGATCGTCACGTCGTTGTCGGTGACGATCTTCTTGTCCTTCTGCGTGAGCTTGCAATTGCCGCCCTTCTCGGCGGCGAGGTCGACGATCACCGAGCCCGGCTTCATCGCCTCGACCATGTCCTTGGTCCAGAGCTCGGGCGCTTCGCGGTTCGGAATGAGCGCCGTGGTGATGACGATGTCGACCTCGGGGGCGAGCTCGCGGAACTTCGCCAGCTGCGCCTCGCGGAATTCAGGAGAGGACGGCTTGGCGTAGCCGCCCGATTCCGATCCGTCCTCGACCTCTTCCTCGAAATCCAGATAGACGAATTCGGCGCCCATCGACTCGACCTGTTCGGCCACTTCCGGGCGCACGTCGAAGGCCAGCGTGATCGCACCCAGCGAGGTGGACGTGCCGATGGCCGCAAGACCGGCCACACCGGCGCCGACGACCAGCACCTTGGCCGGCGGGACCTTGCCCGCGGCGGTGACCTGACCGGTGAAGAAGCGGCCGAAATTGTTGCCCGCCTCGATCACCGCGCGGTAGCCCGCGATATTGGCCATCGAGGACAGCGCATCCATCTTCTGCGCGCGCGAAATCCGCGGCACCATGTCCATGGCGACCACCGATGCGCCCTTCTCGGCGGCGGCCTTCATCAGATCCTCGTTCTGGCCGGGCCAGAAGAAGGAGATCAGCGTCTTCTTTTCCGACAGCCGCTTGACCTCGGCATCGGTGGGCGGCTGGACCTTGGCGATGATGTCGACCTCTTTCCAGAGGGCCGCGGCGGTCTTGATGATTTCGACGCCCGCCTCTTCGTAGGCGGCATCCGGGAAGCCCGCTTTCTCGCCCGCGCCGGTTTCGATGGCGCAGTCATAGCCGAGCTTTTGCAGCATCTTGGCGCTGTCGGGCGTCATCGCGACGCGCGCTTCGCCCTCCATCACCTCTTTTGGCGTACCAATCTTCACAGGTCAGGCCCCCTTTCGATCCATCATACGTCGTTTTTGCATACAGAATTCGGGCCGCACGCATAACGTACCGCCCGAACGTTCTCAACCTTTTGCGCCCTAGACCATAGGTCGCAGCGGAGTTAAAGCCATCTTCTCACTTGTTGCGCATATGCGTCGAATTCCGCAAGAAACGTGTCCCGCAGCCGCGCCTCCTCGCCCGCGATAAAGCGCTTGTTTATCAGCCAGATAAAGACCGGAACCAGCAGGAGACCCGGCAGCGAGCCCCACCAGAGCGCGCATCCCGCGAGGATCAGCGCATCGCCGAGGTAGATCGGGTTGCGCGTTTTCGCAAAGATGCCCGTGCGAATGAGGGCGCTCGGGGCGTCGCGCGGGATGATCGTGGTGCGCGCCCGGCGGAATTCCCAGGCCGCGAGCGCGATCAGCCCCAGCCCCATCGCTATGAAGACTGCGCCCGACATCGGCAGCCGCGGCACCGCGCCCAGCCCCGCGCCGAGCCGCGCCAGCACCAGCGCGCCCAGAAGCCAGACGGGCGGCATGTCGATCCATTTCATCTCGCATCCTCGCAGCGCATCGCCCCGCCGGAGCCTGCCCGAGGCCGCGATGGGCGGCAAGCGGCTTGTGGCCGCGCCGCACCCCTCCTAGGCTCGCCCCGGCATCAAGGGAGGACGCCCATGCATCTCGCAGGCAAACACGCATTGGTCACCGGCGGCGGAACCGGGATCGGCCTTGCCATCGCCCACGCGCTGGCGGATGCGGGCGCCCATGTCACCATCACCGGGCGCCGCGCCGCGGTGCTGGAAGAGGCCGAAGGGCTGCGCCTCTCGGGCCAGGTGATGGACGTGGCCGACGAGGCCTCGGTCCGGGACGGCATCGCCGCGGCGGTCGCGTCCCGCGGCCCCGTGCAGATCTGCGTCGCCAATGCCGGCATCGCCGAGGGCCGCGCGCTGCCCAAGACCGACCTCGCGTTCTGGCGGCAGATGATGGCAATCAATCTCGACGGCTGTTTCCTGACCATCCGCGAGGCGCTGGATTCGATGCGGCAGACCGATTGGGGCCGGGTGATCGCGGTCTCCTCCGTCGCGGGGCTGCGCGGCCTGAAGGGCGCGCCGACCTATACCGCCTCGAAACACGGCATGATCGGACTCATCCGCGCGCTGGCGGCCGATTACGCGGGCAAGCCCTACACGTTCAACGCCCTCTGCCCGGCCTATGTGGACACCGATATCGTGTCGTCGAACGTGACGAAGATCATGGAACGCACCGGCATGTCCGAGGCCGACGCGACCGCGGCGATGGTGGGCGTGAACGCCCATGGCCGCCTGATCCGCCCCGAGGAAGTGGCCGAGGCTGCGCTGTTCCTTTGCGGGCCGAACTCTGGCAGCGTGAACGGCCAGGCGATCCAGATCGCGGGCGGTGAGGTTTGAGGCACGGCGCCGGGACCGCCCCATGACAGTTGCCCCACGCCCGGCGCGCCTGCCCGGTGGGGTGGCGCTGCGACATCCGAACGGCGGCGCTTTATGCCGGCCAAATCCGGGCGCATGAGGAGCTATGCGCTGGCGGACCCAAAGCGCCAGCCCCTCCGGGCCGGGCAGGCGCTGGAGCGCGGCGGCTGCCAAGGCAGCCTTGATTCCGCGCTCGGGCGCTCAGATCGACCGATGCGGCAATAACGTCATCCCGAGACCCGCCCGCAGAGACCCCCAAAAGCGCCACGCCGAGGCGCGGCGGCCGCAACCCTCACGCCGACAGCCGCGCCCGCGCCTGCTTGCCCGCCGCCCAGGCCCGCGCCGCCTCGCCGAACGCCTCGAACAAGGGCCGCGACACCGGGTCGTTGCCCGCCTGCCATTCGGGATGCCACTGCACCGCCAGGGTGAAGCCTGGGGCGCCCTCGATATAGGTGGCCTCGGGCGTGCCGTCCGGCGCGTGCCCGTCGATCACCACACGCCGGCCCGGGCTCTTGATGCCCTGCCCGTGCAGGGTGTTGGTCATGACCTCGCGCGCCCCCAGCAGCCGGTGGAAGACGCCGCCCTCGGTGAAGGCCACCTTGTGGCGCAGCGCGAACTTTTCCTCGAGCGTGCCATCGGGCGGCATCCGGTGGTTCATCCGCCCGGGCAGGTCGCGGATCTCCGGATAAAGCGTGCCGCCCATGGCGACGTTCATCTCCTGAAAGCCCCGGCAGACCCCGAAGACCGGCTGGCCGCGCTCCACGCAGGCCCGCACCAGCGGCAGGGTGATGGCGTCGCGGTCGCGGTCGAAATCGCCATGCGCCTCGGTGGCGGGCTCGCCGTATTCCTCGGGATGCACGTTGGGCCGCCCGCCGGTGAGCAGGAAGCCGTCACAAACCTCCAGAAGCTCGTCCAGCGCCACCACCGACGGATCGGCCGGCACCAGGAGCGGCAGGCAGCCCGAGACCTGGCTCACCGCCTCGGAATTCATCGAGCCGCCCGCATGGGCGGCGTACTGATCGTTGATCAGGTGATGGTTGGTGATGATGCCGATGACCGGCCGCGCCATGGATGCCTCGCATGCCTCGAAAGGGGATTGCCCATGGATACGGCATCCCCCGCCAAAGGTGAAGGCCGCTCAGATCTCCGCGGCAAGCCCCACCGCCTCGATGCCCGCTTTCGCGGCAGCCGCGTCGTTGTCCGAGCTGTCCCCGGTCACGCCCACCGCGCCCAGAAGCCGCCCCTTGGCGTCGCGCACCAGCACCCCGCCCGGCACCGGCACGAGCTGCCCGCCGAAGGCGCCGTTCGCGCAGGCGATGAAATAGGCCTGTGCCTCGGCGCGCTGCATCTGCGCGGTGCCCGCCATGCCCAGCATGATGGCGCCGTAGGCCTTGCCATGGGCGATCTGGAACCGCCCCGGGCTCGCCCCGTCGCCGCGCTCGAAGGCCTGGATGTTGCCGCCGGTATCCAGCACGATCACCGACAGGGGCTTCATCCCCGCCTCCTTGCCGTGCTCCAGCGTCTTGCGGATGATGGTGCGCGCGCGGCGCAGCGAAATCTCGGCCATTCTCTCTCTCTCCCTGCATTCCGCCGCCCGAAGCGCCCCCGCCCCTCACGATCGGACCAAAAATACCTCCGGGGGTGTGGGGGGCAGCGCCCCCCACCCGGGTCCGGCCGCAAGGCCGGACCGGATCCTATCCCGCCGCCTTCAGCTCGAGCCGGCGCCGGTGCAGCACCGGCTCGGTATAGCCCGAGGGCTGCTCGCGGCCCTGGAACACCAGGTCGCAGGCCGCCTGGAAGGCGATGCCGTCGTAATCCGGCGCCATCGGCCGGTAGGCCGGGTCGTCCGCGTTCTGCCCGTCCACGACCTTGGCCATGCGGCGCATGATCTCCATCACCTCGTCGCGGCTGACCACGTCGTGATGCATCCAGTTGGCGATGTGCTGGGCCGAGATCCGGCAGGTCGCGCGGTCCTCCATCAGCCCCACATTGTTGATGTCCGGCACTTTCGAACAGCCCACGCCCTGGTCGACCCATCGCACCACGTAGCCGAGGATGCCCTGGGCGTTGTTCTCCACCTCGCGGCGGATCTGCTCGGGGCTCCACTTGCGGAAATCCGCAAGCGGGATCTGCAGGATCGCATCGACCTGCGCGTAATTGTCCGACGCCTTCATCTGGGCCTGCAGCGCCATCACGTCGACCTGGTGATAATGCAGCGCGTGCAGCGTCGCGGCGGTGGGCGACGGCACCCAGGCGCAATTGGCCCCGGCCTTCGGATGGCCGATCTTGGTCTCGAGCATGGCCGCCATACGGTCCGGCATGGCCCACATGCCCTTGCCGATCTGCGCCTTGCCCGACAGCCCGCATTTCAGGCCGATATCGACGTTGCGCGTCTCGTAGCCGTCGATCCAGCCCTTGCGCTTGATGTAATCCTTGCGGCTGAAGGGGCCTGCTTCCATCGAGGTGTGGATCTCGTCGCCGGTGCGGTCGAGAAAGCCCGTATTGATGAAGGCCACCCGGTGCTTGGCCGCCCGGATACATTCCTTGAGGTTGACGCTGGTGCGCCGTTCCTCGTCCATGATGCCGATCTTGACGGTGTGTTGCGGCAGGCCCAGCGCCGCCTCGACGCGGGTGAAGATGCGGTCGGTGAAGGCCACCTCGTCCGGGCCGTGCATCTTCGGCTTGACCACGTAGACCGAGCCCTCGACCGAGTTACGCGGCCCGTCGGTCTTGGCGAGGTCGTGCTTGGCGATCAGCACCGTGACCATGGCATCCATCAGCCCCTCGAAGACCTCGTTGCCGTCCTTGTCGAGGATCGCCGGGTTGGTCATCAGGTGGCCCACATTGCGCACCAGCATCAGCGCGCGGCCCTTGATCGCGAAATCCTTGCCGTCGGGCCCGGTATAGACCGGATCGGGGTTGAGCGCGCGGGTGACGGTCTTGCCGCCCTTCTCGAAACTGTCCTGCAGATCGCCCTTCATCAGGCCCAGCCAGTTGCGATAGGCGAGCGTCTTGTCCTCGCCATCGACGCAGGCCACCGAATCCTCGCAATCCATGATCGCCGAGATGGCGCTTTCGAGCCGCACATCCGCAAGCCCCGCCTGATCCCGCGCGCCGATATTGTGGGTGCGGTCGAAAACCAGCTCCACATGCAGGCCGTTATTGCGCAGAAGCACCGCGTCGGGGGCTTTCGGATGACCGCGATAGCCCACGAATTTCTCCGGGCTTTCCAGCGGCTTGTCGTCGATCAGAAGCCGCCCCTTCGAGACGTGGTAACGCCGCGCATCCGCATGGCTCGTCCCCTCGATCGGAAACGCCTGGTCGAGGAAGACCCGCGCCCGCGCCACGACCCGCGCGCCCCGGCCCCGGTCGTAGCCACCGGCGGGCGGCGCCTTGCCCATCGCGTCGGTGCCGTAGAACCCGTCATAGAGGCTGCCCCAGCGCGCATTTGCGGCGTTTAGCGCGTAGCGCGCATTGGTGATCGGCACGACGAGCTGCGGTCCGGGCACGGTCGCGATCTCGGGATCGGTGTTCTCGGTCTCGATCTCGAAATCCGGGCCCTCGGGCAGCAGGTAGCCGATCTCCTCGAGGAAGGCCTTGTAGGCCTCGTGGTCGCGCGGCGCGTTGGCGCGCTCGCGGTGCCAGGCGTCGATCTGGCTCTGCAGCTTCTCGCGCGTCTCCAGCAGCGCGCGGTTCTCGGGCGTCATCTCCGCGATCAGGTCCGCAAGCCCGGACCAGAAGGCCTCCGCGTCGATGCCAGTCCCGGTCAGCGCCTCGTTTTCGATGAAGTCGCAAAGAAGCGTGTCGACCTGCAATCCGTGCCGCTCGGTCCGGTCTGCCATGGGATCCTCCGTGGATTTGTATACACTCGTCGACGGCCCATATAGCCGCGCGCCGCGCCTGCGGCAATGTCAGCCCGCGATGATATCGCTCACAGGCCCGCATAAGCACACAGCGCATGCACCTCCATGCCGAGGCTTTCGAGTTTCGCGCGCCCGCCGAGATCGGGCAGATCGACGATGAAGGCGCAGCCGATCACCTCCGCCCCGAGCCGCTCGCAGAGCTTGATGCCCGCCTCCGCGGTGCCGCCCGTGGCCAGCAGATCGTCCACCACGAGCACCTTCTCGCCGGCCTGCAGCGCGTCGTCATGCACTTCCACGACCGCCTCGCCGTATTCGAGCGTGTAGCTTTCCGAGATCACGCGCCCGGGCAGCTTGCCCTTCTTGCGGATCGGCACGAAACCCGCCGAAAGCTGGTGCGCCACGGCTCCCCCCAGGATGAAGCCCCGCGCCTCGAGCCCCACGACCTTGTCGAACCGCACACCCGCATAGGGGTGCAGAAGCTGGTCGATCGCCATGCGGAAGCCGCGCGGATCGGCGAAAAGCGTGGTGACATCGCGGAACATGATCCCCTCATGGGGAAAATCGGCGATAGTGCGGATGTAATCCTCGACCTTTTTCATGCGGCGTCCTTCATGCGGGTTCGGGTCCTTTTTGGGGATCAGTCCAGGGGTGCGAGCACGCGGCCCGCGATGCCCGCCAGGTCGCGGATCATGGCCGGGTCGCGCGCCTCGGGCGCGGTGATGATGGCATGCTCGAGCGCCCGGTCGCAGCCGCAGGGGCACGGCGCGGGCCGCGCCGCAAGCCGCGCGGGGAGGCCCCGCACCAGCGCGCGGGCGTGATCGGCATTGGCCCCGAGCACGCGGATCACGTCCGCTACCTCGACCGCGTCATGGCCCGGATGCCAGCAATCGTAATCGGTGACCATGGCGACGGGCGCGTAGCAGCACTCGGCCTCGCGGGCGAGCTTCGCCTCGGGCATGTTGGTCATGCCGATCACGTCGGCGCCCCAGACCTCGCGGTACATGCGGCTTTCCGCAAGGGTCGAGAATTGCGGCCCCTCCATCGCCAGGTAGGTGCCGCCCCGGTGCACGGTCACGCCGGTGGCCTCGGCGGCATCGCCCGCGATCCCGGACAGCCGCGCGCAGACCGGATGCGCCATGGAGACATGCGCGACGCAACCCTTTCCGAAGAACGAGGCCGGGCGCAGCCGCGTGCGGTCGATGAACTGGTCGACGAGGACGAAATCGCCGGGCGCCATCTCTTCGCGGAACGACCCGCAGGCCGAGACCGCGACGATGTCGGTGACGCCGAGCATTTTCAGCGCGGCGATATTGGCGCGATAGGGAACCTCGGCGGGCGTGTGGACATGGCCCCGCCCGTGACGCGGCAGGAAGGCCATGGGCTGACCGTCGAGCGTGCCGGTCAGGATGGCGTCGGACGGCGCGCCCCAGGGCGTCTCGACCGTGACCCATTCGGCATCGGCGAGCCCGCTCAGCGTGTAGACGCCGGATCCGCCGATCACGCCCAGCCGTTCCCGCATGCGCTTGTCCCCGTTCGTGCCCGCTCTCGCTCGGCGGCATCGAACCAGCTTGGACGGGGCTTGGCAATGCCCCGCGCCCCGGCCGCGCAACGCGCTTGGTGCCCCAATGCGCGCAAGACACGGGCGGATCGGGGACAGGGAGCCGCAAGAGCGCCGCAAGCCATCGCCCGGCAAGGACGCGCAAGAAACGACGGGATCGGCGATGTGGCGACGGGGGGCGGGCGCGGAAGGCACAGCCTCACCCGCCATCGCCGCGCAGGGCGCGCCCGACGCGGGAGGCCCCGGAACGCGAAGATGTCTGTGCAAGCCACAAACGGAATAGGGCCGCGGGCCATCGCCGGGCATTCTGCCCTGCACGGTCGGGAGCTGCCTTTCCCGACCTCTCGGCCCGCGGCCCGGTCCGTTCCGAACCGGTGCCCCCAGCCTTACCGCGTTAACCTTAACGAAGTGTTACCGCAGCGCCTCGCGCAGCTGCGCGATCAGCGCCTCGCGCGGCGTGCCCGATTGCTCGGCCAGGCGTTTCAGGCCGAAATGCACATGGGCCATTTCCTGGTAATAGCTGGTATAGGCGTAATTCGTGGCCGCACCGGCGGCGGCGCCCAGAATGGGCACGGTCTGGGCGGCGAGTTTCTGGCCCAGCACGGTGGCGAGCCGCGGCGCGACGCGCGCGATGACGCCGTGCACCGTGGCGCCCGTCAGCGTGACCCGGGCGGACAGGAACGCCATGTCGGCGCCGTCATCGGTTTCCAGCGGACCGGCGGAGCCGAAGACCATCAGGCATTCCTTGGCGATCTCGGGCTCGGCGGGATCGTAGCCGTATTCCGCGGCGATGCCCTGGATCGCGCGCAAGAGCACCGTGGTGGTGACCGGCAGTTCCGCCATCGCGGTGGGCAGGCCGCCCGCGCCGCCCGCCGCCCCCATCGCGGTGGTGAGCACGGTGTTGAGCCAGCCCTTCTGGTCCGGCACGACGGTGCGCGAGGAGGCCGCCGCGCGCATCGCGGTCTCGAGCGCGCGCTCGGTCGCGGCCTCGAGCCGGATCTTGACCCGGTCGGGCAGCCGTTCGAGCAGGTTTTCCGCCTGTGCGCCCAGCACGTTCAGCAATTGCAGCCCGACGCCGCCCGCGCGCTTGTGACGGCGGGCGAGGGCTGCGATCTCGCGCTCGGTGGCGGCGGGGATGATGTCTGTTCCGGTCATGTGCACAAAGATCGGCGCTGCGGGCCCGCGTTTCAAGCGCTCATCCCGCCCTCAGACCGCGCGCGTCACCGCGCCCGCCACGCCGTCCCAGGCGCCGTCGCTCAGCGCCTGCCAGAGCACGCGGTCGGGGTTGGTCGGCGGCGGCATCTCGATGCCCTCGGCGCGGCTGAAACCGAAACGGCCGTAATAGGGCGCATCGCCCACCAGCAGGATGCGCGGGCAGATCGGGCGCGCGCGTTCGAGACTGTCGCGGATGAGCGCGCCGCCGAGCCCCTCGCCCTGTGCCGTGGGATGGACCGCGACGGGCCCCAGCAGCAGCGCCTCAGCGCCGCCCACCCGCACCGGCCAGTAGCGGATGGCGCCGCCCACCTGGCCGCCATCCTCGGCGCGGGCGACGCGGCAGAGCGCCGCGATCGGCGCCACGTCCTCGCGCAGCCGGTAGGAGGACAGCGCGGTGCGGCCCGGCGCGAAGGTGAGGTCGAAGAGCGCCTCGACCTCCCACCAATCCGCAGCCCGTTCCTGTTCGAGGATATACACGTCCCTGCCCCGCCCTTCTTGCGGCCCCGTCGCGGCCGCCGGGCGGCGCCGCTCTTCGCCCCTTGCGGGGTCTCATCGCCGGGTATCACGCGGAGGCGGCGGCGGCAAACCGGGCGCGCGGGGCTTGTCGCCGCCGCCGCGCTCCGGTCTATCTGAGGCCAAGGCGCGCCGAGGCGGGCCGGCACGCAGCCAAGGAGAAAGCATGTTCTACCGCCCCGAAGACGGCCACGGCCTGCCGCACAACCCGTTCAACGCCGTGGTCACACCGCGCCCCATCGGCTGGATCTCCACCCGCGGCTCGGACGGCTCCGAGAACCTCGCGCCCTATTCCTTCTTCAACGCCGTGGCCTACGTGCCGCCGCAGGTCATGTTCGCCTCGACCTCGGCGAAGGAGGATCGCGGCGACACCAAGGACAGCGTCGCCAATATCCGCGACACCGGCGTCTTCTGCGTGAACATCGTCGAATACGCGATGCGCGACGCGATGAACCAGACCTCCGGAGCCTGGGACCGCGACGTGGACGAGTTCGAGCTTGCGGGGATCGAGCGCGCGGAATGCGAAACCATCGCCTGCTCGCGCGTGGCCCGCGCGCCCGCCAATCTCGAATGCCGGCTGACGCGGATCGTCCAGCTCGAAGGCGCGCATAACTTCGCGGTCTTCGGCGAGGTCACCGGCGTGCATCTGCGCGACGACTGCCTCATAGACGGCGTCTTCGACGTGCTGCGCTACAACCCGCTCTCGCGCATGGGCTACCGCGACTACACCGTGGTGCGCGAGAAGTTCTCGCTCAAACGGCCGGGCGAGTGAGCGGCGTAACAGGCAGGGGCGCTGCCCCTCTTGGGCCGCAGGCGGCCCAATTCACCCCGGGCGACATGTCGGAAAGGTGAAGCAGGCCCGGCCTCCGCCGGTGCGGGGCCGCGCGGGCTCCGGCTGCGGGGTCCGACCTGAGACGAAGGACGCCGCGCCCTGCCCGCCCATCTGCCGGAAGACGTCTGACGAAAGACTTCTGCCGGAAGACAAAAGGGCCGCGCGCTCAGTGTCCGCCGATGATGCCGGTGCGGACGCCGTAATTCACCGCCACGCCGTAATCGGGATCGTCGTCGGCCTCGATCACGAGATGGCCGGATTTCTGCAAGAGCCAGTGGCAATCGCGCGACAGATGTCGCAGTTCGATCTTCTTGCCCTCGGCCTCGTACTTGCCGGCCACCGCCTCGATGGCCTGCAGCGCCGACTGGTCCGCAACGCGGCTGTCGACGAAATCCACGATGACGAGGCCGGGATCGCCCTCGGGATCGAACATCTCGATGAAGCCGTCGGCGGAGCCGAAGAAGAGCGGCCCGTGCACCTGGTAGACCTTGGCGCCCTCGGGCGTCGTGTAGGTCTTGGCCGAGATCCGCCGCGCATTGGTCCAGGCATATTCCAGCGCCGAGGCGATGACGCCCACCACGACCGCCACGGCGAGGTCTTCGAGCACCGTCACCACGGTCACGAGGCCGATCACGAAGGCGTCCATCTTGGGCACGCGGGTCAGGATCTTCAGCGAGTTCCACGCGAAGGTGCCGATCACCACCATAAACATCACGCCCACCAGCGCCGCGAGCGGGATCAGCTCGATCAGCGGCGAGCCGAATAGTATGAAGGCCAGCAGGAACAGCGCCGAGGCCACGCCCGCGACCCGGGTGCGCCCGCCCGATTTCACGTTGATCATCGACTGGCCGATCATCGCGCAGCCGCCCATGCCGCCGAAGAAGCCGGTCACGGTGTTGGCAACGCCTTGGGCCACGCATTCCTGGCTCGCGCCGCCGCGCTGGCCGGTCATCTCGCCCACAAGGTTCAAGGTCAGCAGGCTCTCGATCAGGCCGATGGCGGCGAGGATCACCGCGTAGGGCAGGATGATCTCGAAGGTCTCGAAGGTCAGCGGCACCGTGGGGATGTGGAAGTCCGGCAGCCCGCCCTTGATCGAGGCCAGGTCGCCCACCCGCGGCACGTCGATGCCGAAGCCGATCACGATCGCCGCGGTCACCGCGATGCCCACCAGCGGTGCGGGCACCACTTTCGTGAGTTTCGGCAGGCCCCAGATGACCGCCATGGTCAGCGCCACCAGCACCAGCATCGGGATCATCTGCGCCATGGGCAGCCATTCCCCGCCCGAGGCGCCGTGGCCCGAAGGCTCCGCCGTGCCGGGCACCTGGAACTGCGTCAGCTGCGCGAGAAAGATCACGATGGCGAGCCCGTTGACGAAGCCCAGCATCACCGGATGCGGCACCAGCCGGATGAACTTGCCCCAGCCCAGCACCCCGGCGGTCATCTGCAGGATGCCCATCAGCACCACCGTGGCGAAAAGGTATTCCACCCCGTGCTGCGCCACCAGGGCCACCATCACCACCGCCAGCGCGCCCGTCGCGCCCGAAATCATGCCGGGCCGCCCGCCGATGAGCGCGGTGATCAGCCCCACGAGGAACGCCGCGTAAAGGCCCACCAGCGGATGCACGCCCGCCACGAAGGCGAAGGCCACCGCTTCGGGCACCAGCGCCAGCGCCACGGTCAGGCCCGACAAAAGCTCGGTCTTGATCTGGGCGGGGCTCAGCCGTTCCTGCGGCAGGATGTTCAGATCGGCCGAGGCGAGGCTCTGGGCGAAGCGGGCAAGCGGGGTGCGGGACATGGGCGGTGCGGTCTCCTTCGAGGTCATCGGGCGGGTCGTCGGGCGCAAGTCCCGGCGGGTACCGGGAAACGGGCGGTGACGAAACCGCACCGCACGAATACCCGCCATGCACGGAATGCATAGGTAGCGCGAAACGCGCCGAGGCCCATGGCTTTCGCCGCGGGCCCTCCGGGCCTCTGCCGGCGGGCCCTAGTCGAGGCTGCGCAGGTAGTCCATCACCGGGCCGCGCACCGATTGGTGGCCCTCGTCGCAGGCCCCCTTGATGACCGCGCGCAACTCGTCGAGGCGCACGCGCATCATCAGGTGCTTGACCGGACCGATGGAGGCCGGACGCATCGACAGGGTGCGCAGCCCCACCGCGGCAAGGCAGACGGCCTCGATCGGGCGGCCCGCATCCTCGCCGCAGAACGACAGCGGCGTGCCGGTCTCTGCGCAGCGGTTCACGATGCCCTCGATGAAGGTCAAGAACGAACAGTTGAGCGTGTCGTAGCGGCGGCGCACGCGCTCGTTCTCGCGGTCGGCGGCGAAGAAGAACTGCTTCAGATCGTTGCCGCCGATGGAGACGAAATCCACCTCCTCGAAGAATTTGCGCGGCGCGAAGGCGAGGCTCGGCGTTTCTAGCATCGCCCCCACTTCCAGCGTCTCCGGCACCGGATGGCCGAGGCGCTGCTCGCGGGCGATGGTCTTTTCCACCTCGGCCCGGCCCGCGCGGTATTCGTCGAATTGCGCGACGAACGGGAACATCAGCGTCAGCGGGCGGCCATTGGCGGCGCGAAACAGCGCCTGCAGCTGCATGCGCATCACGCCCGGCTTGTCGAGCCCGACGCGGATCGCCCGCCAGCCCAGCGCCGGGTTCGGCTCGTCATTGGGCTTCATGTAGGGCAGCACCTTGTCCGAACCGATGTCGAGCGTGCGGAAATTCACCCGCTTGCCATGGGCCGCATCGAGCACGCGGGCGTAAAGCGCGGCGAGCTCGGTGCGCTGGGGCATCTTGTTCCGCACGAGGAACTGCAGCTCGGTGCGGAACAGCCCCACCCCTTCGGCGCCCGAGCCGTCGAGGCTCGGCAGGTCGGCCATCAGGCCCGCGTTCATGTTCAGATGCACCCGGGCCCCGCAGGCCGACACGCAATCCACGTCGCGGATCGAGGCGTAGCGCTCCAGCGCCTTGGCCTGCATCGCGATCTTCTCGCGGAAGGCGCCCACGACGGTGTCGTCGGGGCGCAGATGCACGATGCCCTGATCGCCGTCGAGCATGATGTGATCGCCGTTCAGCGCCTCGGTGGTGATCGTGCCCGCATGGATGATGAGCGGGATGGCCAGGGCCCGCGCGACGATGGCCGCGTGACTGCCGACGGAGCCTTCCTCAAGCACGATGCCCTTGAGCGACCGGCCATATTCCAGAAGCTCGCCGGGGCCGATATTGCGCGCGACGAGGATCGGGTCGGCGGGCATCTCGGCGCCGGTCTGGCGGCCCTGCCCGGTCAGGATGCGCAGGAGCCGGTTCGACAGGTCGTCGAGATCTTGCAGCCGCTCGCGCAGATAGGGGTCGGTGGCCTGGCTCATCCGCGCGCGGGCGTTGGATTGCTGCTTCTCGACCGCCGATTCCGCCGTTAGGCCGCGGGCGATGTCCTCTTCCATACGCCGCACCCAGCCCTTGGAGGCGGCGAACATGCGGTAGGCCTCGAGGATGGCGCGCTGTTCGGGATCTTCCGCCGAGGCGAGCAGATCGTCCACCGAAACCTGCAGCGATTGCACCGCCTCGGCGAGCCGGGCATTTTCCTTCTGCGGATCGTCGGCCACGAGGTTGGTGACCACGACGCGCGGCTCGTGCAGCCAGACATGGCCCTCGGCGGTGCCCTCCTGGCCCTGCGTGCCGCGAATGAGCCGCGGCTCGGTATGGCGGGCTTTCAGCGCCGCGCCCTCGCCCACGAAGGCGCCGAGCTCGGCCATTTCGGCCAGCACCATCGCCACAACTTCGAGCGCGTAAAGCTCGTCGGCGGAAAACTCACGGGCCACCTTGGACTGCACCACGAGCACGCCCAGCATCTCGCCCAGCCGCTGGATCGGCACGCCGAGGAAGGACGAGAAGATCTCCTCGCCGGTCTCGGGCATGTAGCGGAAGCCGGGCTGGGAGGGCGCGTCGGCGGCATTCACCGCCTCGCCCGAACGCGCGACGCGGCCCACGAGCCCCTCGCCGATGCGCATGCGGGTCTGGTGCACGGCTTCCTTCTTGAGACCGTGCGTGGCGCACAGCTCGAGCGTCTCGGCATCGCGGAACAGGTAGATGGAGCACACTTCGGTGCCCATGGAATCGGCGGTCAGATGCGTGATCTTGTCGAGCCGCGCCTGACCCGCGGCTTCTTCGGCCATGGTGTCGCGCAACCGGCGCAGCAGCTTCCGGCTCTCGCTCTCGCTCTCGCCGCGATCCGGCATACTCAATTCCCAATTCTCATTCGGCTACCACCACCTATAGGCGATGCGGCCCGGACAGGGGAAGGGGCACTCCCCCATAGGCTGAGTAGCAAAAACCTTTCGCATGCGAAAGGTGTAAACAAAATATTACCAATGCCTTACGGCCTCATGCCTTCTCAAGTTCGAAGGCATCGTGCAGCGCCTGCACGGCCAGCTCCATGTATTTGCGGTCCACCAGCACCGAGATCTTGATCTCGGAGGTGGCGATCACCTTGATGTTGATGCCTTCCTGCGCAAGCGTCTGGAACATCTTGGCGGCGACGCCCGCATGGCTGCGCATGCCGATGCCCACCACCGACACCTTCGCGACCTCGGTTTCCGTCTCGAGCCGGTCGAAGACCAGCGCGCCGCTGTCGCGGGCGGCCTCGAGCGCCTTTTCGGCCCGCTTGAGCTGATCCACCGGGCAGGAGAAGGTCATGTCGGTGACCCCTTCCTTGTGACCCTGGTAATTCTTTTCCGAGATGTTCTGGACGATCATGTCCACGTTCACCCCCGCCTCGGCCAGCGTGCCGAAGATCGACGCGGCGATGCCGGGGCGATCCTCGATGGTGACCAGCGTGACCTTGGCTTCGTCGCGCGAAAAGGCGACGCCAGAGACGACCTTGCTTTCCATGATCAGTTCCTCCGCACAGACGAGCGTTCCGGCCGCGTCCGATGGTTCCTCGAAGCTCGACAGCACCCGCAGCTTCACCTTGTAGCGCATCGCCAGCTCGACCGAGCGCGTCTGCAGCACCTTGGCCCCGAGCGAGGCCAGTTCCAGCATCTCCTCGAAGGCGATCTTCTCGAGCTTGCGCGCCTTGTCGCAGATGCGCGGGTCTGTGGTGTAGACCCCGTCCACATCCGTGTAGATATCGCAGCGCTCGGCCTCGAAGGCCGCGGCGAAGGCGACCGCCGTCGTGTCCGACCCGCCGCGCCCCAGCGTGGTGATCCGGCCCTCGGGGCTGATGCCCTGGAAGCCCGCCACGACCGCGACGCGCATGCCTTCGCCGAACTTGGCGTTGATGTTGTCGGTGGGGATCTCCTCGATCCGCGCGGCGCCATGGGCCGAAGTGGTCAGGAGCGGCACCTGCCAGCCCTGCCAGGAGCGCGCGGGCACGTCCATTTCCTGCAGGGTCAGCGCCATCAGGCCCGCGGTCACGTTCTCGCCCGAGGAGACGACGGCGTCGTATTCGCGTGCATCGTAGAAGGGCGAGGTTTCGTTGACGAAGCCCACGAGCTTGTTGGTCTCGCCCGACATCGCCGAGACGATGACGATCACGTCGTAGCCCTTCGCGACCTCGACGCCGACGCGCTTGGCGGCGCGGCGGATACGGTCGAGCGTGGCGACGGACGTGCCGCCGAACTTCATCACGAGAACGGGCATGGCGCGCCTCCCGGGGACTGATTTCCCGTGCGCTTTAATCGGGGGGTGAGACGCGCGCAAGAGACCGCGTGTGCCCGCCGCGCGCCGTGTGCTTTCCGAAACGCGGGCCCGGGATGCGGTGGGGGGCAAGCTTTACGGGCCGCCAGGGTCAGCGGGTCGAGGGCGCGCTGCGCTTCCCGGGCGGTGGCCCAGCCTGCGGCCAATGGCGCCGCAGCCGAAGCCCCGCGCCCCAAGGCCGCGCGTCAGAACGGGTGCGCCCGCCCGTCCCAGGTCAGGAACGCGCCCGTCGTTTCGAGGTCCAGCCGGTCGATGCGCTGGGTGAGCCCCGCCGCCGAGGCCGCGACCGACAGATCGGCGGACAGCCCGCCCATATCCGTGCGCACCCAGCCGGGATGGTAGATGCCCACGGCGATGCCCTCGCGCTTGAGATCGACGGCGAGATTGCGCCCGAGATTGGTCACCGCGGCCTTGCTCGCCCGGTAGATATAACTGTTCCCCGGCGCGCGTTCGGACGACCCCATCTGCGAGGAGATGATGGCGATCCGCGCCCTTTCGGCACGCCGAAGCGCCGGCAGAAACGCTTGGATCGTGGCGAAGACGCCGGTGACGTTGGTGCGGAAGGCCGCGTCCCACATCTCGGGCGGGTAGCCTCCGTCGAGCGGCTCACCCTTGTCGGGATAGATGCCCGCATTGCACACCAGCACATCGAGGGCGCCCGCCCCGACACTTTCGGCCAGGGCCGCGACCGAGGCCGGGTCGGTCACGTCGAGCGTCAATCCCACGCCGCCGTTCCGCGACGTGCGCAGCACCTCGTCGCCGCGCGCCTCGAAGCTGTCGGCAAGGGCCGCGCCGATGCCGCGGCTCGCGCCGGTGATGAGGATACGGGCCATCCGGGACCTCAGTTCGTCTTGCGGGTGGGCGTGAAGGGCAAGGGCGCCACGGGCACGCCCTCCTCGGCGAGTTTGCGCGCCTCGTCCGGCCGCGCCTCACCCCAGATCGGGCGTTCGGGGGCCACGCCGTCATGCATCGCGCGGGCCTCGGTGGCGAAGTTGCGCCCGACATAATGGTGGTTCTTTTCCACATGCGCCTTGAGCGCGGCAAGAGCCTGTTCGGCGGGGCTTTTTGCGCCCGAGAGGGGCCGGTCGGACTTCTTCGGCATCCGCTCCTGCGCCTCGGCATCGCGCGATTTCGACACTGCGGGCGCCATCAGCGCCTTCTCGACCGTGGTGTCGCCGCAGATCGCGCAAGCCACATGGCCCTGCGCCTGCAGGGTTTCGAAGGCACGGGCGGATTGGAACCAGCTGTCGAAGCTGTGGCCCGCCCCGCATTTGAGCGTGTAGCTGATCATCCTCGGGCTCTGATGTGGCTCAAGATATAGATATTGCGTCCCGCGCGGGCTTCAAGCGGTGCCACTTGCGGGCCGGAACCGCGCGAGGATCGCCGCGACCAGCGCGTCGAGGTCGGCCTCGGGGCGCAGAACCTCGGCGGCCTCCCCTCCCAGACCCGTCTGCGCGTCGGGCGCAGCCAGCGCCGTGAGCGCGGCGGCGAGCCCCTCCGCATCCTCGACCGCGCGCGCCGCGCGCCCCCGGTCCAGCCGCGCGAAGGGCCGCGCGAAATTCGCCACGTCGGGCCCGTGCAGCAGGGCCGCGCCGAAGGCCGCGGGCTCGAACGGGGTATGGCCGCCGCGATCGGTCAGGGTGCCGCCGATGAAGACCCGGCCCGCCAGCGCGTACCAGCGCGCCATCTCGCCCATCGTGTCGGCAAGAAGCACCTCCGCGCCCGCCTCGCCCCGGCTGCGGCGCGACACGGAAAGCCCCGCCGCCTCCAGCATCGACGCCACCGCGTCGGCGCGCCGAGGATGGCGCGGTGCGAGGATCAGGCGCAGTTCCGGCTCCGCCGCGCGGGCCGAAAGATGCGCCGCGATCACCACCTCCTCCTCGCCGGGATGGGTGGAGGCCGCGAGCCAGGTCCGCGCACGCGGATAGGCGGCGGCGAGGTCCGGTTCAGGCGCCATGTCGCTGGGCGGCTTGTAGAGCGCCTTGAGATCGACGACCGGCCCCGCCGCCGCCTGCGGCAGACCGAGCGCGAGGAACCGATCCCGCGAGCCCGCATCCTGCGCCGACAGCAGATCGACCCGCGCCAGCATCCGCCGCGCAAGGCCCGGCACCCGGCCCCAGCCTTTGGCGGATTTCGCCGTCAGTCGTCCGCCCAGCACGATCACCGGTCCGGGCATGCGCGCGATCCGGTTCGGCCAAAGCTCCGATTCGAGGGTGATATGCCCGACGACGCCCCAGCCGCGCAGAAATCGCGCCACGGCCCAGCCAAGATCGAGCGGGGCGAGCCGCGCCTCGAGCCCCATGCGGCGGGCCAGCGCGCAGCCGGTTTCGGTGTTGCAGGTCACGATGAGCGGCAGGTCGGGCCGGGCGGCCTGCAGCGCCTCGATCACCGGGCGCGCCGAGGCAAGTTCGCCGTTCGAGGCCGCATGCAGCCAGAGCCGGGGCTGGCCGCCCCCGGCCGCCCCGCCCCCGAGCCGGGCGGCAACCGCATCCTTCCCCTGTCCCCACGCGGCGCGCGACAGCACCCCGAGGGCGAAAAGCGAGATGAGGCATCGGTAAAGCAGCATGGGTGTCCCGTGGCGGCGCATCGCGCCCTCCTACCCCGCGCGGGCGGGGCTTGTGAAGCGCGCGCGGGCTCCCGCGGGTTCAGCCGCGTCCGAGACTGGTGCGGATCGTGTCCTCGAGCTTCGCAAGCAGGCGGTCATTGTCGAAGCGCGTCTCCGCGACCGTGCGGGCCCGGGCCTGCATCTCGGCGCGGTCGGGCGCGGTCAGTGCGGTGCGGATCGCGGTCGTGAAGCCCGCCGCGTCGTGTTCGTCCACGAGGTAGCCCGTGACGCCCTCGTCGATCGCCTCGGGGATGCCCGCATGCCGGGTCGAGACGGTGATGCAGCCCGCGGCCATCGCCTCCTGGATCGCGGTGGGCAGGCCTTCGGTATTGCCATCGGCGGCGGTCACGGAATGCTGCAGGAAGAACTCGGTGCGGGCCAGCGCCGACCGCACGAAATCATGCGGCTGGGCGCCGTGAAAGCGGACCTTCGCGGTCACGCCGAGATCGGCCGCAAGCGCCTTGGCGTGCTCCAGAAGCGGGCCGTCGCCGACGAAATCGAGCCGTGCGGCATCGAGCCCTTCGGACGCCTCGGCGAAGCTGCGCAGGGTGGTCAGCGGGGCCTTCTTCTCGACAAAGCGCCCGACCGCGAGGCAGGAGAGCGTCTGCTTGTCGCCGGGCGCGAAGCGGCGCACATCAACGCCCGAAGGGATCACATGCGCGTTCGGATGCGTGACGCCATGCGCCGCGAGGTTGTCGAGCAGGAACTGGCTGACCGATATGACCCCGGCAAGGCGCGGCATCATTCGCCGGTAGGCCGCCTGCATCCGCGCGGGACGCAGCGATTTCGACGCGTCGGTGCCGCGGAAATAGGAAAAGATCGGGATGCCCAATTCGTTGGCCAAGGGCGCCAGCGCCAGGGCCTGGGTACCGAACTCCGCCAGGATCACCTCCACCCGTTCGGTGCGCAGGAAGGCGGCGAGTGCGGCTTTCTGGTGGCCGAAGGGCAGCCGCGTCGTCTTGTGCCGCGCGCGATTCCACAGCGTCCAGAACGGCGCGCGGATCAGGTCCGAGAGCGGCGGCGTCGCGCGGCGTTCGAAGATCGGCTTGCCATGGGCGTCGTCGCCGTTGAACCGGCCGGTCACGATCACCGTATCGCCGCCGAACAGATGAGCGATGTGACGATTGATGAAGGTCTCGCCGGGGACGTGGTAGTCGCTGGTGGCGATGGCTGCGCGCATGTTCCGGGGCCTTGGGCTGTGACCGCCCGGGCTTAGCAACCGGCTTCCGCGCAGACAAGTGCAGGCCCGCCGCCTGCGCTTGGTGCGGGGATCAGAATGCGGAGGTCGCCGCTCAGAGGACGAACTGGACGATGGCCAGAACGATGACGACGAGGCCGACGAGGTAAATGATATTGCGCATGATGGGTTCTCCTTCTGGCCGGATTGGCAGGGGAGGAAGCCTTGGGAGGGCGGTTTTGTTCCGTCCGGCATGGCCTTGGCGTTGCGTCAGGCCGGGCCGGCGGGGCGCTGCGGGGCGGCGAGAGAGGCGGTTTTTGCCTTTGACTGGCGCGGTGGGATTGGGTTTCGGCGGCGCCGCACCGGGTGCGGATCGGGGTGAAAAGCGCGCTCAGCAGGGGGAGGCGCGGACGGCATCCGGGCGATTTCTTGTGCCGCGCCGCGCCGGGGCGCGGTCGCGCGCGGCCGACGCGACGCCGGGCGGGCTCATTCCGGGCGGACCGGCGGTTGCGGGAATAGGCGCTTCCCGCCGGATCCTGCGCAGGCGGTAATCCGCTGGCACGTCAAGGAAATGGAAGGCGGGGAAGTGGTGCACCGACCAATATCTTCATCGAACAGATTGATCCCAATGAGTTGCTGTCGGTCTTTGAGGATTGGGAGAAGTATCTGCGATCCGAACCTGAGTACGCTTACTGGCTGCGTACTCTTGATAGTCGCAGCGAAAACTTAGCGACCAAGTCTCCTAATGCTAGGAGGCCAAAGCCATGAGCCGCCCCGCACCATTTTCATTGCGGTTGAGCGAACAGGAACGGCAACAGCTTGAAGCTAAAGCAGGGGTGATGCCGCTTGCCTCGTACATAAAATCCGTCGTTCTGAGTGAGGCAGCGCCAAAATATAGGAAGCGCCGCAAGCCACCGGTCGAACATCAACGGCTCTTGGCCGAGGTCCTGGCCCGTCTCGGCCAGACGCGCCACGCCAACAACCTTAACCAGATCGCCAAAGCGCTGAACCAGGGCACGCTGTATGTCGATGATGAGCTTGAGGCGGATATCAGAGCCGCTCTCGCGGATATCGCATGGATGCGGGCAACCCTGATCCAAGCTCTTAAAGGGTGAACCCATGATACTGGTTGGATCACAACGAGCGGGTGCTGCCGCCTTGGCAGATCACCTCATGAACGACCGTGACAATGACCATGTCACGGTTTTGCAGATTCGGGGATTCGTCGCCGACAATCTTCATGGCGCGTTATCCGAGGCGCGCGCCATCTCCACTGCTACGCGGTGCAAGCAGTTCATGTTTTCCCTGAGCCTTAATCCTCCGAGTGATCATGTTGCCTCAGAGCAAGGCTTTATAGATGCGGCCAACAGAGCTGAGCAGGCGCTGGGACTTGGCGGTCAGCCGCGCGCCGTCATCATTCATGAAAAGGAAGGAAGAAGGCATGCCCATGTCGTCTGGTCGAGAATTAACGTGGACGAGATGAAGGCGATCAATCTTCCCCACTACAAGAACAGGCTGCGTGACGTCTCTCGTGATCTGTTTCTTGATCACGGCTGGCCCCTGCCTGACGGGTTGGCGGCGTACGGTAACAAGAATCCTCTCAACTTTACCTTGGCCGAGTGGCAGCAGGCCAAGCGGCAAGACATCGACCCACGGGAAATCAAACAGGCCTTTCAAGAGGCTTGGACGAGATCGGACACTCTGCGTGCGTTCAGCAACGCGCTGGAGGAGAAAGGGTATTTTCTGGCCAAGGGGGATCGACGCGGCTTTGTCGCTTTGGACGTCAACGGCGATGTCTTTTTCCTGCCGCGCCTGATCGGTGAAAAAGCAAAAACGTTACGAGACAAGCTTGGCTCACCTGATCAGCTTCAAAGCGTTGCCGCAGTGCGTGAGACAGTGCGATCGAAGGTGACACAGCAACTGCTGTCATTCATCGATCAAACTAAAGCCAAACATCGTCGTGATACGCAGCCACTGCTCGATGCAAGGGCTGAAATGAAGGCGCAGCACATGCAAGAGCGACAACGTCTCAAAGAAGGCCAGGACAAGCGCTGGCAAGCAGAAACAAAGGAACGTCAAGAGCGGTTGAACAAAGGCCTTCGCGGACTGTTTGACCGGCTGACGGGTAAGAACAGCAAAAATCAGAGAGCAGAACGAGTTTGAGGCTGCGCACTGTGCAAAGCGGGATCAGGAGCAGCGAGACAATCTTGTGCTTGCGCAGATGCGAGACCGTCAACGCCTTCAAGAGCAGTTTCGGAAGCTACGGCTGAGGCAAGCCCAGGATAGGAAAATCTTGGTGCGGTCTATCGGTCAAACGTTGAAGGATCATCGCGATCAAAAAGTCACTCAACATCAAAAGAGCCTTCACCGCGGACCAAGTATATCGATCTGATTTATATAGAAATTATTCACTTTGCCTAAGAAAAACCTGCAGCCGAAACGGCTAGCTTACCCACGAAAGCGCGCTCATCATCAGCGCTCGTCCGTGCATCGCTTTGTCGTGACGTCTGGGGAGAGAGGGTAGACATGACCGCCAACGATGTCCGCAAGATGATATCTGGCACCAGAAGTCAACAAGTTGTATTAAGATATTGACTTTTGATTTGTGAGAGCAGCCATGCCCCGAACGTACGAAACAGCAACACCAACTGACAGCGATGCAATTCGCAAAGAACGCTCTGGCGTCATACATCAAATTGAAAGAACACCGGAAACTCTTAAACGTTTGAGAGAACGACAAAACGAAAATACAAGTTTTGAACAAGAACGGGACCATCTACGATCTGAGATGGGTTTTCAAAGGCACCGGCAATTCGTAGCAGCTCAGGCAATGGATCGCATCCATGCCCTAGAATTACAGGCTATAAATAATTTTCGTTTAGAAGACATCCTTGCCGCAAAGAATAAAGATGTAAATCAGGCAATGTATGAAGAAATTTGTAGGATTGAGAATAGCTACATCAATCAACTTATCACACTTGATAACATTCCCGGGGCTGACTTCTCAGATCAGCGCGGCCTATCCCGCATAAATCTAATAAAATTCTTCCTGTCGAAAACTGAATTATGCTATCTTAAAGGTGAAAAATTAAACAGCGATAATTTGGACCACCATATTTTGAGCGATACGGAGTTAAGACTTAACGATATTAAAAAACAGATTCGGCAACTCTTCAACGAGGCGCGTGAAGTTGGGCGCAATGATGAAAAGACTTTTCAAGCATTTAAGGCTGATTTGGCAGAACTGACTGCACAGTCAACTGAGCAAGAGGCCCCGCTACCAGATCGAGCACCAGAGCTTTACAAAGATCGCGAGCATCGGTCTGAAAAACCTGAAGCCTTTCTTGAGCGTGTCTATGTGGGGCTCACCGGAACATCTGAACGCCCTGCCAAAATTGTACGCAGTCACATTAAGGCGTGGGATAAATCTTTATACGAAGCTCTTTATAAGCGCAGGGATAAAATAGAAAATTTTGATGTTCTACTCCCACCTTCGCAAGGTCGTTCCATTAGTGATCTGTCTCGCAGCGATGCAGAGATTGTGACGAAGCAACGGAGCGCATCACGTGAAGGTATGGCAAGACTGCGGTCAAACACAAGTCCGTAAGTTAATAAACTTGTTGACTTCATGGTCAGTTAAGCCTACGTCCCTAGGCATCGGCGCTACGCGGTGTAGCGATCGAAACTGGAGGACTAAAGCATGAAAGATGCAAACGGAAAAACGATCTCGACGACGAACGGGGAAAAGCCGTACGGTGGAACTGCGCCTGTAATCATCCACAACACAGACGGAACCAAGTCTGTCGGTACTATCCACTCTGGTGGCGCAGCAGTACCGAACAAGAGTTGATAATATTAATATCTGAGGGGCGGCTCAACATTATGATCGCCCCTTGGTGTTTAATCATAGGACAGCGCGCAGTCTGTTAGCCGCGAGCGTGCTCCCACTTGGGCGTCCATGACAGGCCTCTCGATCAGGATCAGCTCTCTATTTTTGCTTGGCCGCCTTGCCAAAATTCGCAACATGATGAATGATCTTCAAATTAAAATTCGTTATTATGGGGCTACTGAGACTGGTAGATTGGAAATCAAAATATGCATTACTTAAGATTTAGCTGTATTTTCATAGCTTTCACAACGGCAATGATCATTTGCTCTGGCTCGAAAGGTCAGCCCTCGGAAAGCCTTCAGCCAATACACGAAGAATATGTCTCTCTTGTTTTATGCATACATATTGCCGCAACACATTTTCACGAAAGCAAGGGCCTCGACCCTATAAAATCAGTAGGCCGCGGCTCGTATGAGTGCCGGGAAGACCAAGACAAATTCATTAGTAAGTTCCTAGAGGAGGGACCAATTTCACAATCTATGGAGACGAACGCCTTATCACCTGACGAAGCTAAGCGTTACGTTAGAGAAACCATAATTTTTGAAATCCAACAAGACGTACTCTTTGATATTTCAAGCCATGAAAACCAGGAATAGACCGTATGAAACCTATTGCTTTGAGTGCCTGCGCCGCATTTTTCGCTGTGGCGGAACCCGCCTTCTCCCAAGAGAGCGATGAAAGCAGCTCATCTGGTGACGAATTTTCTGAGGCAGTAGATCAACACTTCGATTCACAGATAAAAAAGAAAATCCGACAGAATTTGACTGAACGTCTATTGGATGAGATAGCCAACGAGAAGTTAAACGAAATCACAAAGAAAATTCCAGGCATCATTGCAAATAACACTCCGGCAGGAAAGGTTATCTCTATTCTTTCTGGCGGCGCAAAAATGGCATTTACCATTTCGCCTGCTGGTCCGGGATCTGATATGTCTGGAAGCTGCGCCTCATCAGAGGGTGAATTATTTCAATATTTCTCTGATCGCTTTGGCGGGCCGGGGATGGCAGCTAACAATGCGGTAATCAGCTTGGCTAACCAGGGAACAACAGATGTTATTAGTAAGGACCCCTTTAAGTACTTGATCCGCGACTCAGAATTTTGTGAAAAACTGAGCGCTTGGAAGAATCCAGCTCCCACTCTCTCAAACGCGGCCCGCTATCTCGTTCAGCAGCATATTCACCAAGGTTGTGAGGGGAGGAGCGGTTCATTTTCTGAGCAGGGGATTACCATCACAGACCTGGATGGCGACGGACGGGATGATCTTATTCTCTCTGATGAGTGGATTGAGTGCGAAGGCGCGCAACAACAAAGTAAAACCTGTGGAACCAAAGTGTGCGAAGCAATCGTCTATATGCGAAGAGGAAGCACTCTTGACCGGGTAACATCTTTCAATGGTACTGGAATAGAGGTTGGTCATGGTGAGCGACCAACCGTGTCGTTTCTCCAACATGACCTTAGCAATTTTAAGTTTGGATGGGATGGTAACCAGTTTCGGCAAAGATGAGCTTCTTTTGATGTTATCTTGCGAGGAGGATTTCTTCCTCCTTGCGATACCTATATGCTCGCCGCAGGGCAGACCCCGAAAGGACTTTGTCTTTCAGGGTGCTGGACTAAGCTGTGGACGGTCATGTGCGGTATCAAGTAAAATCGCCACGACCGTGGCTCGGCTTCGCCTGCGCCCGCACCACTCGGGACGATTTTTCATGACACCGCCTCCTGCCCTATTGGGCCTTCGACCGAGGCGATCGATAGTAGAGCCGCGCCATTTCGGCGGCCCGCTGATTAACTGTGCGATTGCGCCACTGCCAGTACCAAACGCAAAAAGGTGAAACTTCGGCTTGTTCGTCAATCTCGGATGTCATGGGGTAATCATCACGTTTGGTGACAAGGTGCGCAAGGCCGGTCTTCGGCCTAGATTTCCAACTTAATTTTAGGGCAGAATCCTGTATGACTGATGATGATCTTCTTGTCGTCCTGACCGCTATGAAAAAAGCTCTGGCCCGCGTGTCTAAGGATGCGTGCCGTTGGCCTGAGCCGGAAACAAACATCGTCGCACTGCATGCGCGCGAAGCGCCTTCGGATGAGTTCAAGCGGGGTATGGAAAGTGCGTTTCATCGGGTTTGGCCGATCTGGCAAGATGTCGAACGCGAGCTGATCAAGTCGGGCGTATTGAGCGAACCGACGCCCCTGACAGATGAAGAATTTGAAGCCATTCCGTTCTGATATGATTCCCCGCCCAATCCGGAGGTTCCGATGTTGACGCAAGCCGATATCGATCCGTTGCTCGAACTCGTGAGCGACATCTATTCTCTACGCCTGCGAGGCTGTTTCGTGCTCGATGAGAACGATGCGCCCGTTCCAAGCTTTGCCTCATCTGGCGATCTGTCATTGCAGCTGTTGGGCCTCCATCTGCGAGGCCGGGCTGCCTACGATGCCCTAGCCGCTAAGATTGAGGGCGCACGGACCTATGATGATTTCATCATGGAGACCGTGCAGGCTGCGCACGATCGGGGTTAATCCAATGCAGCCAGCTAAACGGAGAACCGTGGGGCGTATCCGAAACGGCATCGGCCAAAGCCGCTCCAAATGGAAGGCCTTTTACCACATCATTGCACAGCATTAGTGTATTCTCTATACATCTAATGTGATTCTGCTAGGCTGAATAAAATTACTGAAAAGGACAAATGCTTGTGAGAATAAAACTTCTAACAGGGGCGCTACTCTTTGGCATGACCGCCGTAAGCGCGTGTGTTCAGACCCCAACAGTACCAGCTACCGATACCTCGCCCCAACAACTAACGGATGCACGGTATGTATATGGATATTGTTTGTTCCGCGGTGGCGTCACACTTGGCTATAAAAATAACTTCAGCCTGACAAAACAGATTGAAACGCAAGTACGGAGCCTGTGCCAAGAGTATAGGGAAGAGTACCGCGTCGCGGTTGAAGCTGACACATGGAAAGACAGGTCAGACTTTTCTGATAGTGAAATGGAAATCTATCGGCCAGCAACGTCTAAACTCGTCATATCTGAAGTGGAAAAAATTGTTTTTGATGGTGTTCAATCGGAACTCAAGCATTTGCAGGAGATGGCAAATGACTAAATCTGTGATGAAACGTGCTTGTTGTGCTGCATTCATTGGATCTGCAAGCATTGCAACAACAGCTTCAGCTGAAGATAGAAACCTCGCTAGCGCAGAGCGCGGGCATATGACTGTCAACACATACTCGTGGTCATCCTCTCAGAGCGGTACGTATGCTCAGCAAGGAACTTGGGAGGAGCAAATCCGTCGTGATACTGAGCAAGGGTTCTCCACCTACCTTGGAGCTATGCGCAGCGTTGCAACAATTTCGGGACAGGCTCCCGTGAATGATGTCGTTCCGGGTACAGGTCGTGCTCGGAAAGGTATCTCGAAAGACGTGAATCAAAAGGTCGACAAAATCAGCGATATGTACGACGGGTACACGCGCTAACATTTGGAAAATTCCACCATTCCGCGCCCACTCTTAGGGCCGTAGGGATGGTGGGGTTTTGTGTGTCTGGAACCTGTGGAAAAGGGCTCAAAGAACCGTTGGTGGATTGAGAGTAGCAAGATATTTTTTGGTACAAAAACCTCAATTATCAATCTACTACCACCATCTGAACCGACGCCCATAAAACTGTGTCTCGGCTCCGACGGATCGGGTCATATGCCCGTCGCGATGCACAGGATGATCTATAGACCCAGCATGCCACCCCCAGTGGGGTACAGGGTCGGTTATGGTGAAGGCAAGGTCCAGCAGAACCGCAGGATTTCTGCGATTTGAACACTGCAGAAAATGGAGCCAAACGTATAACCGATCTCGATCCGGATAAGCTGTCCGTTCTGCGATCCCGCGCAGCCCAGGAAGTCGAAACCTACAAGGTCAATTTCCCGCTGCGGGACCTGGTGCGGATGGATACCAAGCCGGTCGGCAAGCGGCCATGGATATTCACGTCCGGCGAACTTGCGACCTTCAACCTGCCGCTGGACCAGCTCCACGCCCTCCTGATCGCCTATACGGCCTTCGAGCAGTACACTGGCAAGCCCAATACTGCATCACTGATCGATGAGACGTTATCTTCTCTGCTAATCTGGTTGCGTCACGCACGACACGGGCCAGTTGATATCCTACCTCTAGCGAAAGTCGACATGGCAGAATTTGTTTGGTTTGCTGCAACCATCCTCGACATCGCGCCGGACGTGGCATCTCGATTTTATTTGAAGCGCGAAGCCAATTTGAAAAGGCTTCGGGGGCTGGCCTCATAAGTTAGACTCTCGTCTAGTGAAGCTTTCGGGCCTGGTTTCTTTACCTGTTTCGACCTGCCTTATACCCAGGATAGCTCCCACTATTTAATTCTAAGCTGATGGCACGTTCACCTTATCAAGGAGAGTGCCATGAGCTGGCAAAAACGAATGGCGGTTTTCACCGCTATAACAATGCTATTCGCCCTCAATGCAGACGGCGTAATCGCACAGAGCCTATTCGGCAGCAATAATCGGTATAATTACCGGCCATTCGATTACTACTTCGAAATGACTCTGGCGAGGATCGCGATGATGGCCTTGTCCATCGGCTGTGGTTTCGCGCTTGGCTGGTTTCTGTCACCGCAGGCCAAGGAACTGCGCCGGATCATTCTGATTGGTCTTGGTGTCGTTACGCTAATCGTCGCCATCTTCAATCAGGGCATGCTGGGTTGGGGAACCGCCTGGCTGATCTCGTTCTTCGGATTTTTCATCGCTCTGGGCTACTGGATCGGGCGGGGTGTGAAAGCCATGCTGCGAACGCCGACAACCTTCGGCTCCAGCCAGTGGGCCGATGCGGACCATCTGGACGCAAAAGATTTGTTTGGCAGTGACGGGATCATCCTGGGATCGTTTCCGGATGACGAATACATCGATGAGATTGGCCAAGCGGTCCAACGGGTGTTTTCGTATAAGGGCGACCGCCACTTGTTGACCAATGCACCCACGCGTTCAGGCAAGGGTGTGTCGCACATCATTCCGAACCTGCTGAACTATACAGGCTCGGTCGTGGTGATCGACTCCAAGGCAGAAAACGCGATGATCACCAGTGATGCGCGCGAAGCGATGGGCCAAAAGGTCTATCGTGTTGATCCCTGGGGCATTTCTGGCGGCGACGTTGCCCGGTTTAACCCGCTCGATTGGCTGGAGCTTGGTGACGTCGATGCTGTCGAAAACGCCATGTTGCTGGCTGACGCGCTCGTCCAAAAGGACAGCCATGCCGATAGCTTCTGGTCTGAAGAGGCCAAGGCGCTACTGCAAGGGCTGATCCTGTATGTCGCTTTCGATGAAGCCTTTGAGGGACAGCGGCATCTGGGCACTGTCCGTGATCTTCTGCTGCTGAGCGGCGATGATCTGGCCAAGCAGTTTCAGGCGATGGCGAAATCACCCCATCACATTGTGCGTTCAACCGGGGCCCGGTCCTTGCAAAAGGAAGAAAAGCTGCTGGCCAATGTGTTGGCATCGGCCCAGGCAGAAACCCACTTCCTCGATAGTGCCCGCCTTCGCGAGAACCTCTCGGCCTCCGATTTCCGGTTCGAGGATTTGAAAAAAGAGCCAATGTCGATCTATCTGATCCTGCCTGCCGACCGGTTGCATGCCTTTGGCCGGTGGCTGCGGTTGTTGGTCCAGCAGGCCATCACGGTCAATGCCCGCAACATCGAAGACCAACCTTCAAAGCCAGTGCTCTTCATCCTCGATGAGATGCCTGCACTCGGGCGACTGACGATGGTCGAGCAGGCCTATGGTCTGATGGCGGGCTTTGGCATCCAGCTCTGGGGCATCGCCCAGGACCTCTGCCAGCTGCGCCGGGTCTATGGCGAAGATTATGAGAGCTTTATCGGCAATAGCGGCGTGGTGGCTTATTTCGGGTCACCGGATAAGACCTCGGCTGAGTATTTCTCTGATCTGTGCGGTGTGACCACGGTCTGGAATTTCAGCTCAGCGGTGGCGACGGCCTTGAGCTCAAGCACGGGCGGGTCTGGCGGTGGCTCAAGCAGCAAATCAACAACCACAACAGACACGCGCGCTGCCGCGCAACGAAAGCTGGCCTATCCGGATGAGCTGATGCGGCTCGACCAGGACAAGCAGCTGATCCTGATCGAGAACACCAACCCGATCATGGCGACCAAAATCCGGTGGTACGAGGAGCCGGAACTGGCCGCCAAAGGCGTCAACCTGCACGCAAAGTGAAGATCACACTAGCACAGCGGCCATACAGCCGCTGTGCCTCTCCTCTCCATCGTCAATCAAAGCGAGATGATCCATGACGGTTCTCAAATTTCCATTGCCGCCTTGCGTCGAGGTGACGGTTTTACTGTCGCCGACTGAGGCGTTTCATGCAGCTGCTCTTGGCGGGCTGTCTGATGAGCAGCTGGGGTGCGCCACCTTGTGGGGCACGATGCAGGACAATCCAAAGCTGCGCCTCTTTGTCACGGAAAACGCTGCTGCGGGCCTCCACGGTCTGCTGAGGCAGCACATGTTCAACTGGAACGGGGAGGATATCTGAGATGGCCCGCCGTACATCCAAATCCGACTTCAACGAAGTCAGCAAAGATAAGACAAAGGATATCAATGGCCTGCGCGATAAAGATAATGCGCAGCCCAGAATCCAGCCACCCGCTGGCGTGAAGACAACGGCCTTCAACCTGGCCCCTCCGGGCATGTCAGGGATTAAAACGGGCCTGTCCCACGCATCCGGCCCGCAGCCGAACAACGGCAAGGCCGAACCCTCAGTCAGTGAAGGCCCGTCCAACGACACCCCATGGATTGAAGGGCGGATCGTGACGATGCCGGGCTACACGTTTAACAGGTTGCTGAAGAAGTCTGACTTGAAGGACGTTTTCCCATCTGCCTCGGTTTGAGAGCGGCTGTCTGGGAGACGGACCGCGGGTTTAGGA